>PIZK01000003.1 GCA_002835545.1 Alteromonadales bacterium alter-6D02
CGATACTTGTTGTGTAAAGAAATTGAAAACAGCTTTCCAAGTTGAGGTGACATAAGTCATCTGAGCAAAAAATTAGATTGGTAACCATAGCAAATTGGTCCCACCTGATCCCATTCCGAACTCAGTAGTGAAACGATTTAGCGCCGATGGTAGTGTGGGGTTTCCCCATGTGAGAGTAGGACATTGCCAATCACCTATTTGATTTATTGTGTTGAGAATACTCCACGATAAGTAAAAATTAGTCTAGTAACCATAGCAAATTGGTCCCACCTGATCCCATTCCGAACTCAGTAGTGAAACGATTTAGCGCCGATGGTAGTGTGGGGTTTCCCCATGTGAGAGTAGGACATTGCTAGACACCTATTTAGAGAAAGCCGCTGCAGAAATGCAGCGGCTTTTTTGTTTTCTGATGTTTAGTTATTTTCGCGTGACGATAAGCCTCATCACTGTGTAGTGAAACGATTTAGCGCCGAGGCAACGATCATCGCTCGCGGATCAACATAGGCACAGCTTGTTTCCTTGAACCTAGTCCAAGGGACTGCACAGTGCAATCCTGTTAAAGGTGTGCGTTGTCATTAACGTGACCGCGTGGGTTTTCCCCAACTTATACCAATCCGCATTAAAAGTTGCTCAGTCTCTAGAGCATAAGGTTTAACTGTCTCTTTGTATTTTATAAAACTGAACCAAGCTTGAGTGCATTGCTCTACGATGTCTTCATAATTCTTAAAGCAACGATTCGCTAAATGATGTTGGCGTAGCCACTGCCAGACTTGTTCTATCGGATTTAACTCGGGGGAATAGGGAGGGAGTTTGATGGTTGAGCGGTTATCAAACTCAAAAGCAATATCATCAGTGTGCCAGCCTGCACCATCCATAATGAGGACGGCATATCGGCCAGCTTCTGTTTTTTCTGATATCTGCGATAAGTGTTGGATCATCATTTCTTTAGAAACTAACGGTGTAATGATCGCTTCTGTTTCGCCTGTCGCTGGGCAGACAGCTCCATACATATAGGCATACTCAAACTGCTGTTGTTGGACAGCTCTTGGGCGAGTCCCCGTTTTTACCCAAATTCTTGATGTTGTGTTTTGTTGACCAAAACGACCCTCATCTTGAAACCAAATATCCACTTGTGACAAAGACACTGTACCAGGGATCGTTTGGATCATTGTATGTTCAATTTTTTTAAACTCGTCTTGCGCTTTTGTGATTGTTTTGGGTGTTTTGAACGACTTGTGATCCAACTGAAGCCTATCTTTTAAAGTCGCTTGTATACGTGATTGAGGTGGTAATCGACGCCAAAATGAGTTGATATATAGTCTTTAATGTCGTGGCCAGTTAATCGACCACCAACGTCTGATTTTGCTTGATGCTCAATATAGCTGGCGAGCTGTTTAGTTTGTTGAGGTGGTAGTTGGGCTTTCCTTCCAAGACGAGGTTTATCTTCAAGGCCTGATAAACCTTGAGATAAATAGTTCGATACCTAGTAGTTAACACTACCCCTACTTAGCTTAAGTGATTTGGCAACCAATGTTCTATTTTGGCTGACTAGTACTATTAAATTATATGCTTAGGGGATTGCGCTTTGGAATTAGCTCTAAATGTATTGTAGGGGAAATTCAACGTAGTAAAGAGGTAAAACCGACCATAGTAATAGCTTTAACTACTATTATCTATGGTAGGGAGGAGGGCGGTTTATTCAGGTTATATCCCACCAATGCGATCTGCTAATTCTTTATATCGTTTCACTTCATCGGCTTTAAATTGAGGGTTTTCAGCATCATCGCTTACGTTATTTAATAAACTTTCACGAACAAGTCGTTTTACCCGTACGTCTGTAATGCCTAAAAACTCTGCTGTTTGTTCAACTGTTAAGATGTCATCCATTGTTTATTCCCTTGTTCGATAGAATTATTATTTTTCAATTATTCATCAAGTTAGCATATATTTATACATTGTAAATATGTTTACTGATTGAGCATTCGTTTTCGTTGATTTAACTTCAATAGTACTTTTAATAATATGCTAAAAAATACGATTAGGGGAAATAAAATCGTTGCACCTCCATGATGCGACGTTGAAGTATGAGAGTGATATTGATCTGATTGTGTTGACTCTAGGTTGACGTCAGTAAAGATCGCACTAACTCTGTGTTTGTGGCTAGAAGAGTTTGCCTCGCTAACTCGAACTTCAACAGTGCGATAACGTTCATGACTATGATCCTCTAGGCTCATTGAGATATATTGAGTGTCTGCGGTTGACTCGCCTTTGATTAAAAATGGGCGTGTTTGAAAGTGCTCAACACCATCTACCATTACCTGTGCTGTTAACCATAGTTGAGGTTGAGTTGTATCGACATCAAGTGCGACTTCAAAATCAGTATAAAATGAATCGCTATCATCATCATTTGTTAAATTGATGGATTGATCATAGATATAAAAGCTTTGATAGTGATCGTAGTGGTGACCCTCTAATGGAAGGTCCGCTAATTGAAAATAGTCATCGTAACTAGCCGTGATTAATGAGCGATGAGTAATTGCATCATGCAAGACAATGGTTACTTGGTAATCATCCGAAGCTAAATGGTTATCAACGGTCATAACGAGCTGTTGAGTATCGAGGTTAGAGTCTTCACGTAATGTAAAAACATCGGACGTAGCGAGAAGCACTTCATCGTTGTATGAGTCCGTAGCCCAAATTTTCGCGTAAACGCCGACAGAAATGAAGTGACTATCAAAATCCATTGTTAATGAAAGCTGCTGCATATACCTATCAGAGTCTTCATCAATTGCTGTTGTACTTTTGAGTGCATATAGCCAGAAATCTTGATGATCGTTATGGCTTCTTTTTAAACTAGCATTTGCTTTTGCCATTGGAGAGCTTTGCTTAAGCTCGGTTGCAGCAAGAGTTGAAAGGCTAATTAGGTAACAAACTAGGATAAAGATGTATTTCATGTGGCGCTCCTTTTTCTTTATTTGAACCTTTTATTCCTGAATTTTCGCTGAATTTTAAGTGGTTGTTTTTTTGCGCAGTAGTTTAAGGTCTGTCACAATTATGCTTTTGTCGTAAAGCTTTGTTGGTACTTAAGTGAAATATCTCGTATAATGCGCGAAATTTTTCAATGATTTCTTTATGGAGAGCTTATAATGGCTATCGAACGTACTTTTTCTATCGTAAAACCTGATGCAGTTGCTAAAAACCACATTGGTGCAATCTACAATCGTTTTGAATCAGCTGGTCTTAAGATTGTTGCTTCTAAAATGGTTCACCTTTCTCAAGAGAAAGCTGAAGGCTTCTATGCTGAACATAGCGAGCGTCCATTCTTTGGCGCTTTAGTTGCGTTCATGACTTCTGGTCCTGTTATGGTTCAAGTTTTAGAAGGCGAAAACGCTGTTCTTAAAAACCGTGAAATCATGGGTGCTACTAACCCAGCTGAAGCATTAGCTGGTACTTTACGTGCTGATTACGCTGACAGCATCGATGAGAATGCAGTTCACGGTTCTGACGCTCTTGAGTCAGCTGCTCGTGAAATCGCATACTTCTTCTCTGACGAAGAAATTTGCCCACGCACTCGTTAATTCGAATTGTGTTAGTAAACTAAGTTAACAATAAATAATTGATTAACTTAGTTTATAAAAAAATCGGGGGTTTTTACCCCCGTTTTTACGTTTAATGATTATATAAAATGGCAAAGCCGAGTCGTCATTAAACGTAAAAACAGTCACTCAACGACCGTTTAGCAACAAAGTGAGAGTTAGCATGTCTAATCAAAAAACAAACTTATTAAACCTTGATCGCAAAGCCCTAAGAGAATATTTTAGTGAAATTGGTGAAAAGCCGTTTCGCGCTGATCAATTAATGAAGTGGATTTATCACTTTGGTGTAACTGACTTTGATCAGATGAACAACCTTAATAAAAAGTTGCGTGAAAAACTAAACCGTTTATGTGAAATTAAAGCTCCGGTGGTCAACACGGAACAGCGTTCATCGGATGGTACCATTAAATGGTCAATGCTCCTTGAAGGTGGGCAAGAAGTTGAAACGGTTTATATTCCTGATGGCGACCGAGCGACTTTATGTGTATCGTCGCAAGTTGGTTGTGCACTCGAATGTACGTTCTGCTCAACAGCGCAACAAGGCTTCAACCGTAACTTATCGGTTGGCGAGATTATCGGTCAAGTTTGGCGAGCAGCAGAGGTTGTTGGGGTCAAAGGTGACACTGGCGAGCGTCCGATTACTAATGTGGTAATGATGGGCATGGGTGAGCCGTTGTTAAATCTAAAAAATGTCGTACCAGCCATGCGTTTAATGCTTGACGACAATGGTTACGGTTTATCAAAGCGCCGTGTGACATTATCGACATCAGGTGTTGTTCCTGCGCTTGATATGTTAGGTGACCAAATCGATGTTGCTTTGGCAATCTCATTGCACGCACCTAATGATGAGCTGCGTGATGAAATTGTTCCTGTGAATCGCAAATACCCAATTAAAGACTTTTTAGCCGGTGTTAAGCGTTACATCGATAAGTCAAATGCAAACCGTGGCAAGGTGACAATTGAATACGTGATGCTGGATCATGTGAATGACTCAACGGATCAAGCTCACGAGTTAGCGCAAGTATTAAAAGATACCCCTGCAAAAATTAATTTGATCCCATTTAATCCTTACCCTGGTTCGCCTTATGGTCGCTCAAGTAATTCACGCATCGACCGCTTTAACAAAGTATTAATGGAGTACGGCTTCACTGTGACTGTCCGTAAAACTCGTGGCGATGATATCGATGCCGCTTGTGGCCAATTAGTTGGTGATGTTGTTGATAGAACTAAACGAACCGCTAAAAAGCAGATGCAAGGTGAAGGAATTTCAGTCACAATGGTTCGTTAAGTCAGTTTTTTAAAAAAATGCAATGGATATGATGAAAATAAAAAGTGGTAATGCTTCCTCAAAGATAGTCGGTCTAATTTGTACGCTGTTTTTAGTGTCCGGTTGTGTTACCCAGCAGTATGTAACAACAGGTGACAATGAAGTTACTGAGCGTGTTATCAATACTCGCGAGGCAGCTATGGCTCGCTTAAAGCTAGCGTTAGAATATTTAAGAAACAATAAAACGGCCCAAGCAAAATTAAATTTGGATCGTGCTGCTGCTATCAACCCTAATATTGATGGTGTTCAATCTAGCTATGCTTACTATTTTCAAACGGTTGGTGAGGTCGATAAAGCAGACCAAGCCTACCGTGAAGCGCTAGATGCCTTTCCTGATAATTCTAATACTCGTAATAACTACGGTGCATTTCTATGTGATTTGGCCCGCTATGAGCAAGCTGAGAAGCAGTTTGTGATTGCGATTGAGTCTAATGCAACCGCACAGATGGCTAATAGTTATGAAAATGCCGGATTATGTGCCCTTAGAGACCAGAACTGGGCTCGAGCTCAAAAGCACCTTTCCGCAGTATTAAAGTACGAATCATTGCGAGTGCGTTCTTTATTAGGTTTAGCCAAGGCTGAGATTGAACTGGGTAACTTTAACCAAGCACAGCAGCAGCTAAGAAGTTATCGTGGTATTTACGCGCAAACCCCGCAAAGCTTATGGCTTTCAGTTCAATTAGAGCACAAGAAGAATAATTCAGCGATGGCGAAGAAATTGGGTAGTATATTAATTAGAAACTATCCAGAGTCTAAGGAAGCAAAGACCTATTTAAATAAAGGGTTACTATGAGTTCGTTTCCAGATGAAGACGTTGAACACAGCACTGACGAAGAAAGCATTCCTCTTGGTCAACAGCTTCGTTTAGCACGCGAATCAATGGGGTATTCTACTAAGGATCTCTCTGAACAATTATGTGTATCAGAAACGATGGTTGCTTCAATAGAAAGCGATACTATCGATCCTAGTATTGGCACGTTGTTTACTAAAGGCTATGTAAAGAACTACGCTCGGTTTGTTAACCTTAATGTTAATGAGATCTTAGAGTTATATGCTGAGCAATACCAAGGGAAGCCTTCGGTAAAGAAGATGCAATCATTCTCTCAACGACAGCAGGCTCTAGCGCATAACAGTTACCTGAATTTGTTAACTTTTTTTATCATTCTTGTGTTGAGCTGTGTTGTAATTTGGTTATGGTGGCAGCAAGACACCGCGACTTTAGATATTCCGCCAGAAGCTCCAGTTCAACTAGCATTAGAGAACGATGGTAATGTATTATTACCACAAAACAATAATCAATCGTTTGAACCTCTTGCAATAGACTCAAACTTGGGTCAACAGTCGAATACCATTGATACACGATTTGAATTTTCAGAAGACTGTTGGGTTAAGATCGTCGATGCAAGCAATGCGGTGCTGGCGCAAGGTATGAAACGTCGCGGTAGTTCAGTTATCTTAACTGGCGTCCCACCCTTTGCTGTTGAATTGGGCGCACCTCATGCGGTTACTATCACTTATCAAGGTAAACAACTTGATATAACCCCTTTTATTAAAGATAAAACTGCACGATTTAGCGTGCCATTGGAAGACTAATATGCATTCTCAATCCCCAATAGTAAGACGACAATCTACCCGTATTATGGTTGGTAATGTACCCGTTGGTGATGGCGCACCTATCGCAGTTCAGTCAATGACTAATACGTTGACCAGTGACGTGGAAGCAACTGTTGCTCAAATTAAACGTATTGAAGCCGCCGGTGCTGATATTGTTCGAGTCTCTGTTCCTACAATGAATGATGCTGAAGCATTTAAAGTCATTAAAGAGCAAACCTCGATTCCTCTTGTTGCGGATATTCACTTTGATTACCGTATTGCACTCAAAGTGGCCGAGTACGGCGCTGATTGTTTGCGAATTAATCCTGGTAATATTGGCCGTGAAGAGCGAATTCGTTCCGTTGTTGATTGTGCTAGAGACAAAAACATTCCGATTCGAATTGGCGTCAATGGCGGCTCTTTGGAACGCGATATTCAAGAAAAGTATGGTGAGCCAACGGCCGAGGCCTTACTTGAATCTGCGATGCGTCACGTTGATATCCTTGACCGTTTGAACTTCGACCAGTTTAAAGTGTCTGTTAAAGCGTCTGATGTGCATCTTGCCGTTGAATCATACCGCTTGCTTGCAAAGCAGATTGTTCAGCCATTACATCTGGGTATAACTGAAGCAGGAGCGTTCAGAGCGGGTGCAGTAAAATCTGCTGTTGGTTTAGGCATGCTTTTAAATGACGGGATTGGTGATACCCTTCGTGTTTCGTTAGCCGCTGATCCAGTGGAAGAAATTAAAGTTGGCTTTGATATTTTAAAATCACTACGTATCCGCAGCCGAGGTATCAACTTTATTGCTTGCCCAAGTTGTTCTCGTCAAGAGTTTGATGTGATTGCTACCGTGAATGAACTTGAAAACAGGTTAGAAGATGTTGTGAAGCCAATGGATGTGTCAATTATCGGCTGTGTGGTTAATGGCCCTGGTGAAGCATTAGTATCAGATATCGGTTTAGCAGGCGGTAATAAAATGAGTGGTTTCTATCAAGACGGTGTTCGTCAGAAAGAGCGTTTAAAAAACACTGATCTTGTTGATTCACTTGAAGCTAAAATTCGTGCAAAGCTAGCAGCTGAACAAAATAAATTAGATGTAAAAGAACTATAACTCAATAGATTGTAATTACGGTAGCATCAGGCGGCGTAATTTAGCATAATGCTTACAAATTCTCATTGGGCGTTGAATATTAATTAATGTTCAGCGCCGAGACCCATACAAGTTAATAGGTAAAATCGTGGCAAAATTTATCCAAGCCATCCGTGGTATGAACGACTGTCTTCCGCAGCAAACTCCATTATGGCAACTAGCCGAGCAAGCGATCAGGGATACTGTTGCTGCTTATGGTTATAGTGAAATCAGAACTCCAATCGTTGAAAGTACCGACTTATTTAAACGCTCGATTGGTGAAGTTACTGATATTGTTGAAAAAGAAATGTATACGTTTGATGATCGTAATGGTGATAGTTTAACCTTGCGCCCTGAGGGTACTGCATGTTGTGTCCGTGCTGGTAACCAGCATGGGTTATTGTATAACCAAGAGCAACGTTTATGGTATATGGGCCCGATGTTTCGTCATGAACGTCCTCAAAAAGGGCGCTACCGTCAATTTCATCAATTCGGTGTCGAAGTTTATGGTATCGCTGATGCGCAGGCGGATGCTGAAGTTTTATTAATGTCTGCACATCTTTGGAAAAAGTTAGGTATGGCACAGCATGTTCGCTTAGAGTTAAATACTTTAGGGGATAATGATGAACGTGCCAGTTATCGCGATGCCCTGATTGCTTACCTAGAACAGCACAAAGAAGCGCTTGATGAAGACTCATTGCGTCGTATGTACTCTAACCCATTGCGCGTTTTAGACTCTAAAAACCCTCAAGTGCAGGCGATTTTAGTTGATGCACCGAAGCTTTCTGAACACTTGGGCGAAGAAACTAAAGCACATTTTTCAAAATTATGTGAACTGTTAAGCCTAGCTGGTATCGAATACCAAGTTAATGAACGTTTAGTACGAGGTCTAGATTATTACAACCGTACTGTTTTTGAGTGGGTTACAGATAGTCTAGGAGCGCAAGGTACAGTGCTAGCAGGTGGCCGTTATGATGGTTTAGTACAGCAGTTAGGTGGTAAAGCGACACCTGCTGTTGGTTTTGCGATGGGAATTGAGCGTTTAGTGCTCATGCTAGAAGCTCTTGAACTAGTTGATAACGTACCCTCTGCTGTTGATGTTTATGTTTGTGCTATGGGTGACAATGCACAGAGTCAATCAATGCTTATTAGTGAACAGTTACGTCAGCAGCATAGCGGTTTACGTGTCATGAAGCACAACGCTGGCGGTAACTTTAAAAAACAAATGAAAAAAGCCGATCAAAGCGGTGCTAAGATCGTGCTAATTTTCGGTGATGACGAGCTAGAGAATCAGCAAGTTAGTGTTAAATTTTTACGTGAAGATAAACCACAGCTGACGATGTCAATGTCTGATTTATCGACATTATTAGAACAATTATAAGGAGTAGACTGTGGAAATTTACAGCAGCGAAGAACAACAAGAAGAAGCAATTAAACGATTTTTAAAAGAAAATGGCCCAGCATTAGTTATTGGTGCGTTAGTAGGTTTAGGTGGTATATACGGGTGGAATTACTACCAGCAGGCTAAATTAGATACTATTGCAGAGAACTCATTAAGTTTTTCTAAAGTCTCTGACTCGACAGAGATTGTAGCTGAAGGCGAAAAGTTTGTTGCAGAGCATTCTGGAACTCAATATAGCCAACTGACACAATTGTTAATGGTTAAATCATTAGTTGAAAAGAAAGAGTTTGATAAAGCTTCTGCGGTCTTAAAAGAGATTATCGATAGTAGTGTTGAACCTGCTGTTAAGAACATTGCTGTAACGCGTTTAGCACGCATCGAACTTGAACTACAACAATATGATCAGGCGGTAACAACCCTCAATACGATTAAAGACAGTGCTTTTGATGTTCAGAAAAATGAATTGATCGGTGATGCTCTTGTCGCTAAAGGTGATTTAGGCAAGGCTAGAGCCGCTTATCAAGCTGCTGTTGATGCTGCTGGTGCCCAAGCGGCTGCTGAGCTTCAAATGAAACTTAACGACTTAACCCCAGCTGTTTAAGGAGTGATGATGACTAAATGGTCTAAGTTACTAGGTGCTGGTGTTTTAGCTTCAGGTATTTTATCGGGTTGTTCTTCAAACGACGATGAGATAAAAATAGCCCCATTGCCTATTATTAATAGCCAAGTTGAACTAGCTATTGATTGGGAAAGAAGTGTTGGTGATGGTACTGGTGATTACTTTTCAAATCTAGAGCCTGCTGTTGCTTATGGTAAGGTGTTCTCTGCTGATCGATTTGGCTATGTTTCTGCTTTTGATATCGAGTCAGGTAAGGAGTTATGGCAAGCTGAACTGCATGAGGGTTCTGGTTTAATTAGCTCGGGTGTTACCGCTCAACTTTCTGGCGGCATTGTCACAGGTTACGATAAGATTGCTATCGGTGCTGAAAGTGGAATGCTTTATCTGTTAGAACAAGAAACGGGTAAATTAGTCTGGAAAATTCAAACCGATGGTGAAATTCTTTCTAAGCCATTACTTGCTGATAATAAAGTGATTACGGTCATGGCAAACGGTAAAGTCGTTGCTTATGATATCGAAAGCGGCACGGCGGTATGGACCTATCATCAAGATGTTCCAGCACTTACTCTACGTGGAACATCGGGCATTATCGAGAATCAAGGAGCAGCTTTCTTTGGTTTACCTAATGGTAAAGTCAGTGGTGTCTTAATCGAAGATGGCCGTGCTGTATGGGAGTCTGTTGTTACTACAAAAGAGGGTGGCAATGAGCTATCTAGTATTATAGATATTGACTCTACTCCCATGATTCTTGGCGCAACAATGTATGCCGTTGGCTATAATGGTAATCTTGCTGCTATTGACGTTCGTAGCGGTAAAGTGAATTGGAAACGTGCTTACTCGTCGTTCCAAGCAATGACTATTAGCGGTTTTAATCTTTATCTTACAACGGCTAAAGGGCATGTATTTGCTGTTGATCGTCGTTCAGGCTTAGAGTTGTGGAGCCAAATGGGTTTAGAAAACCGTGAGATTACCGCACCAGCAGTATTTGATAGCTACATTGCCGTTGTCGATTTTGAAGGCTACTTACATTTATTGTCAGAAGAAACAGGTGAGTTTGTTGCACAAGAAGAAATTGATGATAGTGGTCACATCGCGACACCTATTGTTAATGATAACCGCCTCTACTTACAATCTAAAGATGGCTTATTGTCTGCTATTTCTATAAAATAGCCGCAATAGAGAAATTAATACCAAAAGCGGTCCGGGATAACATCTATCGGGCCGCTTTTGTCGTTTGGAGAAAAAAATGCTTCCTGTAGTTGCCTTAGTTGGTCGCCCTAATGTTGGTAAATCGACGTTATTCAACCGCCTAACACGCACCCGAGATGCGCTTGTTGCTGATTTTCCTGGCTTAACACGTGATCGTAAATATGGCCAAGCAAAGCTAGGTGGCTATGAATTCTTATTGATTGATACTGGCGGTATTCAAGGTGATGAAGAAGGTATTGATGCTTTAATGGCAGAACAATCTCTTCAAGCAATTGAAGAGGCTGATGTCGTTTTATTCTTAGTTGATGCTCGCGATGGTGTGATGATTGCTGATGAAGCCATTGCTAATCATTTACGTCAGCTTGATAAAACAGTTTATCTTGTTGCTAACAAAACAGACGGTGTCGATATTGACTCGGTAACGGCTGATTTTTATTCATTATCATTAGGCGATATCCACCCAATTGCTGCTGCACATGGCCGTGGTGTTCAAGTGTTAATTGAAACATCGTTACGCCCTTATGCCGAAGAAATGGGCATTAATAGCATTGATGATATTGAAGATGATGAGTTTGAAGAAGAATTAACAGAAGAAACCGCAGAAGCTCAAGCTAAAGCGTTGCAAGACTTGCCGATTAAACTAGCAATCATTGGTCGACCAAATGTGGGTAAATCGACATTAACTAACCGTATCTTAGGTGAAGAACGTGTTGTTGTTTACGATATGCCTGGCACAACCCGCGATAGTATTTATATCCCAATGGAACGCGATGAGCGTGAATACGTATTGATTGACACTGCTGGTGTTCGTCGTCGTAAGAATGTAAATGAAGCGATTGAAAAGTTCTCTATCATTAAAACGCTAAAAGCCATTGAAGATGCTAACGTGGTGTTATTGGTGATTGATGCTCGCGAAGGTATTTCTGATCAAGACTTAAGCTTATTGGGCTACTCATTAAATGCAGGTCGTTCATTGGTTATTGCAGTGAATAAATGGGATGGTTTGGATCTTGATACGAAAGAGCGTATTAAGTCAGAATTAGATCGTCGTTTAGGCTTTGTTGATTTTGCACGTATTCACTTTATTTCTGCGCTTCATGGCAGTGGTGTTGGTAACCTGTTTGAGTCGGTACAAGAAGCATATAACTCGGCAACTAAGCGTACTTCAACGTCGATGCTGACTAAAATTATGCAAATGGCCGTTGATGACCATAACCCGCCGATGTTCCAAGGTCGCCGTGTTAAATTACGTTATGCTCATGCTGGTGGCTATAACCCGCCGGTAATAGTCATTCATGGTAACCAAGTAAAGAAATTAAATGCCGCATATAAGCGCTATTTAATGAACTACTTCCGTCGCACCTTGAAAATTATGGGCACGCCAATCAAAATCGAATTCAGAGATAGCGATAATCCATTTGAAGGGCGTAAAAATAAACTCAGTGTCACTCAACAACGTAAACGTGACCGTTTAGTTAAGTTCCATAAAAAACGCTAAACATGCCATCAAAGCCGCTGCTAAGTCCAGCGGCTTTTTTATTTCATTCCCCTAGGGCTAGCATCGTTAGATTTGTTGGACGCCCGACATCACCTTGGCTGTAATCACAAACACCGTCAGGGAATGCTTCCTCCAATTGTTTCTGGTATTTATTGATAGCAATATCACCATAGACGCTTTGTTTAATTGCGTCGGCAACAGGCTGTAACGAACATTTAAACGTGCTGCCGTCCCATGGTGCACCAGCGGCAATGCGGACGTTAGAATACATCTTAAAGTTCTGACTACATTGCCCTAACGCTTTGTTGTTCCACTCACCATCCCAGACAGCTTTCCCTTGAGCGATGATTTCGCCATTGTCAGCAAAACAACTATCCTCTAGATTGGATGGTTTTGCCTTGGTTGTGGTTAAATTGGGGTTATGTAGTTTAGTCATCAGCCATTGATCAATGACCTTAAAGCCTTTCACTACAGGGTTAAAGTCTTTATGGCTAACCCAGATAATATGATTATCAGCGTGGCCTTGATAGTTAGTGATTCTAGTTCGAGCATTAAAGGAGGCAGACATGTGATGCATATCTAGCTCTTCTTCTAGGTAGTGCCGAATATCAAGGGTTGGGATATTCAGCTTACCAATGAATACCTGACCGGTGTGATAGGCATTCTTCATTGCGCTTATATCTCCTTGATGACGAGGGGCGGGGCCGTTATCAGCTTGCGTGACATTCTTGTTGCCCCATAAACTGAGCCACAGGTGAGTTTTAGTAAAGGGGATCTTTTTAATCCATTCTGGTTGCATTTGTGGTTGGCGAACCCAGCTACCAATATTTTTGTTAAGTGCGATAAATTCATCGATGCTAAGTAAGTTGGCTTTTAGTGCATTTAAACCGTACTGAACGCCAACATTATCCCAAGTAGACGCGCCATAACCTGCAGCAGTTCGGCCATAGACCTCATGCATGTCTTCCCAATAATTCCTGTTAACTTGTTCTACTACTTCTGATGAAAAGTACGAACGCAGAAAGCCTTGTCGTGGGTTGTTGATAAAAGTTGAAAGACCAAACCAACCATTAATGCATTCACTACTCCCTGTTGGCGAACGTGGCCAGCGACCTGAGATTATTTGATTGATTGGCGTGAGGAAGCCTGCTTTTTGTTCAAAATTATTACGAGCATTCATTCCCTCAATTGCTTGGCGTAGTCGCCAATCCTCAAATAATTCCGGTTCGGATGATCTAAAGTCGTAATAGCTATTGAGCAAATCACAATCTAACGCATAAATTGTTTGGCTAACCATATCTGGGTATGAGTAAAGGGGGATGGCAGCGTCAAGTAGGTCAGTACCATTTTGCGCAAGAAGGTATTGTGATAACCCACCACCACTCCCACCGATGCCAACCGTATACATTGGCTTACCATAAAGGGAAATGAAGTGGCGTTTCACTCGCATCGCAGTATCTTCGGCGATTAGCATGTTGTAGGTATAACTGGTTTTGTTTGCGGTTGACGATATTACGGCATAACCGAGTTGTAGTTGTTCTTTACGCTTCTTTAATAAGTGTGGAGCACTTTGCTTCCCTTGGCGAAAGCCTATTCCTGAACCGCCTTGAAATTGGTAAATAAGTCGTTTATTCCAGTGTTGATGTTCCATTCTTGAGCCGTCGCCAGTGGCAAGCATGGCGATAGTGTAAATAAAACGATTAATGGTCCCTTGTTCAACTCGGTATATTTCATTAACGTTTTTATCATCAATAGTAAGCTGATTGATTTGCTGTTGTGCTGGTGGGTTGTCGACGTTATAAGGTTTTAGCTGTTGCTGGTTGTTACGATAAAAGTACTTTAGCTGACTCAATATCGCACAGTCTTTGCTGTAACCAATAATGTGCCGAGTCTTTTTTCCTTGTCGATTGGTAGCGAAGATGGCGACGCCTTGACCGTCGTGATTGTCGACTTGAGGTTGTCCTAACTGTGAGATCTCGCTCATGCAATAAAAAGGGTATTGTTTGGGGCCGGAGTAGAGCGTTTCGCTAGGGCCACTTTGACCTAAAGGGATTGGGAATTGATACCATTCTTGCGGACGCTTGGCCTGACTAATATGTTGTTTGATGGGCAGGAGGTAGCTAGCTTTGTCAGCGATGGCAAGCCCCCGAACTTGTCCCTGAATATAAGGGTCGTCGTCAAAGTGATAAATACTCGCTCCAGTGGTAATTAACATCGCGAGGATAATGAAGATTAATTTTTTCATATTAACTTCCTTTGCTTCGATTAATTAATGTGGTGCTATCTCTATTTTATTTTTTTATACCTTCAGTATAGGAAGACTTCACCATTAGTCGCAAAATAGTTAGTGATTATTAGGCAAAAAAAATCCCCGCTAGTTGCAGGGACTACAGATTATTATTGTGCTATCGGTTACGGGGTGTAATAGATAGGGGAGCCAGGACCTACAGGTAGACCTAATGCAAACACCCAAATATAGAATAAAATAACCCAACCGACGAAGAAGATCATTGAGTACGGCAACATGGTTGCAACCAAGGTACCTATCCCCATATCTTTTTTGTATTTAGTCGCTACAGCAAGGATTAAACCGAAGTAGCTCATCATTGGCGTGATGAGGTTTGTTACCGAATCACCAATACGATAGGCTGCTTGAATCGTCTCTGGGGCGTAACCAATTAACATTAACATTGGGATGAAAATTGGCGCTGTTACCGCCCATTGTGCTGAAGAAGAACCAAGAGTTAAGTTAACTAACGCACACATAAAGATGAATGCTACAAAGATTTCTGGACCCGTTAGGTTAATGGCTTGCAATAATGCAGCACCATTGATCGCTAAAATAGTACCAAGATTAGTCCACTTAAAGAATGCAACGAACTGAGCGGCGAAGAATACTAATACGATATACATCCCCATCGAGCTCATGCTCTTAGACATTGCATCAATGACATCACGATCATTCTTCATCGAGCCAACGACTTTACCGTAAACGAAACCTGGAATACCAAAAGTAACAAAAATGAATACAACGATGCCTTTCAAGAATGGTGAGCCTGACACCCCTCCCGTTTCAGGATTACGTAAAATGCCGTCAGCAGGGACAATAGTTAGCGCAAGTACCGCACAGGTAACTAGAAGAGCGACACCAGCCCATTTGAGGCCTGAACGTTCAATGTCGGTTAGCTGGGTCACTTTTTCTTGACTTAAATCGACACTGGCTTCATCAGGGTTGTACTTACCTAAACGCGGCTCAACAATCTTCTCGGTAACAATGGTACCAAGAGTCGCAATCAAAAATACCGAGATAACCATAAAGTACCAGTTAGCTTCAGGGCCCACCTGGTAGGTTGGGTCAATCATTTGCGCTGCTGGGGTTGTGATACCTGCAAGCAATGGATCGATGGTACCTAACAATAAGTTGGCACTATAACCACCAGAAACACCAGCGAATGCTGCTGCTAAGCCTGCAAGGGGGTGACGACCTAAGCTATGAAAAATCATCGCCGCAAGCGGGATAAGAACAACATAGCCAAGTTCTGATGCGGTATTCGATAAAATAGCAGCAAAAACAACCATAAAAGTAACTAAGCGTTTCGATGCGCCCATGACCATGCCACGCATAGCCGCAGACAATAAACCTGAATGTTCTGCCACGCTTACACCAAGAAGAGCAACAAGTACTGTACCTAACGGTGCAAATCCGGTGAAGTTGGTCACGAGTCCCGTTACAATTTTAGTTAAGCCTTCGGCGCTCATTAAACTAACGACTTCGATAACACCATCAGGATCACGCCCTTTGGCACCTTCTGGGCGCGGGTCAATGGCGCTTAACCCTATCCAGTCAGCAAAGCCACTGAATAACACAATCGCAACACAGAAAGTCGCGAATAACGTGATTGGGTGAGGCAACAGGTTACCTAGAAACTCAACGGTAGCAAGAAAACGGTTGAACCAACCCTTTTGTTGCTCTGGCGCTGAGGATGGAACGGCGTTCGAACTCATGTTAAATACCTACTATGCTAAAAATGCACGCAACATATCACAAATAGACGATGTTGTTCTAGCCCAAAGTCTAATAAGAGTAAGAATAGAGATAAAAATGAGGTTTAGTTTGAATAACAGGCAAAAAGTGGTGTGGATTAAAGCAGAAAGTAGGGCAGCACCTTAACGGTACTGCCCTAAGGGGTTAAGGTGCTGTATAGTCGATTACATCATACCCTAAGGCTTTTAGCTGTGGTTTTAATGTTTTGGCATCGCCAACAATCACTATCGCCATATCATTCACATCAAGGTATTGCTTTGCTAGCTCATTGATTCGTGACTGAGTAATTGTTGAAACAATTTTAGCGCGCTCTTTAACAAAGTCTGCACTTAAGTTATGTTCAAGGATCTGTGCTAAAAAGTTAAGCTTAGCTTGAGGCGTTTCATACTCTAGGGCATCTTGTTGGTTAATTGCGTTACGCATGAAAGTAAGCTCATCAGCAGTAATACCTTGCTGCTGATATTGCGTTAATTCCTTGGTAATCTCTTTTAAAGACGCAATTGTTGCATCTGCGCGTACTGCAGTCGAGACCACCATCGCGCCGCCAAACTTATCACCGTAGAAACTAGACCCCGCACCATAGGTATAACCTTTATCTTCGCGAAGATTAAGGTTTAAGCGCGAATTAAAGTTACCGCCCAGGGCAAAGTTCACCAGACCTAATTGATAAAACTCGCCAGTAATGTCTTGCTTGATACTGCGCTGTCCAACACGAATAGCGGATTGAGTTGCATCGTCTTTATTGACTAAGTACACAGTGTTCTTTGCATAGCTCGGTGCGTTTAAAACCACATTGTTGATTTTGCTTTGGCCTTGCCACTGCTTTAGCTTAGTTAACTTCTGTGATAACGCCGCTTGTGTAAGATCTGATACAGCAATGATCTGAGCGCGTTGAGGGTTGTAGTGTTGTTGGTAAAAAGCGCTAACATCATCAAGTGTTAAGGTCTTTAGTGACGCGGCTGTTCCTTGAGATGGCAGGGCAGCGATCGAACCGTCAAACATGATTGCTCTAAATGCGTTTCGTGCTAGAGCGCCGGCATCTTTTTGACTAAATAAAACACTTTCTAACTGATTTGCACGTACACGAGCAAAGTCTTGCTCGGTAAACGCAGGCTTAAATAGCTTTTCATTAAGCAGAGCAATAGTTGGATCAACATTTTTAGTCAATGTATTCACAAAGACATTGGTGTAGCTATTACCAGCACTAAAAGAGATAGAGCTCCCCAGTTTCTGTAACGCTTTAGCCATGTCCTCTGAAGACGTGTCTAACGTAGACTCATTCATTAAACTTGCGGTTATAGACGCTAAGCCGGCTTTGTTTGAAGATTCTGCGTAATGACCATTTGGAATGCGAATTAAAAGTGACGTCGTAGGCGTTTCATCATTTTCGGTGCCTAGCATGCTCATGCCATTTGAAAAGTCCTCTCTCCAAAACGCAGGAACATCAACGGCTCTATTTTTACCTGCAACAGGCTTAACACTACGGTTAAACGTTAATGGTGTGGTACGTAAATCGAGATCATCGGCTTGAGTGGTTGATTTACCCTCAAGTTTAACAATATCTGCGGCAAAGTTGTCTGCTGCAGCAACAGCGTTTATTTGTCCTTTTGGTACAACGCTGGCAATAACACTTGGCTTATTTTTAACATACTGCTCGAATACACGCATCACGTCCGCTTTGGTCACACTGTTGTATCGTTTGATGTCTTGCTCGATGTAATTTGGGGTACCTGTAAATGTTTGGTAGGCAGCTAGTTGAGCAACCTTCCCTTGTACACTTTGCAAGCCAAAGATAAAACTAGACTCGATAGCCGCTTTTGCTTTAATTAAATCATCATCAGTCACACCGCGTTGTTCAAATTCAGCAATAGTTTGACGTAAAGTGGCTTCTATCTCTGTTAATGATTTACCGCTTGCTGGGTGTGGTAAAGCAAAAATATCAAATGAACATGATAATTCACCACAAGTATGGTTAGTCGATGCTTGGACTGCCATTTGGTTTTTAACGAGGTTTTTATAAACCAATGACGTCTTCCCGCCACCGATAATTGACGCTAATAAGTCCAGTGCAGGCTCATCTTCATGGCGCGCATAAGCGGTCGGAAATGAAAGGTAAACCAAAGGCAGGTGAATGTTATCTTCAAATGAAATATAACGATTCTCGGTTAAGGTAACGGGCTCTTTCGCCAATTTTTCAACGCTTGGGCCCGTTGGAATTTCGGCAAAATATTGTTTCACTAATGTCAGTGTTTCTTTGGTGTCAATATCGCCACCAATGGTAATAGTGGCATTGTTTGGTCCGTACCAATTTAGGAAAAACGCTTTGAGGTCGTTAACATTAACTCGGTTTAAGTCGTCCATGTAGCCAATCGTTGGCCATGAGTATGGGTGACCTTTTGGGTAAAGAGCTTGAGCTACTCGCTCACCTAAACGACCGTAAGGTCGGTTATCGACACGTTGTCCGCGCTCATTTTTTACCGTTTCACGTTGTACTTCGAACTTTTCTTGAGTCACCGCTTTTAATAAAAAGCCCATGCGGTCTGATTCTAGCCACAGCATCTTTTCTAATTGATTAGCAGGTACTGTTTGGTAATAGTTAGTACGATCACGATTAGTTGTACCGTTCATGTTACCACCAGCTTCGGTAACAATTTTAAAGTGCTCATCATCAGCAACGTGTTCTGAACCTTGAAACATCATGTGCTCGAAGAAATGAGCAAAACCTGATTTTCCAAGCTCTTCTCGAGATGAGCCAACATGATAAGTCACATTGACATGGACTAGAGGGTCGGAATTGTCTTGGTGTAAAATCACCGTTAAACCATTATCAAGAACGTACTTTTGGTACGGAATGGTCGTTTTTCCTGTCTGAGCTTTTACTTGTTCGACGAAGGTTAAGCCTGAGACCTCTGCAATAGTGTTGTTTGGAGATTGAGAACAAGCGGTAAGTGCGAGCGCGGCAGCGCTTAAGAGCCATTTTTTCATAGTGACGAGTTATCATATTTTTTAAATTAGAGTAGTAATTTAGCAAAATCTATTAATAAGTACCATCTCGTGGAAGATATTGCCTTGAGCTGTGTGTAAAAAGTTATTTCCGCACAGCGAACAACAGATAGATTAGTGTCAGTTTTTTTTACAAAAAGCTTGTTTAATTATTAGATAGTAAAGGTTACTTGTTGAAAATTAGTCTATTAAAGTCTAGGCCTAATTATTGCTAACTTTCAGTGGGTGCGTCTTTTTTAATAACTTTTAATAACAAAGGTGCAGTTCTTGTCTAGCCTATAATAAGGGGTAATTAAGCTTGTTTAGTCGAATTAAAGCTGATTGGTGTTTCCCTGTATGCTTTTTGAACGTGGTTAAACGTTAGGCTGCCTATGAACTCACATTGATAACCCTTAAATATCATCAGTGAGGAACTTATAATGAATAAGAATAAAAGGTCTGACTGTTATCGTCGCCTTAGTTGGGAACGACTTAGTAAGAAAACTATAACTGTGATGGCTTTAGGACTGTTTTATACAGCACCTATTCAGGCAATCACACCCCTTCAAACTTATTATGTGCCTTTTACCGAAGCTCAAGTCTCTGATGTTCTCTCAACATTACATCCTGAAGCGATTGGTAAAAAGAATCATGCAGTTATTTCTATCTCAATCGGTTATAACGGAACAACCATTCACTATGATCATCATGAAGACTCGTATGAAACTAATTTGCTAAGCCCGCTTAGTTCAACGACTCAAATATGGGGTGATGGCAATGATGCTAATGGTAAGCCACCAGGCTTTGCATCTGATGTATTAAATAGCGGTGATGTCATCATTTTAAACAATGAAATGCCTGTTGATTATTACATCAATGATCCAGCAGCAATTCCACCTAATGTTCCTTATGACCCCTTAGTTTGTGATGGTGATGGCGATGGTGTACAGGAATTTTGTTATGACGGACAGGATAAGTTTGTTACTGATAAACCTGTTGCTGTTACTCGCGTTGGTTGGGTGGGGACTTGGCAAGGTGGTGACATACCAAATCCTGAGCCTGGTACTTTATTGGCCGGTGCTGTGGAAGTTTATCCTACCAGTGAATGGGGCACCTCTTTTGAAGCGCCGCTAGGTGAGCCAAATTCAATGAAAGGTGATGGTACACTGACCTTCCCTGGATTTCCTGAAATGCCAGACCATGATGGTATGTTTGAGTTGGTTTCAAACTCTATTATGGCTACCTCTGATGGAACGGTTCTTCGGTTTGATTTAAATGGTGACGCAGACCCCACTGCAGATCTTGTTACTGAAATAGGTAAGTATGAGCTTGTGGTTACGCTAGATGAAGGTGAGTCTTTTATGCCTCCACTGATCCCTTCAGGTCCAATAACTGATCTTCAAGCATTTTTTCCACTGGGGAGCCGAGTTTATGCAGGGACTGCAACAAGTTTAGAGTCTACTCAACATGTTGTTCAAGTGCATGGCTTTACAGGTGATATCGGGGCTAGGTATGAGTCTCGTTGGGCGGCAATTCTGCCTAAAGAGCGTTGGAGTGATGAATATTTTATGCCAGTGAGTACAAGTAGAAACTCACTTAATAACGATTATGATCCGACGGATGTGTTCCTTTATAACCCAGGGGATTCGAGCCTTTCTGTTTGTTGGCAGACGATGGGGGGAGAACAAACGGTCATCGTAATTGAGCCTAACGAACTTTACCGACAACAAGCGATTACAGACGGAAGCGGTGCTCGCTTCATCAGTTGTGGAGCGACAGCGGGCGAGACGTTCTGGGGGATAGCAACAATAGACTCCGATTGGGATCGAAACCCTGACGGAACTCTTGATGATGAGTTCACCAATGAATCCAGTGACTGGGCGATAGCTCTAGCATCTAAAGAGCAATTATCTACAGAGCTGCTTGTTGGGTTTGCTCCGGGGGTTGACCCTAATCTATGTCAGCCTGGTGCACCATTTGATTGTAGTGGCTTTAGCCCTAGTGGAAGTCCTGTTTGGGTGATGGCTGACGATCTTATTAATAACACGACAGTGTCAATTGATTACGATGGGGACTCGATTGTTGATCACACAATCGTGTTGACGCCGTTAGAACGCGCTAAGGTGTTTGATCCATCAGATAACGATATGACAGGAGCAAGGCTGTTTACGACTAATGGGACTAAACTAACAGCAGCGTGGGGACAAGACCCTGCTAATTCAGAGCCTGCTTTTTCATACTTTGATGTTGGTACTACGATTCCGGGCTTACCGATGTTTACTGAAGAAGGAGGTGGCGAAGGTTGTACCCCTGGTTATTGGAAGCAGAGACACCACTTTGGTTCATGGGCCTCTCCTTATGTGCCTACGATGGCCTTTGAAGACGCGTTTAGTAATAATGTCTTTGGAGATATGACCTTACTTGAGGTGTTAAAACAAGGTGGTGGTGGCATTAAAGCACTAGGTAGACATAGTGTTGCTGCGCTCCTTAATGCTGCTGCGAGTTCTGTTTCATACGATCTTAATGTCGCACAAGTGATTAGTGGCTTTAATACCGCCACTGATACCGAGGCTCAAAAAAATATTTTTGAAAAATTTAATGAGTTAGGTTGTCCGCTTGGACGAAGCTCAGTTGAAGAGTCGGGGATAGCTAGTTCGTCAACACCAAAGAAAGGTAAAGCAAAACATAGGTAAATTTTCTGAGCGAATATTAAGAGACAAATATTAACTTTTAATGTTCGCTACTTTTTTTATGGGCTGTTTTAGAACTTTGTAAGGGAAGCGAGCTCATCCCTTAGTTTTAGTAAATCAAAACCCTTTATAATCCTTTTTAATAGTTTCTTTTGCCAACGATAGTGCTTTATAATTACGCTTTTAATTAATCTATTGATTTGGATCAAAAATGAGCGAAAGAACAGCGGAAAATAAAAAGAGTGAATTGACCTTGGCGTTAGTTTTAATTGTGGTAGTTGCAATGTTAGGTGTGCCTTTTGCCCTATCGTTGTTCCGTGAAAGCTCAGTGCTAGTGGCTGGTCTGCTACAAGCAACCCCGTTTGTACTTATTGGTAGTGCGATTGCAAGTATGCTTTATGTTCGTAAGAACGATAAATAATTTTATATTTATTATTCTTAAGATAAAAAAAGGAGCTCGAATTGAGCTCCTTTTTTGTTATCTAATCATTGGTTAGATAGCTTTTAAGATATCTTCAACACTCTCTTTGGCATCACCAAATAGCATTTGTGTATTATCTTTAAAGAATAATGGGTTTTGAACACCAGCATAACCTGTTGCCATACCACGCTTAAATACAATAACGTTTTTAGCATTCCAAACTTCTAAGATTGGCATACCAGCAATTGGGCTACCTGGCTCTTTAGCAGCAGGGTTTACTGTATCGTTAGCACCAATAACTAATACGGTGTCTGTATCACTGAAATCTTCATTGATTTCATCCATTTCTAGTACGATGTCATATGGCACTTTTGCTTCAGCCAATAATACGTTCATGTGACCCGGTAAACGGCCTGCAACAGGGTGAATACCAAAGCGAACATCAATGCCTTTAGCTCGCAATTTCTGGGTGATTTCAAACACTGGGTATTGTGCTTGAGCAACGGCCATGCCGTAACCTGGAGTAATGATGACACGTTGAGATGATGTTAATAAGTCAGCCACTTCAACGGCCGTAGTGGCAACGTGTTCACCTTGCTCTTCATCACCCGTTGCTACGACATCGCTACCAAAACCACCAGCAATTACTGAGATAAATGAACGGTTCATTGCACGACACATAATGTAACTTAAGATTGCGCCAGATGAGCCAACTAAGGCACCTGTTACAATTAATAAGTCATTTGATAGCATGAAACCTGCCGCTGCTGCTGCCCAACCTGAATAAGAGTTAAGCATTGATACAACCACTGGCATATCAGCACCACCGATTGAAGCAACTAAGTGGTAGCCAAAAATAAAGGCAATTAATGTCATTACAATTAACGCACCTGTAGAGCCGCCTGCATTAACAAAGCTTACTAACAGGTAGCCTGACACTAATAAAGCCGCCAAGTTCATCTTATGACGATGAGGTAGCGCTAGCGCAGCTGAGTTAATTAAACCGCGTAACTTAGCAAAAGCAACAATGGAGCCCGTAAAGGTCACAGCACCGATAAATACCCCTAAAAACACTTCAACTAAGTGAATGTTTTTCATTGCACCCGTTAGTGCAGGGTGATCGATATAGCTATTATAACCAACCAATACTGCAGCTAGACCCACGAAGCTATGTAAAATAGCGACAAGCTCAGGCATTTCAGTCATTTCGACTTTTTTTGCTAACTTAACACCAATGGTTGCACCAATTGCCATCGCAATTAGAATGAAAATAACTCCACCAACACTTGGGTTTAAGATAGTTGCGATAAGTGCAATTGCCATACCTGCAACACCGCTATAACAGCCATTTTGCGCTGTTTCTTGTTTTGATAAACCTGCCAAACTCATTATAAAGAGAACGGCCGCTACAATATATGCAGCACTTACTAATCCTTCCGACATGAGAGTTCCCCTTTATTTTCTAAACATTTTTAACATGCGTTGTGTGACATAGAAGCCACCAACAATATTAATGGTAGCGATTAATGTCGCAATTAACGCTAGTATGGTAACTAGTACACTATCAGTACCGACTTGGAGTAGAGCACCGACAACGATGATGCCTGAAATGGCGTTTGTTACGCTCATTAATGGCGTATGTAGAGAGTGACTTACATTCCAAACAACGTAGTAACCGATCACACAAGCTAAAACAAAGACGGTAAAGTGAGCTAAAAATTCAGGTGGCGCATAGGAAGCGATAGCACCAAAACCTGCTAAACCTGCTGCAAACAAACCAAGTTTTACCTCTTTTGGCATTTCTTGTTTTTCAGGTTCAGCAGGAATATCGTTTGCCGCTTCTTTAACAGGAGTTACGCTAACTTTAATTGGCGGAGCTGGCCAAGTGATTTCTCCAGATTTAACGACCGTTACGCCACGTACCACTTCATCTTCAAAGTCGATAGTTACTTCACCGTCTTTTTCTGGCGCTAAAAGCTTTAGAAGATTAACTAAGTTCGTACCGTAAAGTTGTGACGCTTGAACAGGCAAGCGGCCAGGTAAATCAGTATAGCCAAGTACTTTTACGTCATTCTCAGTGACAAAAAGCTCACCTGTTTGACAGTATTCACAGTTACCACCGTTTGCGGCGGCTAAATCAACAATAACACTACCAGGCTTCATTGAATCTACCATTTCTTTGGTGATCAGTTTCGGTGCTGGCTTACCCGGAATAAGGGCGGTAGTGATAATAATATCAACATCTTTAGCTTGCTCGGCAAATAAAGCCATTTCTGCTTCGATGAATTCTTTACTCATGGTTTTTGCGTAGCCATCACCAGAGCCTGACTCTTCTTCAAAGTCTAGCTCTAAGAACTCTGCCCCCATTGAGTTAATTTGCTCTTTAACTTCAGGACGAGTATCGAAAGCACGAACAATTGCGCCTAAGCTACCAGCTGCACCGATAGCAGCAAGACCCGCTACACCCGCACCGATAACTAGAACTTTAGCTGGTGGTACTTTACCTGCGGCAGTAATTTGTCCAGTAAAGAAGCGACCGAATTGATTTGCTGCTTCAATAACCGCTCGGTAACCACCAATATTTGCCATTGAACTTAATGCATCAAGTGATTGCGAACGAGACATACGTGGTACGCAGTCCATTGCCATTACATTAATGTTTCGGCTACTTAGCTTCTCCATTAAAGTGTCATTTTGTGCAGGCCAAATAAAGCTAATTAGGGTAGCTTGGTCTTTTAATAACGCTACTTCGTCAGTCGTGTTATCTTCGCCTGTGGTTGGTGCGTTGACTTTCAATACAACATCACTAGCAAAAACCTGTGCTGCATCCTCACCAATCGTTGCGCCTGCGTCAATAAAGGCCTGGTCGTTAAAGCTTGCTGCTTTACCTGCGCCAGACTCTATTATGACATCAAATCCCAGTTTTTTTAGCTGAGATACCGTTTGAGGTGTTGCGGCAACACGCGTTTCCCCCAGAAGGTTTTCTTTTGGTACGCCGATAAACATAGTGCTTCCTTTAATAAATAAAAAGTTACAAATTTAAATGGATAGATTGTTTTTCATACTACCGTTTAAATTTTAAATGTTAACAATTTTTTAACTGAATAATGATAATGAGAATGGTGAATATTTTATATGCTACCAACAGGCCGTTTATTCCTATACTTAATGATGGCATAAGTATGATACCTGCTGATGATAGATTAATTACTTATTTGTTATGTTGATTTGACAAGGCTGCCGAGGGGGATATAAATGAGAGTGTATGTACTTTTGAACACAGCAGCAAGTGTTGCTACTGTGTTCATTAGTCGGCATTTTTATAATGAATGAATAAAGACAATTGCAATGGCAGTCGGACAGACTAATTTAGTGTACCAAGGCCAGATCTTCCAAAAAAGTTGATGTTCAATTTGTTCATTGCCCGCTTTTAGTTCCTCTAATAATGAAGAACGATGCCAAACCCAACCGACAAAAATACAGCAGAACATACCGATGATAGGTTGACCGTATTGGGTCGTTAGGGCAATGACAAAACCAAACAATGTTGAGAAGTTAAAGATGATTAAACAACTGGTGGCAAAGATTAAACTGCCGATAACGATAGTGGCTTTATTACGCTCAATGTTAAAGCGCTCAACAGTATAAGACACTGGGGCTTCAAGCATCGAAATCGATGAAGTTAATGAGGCGATCGACATTAAAGAGAAAAAAGCGAAGCCGACAAAAACGCCAATACTACCCATACCATCAAACAAAGCCGGTAAAACAGTTAGCACGAGCGTATCACCTGATTTTAAGCTGCCGTCTGCGGAAAATATTTCAACCCCTTGTGCGGCAGCTACGTACATTGCAGGAATAATTAACAGGCCTGCGAGGAAAGCAATAAATACATCAATTAAAGTGACCGAGGCACTTAAGGATACGAGATTCTCATTTCGAGCAACATATGAGCCGTAGATAATGATCACACTAGTGCCTAGAGATAGAGAGAAAAAGGCTTGTCCAAGCGCACTAACAATAAGATCAGGCTCAAAGAGACGGCTAATATCTGGAATCA
This sequence comes from Alteromonadales bacterium alter-6D02, assembly GCA_002835545.1. Taxonomy (GTDB): domain Bacteria; phylum Pseudomonadota; class Gammaproteobacteria; order Enterobacterales; family Psychrobiaceae; genus Psychrobium. Next base: position 26,572 of record PIZK01000003.1, read on the forward strand.
AGTAAGCCTTTAGGCCGTCAGTTGCGCCGTCTAACGTAAGGACATATACGGTCAATGATACTAACAGGGCAACTAATGCTGGCATTAAACGCTTTGACCAACGCTCAATACCATTTTCAACACCTCGGCTGATGATGTAAACGGTCAGTACAGTAAAAACAAGAGTAAAAATAATATTACGAGAAGTACTTTGACTCGTAAGCCAATCCGATGCGGCATTTGCACCGACAGCCGTTGTTATAGGCTCTGCGGTGAAGGCTAGCATCCAACCGGCGACAATGGAGTAAAAACTCATCAGTAATGCAGCACATAAGATACCACCAAAGCCAACAATGAAGGCGAAACGCTTTTGCATTGCGGTGGTCGAAATTTTTCGTAAAGACTCAACGGCATTTGCTTGGCCGTGACGGCCAATAATTAATTCCGCCATAAAAGCTGGATAGGCCAGACAGAATGCGAGTACTAAGTACATTAATACAAATGCTGCACCACCATTGCCTGCTGCTTGTGTTGGGAATCCCCAAATATTACCTAAGCCGACAGCACTGCCAGCGGCGGCTAAAATAAAGCCGATGCGGGAATTAAACTTACCTCTGGTTGAACTCATAATTTTTTCTTCTTATTGTTGATTTAAATCACGATGTCATTAATTTACGCAAAACCAATGAAAAAACAAAGCCACAAACCTGATTAAAAGTAAAAAATAGTATCAAATGTTATTAATTTTTACAGTTGTATCTGTTTTGTTGTTTGAGTTTATCAATTAATTTGGTGGTTGTGGTTGTCTTTATCGTAAAAGTTGAACTGGTTGCCTGTTTTGTAGGCGTTGGCAGGCAATAAAAAAGTCAGCTAGGAATCGCTGACTTTTAGAGGTGATTATTATGTTTTATTTTTGTTAACTATTTATTCGATCAATATATTAGTCGATCAATATACGTAACATGCGTCGAAGTGGCTCAGCTGCTCCCCACAATAACTGATCGCCCACAGTAAATGCGCTGATGTATTCAGGCCCCATGGTCAATTTACGCACGCGACCAATAGGCACGGTAAGCGTACCATTAACTTTAGCCGGCGTTAGCTCTTGCATACTCAATTCACGATCGTTAGGAACGACTTTTACCCACTCGTTGTGCGCGGCTAATTTAGCTTCAATCTCTTCTACTGAGATGTCTTGCTTTAACTTAATCGTTAATGCTTGGCTGTGACAACGCATGGCACCAACGCGTACACATAACCCATCAATTGGGGTCGGCGCAGTTTCTGTCCCTAAAATCTTATTTGCTTCAGCTTGTGCTTTGTACTCTTCTCGACTCTGACCTGAAGGAAGCTGCGTATCAATCCATGGGATTAAGCTACCTGCTAGTGGCACGCCGAATTGATCGGTATTAAGCTCACCACTACGGATAAACGCAGATACCTTTGCATCAATATCAAGAATTGCTGAGCTAGGCGAGTCTAACTCTTCACTCACTTCATCTCTAATTGCACCCATCTGGTTTAATAGTTCACGCATATGGCGTGCACCGCCACCAGAAGCTGCTTGGTAAGTCATTGGGCTAACCCATTCAATTAAGTCTTCAGCAAATAAACCACCTAATGCTAATAGCATCAATGAAACAGTACAGTTGCCACCAACAAACGTTTTAACGCCATCTTTGATGCCTTGATCGATCACGTCACGATTAACTGGGTCTAATACGATAATACTGTCATCTTCCATACGTAATGATGAGGCAGCATCGATCCAGTAACCAGCCCAACCCGCTTCACGTAACTTAGGGTAAACGTCTTTGGTGTAATCGCCACCTTGACAGCTAATAATAATGTCTTGTTTAGAAAGGGTGGTAATATCAAAAGCATCTTGTAAAGTGGTTACCGGTTTACCAATATCTGGACCCGCTTGACCTGTTTGAGAGGTGCTAAAAAACACTGGCTCAATGTGGTTAAAATCATTTTCATTTTGCATGCGTTCCATAAGCACTGAGCCTACCATGCCACGCCAACCAACAAGACCTACTTTTTTCATTGTTTCCAATCTTCCTATTAACTTTAATACAGTTGAAAGATGAGACTACCTTATCTATTGCTAAAACGTTAGTAGTTTTTGTTGTTAGTTAGACCAAAGTTAATTGCGGTGATGGACTAAGCATATAAGCTGTAAAAGCCTTTATGGCATAAATAATGCTTTATATTTTCCATTAATGATAACTTAAGTGAGATTTCAATGAGGGTTAACCATTTTATCTTAGTCTTAGGCTGTTTTTTTGTATTTGGTTGTCAATCTTTTGACCCACAGACACATCAGGCAGTTAAGCAAGATCAACGGGCGGCATATTTTGACGCCCAAGTGACGAAGATAGCCGATAACTTGATTGCGATGGATACTTATCAATATCGTGAAAAGGCGTCGATTGTGACGACTTTTGTCCGATTAGACTCATTACGCTTTAAAAAAATGCCGTACCATGGTTTAGAGCTATTGGGCCATCAAGTGGCACAAGGCTTGACAACTAAACTTGTTGAACGTGGTGCTATAGTGGCTGAGCACCTTGCGGGGACTTCGGTGGCAGTTTCTAAAAATGCATCGTACTTTTTAAGTCGAGACGTTAAAAAACTGAATGGTGACATCCAGGCTCAATATGTTATTTCTGGAACTATGAGTCAAATGGAGCAGGGAATTGTGTTTAATATTGAAGTGATTGACTTAGATAACCAGCAAATTGTTAGTGCCACAGATAAATACTTCTCGATCGAGCAGCTAATAGAGCAGGGACAAGCCACTAAAATGAAGAACGGTTATATTTTTAGGTAAATTGGACGCAACAGGTAGGTAAAAAGATGAAAAAATATAGTCTCTTATTAACCCTTTTTCTTGGCGGCTGTAGCGTAATCAATAGCCCGTTTCAAGAAGTGGCAGGAAAAGATAGTCAGCAGATGATTGAAAAAAAGCAAGCTGAACGTGCTGAACATTCAGTGAGCTACTATGATGCCCCATTAATTAAGAACGTTAATCATTACTCTAAATGGGTAGTACAAGACTTATTAACGGACTTTGACATGCCTGATAATAGAGCTGTTTTTGCCGTTGCTGATTTTGCGTTACTCGATTCAGGTTTGCGAACAACCAATCACTTTGGTCGCCAATTAACTGAGGCAATAATGCACCAAATCAATCGTGCTGGTTACTCGGTTATCGATATCAAGTCGAGCAGTTCGCTTAAGCTTAATGAGCAAGGGGATTTATTCTTTCAGACTGAAGTTCCTGATGAGCTGTCTGATGACATCGCCGCAACCTATATTGCAAATGGGACTATGACTAGACACAGAGGGGGCTACATTTTAAATGCTCGGGTGGTAGATGTTGAAAGTAATGCATTGGTTAGTTCGGCTCAGATTTTTGTTCCTCATGACGTTGTCGATTCGGTGCTATTAGAAGGGCATGTGCCACAAGCAGTTAACCCAACAACGGGAGAGGGCGAACCTGAGGCACCGCCTCTACCTGCTCCTAATCGTATTGCAATCACTGAAGCTGATACACAAGAGTAAGACTATGACCCTAATAAAACGTATGATTACAACTTTGTCGAGTGCAACACTGCTGGTCGGGGCTGCAGGTTGCAGTACTAGCTATACAGAAGATGAAGTTGAAGTATTAAATAGTCATGGTAAACCTTTAGTTAAGGTTTTTACCTTCCACACCCACCAACTGGTTAGTGATTATACCGATCGGCTCGCTCATGACTTAGTTTCAGATTATCGTGGCGCAGAGTGGGACTCACCACTCGTTATTACTAAGTTCAATGCGTTACAAGGTGAGTCATACAGTGACGTGCAATTAGGGTTATTAGTGAGTGAAAGTCTTGTTGGTCAAATTCAAAAGTATCAAATCCCTGTTGTAGTTGGGTATACCAATAGTAAAGATGAATTAACAGACAAAGCAAAATATATATTATATGGTGTGCTAGTAGAAAATGAGCGAGGCTATGAAGTGAATGCGAGAATTCTAGACTCCACAACACAAGTCATTGTATCGTCTGCGACTACCATCATTCCAAAGTACGTGGTCGAGTCACTTTAGTGATTAATTAAAAGTAGAGCTTTTTATGAAATTATTTATGGGTATGTTTATTTGTTTGTTTTTTGCCAGTGGCTGTTCTATTGTTTCTAGTGATGAACGTGCGCAACAAATGAAGACGCAACAACGCGATAAAGAAATTCAGCGTTTACTTGCGCTAGAATCGAATGTGGTGAAAATTGTTAATGCCTTGGAAAAAAAAGTGGGTGAGACTGAAGGTGAAGGTATTGACGAACCTTCCGAGGATAATAAAGAGAAAACCATACGCAGTAGCGGTGAAAGCATGCGCTGTCCTAATGCTAAGTTAACGACATTAGGACACTGCTTTTAAATCTTAATTTCAATAAGGTGTGTCTATCGATACGGATTTTTGGGTCAACAAACTAAGCCAACAAGAGTTACCAGCATTGGCCTCTACGGTAAAGAATCTCGCCTTACTTTCTGAAGACGACCTAACCTCTTTGTCTGATATAGGTCGCTCAGTTACCCATGATTCCGCATTAACTTCTTGTATTTTAAGGGTTGCCAACCGTCCGGGGCGGAGTCATGTTCAAGTGACGACTGTCAGTCGAGCTTGTGTTGTTTTAGGTTTTAAGCGCTTAAGAAATGTCTGCTTAACCTCAACGTTATTAAGCGGTTTGCTAAAAAGCAAAAAGTTATCCAAGCCCGTCTACTTCCAATTAATTAAGTTGATGTCAAAATCGTTTTATGCGGCGATGATTTCAAAAATGATGATGTCAGCCTATGACGAAGACACTCAAGAAGAAATCTTTATTGCGACTTTATTGTATCACTTAGGTGAAAGTGCATTTTGGAGTATTGGCGGAAAAGTGACTGAGCAGTTAGAGCATCGATTACGGCACACAACAGATACCGAAGCTAGAGAAAAAGTAGCTGAACAATACTTAGGTGCAAGCTTTGAAGCAATTAATAGAGGGCTAGTGAAAGCTTGGAATTTAAGTGAGGTATTAGTTAAAGCGCATGATAATCCAAATAGCAGAACACCTGAATTACAGGTCATAAAAATCGCTGACCGTTTAAGTGATTGCTTACTTGAAAGCCAATCATTACCAAGTGTGAAAAACAAACTTTTACAAAAAGTCAGTCAGTATATGCAATTAGATGTTCCTTCTGTGGTACGTCGAGTGAATCGTTGTAATGAGCAGACAATTTCAATGTTAGAGGCATTGGGAATCGATGTGCTTAAACAGTTTTTACCAACACAGCCAGTGATTTACATTCCTTTGAATGAGCCTTCAGAGAGGGGGGGTGTAAGTGTCCATCATAACTCTTGTGAGCAATTAAAACAGCAATTAAACTTCTTGCAACAGTTAACTCACCTAGCCAGTGAAGGTATTGGGCTTAATCAGTATTTAGAAACAGTTGTACAAGGCTTAGAGTCTGTATTAAATGTGGACCGCGCTTTAGTGCTGATGTTTGAGCGAGATGGGGCTAGAGTCGTATCAAGGTTCGCAAACCCTTCGTGCGATTTAGCGTCCCAACAACAGTTTAAATTCTCATGTCGCGCTCAAAATGATCTCTTCATTACTATTGGCCAAGAGTGTGATCCTGTTTGGGTAAGAGAACAAGTAGGGGAAAAGTACAAGCGGTTGTTAAGTAAAGAGCTCCAAGCTGTGACCAGCGATAAAGGCTTCTTTATTGCTCCGCTTCTCACTAATAATAAGTGTATTGGTTTCGTATTTGTTGATCGGCGACAGTCTAATAAAGGATTTGTAAGTCATGAGTTTGATACTTTTTCACATGTGATTAAACTGATGAATTTAAGTTTGTACCAAGTGCTAAATTAATGAGCTCGGAAATGAAAAAGCTGTGTTATCTCTAACACAGCTTTTTATGATGTGAAGGGCCCATTAAATCTAGCACTTCATCTCAGGTACATCATCTGGCACGACAAGTTTGCCTGCCGTTTTCTCGATGATTTCACCAACACTCACACCAGGTGCTCGTTCAAGTAAGTGAAATGCACCATCTTTTATTTCTAGTACCGCGAGGTCAGTGACCACTTTCTTGATACATTGTGCGCCCGTTAATGGCAGAGTACAGCTATCAAGCAGTTTAGAATTGCCTTTTTTATCCGCATGCATCATGGTCACGATGATATTATCAGCGCCAGCGACTAGATCCATTGCGCCGCCCATGCCTTTAATTAACTTTCCTGGGATCATCCAAGAAGCGATGTTACCGCTAACATCAACTTCAAAAGCACCTAGTACGGTTAAATCTACATGACCACCACGGATCATGGCAAAGCTTTCAGCGGAAGAGAATAATGAGGCTCCGGTTGCCATGGTCACCGTTTGTTTACCCGCATTAATAAGGTCGGCATCGACTTCCTCTTCAGTTGGGAATTGTCCCATACCCAATAAACCATTTTCTGATTGCAGCATTACTTCCATGCCCTCAGGGACATAGTTTGCCACTAGGGTTGGGATACCAATACCTAAGTTGACATAAAAGCCATCTTGTAATTCTTGTGCGATACGAGCAGCGATTTGTTCACGAGTTAACGACATAATTAACCCTCCCTTACTGTGCGTTGTTCAATACGTTTTTCAAAGGTACCTTTGATAACACGATCGACGTAAATCCCTGGTGTATGGATAAAGTTAGGATCTAGTTCACCCGCTGGAACGATTTCTTCAACTTCAACAACCGTAATTTTTCCGGCTGTAGCCATCATTGGGTTAAAGTTCATTGCAGTGTTGCGAAATATTAGATTGCCCATAGTATCAGCTTTCCATGCTTTGATTAGCGCAAAGTCAGCAGTCAATGATGGCTCTAAAACATAGTGACGACCGTCGATCTCACGTGTTTCTTTACCATCAGCCACAGGCGTACCGTAACCTGTTGCGGTGAAAAATGCTGGAATACCCGCACCACCGGCACGAATTTTTTCAGCAAGTGTCCCTTGCGGCGTTAAAATAACATCCAACTCACCACTTAGCATTTGTTGTTCAAACAAGGCGTTTTCACCAACGTATGAAGCATAAATTCGACTGATTTGTTTCTTTTGTAATAATAAACCAAGGCCAAAGTCATCAACACCGGCATTGTTTGAAATACATGTTAGGCCTTTAACGCCTAAATCACGCATTTTAATAATTAAATTCTCTGGGATGCCACAAAGGCCGAAACCGCCGACCATCAGTGTCATATCATCGGTTAGACCTGCTAATGCTTCGTCATAACTGGTGACTACTTTATTAAAACCTGCCACTTCTCTCTCCTTATTAAACCCTTTGCTTGAGTATTATTAACCTGTTGTACAAACTCTATTCGATATAGTCTATACAAATTAGCTAATATACGGCTAAAGGACGATATAGATTGTGATGCTGTATCAATTAATTTTGCTTATTATCGCCTGTAGTGTAAATGCTACTATAGGGCACTATCGTTATACTTTTATGGCTAAAGACACTTTAGAATTTGGTTGCCTGCCTAAGGCTTCACTGATTTGCCAGCCAGCTTGAGCTAAAGTTTCTAAATTAACCCCATGAACAATGCCTAAGCCATTTAGCATGTAGACTAATTCTTCAGTGGCAACATTTCCCGATGCACCTTTTGCATATGGGCAGCCGCCTAATCCGGCTACGGCACTATCAACAACACTAATACCACACTCTAGTGCACTATAGATATTGGCTAGGGCTTGGCCATAAGTGTCGTGGAAGTGCACTGCTAGTTGATTAATTGGTACTAATTTAGTGACTTCTGCAATCAATGCCTTAACTGCCAATGGGGTACCGACACCAACAGTATCACCTAGGCTAACTTCATAACAGCCCATATCAATTAACTTTTTAGCGACTTTAGCAACTTGTGTTGGGGCTATTTTTCCCTCATACGGGCAACCTAGAACACAAGAGACATAACCACGTACTTTGATACCACGGGCTTTGGCTTGTTCGATAACTGGGGTAAAACGCTCAATTGACTCATCAATGGAACAGTTAATATTCTTTTGACTAAAGCTTTCAGAAGCCGCGCCAAAAATAGCGACTTCATCGGCATCTGCTGCAATCGCAGCGTTAAAGCCTTGTAAGTTAGGAGTTAGCGCAGCAAAAGTAATACCGTCGGTACGCTCAATTTTGGCAAACACCTCACTACTATCTGCCATCTGCGGTACCCACTTGGGGGAAACAAAGCTGCCTGTTTCAATGTATTTTAATCCGGCCTGGCTTAGCGAATTTATCAGATTAACTTTATCATCTAGGCTAACAGGCTTTTCATTTTGCAGGCCGTCTCGCGGGCCGACTTCAACAATTTTTACAAATTCAGGAAGTGACATAGCTTAACCCTCCGTCGCGGTTAGATCGATTAACAGTTCACCGTCTTTAACCATATCCCCAGTGTGAAAATAGACCTCATTGACCGTGCCGTCGTGCGGTGCAGTGATGCTGTATTCCATTTTCATCGCTTCCATAATCACTAGCACGTCACCTGCTTTGACTAATTGATTTGCATTCACTGGCACATCAACAATAGTACCATTCATTGGCGCGGTTAATTTGTCATCACTTTCATCCACCTCAAAGCTGTTGCCATCATGGTATTTACGGCTAAAGTGGTGAACTTCTTGTTTTATGAATAAACTAACTTGTTGAGTAGAGATATCAGTGAGTAAGCTCGTCTTGTGGCCATTAATCGTCGCAACAAGGTGATCATTATCGAGTATCGCTGTTGCAATAAATGCCTGACCATCGAAGGTGAAACGATAGCTGTCGTTCAGTTGCTCTACACTAATTAAATGCGAGTTTTCATGACTGTCGGTTAACTCTATAGTATGAAGAGCTGACTCGTTTAAGCGCCATGCATTGGTCGCGCCCCATGGTGAAAATGGGTCGTTATCTTGTAAGTGTACGGCTGGGCTTGCTTGATGCTTTTGCTGCTCTAAGATAGCGAGTGAAGCAAGCATTAAAGCCCTGTAGCAAGTCTCGTTTTTTGGCGTAAATAATAAGTCCTGATGCTTCTCAATAAAGCCCGTATCAAGTTCAGCGTCTTTAAAAGGCTGGGCATCGACTAAGTTAGCTAGAAAACCGAGATTGGTTTTTAAGCCGCCAATGCGGTAGTCCTCTAAGGCTCGTGACATTCGGGCAATAGCGCGCTCACGCGTATCATCCCAAACAATAAGCTTGGCAATCATTGGGTCGTAAAAACTACTGACCTGATCGTTTTGTATCACACCAGTATCAACACGAACATGATTACTCGCTGGTGGCTGACGTAAATAATCTAAGCTACCTGTTGCCGGTAGAAACTCGTTATCAGGGTCTTCGGCGTAAATACGCACTTCAATAGAGTGGCCATCAATAGTGACTTGTTCTTGGTTAAGTGGCAAGGGTTCACCATAAGCGGCTTTTAGCTGCCAACTCACTAAATCAAGCCCCGTAATCATTTCTGTTACTGGGTGTTCAACTTGTAGGCGAGTATTCATCTCCATGAAATAAAAAGAGCCGTCTTCATCAAATAAGAATTCAACCGTACCTGCGCCTTGATAATTAATCGCTTTGGCAGCGGCTACAGCCGCTTCACCCATAGCAACACGGGTTTCTTGACTTAAATTAGGGGCAGGAGCTTCCTCAATGACTTTTTGATGACGACGTTGAATTGAACAGTCACGCTCAGATAGATAAATGCAGTTACCATGACTGTCGGCAAAAACTTGAATCTCAACGTGACGAGGCTTAGTTAAGTAACGTTCAATCAACATCTTATCATTACCAAAACCAGCAATGGCTTCACGTTTGGTTGACGCGAGTGCAGCGTCAAATTCATCCTCGCTCCATACAACGCGCATACCTTTACCACCACCGCCATAAGCGGCTTTTAGGAGCTGTGGGTAGCCAATCTCAGCGGATTGTTGTTTTAAAAAAGCAGGATCTTGTTCTTCACCATGATAACCTGGCACTAATGGTACGCCCGCATTAGTCATGATTTCTTTAGCGGCACTTTTAGAGCCCATCGCATCGATTGCTGCAACAGGTGGTCCGATAAAAGTAATATCATTATCTAGGCAGGCTTGGGCAAACTCGACATTTTCAGACATGAAGCCATAACCCGGGTGAATGGCTTGTGCGCCTGATTCTTTGGCTGCGGCTAAGATATTATCCATTTTTAGATACGAGTCTTTGGCTGGCGCTGGGCCAATATGAAACGCTTCATCGGCCATTTTAACGTGTAACGCATCTTTATCTGCGTCAGAATAGAGTGCAACACAGCGAATGCCTAACTCGTGACAGGTCTTAATAATACGACAGGCTATCTCACCACGATTGGCAATTAAAATTTTATCGAACATGAGCTAATTCCTTAATCTTGCTTATTAAGCCAACGAGGGCTACGTTTTTCTAAGAATGAACTAAGGCCTTCTTGACCTTCTTCTGAGACTCTAATCGCGGCGATACGCTCAGAGGTACCGTGAATAGTTGCTTCATTGATTTCTTTATCAGCAACAAAGTGAATCAGCTCTTTGGCTTGGGTCATGGCTGCTGGACTATTGGCTAAGAGGGCGTCGACGATAGGCATTGCACTATTGAGTAACGCATCGTCACCTTCTTCGTCACAAATGTGGTGGACTAAGCCAAACTGTAAGGCTTGTTCTGCTCTAAATCGCTCCGCGGTTAAGAAGTAGCGTTGAGCTTGACGTCGACCTATCGCAGCAACAACGTATGGGCTGATTACAGCAGGAATTAAGCCTATTTTAACTTCACTTAAACAGAAGCTGGCACGGTTAGTCGCGACAGCAATGTCACAACAAGCCACTAAGCCAACGGCACCGCCAAACGCCGCCCCTTGAACGAGAGCTATTGTTGGCTTTGGCGACTGAGCGATTACTTGCATCAATCTGGCTAGCACCCCTGCATCATCAAGGTTTTCTTGATAATTTTTCTTGGCCATTGATCGCATCCAGTTAAGGTCTGCGCCTGCTGAAAAGTTTTTACCTAACGAGCGTAAAATCAGCACGCGAGCTTTAGGTTCTGCGCTTAAGGTTTCGAATGCATTGATTAACTGGGCAATCATTTCATCATCAAAGGCGTTATGCACTGCTTGGCGTAACATAGTGATGGTAGCGATACCACGGTCATCAATATTAGTTGCAACATACTGGTGAGGTTGAGTCATGTGCTGTTACTCCTACATTCTAAAGATACCGAATTTGGTATCTTCGATTTCTTTATTTAAAGCGGCGCTAATCGCTAAGCCTAGGACTTGTCGTGTTTGTGCGGGATCGATAATGCCATCGTCCCATAAGCGTGCACTAGCATAATAAGGGTTACCTTGCGCTTCGTATTGTTCGATGATGGGTGCTTTAAATTCATCTTGTTGTTGCTCGGTCATGCTTTCGCCTTTACGTGCCAAACCGTCTTGACGAACTTGGGTTAACACGCCAGCCGCTTGCTCGCCGCCCATTACTGAGATACGTGAGTTTGGCCACATCCACATCATGGTTGGATCGTAAGCACGGCCACACATGCCATAGTTACCTGCACCATAACTGCCACCGATTAATACGGTAAATTTAGGGACTTTAGCACAAGACACGGCTGTTACCATCTTCGCGCCATGTTTAGCGATACCTTCGGCTTCGTATTTTTGACCCACCATAAAACCGGTGATGTTTTGTAAAAATACTAATGGAATTTTGCGCTGACAACACAGCTCAATAAAGTGTGCGCCTTTTTGTGCAGATTCAGAAAATAAGATCCCGTTATTAGCGACAATACCCACCGGATAACCGTGAATACGAGCAAAGCCACACACTAAAGTCGAACCATAGTATTGCTTGAATTCATCAAACTCAGACCCATCAACGACACGAGCAATCACTTCTTTAACATCAAACGGCTTTTTCAAGTCGGTACCGACGATCCCGTAGAGCTCTTTGGCATCGTATAATGGCTCAACACTTGGCAACAGACTTAAGTTTGGCTTTTTGACATGATTAATACGGCTAATTGCTTGGCGCACTAGCTGTAATGCATGCTCATCATTTTGCGCGTAATGATCACTTACCCCAGAGACTTTACAGTGAACGTCTGCACCGCCAAGGTCTTCTGCGCTCACTTCTTCACCTGTGGCTGCTTTTACTAAGGGTGGGCCGGCAAGGAAAATAGTCCCTTGCTCTTTAACGATGATTGACTCATCTGCCATTGCTGGAACATAAGCACCACCAGCGGTACATAAGCCCATTACAGAAGCAATTTGTGGAATGCCTTGCGCTGACATATTGGCTTGGTTAAAGAAGATACGACCAAAATGGTCACGATCTGGAAATACTTCATCCTGACGCGGTAGGAAAGCACCACCTGAATCGACTAAATAAATACACGGCAGGTGACAACGCTCGGCGATATCTTGCGCGCGTAGGTGCTTCTTAACGGTCAGTGGGTAATAAGTCCCCCCTTTTACCGTCGCGTCATTGGCGACAATCATACATTCGACACCGGAAACACGTCCAATACCAGCGACAACACCCGCACAAGGGACATAGTCTTCGTAGCATTGCCATGCCGCAAATTGACTAATCTCTAAAAAAGGTGAGCCTTGATCAATTAAGGTATTAATCCGGTCGCGAGCAAGCATTTTGCCACGGGATTGATGACGCTGTTGTGCGACTTCGCCACCACCTTGCTTTAATTTTTCAATATTGGCGTTTAGTTCATCAACTAAGTCTTGCATAGCCGTACTTTTATCAATGAATTCTTGACTGCGGGTATTGATCTTACTGGAGATTGTAGCCACTAGATAGCTCCTCGTTATTATTAGGGGAACGCTTCATTGGGCTAGGGGAGTTTATTGATATGAATATTACGAACGCATTAACGCTGCGTTCGTAATGTTGATTAGTACTGACCCCTAGTGAAACGTTTGACGCACAATAGGGTTATTTCGATTCTGAGAATAATTCACGGCCAATTAACATACGGCGAATTTCAGAGGTGCCGGCACCAATTTCATAGAGCTTGGCATCACGTAGTAGGCGACCTGCGGCAAATTCATTAATGTAACCGTTACCGCCAAGTAGTTGGATTGTATCCAGTGCCATTTTAGTTGCTAATTCAGCACTGTATAAGATGACTCCTGCGCTGTCTTTACGCGTTGTTTCACCGCGGCCACATGATTGAGCAACATTGTAGGCATAGCTTTTTGCTGCGTTCATTTGTGTATACATATCGGCAATCTTGCCTTGAACTAGCTGGAATTCACCAATAGATTTACCGAACTGAACACGATCATGAATATACGGTACCACTAGATCCATACACGCATCCATGATACCTAATGGGCCACCTGTTAACACAACACGTTCATAATCAAGACCGCTCATTAAGACCTTAACACCTTCGTTAAGCTTACCTAAGATGTTTTCTTCTGGTACTTCACAGTCTTGGAAGACAAGCTCACAAGTATTTGAACCGCGCATTCCTAATTTGTCTAGTTTCTGTGCTTGACTAAAGCCTTTAAAGCCACGCTCGATGATGAAAGCGGTAATGCCGTGAGGGCCTTTCTCTGTATCTGTTTTTGCATAAACAACATAAGTATGTGCATCAGGACCATTAGTGATCCACATTTTGTTGCCGTTTAAGATAAAGCGATCGCCTTCTTTACGCGCGTTCAGCTTCATTGAAACGACATCTGACCCCGCATTGGGTTCACTCATCGCAAGGGCACCGATGTGTTCTCCGCTAACAAGCTTTGGTAGATATTTTTCTTTTTGTGCTTGATTACCGTTACGGTGAATTTGGTTCACACACAGGTTTGAATGTGCACCGTAGCTTAACCCTACTGACGCGCTGGCGCGGCTGATCTCTTGCATTGCAACCATATGCGCTAAGTAGCCCATATCGACGCCGCCAAACTCTTCGGAAACGGTTATGCCTAATAATCCCATGTCACCAAATTTACGCCATAAGTCTGCTGGAAATTGGTTATCTAAATCGATTTGCTCAGCACGCGGTGCAATTTCATCTCTGGCAAATGCGTTAACAGTGTCGCGTAACATGTCAATTGTTTCGCCAAGGCCAAAGTTTAATGAACTGAATGTTGATTGCATGGGGTCTCCAAAAACCGCTTAGCGGTTAAGTTAGGTCTTTTAATTCGCTGCGACAGCGAGTTTCTACCGAACTAAGCTCCATCAAAACTACAGTGATATCTTCCATTTGCTGTTGAAGGTGTTGTTTTTTCTCATCTATCAACGTCAACATGGTATGTAGTTGTTGGACACTTGAACGGTCAGCGTCATATAAATCAAATAAACGTCTTGTTTCTGCTAAGGAAAAACCAAGGCGTTTACCGCGTAAAATTAGTTTCAGGCGTACACGGTCTTGTGGGCTATACACGCGAGTTTGTCCTCGACGTAACGGCTTAATTAAACCTTGATCTTCATAAAACCTGATGCTCCGAGTGGTTACATCAAACTCTTTTGAAAGATCGCTAATTGAAAATGTTTTTTGTGTTTCTAACATAAGACACAGTCCTGAAGTTTGTTATACCGTACTTGAAGTTTACGTAAAGGTAAAGATTTTATTTTTCCATCTCAACTTTACTCACTAAAAATAAGGCTTTCAATAAGTTAATTTCCCCCATTATAAGTGGTCTTACCGTAATTTCTAGTGCTCTTAGCGCTAAGTCTAATGTTTCAACGTTACTTTAACGTGTTAGTTATATATTAGCTGTTTTTTGTACAGGTGAAGTATGAAAAACGCACTAATAATAACAATCTAATGGGGTGCAAAGATGAGTGAATTGGCAAATTACCAACAGTGGGTAACGCAAGCTACTGAAGAACCGGAACATTATTGGAGGAATGCCGCTGAGGCTATTAGCTGGGATCGTCAGGCTGATACCATTCTTGATGATGCTGATAAGCCGTTTTATCGTTGGTTTGCGGGTGCAGAGCTCAACACGTGTTTTAATGCTGTAGATCGCCATGTTATTGATGGCTATGGCGAGCAAGATGCCATCATTTATGACTCCCCCGTCACAGGAACAAAACAGAAAATCACCTATTTACAACTGCAACAGCAGGTGGCGTCACTTGCTGGAGCAATGGCAAGTGCGGGGGTTACAAAAGGTGATCGCGTGGTGATTTATATGCCAATGATCCCACAAACACTAGTCGCCATGTTAGCTTGTGCCAGACTCGGTGCAATTCACTCTGTCGTATTTGGTGGCTTTGCTGCGCCTGAATTAGCAACGCGAATTGATGACGCCAAACCCAAGCTAGTATTATCGGCTTCTTGTGGTATTGAGCCTAATCGATTGATCCCCTACAAACCATTGCTTGATGAAGCTATTGAGTTATCAACACATAAACCCGATCACACTATTATCTATCAGCGTCAGCAGCTGGAAGCTGAGCTACAAGTTGAAAGAGACCTCGATTGGTTAACCGCTTGTGAGCAAGCGCAGCCTCATGATTGTGTCAGCGTAAAGGCTACCGATCCACTTTACATTTTATATACCTCTGGAACGACCGGGCAACCTAAAGGTGTGGTGCGTGATAATGGTGGGCACGCCGTGGCTCTTGCGTGGTCGATGAAGCATATATATAACGTTAACCCCGGTGATGTGTTTTGGGCTGCCTCTGATGTCGGCTGGGTCGTTGGCCACTCTTATATCTGTTACGGTCCACTGATTAATCGCTGTACCACAATCGTGTTTGAAGGTAAGCCAATAGGTACACCCGATGCTGGGACATTCTGGCGAATTATCAGTGAATATCAGGTGAAAAGTTTCTTCACCGCTCCTACCGCTTTTCGTGCTATTCGTGGTTGTGACCCTGATGGTGATTTTATTAAACAATACGATATCAGCTGTTTAAGTGCATTATATTTGGCTGGGGAACGTTGTGACCCAGCAACACTTACTTGGGCGCAAGAACAGTTACAAATTCCGGTGGTAGACCATTGGTGGCAAACAGAGACAGGCTGGCCGATGGCGGCAAACTTAATTGGCGCGTGTCCAGTGCCGATAAAAGCAGGCTCACCAGCGAGAGCAGTTCCTGGATTTAATATTGAAATTGTTGATAGCGCGGGTGAGCCAGTGGTCAAAGGTGAGTCGGGAATGATTGTTGTTAAGCTCCCCCTCCCACCGGGCACTTTGCCAACGTTATGGCAAAATAACCAGCGCTATTATGATGCTTACTTAAGCCAAGTTGAGGGTTACTATTTAACTGGTGATGCTGGTTATATCGATAGCGATGATTATTTGTGGGTGATGAACCGTATTGATGATGTGATTAATGTTGCAGGACATCGTTTATCGACGGGTCGCATTGAAGAGGTGCTCAGCGAGCATGCATCAATCGCTGAAGCCGCTGTGATTGGGGTTAACGATGAGCTTAAAGGGGAGCTGCCATTGGGCCTAGTCGTATTAAGTAGCGATAATGAGCTGTCGCAGGATGAAGTCAGCAAGGAATTGATCGCATTGGTGCGAGAACACATTGGTGCAGTCGCTGCGTTTAAACACGTAGTTGTTGTTGATAAACTACCCAAGACCCGCTCGGGGAAAATTTTACGGGCTACGATGAAAAAAATAGCCAACGGCGACACTTATAAAGTGCCTGCAACTATTGAGGATGAAACAGTGCTAGCGCAAATTGCAGATGTGTTAGCTACCGCATAGTTACACTATTTAACCGTTTGACATAAAATGCCGCTGAAATACAACAGCGGCATTTTTTTATCTAGTTGATTATGTTAGCGTGTGCCAATAAACACTCAAGCTAAGCGAACAAGGAACTCTCATGTCATTTTTTAAAAAAGTATTATCGTCTGTTGGAATTGGCAGTGCGACTGTTGATACGATAATTGATAATCCTCAGTTAGCCCCAGGCGAAAGCTTAGTGGGTTATGTCGCGGTCAAAGGCGGAAGTACCGAGCAAGCTATTAATCACATCGCTGTCGCTATCTGTTGTAACTACTTTTCTGAAGAAACTTACACTGAAACAGATGAAGACGGTGAAGAAACTGAGCACACTAGAATCGTTGAACATGTGGCGAAACTAACTTCGTTTAAAGTCAGTGATAGCTTTACTACCCAAGCAGAGCAAGAGTTACGTTTCGACTTTTCTGTTGAGTTACCTTTTTATACGCCTTTGTCCCTAGGACGCTGTCAGGTGTGGGTTGATACTGATTTAGATATCGATTTTGCCTTCGATAAATCAGATAAAGACTACTTAGATGTTGTACCGTCCCCTCGTCAATCAAGTGTGCTAACGGCGATGAGTCAATTAGGCTTTGTACTCGCTGAAGTTGAGTGTGAGAAAAGCTCGCAGTTAGGCCAGCCTTTTGTTCAAGAGTTTGAATTTGAGCCACAAGGTGGTGAGTTCAGAGGTCGTGTCGATGAGGTAGAAATGTTGATGGTTAGCCATCCTGAACAGTTAGAAATTTTAGTGGAAGTGGATCGTAAAGCGCGTGGTTTAGGCGGCTTTTTCTCAGAACTCTTAGGGCGAGATGAATCAAAATTGTGGGTTGATATTAATGATTTTGAGCAAGAACAGGTAACTGAGATATTACACCAAGCGATTAGTCACCACTGTTAAGGGTTTAATAGTTAAGCTATATCTTAATTTTAATTCTCGAATTATTAGCCAGTTTTGTTAAAATTGGCTAATAGTTTAATTATTATCGAGTTTATCTTGGCCGATAAAAAACAGTTACTGCTGCGCGCTTTTTTACGAAAGTGTTTTGATTCCTATCTACTAAAAGCCATCATTCGTGATAGCGGTGCCCACTTGTCTCGCAAAGGACGTTCGAGAGATTGGATTTTAATTGCAGATGCACAGCAAATGCAGTCGATTGTTAGTCAAATTGAACAAGCGCAGCAGCCGAGCTGGCAATGGCTAGTAAAGCTACTAAAAGAGCAGCGAATGCAATTAACTCACAATGAGTTAGTGAACTTAGTTAAACGAAACCCTGCCATTTCCACCAATCAATTAATTGGTTTAACCGACTGTACTTTAGCGCAAGCCCGAGCTGCCCTAGATGAAGTTGAGTGGGCCGAATAAAATAACGAGATTTTATCCAAATTAGAGGAGGCTGTACTCAATAACACGTGTAGTGTGACACGTGAACGCTCATGCCAACGAGCACACCAAGTAAGTGGATCGTTAGATTAAAAGAGCTGTTAAGGATAAACAGGTTCTATAAATTCTTTAATTACAAACTTTAGATAGTACATACAACACCGTCGTATTTAGTTGTATCGCTTAGGAAAATAGATGTTTAGACAAATAAAAATAAAAAATAGAATGTTTAGCCTTGGGTTAAGTGTAACGCTAGTGCTGGTTTTATTAGGAACATTAGCAGTATCAGCCATTAATGCTATCTTAACGCAAATTGAGATTGATAACCGACTAGTCGATGTTAACAAGTTGATGTATCAAGCTAGGCTTGGTCAAGCTGATTATATTATTACTGGAGAGAAGCGCTTTTTAACGATTAATCGAGAGAAGGCTGCTCTAGCGCTTAAAACAGCTTCAGAGCTCAAGCAACAAATGGCCGTTGAGAGCTCAATCACCCAGATGAAAAGGGCGATTAGTAGTATTGAGGCTTATAATAAGGCCGTTGAATTAGCATTTCGTGATAGCCATTTACCAAGTAATGCGAATACTCAGACAATGCTGAGTGCTGCGCAAAAAGTGACAGATATTATTTCGAAACTTAGTGACGCGGAAGAAAAAATTGCTCTCCAAACGGTAGATAGTCAAAAGAGCACATTAACGTTTATTACTATATTTGCGTTGCTATTAATTGTGACAGCATTATTTTTAATTGTGCGTAGTGTCATTGAGCCGTTAAATAACTTAGAAAAAAAGTTTAAATACGTTGCTGATAGCTCGAACCTTTCGGCGAGTGCTGACACCTCTGGTCAAGATGAGATTTCTAATATTGCCATTAGCTTTAATGCCATGCTCAATAGTTTTAGTGAGACACTTCGAACGGTACAAGAGAATGTACTAAACACAAGTTCTCAAGCACTTGTTATGACAGATCGAGCTATCGACGGTAGTGAAGTTATCAGTCACCAACAAGTTCAACTTGAAGATTTAGCGGCGTCAATGAATGAAATGGCGCTTAGTAGCAAAGAGGTTGCACAGCATGCAGAACTGATGGCTCAAATGAGTCAAGAGTCTCAACTCGAAGCCGCCGCAGGTCAGCAACAAATGGCGTTAACGATGGATAATATTCAGCAAGCGGCTAGTGAAATCTCACGTGCTGATGTTATTGTTCAAGAGCTCAAAGATGGGGTACTACAAATTGGTGATATTGCTGAAGTGATTCGAGGAATATCAGAACAAACCAACTTATTAGCGCTCAATGCTGCTATTGAGGCTGCTCGTGCCGGAGAGCAAGGCCGTGGTTTTGCTGTTGTGGCAGATGAAGTACGAACGTTGGCTGCTCGGACACAGCAGTCAACTCAAGAAATTAAAAGTACTATCGATAACCTTCAGCTGAATGCCGTTAATGCTGCTGATGCGATGCAAGAGTCACAAACTCAGATGGAACAGTGTGTTAGTTCGTCAGATAATACCAGTCAAGAGTTGACCAAAATTGTCGAAAAACTCGAGCAAACAAATGAGATGGTTGCGGGGATTGCTACTTCTGCTGAGCAACAAAATTCGGTATCGGAACAAGCTAGTGCAAACATTCGAGAAATCAGTAGTGTTTCGCAAGGAGTAACAGAGTCATCTGTCTCTTTAGCTAATGATAGTCGTGCGATGGCGAGCGAAGCATCCGTGCTTCGAGAAAGTTTAGATAAGTTTAAATTTTAAGTAATGCACAGAGGACTAGATAGCCCTCTCATTTTATTTATGACTAAAGTTGCAGAAGTAATTAAGGTATAATCATGCCTTCTCGTATAAAAATAATTAAAAATTAAGTGTAATTATATGAAATTAAATAAATTTGCTATTAGTTCAGTTGTCGCTAGCTGTGCGATAGCCCTCGGTGGTTGTGCGACAACTAGCGGATCATCATCTGAGCAACTTACTGTTGCTGATTATCAACGTGCTGAAAAGCAACTTCGTGCAACTACAAGTACTCTGGTGTTTGGTACGGTAGAAGGTTCACAGTGGTTAGGTGAAAATAAGTTAGTTTATCGTACTCCGATCGCTGGCGGGCACCGCTTTGTGTTAGCTGATACAAAAACGGGCACTAAACAGGCCGCGTTTGATCATCAGGCGATTGCTCAATCGCTATCTGCATTGTCATTGGAAGCCAACGCTGTTGCGCTGCCGTTTAAGTCGATTAAATTTAATCCTGAGCAGTCGAGCTTTAGCTTTAAAGTTAAAAAGCAAGGCTATCAATGTGTGATTACTACATCGCAATGTCAAGAGGTTGACAAAGCGGCGAAGCAGCGCGGCGAAGTGATCTCCCCTGACGGCAAGCAAGCGGCATTCATCCGTGATTATAACCTATGGGTGCGTGATATTGCGTCGAACACCGAAACGCAACTGACCACTGATGGGGTAAAAGACTTTGGTTATGCCACTAACAACGCTGGCTGGATTCGCTCGAAAACACCCGTGATGTTGTGGTCGCCAGATTCAACTAAAATTGCAACTTTTCAACATGACGGACGTAATGTTAAAGAAATGCATTTAGTGACTACTAATGTTGGCCACCCAACTCTAGATAGCTGGAAGTATCCTTTACCAGGTGATGAGCATATCTTTATGCTTGAACGTGTCGTTATTGATGTTGCAACAAAGAAAACGACACGCTTAAAAATGCCAGCGGACGCTCAGCGTTCAACGGTGACCGATCATGTTTATAGCCGTGGCAAGATGTTAGACGTGCAATGGAATCAAACCAGTGATTCGTTAGCGTTTGTTTCTGTTAGCCGTGACCATAAAGAAGCCACGTTCCGCTTTGCTAACCCAACAACGGGTCAAGTGAAAACAGTATTAGATGAGCGCGCTGCTAGCTTCTTTGAATCAGGGATGAATAAAGCCAACTGGCAATATCTGCCTGAGTCTAATGAAGTGATTTGGTTCTCTCAACGCTCTGACTGGGGCCACCTTTACCTATATGATTTAACCACTGGTCGTTTAAAGCATGGCATCACTTCTGGTGATTGGAATGTGCTGCAAGTATTAAACGTTGATACAAAAAATCGCGTGATTTATTTCACTGGTGCCGGGCGTGATGGTGATGATCCTTACTTCCAGTATTTATACCGTGTTGACTTTGACGGTGATAACTTAAAGCTATTAACCCCAGAGATCGCCAACCATAAAATTACGTTTAACGCTGAAGGGACTCAGTTTGTTGATTTGTTTTCAACACCGAGTCAACCAGAACAATCGGTGATCCGTGACGTTCAAGGCAATACTTTAGTTAAACTCGAGCAGGCAGATATCAGTAAGCTAGTTGCCAACGATTGGGTTGCACCTGAAGCCTTTGTGGTTAAAGATCGTAACGGTAACTACGATATCCATGGTTTAATGTATAAGCCGTCTAACTTTGACCCAAGTAAGTCTTACCCTGTGGTGAATTACCTGTATCCGGGCCCACAAACGGGCAGTATTGGTAGCCGCTCATTTTCTGCATCACGTGGTGATAAGCAAGCCATGGCAGAATTAGGCTTTATCCTTATTGAGATTGATGCATTAGGGACACCAATGCGTTCAAAACCATTCCATGAGTTTTATTTTGGTAATATGGGCGATAGCGGTGTGCCAGATCAAATCGCTGCAATTAAACAATTGGCTGCTAAGCATTCGTGGATTGATATCGACCGTGTTGGTATTTGGGGGCACTCAGGTGGTGGTTTTGCATCAACTAATGCTATCTTAAATTACCCTGATTTCTTCAAGGTCGCCGTATCAGGTGCAGGAAACCACGATAACCGTAACTATGCTGATGCATGGGGTGAAAAGTGGCAAGGACTATTACAAACTAATGCTGACGGTTCAACAAATTATGATAATCAATCAAACCCACTAATGGTTGATGGGTTAAAAGGTAAGTTGTTATTAGCTCATGGCACTTTAGATGATAATGTGCCACCGTACAGTACATTAATCGTGGTAGATGCATTAATAAAAGCTAACAAAGACTTTGATTTATTAATGTTGCCTAACCGTCGCCATGGCTTCGCGCGTGAAGCGTACATGATGCGTAAACGTTGGGATTATTTTGTAGAGCACTTGATGGGTAAAACACCGCCTAAAGAATACAAAATTAATAAATAATACATAATTTGATGTGTAAATAAAAAAGCGCGGTCATCCGCGCTTTTTTTATAAGGAGTAGATGATGGTGATGTTTAAAGATGAACTACTCAGACTAGTTTCTTTAGGGTTAGAAGAACTTGAAAAGTCTCAACAGTCTGGGAAAACCCCGAATAACCCACTCAGTGAAAATCATTTCTTTAGTGTTTGGGTGAGTAAAGCTATTAAAGAGCAACGTTTTGATAAGGCGGTTGCTCTGATACTAAAAGAGTGGCAACAGCAAGCAAGAACATTAGGCGCTGGAGCTCAATTAAAACAATGTTTTAGTGATTTAATGCATACATATCTCAACCTAAAACAACGTTCGAAAGCCGAATCAGCTCAATCTAATTTTGAGCAATTACAATCTCAATTAAATGAGGCTAAATGGCAAGTCAGCGTGACGGAGCTACACCCCAAGAAAAATACCATTCATAGTGACGGCTTATCATCGTTTGTTGTTGACGAGAGCTGCATTGAGCGTGCATTTGACGAGCGTGGAGCTCAGCTTAGTAATATTAGCTGCTTTATCCGCGGAGACAGTGAATTGTTTATTAAGCAAGCATATCTGTTAGGTTGGTTGGCGTTTAAAGTCAGTGATTATAAATCGATTGTTAAATTCCACGGTGAGTATGTACTCACTGCAAATAATAATAAAGCACAATTACCTGAAGTAGTTGTTGATTAGTCGCAGCACTGCTCCGCTACGATAGAATGTGTGGTAAATCCGGTTATTACGGGCTTAATAACCGGTATCTTGCAATGAATAATTGACTAGACGTTATTTTGTAGCAAGCTTTAAGCGCACAATGTTATGGATACGCTGCATTGAAATTAATGATGCATAAATTGGGGTTAATGCACCTGTTTTACGCAGTTGGTTAAACTTATCGTCGTCTAATTGGTTTAGTTTGTTTTCATCAATCGCGTATAAACCATTGAGTGTGTACTCTTCATTATCCTCTAGCGTGAGGCTTAAGGATTGAGGTGAAACGAGCTCAAAATCTAATAACATTTTTATAAATTGGTCTGTCATTTGAGACTTCTCGACGTACTGCACTACACGCTCACCTTGCTCTTGTAACCAAGGTGTTTCGGCTTCTTGTTCAAATAAGGCTTGACCTTGCGTCTCATTGATTAATGGCGAAGCACTATCAAAGCAAAGAATTGCTGAGTCGTCATCTTTATTTTGGCTAATTAAGAAGGGGTACAGGGTAAGTGCTTCCGGTGTGTAATTGCCTCTCCATCCTTGTGGAGAGTAAAATTCATTTTCTCCTGGCTTTAGGCCAAGTAGTGCAATGGCTTTAAATTGGCCTGTGTCTGAATCTTTAACAAATACGACTGGGTAATCTTGACTTGCTGCAACAAACTCTTGCACGACAAGGGGCGCGAAGTGTCTCCCTTCACTTTGTAGTAGTGTCGGGTTAGCGCTAACTTTTAAATTGTTATGTTTATTTTTATCGATAGCTTGAATAGTGGTCACAATAACACTCCATATTGTTTAATAGCTTTTATAATTTTTGAAAGCCATATTGATTAACTTTGTTTAATAAGTCACGGTTGCTCGGCAGTTTACTTTCTACTTGCTGAGCAATATGTTGTACATTATTAAAGTTTTGTATTGCCTGTGCACTCTTTGAGTAGCGCCCAGCATTAAATGATAAATCTTGCTTGAAGCCCATTCCGTAAAGGACGTATTGATAACTTTCCATTGGAAAAGGTTCATACACATTATCAAAGTCATAATCACTGACCGGATGGTATCTCCAGCGCTCTAATAACTCTGTTAGGGTTTCCGGTATAGTTTCTTGATGCTGATTGGCTAACCAAAAAGGCTCTGTTCGTTGTGATAAAACATAATGCATTTTGATAAAATCAATGGTTTTATTCCAACGGAATTGGAAAGATTGGTTGAACTTTTTTTCAACCACTGCCATCGCTTGGCGGTCACGAGGAAACAAATCGCAAAGCATGTTTGATGCTGCTTCCATTAAAAAAATTGCCGATGCTTCTAAAGGTTCAATAAAGGCTGCGGATAGGCCAACGGCAAGGCAGTTCTTATGCCAAAATTTTTCCCGATAACCGATATTCATTGGAATAACGCGGGTCATTAAGCCTTCACTTTCCGGGCCTACATAGTCACGTAATGTTTGCTCAGCTTGTTCATGGCTCGTGAACTTTGAGCTATAGACATAGCCTGTACCACGGCGATTACTTAAGCCAATGTCCCAAATCCAACCTGCTTCTTGAGCCGTTGAGATGGTGCAGCTGGCAATTTCTTGTTGCTCGTCTTGATATGGGACTTGCATAACCACGGCGTGATCGGTCAGTAGAGCGTTATCAACTTTTTTAAATTTTACCCCGAGCGCATCACCTAACAGCAAACACTTAAAGCCTGTGCAATCAATAAAAAAATCGCCTTCAATAACACCACTGCGATCGGTGGTGACTGAGGCAATGTACTCATCTTTATCAAGGTTCACTTGAGAGACATTTGCAGCGATGTGTTTAACGCCAAGAACTTCAACGGCGTGTTGTTTGAGCAAGTCCGCAAATAAGCCCGCATCTAAATGGTAGGCATAGTTCTGCGCTCCTTCGTATTCTTTGTGGGTAATAGCTTTAGGCGCTAATTTACGCTCACAAACTTCACCTTGCACACTGACACTTTGAGCATAAGTACTTGAACCTAAATCTCCTCGCTGCCAGTATGGGGCAAGATTAAAATCTGAGGCATCATAGACAGAAGTAAATAAATGATAGTAATGATTTGAATCACCTGCAGCAGGTGTTTCACGCCAGTTAACAAATTTTGTTGCCTGTTTTAATGAAGCATTACACTTTACTAAAAACTCAGTTTCGCTAATCCCTAGATTGGCTAAAGTCTTGCGCATGGTTGGCCAGGTACCTTCGCCAACACCAATGGTTGGAATATCCGGCGACTCAACGATAGTTACTTGAATTGAGCCGGGCTGTGTCGAGTTAAAACGTTTGGCTAGGTTTGCCGCGGTTAACCAGCCTGCGGTACCACCGCCAACGACAACGACTTGTTGCACTGTTTGTTGGGTCATCATGTCACCTATACTTTGGCAAAGCCATATTGTAATACTTTATCAACGAGTTCTTTTTGCTTAGGCAGTTTATCAATGAGTAAATCACTAGCCTTATTAATATCGTTAAACATTGCTTGTGCTGCGTCTTTTTCCGTGTATTTAGTAGCGACATTCGCGGCGTCAGTCTCAAATCCCATGCCGTAAAGCACGTATAAATAGCTATCTAAATTGAACGGTTCCCAAGCATTGTCAAAGTCATATTTTGTCGGTGGTAAGCTCTTCCAATAGGACAATCGTTGCTTCAGGTTGTCAGGAATACTCTTATCATCACAGTTATCAATCCAGTACTGGCTATCACGGCGTTGTGATATACAGTAATGCAGCTTGATAAATTCGACGGTACGCTCCATTCGCATAGTGAAATGTTGATTGAATTTCTGCTCAACATAAGGCATTTGCGCTTTATCTCGAGGAAATTGTGCTGCGATCATATTAGCGGCTGCATCAAACAAGAATATCGCAGATGCCTCTAACGGTTCAACAAACCCTGCCGACATGCCAATCGCGACACTGTTTTTATGCCAGAACTTTTTGTGATAGCCGTGATTAAGCTTAATGGTTCGAATCATTAAATCATCGCTATAATCCGTACCGATATAATCAATTAATTGTTGTTTGGCTTTGGCTTCTGTGGTGTATTTGCTACTGAAAACATGACCAACACCCCGGCGATTTCGAAGGCCAATGTCCCAAATCCAACCTGCATCTTGAGCGGTGGCAATGGTATGCGTTTTTATTTCACGGTCATCATTAGGGTAGGGCACTTGCACCGCTAAGGCGGTATCATTGAAAATTACATCACTAATATCTTGCCAATCGATATTATAAGTTTGTTTTATAATTAAGCCCCGATTACCAGAACAATCAATAAAGAAATCTGCTTCGAGGTGTGGCTGCTCAGCACTATCTGTTGTAACGTGGCTGATAAACTCATCATGATCGAGAACGACTTCGGTGACGTTAGCACTAACGAAGTTTACCCCTAATTTTTCAATGCAATGGCGCTTTAAAAAGTCGGCAAATTTATTAGCATTCAGATGATAGGCATATTCTTGTACGGCGCTATATTCTGGCATTACAATTTGTTTTGGCGCTAAACCGTGATCGCACAAACGCGCTTGGGTGGCAACCGCCCTGTCATAAGGCAGTCGCGTTGCGACATCTTGTTGTAACCAGTATGGGGCAAGGCTGAAATTATATGATGAATGGTTAACCGTACTTAATGGGTGATAATAGCTGTGAGGCTGTTGCGGTGTCGGCGTGTGAGACCAATTAACAAACTCAGCGCCTTGCTTAAAAGTCACGTCACATTCGCGAATAAAGTCGGTTTCACTGACCCCGATTCTTTGTAATGTGCCTCTAAGGTTAGGCCATGTGCCTTCGCCAACGCCAATAATGGGTACATCAGGTGATTCAACAAGGGTTAATTTAACCCCATCCTTGGACTGACTATTTAAGCTTTTAGCAAGAATTGCTGCGCTTAACCAGCCTGCGGTTCCACCGCCAATAATCAGAATATGGTTATTATCTTGTGCCATAGCTACTACTCGTTATGGTTAATTATAGTTGTTATACCAAAACAACTTCAGTGTGGGTAGGTAAAATAACAGGAAAGTTGTTTTGGTATAACAGAGGGTTAAAAAAGGAAGGAAAGTTGAACTTTCCTTCCTTACCCCTATCGTTTATGAAAAATTATAAACGGTAAGAGAATTTCAAGTACAGATTACGACCGTTTTCTGCCGATAAACGCATTGCGTCAAAATCAGTAGATAGACGTTGTGTTGTACTTTCATCAAGTAAGTTTGTTGCTTCAAAGCTTAGGTCAATGTTTTCAGTTGCATGCCACGTTAAGCTAGCATCTACAAAACCATGAGCATCCCAAGATGTGTTGCCACCAATACCTGTAGATTGCGCAATGAAGTCATCACGGTAAGTATAAGCTAGACGTGATGAAATGATGTCATTCTCAAAGAAAGCACTTACGTTGTAGCTAATTTTAGACATACCAGGTAGGTCTACTTCAACGATAGCATCATCAACTTCTTGCATGCCGAAGCCTTCAGAATAAGTGATGTTAGCAGACCAACCGAACTCGCCCATTTGCTGCTGGTATTGTAGCTCCAGACCTTGGATTTCGCCGCCTAGCCCTTGTGCTGGTTCATTCAGAGTATAGGTCTCGCCATCTACTGGGTTAACAATACTTGATTTGTTTGCACCTTGGATAACGAAAGAGCGGATGTCTTTATTAAATAAGGTTGCAGAAACCAGTGATTCTTCGTTGAAGTACCATTCAACGCCGATATCAGACTGTGTTGCACGGTAAGGGTCTAACTTGACTGTACCACGAGTAATTTGACGGGTTGTTTCCGTCGTGCTCGCTGCTGGATTTAAGAAAGTGTAGTTAGGGCGACTGATCACTTTTGCTGAAGATATACGTAAGATAACATCATCAGCTAGATCGATGGCTAAGTTAAAGCTTGGTAACCAATCAGAATATTCACTTTCTTCTCGCTCAATAATGTTCGTATCAAAGAAGTTATAATAATCTGCACCTGTATCAGTTTTTACATAACGTAAACCGATATTACCGCGATAATCATCACCGCTAAAGTCACCTTGGACATAAGCTGCAAAGATATCTTCAGAGATTACACCATAGCTATTTTTGTTGAGAGAATCACTCGCTTTAAAGCTGTTGATATGTGAGCGAAGAGCATCACCATCAACACGTGCGATAGCCGTTGGTGAACCAGCTTGTAAACCTACACCTGAGTGATTAAATGTACCATCTGCAAAGTTAGCTTTAGTGATACCAGTTGTTAGACCGTCTTTAAACTGCCAAGCTTCTGAGAAACTAGTGAATTCATGATCGCGAAGTTTAATACCTGTTTTTAAGTTAGAAACAGGTCCCCATTCTACGTCAAAATCGAAATCAACTTGAGCAAACGTTTCTTCATCTTTACGGTATCCCGCAGTAACAGAAGCATTATTCATCACGTATTCTGCGTGATTACTCGCATCAGTGTTTACCGGTTGTAACAACATTGAATTTTTGCCTGACATATCAAAGTTAATACTTTGATTGTCATTACTAGAAACCCAACCTACATTATAGTTACCACCATCACCACCAGTTGCTTTTGTTTTACCAAATTTACTATTTACAGTGAAGCTGTCAGCTTGGTAGTTAACTTCAAATGCGACAACTTGTGTTTCCATCTCAGCATTACGTGAGTTGGTATCGTCAAATGGGCCACCTGCGAAAGTACCGTTTAATGCACGACCACCATCTGGTGCAAATTTTGTTGCACCTGTAACACGCTCATTAAAGCCTGGAGTGTACACGCCATCATCGTCGGTCGAACCAAGCGCCGCACCAGGAATGATTAGGTAGTTTTGATTGGTATTACCTGCATCTAAATCTACTTTAAAATAATGTAGATTCATTGATAATGAATCTGTTGGTGCATACTGAACAGTTAAATCAATCGCGTCACGTTGACGATCTTGATAAAACTCTGAAATACCAGCGCCTGCCCAGCCATCATCCATGTAGTTTTCAGCTTTGTGACTACGACCTACCGCTTGTAAAGTAGATAACGCCGCTAGAACACCGAAGTTTTCATCTTCATTTTTCCAGCTGTACATGCCGGTAGCACCCATACCGTTATCGTCAGCTAGGCTGTTATCTTGTACTTCAGCTGAGAAGTAAACAGTGTTTGAGTCTAAAGATAGAGGCTTACGAGTACGAACGGCAACAGTACCACCCACACCACCTTCATCTAAAGAGGCCATTGGTGATTTGTATACATCAACGCCAGCAACAAGTTCTGGTGGTAATAAATCCATATTAAATGAACGTGTTGCAGGTTGTTGAGAGAACCAACCTGTCGATGCAACGTAGTTACCATTCATGCTGATTAGCGTTAATTCAGGGTTGGTACCACGAATAGAGACACTGCCACCTTCACCAGCAAAGTTTCTTGCGATAGTTACACCTGGAATACGTTGTAGAGATTCAGCGATGTTACGGTCAGGGAACTTACCAATATCTTCAGCTGAAATTGAATCAACAACGGCGTTAGCAAAACGCTTTGAGTTAAGGGCCGCTTTTAAACTACCACGGATACCGCTAACTTGAATCGTTTCGATTTCTTTAGCTTCATCTTTGTCAGCAGCTAAAGCTGGGGTGATTGCAACACCACTTACAGCAACAGCGATGCTGCTTGCTAATAGGTGTTTCTTGAAATTGATGCTCGACATTAACTTTCCTTTCACACTTTTATTGTATTTTTTAATCAAATTGTCGCTTGCAATGATGATCTTAGTCGTTGTCTAAAAAGTACTACTGAATCCTTTTATCAACTATTTATGATAAACAAATCAACCGACCAACTGTGACAGCGCTGTCCAACTCACTTATGACAACGCTGTCACACAAAACTAACAATTACATAAAAATTGTTTAAATTCCAGTCTAAAGTTTAATAAATTGTGTGTCTTTTGCTTGGTTATTTTACTTTTTTGTAACAAGTGTGCTTGGTGGAATAGGAGGTAATTTCTTTTAAGTTATTGGTTTTAAAAAGGAAGGTTGGTGGTGTGGATGGTGTTCAAGAGATTGTTTTTTGTGATTTAAAGTTATCTAAAAATCAAAAAAAGGGAATGGCGTCCCCGAGACGATTCGAACGTCCGACCTGCCGCTTAGGAGGCGGCTGCTCTATCCAGCTGAGCTACGAGGACAAGTAAAGTATTGCAAACTATACTAAATTTTTTTTATAAAACAAGTTGTACTTTTAATAATCTCTTACTTGTCTCCTTATTACTAGTTGTAATTGGGAGCACTACCGAAAACATCGACTGTATTGATGAGATTATGATGAAAGTAGCAAATAATAATGTATTAAAAAATTACGTTACAAAAACAGCGCCCAAGGCGCTGTTTTGATTTTTGCATTGTTGTTTCAAGGTGAGTAATAGATAGAGTCAATAACAAGCCAATGTATACCCTTATTGCTTTCTTATTAAATCCCCTAATTGGATATCGCCATAAAGTACCTGCTCGGCTGCCGCGGTCAGGTGGTTACGGTTGATATTTTTTACAACTAATACGGTGCTGTTAATGGTCGTTGATTGGCGTAGAATACCGTTTGAGTCGGTAAATGTTTGCCTATGGAAGGCGGTGAGTTTGTCACCTAATTTTAAACCGTGCATTGTCCCTAAGTTTATCGTCAGTTGTTCTGGTTCAACTTTTAAAACTTCCCCAGTCAGTTCTTCACAAAATAAACGTTGATTAATATCGGAGACGGCTTGAGTTAGTTGATTGTTAATCGCAACACCATACTCGCTGTACCAAAATGCTTGGCTACTAACATCAACCGTTTGTTGCGGTTTATACTTCCAAGGGGCTATTGTCTGGTATTTTTTTGACCAAATACGTTCGCCACTTAGGCCATGAAATAAAGTCATAGTGAGGCTAAATTGCCTTTTTGGGGCGTTATTACTTAAACCAAACCACTTACTCTCAGCTTGAAATAATGAAATGTCATCGATTTGCCCCGTCAATAAATATTGACTATCTGCTTGTTGTGTCAATAGTTGTTGTTCGTTGGTTGTAAAGGGTTGGTCTCGCGATGAAATAAGTTGTTCAATCGGCAATAGTTGCTTGGCTAAATAGCTTCCTTTGTGCAGAGACATTTTATCAAACAATTGCATTGAGGTATGCTTGCCAAGATCAAACACTGAACCGTTGACTGCTTGTTGGCGGTTAAGAATAGGAAATTGCGTTAATGCAAGCGTTTTAGTGTGTTGTGCCGTGTCACATTGAAGTGGGTCCGCCACAATATCTGCTCGTATTGTTACTTTAACATAATCAGGAGCTTGGGTTTCGTTGATAAGCTTCAAATCCCGGACACTACCTTGTGAGCGAACTTCAAAGTGATCGCTCATTAGTAGCCCTTGACTTAGCTTAGAGACACTTTGAATTTGAGCTCCGTTAAAAAGTAGGGCATGTCTAAGGGCATCTTCTACGGCCTGTTGTCGTGCAACATCTAGATTGCTGTTAATAATTGGCGCTTGACCGTGAGCCTCGAACCACTCACTTTTAACGGTAGGAGAAAAAACTAATAAGGAGATATTAAGTAGGATAAATGACATTAAGTTAAATTTGGTCATAGATTATTACTCGCTTAATTTTTTACTCGACGAGGTAAGTTGGCTGACTGATAAAGTTGATAGATAGTTTTAAAATCTAGCTCTAACTCTGTCGCATAGATATCATCATCGATTGGGTAGCTTTTCTTAACCGTTGCTCCACGGATCAGTCCTTGGACTGAGGTTTGCATCGAAGAGTTTTCAATAATTAATTGATTAAATGTGGTTTGGCCATTGAGCTGAAAGCCATGGACTTGTTCAGATAACTCTCTGTAGGCATTTAATTTTGAGGCGTGGATTGCATTTAGCATTTTTGTGGTTCGATCTTTACCTGGCTGCTGATTGATCGGTGCATAACCAATGGCTGTTAAAACGACAAATTCTTGCGGTTGTTGTGTTTCATATTCAATAAACTTAGTTGAATTACACCCGACAAGCGACAATATGCTAGTAAAAAGAATTATTTTCAAAGTTTTACTCATGATTATATCCTCATGCTTGGATGTATGACTACCACTAGCCATAGTCGGAAGGCTAATATGTGGATTGGAATTAAGCTGAGACGTAACCACCTGATAAGGAACCGCCCCGGGTTTTACCCTTGGCTGTATAAGTCATCGAATTACCTGCACGCTTTTGAATCAAGGAGCCTTGCAGTCGCTCAAGGCTATTGAGCCCTAAGGCAATAGCTTTGCCATTTTGTTGGTTTTTTTCTTGGCATTGCTTAAGTAGTAGATCAACTTGCTCTTTATGAGATTGCAATTCAGCGGGAAACTCTTTGGGATTAGGAAGGGAGTTAGCTAGTTGCTGATCGGTTTGCTGCAATTGTTCAATAAGCTGTTGCTTTTGTTCAGCGAGTTGATTGATGGCTTCATATTGACGGGCTATCAAGGCTTGTTCTTCTTGCGCGAGCAGTGTTAATAGCTGCTCGGCATACGTAATTTGAAGAGATAAAAATTGTAATGGTTGTTCAATATTCATTTAAAAGATCTTCTCTAGATCTCCCTCGAATTTCGCCAAGTTAGCGGCTAATTTTTCAGGGTCTACTTTATAGTCCCCAGATGCAATCGCTTTGCGAATGCTCTCTACTTTTTCTTGGTTTACCGAGGAAGTATTGTTTAACTTCTCTCGAATACCGTGCAATTGCTGTGCCTGTTTTGTTAACGAGACAGAGTCCTTGGCCTGAGGTTGGCTTTGTGCTTGAGTTTGCGACTGCTGTTGAACATTTTGCTGCTTAACTTCAGTTGCATTGTTCTGCGACTTATTCTTGAGGCTGTCAAGTTGTTGACTATGGTTGCCTGCAAGTTTATTAATATCAATTGCCATGATAGCCTCTACAAAAAATTATTCTTCAACCACTACATCGGCGGCGGTTTAGAAAACTTTAGCACAATTTATAATTTTATCTCAATTTCACCAACCGCGACGACAGTCCCTTCTACGGTTCGACCTGAACTTGAATTCTTTACAGATATAATTTGCCCAATACTACCATCATTTAATGCTATGCCTGAAGACTTTATGATTAAACTTCCTTTTTTTGCATAGATAGATACGGGATCACCACGACACACAAGACAAACAGAAGTAAATAAAATGGGTCTACCTTGTTGAATATAGCGTTTAACTTTCGAACCTGTTACCTGAGACAGTTGCTCGACAGTCTGTCCCATGGTTATTGTCATGTCAGCGTAGGCTTTTTTTAAATTACTTTTATTGAGTAATGTACCTGGCGAGAGATTCTTTGCTGCGACAATTACAGACATCAATTGTTTGACCTGAACAGGAACATACAGATTCCATGTCCCTTGGCAGCTGACGTGAATTGTACTATTACGCTTCAGGCCCTGTTTACCCGCCACTTTAATTTCTAATGGTGTCTGGCAAACGGCTAATTTTTTCCGCCGATCTATTTTAGATACATTTATTTCGGTTTTTTTATTCGAGGAATCATCTAACTGTGCTTTAATATAAGTATGGATTTGATTTTCTATTGATTGGTGAACGGTAGTTGCTTTGGCATTGGTCGATAAAAGGTACAATACTAAAACGGCAACTATTGTCGTTATACTAAGGGTGTTGTATTTATTCGTATATCTTTGTTTGACACTACTCATAAGTCACTATATTTTATATAAGTAAATTAAATTTTATTGCTTATCGCTATGGTAGAAGCAGTAGTTGAGTTGTAAAAACTCTGTTACAGGGATGAATCTAACATAAAATAAGCCTTTTCACTATCTGTCTATTGAAATGGAGCCACTATGGCCGGTGTACTAGATTCAGTAAACCAGCGTACTCAACTCGTCGGACAAAATCGTCTTGAGCTCTTACTGTTTAAATTAAATGGTCGACAACGCTACGGTATCAATGTTTTTAAAGTCAAAGAAGTTCTGCAGTGTCCCAAATTAACGTCTTTGCCTAACCTTGCGCGCGAAGTGCGTGGTATTGCTCATATTCGTGGTGAGACTATCTCTGTCATTGACTTAAGCTTAGCCACTGGCGGCGCTGCAATCGATGACTTAACTAATCGTTTTATCATTATTACCGAATACAATCGTTCTATTCAGGGCTTTTTAGTTGATTCTGTCGAACGCATTATTAACCTTAATTGGGAGCAAATTATGCCGCCTCCTGAAGGTGCTGGTGATAAAAATTATCTTACGGCTGTCACAGAAGTCGATAACGATATGGTTGGGATTTTAGATGTAGAAAAAATTCTAATGGAAGTAGCACCTACTAATGAAGAAATGACAGATGAAGTGTTACAAGAAGCCAAAGAAATAATTGCTGACAGTGAAAAAATGTTGATGATTGCTGATGACTCGACTGTGGCATTGAATCAGGTTAAACGAGCCCTAACCCCACTGGGTTTAGAGATTATGCAAGCGAAAAATGGTCGAGAAGCATTAGAACAGCTTATCGCTTTAAGTGAAACTTGCGAGCGTTCAGTTACTGAAAAATTAGGTTTGTTAATTTCTGATATTGAAATGCCTGAAATGGATGGCTATACCTTAACCGCTGAAATCAGAACGATGGAAAAATTGAAAGATCTTCGAGTTATTTTGCATACCTCGTTGAGTGGTGTCTTTAATCAGGCGATGGTTGATAATGTCGGTGCAGATGACTTTATCGCTAAATTTAACCCTGATGACTTAGCCGCCGCTGTTGAGCGTAATATTAATATCTTGCACTCTCAACCAGCTAGGGAAATATCGAGTGACAAATAAAGACTTGACTGAAAAAGAGTATACTGACTTTTGCCGCTTTCTTGAGCAGCATTGCGGCATCGTTTTAGGTAATAGTAAGCAGTATTTAGTCAGAAGCCGTCTCGCACCGCTGATGAGCGAATATAAGTGTGAGTCGTTATCGCAGTTAGTCAAAAAAGCAATGGAACTTCGAGAACGGGCGTTACGGGCGGTTGTTATTGACGCTATGACGACGAATGAAACATTATGGTTCCGTGATAAGTATCCTTTTGAAGTATTAACTCAACGTTTGCTGCCTGAGTTTGCCGATTTAAAGCGGCCATTGAAAATCTGGTCTGCAGCGAGCTCATCAGGTCAAGAGCCTTACTCCATTGCAATGACGTGTTTAGAGTTTAAAGAGAAAAATCCAGGAATGTTAAAGTATGGCTTTGATATTTTAGCTACTGATATTTCAACTAGCATGCTGGAGCATTGTAACAAGGGGGAATATGACAACTTAGCTTTAGCTCGTGGTTTATCACCTGAGCGTAAACGAAAGTTTTTCAATCCGTCATCAACCAATTGTTTTTCGGTTAAGCCTGAAGTGAAAAAGCACGTTAAATTTAAACAGTTTAATCTGCTTGATAGTTTTAATGTGCTGGGTCGTTTCGATATAATCTTTTGTCGAAATGTACTTATTTACTTTTCTCCTGAAGTTAAACGGCAGATTTTTGCCAACTTTGCCAAGGTAGCTAATAAAGATGGCTATTTAATGTTAGGTGCATCAGAGTCAATTAATGGCTTAACAGATGAATTCACAATGAACCGCTGTAAAGCAGGCATTGTTTATCAGGCCAATAAATAATATATTAAGCACTATCAACTAGTTATAGGGTAAGCGTTCGCTTGCCCTTTTTTATTTCCTCATAAAAAATATGTTTTATTGTTTCTGGCATAGCTATTGCTTTATATATACAAAACCATTGAAGAGACAAAATTATGACGATCTCATTTGATAAAGCATTAGGAATTGCACAGCACACTGTGGGTATTAGAGCCCAGCGTGCTGAGTTAATTGCCAGTAATATTGTGAACGCCGATACTCCGCATTATAAAGCGCGAGATATGGACTTTGCTACAGCGATGCGAAATGCGGAGTCTAATTTATCTTCAAGTATGGCTAGAACTCATGATAAGCACTTTAAAGTCACTTCTTCTGTTGGTGACGGTGTGGCGTATCGTATTCCAAATCAACCTGATACTGGTGATGGCAATACAGTTGATGTACAAATGGAACGAAACTTGTATATGAAAAACGCATTGGAGTATCAGTCTAGTCTACAATTTCTCGGCGGTAAGTTTAAAGGGCTTAGATTAGCCATTAAAGGATCTTAATTATGAGTTTATATAATATTTTTGATGTCGCCGGTTCTGGAATGAGTGCTCAGTCATTGAGATTAAATGTTACGGCATCTAATCTTGCCAATGCTAATAGTGTCAGTAGCAGCGTCGAAGAGACCTATCGTGGTCGCCATCCGGTTTTTGCCGCTGAGCTACAAAAAGCTGCCGCTAATCAAGAAGAGTCAGTGCCAGTAAAAGTGTTAGGTATAGTTGAAGATCAAGATCCTTTACGCCAAGAGTATAACCCTAATCACCCATTGGCAGATGAAAACGGTTATATATATAAGCCGAATGTCAATGTGATGGAGGAGATGGCCAATATGATGTCAGCTTCACGTTCTTATCAAACTAATGTGCAAGTCGCTGATGCTGCAAAGCAAATGCTAATGAAAACACTGCAATTAGGTAAATAGGGGAATTAGTAATGAGCACAATTGATACTAGTAATGCTTATCTAGATTCGATGCGCTGGCAAAAAGAGCCAGTGAAAGTTGATGATGGTTCTAATCAGACATTAGATCAAGAGGACTTTCTTCGCTTATTGACTGAGCAGTTAGCAATGCAAGATCCATCAAAACCTGTTGATAATGATCAGATGATTTCACAAATGGCTTCCTTTAGTACGGTGGAAGGTATTTCTCAAATGACCAATCAGTTTGAAGATTTAAATTCGGTTATGACATCTTCTCAAGCATTACAGGCTTCGAGCTTGGTCGGTCAAAAAGTTCTCATTCCTGCGAATGTGGGGCATGTTAAGCCTGGTGAAAGTATTGAGGCGGTTATTAGTTTACCTGAAGCAACCCCTGGTATGTCAGTTCGTATAGAGAACGAAACGGGTGAGTTAATTAAAACTATCAAGCTGGCTAATATGCCGGCAGGTAATAATGAATTCACTTGGGATGGCACTAACGAAAAGGGAGAAGCTGTGCCTGAAGGTAATTATTCAATTAAAGCCACTGGCAGTGTTGGTGGAGAACAACAAGAATTAGCTGTTTCAACATACAGTCATGTAGCGAGCGTTAGCTTAGGGAATTCTGCTAACGGCGTAGTATTAAATTTAAGAGGGCTAGGCAACATTTCACTGAATGAAGTGTTAGCAGTTGCCGAAGGTTAATCTGAAAAGAGGGTTTTAAAATGTCTTTTAATATCGCACTAAGTGGCATCGCTGCATCAAAGAAAGATTTGGATGTGACGGCCAATAATATTGCTAACGTAAACACTATCGGCTTTAAAGAGTCTCGTGCAGAATTTGCCGATGTCTATGCCTCCTCATTATTTACTAACTCAAAAACGAAGGCCGGTGACGGTGCAACAACAGCGCAAGTTGCACAGCAATTCCACCAAGGTAGCTTGTCTTTCACTAATAATGCGTTAGATTTGGCGATTACTGGTCCAGGTTTTTTTGTAACGTCAGATGGCCTTGACTCTAAAGATTTAACGTTTACGCGAGCAGGTGCCTTTAAATTAAACAATGAAAACTTCATTGTCGATTCAAAAGGTAACTACTTACAAACGTATCCGGTAAATACTGATGGCACCTCAGCTGCCATCAACCTTACATCGACTAATGGAATTCAGATCCCTGAAACAGCGGGTGTTCCGGTAATGTCTAGTGAAGTCACCATGTCAGCGAACTTACCTGCAAACGCTACAGCGAAAGATTTAAGTTTATTCGACCATACAGACCCAACGACTTACAACCACTCAACATCGATTACAATTTATGACTCATTAGGTGAGTCACATGTACAAACCAGTTACTTTGTAAAGGATGTCTCTGCACCAAATCAATGGGCACAGTTTACTGCAGTTGATGGCATTAAAGTTGATGTTGCTTCAGCGGCTTCTCCAACTGCAGCGACTGCTGGTACCGGCCACGTTGGAGCATTAATTAATTTTGATACCAGTGGTATTTATCAGCCACCTGCAGCGCCAGCTAGTCCTGATATTGTATTAGAAGCATTAGGCACACCAGGTGCTGGTGTTTATCCAACAGGTGCTGATGGTACACAAGCGGTTACAATCAAACTTGATGAGCCAACACAATTCTCGTCTGGCTTTGAAGTGACTTCTCTTGAGCAAAATGGTTTAACGGTTGGTCGATTAACCGGGGTAGAAATTGGCCCAGATGGTTTAGTTAAAGCAACTTACAGTAATGGTAGTGCTGAGCCACTGGGGCGAGTTGCTATGGCGCGCTTTAGAAATGAACAAGGTTTAACGCAAATTGGTAATACATCTTGGAAGGCGAGTCAAGATTCTGGCGAGCCATTACCAGGTGAAGGCGATAGCGGCACCTTCGGTACGATTAACTCGGCTGCATTAGAGCAAGCGAATGTCGATTTAACGACAGAGTTGGTAGACTTAATTACCGCTCAACGTAACTTCCAAGCTAACTCAAGAGCACTAGAAGTGAATCAAACATTATCTCAAACTATTTTGCAAATTAGATAATGACTTCAACCATTTGTTTCGTAACACCTTTGTTTGGGTGTTACGAAGTGAAATGGTTAAATATCTCCTCCCTTTATTTTCACTCTTAATTTTACCCATACTATTGGCATACCTGTTGCATTTATCTTGTTATGAACTGCTAATCCTAGCAAATTGATAATTTATTGACGGGGTGAAATATGGATAAATTACTTTATATATCCATGAGTGGCGCCAAAGAAAACCTCAATGCTACTGCATTGCGAGCGAACAATTTAGCTAATGCCAAAACCACAGGTTTTAAATCTGATATTGAGCAAGCACGCTCAATGCAGGCTTTTGGCGAAGGCATGCCGACACGAGTGTTTTCGTTGACAGAGCGTCCGGCTCAAGACTTTACTTCGGGTCCTTTAATTTCTACTTCTCGAGACTTAGACGTTGCTGTTCAAGGCGAAGGTTGGTTAGTCGTGCAAGCTGAGGATGGTTCACAAGCATTGTCTCGCGCTGGATCGTTACAAATTGATAATGCCGGTATGTTACGTAACGCTGCTGGACAGTTCATTATGGGTGATGGAGGGCCGATAGCACTCCCAATACCGGTTGATGAATTGAATATTGGTAGTGACGGAACAATCACTGTTAGACCTCAAGGGGCTCCAGCGACAGTAATTGAAGAAGTTGGCCGCTTACAACTGGTTAACCCAGAACGGCAAAACTTGGTCAAAGGTAATGATGGCTTATTTCGCCTTAAAGATGGTGGCGAGTTCGTGAATGACGCAGAAGTAACGATTGCTAGTGGCATGCTTGAAGGAAGTAATGTTAACTCAGTCAGTGAAATGGTGGATTTAATTAGCTTACAGCGCCAATTTGATATGCAAGTTAAGATGATGAAAACAGCAGAAGAAGTTGATACATCACAAGATCGTTTATTGCGTCTAGGATAATTTAGGAGATTAATTATGCATGCAGCATTGTGGATAAGTAAATCGGGCTTAGATGCTCAACAAACAGATATTGCAACAATTTCAAATAACTTAGCGAATGCTAGTACCGTTGGCTTTAAGAAGTCTCGAGCGGTCTTTGAAGACTTGCTCTATCAAAACATTAATCAGCCTGGTGGTAAATCATCACAAAATACAGAGCTACCAGCCGGTTTAATGTTGGGTGCTGGTACTAAAGTGGTGGCAACTCAAAAAGAGTTTTCGCAAGGTAATATGCTAACCACAGAAAACCCTCTAGATTTGATGCTTGAGGGTGATGGCTTCTTTGAAATTTTAATGCCCGATGGAAATGTTGGCTATACCCGTAATGGCCAATTTATGTTGAACGAAGAAGGGCAAATTGTGACCCCAGGCAGTGGCTATTTAGTCCAGCCTGCAATTACTATCCCTCAAGATGCGGTGAGTATATCGGTATCTTCTGAAGGTGAAGTGTCTGTACGCCAGCGTGGGCAAGCTGAAAATACTGTAGTGGGGCAATTAACTGTTTCTAACTTTATCAATCCACAAGGATTAGAGCCGATGGGACAGAACTTATACACTGAAACCGGTGTCAGTGGTGCTCCTATACAAGGAACCCCAGGGCTTGATGGCCTAGGGTCAGTACGTCAAGGAGCACTTGAGACCTCTAACGTTAATGTGACAGAGGAACTTGTTAATTTAATAGAGTCACAACGTGTTTATGAGATGAACTCTAAAGTTATCTCGTCGGTTGATCAAATGATGAGCTTTGTTACACAGCAGCTTTAAGAATTTATATGAAAAGCTAGCTGATGAGCTTATTTGTATAGCACTAGGTTTTTGTAGAGGGTGAAAAAATGAAAAAATTTTTATTGTTAGCAGGTGTTAGCCTATTGGTTGGTTGTGCCAATACTAATAATAAGCCGATTGCAGATGATCCATATTATGCACCAATTTATCCAGCTACACCTCCAAAACAAATTGTTAAGACAGGCTCGCTGTTTGATGTTAATCAGCTAGATAGCTTATATGCCGATGTTAAAGCACGTCGTGTTGGCGATATTATTGAAGTTATTTTGAGTGAAAGCACCTCAGCAAAGAAAAATGCGAATAGTAATACTAAAAAAGAAAATAGCGTGACGCTATCGCCTGTCACAGGATTAGGAAAAAACGTCACCATTGGCGGCAACACATTAGATTTTGGTTTAGATCAAGACAGTGAGTTTAAAGGTACAGGTAGTGCAGACCAATCAAATAGTTTAAGTGGATCTATTTCGGTGAGTGTGGTGCAAGTGCTAGGTAATGGCAATTTAATTGTACGCGGTGAGAAATGGATAACCATTAACAATGGTGATGAGTTCATTCGCCTTAACGGCATCGTACGACCACAAGATATTAGTGCGGATAATCAAATCGAATCAATACGCGTTGCAAACGCTAGAATTCAGTATTCTGGCACAGGATCTTTCGCTGATGCACAAAAAGCTGGATGGTTGGCACGATTCTTTAATAGTAATTGGTGGCCGTTTTAATCCGTCAATTTTGTGTCAGGAGATTTTTAATGAAAAAGCTTACTCTAATTACTTACTTTATACTGTTATGCTCTCTATTTTTTGGGTGTGTTGAACAGGCTAAAGCACAAAGAATCAAGGATTTAGCTTCTGTTAAAGGTGTCCGTTCAAATCAGCTCGTTGGCTATGGCTTAGTCGTTGGCCTACCTGGTACTGGCGAGCAAAGCCCTTTTACTGACCAAAGCTTCATGACGATGTTACGGAATTTTGGCATATCTATGCCAGCAGGGGTTAAACCTAAGATTAAAAACGTAGCAGCGGTCGCCATTCATGCGGATTTAAATGCATTCGCCAAACCTGGCCAAAATATTGACATTACCGTTTCTTCTGTTGGTAGCGCTAAAAGTCTACGCGGCGGCACCTTACTTAGGACTTTTTTGAAAGGTCTCGACGGTAATGTGTATGCGGTTGCTCAAGGTAGTTTGATGGTGTCAGGATTTAGTGCCAGTGGCGATGACGGCTCTAAAGTGATTCAAAATACCCCAACAGTTGGCCGAATCCCTAATGGCGCGATTGTTGAACGTGAGGTGCCTAACTCGTTTGCTCAAGGTGATTACATTACCTTTAACTTACACAACCCTGACTTCACAACAGCTCAAGCTTTTGCCAGTACGATTAATCAAAAGTTTGGCGGCGGTGTAACGGGCACTACAGATATTGTTGAACCAAGTGCCAATGATGTTGCAAAAGCGATTGATGCCACATCAATTAATGTCAGAGCGCCAAGAGACGTATCACAACGTATTTATTTCTTGTCTGTACTTGAAAACTTAGATGTAACGCCAGCAACAGCTGCGGCAAAAATTATTGTTAACTCACGTACTGGTACTATTGTGATTGGTCAACAGGTTCGTTTAAAGCCTGCGGCGATTACTCACGGCTCATTAACGGTAACCATTGCTGAAAACCCAGCAGTCATTCAGCCAAACCCATTGGCGAATGGTGAAACAGCCGTTGAAGATGACACAATTATTGACGTAAACCGTAATGACAGTCGCATGTTTAAGTTTATTCCAGGTACGACTCTGGACGAACTCGTCCAAGCGGTAAACTTGGTGGGAGCTTCACCTTCTGATCTTATGGCTATTTTAGAAGCCTTAAAACAAGCAGGTTCGTTACACGGCGAACTAATCGTTATTTAAGGAGGGAATTGACATGGATTCATTAGCTAAACAATTGATGCCAAGCAATACGCGTGTTGCGCAATCAAATTATCAAGATGTCGCCTCTTTAGATAATCTTCGTAAAGAAGCTCAACAAGATGAGAAAAAAGCGTTAGAGAAAGTGGCTAAGCAATTTGAAGGCATCTTCATGAAGATGTTACTTAAAAGTATGCGTGAAGCAAATAAAGCGTTTGAGTCAGACTCTCCGCTTAATAGCCAGAGTAGTGAGACCTATCGAAATATGTATGATGATCAAATGGCTCTAGATTTGAGCCAAAACGGAAGCCTTGGCCTCTCAGAACTTATCGTCCAGCAATTAAGCCCGCAAACGTCTAATGTAATGCCAGCTGCGGCATTGCGTACTCAAAGTCTGCCTGCGATGGAGGCGACATCGCTAAAAACGTCGAGCCTTGATAGTGATATCCGCAAGAAAATAGAGCGTGTATTTTCAGGTAATGACTACGGTAACTTAGCTAGTGCTATTCCAGCGGCAAAATCACAGCCTGAAAAAGTCGAGCAAAGTGCGAATCCATCATTTACTTCACCTGCCGACTTCGTTAATCAGTTGATGCCGTATGCTAAAAAGGCTGCCGCTGCATTAGGCGGTTCACCAAGTGTACTTATTGCTCAAGCGGCATTAGAAACCGGTTGGGGGCAAAAAATAGTCAATAAACCGTCACAAGAATCAAGTTTTAATTTATTCAATATCAAAGCGGATAATCGCTGGCAAGGTGAGCATGCGACGGTTTCAACTCTTGAATATCGTGACGGTGTTGCAGTTCGTGAAAAGGCCCAGTTCAGGGCTTATGATGGCCTAGAGCAAAGCTTTGATGACTTTACTCAGTTCTTACAAAACTCACCCCGTTATCAACCAGCGTTAGAGAAAATTTCAAATCCGGCAAGCTTTTTGCAAGGATTACAACAAGCCGGTTATGCGACAGATCCAAATTACGCATCAAAGATCATGTCGGTACTGTCCAGGGTCAATCAATTAGCGAACTAGTCATTTAGTTAATCGGTTGTGATGTTTTCTCGAGGTAAGGAATAAAGTTATGGGCGTTGATTTATTACAACTCGGTGTGAGTGGATTGCTTGCTTCTCAGCAGCAATTAGGCACGACGGGTCATAATATTGCCAATGTAAATACCGATGGTTATTCCCGCCAACGAGTATTACAAGAAACAACTTTGCCTGTCACCTCGGGCAATGACTTTGTGGGTACTGGTACACGCATTGCACAGGTCGAGCGTGTCTTTGATGAGTTTCGCTACAATGAGTTAGTCTTTAATCAAACTCTCAATAGCAATGCACAAACCATGGCTGAAAAGATGTTACGTCTAGATGAGACGATGTCATTGATTGGACCTAACGTATCCAATTCATTGAATGACTTATTCTCAGCGGTCAACTCACTGGTGGATGTTCCTGGTGATATTGGTTTACGGGAAGTTATGTTGTCTAAGGCTAATACTTTTTCGCAAAATGTGCAGTCTGTGCAGCGTACATTAGATGCAGAATACAATGCAGTGAATGATGAGCTAGAAACGTCAGTTGAAATGATTAGTGAAATATCAGCTCAACTTGCGAGTCTTAATCGCGATATCGTTAAAGGATCTGCAAATGGGGCAACGCCAAGTGATTTGCTGGATAAGCGTGATTCGTTAGTCAAGGAACTTTCTTCATATACCAACGTGTCTACCGTACCCACTCAAGATGGCGCTTTAAATGTTTATATTGCCAGTGGACAAACACTCGTGACAGGCACAACGTTTTTTTCGGTCAGTGCTAAAATGGGTAACCCGGATCCTCGCCAAACCGAGCTGGCTATTGTTGCCCCTTCAGGCAGTGAGCAACGCCTTTCGAACGAACAAGTTGGTGGCAGTCTAGGCTCTTTGGTGACTTATCGGGATGGTATTTTAACCGATACAATTAACAAATTAGGCCAAACCGCAATTACCGTGGCTGATGCTTTTAATACAGTGCAGTCTCAAGGCGTTGATTTAAATGGGTTGCCAGGACAAAATTTATTTGAGGACATTAATGCCCTTGAGTCCACTCAACGACGCTTTATGGCAGATCAAGATAATACTGGCACTTTAAGCGGCGCAGTTGAGATTACAGACCCTAACCAGCTTACTAGTGATGATTATAAATTAAGCTTTATGGGCGGTACTTATACTTTAACAAACTTAACCGACGGTAGTAGTCAGACATTAACCCCTGATGCGCCAGCAGCTGTCGGTAGCCGAACGTTTACGACTCCTGATGGTTTTATGTTTAAAGAAGCAGGTGGGACGCCCCTTGATGGCGACGATTTTATAATTCAGCCAACCCGCCTTGGTGGAGCGAACCTAGATGTAGAGTTAACACAACCATCGCAAATCGCGACATCTTCTGTGGTGGAGGTTTATTCTTCAAAAGATAACGTTAATACAGCGAAATTAGAAATAACCAGTGTTGATAATACTGCCGCAGCTGGTTTTCCTAGTGCGGGGAGCGCCTTGTCGTTAGAAGTGTATGAAGCGCCTGTTGGAACCTTTA
Source organism: Alteromonadales bacterium alter-6D02 (assembly GCA_002835545.1). Classification (GTDB taxonomy): domain Bacteria; phylum Pseudomonadota; class Gammaproteobacteria; order Enterobacterales; family Psychrobiaceae; genus Psychrobium. The sequence continues at coordinate 71,407 of PIZK01000003.1, forward strand.
ATTATCAGGTGCTTGATAGCTCAGGAGTCGCTCAACCTCTTTTTGATAGTAGTGGTACAGCACTTGGTACATCAGCAACTTATACAACTGGACCGCTGAACTTCTCAACGGCTGGCATGAGTTTTAAGTTATCTGGTCAGCCTTCGGGACAAACAATTAATGCCCCAGAAGTTTATAGTATCGAATACGCATACGGTACGGGCAATAATAAAAATGCGTTGGCAATGGCAAGCTTAAGCGAACAAAAACTGGCGAATCAAGGTCGTTCAACAATGAGCGATCTATTTGAAGGTGCGGTCACTAGCGTGGGCTCTGTAACGGCTACCTCTCGTATTGAGGCTGGCGCAACTCAAACACTTTACACACAGGCAGAAACGAGAATGTCCAACACCTCTGGAGTTAACCTCGATGAAGAAGCATCAAACTTGTTGCGTTTTCAACAGGCTTACTCTGCCAGTGCTCGAATCATTTCAACAGCAAATGAGATTTTTCAAACCTTGCTTCAGTCAGCTAGGTAGGAGGGGTAAATGCGAATTTCAACGAATCAATTTTATCAAAGTAATACGGACAATATTATTAATCGTCAAAGTGATGTTAATCAGTCGATTGTCAGTATTTCTGAAGGCAAACGCGTGATCACAGCAGGTGATGATTCTGTTGCTGCTATCTCTATCTTAAATATCCGCCAAGAACAGGCCTTAACTGAGCAATACCAAACAAATATTACCTTTGCTGAATCGCGCATCACAGTACAAGAAAGCGCAATGCAATCAGCAGAAGATGTCATGTTTCGAGTTAAAGACTTAATGTTACAAGGTAATAGTGTTGCCAATGATCAATCGGCAAGAGACGCTCTTGCCGATGAGTTAGAAGCCCGTTTTGATGAATTGTTGTCATTAGCAAACACACGAGATGAGTCAGGCAGTTATGTTTTTGGGGGATTTCAAACAGAGACGCCTCCATTTATTGAACAATCCGATAGCAGTGTTAACTATGTTGGTGATAAAGGGCAGCGCTTAACCAATGTGGGGTTAGGGGTGCAAGTTGCCACTAGTGACCCTGGTGAAGATGTTTTTATGACGGTGGCAAACAGTGTAGGCGATTTTAAGCCTGCCTATACATTAAACCCTGCGCATGAAGAAATTGACCGCGCGGTTGTTACTCGCTCAGAAATTGTTGACCGTGCTTCTTATGTACCTGTAGCAACACCTGATGATTACCAGATTAGTTTTGCGACTATGCCAAGTGGTGAAATGGGCGTTACTGTTACTGATGCGTTAGGCACACAGGTTTATCCAACACTGCCATTAACTCAAGCTGTTTATGTTGCTGGAGACTCTATTAGTTTTAGTGGTATTGAAACAGAGATAAATCAAACGCCACAAGAAGGAGATTCTATCACTTTATCACCTCAATCAGAAACTGATGTGTTTAGTGTGATGAATGATGCAATTGACTGGCTTAGGGCGTCAAATGGTACCGGCGCTGATGAAGGGGCACGACAACAAGATTATGGTCATATCATTGCTGATATGGATGAAATTCAAATAAAGTTTAGTAATGTGCGTGCTGAAATCGGCGCGAGGTTACAGTTGACCGAAAGTCAAAGTGAACGTCATATCGACTATAATTTGACGATTGAAAAATCACGTTCTTCATTAGAGGATCTTGATATGGTAGAAGCTATCTCACAGTTTGAGCGGCAAAAGTTGTCACTGCAAGCCTCACAAACTGCATTCTCTCAAGTGCAAAGTATGAGTTTATTGAACTTCTTGTAACCTTTTTATAACTGTCTTTCTTTCGATAGTGTGACCAACACTGTTCTTCTCGACCACGCACCAACAATTCTTCTTGGCAGCGTATCGACAACGCTTCTCGGTAGCATACTAACAACCGTCTTCCCGGCAGTCTCTTAGCCGGGAGCTCTGTTTTACATAGTCCCAACCAACCCAATTACATTTATGCATCTTATCTTTAATGAAGTAAGCCGCCGCTCCTTAAATCATATTGTACAAAATTTGACGGTGGCAAAGAGCGGCAATTAGCGGCAAAAGTCAGTTTATTGACGAAGTGAAATGCTGTTTTAAGGCATTAATGTTTAATTAATTAAAAATAAAAAATCGCTTAAAACTAGCTGCTATCTACGTTTTGCTTAAATTAACTAAGATTAATGTAATTAAGTTTTATAGTTGGCACACTGGTTGCTTTGTATTAATTAGCTAAGCAGAAATATTAATAATTTTACCGACTTGTGGCATCCCTTTGATGCCTTAGTCATTAAAGTGGAGGCTATATCATGGCTCTTACAGTACAAACTAACGTTACCTCGTTAAATGCACAACGCAACCTGGGTGCTTCAGGTAACGAGTTAGCGACTTCTATGCAACGATTATCATCAGGTTTACGTATTAATAGTGCTAAAGATGATGCCGCTGGTTTACAAATTTCAAATCGATTAACCTCGCAAATTTCGGGCCTAAATGTTGCTGTGCGTAATGCTGGCGATGGTATTTCATTAGCGCAAACTGCTGAAGGGGCGCTACAAGAATCAACCAATATCCTCCACCGTATGCGTGACCTTTCAATTCAAGCGGCCAATGGTTCGAATTCACCAGCAGATCGCCGCGCGATTCAGGAAGAAGTCACACAGTTACAACAAGAGTTAACTCGTATTGCTGATACTACTACCTTTGGTGATCGTAAGTTACTCGATGGTAGTTTCGGTACCGAGAGCTTCCAAGTGGGTGCTAAATCATTTGAAACGATTCAAATGGGCCTCTCTTCATTTGCGGCAGCGGATATTGGTAGTTATGAGCTCGATATTCAGGGTTTAGCTAATACCACAGGTGCAGCAGGCTTTGGCTCTGTTGGTTCTGTTAATACGACCGCTGCAGCAACGGTTACTATTACTAGCTCTGAAGGTCCAACTGCGGCCCTGACTGGTGCAAATGCAAAAGCGTTAGAAGCGGCAATCAACGGCAGTGATTCGTCTGCTAAGGCTGATGCACGTACTTTAACAAAATTAAACTTTGCAGCATTTACGACGGCGACATCAGTATCATTTGATTTACAAGGCTCAAATGGCACCGCGATCCAACTATCAGCAACAGTAAAAGATGATGATGTTGATTCACTTGTTAATGAGGTCAACAAGATTTCTGGTAAAACAGGGATTACCGCAGAAGCCATAGATAATGAAATTGTTTTAACGAGTGAGTCGGGGGACGATATTGTCCTTGGGAACTATACCTCGACGGCTAATACCGTAATGACGGCATTAGATTACGAAGGAACAGCTCGTACGGACACCTATACATTAGCCACTGCAACCCCAGATGCCGTAGCGACAGGAGTGGTACGATTGTCTTCTTCACTTAACTACACAGTGCAAGGTAGTGCGACTAGCATTATGCCTTCAACTGGGGTGGAATCAGCTAATTTAGAGCCTGTTGATCAAATTGATGTTAGTGATGCACTAGGAGCGCAACTATCAATTGAGGTCATTGATTCTGCATTAGCCTTTATTGATAGTAACCGAGCAAGTATGGGTGCGATTCAAAACCGCCTTGAGTCAACGATTTCCAACTTAAGTAACGTTGTTGAAAATAACTCGGCGGCAAGAAGTCGTATTCGTGATACTGACTTTGCCACTGAAACGGCAAATATGACTAAAAACCAAATCTTGCAACAAGCGGGTACCTCAATCTTGTCGCAAGCGAACCAAATCCCGCAAGCAGCGGTTCAATTATTGGGCGGTTAATCCCCACTATTTAACTCTGCTAGCTGCATAAAAGCCCACCTTTTTTGGTGGGTTTTGCATTTCTATAGATAAAAAGTTACATTTACTTATGTGTTTACTTATAATAATCCAATATAAAACAGCCTCTTATTGATGTTCTTGGTTCTTTTGGATTAAAAAAGTAAAAAAAATAAAAAAAAGTGTAAAGTTTCTCCACACCGTGCCGTTAAGTTAATTAACAGGGATTCATATTCCTAAACTAATTAACAAAATTAATAGTAAGTAAGCGGAGAATTATCATGGCTTTAACAGTATCAACTAACGTAAGTTCTTTAAACGGTCAACGTAACTTATCAAAATCTGGTAATGATTTGGCTACTTCAATGCAACGTTTATCATCAGGTATGCGTATCAATAGCGCAAAAGATGATGCCGCTGGTCTGCAAATCTCAAACCGTTTAACTTCCCAAATCAACGGTCTAGGTGTAGCACAACGTAATGCGAACGATGGTATCTCGATGGCGCAAACTGCTGAGGGTGCAATGCAAGCCTCTACAGATATCTTACAACGTATGCGTGACCTTTCTTTACAATCAGCGAATGGTTCAAACTCTTCAGCTGACCGCGAAGCACTACAAAAAGAAGTTGCAGCACTACAAACTGAGTTAACTCGTATCTCTGATACTACTAGTTTCGGTGGTCAGCAACTATTAGACGGTTCTTTTGGTTCTAAGTCTTTCCAAATTGGTGCAAATGCTAATGAAACTATTAGTGTGACTCTAAAAAGTACAGCTGCAAGTAAAATTGGTTCAGAGCAACATACGCTTGCTGGTGCGGCTGGTTCTGCAGTAGGTCTTGGCCGTGCGTCAGCTGCAAGTGCTGCGGCAACGGCTAATGGTGTTGCAGGTGGTGCATTAACAATCAATGGTACTGCACTAACAACTGCGCCAGCAGCTGCTGATACAGCTGAAACAATTGCTAAGAGCATTAATGCTGAATCTGCAACAACAGGTGTTACTGCTGATGCCCGTAGTCAAGCTGAAATTACAATGACAGCGACTGGTTCAGCAACATTTGAACTAAATGGTACAGCAATTTCTGCTAGTACTTCTGACATCACAGATTTAGAAGAGCTAACTGCTGCGATTAATGCAAAATCTGGTGATACTGGTGTAAGTGCATCAAATGAAGGTGGCTCAATTATCCTAACTGATGAGTCTGGTAAAGATATTGATATCGCGAACTTAGCCACTACTACTGGTGATATGACAGTTAAAGGTATTGATGCTGCTGGTACTAAGCAAGCTGCTGCGATTACTCTAACTGGTACAGTCGCAGCGACAGACTCAACTGTAGTTGCTGGAAGTATCAAGTTAACTTCAGTGGATTCATTTGCTGTGGTAACTGCAACTGATGCCGATGCTGGTGCGGATGCGGTATCTACATTGTCTAAAATATCTGCTGTTGATTTAGGTACTCAAACTGGTGCTCAAGATGCACTTGATGTTATCGATGGCGCGTTAGCACAAATTGACTCACAACGTTCAACTTTAGGTGCGATTCAAAACCGTTTTGAACATACTATCTCTAACTTAGCAAACATTGAAGAGAATGTATCAGCCTCTAGAAGCCGTATTCGTGATACTGACTTTGCTAGTGAAACAGCGATGATGACTAAAAATCAAATCTTACAACAAGCGGGTACTTCGATTTTAGCGCAAGCGAATCAACTACCACAAGCAGCACTAAGCTTGTTAGGTTAAGGTAGCGTTAACTTCGGCTTAAGTTTGTAGCCTTGACCTTCTAGCTCCCGAACACCTTAGCTAGAAGGCTTTTGAAAATTAAGCCGTATTAATAACCGTTGCCTGTATCATCAGCAGCGGTTATTTGCGTTTTTGTCAATTGATAAAGCTTGATAGTCGTTTTATTATAAAGGTTATAAGAGACTTGTTAGTGCTATTGGCTTTACAGTGAAGGTGATTAGATTTAAATGGGAGTAAGTTATGAGTATTGAATTATCGTTGAGCACTCCTGATAGCTCAGGCGTTAGCAATAATCAACAAGCGACGAATTCAGCCTATCAACAAAGAGATGCGGTCCAAGCTAGTAAATTAAATGTTTCCCAATTGGAACAAGCTAAGCTCGCTGAGGATATTACTTCGAACAACAAATCAGCGTCGGTAAGCGAAGAGCAACCAGCACTTCAAAAAGACCAACTCGAAGCGATGGCGCAAAAACTGCAAGATTTTGTTGGTTCTTTAAATCGAGGCTTAGAGTTTAGTGTTGATGAAGATTCAGGCCGTGATGTGATAAAAGTCATTGATAAAAACTCTGGTGAAACGGTCCGTCAGTATCCTTCAGAAGAAGTGCTAGATTTAGTGGCTAGTTTATCGGATGCGGCAGGTACATTTGTTAATGTGAAGGCTTAGCCATCCCATTGTAAATTGGTGGAAGTGCTAATTGGCGACAAAAAGTTACGTGGTAATAAAAGTAGTGTTTGATACTACTAGTGTGAAGAGGTGAGTTATGTCAGGTATTTCATTTACAGGTATTGGCTCTGGTATGCCTGTACAAGATCTTGTATCAGCATTTGTTGAAGCTGAGCGTGTCCCTTTTCAACAGCGTATCAATAAACAAGGTTCCAAGTTAACTACTAACATTTCTGCAAACGGTTCATTAAAGGCATCGTTGTCTTCATTAGCCGACTCACTCGATAAACTTAAAGATGCTGAAAATTACCAATTAAGAAAAGCATCCGGCAGTGATGACTTTGTTAAGATTGAGTCGGACAAAACGGCTCAGGTCGGTAGCTATGATATAAAAGTTAATAATTTGGCTCAAGCACATAAAGTCATGTCGACCCCGTTCGATGAAACGCTTGCTGTGGGTGAGGGAAAGCTGACATTTTCGACCCCTGATGACCCTACTGGCTTCACCTTAGATATTAGTGCCACTGATACTTTAAGTGACATCAGAGATAAAATTAACGAGTCTACTGACAATGAAGATGTGACTGCGACTATTATTACCGATAGCGGCGGCCAACAAAGCTTAGTCATGACATCCAATAATACCGGACTCGACAACAAGCTTTCAATTACAGCGACACAAAGTGATGGCACTACACCACTTGATCCTAGTAGTCGTTTAAATGACTTATTAACTTATATCGATCCGGCAAGTCGTAGTGGCGATCCTTTGGTCGAGTCAAACCTTATTGAAACCAATGCAGCACTTGACTCTTCTATAACCATTGATGGCCAAATTACCCTAACTAATGCAACAGACACCTTTGAAAATGCCATTGATGGCATTACCTTGACCGCTAAAAAGGCACAAGATGTCGATGATGACAACTCTAAAGTGTCGGTCAGTGAAGATAATGCGTTAGTCGCGAAAGAACTTGGGGCCTTTGTTAAAAGCTATAACGAATATTACAAGGTGGCTAAAGAACTTGGTCAAGCGGGAGAGGCCGGTGGTGGTCCGTTAGCGGGTGACTCTATGTTACGTGGGATCACGGGAAAATTAAGAAATATGCTAAGCCAATCCTTTGACAGTGGTAGTGGCAATACGCTTTCTTTGGCACAACTTGGTGTCGAGTCAGACCAATATGGTGTCTTGTCATTAGACTCCACCATTTTAAATAAAGTGATTGCTGAAGATCCGAGTGCGGTTCAACAGTTTTTTGTTGGTGATGATTCAACGCCTGGCTTTGCAGCTTCAACCGATACATTAATTGCTAATTACACTGAGTCTGGTGGGTTAATCGATTCACGCATTAATGGGTATGAAACGCAACTAGATAAACTTGAAGACGATATGACTGCATTTAATCGTAAAATGGAAAATTACGAAGCACGTTTATTATCACAATACAACGCTATGGATATGCTGGTGGCCAATATGAACTCTACCTCGAGTTATTTAATGGGGCAGTTAGACAACATGCCTGGGGTGGTTAAGAAAACCAGCTAATTCTGATTAAAAATACCACGCACACATAGAGCCGTTCAATTTATTGAGCGGTTTTTTGTTTTTTGTGTAGATATTAATAGCTAAAACAGGGTATTGGTGTAATTATTGCTTTATAGGTTAAAGTGTCAAATTTCCTTTGAATAAGGTTGCGCAATGAGCGAACAAAATCTTGAGTTGTTAAGAACGGTATTACAACTTACCTTCCACAAAAATCTCGCCTTTTTTCAACGTAAAAACTCTGAACTCTTTAATGAGTTTGTTAATTATCAACCAGAACAATGGGCCCTGGAAATGGATGCCGATGGCTATTTAAACATTGCTGGTAATGGGCAATTTGTTTACCAAGGGGATCCAAAAGAAGTTTCTCAAGAACATATGGCTCAGTTTATGAAAAAGCCATTTAGTTTCGTTTATAATATTGATAGCTATGACGGTGCCAGTTATGAAAATGCAATGCATGAACATATTCACCCTAATTATATGGATTCGCTACAACAGCTTGCAAAACCATACGTAACACCTCAGCAAGGAAAAGATTGGGAACCTGTTGAGAGCTACCCTCTTGTTTGTGTTACTGGTATCGGTTTAGGCTATCACCTTGAGTCATTGGCTAATTCTAATACGGAAATGATAGTGATATATGAGCCCAACAGAGATTTTTTCTACGCTTCACTCCATACAATTGACTATGAGTGGTTATTTGAGCAGTTTTCGGTAAATAATCGAGGTATAAGCCTAGTTGTCGGACAGACAATGAAGCATTATTTGGCCGCGATTAGACGTGTTGCCGAATTTAGAGGTTTCCATCGGTTAGCATCTCTTCCCATATATCGTCACTATGAAAGTGAGAGTAGTGTTGCTTTAATTGAGCAGTTAGAAGATAACAATTCTATTTTGTACTCTGGGTATGGCTTTTGTGAAGATGATATTCAGTCTATTCGCAATAGTATTATTAGTGCCAAGAAGAAAAGAACGTTTTTAAGGGTACGTCACCATGATGATTACTTAAAGGTTGCCAAGAACATTTTTATTTGTGCATCTGGCCCATCACTAGATCAAAGTTTTGAGTGTATTAAGCAACATCGAGAGCAAGCGTTGGTTATTTCTTGTGGTACCTCATTACGCGCACTTTATAATCATGGAATAAAACCTGATTTTCATATTGAAATTGAGCGGACTGAGCATATTGTTGATTGGTTAGATCAGATTAAGGATGATGATTTTGTAAAAGATATCACTCTCGTTGGTTGTCATACTTTATCGGATAAAGTACTTTCTCGCTTTAATCACTCGTTGCTTTACTTAAAGCCTTTTGATGCGGGTGGAGAGTTGTTTAAACAATTAGCAAAAAATGTAGAGCTTGTTGAGTTGATGGCTTGTAATCCGACTGTTGCAAATGGCGCAATGGCTTTGTCTTGTTACTTAGGTGCTGAAAATATTTACCTCTTTGGTGTCGATTTAGGCTTTAAGGATAAAGCTTATCATCACTCTAAAGCAACAGCTTACAATGACAGTGACTTTAAGCGAACCTTTAATCGCGAAGAGGTTCCTGGCGATAGAAGTAGAGAAGCAAATTTTGGTGGAACTATCCGTACGGATGAAGTATTTGATTGGTCAAGAGCATCTCTAGAATCACTCATCGACTCTTGTCCGAATTCTCGTGTTATTAATTGCTCTGATGGGATCAAGATAAATGGGGCGGAACCTATGTTTGTATCAGAAGTACAAACCATTGAGCCCTTTGATCGCAAGAGCTATGTTGAATGGTTTTTAGCTGATTCACTGTTTAGTGATTTCAACTGGCAAGAGGTGGTTACACAAGTCCAAGCGAATAATAAGATTACTGGTGATATGGTCGCATACCTTACTAAAGAAGATCGTGTTGAGGCAGCGGTGCAAAGTGAAAAGGCGTTATGGGAGTTTTTCTACCTCAACCATATCGCAATAACAAAACAAATGGATGAAGGGAATGCTGTTTGCTCCAAGTTGTTAGGTGGCAGCCTTAATTCGTTACAAGCGACAATTACGAGTAATGTATTTCGGATACCTTTGGTAAGGGATAGGCTGATATATATAAATCAAGCTCTTAGTTTGTTTGTTTCCTATTTTCAGGAAATGCTTTGTTTTATTACGGAACGAATTCACCTAGTGAATAAAAAGGAGCGCTCATAAGATGCAAAAAGTACAACAAGACTTATTGTCAGTTTATGAAGGGCTGCTGAAAAACTTATCAAATGAGTTAGTCCATAGTGAAGATTTGCACGCTAGCTTAAAACAACTGCCTGACGTTACAGAGAATTTACTTGCCTATGAGGGGCTGGGGTACTTTTCACCTCATGTTGCTTCAACTAATATGATGCAGATATGTAAGCGAATACCTCCTGAAGTACTCCATGAATTAATTGTGATTTCAATGTTAAGAGCAGCTCTGAGTTTTGAGCTTGAAGAACGAGAGCAACTTGATTGTTGGCATGATGTGGCAGAATTGACGACTCGATATCATGAATTTTCTCAGCAGTTTTTTGAATTACCAGCTAGTGCCATAACAAGCTCTATTATAACGGTTTTGTGTTACACGATAGGCTCGAAATACAATGAATTTACTCGGCAGATATTGACTATTTTAGAGAGGTTTCCTGTTCCTTTATCTATTAATTTAACAATAACGAAGTTACTACAGGAGCAAAGTCAATTAGCTGATGAAGTTGCTAAAACATATGCTCAATTAAGTGAGCTGGTCCTTGGCTTAACCCTATATGATGGTGGTAAATTGGTAGCGAAAAAAGTTCAAATAGAAGAGGTAGGCGACTTTACGTTATTGCGAATGTTACTTCATCCAACTTACATAAGGCAAGTTAGTATTCATAAGGGGTTTATTAGGTTGAACCATTACACTGACTATTTGAATTACAAGCCTTTAGTGCAAAAATTCTTGTATTATTGATATGTATTCAAGCTTATGAGCACCAGTAAAGTTCTGGTGCTTAAGCTACTAATTTTAAGAATTACTGATTAATAAAAGTGTTTAGGATAGCTAAGCCATCTACTGCACTCTTTTCTGGGTGAAATTGCAGCCCGATAACGTTGTTGTGTTTTATAGCTGCTGGAATTGTTAAGCCTTCATACTCACAAGTAGCAAGCAGGTGCTCTGTATTGGCTACTTCAGCTCTAAAGGAATGAACAAAATAGAAAAAACTACCTTGTTCTATCGGGGCTAATATCGACTTTTGCCATTTGGAAGCAGGTGATATTGCATTCCAGCCTATATGAGGAATTTTTCTTATTAGTTCACCATTTGGCGAATGCCTATCTATCGCTTTCACTGTGCCAGAAATTAAACCTAGTCCTTCATGTTCTCCATGTTCAAAGCTTTTATCAAGTAACATTTGCATACCAAGGCAGATACCCATGAGAGGCTTTCCTGACTGAGCATACTCTTTTATGGCAGGGATTAACTCTAGTTGTATAAGAGCGGACATCCCTTGTTTGAAAGCACCGACACCGGGTAACACCAGATATTGTGCAGATTTAATTTCTTCTGGGCAGGAAGATAAATTAACCTGTGCTCCAATATGTTCAAAAGCCTGCTGTACACTTTTGATGTTACCCAATCCATAGTCTATGATTGTTACTGTTGGTCGAGTCATGATGCACCCCTCAGACTCTTACTTCGGACAGGGATGTTTTTATTGTTGCAGTGCTCTCTAATTTCATCGACAGTGACTTTTTCATAATGGAGTAAATTCGATAGCGCAATTGAATCAGCGCCTCCATCGATTACTGCGTCAGAGCAATCATCGAGACAGCCCATTCCGCCATGGGCTATTACCGGAATAGAAACAGCTTCACTGACTGCTTTAATTAATTCAATATCAAAACCTTTCTTGGTTCCTTCTTTATCTACAGAAGTTAATAGGATTTCACCAGCACCCAATTCTTGTCCTTGTTTAGCCCATGCAATCACATCAATTCCTGTTTTTTCACGGCCATTGTCATGGTAGGCTTCCCATCCGTTATCTATTCGTTTCGCTTGAATCGCTAACACCATACATTGGCTGCCAAACTTATTTGCAACGTCACTGATAAGTTGTGGTGATTTTAGTGCTGCGGTGTTAATCGACACCTTATCAGCTCCAGCTCGAAGGGCTGCAGTAACGTCTTCGATAGTTCTCAGTCCTCCACCAACGGTAATTGGAACAAAAATATCATCTGAGGTTTTGCTAATTAACTCTAAAATACTATTTCTTTCATATAAACTGGCAACAATGTCTTCGTAGATTATTTCATCTATACCTTGTAAATAGTATTGCCTAGCAAAATCATTAGGGTCACCAAGTTTTCTCAGGCCTTCCAATTGAATGCCTTTTACTAGGTTAGGGGACTTTATGTCTAACCTAGCAATGATTCTAATATTACGCATTGATTTCGGGCTTACTTAGTACGTGTAAATCATGAATGTTCATATTATCTAACATAGGATAAAAACGACTTGCTTTAGTTTCTTTGTCGAACAAGTAGAAACCAGCGTTAAGCATAATATTATTTGTCGTGCCAAATCGTCGGCTCATATACATATCTTCGCTTAATCCAATATAAAAGAAATTATCATCGCTTGCTAAGCCACGAGCAAAGCCATGAAACTCCCCTGCAATTACTTGGTTTGTAGTGTAGAACCGACCTCGCATGGAGTCTAGATAGCATAGGTCTCCATTTATTATTTTCGGGCTGTGAGGTTTCCATAAATCTCTTACTAATCTAACAGGGGGCTGCTCTATATCTAAGAGGTTAAACTCACTAACTCCGCCATCGTAGATACCTTTTTTCCAGTTACCTGAATGGGAGAAATATGACACGTATAACTGATCGTCATAACAACATACGTCATTTAAGTGATGCAAACTTGTTTCACCACTTTCGGATTTCGCTGAGAAAAATCGACGCAGTTGAAGTGTAAACGTCTCTCGATCATATAGTGAAATAGTGTCTTTTCCAGCATTGATTAAAATCAGCAAGTCGTGCTTTTCACTGTACTCTAGGCCGCAGTAGTTAGCGTCATCTAAAGGTTTTGTCTCAATAATATTGAAATCGCTATCGAAGATAAATAATTCACAAGCCACATATTCTATGGCATAAAAAAGATTCTTTACTTTTACTATTTGTCTAAACGAGCCTGATATTTTCTTTTCGTAGGTGTTTGGACCTATGTGATACAGAAAGATACCACCGCCAGCCTTGCTGTACCGTGATTTGTCTTTATCATTGTAATCTGAGCAGCTAACGATTAATTGTTGAGTATAATTACGCATATCTTCAAGTAATTGAAAATCACGATATTCAGGGCAGCAACAAAAATCAATGCCTGGTTGAAAGCCATTGTTGATCAGTATCTCAACAATCCCCTCATAGACCCCTGAAGTAATCACAACAAAAGGCAGAGCACTTTTTATTGATAGTAGCCTCTCAGGTAAGTAAACACTAAGACCTTTATAATCCGTATCGATATATTTAGGGTTTCTATCAATAATGTAGCTTGGCTTGTTTCGAAGCTTCTTTAACGTCTTAGGAATCCAGTCTTCAGAACGGCCGTATAAAACCACTTCTCGATTTGAAGTTAATTGATTTACTTCATTCCACGTTTTCCACCAAGTTGCTGTATTTTTTAGTGACATTTTCTTTTTCTTTTTATTGTTTATGGTTGCCAAACAGTTTTTCTTAATTGCCATTGACCATCTTTATACTGCCACAAATGTGGGGATCTAAAGTTGTCGGCAAGTGTATCAAAATATATTCGATCCATTACTGGTTGTTCGAACATTTTGCTGGCTGCAGGGAATTCTTTTGGATTAATGGTTAAGTATGAAAATAATTCTCTTTCGAAGCGTCCTGGCCATTCTAAATCAAAACGTTTGACTAATGCACAGCCTTCTTCTCGCGATATCTCGCCAGATCTAATTTCTTGTGCTGCATCTTCTGTTGCCCGGCCACGGCCAAATTTTATGCCGGTAGTGTAATAATGTAGATCGTCAACTTTATCATCGATACTGCTATATTTACTGTAGGTTCCCGCAGAGCGCTCTGGTGATGCTTCAAAATCAGAGTTTTCGACAGCATAATAATACGCCCCTTGCGGGTGCCATTTCCTGTAGTAGCCAAAATAACGAACTGTAGTTTTATTTTGATATAGGCGTTCAGGATCTGCTGGCAAATAAGGCTGAAGTTCTGAAGGATCAATCGCAAAATCTGTTATCAGTTGTTTTGCCGCCACCCCAGAAATAAAGATATCATCGATAGATACGCCTGAAAAGAACTTACTGTCTTGCTGACTCATATCATCATTTTCAACGGGTGAGCCATACTCAGCTTCGTGCTCGCCATAAAAGACTAGTGGTATCCCCATTGCAGCAGCAAGCTTTGGTGCTGCAGATTTTTGACCAAAAATGAATGGTTGAAAAGGATGAAAGAGGTTGTCGATTGCCAGTCTAGTTAAGAGGCGGTGAACCTTACCGTTAGGGGTGATTAAGATATTATCTTGACCAGAATTTATCCAAGCGTCAAAATTCTTTCGCCCCCAATCAGTATATAGGTGTGGTGCCCAAGTGACAGTTAGGGGGTGCATTCCATATTTATATTTGAGCTCATGGGCTACAAGAATACTATCTTTACCGCCTGAACCTGGCACAATGCAGTCGTAACGGCCATCATTGCGGCGATACTTATCGCATAGCTCACGTAACTCCCGTTCGCGTTCTTGCCAATCTATCAGTTGCTCTTTTTGCTCTGCAACACGACAAGCAGAACATACACCTTCATCATCAAATTGGATTGTTTGCTTTTTTGAATCTGCTTTATGTTTATATTCAATGGTTGTACTAGGTCGTTGGTTTGACTCTACGCATCGTGTACAAAACTTTATTTCTTCAGGTAGGCCATACTTAGCCGGTAGAGGGCGCTTTAAGCCCGCACTAAACGCGGCTAAGTCGACTGCTTTAGGTTGTTTTATCATGGTTTACCTTAGTTTATTTGTACCAAATGGCGTTTTTTAACACCCATTGACCGTTTTCTTTCTTCCAAATGTGTGGTGAGCGCCAGCTATCAATGATTTCATGATACTGCTCTTCACTTACATTTAAATAATCTAGTGTTTCTTTAAAGTGCTTTTTCGGTTGTTCACTATCATATTTCTTGACCAAAGCTATACCTTCTTCGCGGGTAATTTTGTGATCGCGAATCTCATGTGCGGTATCACTTGTTGCACGTCCAATGCCAAACTTTATAAAGGCTAGGTGATAGTGTAACCAGTCGGTTTTATCATCTAAACTAGCATATTTTGAATAGGTGCCTTCTGAACGTTCTGGGTTAATCTCAAAGCCATTATGTTCTGTACAATAATAGAAATTTTCTTGGGGATCCCAAAAATGGTAATATCCCATAAAGTGAATTTCAGTTTTGTTTTCAACTATTTTGTCATATTTAGGGGGTAAATAAGGGTAAATATCTTTATTTTTTATACCGTGCTCTTCCCAAAATTCAGGTGGTTTTCCTGAAAAATAATGAGAGTCATGATCTTCAATATCGCGAGTAGGGCGGTGGGCGTTTTTCATATTACCACCATATTCAACTTCGCCATTTTCACCATACATAATTAGTGAAACGTTGTGTTGTACTGCCATTTTTAGTGGGAAGTTTGTTTGGCCATAAATAAATGGTTGAAAGTTATCCCCCATATGCAGGAATGATAATCGACTTAATTCACGGTGGACCCTACCATTAACAGAACCAAGCACATTATCGAAGCCACCCATACGAATAAAGTTGTCAAGATTCTTCCTTCCAATATCAGTATATAAGCTAGGTGACCAAGTTACAGTTAATGGATTCATTCCGTATTTATATTTGAGCATGTGTGCTACAAAACCACCGTCTTTACCACCACTGACAGGTACAATGACATCGTAAGAGCCGTCGTTTTTACGGTGCTTATCACAAAGCTCTCTCAATTCTTGTTCACGAAGGTTCCAGTCGATTTTATTTCTCTTGTATTTGGCAAAATTACAAGCGCTACATACCCCATTCTGGTCAAAAGTAATTCGGGGACGTTGATTTGATATTGTACATTCTTTACAGAAAACGATTTTTTCTGGAAGGTTATATAAAGCGCGTAAATCGTGTTGTTTAATTGTCATTTAAAAACCTTGATTAAGTTTTAATATAATTCATTATTAATTGTGTTCTTTTCTTGCCTGCATTAGAAATTGGGCAAATTCGAAGTCATGTTTAGTGTCAATATCAACTGATGCTGAGCATGGCATTTTAAAAGCAAAAACTTTGCCAGGAGGGTGAAAAGTTCGATATTTTAATAATGTTTTTACTCTAATGATATAAATAGCGCCATTTAAGCGGTAATGTGATGCTAATTGCTGACTTTGCTTAGTTGCATCAGTTGTTGAGTTAAAAAATTGACTCATTGAATCGTTATCTCCCAACACACCTGTCCATTGGGGAGGGTGCTCTACTGGGCAGACAGAGACTATCGCATCCGCTTCTCTTTCAATTGCTTTTTTTAATGCTTGGTCAATATGTTCTGCTGTTCTCAGAGGTGATGTTGGTTGTAGTAAAATGAGCCACTCAGGTGAATATTCTTTACATTGTTCTATCGCATGTATTGCTACGTCAACACTTGAAGCGGTGTCATGGCTTAAATATTCAGGCCTAATAAATGGAACCTTTATCCCTGATTGCCTTGCTAGATTGGCGATTAAATGACAATCCGTACTAACAATAACAGAGTCTAGGTAAGCTGCTGATTTAGCTGCTTCGATAGTCCATTCAATCAAAGGTCGTCCATTTAAGGGTAAAGTGTTTTTTTTTGGAAGACGCTTGCTACCTGCTCTTGCAGGAATAACAGCAAGCACATTAGGTTTCATTATTTAACTCCAATGTTTGAATGTCTATTTGTGCTTTTGAATAATCTGGTAACTGGCCAATATCGAGCCAATATTCATGGATTGGAAATTTTAAAACGCGTTTGTTTTGTCCTATTAACTTTTTAAATAAGGAAGGTATATCCATAGGAGTATTTGGTTTTAAACTATGTAAGATACTTGGGTTAATGACGTAAATTCCGGCATTAATAAAGAACCGATGAATTGGTTTTTCTATAATAGTTGTTATTTCGGTACCTTCACCTTCTACAACACCAAAAGGAACTTGATAGTCATAATCTCTCACGCACATAGTTGCTTCTGACTGTTGTTCCTCATGGAATTCAAGAAGTTTATTAAAGTCTATTTTTGTTAATATATCACCGTTAATTAAGATTAACGGACGTTGGATTTTTTCCTTCGGAAGCATTCCTAATGCACCAGCGGTTCCTAAGGGGGAGTTTTCATGAATATATTGGATGTTAATATTCCACTTTTCTCCACTATTAAAATAGCCTTTTATTTTTTCTGGTAAGAAGTGAGTTGAGATATAAAAATTGTTAAATCCCGCTTTAATGAACCCAAGAATAATATTTTCAAGCATGGGTCTGTCCCCCACTTTTAACATAGGTTTGGGACAGTTTGCGGTTAACTTCTCTAAACGGGTGCCAAAACCTCCTGCCATTATTAGGACGGGGTTATCATGTTTCGGCCTATTTAAGTTCTCATGTAATGTCTCAAGCCCAACTACTTTACCGTTTGTTACAAGAGGAATTGAAAAAATTGAATGTTCTTGCATTAATTCAAATAATTGAATTTTTGGAGTTTTAATGTCAGCAGTTAGAGGGTTAGAATTCATGATTTCAGTTACAGGGTCCGTTAGGGCTACTCCAGCTAATATCCCTCGGCGAATATCGCCATCATAAACGACTCCTAGAATGAGTTTTTCATCATTGACCACAATAGCAATTCGAAGCGCTTGAGTGTCAATCACCCGAAGCGCTTCTTTGATTGTAATGGACGGTGGAATTAGCACACTTTCCCAAACTGATGACATCGTTTTACTCTCTTTTTTTAAGGTGATTTTTAGCTGAATAGACGATTGTATTCTTTTCTACATGTTGAGTAATTGTAGTACCAGCACCTATTATAGAACCTTCCCCTATGGACAATTGCTCAATGATATTTGCCCCGGTACCTACGTGGACGAAGTCGGCTGTAGTAACACCTCCACAAAGAGTCGCGGATGGAGCACAGTGATTATGCCGACCTATTTGGCAGTCATGTTCAATTATTGTCCCTGTATTTATAATGCAATTGGCTGCTATGGTTGTGTCTGCATTAATGACTGCCCGTGATAAAATCTGGACGCCTTCGCCGAGTTTTACAGATGGGGATATTAAAGCGCTTTCACAAACTATGCTAGCAAATTCATAACCATGCTGCTTAAACATATCAAATAATTTGCTGCGTAATAATTGATATGGCATTGAGCCAATAGCGTTAACTAATTGAATTTCATCTGTCGAATATTTTAGTATTTCTTTATCTCTTCTTAGCCAAGATAGTTGAGTAAACATTGTGTTATATGTTGCTTGTTCCGGCGCTGCATAAGCTATTACCTTTCGCCCTTGCCGAGATAAAATATCCATTAGAACTTTTGCGTGACCACCGGCACCGATTATTACCAGTGGTTTACTCATGAAGTAAGTCCCCGGGTTGATAATTTTGTTTAGCGTTTGTTCCTAAGTATTGCCAATACAGACTCGGACAAATACCGGTGCTTGGTCGAAGAGTTGTCAGGTTTTCTTCTGTTAGCTCTTCCCCTTTTCTTACAGACACTTTTAATGCCAAACTCTTTCGTGCAATTATCTTAGTTTCTTGTTCACCTATAGAGGGCTGTTTAATCGCTTGTCCTAGACTGTGTTCAACTTGCCTTACTCCTGAAATCATTTGTTTTAATTCTTGTGGTGACAAAGAGGCTTTATGATCTGGCCCTGGCAGTGTTTTATCAAGCGTAAAGTGTTTTTCGATTATCGTTGCCCCTTTCGCTACGGCGGCTAGTGAAACGTAAATACCTTGAGTGTGGTCAGAGTACCCTAGCTTTGAGGTGAATTTTTGTCGCATTAGATCTAATGCATTTAAATTGACATGCTCAATTGGGGTAGGGTATTCGCTAGTGCAATGGAGAATCGTAACTTTATCTTTTAATAATTTCTGACCTTGTGGGGATAAATAGGCTTGATTGAAGCACATCTGGCTCTTTGGTTTTTGGCCCTTATTCAATAAGCCAAATGCTAAAGTGCTTAACGCTTGTTCTATCTCTGATAACGTTGCCATACCAGTGGATAATATGACATCTAATCCTGTTTGTGCATGAGCTAATATAAAAGGCAAGTTAGTTATTTCACCTGATGGTATTTTTAATCTGTCGACTTTTAGCTGATGAACAAGAAAATTTAAACTGGTTAAGTCAAAGGCTGTTGAAAGAAAATCAATGCCTACATCTTGAGCATATTCTTTTAACTTAAAGTGTAAGGAGTGAGAAAGCTCTAATGCTTTTAACATTTCAAATTGTGTTTGTTCTGGTTGATTGCTATCAATTTGATAAGTTGCTTTCTTAGCTTCGTGTGATGCAATATCTTCAGCTTTGAAAGTTTGAAATTTTACAGCGTCTGCTCCAGCATCAACTGCTTTATCTATCAGTTGATAGGCAAGGGCTTCGTCACCATTATGGTTTACTCCAGCTTCAGCAATTATGTATACCTTTGTCATGATACTTGCTCTACTCCTTTTGATCGTAGAATGCTTTTTGGGGCGAGAAGTTGAACTCTTTTAGTGCGTCTATGATCTTTTGACTGGTATCGCCTTGCCCATATGGATTCGTTGTTCTGGATATTTTACTCTTAAAGCTTGGTGAAAGAACTTGGGTAATGGCGTTAACTATAGAATCTTTATCGGCCTTACAGTGTAAAACAGAAGAGCTGGCTAAACGACTTTTTTGGCGGCTACCTATATTGACTGTGGGAGTCTCTAAAGATGGAACTTCTATTATTCCGCTTGAGGAGTTACCTATAACGGCAGAGGCATGCTTTGCTGCAGAGAAGTACCGTTTTTGACCTAAAGACTTTATGAGGAAAACTCGCTCTTCATTTGCATTTTTATACTGTTCTAGCAATTTGATAATTTTTAACCCCCCGCTATCGGCATTAGGGTAAGTCAAAATTACTTGGTATTGACTAAATTGTTCTAATGCTTCTAATAATGCTTTAGTTGTTGTTTGAGGGCACTCATTTGCTAGAGTTACTGCGTGGTAGGTAACCAATAAAAAAGGTTTATTTAATGGAAAACTAATCGATTCGATTAACTTTTCTTTATCCATTACTTTCTCTCTATGCAGGTGTTCTAGGCTCAGTGCGCCAACGCAATGCACTCTTTGAGGGGCTTCTCCTAACTGAATTACACGTCGAGCATACTCTTGGTTTGCTGTAAAATGGAGGGTACTCATTTTGGTAATAGCATGGCGAATATTATCATCCAAGGCTCCTTCAGTTAATTCCCCCCCGTGGAGATGAGCAATAGGTATTTTCATTAACATTGCACTTTGAGCTATTGCTAATGCTTCATACCTATCACCTAAAATGATGATGAGATTTGGCGATAGCCTCGTTAGTGATTGTGAAAAACCGACTAAGGCGACTCCCATGCTTTTTACTATTGATGCTGTGTCATCTGTTGCTGATATCATCTCCACTGTTTCATCAATATGAAAACCGTCATTGATGATTTCGTTAATAGTTGAACCATGTTGTTGGGATAGGTGTGTGCCCGAGACAAGTAACTGTAGGTTACAAAAATCAGATTTTTTAAGGTCTTTTAATAACCAATATAAAATACCGTATTCAGCTCGGGTGCCAGTGAAAACTGTTATATTTCTTTTCATAATTTAGTAGGTGTTTAAATTGGTATGTATTTTATTTTACCGAGCTCGGTAAATTAACCAAGCATTGTTCGAGCCAAAGTGAGTTTTTAAGGTTATCACGTAGCGCTGATTTATACATCGGCAACTTATGCATCAGTTGCCAAACGGGCCTAGTCATGATGTTGGCCCCGTTCGTTTGTTGCAACAGACTATCTCTCACTTTTTTATTTGGACAAATTATGGCGTTTAACCAGTAATTGGAGTGTGCGTAGTCAGGCTCGGCGACAAACTGGAAGTCACTATCGCTAAAAAAGTTTTGGTATTGTTCTGCTATTCGCCTTTTGCTTGCGAGTATAGTCGGGAGCTGTTCAAGTTGGGCACAGCCTAACGCGGCATTTAAGTTTGGCATGCGATAATTGAAACCTAACTCATCATGAAAGAATTCATAAGGGTGAGGTGTTTTCGCTGTTGTAGTAATATGCTTCCCTCGATGGCCGGTCTCTGAGCTTTTAGTCAACAACATGCCGCCTCCGCCTGTGGTAATAACTTTATTCCCATTAAAGCTTAAAGCAGCAAAGTCTCCGAGTGTGCCAGTATGTTTGCCTTTATAAAATGAGCCTAAACTTTCAGCAGCATCTTCAATTAAAGTTAAATTCCACTGTGTGCAAACTTGGGTGAGTTCGTCGAGTAATGCGGGGTGACCAAAGGAATGCATTGGTACAATAGCTTTTATTTTTTGTTTGGTCTTAGAGTGTATGCATTGACCTTTACCGTCAATGAAGGCGTTGTCAGTCAGGTAAGTCTCTAATGCTTCAGGACATAGGCTAAGACTGGTTTTGGAAACATCAATAAATAGAGGTTGCGCCCCCAATTGAGCAATACAATTACACGTGGCTACAAAGGTGAGTGCTTGAGTGATAACTAGGTCATTTGTAGTAACACCAGCAAGGTAGAGCGCAGTATGAAGGGCAGCGCTGCCACTGTTTGTGGCTACGGCGCAATTAGCTTGGGTATATTGGCTTATTTTATCTTCAAATTGTGAGACGTACCGACCCACACTCGACACGAATGTACTCTCAATAGTTTCAGCGACATATTTTTGTTCATTACCATTAAAGATTGGGGCATGCAGTGGTATAGGCTGATTTGTCTGATAAAGCCCTTGAATAAAGCTAATGATTTTATCGTTCACTACATTTTCCCGTCTAAGTATTTGCCTAGCTCATGGTGTTCAAAATCCGGCAATAGCTGCTTGAATAAGTCGACAATCTGTTGCTTGTTCCAATGACCTTGGCTGAGTAATTTTTCAATACCTTGCGTGAAACTCTCTAACTTTTCAGATCGTTTTTGCTGATCCTGTTTAATTATGCCGACCCCAGTGAATCGTGTCATGTCTAATAGTTCTGATTCAGTATAAAACTCTTCAAAATCTTTTTCACCAGTAGTGTCGCTAGGAGTGAATAAGCACGGCCACTCACCTCGCTTGATTAATGGTGTTACTAGTTCTCTTGCTTCATCTTCTGTGTGGCATAAGTGAGGGTTGAAACCTTGTGCAAGTACATATTGCTTTGCAATATGAGAAAACGTTTGTAAATGAAGGTCGGGGGTTAATTTAGGAAAAAATATTTCTCGGTTGTTACCTAGTATACAGGAGAGCAAACAAAGCTGTCCTGATTCCTGCTGTGTAACAAAGTACCGCTTGACGTCATCTGGTGCGACTATTGGTTGTCGCTTTTGCATTCGTTGATTAAAGCTATGTAACAGGGAACCATCTGAAAACGCTACGTTAGCAAAACGTGCCGTTGATATGTTGATTGAGCTGCTCGCTCTATTTAGAAATTGCTCCATAATCGACTTAGAGGCCCCCATCATATTGACAGGGTTTGCTGCTTTATCTGTTGACACGCAAAAGTACTTTTTAACTCCCGCATTAATAGATTGATTGAGGGTCTTTTCGGTATTTAAAATATTGACCTTAACCATACGCATTAGGGTGTAGGGATCTTTTTCACTTCGAACATGCTTAAGCGCTGAAAGGTTTAAAACATAGTCATATTGACCGTCACTGTTAATAAAAGCGTCATACTCTGCTGAGCCAATATCTAAGGTTAGTGCTTTGAACTCGCCATCGATGTAGCCTATTGTACTGCGTAGATCTCTAACTAATTCTGTTAAGTTATTTTCGCTAAGATCAACCGCATGCAATTTCTTTGGTTGGCGTTTAAAAATCTCTTTAACTACGGCCTGACCAATGGTCCCAGCTGCGCCAAGAACTAAAAAGCGAGAAGATGAAACCCCCGACAGTAAAGTTTGTTCAATGGTGTCTAGATCTTGGTCAAATAATGATGAGCTACGGCCAATTAACGCTAAGGTTGAGTCCATAAGTGATTCCGATGTCTTTTGAAGTTGCCTATTTTAAATAAGCACTCGCCGCTTTGGTATTCTTTTTTTGCTTAATAACTTGTTGTGCCATTTGAGCTTTGGTCGATTGAGAAGTTTGTTGTAGCTGTTGGTCAATGTCGGCTATTTTTTGTAATCGTTCTTGATTTGGTGCTAACTCTTCATGACTGTATTCATTGAAGAGTGTTTTTATCGCTTTATCTCTTGCGTTAGATAGAATTGTTAGCTGTTCTAGAGTGTCGTTAGTAGCTTCATTGCTCGCTACGGTTTCTATCACAGCAAGGAGTTGCTGTGATAGTTCAATGATTACGTCTAGTGATCTTTGTATCATATGAGGTCACCGATACTTATTATCATAAATCAACTTAAAGGTTACTCACTAAAGTCGACTTTGTTCTGTTCTTCAGTTGGGATCTGTTCCCATGCTGAACGTAGTGGCAATAGTAATTGAATCGCTTCATCTAATTCCGCATCACTGTTGTTAGCATTGGCTTTAAATAAAAGTTGAATCACATACTCATAAAGCGAAGCAAGGTTGTTTGAGATATCTCCCCCTTGATCGAAATCAAGAGAACCGTCTAAAACACCGATGAGGGTGATGGCTTTGTTGAGTAATTCGTTGCGTTTTTCAATATCATTTTGTGCGATGGCACCTTTTGCAGCAGCAATATTGCCAAGGACTTGTTTGAATATCTCCAAGACTAATTGATACGGACTCTCTTCAGCTTTCGTATTTACACTGGCTTGGCGATACTTTTTTATTGATAATCGAGTCATACTTAATCCTACGTATTATATTTAAATCAATGACTTTCATTGATTCTTAATTAGCGTTTACTGTCGATAGTAACTGACTGTTTAGAGTATTTATTTTAAGTTACTAATAATGTTATCGACGGTAATTTAAATAGCTTTAGTGTTAACTATACCTTTTTAAAGGCAAGTAATATGCCATATATTAAATATAGTTTAATAAAATTATTAATCGACATCAAAAAGTCAATAAATTGACTGTTGCTAATTTTTTGTATTGCCAGTTAGAATAACCTATATAAATAAAACTAGTAAATGACTTTGTTTTATTAAGTTATTTTTAATATTTAATGTGTTTAAGTCATTATATGAAAAGGTAGTTGTTTAAGATGCAAGTTTCTGACTCTATTCTAATTTGTAGCGATAATGCTCAACGATTAGAAAAATTGGTCACAATTTTAGAATTTATTGGTGAATCTGTTGAACAAGTAACGCAACTTCGTGAGGTTACTGAACGCATCAAACAGCAGGGTAACTTTCGTAGTGTGATCTATGATGGTGAATTAGTCGACCTCAGCGCTGACTTTTTTGCTCAACATGCCACTCAGGCAATGTTGATTGTCGGTGATTGCGACAAAGCCTTTATTGAACAAATACCGAACTTGATCGGTTGTATTGATTTTCCTTTTAGCTATGCTCAGCTCACTCAAGAGCTTCATAACTGTCAAGACTTTTGCAATAAGCGACCTGGCAGCACTGTTAATGCAGGATCTTCATCGATGTTGTTTCGCAGTTTAGTGGGTCGCAGTGAAAATATTCAAGATGTACGTGTTTTAATTGAACAAGTCGCAACAACTGATGCTAATGTTCTGGTACTTGGTGAGTCCGGTACAGGTAAAGAAGTTGTTGCTCGTAATGTTCACTATTATTCTAAACGTCGGGAAGGGCCGTTTATTCCAGTAAACTGTGGTGCTATCCCGCCAGAGCTTTTAGAAAGTGAATTGTTCGGTCATGAGAAGGGGGCTTTCACTGGTGCATTTACAGCCCGAAAAGGGCGCTTTGAACTTGCGCAGGGTGGTACTTTATTTCTTGATGAAATTGGAGATATGCCCCAACCGATGCAAGTTAAATTATTACGTGTCTTGCAAGAGCGAACATTTGAACGAGTTGGTGGCAATAAGACCTTAAATTGTGATGTTCGTATTGTTGCTGCAACTCATCAACATCTTGAAACGCGTATTAAAGAAGGTAAGTTCCGCGAGGATTTATTCTATCGCTTGAATGTATTCCCGATTGATATGCCTGCACTGCGTGAACGTAAAGGTGATATTCCCCTGTTACTTCAAGAATTAGTCACACGCATGGAGACAGCCTACAATACATCAATTCGTTTCACTCAGCGCTGTATGGAATCATTGATGATGCATGATTGGTTAGGTAACGTGCGTGAGTTGAGTAACTTAGTTGAGCGTTTAGTCATTCTTTACCCGAATAACTTGATTGATGTTAACGATTTACCGGCTAAATATCGCCATTTAGATGTTCCTGAGTTTCAACCTGACTATCCTGAAGAGCAACAAGAGCAAGATGCCTTTGCTGCAATTTTCAGCGGTGAAGAAGAAATTGAAATCCCTGAAAAGACGCTTCTTACTGAGCTTCCTGCGGAAGGTGTTAACCTCAAAGAGATGTTATCTGAGCTGGAGATTGATTTAATTGGCCAAGCGTTAGAGCAACAAGATTATGTTGTCTCGCGTGCGGCTGAAGTACTTGGCATGCGCAGAACAACCCTTGTTGAGAAAATGCGTAAATACGGTATGTCTAAAGACGGTTAATAGACCAGAGTGTCGCCCTGAATTTTACAGAGTCAGGGTGACAATAGCTTGCCATTTAAGCATTGCTATCGCTAAGTTCTCCCATTTATAAAGAGGCACTGCATATAGGTCCTCAATTAAAGTATTTTAAGCAACCTGTGTCGCTTCTTTCAAATCACAGTTCCTGCAGTCTCTTAGACGAAACCTCTCGTTGATATCAATTATATTGGAAATAACAGCAAAGTACATCAAATTACCCTTCCTAACTGATTGATATATAATTAAAATAAAGTTGGCACATTAACTGCATTTCTCGTTGTATTAGTTTTTAAGACAAATATTTGACGAGGCTGTTATGGCACTAAACTCACCAAACAATCAACACATCGGCGCACAAGTGTCACAAAATCGTTTGGCACATTTAGTCGATATTCTACCATCAGGGGTAATTATTCTAGATGGCAATGGTCTGGTTTCAGAAGCAAATAAGATGGCGGTGAGCTTTCTCGGTCAAGAAGTGATTGGTCAGCGCTGGTTCAATGTGATTAATGAGGCGTTTCAGCCGCGTGCCGATGATGGTCATGAGGTGTCATTAAAAGATGGTCGCCGACTTAAAATTGCGATTTCGTCATTAGAGCCAGAAGACGGTCAATTGATTTTGCTCACTGATTTAACTGAAACACGTCAAATGCAAAATAACATGGCACACATGCAGCGTTTATCAGCGTTAGGGAAAATGGTTGCGTCACTTGCACATCAAGTAAGAACACCGCTTTCAGCAGCGATGCTTTATGCCGCAAACCTGAAAAACAAAGCGATGCCCGATCATGCTAAAACTCATTTTCACGACAAGCTTTTAGCACGATTGAAAGATTTAGAGCAGCAAGTAAACGATATGTTGATGTTTGCTCGTAGCGATAATGGTCAAATAGCCACAGAACTATCTTTGCAAGAACTATTAACGGAAGTTGATGCCTCTAGCGAAGCGATGATGCAACAACATAAAGCTAAGATGATGGTGACATTACCCGATCCAGATTTATTGATATTAGGTAACCGCACGGCACTCAGTGGTGCTGTTACTAACCTAATACATAATGCGATTCAAGCTAAGCCTCAAGGCTTGTTGCTGCATTTGATCGCCAGACGCTTTGGTGACAATGAAGTTGAAATTTCACTTATTGATAATGGACCAGGGGTCTCGTTAGCCCAACAACAAAAAATATTCGAACCGTTTTTTACCACAAAAAGTCAGGGAACGGGATTAGGGCTAGCAGTAGTTCAGTCTGTAGCTAAGTCTCACAATGGCAAATTAAACTTAGTATCTAAGCAGGGGCAAGGTTCGTGTTTTTCATTAATACTTCCACTTCAGCGTGAAGCCGCTGTAGTGATTAAACATGCGATGGGGAGTTAACTCATGACAAGTAATAAAATTTTAGTCGTAGAAGATGACGCAGGCTTAAGAGAAGCCTTAGTTGATACACTAATGTTAGGTGGCTATGAGTGTGTCGAATGTGAAAGTGGTGAAGAAGCGTTATTAACCTTAAAAACAACCAAGGTTGCTTTAGTTGTTTCGGATGTTCAAATGGGTGGTATGTCAGGGCTATCTCTGCTTCGCAGTATCAAAGCAAAGTGGCCAGATTTACCGATGCTATTAATGACAGCTTATGCCAACATTGATGATGCTGTGAGTGCGATGCGTGAGGGTGCTGCAGATTATATGGCGAAGCCGTTTGCACCAGAAGTCTTATTAAATTTAGTCAGCCGCTACATGCCAGTGCCAGAACTCGATGTTAATGATCCTGTTGTTGGCGATGAGAAATCGATTAAATTATTAGAGCTGGCTAAGAAAGTTGCGCAAAGCGATGCATCGGTGATGATCAATGGACCCTCTGGATCAGGTAAGGAAGTGTTAAGTCAGTATATTCATAATCAATCAAGACGAAGTGATAAGCCGTTCGTAGCGATAAATTGTGCAGCAATTCCTGAAAACATGCTTGAGTCTACCTTATTTGGTTATGAAAAAGGGGCATTTACTGGGGCTCTACAAGCCTGTCCTGGCAAATTTGAGCAGGCTCAAGGAGGAACAATTTTACTCGATGAAATCACAGAGATGGATATCAGCCTGCAAGCGAAGTTGCTTCGTGTATTACAAGAGAAAGAAGTTGAGCGTTTAGGTTCACGCAAAACCATTAAACTCGATGTTCGAGTGCTGGCAACATCAAACCGTGACTTACGCCAAGCAGTGAATGATAAAGAGTTTCGCGAGGATTTATATTACCGGCTTAACGTATTTCCATTAACGTGGCCGCAGCTATCGCAACGTAGTGGGGATATTCTACCACTGGCAGAACATTTATTAGCCAAGCATTATAGCGGCCTGGGCCAGCCTCCCGCTTTTTCTACAGATGCTAAATTGATGCTACAACGTCATCAGTGGCCTGGAAATGTTCGAGAGTTGGATAATGTTATACAACGTTCATTGATTTTATGCAGTGAGGAAGAGATCACAACCGATGACCTTATTCTTGAGTCGTTTTCAATGGAGCCTGTCCAAGAGGTGCAGTCAGTACAGATTAATGAAGCAAGTGTCAGCGAACCGTTATTGGGCAATGAATTAAAGCAACAAGAGAATCAGATCATAATTGATACGCTTGCTGCATGTAACGGATCACGTAAAGCTGTAGCAGAAAAGCTGGGTATCAGTCCTCGTACCTTAAGGTATAAATTGGCGAAAATACGTGATATGGGTATTCCTTTACCCGCGTAGTTAAAATTTTAAAAATCTATTTACTTGAAATATAAGCCAAACATTAATTTTGTTTGGCTTTTTGGGTTGAGTTTCATTTTGTGGATCATTTCTTGCTTTTATTGATTATACGCATGAAAAAGTCAAAAAAACGTCGAGGACAACATTATGAATATTAACGCTGGTTCAATGTATAACGATATGCAAAGCATGATCTCTAAAGCTCAAATGAATACTCCGGGCATAGAAAGTGCTAAACCTGCTGCTGCGCAATCAGCCGATTTTTCATCGATGTTAAAAGCCGCTGTTGATAATGTGAATGATCTGCAAAAAGCCTCAAAAGAGATGCAAATTGCCGTAGAAATGGGCGATCGTTCAGTGAGCATTTCAGATGCGATGATCGCATCACAAAAATCAAGCGTTGCATTTTCTGCAGCCGTTGAAGTCCGTAATAAGTTCGTTGAAGCGTATAAAGAAATCATGAGTATGCCTGTTTAATACAGTGTTCTGTATTTTCATCATATTTTTATGTAAACAAACTGAGAATATGAGAATATAGGCTGTACGTCGTATTTTGATTATGATGATAGTGTAATATTGATGGTGTAGGTGCTTATTTTGCGTAATAAGTAGCACCCTAAGATGAAAATAAAGGTTAGTAATAGTGGCTGAAGCGAGTAACTCAACAGACATGACGGTGAATGAAGACCCTCACCCAATAACGTCAGCGGGATCTAATGATATAGAAGAAACCAAGACCGGTGTACTCGCGGGGTTAGGTGACGGTGATACTTTACGTCAAGTTATCATGATTCTGGCGCTTGCTATCTGTTTAGGTATTGCCGTCATGGTACTTTTTTGGGCACAAGAACCTGAGTATCGACCATTAGGAAAAATGGATACTGAAGAGTTTACAACAACTCTTGACTTCCTTGACCAAAATAAACTTGAATACAAAATCGACGGCACTACCATTATGATTGCCGAAGAGAATTATCAACAAGTCCGTCTTGCTTTAACGCGTGCAGGTATGGCTAATGCACCTGCAAACGGTGATGATATCTTGATGCAAGATATGGGTTTCGGTGTCAGTCAGCGCTTAGAGCGCGAACGACTGAAGCACAGCCGTGAGCGCCAACTATCTTCAGCTATCGCCGAATTAAAAAATGTTGCGAGAGCGAAAGTCTTATTAGCGATTCCTAAAGAGAATGTGTTTTCTCGTCGTGATAAAAAAGCTAGCGCAACTGTGGTTGTTACTTTAAATCGAGGTCGCCAACTCGGCCAAGAAGAAGTGGATGCAATTGTTGATATTGTCGCTTCAGGGGTTGATGGTTTAGAACCCGGTCGAGTATCCGTTGCTGACCAAAACGGTCGTTCATTAAAATCAGGCAATGAAGACCCATCAAGCGTGCGTAATCGTAAAGAGTTTGAACAGCAGCGAAAACAAGAAACGGAATACTTAGAAAAAATTGACTCTATTTTGATCCCTGTTGTGGGCATTGGTAATTACACTGCTCAAGTCGATGTTGCAATGGACTTTACTGCCGTTGAAGAGACTCAACAGCGCTACAACCCAGACCTTCCAGCTATCCGCAGTGAACGGACAATGGAAAATAAAAACATCGGTGATCTCGTCGGTGGCGTCGCTGGCGCATTATCAAATCAGCCTCCGTTAGAGTCAGATATCCCCCAAGAAGTTGATAAGCAAAAAGTAGGTGATATTACGACGACGAAAAATGGACGTTTCCAGAAAGAAGCAACCAGAAACTATGAGCTAGATACCACTATTAGCCATATACGTCAGCAAGTAGGTATCATTAAAAAACTCAGTGTTTCTGTTGCGCTAGATTACACAACAACACCAGCGGCAGAAGGCGGAGAGCCTATTACAGCACCGCGAACACAAGCAGAGCTGTCTAATATCACGCGCCTTTTGCAAGGTAGTATTGGTTATAACCAAGCCCGAGGTGATATTTTAGAAGTTGTGACAATTCCATTCCATAAGGAATCTGTTGAAGAACTTGCCGACTTGCCTATATGGGAGCAACCGTGGTTCTTGCGTGTTGTGAAAATGGTGTTAGGTGCATTGGTCATTATTGTGATTATCTTCGGATTAGTGAAACCAATGCTGAACCGCCTCATCTACCCAGAGGTTGAGGAAGAGGATCTTGATGTCGCTGAAGGTGATTTAGCTGACTTTGATGACCAGTTTGCTGCTGATACCGTTGATATGCTTGCTGCGGCGGACAGTGACTATACTTATGCTGACGATGGTTCAATTCAAATACCAGATTTACGTAAAGATGATGATTTGTTACGCGCGGTTCGAGCGCTGGTCTCAAATGAACCTGATTTATCAATTCAGGTAGTTAAGAACTGGCTATATAAAGACAATCAAGGTTAAGAACGGTTTATCTCATGGCTGAAGAAGTTGCAACACAAGAAGAAAAAAAAGAAGAGTTTGATGTTACTACCTTAACAGGGTTAGAGCGTACGGCTTTATTATTGTTAAGTCTTAAAGAGGAAGATGCCGCGAGCATCCTTAAATCGCTTGAACCAAAAGAAGTACAGTATGTTGGTCAAGCGATGGCTCGTTTTGATGACTTTACTCCGGCGAAAGTTCAGGCTGTGCTGCGCTGCTTTCTCGATGATATTCAAGAGCTATCTTCTATTGGTCTTAATTCTGAAGACTTTATCCGTAAAGCTTTAATTGAAGCTTTAGGTGAAGATAAAGCCTCTAATATCATTGACCAGATTATTTTAGGTGGTAGTGCTAAAGGTCTAGAATCGCTCAAATGGATGGACGCGCGTCAAGTTGCCAATATCATCGTGAGTGAGCACCCGCAGATTCAGACCATCGTATTGTCATATTTAGACCCTGAGCAATCTGCTGAAATTTTATCGCAATTCCCTGAGAAAATTCGTTTAGACTTAATGATGCGTATTGCAAACCTTGAAGAAGTTCAACCTGCGGCATTGCAAGAGTTAAACGATATTATGGAAAAACAATTTGCAGGACAAGCGGGTGCACAAGCGGCGAAAATGGGTGGTTTAAAATCTGCTGCTAATATCATGAACTACCTTGATAACAATGTTGAAGGTCAGTTAATGGACTCTATCCGTGATACGGATGAGGAGATGGCGCAAAAACTTCAAGACTTGATGTTCGTCTTTGAGAATTTAATCGACGTTGATGATCGTGGTGTCCAAGCAATTTTACGTGATGTACAAACGGACGATCTGATGAAAGCGCTTAAAGGTGCTGATGAAGCACTTAAAGATAAGTTTCTTAACAATATGTCCAAACGCGCTGCTGAAATGTTGGTGGATGATCTTGAAGCTATGGGGCCAATTCGTGTTAGTGAAGTCGAAGTGGCACAAAAAGAAATTCTTGCTGTGGCAACTCGCTTGGCCGACTCAGGTGAAATCATGCTTGGCGGCGGCGGTGGTGACGAGTTCTTATAATTCGTTAGCGGCATAGGTAAAGGTTAAAAATGGCGAATGAAATGTATAAACCCTCTACTGAAGAGTTAGAACTGCTAAAACGATGGTACGCACCAGATGTTACAGAAAAAGTTGCCGAAGACCGCACTAATGCACTAGGAATGAATGTCGCGGAATTAAGCCAAAAAAAAGCGGTGGTGGAAGAGGAAGTCGTTACTGAAGATGTGCAGGCTCCGAGTGCATTATCAGCACAAGAACTTGAAGAAATTACACAGCAAGCTCAGCAACAAGGATTTGAGCAAGGGCTAGAGAAGGGGATTGCACAAGGTATCGTTCAAGGTCATGAAGAAGGGTACAAGCAAGGTGTGGAACAAGGCGTTGAGGAAGGACGCGAGCAAGGGCTTGCCACAATTCAACCTGAATTGGAACACAAACTCGCATTGATTGATAGTTTACTCGAACGCTTACAAACTCCTCTTGCCAAACAGGAGCAAGAGATTGAACAATCATTGCTGCATTTGGCGATGGTTTTGGCAAAGAAAGTTATTCATACTGAAGTTAAACAACACCATGAGCCGATTGTGCAAGCGGTAAGTGAAGCCCTTGTCTTATTAAAAGACTCTTCGCCATTAACATTGCGTTTAAACCCTCAGGATACAGAGTACCTCAAACAAGTGTGGACTGAGGATGAGATAAGTCAGCGTCATATTACTCTACAGCTTGATCCATCATTATCAGATGGGGACTGTGTTATTGAATCACCAAGTAGCTCTGTATCATCAGTTTTGACAGAACGGATTGAGCATGTTTTTGAAGATTTTAAGTCTCAAGAGCGCCCAAACACCCAATATACTGATAGCCAAGTTTATTCAAATGAAGAGCAAACCTTGGCCGACTCATCCCACCATGACCAAACAATAGAGCAAGCTCAAGCCCCTGAAGGAAGCCCTAGGGAAGGTGGTAATGAGCATGGCTAATCTGCCTCGTGTGCCCAATTGGTCCAAGCTGCTAACAGATTACAGTGAAAGCGTTAATCAGTTTCAACCTGTTATGTCTGGAAAATTAAGGCGCGTTGTTGGTTTAACGATGGAAGCCGTTGGTTGTCGTGCCCCCGTAGGAAGCCTCTGTCGTGTTGAAACGTTAAGTGGTTACATAACTGCTGAAGTGGTAGGCTTTAGCGGTGAAGTGTTGTATTTAATGCCTAGTGAGGAATTACAAGGTGTTCTGCCTGGAGCGAAGGTTGAGCCTTTATTAGGTCAAAAGGGCTTACCGGTTGGCCTAGATTTATTGGGGCGTGTGATTGATGGTGTTGGTAAGCCGCTCGACGGTTTAGGGCCTATTAAAGCGAAACAACATATGTCTGGCAAAGCAGAGCCAATAAATCCATTAGCCAGAAGGCCGATTTCCCAGCCATTAGATGTGGGGATACGGGCGATTAATACGCTAATCACAGTCGGAAAAGGCCAGCGGATGGGCTTGTTTGCTGGCTCAGGTGTGGGTAAAAGTGTATTACTTGGCATGATGACCCGTGGCACGAGCGCCGATGTTATTGTGGTTGGGCTTGTCGGGGAGCGTGGTCGTGAGGTTAAAGAGTTTATAGAAGAAATATTGGGTGAAGAGGGTCGTAAACGATCGGTTGTAGTGGCCGCACCCGCAGATACCTCACCGCTAATGCGCTTAAAAGCCTGTGAAACAGCTGTATCAATTGCCGAGTTTTTTCGAGATCAAGGAATGGAAGTGTTATTGCTAATGGACTCGTTAACTCGATTTGCTCAGGCGCAGCGTGAAATTGCATTGGCTATTGGTGAGCCTCCTGCAACAAAAGGCTATCCCCCGTCAGTATTTGCAAAGCTTCCTCAGCTGGTGGAGCGTGCTGGTAATGGTAGTGACACTCAAGGTTCAATTACTGCATTCTATACGGTGTTAACTGAGGGCGATGATCTACAAGACCCTATTGCTGATGCTTCCCGAGCAATTTTAGATGGGCATATTGTGTTATCCCGCAAGCTCGCTGAGTCGGGTCATTACCCTGCCATTGACGTAGAAGCATCGATTTCTCGTGTAATGCCGATGGTTGTGAGTGATCAGCATGTTCAGTATGCTCGACTCGTGAAGCAAAATTATTCGCTGTACCAGCAGAATAAAGACCTCATTTCTATTGGTGCTTATATCCAAGGCGCAGATCCTAAAGTGGATAAATCAATTCAATTCTATCCAGTGATTGAAGCGTTTTGTCAGCAGACGATGAAAGAAAGCCATCCGTATGATGAGTCACTCACGGCATTGTCACAACTTGGTGACGCGTTACAATAATGGCTGATATCAAGCAACTACTCATCGTCAAAGAAATGGCGTCTAAGAAAGAGCAAGAGCAGTTGCGAATGTTAACGGCGGCTCAGCAGCAATTAAATCAACTAAAGCAGCAAATGGATTCATTGATTCAATATAAAAAAGACTATTTAAGGCAGATGAAGCCCGATCCAACTGTTCCTGTCAGTGCTGATAAGTTAATTTTGTTGCAGGGCTTTTTAGCTAAAATAGATCAATCAATGAACCAGCAGCGTGATGTGATTGCTAGAGCGTCGATTGCGGTTGACTCAAGGCGACAGGATTGGAGTAAAGCCAAACAATACGTCGACTCAATTGAGTTTTTAATTAACAAGCAACAACAACAACACGCTGAAAAAGAAGAGAAACAACAGCAAAAGCTCTCCGATGAGTTTGCGATGATGTCCTATTACCGTAAAAATAACCCCTCCTCATAGTTTATTCAAAGCCCTCAAGCCATAATAGGGGCGCGATAACGCTATTTATTAGTCCCTATTTCGTTGTGCTCAGTGAACAAAAAAATAAAGTCCCAACTTGTTATATTTAGGTACGCTTATTGCATTTTATTTATCAAAAGTAGATCAAGTTTAATGCGATTTACTAATAGCGTAGCCCGTGAACGGCTTAAGTCTAAATAATATGATGAAATATAACGTTTTTTGTTGGTGTTGTATTATTTGAAGTGTTGAGGAATATTATGCTCGAAAGTCTATCTTCTGGTTTGCTAGGTGTTAGTCGTGATAATTCGGCAAGCTTTGCCGCCATGGCAACCAATAATAATGCGAAATCTGACTCTTCGTCGTCTGTAACAGAGTATGCTGGGGCTGGTAAAGCAGTTAGTAATGAACATGATGATGTCTCATTTTCTGATATTCTTAACCAAGAGATTGAGAGTGGTTCTGGT
Organism: Alteromonadales bacterium alter-6D02; assembly: GCA_002835545.1. GTDB lineage: Bacteria > Pseudomonadota > Gammaproteobacteria > Enterobacterales > Psychrobiaceae > Psychrobium. The sequence continues at coordinate 106,353 of PIZK01000003.1, forward strand.
CGCACGAAATCAACGTCTCAAACTGAGAATACCAACGCAGAACAGACTCAGCCACCAGCCGATAAAGAAAATAAAGAGCAGCGCCTTTCGTCTGAGCAAAGTGAGAAAGTTGCTGAGGAAATTATTGATAAATATCTTGCCGACGTAGATCTTAACAAAGAATTTGATGAAGAGAGCGCAAGAAATCAAACAGCACCTGCTGTAACTGCACCCACTTCATCGATGGATGACGCGCCAGCCAGACAGGGAATGACACCTTCTACTGAGCAAAAAAATACAGAGGCTCAAATAATCGAAGAAAGCGCTGAGCCTTCACTAGAGCAACCGTCAATGACTCGCGTCAGTCAAGATAAGGGTATCGAACCTCAGACTCAGGGTATCATAGCAACGAATAAGGCTATTGTTGAAAGTGAAGCGGTGACATCTCATGAAAGTAAGATGGATAAAGCGTCTGATGAGTATGAACACGTTGGAAAATCGGATACTGAATCTCAAGCTGTTACACAGAACTCTATTGACATTCGAGACAATGCACAGGGATTGGTTACTGATAAAGAGAAAGTCTCCTCTGAGTTCAGTAAGAGTCAACCTTTAGTGGAAAACGAATCGGTGACCGAACGCTCAGCCGTAGGAGCGTCACCTTCATTAGTATCTGAGCAGCAGGCTGTTGATAGACAAGAACCCACGAAGCAAACTCAGGCCGCTCATGATATTAATCGCACCAACGAACAAGAGCGTTCAAAAGAGATAAGCCAAGAGGGTGAAACTGGAAGTGTTCAAACTCAGCAGAAACAAACGACCCAAGTTCAAGGTGACACTCAATTTCAAAGAGATATTGCCAGTCAAGTCGACACAAAAGAGAGAGTAGCTGAACATTCCGCTGCCACCTTGAGCTCAAAAGAAGCATCTAATGATAGCTCTGTCAAAGCCAGTGGTGAAGTAATTAACAGTCCAATGCTTGGCAAGCAAGAGAGTAAGAGCAGTGAACCGGGTCTGGTTGAGAGTGATGATAGTCGGGAGAGCGGTCAACCCTTATCTGTTGCAAAAAGTGCTCACGGGCATGACAGCGTAGGGGCTGATACGACACCAATCAAACAGCTTGTTAATACATTAGAGGCTATGTCTGGGCAATTAGCCGATAAGCCAGAATTAAAGAAAGCATTGGAACAAGTGATTGCTAAACTTGAAGCTTTAGAGCCGGTTAGAAATGGACAGATTGTGTCTAGCGAGAAGGGGTTGCCTTTTGAAATCTCTGCGTTGGAAAAAGCCATGAACCAGGCATTAAAGCAGCCGCAATCTGACACCAATATAACCGATGTTAAGCAACAATTAACCAATGTGATAATGCAACTGCCGCCTAAACAACAGAGTCAGTTGGTCGCATTTACCACTGAGGTAGTGATGGATTCGCAAGAGTCGTCTATTGATGAAAACGATATTAATTTGGTTAACAACGGTCTACGAGTGGCAGATGTTGCTAATGCTTCTACTACGCCCGCTGAAAAGGGGACTCAAGCTGCTCAACAACTGCTTAATCAAATTAATCAATCTAAACTCAGTACCTTAACTGGCGGAGAAACGGTGGTTGAAACGGCCAATCAAGCTGCTAATACCACAGCACAAGATGGCACTTCAAAAATAGCCGCACACGCAGTTGCTAGCCCTATTTTAGGGGAACAAGTAATAAAGGCTAAAGGTAGTGCTGTTGATAATGAGCTTAAATTAGCCAGTGAAGAACAATCATTAACGGATGAGGTTAAAGTGGCAGAGGCCGCCACGACTCCAGCCACAAAACAGTCTTTATTCGAATCATTATTAAAACAAGTTGATGCGCAGGGGCGTCAGGCGCAAATTGCGGCTACTAATACCGAACAACCTAATTCTGCGGTTAATGCTAGACTTGATCAACAAGAGCTATCGACACAGTCGACTCCATCTCAGCCATTAACCCCAAAACAGCTATCTGAGCAATTGCAGCAAAAATTACCACTCCATGAGCAGTTTGCGGCGACACAATTGAAAGAACGGATTACGATGATGGCAAATGGAGGTGTGTCTAATGCAGTCATTCACTTAGACCCTGAAGAACTCGGTGCTATGTCAGTGCGTATTCAAATGCAGCAAGATCAACTGAACGTTCAGTTCCAAGTGCAAAATCCAACGGCTAAAGATATGTTAGAACAAGCAATGGTTAAGCTCAGAGATATGCTACAAGAGCAAGGTATTGCGCTTAACCAAAGTGATGTTCAGCAGCAACAACAGGGTGATTCTAATGAACATGACGCGTGGCAAGGTGGTGAAAGCGATGATGATTTTGAGTCTGACCAGAGTGCCGTGACCCTTACATTGCATAAACAATCTGCCAATGGCATAGATTATTATGCTTAAGGTAATATCTTCATAGGATCAAAAAGTAATTTATGTTAGTTTTAACAAAATTTTTATCGTGAGGAAATATCATGGCAGATGATGCAGTTGAAAATGAAGAAGCCCAAGGGGGCGGCAAAAAGAAAATGATAATTATCATTGCCGCAGTACTAATTATATTGATTGGTGGCGGTGCTGGTGCTTACTTCTTTTTGATGGGAGGCGATGAACCTACGACTGAAATGGTAGATGGAGAGACTTTACCAGGCGAGGAAGTTGAACCAGAAGAACAAGAAGCTGAAGAAGCTACTGTTGGTGATGCTTTCTATGTTGGAATGCCACGACCATTTGTTTTTAATGTGCCGGGCTATGGCCGCGACCGTTTAGTTCAAATTAAAGTTCAGTTATTGGTACGTGGTGGAGAAAATGATACTGCAGCGCGTAAACACATTCCTTTGATAGAAGATACTTTATTAACTGTCTTTAGCAGTTCAAATGCAGAAAAACTATCAACAAATATTGGTAAGCAAGAGTTAAGACAAAACGCTCTAGAAGCGGTTCAAAAAGCGCTAGAGCCGATTGTTGGTAACTCAGTGGTAGAACAAGTGCTATTTATTGGCTTTGTAATGCAATAAATTGCTGCTTTACAGCGGTTTGTTATTTTTTATTAATAGTTACCGTCACGTTTGCCGGTAACTCAGGTAGGGATATAGTGTGAACGATCTACTCAGTCAAGATGAAATCGATGCGTTACTTCATGGTGTTGACGATGTCGATGAAGATGAAGTTGATGAAGGTGGCGGCGGTGATAGTGCTGCGGAGTATGATTTTTCTTCACAAGATCGCATCGTACGTGGTCGTATGCCAACGCTTGAAATGGTTAACGAGCGGTTTGCGAGACACTTGAGGATCAGTCTTTTCAACTTAATGCGTCGCACTACTGAAGTATCAATCAATGGTGTTCAGATGCTGAAGTTTGGCGAATATATTCATACATTGTTTGTGCCTACCAGTTTAAACATGGTCCGTTTTCGCCCTCTCAAAGGCACGGGCCTAATCACGCTAGAAGCACGTTTAGTGTTTATTTTAGTTGATAACTTTTTTGGTGGGGATGGCCGTTACCCTGCGAAAATAGAAGGCCGTGAATTTACGCCTACTGAGCGCCGAATTATTCAATTATTGTTAAAAATAGTTTTTGAAGACTATATGGAAGCTTGGGCTCCGGTGATGGATGTTGAGTTTGAGTATTTAGACTCTGAAGTGAACCCTTCAATGGCTAATATAGTGAGCCCGACAGAAGTTATTGTTGTATGCTCATTTCATATCGAACTCGATGGTGGTGGCGGAGATTTTCACATCGCATTGCCTTACTCGATGCTTGAGCCAATCCGAGAGTTGCTCGATGCTGGTGTACAAAGCGATAAAGAAGATACAGACCAACGCTGGAGTGCGGCACTAAAAGACGAGATCATGGATGTTGAAGTTGAGCTTGAAGCCAATCTTGGTGAAATTGATCTCACACTTCGTCAAATCATGGAAATGAAAGCGGGTGATGTGATCCCATTTGAAATGCCCGATGAGCTTGTTATAAAAGCCGAGGAGCTTCCTTCGTTTCGTGGTAAGCTAGGCCAAGTAAATGATAATTATGGTTTAAAGGTGACCTCAATTATTCCTCGGCCAGAATCGCAAAAATCAGAGTTTCAACTACTTCAACGAAAAGTGTCTGAAGATAAAGAATAGAGAGATGTCATAATGAGTGATATGGATGATTGGGCTGATGCCCTCGCTGAACAAGCTGAACAAGAGTCTAAAGATGCCGAACCCGTAGAGTTAGAACAACTGGATGGGGACGGTGCTGGTGGTGAAAGCACGACAGGAAACGAAAAGCTAGATGCTATTTTAGATATTCCTGTAACAATCTCTATGGAGGTTGGACGCTCAAACATTACTATCAGGAACCTGTTGCAATTAAATCAAGGGTCGGTAATTGAACTTGATCGTGTGGCTGGTGAATCACTGGATGTGTTGGTTAATGGCACCTTGATTGCTCATGGTGAAGTGGTCGTTGTAAATGATAAATTTGGTATTCGCTTAACAGATGTTATTAGTCAAACTGAACGTATTAAAAAATTGCGCTAAGGTATTATTTTTATCAGCTGGCCTATGTTCTTCGGCATACGCTGCAGAACAAGCTGCTCCAGACTATCTAAATATGATAGCTTCTTTGGCTATTGTGCTTGGTTTGATTTTTGCCTTAGCTTTTATGGTGAAGAAACTAAAGTTAAGTCCAACAAGTCAACGTTTGATTCGCTTGGTTGCAAACTTACCGTTGGGAACAAAAGAGCGAGTTGTCGTTGTTGAAGTCGATGGTAAACAATATCTACTTGGTGTCACGGCTCAACAGGTAAACTTACTTGAGAAGCTTCCAAATAAAATCACCGATGAAGAACCAAAAGTGGACCAAAAACTCAATGTTAGTGCTATTTTAGCTGCTGTGAAAAAGGAAAAGTCATAATGCGTTTTGCGCTAATACTGATCGCGTTATTTATCTCTCCGTCATTACTGGCAGACACTGGCTTACCGGCGGTTACGGTGATCCCTAATGATGATGGGACGCAAAGTTATAGTATAACTTTGCAGGTACTCGCATTAATGACGGCGTTAAGCTTTATCCCTGCCGTCGTTATTATGATGACATCCTTTACTCGTATCGTTGTGGTATTATCAATTTTAAGACAAGCGTTGGGTTTGCAACAGTCGCCATCGAATCAAGTGATTATCGGATTAGCGTTGTTTCTAAGTTTATTTATAATGTCGCCAGTGTTAGATAAGATTAATCAAACGGCTTTACAGCCGTATGTTAATGAGCAAGTTGGTGCGTTACAGGCTCTAGAGCTTGCTCAAGGGCCTATTCGAGAGTTTATGTTGTCGCAAACACGCGATAGTGACATAAAAACCTTTTTAGAGATTGCAAACCGCAATGACGTAACGTCACCAGAACAAGCTCCGATGACAGTACTTATTCCGGCGTTCATTACCAGTGAGCTTAAAACAGCTTTTCAGATAGGCTTTATGTTATTTATTCCATTCTTGGTGATTGACTTAGTTGTTGCCAGTGTCTTGATGGCCATGGGTATGATGATGTTATCGCCAATGATTGTATCATTGCCATTTAAATTAATGCTATTTGTCTTGGTTGATGGCTGGTCATTAGTCATGGGAACATTAGCTAATAGTTTCGGCTTGTGACGAAAAGTCTTGTAAGGAGTCATTATGTCACCTGAAGTTTTTGTCGATATATTTAGGCATGCACTCTATATTGTGATGCTGTTAGTTGCGGCGATAGTCGTTCCAAGTTTGATTATCGGCCTTATCGTCGCTGTGTTCCAAGCGGCTACATCCATCAATGAACAAACATTAAGTTTCCTACCGCGTTTGATTGTAACCTTATTGACACTGATTGTTGGTGCGCATTGGATAACGCAGACACTGATGGACTTTACTATTGGCATGATTAAAGAAATCCCGATGGTTATTGGCTAATTATGACACTGTATGAAAGTGAGATTATGATGTGGGTAGCCAGTTACTTTTGGCCCTATTGTCGAATCGCGGGCATGTTTATGGTGATGGTTGGTGTCGGTAGCAAAAACCTTTCTACACGCATTCGCTTACTTTATTCAGTTGCTGTTACTATCGTCGTTGCACCCACGCTAGGCCCGATGCCTGAAGTTGATCTGTTTTCGATATCAAGTTTTATTATTGTTGTACAGCAAGTGCTAATCGGCGTTGCTTTAGGTTTTATTTCTGTGCTGGTGATGCAAGCATTTGTCGTTGCGGGACAGGTCATTGGTATGCAAACCAGTTTAGGTTTTGCGTCTATGATTGATCCTGGCTCGGGTCAAAATGTTCCTGTTGTTGGTCAGTTTTTTTTATTATTAGCTACCTTGATGTTTTTCGCAGTGGATGGTCATTTAGCAATGATCAAAATGGTGGTTTTGAGCTTTGATACATTACCGGTGGGTGTTGATGGCTTGACTCGAGTGACTTTTGAGAAAGTGGCGCGATGGGGGGTGTGGATGTTTACTGCTGCATTGGCGATGTCAATATCTGCGATGGTTGCACTATTGGTGATTAACTTTTCATTCGGTATTTTGACGCGTGCTGCACCACAGTTAAATATTTTTTCTATTGGTTTTCCTGTCACCATGTTAGCGGGCTTGTTAGTATTATGGTTAACATTGGATACTGTGATGTCTCATTTTGACTCGCAATGGATTCGAGGTATTGAGATGATGTGTCAGGTTATCAATACTCGTTGTGATTTTTAAATGTTGTTTGGCTAAGATAACGAGGCGTAAATGGCAGAAAGTAGCGGTCAGGAAAAAACAGAACAGGCCACCCCCAAGAAGCTGCAACAAGCTCGTGACAAAGGGCAGGTGCCGCGTTCAAAAGAGTTAGCAACGGCTGCTGTTCTGATTGCATCTGCTGCATCGATGTATATTTTTGGTAGTGCGATTGCAATGTCGCTTTATCATGTGATGAAAAATATGTTCACCATCAAGCGTGAACAGGCCTTTGATACAAGCCAGTTTGGTTTGATGTGGGCTGAAGTGTTTACTTTAATAAGTTGGCCGTTACTTGGCTTTATTATCACTCTGTTTATTTTTGGCTTTATTGGTAGTACCACTCTTGGCGGAATTACATTCAGTTTTGATGCTGCTAGGCCAAAACTATCAAAAATGAGTCCCGTTCAGGGTTTTAAGCGAATGTTTGGTACTCAGGCACTCGTTGAGTTATTAAAGTCTTTAGGGAAATTTGCGGTTATATCAACACTCGCTTGGCTTTTACTCACCTTTTATTTCCCCAGTATCTTACAATTAAGTCAAACTAACTTCCCCCTTAATGTGATTGAAGCCTTAGATATCCTATTGTGGATATTTATTATTTTGTGTAGTTCATTATTACTTATTGCAGTGATCGATGCTCCTTATCAAATCTTTAAACATAAAAAAGAGCTTAAGATGACACTGCAAGAGGTGAAGGATGAGTTTAAAAACACTGAAGGTAAGCCTGAAGTTAAAGGCAGGCAGCGTCAGCTACAGCGTGAAGTGTCTCAACGGCGAATGATGCAAGATGTCCCAGATGCTGATGTGGTTATTACCAACCCCACTCACTTTTCTGTAGCATTGAAATACGATACTGAGGGAAGCCGAGCACCAATTGTAGTCGCTAAAGGGGTCGATCAAGTTGCTTTTCGGATCAGAGAAGTTGCGCGAGAAAATAATGTTTCGCTAGTCGCTAGCCCCGCATTGGCCCGCGCTATATATCACACAACTGAAATTGATGAGCAAATTCCAGATGGATTGTTTGGGGCTGTTGCTCAAGTCTTAGCTTATGTTTTTCAATTAGAGCAGTTTCAAAAACGAAAAGGGCGTAGGCCGACTAAACTCCCTAATGAATTCGACATTCCAGATGACCTGAAGCATTAGCTTATTTAACCATCACTTAAGTGGTCAATTAGAATGCTGAGATGACGTGGTATTTCTCTATAATTGTTGTATGTGGTTGTTGCGACAACGCTTTCATATTCACACAACACCAAATTGACTGTGACAAGTTATTGACGCAGGTTGATGAGTCCTTGACTATTGACTAATTGCTTGTTATTTCTATGTTAATAATATTTATATCATATATTTTATTGGCTTGTTTATTGCTATTATGGGTTGTTTACTTAATAGTTATACCAATGTGATTTATTGGTATTGCTCTATTTAATAGTCATCTGTGTAGGTACCCATTAGACAATGGATTTAAAAGCAAAACTATCGCAAGTTGCTTCTGATAACTCGGCGATATTCAAAGGCATTGCAACACCTTTACTCGTGTTGGCAACATTAGCAATGATTGTATTGCCGATGCCCACTTTTCTGCTCGACTCATTATTTGCTTTTAACATTTCTCTTTCTCTTGTTGTTTTACTTGTCGCCATTTACGCACTACGCCCGTTAGACTTTGCGTCATTTCCGAGTGTACTCTTAATTGCCACACTATTACGCCTCGCATTAAATGTTGCTTCAACACGTCTGGTGTTACTTGAAGGGCATGAAGGCGGAGACGCCGCAGGTAAAGTAATTGAAGCCTTTGGCTCTGTAGTTATTGGCGGAAACTATGCCGTAGGTTTAGTTGTTTTCCTTATTCTTGTGATTATTAATTTTGCGGTAGTGACAAAGGGGGCTGGACGTATCTCGGAGGTGAGCGCTCGTTTTACGCTAGATGCAATGCCGGGCAAACAAATGGCCATCGATGCCGACTTAAATGCTGGTATTATTGATCAAGATCAGGCTAGAGATCGTCGTGCAGAGGTGACGAAAGAGGCTGATTTTTATGGTTCAATGGATGGTGCATCTAAGTTCGTAAAAGGTGACGCAATCGCTGGCATCTTAATATTAGTAATTAATATTTTAGGCGGGTTTGTCATCGGGATGGTTCAGCATGGCTTAAGCTTTGGTGAAGCGGTTGAGATCTATACTTTGTTAACGATAGGTGATGGCTTAGTCGCTCAAATTCCTTCGCTATTATTATCGATTGCCGCGGCATTAATGGTGACTCGTCAAAATGAATCTGAAGACATGGGTACTATCGTTTATAGCCAAATGTTGGGTAACCCAAAGGCCTTATTAGTCTCTGGTGGTTTATTATTCGTAATGGGTATCGTACCGGGAATGCCTCATTTTGCGTTTTTATCTATGGCGTTTATTTCATTAGGAATTGGTTATTTCTTGTATAAAAAGCAACATCAACTACAAGCAAAAGGTGAGCTTGCGACCAGTCCTGACGGAAAGCCAGTGCCCAAAGCGACTGAACCGGTTAAAGAGTTGGGTTGGGATGATGTAAATCAAGTTGATGTTGTTGGACTTGAAGTAGGCTATCGTTTGATTCCGTTAGTAGACGTTGGTCAGGGCGGTGAATTATTATCGCGTATTAAAGGGGTCCGAAAGAAATTATCTCAGGAATATGGTTTCTTAGTTCCTGCAGTACATATTCGTGACAATTTGGACTTAAATGCGAATAGCTACCGAATCTCATTAATGGGCGTGACTATCGGTGAAGCGGAAATCCGACATGATTGTGAACTAGCAATCAACCCAGGTCAGGTTTTTGGTCAAGTTGATGGTGTTAAAACAACGGATCCGGCATTTGGCTTAGAGGCGGTATGGATCATGCCTGAGCAACGGGAACATGCGCAAACGCTAGGCTATACTGTGGTTGACCCTGCAACAGTTGTTGCTACACACATCAGTCAATTATTGACTAATAACGCATCGCAGTTATTAGGACATGAAGAAGTTCAAAACCTGCTAGATATCTTGCAGCGTCAATACCCTAAGTTAGTTGAAGGTCTTGTGCCAGATATTCTGCCATTAGGTGTCGTTGTTAAAGTGATGCAAAACTTGCTACACGAAGGCGTGCCTATAAGAGATCTGCGAACAATTATTCAGACACTTGTTGAATATGGCGCAAAAAGTCAAGAGCCTGACGTTTTAACTGCGGCGGCAAGGATCGCGTTAAAACGACTAATAGTCCAAGAAATCAATGGGGTAGAGTCTGAATTAGCTGTTATAACACTAGCGCCAGATCTGGAACAGATGTTGCACCAATCTATGCAGGCTACTGGTGGAGACGCCGCTGGGATGGAGCCTGGTTTGGCTGAACGATTACAAACATCTTTAGCAACTGCCACAGAACAGCTAGAATTAGAGGGAATGCCTGCTATCTTATTGACTTCAGGTGTATTAAGATCAACATTATCACGGTTTGTTAAAAACACGATACCAGGATTAAAAGTATTGTCTTATCAAGAAATTCCAGACGACAAGCAAATTAAAGTTGTTAGTTCGGTAGGGCAATAATTGAGGAATAACGGTGAAGATTAAACGTTTTGTCGCAAAAGATATCCGCTCAGCGCTTGATGAAATCAAGATCGCGTTAGGGCCTGATGCGATAATTATGTCTAACAAAAAAGTTGATGGCGGTGTTGAGATTGTTGCTGCAGTTGATGAAGACAATAACGCAGTATTACCTAAAGCTTCGCCGAAACCTGCTTCGTCACAGACAGTTGCTGCTCCAAGCGAAGTTATGGCAGATCGTTTTGAGCAAGCTGAACAGCCTGTGGCTAATTTCTCTGCACAGGCACAAGCACAAATTGCTATGCAACAATATGGCGCAGGGAACTCACAGAGCAATAATAGTCGCCAGCCAAGTGATGATCAACTGTCACTATCAGGGTTTCAGCAGCGTTTAATTAAGCAACAAGCACAGCAGATAGCAAATAATCAAATGCCAATTAATGCAATGTCTGGGCAGGGCGCAAGTTCAGCTGACAACCAGCCAACAGAACCTGTCACAGCTACATTGCCAAATACTGTCGCGGATAACCTGCCTGAATGGGCGCAAGCTTTACAAAAGCCAGCTTCAATATCGCCACAGACGGCGACCAGTCAGGCATATGAGCGCGAACCAGCAATTCAACAAGAAAACCCCGCCATTGAAGAGTTGCGTGCTGAAATGGCATCAATGAGACAATTATTGCAACATCAAGTCAGTGGGCTGATGGAGCAAGATGTTAATCGTCGAGACCCGTTAAGAGCCATGCTTACTGCAGAACTTTGTGATATGGGTTTTGAGGCTGATGTTGCGCAGCAACTGGTTGTTGATGTGCGTCCTGACGCTACGTTTGAACAGGCGAAACAAATTATTGCTAGTACGTTGCTCAAACGTATTTCGACAACGAATAATGACGTACTTGAGCAAGGTGGTGTCGTCGCGTTATTAGGTCCAACAGGTGTTGGAAAAACGACCACAGTGGCAAAGCTTGCTGCAAGGTTTGCAATGCAATATGGTAGTGACCAAATCGCGATGATAACGACAGATAGTTATCGTATTGGCGCATATGAGCAGTTGAATACCTATGGAAAAATTCTAGGGTGTCCAGTTAAAGTAGCCAAAGATGCACAGCAACTAGCCGATGCGATTTACCAATGCCGTCAAAAACGACTCGTGCTAATAGATACTGCTGGTATGGGGCAACGAGATTTACGTTTAAGTGAACAGCTTGCGACCCTGATGAACTCCAGTCATGTCAATATCAGAAGTTATTTGGTTTTACCGGCGACTGCCCAGCGTAAAGTACTGCAGGAAGCTATTATTCAGTTTAGAAAAATGCCATTAGCAGGCTGTATCATCACTAAAATGGATGAAGCTATTGGCGCAAGTGAAATTTTAAGTGTGGCGATTGGCCATTCATTACCTATTGGTTATTTGACAAATGGGCAACGAGTGCCTGAAGATATAGGTGTAGCCGATCTCAATAGTTTAATTAACAATGTGATAGAGCAATTAAGTCAGGTTCAAGATAAAATGACAGCAAATAATGACTCTTCATCATTCTCCAGTTTTAATAGATAGGCAATTTAAGTGGATCAAGCAAGCGGTTTAAGAAAAATGACTCAACCAAAAATGATTAAAGTAATTGCAGTTACTGGCGGTAAGGGCGGTGTTGGTAAAACCAACGTGTCGTTAAATCTTGCAGCGGCTCTTGCGCAACAAGGTAAACGAACCTTGGTGCTGGATGCTGATTTAGGCTTAGCTAATGTTGATGTAATGTTAGGCTTGCGCGTGCAAAAGAATCTGTCACATGTGTTATCAGGTGAGTGCGAGCTCGATGATATTATTGTTCATGGTCCACAGGGGATAAGTATCATTCCTGCGACATCGGGTTCACAATCGATGGTTGAACTTGAGCCTGCCCAGCATGCTGGCTTGATTCGTGCGTTCAGTGAAATGCGCCATGACTTTGATGTATTAATTGTTGATACTGCCGCAGGCATTTCTGACATGGTGGTCAGTTTCGCTCGAGCTTCTCAAGATGTAATTGCAGTTGTTTGTGATGAACCTGCCTCAATCACTGATGCATATGCTTTAATTAAACTATTATCACGTGAGCATGGTGTGTTTAGAATTAAAGTTGTTGCAAACATGGTACGTAATTTACGAGAAGGTCAGGAATTATTTGCTAAGCTTACAAGAGTAACGGATCGATTCTTGGATGTGGCCTTAGAGTTATGTGCAACGATTCCATTTGATGAGAATGTTCGACGCTCGGTGAGAAAGCAAAAACTGATAACAGATCTGTTTCCTCAATCACCAGCATCGTTAGCATATAAAAGTTTAGCTAATAAAGTGCAAAGTTGGCCTATACCAAATCAGCCTGGCGGTCATCTGGAGTTCTTTATTGAGCAATTAGTTGATAACCGTTCTAATAACAGAGACGTTTCTGGTGAGTAAAGCAGCGGCATACGCTCAAACATCTCAGAACAATGATCAGTTAGTGATAGCTCATGCTGGTCTAGTGAAAAAAATAGCACATCATTTAAAAGGAAGACTTCCTGCCAGTGTGTTGCTAGACGATTTAATTCAATCAGGAATGATCGGGTTACTCGAAGCTGCGAAAAACTTTGACGGTTCTAAAGGTGCAAGTTTTGAAACTTTTGCTGGTATAAGAATACGCGGTGCAATGCTTGATGAAATAAGACGTGGCGATTGGGTTCCTCGTTCGGTACACCGAAATAGTCGAGCAGTACAAAAAGCAATCGACGAGGTAGAAAAAGAGCACGGAAGGGATGCTAAAGAGCATGAAATTGCAGAAAAATTAGGAATTAACCTAGACGAATATGCACAAATGCTTAATGATATAGCATCAGGAAAAATAATCGGCATGGACGATCTGGGTGTGTCTGAAGATGTATTGGTTGTTGATGGACAGGCTGAATCGGATGACTCTTATTCCCATGCTGTGTCTGGACGTTTTCAGACAGCATTAGCTGAAGCGATTAAAGGGTTACCTGAAAAGGAAGCGTTAACCTTATCATTGTATTACGATGAAGAATTAAACCTGAAGGAAATAGGGCAAGTTTTAAATGTGAGTGAGTCACGAGTGAGTCAAATTCACTCGCAAGCAATGGTTCGTCTGAAAGGGCGTTTAAATAATTGGAGCTGATTGCATAAGGAATTGCAGTTTGAATAGTGGAGAGCGTTTTGGATAAAAACATGAAAATACTGGTTGTTGATGATTTTTCAACAATGAGACGAATTATTAAGAACTTATTAAGAGATCTTGGTTTAACAAACACCCAAGAAGCTGATGATGGTGCGACTGCACTACCTATGCTTAAAGAAGGTGATTTTGACTTTGTAGTGACCGACTGGAATATGCCAGGTATGCAAGGAATTGATTTGTTAAAGCATATTCGTGCTGACGAAAAGCTAAAGCATCTACCTGTATTAATGGTAACGGCAGAAGCAAAACGTGAACAAATTATTGCAGCGGCTCAAGCAGGTGTAAACGGATACATTGTTAAACCATTTACTGCTGGGACATTAAAAGAAAAGCTTGATAAGATTTTTCAACGAATTGAATCTTAAGCTATAACACGGATATTCTTATGACTGATAATGAGAATTCTTATATCTCGTTAGAGCAGGCTAAATCACTTGTTTCTGCGTTAGAGCAGGGGCAGGTTGCGTCTGCTAATGAAATTATTGAACAAGCTAGCCATAAAATGCAGCAAGACATCTTTGTTGGTGTCGGCAAGTTAACTCGTCAACTGCACGACTCATTGAGTAATATGAGTATTGATGAGCGCTTTTCATCATTTGTTTCATCGTCATTGCCGGATGCAAAAGAACGTCTGTCTTATGTCGTTGAGATGACCTCTCAAGCGGCAAACCAAACAATGGATGCAGTTGATGAGTGTATTCCGTTAGCTCAGAAGCATCAGGCCACAGTTAATGAGATCTTACCATCTTGGGAGCGTTTGAAAGATTGTAAGATTAAAGTGGATGAGTTCAGGATGCTTTGTACTACTTTAGATAAGTATTTTTCAGAATCAGTTAACGATGCTGAACAATTAAATACCAAGCTAAATGACATTGTGCTCGCTCAAGGTTACCAAGATTTAACCGGGCAAGTACTTCACAAAATAACTGATTTAGTAAAAGATGTTGAAGAGAATTTGATTGGTATTTTAAAGCTATTTGGTCATTACGATGACGAACAGCAATTAGATCGCGTTGATAACTGTATTGAAGCTGAAGGGCCCGTTGTCGCAAAATCAAAACAGCATGATGTTGTTTCAGGACAAGATGATGTTGATGATTTGCTTTCTAGCCTAGGATTTTAAAAGGACGCAAACTATGTCGTTTGATGTTGATGAAGATATACTCCAAGATTTCCTGATAGAAGCGGGTGAAATATTAGAGCTTTTACAAGAACAGCTTGTTGAGCTAGAAAATAACCCGGAAGATTCTGATTTATTAAATGCTATTTTCCGAGGCTTTCACACCATCAAAGGTGGTGCAGGCTTTATGTCGTTAAAAGAGCTTGTTGATGTTTGTCACGGCGCTGAAAATATCTTTGATTTGTTAAGAACAGGTCAACGAAGTGTCACGCCAGAGTTGATGGATGTCATTCTTGAGGGTCTTGATACTGTCAACGACATGTTTACCTTGGTTAAAGCACGCGAAGAATTAAGCCCTGCGGAGCCTCGGTTACTTGAAGAACTTGAAAGGCTAAGCAAACCGGAAAGTGCTGAAGAGCCAGCACCGGAACCAGAGCCTGAACCTGAACCTGAACCTGAACCTGAACCAGAGCCGGAGACAGTTGCTGTCGAAAGTAATGGCGATGAAATAACTGACGATGAATTTGAAGCATTATTAGATGAGCTAGAGGCAGGTAAGAAACAACCTATCGTTAAGGATGAGTCCACTGATGTTCCTGCTTCTGATGACGAAATTACCGATGATGAATTTGAGGCCTTACTCGATGAGCTTCATGGCGCTGGCTCTCCAACTGCTGCTAAAGCTTCAGTCACTCCAGCATCGTCGGACTCCGAAGAAATTTCAGATGAAGAGTTTGAAGCTTTCCTCGATCAGCTTCATGGTGAAAAGGGTTCGCCATCTTCAGTTGAAAATACTGTAAACCAGGTACACACCAAGCCTGTTGCTGAATCAGCGAAATCAAAGACAGATGATGAAATCGATGATGCAGAATTTGAAGCACTACTCGATGAGCTACAGGCGGCTAAAAAGAACGAACCAACACCTAAAGCTATTTCGCAAGCGACACCCACTGTAGCAGCACCTTCACCAGCCCCGGCACCGAAAAAGGCTCCTGTGGCCGCTGCTCCGAAGAAAGCATCCGCAACTGCGCCGAAAAAAGCAGCTGCTACACCACAAGCAGAAACAACCGTTCGCGTTGATACCGCAAGGCTCGATGAGATCATGAATATGGTTGGTGAGCTAGTATTAGTTCGGAATCGGTTAGTTAGCCTTGGTTTAACCAGTGGCGATGAGGAAATGTCTAAAGCGGTTGCTAATCTCGATAATGTTACAGCTGATCTACAAGGGTCAGTGATGAAAACTCGCATGCAGCCGATTAAGAAAGTTTTTGGGCGCTTCCCTCGAGTCGTTCGAGATATGGCGAGAACACTTAAAAAAGATATCACTCTCACGATGGAGGGTGAAGATACCGATCTAGATAAGAATTTAGTTGAAGCGCTTGCAGACCCGCTAGTTCACTTAGTAAGAAACTCGGTCGACCATGGTATTGAGATGCCGGATGATCGTGAAGCTAATGGTAAACCACGTAACGGTACTGTCGTATTATCAGCCTCACAAGAGGGTGACCATATTTTGCTCGCCATCACTGATGACGGTGCTGGTATGGATGCTGAAAAGTTAAAATCAATCGCAATTTCTCGTGGTGTACTTGATGAAGAGTCTGCTGCACGGATGAGTGATGAAGATGCTTATGCATTAATTTTTGCGCCCGGTTTTTCAACCAAGACTGAAATCTCTGATATTTCTGGTCGCGGTGTGGGGATGGATGTTGTTAAAACAAAGATTACCCAGCTTAATGGTACCGTTAAGATTCAATCTGAAAAAGGTGTGGGGACGACATTAAAAATCACAGTGCCATTAACATTAGCAATCATGCCGACACTAATGGTTCAATTGGGCGAGCAAACCTTTGCGTTGCCTTTAGCAGCGGTCAACGAAATATTTAATCTTGACCTAACTAAAACAAACATTGTTGATGGTCGTAAGGTTGTTGTAGTCCGTGATAAGGCAATTCCATTGTTTTATCTCGATGAATGGTTAAGTAAAGGCTATGACCCTAGTCACGAAAGAACAGAAGGGCATGTTGTTATTGTCCAAATTGGTCAACAAGACGTTGGCTTCGTGGTTGATGGGTTAATTGGTCAAGAAGAAGTGGTTATCAAGCCATTGGGTGCATTGCTTCATGGAACTCCAGGAATATCTGGTGCAACAATAACAAGTGACGGTAGTATCGCCTTGATTGTTGATATAGGAAGTTTATTAAAACAATATGCATAACTTTCAATTATTAAAAGTATAAAGAAAGTTATAAGAGGTTAGTTTATATGGGCATCAAAGTATTAATCGTTGATGATTCACATTTTTTTAGACGATGTATTGGTGAGATTGTCACCAAAGCCGATGGTTTAGAAGTACTTGACTATGCAAAGAACGGTCAAGAAGGTGTTGAAAAGGCGTTATCGTTAAAGCCGGACGTAGTGATGATGGATATCGAGATGCCTGTTAAGAATGGCATTGATGCGACTCGTGAGATAATGTCTAAACAGCCAATGCCAATTCTAATGTTTTCATCGTTGACCCATGAAGGAGCGAAAGCCACATTAGATGCCCTTGATGCCGGTGCAGCTGACTTTTTACCTAAAAAGTTTGAAGAAATAGCTGGTTCAGGAAAGGTCGCTTCAGAGCTAATTACCAAAAGAATCAAAGCCATTGCAAGACGTACCATTCGAACACGTCCTGCAGCTAGCCCTGCATCAAGACCGCCACCTAGTTCGTTACGGTCTACGACTACAACCCCACTAAAGCGCCCACTAGAACGAACCCCGACGACTAATCGGGTCAATAGCCGAGCCGTTGACCGTAATGCTAGCGTTACTAAAGCGAGTGGAAAACGATATAACATGCTTGCGATAGCATCGTCTACTGGTGGTCCGGTAGCACTCCAAGCGGTACTGAGCAAGTTGCCAGCAAATTTCCCTTATCCGATCTTGCTTGTTCAACATATGCCAGGGGCTTTTACAGGTGCCTTTGCTGAAAGGCTTGACCGTTTGTGTAAAATTAAAGTTAAAGAAGCCACCAATGGTGACATTGTTAAGCCTGGTCATGCATATCTTGCCCCTGGTGGTATGCAGATGCTTTTTGAGCGAGGTAACCGACTTAAAGTGACTGAAGGCCCTTCCCATTTAAACTACAAACCTTGCGCTGACGTTAGCTTTGCTTCTATCGCTAAAAATCATGAAGGGAATGTCATGACCTTAGTACTTACTGGTATGGGGGCTGATGGCTGTGATGGGGCTAAGTTATTAAATACCAAAGGAGCAACGGTCTGGGCGCAAGACGAAGCGACCTCTGTTGTCTATGGTATGCCTCAAGCGGTAAAACGTGCTGGATTAACTAGCAAAGTTTTACCGCTTGAGACCATTGGTGAAAGTTTAGTAAAAGAGATGCTGCATGGATAGATTAAGCATATTTGGTTTGGTGTTAGCCTTTGTGGCTATTCTTGGTGGACAATTATTAGAAGGGGGGGCGCTAGCCACACTCTATAATGGACCAGCCTTACTGATAGTGCTTGTAGGGACACTTGCCGCGGTGATGATTCAAACGCCATGGCATCAATTTGTTCGTAGCTTTACCATGCTTAAATGGGTGGTTTTTCCGCCAGAGTATGACGTTGAAGAGCGTATTAATACCTTGCTTCGCTGGGGGCACATCTCTCGTGCGGAAGGCTTCTTACCGTTAGAAAATGAATTGGATAATGAAAAAGATCCGTTGATTAGAGAATGTTTGATGCTCTTAATCGACGGTGCGGAAGTTGAACACATTAGAGAAACTATTGAAACCCGGATTTACTTTCAACGAGATGAATATGGTCATAGTGCTAAAGTGTATGAGGCAATGGGGGGTTATAGCCCAACATTAGGCATCTTAGGTGCTGTATTAGGCTTGATTCAATCTATGCAGTACTTAGATCAACCGACTCAATTAGGTGGTGGTATAGCAACGGCTTTTGTTGCGACCATTTATGGCGTCGGCTTTGCCAACCTCATTTATTTACCAATTCACTACAAGTTACGTCGTCAAGTTTTTCAAACCGCTCTTTATTATGAAATGATTTTAGAAGGGGTCCTCCTAATTAACCGTGGAGAAAACCCTAACAGTATTGAGCGACGGCTAGAGGCTTATAAGATCGCGTATGCTAAATAGCCGACGTAGAAGTAGTGGGGTAACAGACGATACGCACTTGGATCGCTGGTTAGTGTCTTATGCCGATTATATGACACTGCTTTTTGCCTTATTTGTTGTTTTATATGCCTTTGCGTTAGTAAAAGAAGAAAAACATACAATTTTATCAGATTCGTTAGGTGAAATTTTACACCTTGTAGATGATAAAAAAGGCAGTCAGGGTAGTGTTCAACAAAATAGCAGTGACGAAATTCTTACTTCTGGTGATAAAATCTCTGAAATGGACCAATACAATAAGGGCCTCCTTCAAGAAGTCGGTACTGAACCTGTAGAAGGTGATAGTCAGCTAGTTGAAACTGATGCCAAATTATTAGGTACGCCCTTTTCTTCGATGAAAGAGAAATTAGCCGAAGACTTACTTGAGGTTTTAGAGGATGGCTACGCTAAAATAGAACAGGATGATAATTGGTTAACAATTGAGTTCAGTAGTGGTTTACTATTTGATAGCGGTAGTGCAGCAACCCGAGATGAAACAAAGGAGGTCTTAGCTAAAGTTATTAATACTATTGCCCCTGCAAATAACTTTGTTCACGTCCGCGGTTATACAGATAATCAACCAATCAATAATGAGCAGTTTCAATCGAATTGGCAACTGTCATCTGCTAGAGCTAGTGCTATTGTACAAGAATTGCAACGTTTGAATGTTGAACCACAACGATTAGCCATAGAAGCATATGGTGAATATAAGCCTAAGAATGCTAATGATACTGCTGTAAATAGAGCGCGAAACCGCCGTGTCGTTATTGCGATTAGCCGGTTCGGTTGGCGTAAACCCACACCTCAGGTATTAACGACTAGTGAGCCTCAAGAGGAAGCTTCTTCGGCGAGTAATATTTCTGGCCAAAGCGGAGCCAATTCCATTCAGGTTATTGATTTACCTAATGGTGGGGTGCTTGTTACGACCCGAACACAGGAGTTATAGTGTGAAAGTTTGGAGTATTGCCAATCAAAAAGGCGGTGTTGGAAAGACAACCACAGCACTGACACTCGCTGGCCTTCTGGCTAAACGCGGCAAACGGGTTATATTGGTTGATATTGATCCGCACTCTTCTATGGGGTTCTCGCTAGGCATTGATTGTGATGAACTTGATTACTCTCTATATGACTTATTCACTTGCCCAGAAAAATTTACCCAAAGACTCACCAAGCGTGTTATTCAAAAAACTCAGGTTGAGAATATTGATTTAATTCCATCTTCTATGGCTCTTGCAACATTAGATCGTGAATTGGGTCACCGTGAGGGGATGGGACTAATTTTAAAAAAGATTCTTCATGGCATAGAAGATGATTATGATTATGCATTGGTTGATTGCTCTCCAGTATTAGGTGTGCTCATGGTCAACGCACTAGCCTGTAGTAGTCGGATTATAGTACCGGTGCAATCGGAATATTTGGCCTTTAAAGGCTTAGAGCGCATGATAAAAACGTTATTAATTATGCAACGCTCTAATAGTAACCACTATAATTACCTTATTGTTCCAACAATGTTCGATCGTCGAACTAAAGCGAGTGTTCAAGCACTCGAACAGATGAAAGTGAAATTTGAGAGTCGTGTTTGGGATAAAGTTATTCCTATAGACACAAAGTTTCGCGATGCGAGTGAAAGGAACATCCCTTTACCGCAATTTGCCCCACGTAGCAGAGGTGTGGTGGCTTATGGCTTATTACTAGATACATTAATTTCACAAGAAGCTTCTGAAAGCTAATTTGTAGTACGTTTAAGGTAAAAAATGGATAACCGTTCAACTAAGGCTGTGGCTGATTATTTCTCAACATTACTTGACGAGAAACCGGAAGATACAGCGGTTCAAACCCAGCCATTGGAGCGATTGCTTGCTAAAGTAAGCGAAGCTGCGCCTCAAGTAGAGGTTGACAAAGATCTGATTGATTTACAAATCCTCGATGAAGTGAGTCCTGTTATTGAAGAGGAGCCTGAAGCAAAGTCACAGCAAAACACGGCGACAGTTGTTAAGGTTGAATCAGAGGTAGAAGTTGAACTTGCTGTTGAGGTGAAGCAGCATCTCGAGAATGTCTTAGAACAAGAACTTGATGAGCGCTTCCCCGTTTTGTATTTCACGGTAGGGGAATATATGTTTTCAGTCCCTTTAATTAAACTTAAAGGGATTCATATTTTAAAGAAAACCAATCAGCTATTCGGTAAGCCGAATTGGTTTAAAGGAATACAAATAGAGCGTGGTCATAATATTAATGTGATTGATACTGCACTGTATCTTTTACCTGAGAAAGATCAATCACAACTAGAACAATCAACTGATTATAAGTATATTATTGTATTAGGTGACAGTAATTGGGGGTTGGCTTGTGATAGCTTAGTTGACAGTAGCGAGTTAACCCATGATGAGATTAAATGGCGTCCTGAGCTATCAAGATGCCCCTGGCTGGCTGGTACGGTCAAAGAACGGATGTGTGGTTTATTATCCGTAGATGCATTAATAGAATTATTTGAGCAAAACGAGTCGATATAATCGCTCAAAGAAAATGAGGAATGACCCGAATGAATACAGAAACTGAATTATCAATCAATACAGTCGACAATGACGAAGTGTTGCAATGGGTTACGTTTCGTTTAGAAGATGAGACGTATGGTGTTAATGTAATGCAGGTTCAAGAGGTACTTCGCTATAGTGACATCGCTCCAGTGCCTGGTGCCCCATCATATGTGTTAGGGATTATTAACTTGCGTGGTAGTGTTGTAACTGTTATTGATACTCGTTCACGCTTTGGTCTGATGCCTGCTGATATTACTGATAACACCCGTGTTGTTATTATTGAATCGGATAAGCAAGTGATTGGCATCTTAGTCGACAGCGTTGCTGAAGTGGTTTATATGAAAGCTTCAGAGATTGAATTAGCGCCAAACGTTGGAACGGATGAAAGTGCTAAGTTCATTAAAGGTGTCTGCAACCGAGATGATGAGCTTCTTATCTTAGTTGATTTAGATAAGCTACTGAGTGATGACGAATGGGATGATATGGCATCATTTTAAGCAGTAATGCGCCTATCGGAAAAATATAAATGATAGAAATTATTGCTATAGCGGCATTAACCATTGCCGCTATTTTGGGCCTAGTAATTTGGTGGGTCTATAAGCGGACGCAACGTCAAGTTTGTGCAATTAAACTGCTATTTAAAGAACAGCAGCGGCAAATTGCCAGTTTTAAGAGTGAGCTACATGAGATGCGCTGTGGTGCTGTAGGCGTTGGTTCTCGTGTACAACAAGTTGAAGGCAAGCTGCAACAGGCGATGGAACGGCAAGATAAACTAGTGCAGCAACAAAGTAGTGACCCACAAGCTAAGCTTTATGGACAGGCCATGAAGATGGTAGAGCTTGGCGCTACCGTTGAAGAATTAATGCAACAATGTGACTTGCCAAGAGCCGAAGCTGAGCTATTAGTCTCTCTGCACAGTCAGTAATTCCCCTTGTCAATAAAGCCTAAATAATGAGAATCATTATTTAGGCTTTAAATTTAGTAAGACCTCGCAAAAACTACGCCCTTTGCTTGCTTATTCTACAGCGCGATAATAGACTAGCGCCGCATATGTTTTTTTAAAGATTTTTAGTAATGAAAGTATCTGACTTTTCCTTTGAACTACCTGAGCAGTTAATTGCTCGTTACCCTCAAGAACAACGCAGTGCCAGCCGTTTATTAGGCCTTGATGGCAATAGTGGTGAGCTTACTGATGGTCAATTCCTTGATGTTATCGACAAAGTAAACCCTGGTGATTTAGTTATTTTTAATGATACTCGTGTGATCCCTGCACGTGTATTTGGTCGCAAGGCGTCTGGGGGAAAGATTGAGGTGCTCGTTGAGCGAATGTTAGATGAGCATCGTGTACTCGCTCATGTTCGCGCGTCAAAGACACCAAAACCTGGTACAGAGCTTATTCTTGATGGTGATGTAAAGGCAACGATGGTCGCTCGTCACGATACGTTGTTTGAATTAAAGTTTGATGATGCCCGAGGTGTATTAGAAGTTTTAGAGTCAGTTGGCCACATGCCATTGCCTCCTTATATCGACCGTCCTGATGAAGATAGTGATAAAGAGCGCTATCAAACGGTTTATAACAAGAATCCTGGTGCGGTTGCTGCCCCAACTGCTGGCCTTCATTTTGATGACCAAGTATTAGCAAAATTAAAAGACAAAGGGGCTAATATCGCCTTTGTCACTTTGCATGTTGGTGCGGGTACGTTTCAACCCGTACGTGTTGAAACGATTGCCGAGCATCAAATGCATAAAGAGTATATTGAAGTTTCTGAGCAGGTGTGCGAGCAGATAAAAGCGACTAAAGCTGCTGGCTCTCGTGTGATTGCTGTTGGGACCACATCGATGCGATCCATCGAAAGTGCTGCAAACAGGGCATTAGAAGACGGTGAGTTGATTGCACCATTTTATGATGACAGTGATATTTTTATTTATCCTGGTTACGACTTTAAAGTGATTGATGCCATGGTGACAAACTTTCATTTACCAGAATCAACGCTGATTATGTTAATTAGTGCATTCGCTGGCTATGACAATGTAATGAAAGCATATCACCATGCCATTGAAAAAGAGTATCGATTCTTCAGTTATGGTGATGCAATGTTTATAGAAAAGAAACAAAGTTAAGCCGAAAAAAACGCCTAAAGCATTAGCGCGGTAGAAATATCATTGCTACCCCCTTGAAAAACAGTAGGGGTGGCTTCACATCTAGAGTAATGAAAGAAATGTCAGACTGTTTCTCTGACGGGATTTAATATGAAATTTGAGTTAAAGAACACCGACGGACGCGCGCGTCGCGGTCAATTACAATTTGAACGTGGTACCGTTGAAACACCGGCGTTTATGCCAGTAGGTACTTACGGCACTGTGAAGGGGATGACCCCTGAAGAAGTAAGTGATAGTAAGGCCGAAATATTATTAGGTAACACATTCCATTTATGGTTACGCCCAGGTATGGAAGTGATGCGTGAACATGGTGGTTTACACAACTTTATGAATTGGCAAGGACCGATATTGACTGATTCGGGCGGTTTTCAAGTCTTTAGCCTAGGGGCAATGCGTAAAATTACCGAAGAAGGCGTTCACTTCAGATCACCAATTAATGGTGAGAAAGTTTTCATGGATGCTGAAGTATCTATGGAGATTCAATACGACTTAAACTCTGATGTTGTGATGATCTTTGATGAGTGTACGCCTTACCCTGCCACATGGGAAGAGGCAAAAGACTCGATGGAAATGTCATTACGTTGGGCACAACGCTCTCGTGATAAATTTGATCAACTAGAAAACCCAAATGCACTCTTTGGTATTGTTCAAGGTGGTGTCTATGAAGATTTACGCGATGTTTCATTAGCAGGTTTAACTGATATTGGCTTTGACGGTTACGCTGTCGGTGGTTTAGCAGTTGGTGAGCCTAAAGAAGATATGCACCGTATCTTACGTCATGTCCTACCTAAATTACCCACAGATAAGCCTCGTTATTTAATGGGGGTTGGTAAGCCAGAAGACTTGGTCGAAGGCGTTCGTCGTGGTGTCGATATGTTTGATTGTGTTATGCCGACACGTAATGCACGAAATGGCCACTTGTTTACTACCACAGAAATTGTCAAAATCCGTAACGCTAAACATAAGCATGATACCTCGCCGTTAGATAGTGAGTGTGACTGCTATACCTGTAAAAACTATACCCGTGGTTATTTATATCACTTAGATAAATGTAATGAGATTTTAGGCGCACGCTTAAATACCATTCATAATCTACGTTTTTATCAGCGTGTGATGCAAGAGTTACGTGATGCTATTGAGCAAAACCGACTCGAAGACTATGTTCAAGAGTTTTATGCTCGACAGGGCAAAGAAGTACCAGAATTAGATTTCTAATTAATTTATTAACAGTTTCATTTTACAATTTAAATAACAACAAAAGGGGAAGTTATGTTTATTTCTAATGCGTTTGCCAATGATGCGGCAGCAGCTCCAGGTGGAGAATTTACCAGCTTAATCATGTTAGCTGTGTTTGGTTTAGTGTTTTATTTCATCATTTACCGCCCACAAGCAAAGCGTGTGAAAGAGCATAAAAACCTAATGTCAGCGATGGCTAAAGGTGATGAAGTACTAACTAATGGCGGTATTATCGGTAAGATCGTTAAGATCGCTGAAGAAAACGAATACATTCAACTAGAAATTAGTGAAGAATTAGTAATTACCGTGAAAAAAGATTACGTTTCAGCGGTATTACCAAAAGGTTCAATGAAGTCTCTATAGGCTAAGGAATAAGCATGTTAAATAGGTACCCTTTATGGAAAACCTTATTAGTCGCCTTAACGGTACTAATTGGTTTTCTATTTGCGGCACCTAACTTGTATGAACCTGATCATGCACTCCAAATTTCTGGGGTGCGTGGGTCAGAAGTTCAAGTGTCTACATTTGAACAGGTTAAAAGCAAGTTAGAGCAACAGCTAGAGATTAAATCAGCTGTATTAGAAGATGGTCAAATATTAGTCCGTCTGAACGATTTAGAATCACAACTAAAAGCCCGTGAATTAACTACCGAGTTATTAGGCGATAAGTTCTCTGTTGCATTAAATATGGCGCAAACAACTCCTGGTTGGTTGGCTGCTATGGGTGCTTCACCATTAAGTCTTGGTTTAGATTTACGTGGTGGTATCTACTTCTTAATGGAAGTAGATATGAAAGACTTATTAAAAACCTCTCGTGAGCAAATGGTTTTAGACTATAAAACCGACTTACGTAAAGAGCGTATTCGTTATCAGTCAATTCGCCTTCAATCTGAAGGTGTTTTATTAAAATTCCGTGACGAAGAGAAGTTAGAGCAAGCGTTAACGCTGCTTAAAGGTCGCTATGCGACAACTAACTTTGTTCAATTAAAATCAGCTCCACTATCTATTCGCGCTACAATGAGCCCAGAGCTACTTCGCGAAATAAAATTAGCGGCTGTTGAGCAAAATATTACCATTATTCGTAGCCGTGTTAATGAGCTAGGTGTGGCAGAACCTGATGTACAACGTCAGGGTGAAGATCGTATCGTTGTTCAGCTTCCGGGTATTCAAGACACTGCTCGAGCGAAAGAGCTTCTTGGTGCAACTGCGACACTTGAGTTCCACATGGTGAATGAACAAGCCTCACCTGGGAGTGTTCCTGCGGGCTCTAAAGTGTATCAACGCCGTGAAGGCGGTAGTGTTGTTCTATACAAAAAGGTAATGCTACGTGGTACTCATATCACTGATGCATCGTCTGGTTTTAGTGAAAATGCTCAACCTGAAGTTAATATTAAATTAGATGCTAAAGGCGGAAATAAAATTTCTGAAGCATCAAAGCGTAATATTAATAAACCAATGGCGACAGTATTTATTGAATACAAGCCAACAGGTAAAGTTGATAAAGACGGTAAGCAAATACTAAGAAAAGTCGAGGAAGTAATTAGTGTTGCCACTATTACTACTCAATTAGGGCGTTCATTCCGTATTACTGGTTTAGACTCTCCAGCAGAGGCTCGTTCGTTATCGTTGCTTTTACGTGCTGGTGCACTTCGTGCGCCAATTCAAATTGTTGAAGAGCGTACCGTTGGCCCTAGTTTAGGTAAAGAGAATATTGAATTAGGTGCAACAGCAATCGTATTAGGTTTAGCTGGCGTATTATTATTCATGCTCGTTTATTACCGTGGCTTTGGTGTGGTATCAAACATTGCACTTGCGGCAAACGTAGTGCTGATTATTGGCGTGATGTCGATGATTCCAGGTGCTTCATTAACCTTACCAGGTATGGCGGGGATCGTATTAACGGTCGGTATGGCTGTTGATGCCAATGTATTGATCTTTGAGCGTATCCGTGAGGAACTTGCTGCAGGCAGAACACCGCAACAAGCGATCCATCATGGTTATGATGCTGCGATATCTACCATCTTTGATGCCAATATCACAACATTAATCGCTGCGATTATCTTGTTCTCGTTTGGTGCTGGTCCAATCAAAGGCTTCGCAATAACATTATCGATCGGTATTATTACATCGGTATTTACAGCCGTTGTTGTAACTCGAACTGTTGTTAACCTTTGGGTTGGTGGCAAACGTGTTGATAAACTTTCTATTTAGGTGATAGCGTATGTTTAAGATTTTTAAAAGTGAAAGCGCTATTAACTTTATGGGCTTGCGTAAGCTAGCGATAGTGTTTTCTGTAATTATGATGTCTTTAAGTGTGTTTAGTGTCTTTACGAATAAACTTAACTTAGGCTTAGACTTCACAGGTGGTACTGTCATCGAAGTTGGTTTCGCTCAGGATGCAGATTTACAGAAAGTGCGTGAAGTCTTGGCCGTCAATGGGTTTGATGATGCGGTAGTACAGAATTTTGGTAGTCCGCGTGATGTCTTAGTACGTTTAGCGCCACGCGATGACGTCAAAGCTGAAACCATTGGTAGTCAAGTATTAGACACGTTGAATGAGCAACTAGGTCAGCAAGTATCAATGCGTCGTATTGAGTTTGTGGGTCCTAAAGTGGGTGATGAGTTAACAGAGAAGGGTGGCTTAGCAATGCTAGCAGCGCTGATCTGTATTCTGATCTACGTTGCAATGCGCTTTGAATGGCGTTTTGCTTTAGGTGCCGTTATTGCTCTAGCGCATGATGTTTTCATTACGATTGGTTTGTTTTCATTTTTGCAACTTGAGTTTGACTTAACCGTATTGGCAGCAATTCTTGCGGTTATTGGTTACTCATTAAATGACACCATCGTTGTATCTGACCGTATTAGGGAAAACTTCCGTAAACTACGTACAGGTACGCCGAGTGAAGTGATTAATATCTCATTGACCCAAACTATGAGCCGTACATTAATTACCTCATTAACGACTATTATTGTACTATTGGCTTTATTCTTTAAAGGCGGTGCGTTAATCCATGGCTTTGCGACAGCATTATTGTTTGGTGTGTTTATCGGTACTTACTCTTCTGTCTATGTTGCTTCATCTGTGGCACTTTCTTTAGGTATTACTAAAGAAGACCTCATGCCTGTTGAAGTTGAGAAAGAAGGCGAAGAACACGACGATATGATGCCATAATTAATAGATAACTCTTTGTAGAGTTATCTTAAAGTCGACTTTTTTAAGCCAGTAACTTATGTTACTGGCTTTTTTGTTGCATCTTTAGTAAAGAAAGGTTTACACTTTAGTCTATTGAAGGTCCACTTAAGAGTCTGCTGTGCGTTTAGAAGTTATTTGTGAAAACCGTTTAGGAATTGCCCAAGAAGTTTTAGGGTTATTAAGCAGTTTTGATTTAAATCTGCGGTCAATTGATGCCGATCAGAATGGTCGTATTTATGTTAACTTTCCGAAGATAGCCTTTGAAAGTTTCCAAAAGCTATTAGCGGCGATTAGGCAAATTGATGGCGTTAATGATGTTCGTAGTGTCTCACTAATGCCGTCTGAGCAAGAGCGCTATGGTTTATTGACATTATTACAGAATCTTCCGGACCCAATATTTTCTATAGATATGAAAGGTGTTGTCACGCGAGTGAACCAATCTGGCGAGAGTTTGATTGCGCACGATGAAGAACAAATCCTCAATCAACCATTATCCACTTGGGTGACGGGCTTTTCTTTTTCAAAATGGCTGGCGCGTGAGGAAGTCTCAGCAATGGCTAGTCGTGTAAAAATTAGTGGCGGAGAGTATCTCGCCGAAATGATGCCAATTTATTTTCCTGATGCCGATGAAGAACAAATATTAGCTGGTGCAGTTGTGATGTTTCGTTCATCGCAACGTATCGACCGACAGTACAACGCGTTAAGAAGCGGCAATAAAGATGCCTTTGCTGGTATTGTTGCTTGCTCCGAGCCAATGAAGCAAATCGTTGAGCAAGCAAAACAGCATGCCATGCTTGATGCACCCTTACTCATTCAGGGAGAAACGGGAACCGGCAAAGAAGTTATCGCTCGGGCTTGTCATGACCAGAGCCCTCGCCACAAGAAGCCATTTATCGCGATAAACTGTGCGGCTATTCCCGATGAGGTTGCAGAGTCTGAATTGTTTGGTTACGCGGCCAACTCGATGGGAACGAGAGTTGAAGGGAAAGCTGGTTTAGTGGAGCAGGCTGATGGTGGCACGTTATTCTTTGATGAAATTGCCGAGATGACTCCATTAATGCAAGTTAAGATCTTGCGATTAATAGAATCGAGCAGTTTTCGCCGTGTGGGTGGCGATGATGAAGTAAAGGTTAATATACGCATCATTTGTTCATCACAAAAAGATCTCGCAGCCTTAACGCAGGAAGGGTGCTTTAGAGAGGATCTTTACTATCGAATTAATGTGCTGAGTCTTAGAATTTTACCATTAACTCAACGACGTAAAGATATCGTACCTCTTGCCGAGATGTTTTTAGAGTATTATGCACTTAAGCTATCTTCATTGGTGTGTCGTTTATCTGTTAGCGCTAAAGAGCAACTTGAGGCATATAGTTGGCCGGGTAACGTGCGACAGTTAAAGAATATTATTTATCGTGCTGTTAGCCAATCACAGCAAATTAGTGAGTTACAACCTGAGCATCTGAATCTACCATCATATAGCAGTGATTTTGGGTATTTTGACGGTGAGTTTGAAGGAACGTTAGACAGTGCAACCAAACAATTTGAAGCTGCATTGTTAAAACGCTTATACCCCGCTTATCCGAGTACTCGTCTGCTCGCTAAAAAGCTAGGGGTTTCTCATACTGCGATTGCGAACAAGCTTCGTGAATATGGGATAAGTAAAACAAAAAATAACTGATATTAACAGCTTGTTAATTAGTGAATTGATTAGAATTATAATAAGGGAAATCAATGATTACATTGTATGGTTACTGGCGCTCTAGTGCTGCTTATCGAGTACGTATTGCGTTAAACTTACTGGGCTTAGAGCATAAGCATCATAGCGTTCATTTAGTCCAAGATGGCGGCCAGCAGCACCATGACGATTATGTAACGTTAAACCCAACTCATCTGGTACCAACGTTAATTGATGACGAATTGATACTCTCACAATCGTTAGCGATTATCGAATATCTCGATGAGAAATATGGTTCACACCAATTGCTTTCTTCAAGCTTAGAAAAACGTGCCCAAATTCGCGCGTTAGCACAAGATATTGCCTGCGATATTCACCCGCTTAATAATTTACGCGTGGTCCAGCATTTAGGCCATCAAGCTGAGTTTAATGCGAATGATAAAGCCCAGTGGATGAATCACTGGATGGGGGTTGGCTTTAAAGCGCTAGAGTCGAAGTTGCAGCAAACGGCAGGGCAATTTTGTGTCGGTGATAAGCCGACTCTGGCGGATATCTGTTTGATCCCTCAAATGTATAATGCACGCCGTTTTTCCTTAGATCTTAGTGCATTTCCTACATTAGAGCGTATAGAAAAAAATTGTTTGGCATTGAGCGCATTCGACCTAGCGGTTCCGGAAAATCAAGCCGATGCGAGTTAATCAACTCGATTAGCGTAAAGTGCTAAATAGCAGCGTTGATCCTGACCAACGCTGACTTTACCCTTCGCTTGCCACTGGTGTTGATGATCAAAAACATCCACTAAATTATCTGCATGCAGTATCACCTCACGAGGTAAATTCTCTAACTTATTCGTACTTAGTAATTCGGTTAATTGCGGCTCGGTTAATTTTATTTGTAAGTGCTCACTTCTCTCGTTAATCACCTTTAACTGAGAAATATCAGAACTTTTATTGTGGATGAAGGCATAGCTAATGAGTAAGGGTAATATCATACTCAACACCACCGCTGTGGTGAAAATAATCAAGCCTGAATGAATGGTGACAGTGGCAATCATGCCTAACTTTACCGTCACTGCAATCATTGCAATCACATAAACATCAAGCATTGACCACTTGCCAACTAGTGCAATTTTATTTAAGCGGCGCTGCTGTTTGATGTTAAATAATGAGCGTGCATTTATTGTATAAAGCAGTAGCAACATTTTTAAACTTGGCATCACGATACTAAAAGCGAAGAGAAGGAAAAAAAGGATAAGCTCCTGTTGTTTTAACAAATGGAAAATACCATTAAATAAAGAGAAGGTGTCATCGAAAAAATAGAAATGAGTAAAGGTGAACATTGGTTGAGTGATACCGATGAACAGCATTATAGTAATGCCAAGCCAAAGGAAGTTTAATCCCACATGCCATGTTCGCTTCATTAGACCAAGCCTTTAATCTGTAAATAATGAGTTTAGTGTGACACATTAAGGAAAGTGAGTGTAGTCACAGTGCAACAAAAAAGCGCCTGAATATCAGGCGCTTTTAGACAATGTTCGATTGTTCGTTTTTTATAGATTGTTTAAAGCTGCAATTCGCTTTTCAATTGGAGGGTGACTCATGAAAAACTCAGCAAAGCTGCGTTTTCCATTGATACCAAATGCCATCATGGTTGAATTCATTTGGCTCTCGTTTCCTCGGTTTAAGCGCTCTAAAGCTGCACGCATTTGACTTGCTGATGTTAACTTTGCAGCACCAGCGTCGGCACTAAACTCACGTTTTCGAGAGAAGTAAGCAACGACTCCGCTTGCTAATACACCAAACAGCATTTCTAGTACAAATACAACACCGATATAAGCAAAGGTGCCTAAACCGCCTTCACCGTTCTCATCTTTAGTTGCGCTATCTATTGCGCCTGCAATTAGACGCGCGGCGAAGATAACGAAGGTGTTCACGATGCCTTGAATTAATGCCAGTGTGATCATATCGCCGTTGGCAACATGACTGACTTCGTGGGCTAAAACGGCTTCCACTTCATCTTGGGACATTTGTTCTAGCAGGCCCGTACTTACAGCAACAAGCGCTTTGTCTTTACTAGCCCCAGT
This sequence comes from Alteromonadales bacterium alter-6D02, assembly GCA_002835545.1. GTDB lineage: Bacteria > Pseudomonadota > Gammaproteobacteria > Enterobacterales > Psychrobiaceae > Psychrobium. Next base: position 138,001 of record PIZK01000003.1, read on the forward strand.
AGCGAATGCATTCATGTCCTCGGCTGGATAGATGGCTACTTCTGGCATAGCTATGCCGGCTTGTTTTGCTTGTTTAGCGACGGTTTCAATTAACCAATGTTCTGTTGAGTTACGAGGCTCTTCGATAACAACAGCGCCCGTTGACTTTTTTGCCATCCATTTCGACATTAACAGTGAAATAAATGAACCACCAAAACCAAAGACACAGGCAAGAACCAGTAAACCACCCATGCTTGACCGATCTAGACCAAAGACACTGAAGATAATGCTTAACACGATACTAAGTACCAGCATTACTGCAATATTGGTTAAGAGAAATAAACCTATACGTTTCATTTTAAATTTCCAAAAATAAGAGATGTAGACATAATATGTCCGTAATTTTATTTTTCAAGTAGCTAGTTGAAAATATTGCTATACTGCGCGAGATTTTTTTTCAATTAGGATAATTAATGAGAAAGTATTGCTCGATATTACTCGCAACTGTACTGAGCTGTATCAGTGTGGGGGTTGCCGCTGAAGACGATTGCGAGAAAATAATCAAAGATAGTAAGCGCCTTGCCTGTTTTGATAAGCAGGGCCAGCAAGGAGCTACTTTATTTGCTGGGGGGTTAAAAACGTATAAGCCAAACTATTTTATGCTGTTTTCTTATAATAAAAACCGTGCTGATCAATTAGTCACTGGTATCGATACAGGTCTTGACGCTGACAAAACGGAAGCTAAATTTCAGTTTAGTTTTAAACACCCGATTCGTTTAGATGTTTTTTCAAGTGATGTTGATGTGTGGTTTGCTTATACTCAAAAATCTTTTTGGCAGCTTTATAATACAGAAAACTCCTCCCCCTTTCGTGAAAGCAATTATGAGCCTGAAGTGTGGTTTGAGAAAAGTTTTGTCAGTGCTGGGCATGACGGTTGGCACATCAGTAAAGTGAGTGCAGGATTTAATCATCAATCTAATGGCCGTGGTGAACTCCTGTCACGAAGCTGGAACCGGATTATCGGCTCTGCGCAATTAAAGAAAGTGCTATCGGATGATCAAAAACTTGCTGTAGATTTTCGCTTATGGCGTCGCTTAAGTGAAGATGCTGATGAAGATGATAATCCTGATTTGATCGATTACATGGGGCATGGGGATGTGACTGCGATTTATCAATCTGGCCCTCACCAAGTATCGTTGCAGTTGCGTAATATTCTCTCAGGAAATAGCCGCCATGGCATTTCGCTAGATTACAGTTTTCCACTACGTTGGAGTGATAACGTACGAGGTTATGTACAATATTTTGATGGTTATGGTGAAAGCTTGATCGATTACAACCAAAAGAATAAAACCATTAGCTTAGGTGTTGCAGTAGCTCACTGGTTATAACGATACTGAGCATGAAAAAGGCTCGAAGGGTGAACCCTTCGAGCCTTTTTAGTTTCTACCAATTTATTAGGCTTTATCAGTGATTACTTCTTCACTAGATCTAGGAAGAAAGAGTACTGTAATGCAGCTTTATGGATGCGCTTAAAGCGGCCTGATGCACCGCCGTGTCCTGATTCCATATCTGTTTTAAATACCAAAACATTATCATCAGTTTTAAACTCACGTAGTTTTGCTACCCACTTCATCGGCTCAAAGTATTGAACTTGAGAGTCGTGTAGGCCTGTCGTGATTAGAATGTTCGGGTAGTCTTGTGCTTTCACTTGATCGTAAGGCGAGTATGCAAGCATGTAATCATAATAGGCTTTATTTTTTGGGTTGCCCCACTCATCAAATTCATTAGTGGTTAGGGGGATACTTTCATCTAACATGGTCGTTACCACATCAACAAAAGGGACACTTGCTGCAATACCGTTATATAGCTCTGGGGCTATATTGATTACTGTACCCATGAGTAAGCCACCGGCACTACCTCCAGAGGCAAAGATATTCTTTTCATCTCCGTAGCCTTGTGCAACAAGACCTTTAGTTACGTCGATAAAATCATTGAAGGTATTCATTTTGGTTAACTTCTTACCGTCGTCATACCATGGACGCCCTAGCATCTGAGAGCCACGAACATGTGCGATAGCGTATACAAATCCGCGATCTAATAAGCTTAAGCGGGCAGATGAGAAACTAGGATCAATGGTGGTGCCATAAGAGCCATAGCCATACTGAAGTAACGGATTAGTGCCATCTTGCTTAAATTTATCTTTACGATAGACAATAGAAACGGGAACCTTTGCACCATCTCTGGCAGTGATACTAATTCGTTCAGATTGGTAATTATCGGGATTGAAGTCTCCTAACACTTTAGTCTGCTTTAATAGTGTCCGATCATCAGAAGTCAATGCGTAATCGTAATGAGAAGCTGGCGTCGTCATGCTTGAGTAGTATAAGCGTAGTGTTGATGCATCATGTTGGTTATTACCATACATGCTTAGACGAAACGCAGGATCATTGAAAGATAATTTATGCTCTTTACCTGTCGATAATTGACGCACCGTGACACGGGTTAGGCCATCTTCACGTTGTTCGTAAACTAGGTGATCATCAAACAAAGTGAAGTCATCGAGTTTGGCATTGTCATTGGCGGGAATAACCGTTTGCCATTGTGATTTGTCGTTTAATTTATCTTGGTGTACTTTCATTAAGCGAAAGTTAACCGCTTGCCAGTTGGTGTTGATGTAGAACCATTCACCTAACTTTTCCACCGAATATTCATGAGATTTTTCACGGGCTAATAATGGCTGTGGCATTGCTTTAGGGTTGTTTGCATCAACTAGTGATACGGCACTAGATTCGGTACTATCATGATAGATATAAATAGTTGAGCCATCTTTTGATTTAGCTAAGTAAGTATAGAATGACAGGTCAGTTTCTTCATAAATCAGTTCATCTTTGCTTTGACTCGTGCCTAAGGTATGACGAAATACTTGATAACCTAACAGTGTTTGCGGATCTTTTTTAATGTAGTAGACGGTTTTATTATCATTGCCCCATACGATATTGCCACTCGTTCCTTTGAGTTCATCATTTAGTAATTTACCCGTAGATAAATCTTTAAATTTCAACGTATAGATACGGCGGCTTACGGTATCTTCACCGTATGCTAGTAGTTGATCGTTTGGGCTGATCGTTGTCCCACTAATTGCGTAATACTCGTGGCCTTGGGCCATTTCATTGACGTTGAGTAAAATGGTTTTATTAGTACCCTTAAAATCGTCCGCACGCACATGATTACTGTATTCACTATCGCCAGATGCTTCTGATGAGTAATAGTAACCGCCATGTTTTACGGGCACAGAGCTATCATCTTTTTGAATGCGGCTTTTAATTTCTTCAAATAGTTGCGCTTGTAACGACTCTGTGTGAGCTAACATTTGCTTAGTATAAGTATTTTCAGCTTCTAAATGCGCTAAAATTTCAGGATCTTTACGTTCATCATCACGCATCCAATAGTAATGGTCATTTCGCTTATGACCGTGAATTTCCATTGGGTGCGACACTTTCTTGGCAACAGGCGCTTTAATATTCGCCTGTAATTGACTCATACTTCCCTGAGTGACTTGTTGGGTTGTTTGGCTTTGACTGTCGTTAATATTACAACCACTTAAAACTAATAGCGGCGCCATTAGTAAGCTTAATTTTGTTATTGTTGTTTTCATTGTTAACTCTTTTTATGACTAAACATAAGGCAGTGTACGCTATTGATTGGTAGTAAAAAACTAAATCTGAGCAACTGTAATATTTTGTAATAAATTTGCTTACATTGATCTCATTTTCTGCGATTACATTCAAAAACTAAGCTTGATGATTCACTGCCACTAAGTGGGAGTTTCGAGCTAGGCAAGCTTAAAGTGGGGGATTGTTATTAAAGACTAACCTTTAGAGGCCATGAGCATCGATTTTTTGTGAGTTTAACAAAAAGAGGTGTGGTGCGGCCGAATGTATCGGCATCAGTTTATTTTGGAGCATAAGCAAGCCTGTTGCTACAGGCTTGCGCTTGGCGGTTACTGTTTAGTTGACAGAAACCTTGGTGGCATGAAGGACATTAGAATTATCTAAATAACCTTCGATAGATAGGTTGCTGCCTAGGGTGAATGAGTTACTGTCATCATCAAACTCGGTTTCAGCTGAAGTTATGATAACTTGGGTGCCAATGCTAAAGCTTGTTGTATCAGTAAAGCTGCTGACGATGCCATCGATTTTTACTAATTGCTCTTGTTCAAAGGTTACTTTTTCAGCAGTCACAGAGCCTTGAACGTTAATAAAACCTTCCACTTTTATGACGACACCGTTATCAATATTACTTAAACCGCCGCCAATATATTGAGTGTGACTGTTTACTTCAACCTGTTGGTTGCCGATAGAGAAATGATTACCTTGAGCAAAATTACTAGCGGCCCCTTCAACTGTTTGCTGTTGAAGTTGTTCAAACTCAACTTCTTCAGCAACTAAGATGTTTTCTTGATCCAATGAACCTGACACTTTAACCTTTAAGCCGACTGCAAGCTGGGTGTTAACGCCATTGTCAAAGTCAGTTTCAGCATCGAAGGTCACCACTTGTTGGCCAATAGTAAATTGGTACTCACCTTGAGTTTCAGTGATAAAGCCTACAACAACATCTTCATCTTGCGGATTAAATTCAATGTTAGTGGCTGTTAGTAATCCGGACGCTTCAACAGCAACATCTACTTCGATGTATTTTCCAATTGCAAGGTCACCACGAAGGCCATCTTCATAGATCGTTGAGTCATTGATAGTAATCTCATTGCCAGCAACCGTTAAAGATTGCTCGGTTAATGAATCAATAGCGCCTTCAATCTCAAGGTCGCTTGCATCAGACTCAAACTCAATTGCTGTCGCTAAGATTACTCCATCATTATTCTTTCGCCCCTTGATTTCAACCTGAGCCCCTAGTATGAGATCCGATTTTACACCGTCGTCATATTGTGTATGCGTTGAGGTTGTTAGCGAATGACCGTTGACCGTAAAGTGTTCGCTCGAGTCAAATGTGTCGATTACGCCTTCAAATGAAATGATTTCATCAAGTTGAGATGACTCCATTTCAATTTCAATCGCTGTTAACTCACCATTGATGCTCGCCGCTTCGATTTCAACTTGCTGCCCTTTGTTAAGTTGTTCAAAAAATTGTTGCTGTGTGATTTCTCGGCCTGCGGAGTTTTCAAACTCGGACAGGTTACTGGTCGCTATCGTAATTTTATTGATGGTAATAGTTGTTTCAGTAAAGCTATCAACGGCTCCATCAATGTCTAGTGTATTAGTCTCTATCGCTTTACGTTGAATCGACTGGCTAAGGAGACCATCGGTGACTTGGTAGGCATCAACCTCTAGATAGTCTCCGATAGTAATGTCTTTAAAGTTAAATTGACGATTGTTGAGGTAGTCGTCTTCATACTGAGTAAAGCTATTGACTGTGAAATTTTGGCCTGCAAGGGTAAATGAATCGTCAGAGGTAAGTTCAACGTGTCCGCTGATTTCGATCTCGGTAAGTTCATCAAGTTGAATTTTTTTAATCACAGCACTGTTATCGCCTGAAGTTACCGCTATCAGGTTTACTTTAGTACCGACAGTCAGCTCTTCTTTTTCGCCATGAGTAAATTCAGTGTCATCATTAAAGCTAAGTTGATATTGTCCTACGGTTAAGCTTTGAGCTGACAAGGCTTTGACGATACCTGTGATATCAAGGAGTTCGCCAGCTTGTGTTGTTTGCTCGTTAACGTCAATATCATCAGCAATCAGTATATTATTAACTGGTGAGTTGGTGGCTTTTACCTCAATGATGGCACCATTAGCGAGTTCACCGTCGATCTCGCTTTGACTATAGTCAACAGTTAATGCTCCCAATGTGAAGGTCGTCTTAATCGAGTCAAGGTTGGTTATGGTGCCTTGTACCTGCTGCTCATCTTGTTCAGAACTCGAGGCTATGTGAGTGGCAATAAATTGTCCGTCAGCATTTTCTGTCGCACTCACTTCTAGTATTGAGTTTAGGTTGATTTGATCAAATGTAATATCTTCAAATACCGTTAACTCATTAGCAATGTATGTTTGCCCTAAAATAACAAAAGAGTTATTGAAAAGGTCGATATGAGTTACGCCACCTTGAGCATGCGCCAAGTATTCAATCGATGTTGCCATCGGGCTGGTGTTATCATCAGCCTTTAAAGAAGTCACTGTTACCTGCATACCCACATTGAGGCTTGCTTCAGCAGACGCTTGATGATTGTGGGTAAATTTGCTTTCACTGGTGTCATAGCGAGTACCGTTGACATAGACACTACCAAAACCCGACACGACACCTTGGCTTATTTGTGGAACGCCATACTGTATGAGTTCTTGTGTGGTTTGGTTACTACGGACATCGATAGTCGTACCGGCTTCGGCGGTAATAAAACGTAAGCCATCATTACTGACTTCTAATGCTTTAATCGTGTAGGTACCCGGGGCTAGTTCAGGGATTGTTGTTGTTGCAGTAATGACTTGTTTAAAGCTATCTGGTCCCGATATTTCAATATTAGCTAATGTATTGGTCGGAAGGCCGCTAATGGCAATTGAAAGAGAGCCTTTTTCTGGTTCTGTGGGGTTATTATCTGAGTCAGAACCACCGCCACAAGCGGTTAACAAAAGGCTGCCTGCAGTGACTAGGCTTAAGTATTTCTTACTATACTTTTTCATAAGTACTCCAAAAGGGAGGTGCGCATAATATGTATGTTCACCTCGAAATAAAAACAGCTATATCCACCCATCATAAATGGATATAGCTCTATATTATTTCACTGCCAAGACATAATATGTCTAGAGTCGGCGACATAATATGTCTAGGGGAGGTCAGGTGTAAAGGGAATAATTATGATCTTTTTGTGACAGTTTTATTGCAGATATATGACGGTGCCAGTGTGATTAACGTTGAAAAAAGAAAGAGATAGTTGATCTTGCTGGTTTATCCAATTAGGTTTTAGTGCGCTGCCTTTTCTTTCATTGAGCAATCGTTGGTTTTAGCATGAGTCAGTCTGATTTTATGTAGTGATATGTAACTATTTGATAATTAATGAGGCCGGCTTTTATCGTGGTTGAAGTGCGTTAATTATACCTCTGGGCCATTCTCAAAAAGTTAGATTAAATAAACTACAAGTTGATTTGTTTTTAAACTGTTTTCATTGTCTATTAAAATTGCTAAGCTCGAAATCCAGCCACTTTTGGCACTTCGATAAAATACACTGTGTTTTAATTCAGTTTAGGGAAAAGTGAAATGAAGTTTAGAAAAGCCTTAGTTTGTCTCGCCATTTCTGCTGCGCTTTCTGCGTGTGGAGATTCTGATAAAAAAGATGTGGTAACATCACAGCCTGATCAAGGGCCTGCGCCTGTGAAAACAGTTGTTACTGGTGTTGCAATAAAAGGTGTACTGAGCAATGCTCGTGTAACACCTTATAAGTTTGTGAATAATGAAGCGGTTATGTTGACTGAGGATGAGTTAGAAGATGCAGAAATAATCACTGACGCAGATGGAAATTACACAGTGACTTTACTCGATTACGATGGTCCTCTTAAAGTCGTTATTTCTCCGATTACCGGAGGGACAACTCCGACTGAAATGCTATGTGATGTTCAAGATGGCTGTGGTGAGGTTGAATTCGGTGGGAAGATTAATTTAAGTACGAATGACCCAGACTTTAGTTTAAGCGCTATTTCACATATTGATAAGGATGTGGTTGAGCCGGTAAGGCTTAACGTTTCTGCTGTAACTCACCTTGCTTCATCTTTAATCGAGTCGAAAGAAACTATTGATGCATCAACGATTACAACAACACTATCCCAGGTTGGTAACACCTTAGGTATCATCGGTGATATTAATACATTAGCCCCAACAAATATTAACAGTACCCAAGATATTGTTGATGAGGATAATGAAAATGAACTGAAATATGGCTTAATTAATGCGGCTATCGCTAGTTCTTTATTTGCTGGGGGTGACGGTGCAACACAATCTCAGAAATTAGCTCAGGCTGCTCAAGATTTAGTAGATAACGATGGTGAATTTTTAGTTAATCAAGATGACGATGATGACTTTGAACTGGCGCTAAGTGATGTGCTGTCTTTGGCCAGTTCATTAGCACATTATATGGTTGCAAATATTCAAAAAGATTTTGATAACGCTGAAACAACTGCGTTGATTGAATCGTTAAGCCAACGTGCGACTAACTTGACTAACGAGGCTGTTGTAAAGCAAGAACAAGCGAATGACGATGGCCGTATTACACCGATCTCAGATAAAATTATTGAAGGTGGTAACGTTGATATTGCGGCTGGATTAATTGAGGACATTCGAGTATTTGCTAATTTATTTGATTTAAACAAAGCAAGTGGTCAAGACGTTGACACTAAAGGAGAGGCAGCAATTAAGCTTTCAGAAGACGCTTCTCTGATGGTTGATGCTGAAGTAGAGAAATTTACTTTAGTGTCGACTCTCGGTGTTGCGATCTCAAATATTCAGATGGCAATGGATGCAGGCACGGCTACTGGTACGGTTTTTCAATTAGCAGACTGGTTAACAGGTACAACATCAAGTGCAACAGGTACAGTAACCTTTGATCCTGAAAACTATCAATTTATGGTTAATGCGACAGAAGGTAGCGAAAAAGCGACGCTTGATATTGTACTAGAGCAAAGTGAAGATCAACTGTCAGTGAGTTTAAACCTCAGTGGTGAACTTGAAAGCACAGGGGCTAAACTTACTCTTGCAACAGGCAGTATGCTAAAAGTGTCATTTGATGAGGCTGTAACGAAAGCACAGCTAGACATGGGTGAAGTGCCAATGCCGTCAGCGGGAGAGGTTTCACTTGAAGTGACGCTAACGCAGTTAGCTACAGAAATAGTCACTAACCCATTGAGCTTCACGGGTAAAGTATCAACTCAAGTAATGCCTGTTTTAGTACCAAAAGTTGTTTCAGAATGGCAAGTAGGTGAGGGCGAAAGTCAAATCATCGAAGAATATGACATTCTCCCAAAACATATCTCTCTAAGTGGTGAGTTCAGTTCACTCGCAGGTGATAGGATCTCTGCTACATTAACAATTGATAGTGATAATGCACAAGGGTACCAAGCGGCTGGCCTGGCCCATTACGGTCGTAAATTTGAGCAAAACTATCAAGTGACGGTATCACAAGATGGTCGAAGTATTGTGGAATCGTTAGAGGGCGGTGAAACTTTTACTTATACGTTTACTCCCGGAGCTAATGCGGGTCATTGGGATGAAATGTTAACCATCACTGATGAGAATCCAAAAGCACGGTATGGTGAAGGGTTTGAAAGGACATTATCTTTCCGAACTAATAGTACCGCTTTAGGCGATGAATACATTTATGCTTACCATTCATCCCATCAAAACACTGATTATATCTATAGTCAAAAAGTTAGCCCAATTGATAGCACAGACGATGGCGTTGCTAACGAATATAGAGCTTATACGATTAGTCGTTCTTATGACAAAAACAGTCCGATTACTGATGATAATAAGCCTATTCCAAGCTTCACCAATACTTGGGAGTTTGAATATCCAGATGGAGAGATGGTGTCGTTTTCTGAGGAGGACTTCTCAACTTATGCGACAGCAAATGATTATTTTGCAGGAAATCAATTCCTAAATGGTAATGCACCGATGGATGTGACTTCATCTTTGTCAATGTTTAAAGATCGCCGAACCAGTGGCCGCTCATTATATAATGGTGACTTTGGCATCTTATCTGTTAATGATTATCAGCAATTAAGTAGCTTATCTAACGGAGATTCATTGACGCTAAATACGTATTTGAGTGAAGAGCTTTTAGCTGATGCTTATCAGCTAGATGTGAGTGCTGATGCCAATGAGATCACATTAAATTTAGAGCAAAGTTTAGTCTCATCTTTGCAGTTGGACTTAGTGTCGCCTGCTAACTTTTTGTTAACCCAACGTATGCGCAACGATTATAATGAGATGCTAGAGCTTAGCACGATTAAATCACAAACAGATGATATTGGTTTAAAGGATGATAGGGTTACAGTTACCTACCATATGCCGTATTTTGCGAGAGTGGTTACTTACACCCCTCTGAGTATAGATGCTGATTCGTCAGCAGATAGTGTTGAAGTGTGTGATTTGTGGGGCGATGACTTTAATGCAGATGGATTATTAATTGATTACGATGGTGATTTAGTGATACCGCAGCAAGATAACTGCTACACCACTGATAGTTTTGATAATGCCTTTAGTAATGACAACTACTTACATTACATGAGTCCATATGAAATCTCTTCAGCGTTGACTGTCGCTAATCACATATATAACTGGTCATCAATTCAAACATATCTCCAAGGTGTTGGAGTTGCCGAAGGTTATATTAATGCGGATGATGTGGTTGCCGGCTCTAGCCATACCTTTGATGCTTGGATTACTGAGCCGGATCAGGTATCAGGCTTAGAGTCAGAAGATCAGTTTTTAAATGTTAATGCAGCATTGTCGGTTGGTGTAACATTGGCCGATTATGACGTTAATTTGACCCTCAATGGTAAACGCACCGCTCTTGAAGATGGTGAATTAAATCTAACGGCGACTTACCAGCTCCCAGGTGAAGATGCACAGCGTACATTTACGATCAGTTATATCACAACAGAGCAACAACAAGTGACAATTGCTAATGAGCAAGGAACTTCTGTAGTCTTAACTGTCCCTGAGCAAACGGACGCTGATGAGCAAGTGACTTTAGGTATCATTACCGTTAATGGTGAAGAAGCCGCTGAGGTGGTCATGCGAGGTAAGTTGCTATTAGTTATTTATGCTAATGGCACAGTTGAAAGCCTGTAAGTTGCTAAATTTGCATTAAAATAAATTATTAGAGTAAGCTGTCATTTCTTTGTAAATGGCAGCTTTTTTATTGTCTCTATCAAAAGGAGTGGTTAGTGAGTCGACTTGTTATTTTTATACTGTGCAGTTTAGTTTTTTTTGTTGGTTCGCCAAATGATGCCAAAGCCGCTAACCCTAAAATGACTCAACAGCAATGGCTAATGTTTGAAGAGCCTCGCTTTGAGTTGGCGTTGACGAGCCATTCGTTCAGTAATATTGTTCCGGTGAGCCAATTGTTTAAGGATGAGTGGAAAGAGCAGCCTCAGTCTCGGGCTGATCAAGCTTTTAGCCAAAATAGTATGAGTCTGGCATACCAGGCGAAACATTATCATATTGGTGTTGCTAAACGCCTAGACTATTTTCTCTCAACAACTAAACAAACAAGCGATGCTTACTATTTTATCGAGCAACAACAAGCTCCTCATCGAGAACGATTTCCAGTATCTTTACAAATGGAGCAATTGCAAGCTACTGGTGTGTTTGGGGGCTATACCTTTGGTGATGATCAGTTTCGAGTTACCGTTGACGTTGGTTTATGGTCGTTAGATGCTTTAAGGCGCAGTCGATTATCAGGAGAAGTTGAGCTGAATTTGAACGATGAGATTAATGGCCAATTACAACTCGACGAGGTTTACTCTCATAACAATTTACTAAAGCGTCCAAACAATGATGATTGGCAGGAACGAGGAAAAGGCGTTACTACCGACATAAGTTTCTTTTGGAGTCCATTGAGCCCTATCGACCTAACGCTGTCAATTAACGATTTGTACTCAAAATATAAAGTTAATCAGTTAGGTTTTAGCCAAGGGCGAGTCAGTACTGATAATGTTTATGTTAATGATCAAGGCTATCAATCATTTTTACCACTGTATCGTGGTGTTGAACTAGAAAAGAATGTTAGTTATCAGCTACCAAAAACAGTGCTGTTCGCGGCCGCTTATCAAGGAGAGCGGTTTAGTTATTTATTGAATGCCAAAGTACAGGGAGACTTAAATTTTTATGAGTTTGGGTTGAGTACAGCGCTGGGAATAGGTAATTTGTCAGTACTTTATGATGTGAAGTATCAGGCGCCAACAATTATGTATCAAACGGCTAGATGGGATCTGTTACTTAAAGCCAACCGGCTAAACATCGAACAAACAATGCAGTTAGCAATCCAATTGGCTTTTCGATGGTAGATGCTTATTGTAAACAGTCTTTTTGATAATACTCTCTCGCCGTTGTGCGGCGCACAGGGTTACCTTTGAGGTCATCAATTTTTTTACGTAGCGCCTTACAGTGCTCCGATTGTGTCTTATCGACGATGGTATCTGTTCTTTCGGCAGTACTGGCACAGCCAGCAAGGAAGATAATGGTAGTTAGCGATAATAAAATAGACTTCATAATGTTTAAGCTCTTTAAAGCAAGGAGTTATCATTATAGCGAGTTTTTAATCGGTGGAAAGAATTAAAAAGGGAGCCGAGGCTCCCTAAGTGAAATTATACTTGCTAAGCGTTATTATAACGCTAAGAATAAACCTGCTAGTGTTGCACTCATCAGGTTCGACAGACTACCCGCTGCAACTGCCTTTAAACCTAAGGTTGCAATTTCTTTACGACGACTCGGTGCCATAGCGCCTAAGCCACCGAGTAAGATGGCAATCGAAGATAAATTAGCAAAACCACATAATGCAAAGGTAATGATTGCTTGTGATTGTTGCGACAATGACTCTCGCATATTCATAAAGTCAATATAAGCAACGAATTCATTGATCACTAGCTTTTGTCCGATGAAGCTACCCGCTTGGACAGCTTCGTGCCAAGGAACACCAATTAAGAAAGCTAATGGCGCAAACACGTAACCAAGCAATAACTGGATAGTGATATCTTCATGGCCCATTAATCCCGCTACGTACCCGACCATACCATTCATTAAGGCAATCAAACCGATAAAGGCAAGTAACATTGCGCCAACATTGAGCGCTAACTGTAAGCCTGACGCCGCGCCAGAGGCCGCTGCATCAATTACGTTGGCAGGCTTTTCTTCTTGTTCATCTTCTTTATATTCATCTTTAGGCGTTTTGGTTTCAGGCACAATTAATTTTGCCATTAATAAACCACCCGGCGCAGCCATAAAAGAGGCGGCAACTAAATATTTTAATTCGACACCTAGCGAGGCGTAACCAGCGAGAACCGACCCTGCTACTGACGCTAAACCACCAACCATGACGGCAAACAGCTCAGAGCGCGTCATGCCTGCGATGTAAGGACGCACTACCAATGGCGCTTCTGTTTGGCCTACGAACACATTGGCTGTTGCTGAAAGTGACTCTGTGCGGCTAGTGCCAAGCGCTTTTTGTAGTAAGCGACCAAAAATTTGCACAACCTTTTGCATGATGCCTAAATAATAAAGTACAGCGATAAACGATGAGAAAAAAATGATAATAGGTAAGACTCGAAGCGCGAAAATAAAGCCGTTATCACCAAATAGCTCAAACATTTTGCCACTAACTAATCCACCAAAGAGGAAGTTTAAGCCAGCTTGAGCGCTATCGATAACCGCTTGTACGGCGCCAGAGATTCCTTCGAGTACACTTTGCCCAGCAGGGATGTATAGTACGAATGCACCTAAACTTGCCTGAATGAGAAAAGCAACTATGACGGTTTTTAGATTAATTGCTTTACGGTTTTCCGAAAGGAGTATGGCAATTGCTATTAAGCTGATGATGCCAATAATGCCCATTAAAACACTCATTCAATATTCCCCGTGGGTTTGAGTTTAGTTATAAAAAATGTGGCGCAGATAATGCCTGTTTGTTTATTAGATAGCAATAAATTGCCTTATTTAGCATTAGGTGCGCTGGCTATAGTAACCACTTATACAATTTAAATCTGACTATCTGCTTTTTTATTGATGAATCCTTGAATAGCTTCACAAAAATACACTCCGAACTTGTTAAATACTGTGTCGGAAAAAGTGCATTGGAGTATGTTACAGTAACACCGTTTTATAATGATAAAATTAAGGAAGCACTTTGGCTATTCAATGGCAAGTATTTACGTTTGAGCAACTCACTACACATCAACTTTACCAATTACTTCAGTTGCGTGCGGAAGTTTTTGTTGTGGAACAAACATGTTTTTACCAGGACTTGGATGACAAAGACACTGTCGACTCAACGCTTCACCTGTTGGGCTACCAATCAGATGAAAGGGGGCAGTTAACATTGTGTGCTTATAGCAGAGTTCTGGCTCCCGGAGTATCTTATGACGGGCACGCCAGTATAGGTCGTGTGGTCACTAAAGCTTGCGTAAGAGGTGAGCGAGTGGGGCATGAGTTAATTAAGGAGTCTTTACTTTTAACTGCCAAGCATTGGCCAAAGCTACAAGTGAAGATTTCTGCACAGACACATTTGCAATCCTTTTATCAGCAACACGGTTTTAACCCTGTATCAGAGGAATATTTAGAAGATGATATTCCCCATATAGCAATGTCGACATAATCGGTTAATCAGAACGGGGTATTTTAAAAGCCACGTCAATTAGCTTGTTGGTAATGGTTGCAGGCATGTGCTAAAGCAAGGCGTTTTCTTTATATTTTTTGTTCTAGCTGAATGGCGTTGGCTCATAAACTGGGCTAAGTTTGTGCTATCAAGCGGCTTGGCGTGGTAATAACCTTGTGTTAGTTCACAACCGTTTTTAGCGAGCCACTCGATAGTGACCGAGTCTTCGACTCCTTCAGCAATTGTTGTCATATTAAGTGCCTTTGCCATTTTAATAATCGCTCTAACCAATTTTTTTGACTCATGGTTATCACTGATAATGCCAAGTATAAAGCTCCGATCAATTTTTAATACGTCGATGGGAAAATCCTGTAATAATGATAACGAAGAAAACCCGGTACCAAAGTCATCAAGTAACACTTTGACACCCAGTTGACGGATCTCTAGCAGGTGCTGTTTGGCCATTTCTTTATTTTCAATAAGTGCCGATTCAGTCAGTTCAATTGCAAGTAAGTTTGCGGGTATGTGATGTCTGTGAAGAGCCTGTTTTATTTGTGTAACAATGTGTGGTTTAGTCAACTGGTACGGTGAGACATTTAAGCTGATATAAGGGCAATGATCTTCCCCATACTCTTCAATCCAGTGTGCTAGCTTTTCACACGCGCGGCTAATTGCCCATGAGCCTAATTGATGAATAAAACCGTTTTCTTCTGCAATTTCAATAAAATGATTTGGCATTATTAAACCATGCTTTGGGTGCTGCCAGCGGCATAAAGCCTCAAATCCACATAGTTGCTCTTGGGCTGAAACAATGGGTTGGAAGTGAAGTTCAAGTTGATTATGTTTTATACTTTTGGCTAGACTCGTTTCAAATTGCTGCTTATCAACCAATCGTCTGTACATTTCATTGGTATAAGAAATAATCTGCCCGCGACCTTGTCTTTTGGCTTCATACATCGCGATGTCGGCATTTCTTAAGACATCATCATACTTTGTATGAGGTTTGATATTTTCAAGAATACCAATGCTAGCACCAACGCAATATTGTCGCTGATCGATAATATATTCCTTAATTAAGTTGTTAAGGATGCGTTGTGCAATCTTTGTTATTTCATTGGGAAAGTGATGACCATGAATGATTAACACAAACTCGTCACCACCAAATCTAAAAATATCATCTAATTCACGAGCGCTGTTTCGTAAGCGATCAGCTACTTGTTGTAGTAAGCGATCACCAACTAAATGCCCCATGGTGTCATTAACTTTTTTAAAGTGATCTAGGTCTATGAATAGCACGCTAAAAGTAGTAAATTCTTGCTCTTTTACACCGTGTAATCGCTGTTGCAAAATTTGACTTAGTGCCTGCTTATTATAGAGCTGTGTCAGTTCATCATGGTTTGCTTGATAACGTAAAGACTTAGTTCTCTCGCTAACAAGCTGGTTTGCCCAGCGGACTCTGTTAAGACTCATCCAGACATAGAAGCTTAATGACAGGGTTAAAAAAATCACGACACTCGCCCCGCTTAGTGCATAGGCGTTAGCTCTCGAATCAACGTTGTGCTTGGAAAACTCGATATGCCAAAGTTGGTTGGCAAAAGGTACGGTTTTCTTTAAGTTTTGGCTAATCTCATGGTTAGTACAGGTATCACATGTTTGGTACCAAGAAGAGTCATATAGTAAGTGTTGCTTATTTTGATCACTATAGATAACGAGCCGATAATCATGAGAAAGCGTTAACTCACTAAACAAGGTATCAATGAACTGATTGAGCATGATGATACCGCTGATATAGCCTCGATGATCGCCTGAACTATCGAAGATAGGTTTTAATAATCTAACGCCAATATCGTCATTTTTATCCTTAAAACTTGAACTCACCATGCTATGAGTGTGTAAAGCATTTTGCATGGCGACTGAAACTGAACAGCTATGACCAAGTTGTAACCCTAACTCATGCCCTAAACTATCTTGAGGTTCGGAGTATAAAACAGGAAATCTTTGTGATGTTCTTAGGTCATCACAAGCACTTTGCGCAGAGGGGAAATGAATACGATAGTCAAAAATACCACTTGACCGAACACTTTGTTCAAACTGTGTTAGTTCAGACTCTTTGACTAAAGGAGCCCACTGTACGCCTTCTAACCCTGTATTAGTTAGCATTTCGGTATTAATGAGCTTGGCAAAACTCTCTTTGCTAAGATCTGGGGCAATAGTGAGCAAACTATCCGTCGCTAAGAAAATCTTTTCGATAGCGTAAATGGAGCGATTTAGGTTTGTTACTTTATCTTCGAAAGAGGCTTCAAATACATGATAGTTATATTGAGACTCATAATAAATAACGGTCCAAAATACAGAAAAAGATAATGCAGAACCACATATCCACATTAATAATATTACGTAATAACGACTCAACAGAGACATCCACTTATTTACAATCACTCATTCTCCTGCATTTGATGTGACCGAAAATCAATGCTGTACATCATAAAGTAAAAATGATTAAATGCAAACTATTATCATTTGTGTTTTTGGTTTTTAATGTATCGATTAGTATGTGTTGGGTTGTTGATGGGGGCACTATTGCCTCGTTTTAGTATGGCCAAAGATCAGGTAGTCAATGTTTATTCATTTCGTCAGGCTGAATTAATTAACCCTATTATTGAGCAGTTTACCCAAGAAACGGGCATTAAAGTGAATGTTGTTAGCGGAAAGGCAGACGTTCTATTGCAGCGATTAATCAAAGACGGTGAAGATAGTTTTGCTGATGTGCTATTGACTTCGGATGTTGCCCGATTAGAGGGCGCAAAAACACTCAATTTATTACAGCCTATTCCATCGAACAATATCCTAGAAAATGTACCTAAGCAATTAAGAGATCCTGACGGCCACTGGGTAGGATTGTCAGTACGAGCAAGAGCAATTTTCTATTCGAAGGAGCGAGTGGCTATTGATGCTATTACGAGTTATCAAGACTTAACAGACCCTCAATGGCAAGGTAAAATTTGTGCTCGCCAAGGAGGACATTTTTATAACCGTTCTTTGGTCGCAAGTTTCATTTATAACTACGGTAAAGCGTGGAGTGAGAATTGGATTAAAATGTTTGTGAAGAACTTAGCCATGCGCCCACACGGTGGGGATCGAGATCAAATACGAAAGGTCAGTAATGGTCAATGTGATCTCGCGATAGCCAATAGCTATTATTATGGGATGCTGTCTGCCAGTAAGAAACCTGCTGACCGTAGAGCCTATGCTAATGTCGGCATTATTTTTCCGCGAGATAATGCCTTTGGAACGCATATTAACATTAGTGGTGTCGCGATAACTCAGGCTGCTAAAAATAAAAAAAATGCCACGCAGTTTATCGAATTTCTAACAACAAAACGAGTGCAAGCGCTTTACGCTAAATTAAATTATGAGTACCCAATTAGGCAAGGGGTTAACCCTAATGGATTGCTATCATCTTGGGGAGCGCTCTCTGGCGATGCTGATGCTGTGTTACATCTAACCAAATATCATCAATTGGCTAATGAAATGATTAGTAAGAGTCATTGGTAAACGTGAAGTTACCCAGAGCGATAACATTAAATATAATGATCTAAGCCCCTATTTCTTTTAGATAATATGTTACATTATCGATATAACGCATTACTATGATTAATGCAGTAAAAGAAAGGTTAGGAGTCTCTTATGCATCAAGAGTTTCATGCTCGGGACTGGATTGCTTTAGTTAATAAAGTTCTACATCAAACGGGTCACTCTCGAAGTCATATTAAAAAAGTCTTAAAAGTCACAGACTCTGAGGTTGTGTTTCTCACTTGTAAAGGTGCAACGATTGTCGCACCTACCTTTAACAGTATTCATGGTCACGGTATTGGCTTTTTGTCTTTACTACGAGTTGCAAATTCATCTCATCAACCACAATGGAATGCTGAAACGGGAGAGCCTGAACATCACTGTCAATTGTTGGTCAAAAACCATCATAATTTTACACCATTACTGTATCCGTCGATTAGGCAAGTTAATCATTGGCTGGCTCGGCAATACGGTGACAAGGGGGGATTACATCGAGCTCCCTTTGAAGATGATATTGACAAAGGATATATTGGACGCTATCCGGCTATAGTCGATATACAGCGTCAGTTAAGTTACCCTGTGGTTTAATAGGTATAGAGGTTAAATAAAAAATGATTAAGATTAAATGGTTACTTATAATAGTTGCTTTAATGTTGGTTGGTTGTAAATCAACACCAAACTATGATTATGATCGTAGTGTTAATTTTGAAAAAATTAACACATATGCATGGGTGGTAGAGTCAAAATCGCAGGATAATGGTGATAATTTTTATACCAGTGATATTAACCAAAAAAGGATAGTTACAGCGATAGACAGGGAGTTACAGAGTAAAGGTTTTCGAAAGGTTGCACCCAACGAAGCTGATGTGATGGTGAACTATCAAACAGTGATAGATACGAAACGTGAACGCGATTTAACGACAACCCATCCTTATTATTGGAGCTTTGGTTATGGCTATCATCACTCGCATTTAAATTGGCACATGAACTTAAATAGTGCTCAAAGAGAGTATAAAGCGGGTACATTGATTGTTGATTTCATTTCAGCTAACAAAGAACTGATTTGGCGCGGGGCCGAGCAATCGCGTCTAAGTGAAAAATCAACACCGTTAAAACGTGAGCAAAAAATTAATGAGGCGGTACAAAAAGTACTGGTTAACTTCCCGCCGCAATTCCAGTAATTAATAGAAAGGCTGAACGATATTTTTAAATAAAAAAACCTTGCGTCAGCAAGGTTTTTTTATTGCGTTCTCTACCACATTTTTTGTGGCTTGAATCAGGTTAGTGATCGTGATCGCAATCACCGTGGCCATGTAAGTGGCCGTGTTCAATTTCTGTTGGTGTTGCGTCACGTAATTCAACAACTTCAACTTCAAAGTGCAATGTTTGACCAGCAAATGGGTGGTTCCCGTCAACAGTAACAAACTCTTCATTTACATCCACCACTGTCACAGGCATTGGGCCTTGGTCAGTGTCTGCTGTAAACTGCATGCCTGGCTCTGGATCTAGGCCAGCAAAAGCATCAGCAGGAACCTGTTGCTTTAAACCGTCGCTGTATTCGCCATAACCATTTTCTGGTGTTACGGTAACATTTAGCTTATCGCCAGCTTGTTTACCTTCTAACTCAGATTCTAACCCAGGGATCATTGTGTTATGACCGTGCAGATAACTCATTGGGATGTCACCAAATGAGTTTTCAATTTCCTGCTGGTTGTCGTCTGTTAAACGGTAGTGGATGCTCACCACGATATTTTTTTCGATTTGCATGAGATTTTCTCTAAAGTAAATATTCTCGTAAGTTTACCTTAATTTGAGCCCGTTTAACTAGCGTTTATCATTGTTCGCTTTGATTTTCGACTTAATCGTTGGCGACGACGATATGGCAATACACTGGCGTAGGTACCTGTCGCAATATTTTGTTGGAGTTTACGCCAATAGGCAGGGTCGAGTAGCTCAGGATGACGCTTCATAAAACTCTTTTTAACTTCTTTACGCCCTAGCATAAAATGAGCAAACTCTTGAGGAAATACATCGAATTCACCCACGCTGTACCAAGGCTCATCTGAGATAGCTTGCTCATAGGTCGTAGCCTTGGGGATCTCTCTAAAGTTACATTGACTCATGTACCATATTTCATCGTAATCATAAAAGATAACGCGGCCGTGACGTGTCATGCCAAAGTTTTTGAACAGCATGTCTCCGGGAAAGATATTTGCAGCGGCGAGCTGCTTTATGGCACTACCATATTCATCAATCGCTTTAGTGATTTGTTGTTCGTTGGCTTTTCGTAAAAACATATTGAGCGGGATCATTCTTCGCTCAGTATATAGGTGCTTAATAATAACTTGTTCATCGGTCAATTCCACAATTGACGGCGCAACCTTGAGCAACTCATCGAGTAGCTCTTGAGAAAAACGGGCTCGTGGAAAACTAAAGTTACTAAACTCCTGCGTATCGGCCATTCGCCCGACGCGGTCATGTTCCTTAACGAGTTGATATTTCTCTTTAACAATTTTCTTTGATACGGTTTTTGGCGGTTCGAACTTATCTTTAATAATTTTAAACACAATATCAGCGGAAGGTAGGGTAAACACCGACATCACCATGCCCTTAATCCCTTCAGCGAGTACGAATTGGTCGTCACTATTCTCTAAGTGTTCAATATATTGACGATAAAACTCTGTCTTACTGTGTTTAAGAATACCCAATGAAGCCCATAATTCATAAATTGGCTTGTGTGGCATCAGTTCGTGTAGATAAGCTACTAATTGTGATGGCTTTGGATGGTTGACCATGAAATAAGCCCGGGCAAAACCAAAGATGATACTAATATCATCCCAGTCTGTTAAAAGAGCGTCAAAATAGAGCGCACCTTTCTCGTTATTTAATATCGAAAGCACAAAAGGTCGGTCTCTTTTTCCACGCATTCGGCCGATAAGATATGCCGCTTTGTTACGATAAAAAACAGCTTTAATTAATTCGATACTGTCAAACTCACAGCTTTTCACAAAAGGTTGTAATTGTTTCCTGATCAGGGTTATATCGCGGTCTAAATCCTCCCAAGGAAGATTAAACTTGAACTTATCAACTAACTGCAATAAACACGTTGAAATGATTTGTTCGACAGGCACGATGTGGCAAAGCGAATTACGGTCGTAATGGAGCGTATTTTGACAGCTCGTTTTAATGAAAAGGTGGCGCTCACTTATACCACGATGCCGAAATAGGCGTGAGAATATGGAGTTAAAAAATGTTTCTGCTTGTTCAGCCTGCGGGTGTCCCTTGATTAGCTTACTATAATGAGCTTTAGAACTTTGCCAGAATTCGGTTGACACATCAGGCTGCTCTAATTGATAGCATAAATGCAAGGATAAATCAGATATCATCGAGTCATAGGCAGTAATACGTTGTTTCGAAGCATGTTGAACCCCATGCCAATCAGCTTGTTCAAAGCGATGTTGGGAGTCTTGGGTTATTTGACCGAACTTACGATAACTTTGCTCAAATCCTTTGAGAATCGTATCGGCGAGTAACGTGGCTTCGATGATGGCCATGAAAATTCCTTGGTTTAACTAAACAGCTGTTTTAATTTGTCTCATGTCTAGTGCTCAAATGCAATCGACATTCGTCAAATTCCTTACTATGAATGATACTTACGAGGATTTAAATCCTAAATTAGGATGAATCTTATGAGTAAACTGATTGATTTTATCCTAAATAAATCGAATATTTAGTTGATGTTTCAGTATGTGTATTTTGTTTAGACTAAAGTCGTCATATTTGTTAATGAAATGTGATTGACACTCCGGCGTATTATAGCCATGCTATAGCCAATCGTTTTTGAAAGTGTTTTTAATATGTTACGTAACCTGACCACCCACATTATCATTACCACCGGAATTATTATCCGGCGGGTTGGGTGAGCGCGTTTATAACACATTAAACACAGCTAAACCCGCGCCCTAACAGACGCGGGTTTTTTTATCTTTATTGGATTAGTTTTTTACTGTTGTAGAAATTTTAAGTGAGTAACTTGCATAGCAAGGCACTGATGGGATACGTCTTGGGAGAGATGACATGCGAGTGATGAAGTTTGGTGGTTCGAGTTTAGCCGACCTAGAAAGAGTTGAGCGTGTAGCCGACATATTGGTTGAACGTTGTAGCAAAGATCAATTAGCTGTGGTGCTATCAGCACCGGGTAAAACAACCAATAACATTGTTGAGGCGGTTGACCGTAACAGTGCTGGTGAGTCTGACTCTCAAGCGCTCGAGCGTGTCGAGTCTACCTTTCAGGGGATTGTTTCTGGGCTTGCCGATAAGTATGACGCTTTTGACCGCACAGCGGTTGATACCGTGTGGCAACAAGAGTCTGAATTATTAACTCGCAGCTTAAGCGGTGTTAAATTACTGGCACAATGCCCTGATAATATTCGCGCACAGTTATTAGTTGTTGGTGAGCGTTTATCAATTGCAATAATGGCTCAGCTATTAACCGCTCGTGGCGTATCAACTGACATCCTTGACCCAAAAGAGTTTATGCATGCTGACTCGAATTATTTAGAAGCTCAAGTTGATATCGAAGCATCTCGTGCCACTATGGACGCTAAAGATTTATCAACGGCTCGTGTCTGGTTAATGCCGGGCTTTACCGCGGTCAACAGTGAAGGTGAAGTTGTCACTTTAGGTCGTAACGGTTCAGATTATTCAGCAGCTTGTTTAGCGGCGTGTTTGCGCGCAGATTGTTGTGAAATATGGACTGATGTCGATGGTGTTTATAATGCCGACCCGCGTTTAGTTAAAGATGCTCAGTTAATCGAGCAACTAAGCTACCAAGAAGCAATGGAGCTATCTTATTTCGGTGCTAAAGTCTTGCATCCAAAAACAATTGTACCAATCGCTCAATATCATATCCCGTGTTTAATTAAAAATAGCTTTAACCCTGATGCGCCGGGTTCACTCGTTTCAGCAACACGTCAAGATGATGAGAATCAAGTGAAAGCGATTTCTAACCTTGATGATATCTCAATGATCAGCGTCTCAGGGCCAGGCATGAAAGGCATGGTCGGTATGGCGAGTCGTATTTTTGAAGCTATTTCTTTAGCGGGTGTTTCAATTAGCCTTATCACCCAATCGTCAAGCGAATATAGTATTAGCTTTTGTGTACCGTCGTCAGATCACTTAGTGGCTAAAAATGCATTAGAAGCTGAGTTTGAATTAGAATTGCGTAGTGATTTACTCGAACCGCTTGAAATTCGTCACCAGTTGGCTATCGTTTCGCTAATCGGTGACAGAATGAAAACGGTGCAAGGGGTTGCAGCTAAATTTTTCCAAGCGTTATCTCAAGCGCGTGTGAATGTGGTTGCTATTGCACAAGGCTCTTCTGAACGTTCAATTTCGACAGTGGTCGACCAACATCGCTGTCCTCGTGCCATCAAAGCGTGTCATCAACGCTTCTTTAACTCACTACAGTACATCGATTTATTTTTAGTGGGTTGTGGCAACGTTGGCCAAGAACTATTACAGCAGGTTCATAATCAGCAGGCGTACCTGGCGAAAAAGAACATCGCAATTCGTGTATGTGGTTTGGCTAACTCACGTCAAATGCTATTAACAACGGAAGGTATAGACACCGCATCATGGCAAGAACAGCTAAGTGCAACTGAGCAAGGCTATGATGTGCATAAGCTGATTAGTTTTGCTAAAGAAAATCACTTGCTTAACCCGCTAGTGGTTGATTGTACAAGTAGTCAAACGATTGCAGATCAATATGTTTCGTTATTAGAAGCTGGCTTCCACGTGGTGACGCCAAATAAAAAGGCGAATACAGCTTCACAGGATTACTATCACCAATTACGCAAGGCGGCACTGGTTAAGCGTCGTCGCTTTTTATATGAGACAACCGTCGGTGCTGGTTTGCCAGTGATTGATAACCTGCAAAACTTACTAAGTGCAGGTGACGAGCTAAATCGCTTTAGTGGGATTTTGTCTGGTTCATTATCATTTATTTTTGGCAAACTTGATGAGGGAATGACGTTATCGCAAGCAACAGCCATCGCTAAAGAGAATTGTTTTACAGAACCCGATCCTCGTGACGACTTAAGTGGTATGGACGTTGCGCGTAAAGTCCTTATTCTTGCCCGTGAGTCAGGCATGGAACTTGAACTTGAAGACATTGAAGTAGAGTCTGTGTTACCTGCTGACTTTGACGCGTCGGGTTCTATCTCGGAGTTTATGACTAACCTTCCGCAAGCTGATGCAATGATCGCTAAGCGAATTGCAGCAGCAAAAGAGCAGGGCAAGGTACTGCGCTATGTCGGTAGTATTGAAGGCGAA
Organism: Alteromonadales bacterium alter-6D02; assembly: GCA_002835545.1. GTDB lineage: Bacteria > Pseudomonadota > Gammaproteobacteria > Enterobacterales > Psychrobiaceae > Psychrobium. The sequence continues at coordinate 162,254 of PIZK01000003.1, forward strand.
GATGAGACACGTGTCTGTAAAGTAGAAATTCAGGAAGTGGCGAGTGATGAGCCATTATATGGTGTTAAAGGGGGCGAAAATGCGCTGGCATTTTATTCACGTTATTATCAACCACTTCCTTATGTGTTACGTGGCTATGGCGCGGGCAACGCGGTAACAGCAGCAGGAGTTTTTGCTGATATGCTACGTACTTTAGCGTGGCAACGAGAGGTTTAAATGACTATTAGAGTTTATGCGCCAGCATCAATGGGCAATGTCAGTGTTGGCTTTGATGTTCTTGGCGGCGCATTAGCGCCAATTGATGGTAGCTTGCTGGGGGATTGCGTTAGCTTGGCCGAGGTAGAGCAAGGTATTGAGGTAAGCACCATTGGTAAGTTTGCGCATAAGTTGCCAAGCGACCCGAAGCAAAATATTTTGTACGATTGTGCCGTTGCTTACCAAAAAGAGCTAACTCAGTTAGGTAAACCATTTAAAGGCGTTAGCCTTGTGCTAGAGAAAGAACTTCCTGTTGGCAGTGGTCTAGGTTCTAGCGCTTCCTCTGTGGTTGCGGCTCTTTATGGCCTTAATGAGTTTTATGATAACGCATTATCTAAAAACCAATTATTGTTACTGATGGGGCAATTAGAAGGACAAATCAGCGGAAGCGTTCACTTTGATAATGTCGCGCCAAGTTACCTTGGTGGTTTACAGCTGATGGTAGAACGTGATGATGTATTATGTTCAACTATCCCAAGCTTCGATGATTGGTATTGGGTTGTGGCTTTTTCCGGTGCGAAAGTCTCAACCGCTGAGGCGCGTGCATTAATGCCAAACCAAGTGGAGTTAAAAACAGCACTTAAATTTGGTCAAAACTTAGCGGCATTTATTGACGCCAGCCACCGAGGTAATAGTGACTTGGCAGCGAGCTTGCTGGTGGATATTATCGCTGAGCCAGTGCGTGCCCCATTAATCCCAGGCTTTGTCGAAAGTAAGAATGCGATGCTTGAATTAGGCGCTATGGCCAGCGGAATCAGTGGTAGTGGTCCAACACTGTTTGCGGTAACAACAGATTTAGCTAAAGCACAGCAATTACAAGATTATTTACAACAAAACTATATTCAAAATGATGATGGCTTTAGCCATATCTGTAAACTAGATACTCTAGGTGCCCGTAGGGAGGCGTTACGTGGAACTGTATAATTTAAAAAAGAATGAACAACGTGTAACTTTTGCGCAAGCAGTTAAGTTAGGATTAGGAGACAATCAAGGCTTATTCTTTCCAAGCCATATTCCTACGTTAGGTAATATTGATGAGCTATTAGCTAAAGACTTTGTTAGTCGAAGTGTTGATATTTTAGATGCCTTTTTAGGTGATGAACTAGGCAGTGATACTGTTGAAAGCATGGTACGCAGCGCATTTAATTTCCCATTGGCGGTCGAAAAAGTTAAAGATCAAACCTATGCATTAGAATTAACGCATGGCCCGACATTAGCGTTTAAAGACTTTGGCGCTCGTTTTCTTGCTCAGTGTTTAAATCATTTATGCAAAGATGAGAAAGCGACGATCTTAACGGCGACTTCTGGTGATACCGGTGCTGCTGTTGCGCATGCTTTTTATGGGCTAGATAATATCAATGTTGCGGTACTTTACCCGAAAGGGAAGATTAGCGTTCTCCAAGAAAAGTTATTCTGTACCTTAGGTAAAAACATTCATACTTACGCTGTAACAGGTCGCTTTGATGACTGCCAGCAATTAGTTAAAGATGCCTTTGATGATTTAGAGTTAAAAGAAGCGATTAGCTTAAATTCAGCTAACTCAATTAACATTGCTCGTCTACTAGCTCAAATCTGCTACTACTTTGAAGCGGTTGCGAAAGTGCCGGCCAGTGAACGTAAAAACTTAGTGGTTAGTGTACCAAGTGGTAACTTTGGTGACTTAACTGCAGGTATGTTAGCAAAAGCACTGGGCTTACCGATTAAACGCTTTATTGCAGCAACGAATCTTAATGATACTGTGCCGCGTTATTTAGAAACGGGCGAATGGGCACCGACACCAACAGTGGCTACTCGTTCAAATGCAATGGATGTATCAGCACCTAATAATTGGCCACGTATTGAAGAGCTACTTAAAACACAGTTCTGGGACAAGTCATTAATCACCGGTGTGAAAGTTGATGAAGAGCAAACAGTGGCTGGCCTAAAAGCCTTATATGAAGAAGACTATTTATGTGAGCCCCATGGCGCAATTGCAGCGTTTGCTTTAGATAATGAATTAAAAGCAGATGAAACAGGCATCTTTTTATGTACTGCTCATCCGTCGAAATTCCAAGAATCGGTGGAAGAGATCTTAAATATTCATGTCATGTTACCAAAAGCATTGGCAGATGTGGCGGATAAAGAGATTTTATCATTAGACATTGATGCGAATTTTGCCCAGCTTCGCGGTCATTTAATGGCAATTTAATTCACTGTTAGCTGGTGTGGAAATATAACAAGCGAATAGCCATTTCAATTGGTTATTCGCTTTTTTAATGCGTAACTAAACGGCAACGACGTCTGTCGCGTGCGGTCCTTTAGGTCCATCGGAAATGGTAAATCGCACGGTCTGACCGTCTTCTAAGGTCTTGTAACCATCATCTTGAATCCCGCTAAAGTGAACAAAAAGATCGGGTCCATTGGCTTGTTCAATAAAGCCAAAACCTTTTGAGCAATTAAAGAATTTAACCTTTCCATGTAAAATATCTGCCATCAGATTCCCTTTAAAACTTTTAGAGACTTTAGTCTAGTAACTGTTGTGTATTAACGATAAGTTAATTTTGATCATTTTTCAAATGATTCTAGTGTATCGAGTGGCTGGATCAGTTTGTTACAATTTTTACTCGCATAACATTTTCAATCCGATACAATCTTGCCTTCGGAAAAATAATTAGAATTAATAAGGATATATCTTGAAAATCAGATCGATATTAAACCTTTCATTGTTACTAGGCGTTATGGGCCTCAGTTGGAGCCATGACTCACAAGCTCAAGATAATCAGAAGAAACCATCACTTAGTTTAGATTCGTGTTTTGTTGACGGTGTGAAAACACAGCTTAAATGTGGTTCATTGACTGTGCCAGAAGATTGGACTAAGCCCCAGGGAGCAACTCTTGGAGTGCATGTTATCGTCGTCAACGCTATTTCTACAACGCCTAAAAAAGATCCATTATTTTTGTTAATGGGCGGTCCCGGTCAAGCGAGCTCAGAATTAACCGGCATGTTGATTAAAATCTTCAGAGAAACTCGAGAAAATCGTGATCTAGTGTTAATCGACCAACGCGGGACTGGTAAATCGAATCCTCTACTTTGTGAAGACTCACAGGCAAATCCATACAGTGATGTATTTGCAGACTTTGATGTATCAGATGTCAACAAATGTCTTGAGAGCTATGATCACGACCTAGCTCAGTACAATACTAATAATGCGGTACTTGACTTTGAAGCGGTACGTGAAGCATTAGGTTATGAACAAATCAACCTTTACGGAATCTCTTATGGCTCACGTGCAGCGATGGTTTATATGCGCGAAAAGCCACAAGCGTTACGCTCGGTTATTCTTGATGGCGTGGTTCCCCCTCAAATTGCTGTTGGCCCGATGGGTGCTGAAGCAGCACGCTCATTTGATTTGCTCATTGAGCAATGTCATCAAGAAGATAAGTGTCGTCAAAAGTATCCAAATTTACGTCAAGATTACCTCACAGTTCGCAGTGAACTTGAACAACAAACGATTGAGACGGTCATTGATCACCCTGTCACAGATAAACCAGTGACGTTAAAAGTAGATACCGCTAAATTCATCGGGACGTTGCATTCGTTAATGTACAGTACAGGGCAACGCGAGTTGATCCCGTTTGTTATTGAGCAGTTTGCATTAAAAAATTATAAGCCACTGAGTGGACTAATTGCCGCTAGTCAAGAACCACAATCTAAGATTTACACTGGGCTTCATTTTAATATTATCTGTAACGAAGATATCCCTCGTGCTGATGCAGCGTTATTAGCTAAAGATAAAGAAAATTCATTTTCAGGTCAGCACTCTATGTCTGGATTGAACATGGTCTGTCAACACTGGCCTAAGTTTGACGCGCCAGCTAATTTTGGTGACCAAGTGGTTTCCGACATTCCAACACTATTACTATCGGGTGAGTTAGACCCTGTAACCCCACCAGCGTGGGCTGATTTAGCAGCAAAGGGTTTGTCAGTTCATAAGCATTATGTGGCTAAAAAAGCAGGGCATGGTTTAGTTACTCAAACGTGTGCTGGAAAGATGATTGCGCAATATATTGATAAAGTATCATTTGATGATATTGATGATAGCTGTTTAGACGAGCAGCCTGTTCCTGGCTTCTTAATGAATAACAACGGTAACTGGTAGGACATAACATGTTAAAAGTAGATAATTTATCGAAAAAATTTGGTGACTTCACCGCCGTTGAGTCGATTTCTTTTGAGGCAAAAGATGGCGAGATCACCGGAATCTTAGGGCCTAATGGTGCGGGTAAAACAACTTGTTTACGGATTTTATATGGTTTATTGAAAGCCAATACTGGGGCTGCATTTATCGACAAAATTAATGTCGATGAGTCACCGCTAGAGGCTCGAAAGTCCTTAGGTATTTTCCCCGATCAGTTTGGTATGAGTGAACGACTAACGGCTCGAGAGCAAGTTGAATATTTTGCACAAATGCACGGGTTAACTGGAAAGGCACTTAATCAAGCGTTAGATCGCGTGATGAGCGATCTTGATATGACAGAGATTGCTGACCGTAAAACAGAAGGCTTTTCTCAAGGTCAACGAATGAAAGTAACCTTGGCACAAGCGTTAGTTCATCGACCGCAAAACTTAGTGCTTGATGAACCGACCCGAGGATTAGACGTGATGAGTACTCGGTTGTTACGTGAACAGTTACTGGCATTAAAAGCCCAAGGACATTGCATTCTATTTTCGAGCCACGTGATGCAAGAAGTCGCTGCGTTGTGTGACAAGGTGATTGTGGTGGCTAAGGGGCGAGTGGTTGCCCAGGGGTCACCGCAAGAGCTGTGCGATTTGGCTGGTAAAGAGCAACTCGAAGATGCGTTTGTAGCAATTATTGGTAGTGATGAAGGGGTAGCGGCATAATGAGCGTTTTTAAAGGATTAGTCGTTAAAGAGTTTCGCGAAGCGTTTCGTGATCGTCGTGCTATTATGGCGGCGCTATTTGCGGTGGTTTCAGGCCCCCTAATTATGGCCGCTGTTTTTATGTTTCAAATTGAAGAAGCTATAGAAACTAAAGATAGTTATATCGAATATGTTGGGGCAGAAAATGCGCCAAAGTTGGTTGAATTTTTAAAAGCTAAACAAATTCTTTCGATCGAAAACGTGCCAGAGAAAGAAGCGGAGAAGTGGCAAAAGCGTCAAGTCGTATTGACTATACCTGAAGACTTTAGTGAAAATATGTCACAGGGTAAAACTGTTGAGATAACCCTAAAAGCTGATTATAGTAATAAAAACTTGGGCACTACCCTTAAACATATTGAAGGGATAATAGCTGCTTATAGCAGTCAGGTCGGTTCTGTGCGTTTGCTGATGCGCGGTATTGACCCGCGAATTACCCAGCCAATTTCAATTACGGTGCAAGATACGGCAACACCAGAGTCTAAAAGTGGCTTGTTAATGGGCATTGTGGGTATGTTCATTATGATGGCGTTATTTACTGCATCAATGACCGCATCAATCGATACCAGTGCCGGTGAACGTGAGCGCCATTCGTTAGAGTTGATTCTATGTCAACCAGTGTCTACCACTAAGATTGTGCTATCTAAAGTAGCTTGTGTCAGCGTTTATGCTGCGATTGCTTCGGTGTTAACCATGTTTGCAATGACGTTTACCATGACCATGTTGCCGTTAGAAAAGTTAGGTATCTCTATTGTTGTTGATCCGTTAACCATGATAATCATTGCCGCGATGATTATTCCACTGGCTTATTTGGCGAGTATTGCCCAGTTATTTTTTGCCTACAGAGCAAAAAGTTTTAAAGAGGCACAATCATACCTTTCAATGATTTTAATTTTGCCAATGCTTGTCCCGATGGCAATCACTTTCATGCCGCATAAGCCTGAGTGGTTAAATAACCTGCCATTAGCGGGCCACAGTATTATTATGGAAGAGCTATATAAAGGTCAGAGCCTTGATGTGATGGCGTTTGTATTAACAAATATTGCTACGATTGTGATCTCGGTTGCGATGACTTTTTTATTAGCAAAATCACTGCGTTCAGAAAAAGTCGTACTCGCGTTAAATTAATCTAAGAATTTTTTTGCGCCATTACTGTCGCAGATTCGTTTGATATCGAAAGCCAAAATACAGCGTGTATTTTGGCTTTTTTAATGGGGGTGATAAATATTAAGTTGTCACAAGTGTTAACTTATAGGCTTGTTTGAAAATAATTCAATAGCTTAGGTATTTTTTCTTTGCATTTATTCTACGTCACTTGAAAATAATCACTAGCTTTTTGTGAGGGCATTCACAATTAAGAGTTAGTTTTGTATAAAAAATGAGATTTGCCTCGTAAAATGCGCCCGCTTTAAGTCATACGCTAAGCTATGCTTACAGTATCAGGGAATGATGATATGGAGTGTTTTCACTCAGACTGTCCAAGGATCCGATAATTAGTTAATTAAGAGATTATTATGAACTCACCTAAACACAAGCCGTTGGCTTGGTGTATTAAGGCTGCATTGTTAGCCACCACCGCAACGAGTGTCAATGCGTTTGCTGCACCAGAACCAGAAAAAGAAGTTAAGCTTGAAGTGATTGAAGTGACCGCCCAGCGTCGTACTCAAAACTTACAAGAAGTGCCAGTTTCAGTTGCTGCTGTACAAGGTGAAGCATTAGATGCGTATGGCTCTAGCGGTATGGATATTCGCTTCTTGTCTGCGCGTATCCCAAGTTTAAGTATTGAGTCTTCATTTGGTCGTACTTTTCCGCGCTTTTATGTTCGTGGTTTAGGCAATACTGATTTCGACCTAAATGCATCACAACCCGTATCATTAGTGTTTGATAATGTCGTGATGGAAAATCCTATCTTAAAAGGATTTCCTGTGTTTGATCTTGAAGGGGTTGAAGTCCTTCGTGGTCCTCAAGGAACGCTGTTTGGCCGTAATACGCCAGCGGGTTTGGTTAAGTTTGACTCGGCGAAACCAACACAAGATTTAGATGGTTATTTCTCTGCGTCGTATGGCACTCATAATGCTGTTGATTTACAAGGTGCTGTTGGTTTTGGTTTAACTGATGAACTATCAACGCGCGTTTCATTGTTACGCCAAACGAAAGACAATTGGATTGATAATAAAGCCCCTGGCTTTGAGCAAGACGGCGTTTTAGGTGGCTATCAAGAAATTGCTGGTCGTGTACAGTTTTTGTATGAGTCAGACGACTTTAGCGCACTACTGAATTATCACTGGCGTGACTTAAATGGTAAGCCTATTGCGTTTAGAGCGAATACAATCAAGTCTGGTACCAATGACTTAGTGAGTGGCTTTGACCGTGACACGGTTTATCATGATGCTGCCCATAACGCGACTCAGCGTGTAGATAACCAAGGCGCGAGCTTAACGTTAGAGTATGTATTACAAGATCACACAATCACTGCAATCACAGGGTATGAAAGTGTTGAAATGTACTCTCGTGCCGATGTTGACGGTGGCTACGGTGCCGTATTTACAGAGGTTAGCGGTCCTGGTTTAATTCCATTTTCAGCAGAAAGCGCTGATGCCATTCCCGATCACCAACAGTTATCACAAGAGATTCGTGTTGCATCAAATGAATTAGGTGCCCTTGATTATCAATTCGGTGCATTCTTCTTTAAAGAAGAAATAACCATTGAAAGCTTTAGCTATGATTCGTTGTTTAGTGGTGGTGCTCAAAACGGTTATGCTTGGCAAACTCAAGACACCAACGCATGGGCTGTGTTTGGTTCAGCTGACTACGACGTTAATGAAACGACTAAAGTTACGGCGGGTATTCGTTACTCTCATGATGAAAAAGATTTTGTTGCCGCTCGTACGCAGTCAAACTTAGGGTTTTTAGGAGTGCCAGACGAGATTGGCCCATTTAAACGCAACCCTAGTGATTCACAGGTTAGCTGGGACTTGAGTGTTTTCAAACAGTTAAATGATGACGTCAACGTTTACGGTCGACTGGCTAAAGGTTTCCGTGCACCATCGATTCAAGGTCGAGTGTTATTTGATGATAACTTAACGGGTGATGATCCTGTGACAGTTGCAAAATCAGAAACGATTAACTCTATTGAAGCGGGTATTAAGTCAAGTGTATGGGACGATCGTGCTCGGGTAAATGTGAGTGCTTTCTATTATACGATGGATGATCAACAGTTAACTGCTGTGGGCGGTGAGTCTAACAGCAATAAACTATTAAATGCTGACAAAACTAATGGCTACGGTTTCGAAGTTGATTCAGAAATTGCAATTACCGAAGATTTATTAGCGACAGTTGGCCTTAGCTATAATAAAACAGAAATCAAAGACAGTGGTTTAGCTGTTGATTACTGTACTGCTGATAAAGGTGCTAGTCATCATTGTACTGTGTTAGATCCTGTGAATGCAGACGGTCGTGCGGTTATTGATGGTAACAGCTTACCGCATGCACCAGAGTGGATTGCTAATTTTACCCTTCGCTATTCAAAAGAATTCGCTGATGGTGAATTATTTGCTTACACCGATTGGGCATATCGTAGCAAAATTAACTTCTTCCTTTATGAAGCAGCTGAGTTTAGCGATGATAAGTTATTAGAAGGTGGTATCCGTGTAGGTTACAACTGGGATACAGAAATGAACTCACATGAAGTTGCATTGTTTGGTCGTAATATCACTAATGATGAAAGTATCATTGGCGGTGTCGACTTTAATAATGTAACAGGTATTGTGAACGATCCTGCTTTCTGGGGCGTTGAATATAAAATAAGCTTCTTTTAAGCTTTCTTAATACTGACCAAAAGGGTAAGCATTGCTTGCCCTTTTTTATCTTTTCAGCTTTATCTATATCATAATCAACTCGCATAACTCATATCGAATGGTATTGGTATAAAGCATAAAATAGCTCTATCATAAGCAATTATCATTTCTATTTAAGGATTATTATGCTTCGTTCAACGGTGCTTAAGGTTATTCCGCTTGTTGCGGCCGGTGCTTTATTTTCATTTTCTACTCAGGCTGCTTGGCATATTGATAATGCTAAATCTCAAGTCAACTTTGTAAGTGTCAAAAAAGATCATGTCGCGGAAGCCCACCATTTTGAAAGCATATCAGGTGCTTTATTTGAAAATGGTACATTTAGTGTGGATATCGATTTGACTAGTGTTAATACTGGTATTGATATTCGTGATGTTCGAATGAAAAAGCATTTATTTAACACTGAGCAATACCCATCGGCTAACCTCAAAGCGGTGGTTTCAAAAAGACTTATTGCGCAACTACCTGTCGGTGAAACCATAAAAACCAAGGTTCAAGCCAAACTGTCATTACTGACACAAGTGCAAGACGTTGAGGTCGCTGTGAGCGTGACTAAAGTGAGTGCTGACACTATACTGGTGACGAGTTTAAAACCATTATTGATTAAAGCGCAAGATTATAAGCTGGTTGCTGGAATAGATAAGTTACGGGAGTTAGCAGGCTTATCACGAATTGGCTACACCGTCCCTGTAAGCTTTGTGTTACGTTTAACTAAGTAAGCGTACCTTTCTTTTTTCGCCGTTTAGCCATACCATCAAGTGTAACCGAGCTTGGTTATATTTGATGGGAATATTCGCTAAAAGAAAGACTTATGCTGTGCTAAATGGTAAGTCAATGTATTGTCATGCGAAGGGAACTAAAGTTGGTTAGCGTCAATAATATTGATATTAGTGAGTGGAGCTAAGCCACGTTTGCCCAAAGCTCTTTGAACAAAGCCCTATCATTTATCTATAGTATTAAAGAATCGTTTTAGCTTCGGTGGCTCCTTTCTGGGTAATGTTCATTTTATTACCCATTGTTGGGTCTTCGTAAAAAAAACAACGCAGCATTTAACGCAATAACCGTGTACACTATCGCCCATAAGCGATCCCGATTCTTGGACGCATGAGTTAAACCGTTAATGTGACTTTATTCAAGTCTAATTGTTAGGAATACTAATGAGCAATAGTAAGAAATTTGATATTAATTTAATTGAAGATAATGGTAGCTGGACTGCGCAAATTACGCGTCGTAAAACTGCAAAGCAGACCATTGTTTCTAAAAGCCAAGATGGCTTTGCTTCAGAGTCTGATGCGCAATCATGGGCTGAAGAGCAATTAAAAGAGTTTTTGCAAACCATCGCCGCGCGCAACAAACGTCGTTAATTGAACTGAGGTTGGGTTGTCCAGCTAGCGTAGTTAATAATACAGTACCAGTGACGTATATTGTCACTGGTATTTTTTTGTCCATCATTCGTGTCTAAGTGGTAAAAGTTCATCGCTTATTCAGCCTATGTTAGTAATGATAGGGGTTATAACTTTAATTAAGTAATCATAGGTTTAGTTGAGTATGAAGAATAAGTTTTTTACCGCGGTGGCAAGTGTGTTTTTTTGCTGTATTTTATGGGCTATTCACATAGCCAATACAGGAGAGTCAAATATCCTGTTTAAACTTGTATTGTCTATTCCTCATGGCGACAAGCTAGGGCACTTTACGCTATTTGGAGTGCTATGTTTATTATTAAATATTGCGTTAAATTATAAAGTAGTTAATGTCATGCGCGTTCGATGTTATTTGGGGAGCGTGCTAGTCTCTGTCTTCGTAGTGGCTGAAGAGTTAAGTCAGGGGTTGATCCCTACACGCACACTTGACAGTAAAGACTTATTAGCAGATGGATTAGGGATTGCCTTTTTTTCTTACGTGACTTGGCTATTGGCACAACGTTCTCTTAAACGCGGTCGAGTTAATGAGTAATCTTCACTAAGCTCTGCTGATGAGAATAGATATGCTGACCCTGCTAATGGCCAATGCCGAGAGCCTCGTTTAGGTGCTATGGTGCTACATCTCTTTTACTCCTTATAAAGACGGTCGATGCTTCATATTAATTCCGGCTATTATTTTGCTTTAGTTGCTGCCCTGATTTGGTCTGGCTTTATCATTGTCTCGCGTATGGGTGGGATCAGTGCTCTGGAAGCTTATGACATCATAGCTATTCGTTATACCACTTGTGCTTTAATTGTTTTGCCCATCTGGTGGTTTAAGCTACGCTTTAATTTGCTCGATAAAAAGCTCATTGCATGCAGCTTGATTGGTGGGTTGGCTTACGCACTATGTACCTTTCATGGCTTTGAATATGCTCCGGCTTCACATGCTGCGGTTTTGTTACCCGGTTTGATGCCATTGTTCATTATTGTCTTTTCATTTTTAATCAATGGCGAGCGTCACGCGTTTGAAAAGTGGCTCGGGATTGGCATCATTACATTAGGTATATTAACGCTATTTGTTCCTTTACTTAGTGCTCAACAAGGCTTAACAATTGGGCATTTGTATCTGCTTGGCGGCTCAGTTTGTTGGTCTCTATTTTCTATTTTAATCAAGCGCTGGGGTATTACTCCGTGGCAAGTGACAGTGAGCCTTGCTGTTGTGACCTGCGTATTCTATATGCCAGTGTATCTTACGATGCTGCCTAATAACCTATCGATGGCGATGATAGATACTATTGCAATTCAGGCTGTTTATCAGGGCTTTTTAGCAACCATAGTTCAAGTGCTTTGTTACGTGCGTGCTGTACAATCAATTGGACCGTCCTCAATGGGTGCTATGATGGCTATTGTTCCATTGGTGTCTGGTATTACAGCTATTTTTGTCTTTGGTGAAGTGGTTTCAGTGACATTAATTGCTGGGCTAAGTTTGGTAAGTTTTGGGGCGTTTTTAGCGCATCAAACATGGTTTACTAATGGCAAAGTCAGGCTGTTCAGGTAGTTAGAAAGGTGATGGTTAGAAAGGCGCACCAACGTAAATAATGTTGGTGCGTTTATACCAAGTATTACTTCTCTTTAGTAATGTGTTCGATGGCTAAGATAAGTCCTAAGCCAAACGCCATCAGCCCAATACAAAGTAGGGTATTGGCATCTTGTCCAACGAGAGTCGTGTATTCACCCGGTAAAATATTTTGTTGAGTTAACGGCTTCTCAATACCTTTCGAGTTTGTATAGGTGGTTACTACTTGTTTCCATGGCCATAATAAGTTGAGCGATCCCAATAAAAAACCTGATAATAACGCAAAGGTGAGTTGATGGTACTTTGCCAACAGCCAAGATAAAAAGCGTGAGAACACCATTAAACCAACGATACAGCCTGCGACAAATAACCCAATATAGTTAAAGGCTAAGCTATTGACCGCAGCGAGTACATGACCGTACATCCCCAGTAATAATAGGATAAAGCTCCCAGAAATACCGGGCAAAATCATTGCGCAAATAGCAATGGCGCCGGAAACGAAATAAAACCACCATTGTGGATTTGCTTCTGCGGGGGCTAGGGAGGTTATGACGAAGGCAATTGTTGCTCCAATCGCACAAGCTACCATGGTATTGATATGCCAGCGTTCGACTTGTTTGGCGATGTGAATAAAAGAGGCAATAATCAAGCCGAAAAAGAACGACCATACTAGAATTTGATGGTGCTCAAGTAAATAAGTAATAACCTTGGCTAAAGACAGGGCACTGGTAATTAAACCGGCAAAAACAGCCAATAAAAAGGTACCGTCAATATGACGCCAAGCGGATACAAACCCTTGAGAAAATAATAGTTTGGCAGCATCGAGGTTGACACTTTTAATTGCATTTAATAGCCGCTCATAAATTCCTGTGATAAAAGCGACGGTGCCGCCTGAAACGCCAGGTACAACATCTGCTGCTCCCATCCCTGCGCCTTTAAAAAACAGCATAATAAATTCTTTTCTTGATACATCCTGCACAGACATTGTGACTTATATTCCATTGGCTATAAATGGGCAAGATCATAATGTAAGCAGCCGTAGATCGCCAGTATTATGCTGTATTTACGTTAAGTTTATCGTCAACAATCCGTCGTTTTTTGATTAAAGGTTAATCTGGAGTGAAGATCAAGGTGACAACATCGGGAAGTAACCTGTCATGGATAAAATCCCCCGTGTTTCGACTCCACACGGCTTTTACATCATAGAGAGATTGACCGTCATAACGACCAGTCCATTGAATGTGCTCATCGTTTTCGATAATAACGCTGGCTTTAAATTGATGTGCTTGTTGATGCTTTTTAATTTGATAAACCCCGGAGTCTCGACCATGTAGTGCGGTCCAAGTGAGTAAGCCGTTGTTAAAGGATAGTGTACCTTTGACCCCACTAAAGCCAATGAGACCTTGAGCTTTAATACTGCCAGGAAAGGATTTCCCCTCTAAGGTATTGGCTTGCTCCATATTGATTGCTGTTGCAGAAAAGCTGATTAAACATGCGAGAATAATACTAAGCGAAGAATAGAAACTAGTCATCATGGTTACCCCTGAATGTGCTATTCCCTAAGGATAGTACAACATTGAGGTTAATGGTGAGGCTGTTGAGAGTTCAGTCAAATGAAACCAAGTATCAACGTGGCAAGCTTGTAGTGTGGCATTAAATGGTGAAGCTCGCTACGTTGATGATTTTTGATTAAAAGGGACTCGGATATTGGCGTAAAATATCCGTTATATCAGCTAAAATTTGTTGAGAGAGAGGCTGCTCAAAGGCGGCTATATTTTCGATAAGCTGTTGTTGTGTGGTTGCACCAATAATGGTTGAGCTAACGCCGTTAACTTGATTACACCAAGCTAAGGCCAACGCCGCAGGTGCTAAATTATACGCCTTAGCTAATTCCACATAGGCTCGTACAGCCTGTTCACTTTGAGGTGTGTCTCTGAATAAGCCATTACGTTGCATCAGCGTCCAGCGACTGCCTGATGGACGCTCGCCATTTAAATACTTACCGGTTAGCATACCAGTAGCCAGTGGTGACCATGGCAGGTAAGCAATATCTTGATGAACACATTGCTCGATTAAATAAGGCCAATCTTTGGTATGGAGCAAACTAAATTCATTTTGAATTGACACCATACGCGGCAAATCGTGAGCTTGGCTTAATCGTAAATACTCATTAATTCCCCACGGGGTATCATCTGATAAGCCACAGTGACGAATTTTCCCCGCTTTAACACACTCTGCTAAGCCTTGCAGAATATCAAGCATTTGCTCGGTATGTGCTTGACTATCTAGATCGGTGAAATTCAGTGTACCTGGCCAATGTTGTGCAAAGTGGGGGGACTGTCGATTAGGCCAGTGGAGCTGGTATAAATCTATATAATCTGTTTGTAAACGCTTTAATGAACCTTCGACGGCGCTAATGACCGTTTTCCCAGTAATTGGTGCCCCTTGACGAACCCACGATAAGCCGGGGCCCGCAACTTTTGTTGCTAGGATAATGTCTTGACGGTGTTGCTGATTATGGCAAAGCCAATTGCCGATAATGGTTTCTGTCTTACCGTAGGTTTCTGCTGATGGAGGTACGGCGTACATCTCGGCAGTGTCGATAAAGTTAACCTGCTGTGAGAGCGCGTAGTCGATTTGAGCGTTGGCATCTGCTTGGTTATTTTGCAGTCCCCATGTCATGCTGCCAAGGCACACTCTTGATACATCAAGCCCACTACTGCCTAATTTTGAGAATTCCATGTGAAGGTCCTATGTTGGGTTAGCTGTTGCTTGTTCGGCTAAGCTGAGTAGAAAGGTAAAAACTAACGCTTGCTCTTTTAAACGCTTGAATCGGCCAGAAGCACCGCCGTGACCAGCGTCCATATCCGTTTTAAATAATAGTAAATTATCATCGCTCTTGTACTCGCGTAATTTGGCCACCCATTTCATGGGCTCGAAGTATTGTACTTGTGAGTCATGTAACCCAGTAATCACGAGTAAATGAGGGTAATCTTGTTTGGCAACGTTATCGACAGGTGAATAGGCAAGCATCGTTTGATAAGCATCTTGTTGATTCGGATTACCCCATTCATCGTACTCATTGGTCGTTAATGGGATTGATTCATCAAGCATGGTCGTAACGACGTCAACAAAAGGCACTTGGGCTTCAATACCGCAGTAAAGTTCTGGTGCCTGATTAATCACAGCCCCCATTAATAAACCGCCGGCGCTACCACCAGAAGCAAATAAGCGATCACTTTGAGTATAGCCTTGTGCAATAAGTGCTTTGCTCACATCAATAAAGTCATTAAAGGTGTTTTGCTTATGTTGCTTTTTACCTTGCTCATACCAATGGCGACCAAGCATTTCACCACCTCGAACGTGGGCGATGGCATAGACAAAACCTCGATCTAGTAAACTTAAATTATCACTACTAAATCGCGGATCGATGATAATGCCATACGCACCGTAACCGTATTGTAATAACGGATTTGAACCGTCTTTGTTAAATAAGTCATTACGGTAGACAATTGATACAGGGACTTGTTCGCCATCGCGAGCGGTAATAAAAATACGCTCAGAACTATAATTGTTGCTATTAAAGTCTCCTAATACTTGTTGTTGCTTGAGGGTGGTTTTATCGCCATTATCGAGTTGGCATTCAAACAATGTAGCTGGTGTGGTTAAACTTGAATAACTTAAGCGGATAGCACGTGCGTCGCGCTCGGGGTTATCACCTAGCGCGGCGTCGTAGCATGGATCATTAAAGGTTAAGGGAAAACTCTCACCAGTATACTGATGGACAATAAAGCGAATTTGTCCCAGTTCTCGTTCCGTGATCACAAAGTATTGGTTGAATAACTCAATGTCTTCAAGTAATACATTATCTCGGTGGGCAATGACTTGTTGCCATTGTTCACGGTCAAAGAGAGTATCTTTATTAGCAGACATTAGTCGGAAGTTTTTAGCCTGCCAGTTAGTTAAAATATAGAAAGTGTCATCGAGCTTATCAACGAGATATTCGTGCTCTTCATGAAATTCTATTAATTGGACAAACTCACCATCAGGAATATTTGCATCAAGCGCCCAACAGTCCGTTGTTTCTGTAGCGTGTAGGTTGATCATTAACAATGATTCATCACGGCTATTGCTCAATGATAAATAAAAACTATGATCTTCCTCTTCATACACTAGTTCATCATCTACCTGCTTTGTGCCTAATTTGTGGCGAAAGACTTGAGTACCAAGTAAGGTTTGTAAATCTTTTTTGACGTAAAAGACGGTTTGGTTGTCATTAGCCCAAATGAGTTGTCCTTCGGTATTTTCTAGCTCGTCGTCAAGGTAGTGGCCAGTGTTTAAGTCCTTAAATTTAATGGTATAAATACGGCGACTATCGGTGTCTTGAGAGTATGATAAAAAGCGATCATTGGGGCTGACAGATAGGTCACCAAGATCGAAAAATTCGTGGGGCTCTGCTAGTGCATTAACATCTAATAATAGGTGCTTATTGTCTCCGTCGAAGCTTGTGGCGCGGTAATAGCGTGAGTATTCTTGCTCGCCACTAATTTCACTGTGATACCAATAATCGCCATCTTTACAAGGCACGCTGCTGTCGTCTTTGACAATCCGTGATTTTAATTCTTTAAACAGTGCATCTTGACGAGCCTGCTGTGGAGCCATCACTGCTTCACAGTAACTATTCTCGGCGTTTAGGTGAGCAAGAATTTCAGGATCTTTTCGTTCATCATCACGCATCCAGTAGTAATTATCGTTGCGCTGATGACCATGAGTTTCTAGTAAATGTGGCACTTTTTTCGCGATCGGTGCGTGAAGGCCTGCACTGGATAAAGGAGCAGAATGTGAGGTGTTTTTTGTCATTATGATGTTCTCTGTCAAACGTGGCGACGGTAGAGGTATTATAAAAAGTGGCTATCAGTGTAATCAAGCCATTGGCAATAGTCACTGGAATAAATATATATCCGTGTTATTGCCAATGGAGACGAAGGTTTAATTACCTAGAATATTGAGCGAAGCAATATAAAAATCAGGGTCGACACTGAAACTTGGTTTATCTGACTCTGTTTTTATCTTTGTCCATGTTACGGTGGGTGTTATCCATTGAACTTTACCATCAATTGTTACACGAACGGGCATGTTGAAGCCTGAGATTACATTGCTCCAACGAACTTTGATTAAGCGATCTTGCACAAAATATTCTAATGTTGGAATACGGTAGTCACGTAGGTATTGATCAAAGACTTTACTCAAATCCTTACCCGAGTGCTCAATCATGTACGCTTCAATTTGCTGTGACGTCACTGTCTGGTGATAAAAGTGCTGATTCAAACCACGTAAAATATCACGCCATTTTTTATCATCATCAATGATTTGACGGATGGTATGTAACATATTACCGCCTTTATTGTACATATCTCCTGAGCCTTTACGGTTTGCGTTATACACCCCAACGATTGGCGTCTTATTACTTATTCCTGCACGCATGCCGCGGATATATTCGGCCGCTGCTTGTTTTGAATAATGGTATTCTAAAAATAAACTTTCAGAGTAATTGGTAAAACTCTCATGAATCCATAAGTCGGCAACATCTTTATTGGTCAAGCTATTTGCAAACCATTCATGGCCTGTCTCGTGAACAATGATAAAGTCAAACTTCATTCCCCAGCCTGTTTGGCTTAAATCGCGCCCCTTGTATCCATTATTATAGCCATTGCCGTAGGTTACTGAGCTTTGGTGTTCCATCCCTAAGTAAGGAACTTCGACTATTTTATAGCTATCTTGATAAAACGGGTAAGGGCCAAACCAATACTCAAAGGCTTCAATGGTTAATTTTGCCTGTACGAACTGCTGCTGTGCTTTACTAAGATTGTCACGCAACACATAATAATTCATGTCAAGTCGGCCGTGCTCACCTTGGTACGTATCGCCAAAGTGTACATAGTCACCGATATTAATATTGACGCCATAATTATTGATGGGGTTGGTCACTTGCCAATGGTAAGTTTTTGTTTGGCGTTTGGGGTGATTATCTATCCCAACTAAGCGACCGTTCGAGACACTCATCAAATGCTTTGGCACCTCTGTACTGATCAAAACACCATGGTCTGGTTCATCATAGGGGTGATCTTTATTTGGCCACCAAATACTCGCGCCAATACCTTGGTTGGCACTGGCGATAAAAGGCAATTCATTGTTATCTTGTTGCCAAGTTATACCGCCATCCCATGGGGGCTTTATGGCCTCTTTGGGCTGCCCTCCAAAATGCATAGTTAGTTGATATTCTTTACCAACGTGTTGCTGCTCGAGTAAGGTAATTAAATAGCTGTCACCTTGTTGCTGAACGGCTAAGGTTTTATCTTGCTGAGTGACTTTGTATAAATGCATTGGCGGTTGTAGCTCAATTTGCAAAGCGCGTTGTTGGCCAATGACTTGATAGGTCATAACATTGGTGCCATTGATCGTTTTTGTCTCAGGTTCAACCTTAACTGTTAAGTGATAATGATGCACATCCCACCATGCACGTTCAGGGGTAATAGAGCCCCGTAAGTTTTCTTGTGCGGTGATAGGGGGTGTATGCTCATGGGCGGTTAAAGCGCTAGGGCTAACTAGTAAAACAAGACTGCAAGCAACGATTAGTGCTATTGTTTTTCTCATGATGTTTGATAAAAGTGGTTAATTGTTAAGGTAATATAGCACTGAGATAATTAAGCTTGCCAGTACTGCAAATAAATATTCTCTTCATACCATTAATTTGTAACAATATCGCGCTAGTAGCTGCTTGTGAGCAGTGTCAGTATGAATACTAGACCCTAACTAACTTTGAGTGAGTATTATGGTAAAGCCATTAGCGAGTGGTAACGAGCCATCAGCATTAGCAGACAACATCGTTGTATTAGATTTTGAAACAACGGGGCTCTCGCCTGATAATGGTGATCGTGCCATTGAAATCGGTGCCGTGCGTATTCGTAATGGTGTAATTGTTGAAGAGTTTCAGCAATTAATGAACCCTGGGCGGCAGGTAAATACCTTTATTGCCGATTATACAGGTATAAATAATCACATGTTAGCCAATGCCCTGCCATGTGCTGAAGTCATGTCGCAATTTTGTGAGTTTCTAGGTGAAGATAACCTACTTGCACACAATGCATCTTTTGACCAACGTTTCTTAGATAATGAACTGAAGTTAATTGATCACCATTATTCTGGAGAGTTCACTTGTTCTTTACTCATCGCGAGGCGACTGTTGACGGAAGCGAAGAGTCATAGCCTGGGTAATTTAGTTAAGCATTGTCAGCTTGCGGGGGATGGACAGTTTCACCGAGCGTTATTTGATGCGCAAATGACGGCTAAGTTATGGTTGGTGATGCTAGATAAAATTAAAGTGGATTATGGTATCGAACAAATCACTTTCTCATTAATGCAGCAAATTAGCTGCACCCCAAAAAAGTCAGTGGCTAAGTTATTGCAAAACTATCATGTACAGCAGTGCCAATATTAATATCAGTATTCTGTCTTTAATGGCTAATTTTGTGTTCAGGACAATTAAAACTAAAGCGGTTATATGAAAAAGAGTGATAAAAAAATTGAGAGTCGGTTAGTTAAGCAACTGCGTGTCGCTTGCGATGAACTAAAAGGTGCTTGTGATGATTTTTTGTGGCTGAGTCATCAGGTGAATTACCAAAGTTTTCCACAATCATTGGAAATAAATGTAATGTTTGCCGAATTTGCCGATATTGAACAACTTTCTCAAAGCTGTCAGGGGGATGAGATTAGAGCGATTATAGCCTCTCAATTAATTAAAGCAGACATTCGTTTACCTAAGCCGCAACAGCAAATAGTTTTTAACCAATAGTCGTCAAACGAGCTCGGTATTGGTTAGCTTTAATCGCTGCTCATTATTCATATAGGTAACACATGCAACACGAAGTAAGGAGCTAAAGTTACTGTTATCATCATTACGCGCTTCCCGTTCATTATAGATACGGGAGATGAAGGTTGATAATTTAAGCTCCTCTGCCGCGGCGATTTGATTTAATAATTGCCAGAAGACTTTCTCTAAGCGAATACTCGTTACCACACCGTCGATACGGACAGAGCGAGTTACTTGTTCAAAGAGTTCAGGTTCAGCATTTGAATACAGATCACACACAACATTTCCTTGAGTTTTTAATATCAGTTCCAGTCTAAGATAACAGCTGGTGGAATTGACGCAACCATTGCGGGTGAGCTGGCCATGCTGGTGCTGTAACAATGTTACCGTCAGTAATTGCTGAATCAATCTCGATTTCTTGGTAAATACCGCCTGCAGCTGTGACCTCAGGCGCACAGGCGGGGTAGGCGGATATTTTTTTTCCTTCAACAACATTTGCTGCCGTTAATAATTGTGCACCATGACACACCGCAGCAATCGGCTTATTACTATTTGAAAAATACTGCACTTGCTCAATAACTAGTGGATTCAGGCGCAGATATTCAGGAGCGCGACCACCAGGAATTAATAACCCGTCGTAATCAGCTAGTGAAATGGTGGCAAAGTCGGCGTTAAGAGCAAATAAGTGACCAGGTTTTTCGGTGTAGGTTTGATCCCCTTCAAAATCATGAATTGCTGTTTTAATAAAATCACCTTCAACTTTATCGGGGCACACTACATCAACGCGATGCCCTAACGCTTGTAGGGCTTGAAACGGAACCATAATTTCATAATCTTCAACAAAATCACCTGCAATAATTAGTACTGTAGCCATGTTCATTCCTTAGTTTTTATTGGTCAAAAAAGTAGACCTGCTCAAGCTATCAAAAGAACCTAGATAACGGGTATTAATGGGATACTACATTAGTACTTTTGATAAAAAGTCAGCTTTGCCTCAATAAAAAGCCATGCCGACTATACTTGGAGCAGAGGATTGAGAAGATGGGTAGTTCTAAGGGGGCCCCGATGGATGCTGCTGTTTTTAGTACGAAGGACTTAACGAAAACCTACCGCAGTGGTGACACTGAAATTGCAGCTTTACGTGGCGTCGATGTAGATATTTTTTCTGGTGAAGTGGTGGTGTTATTAGGCCCATCGGGCAGTGGTAAGTCGACATTCTTAAACATCATTGGTGGGCTCGATGTACCCAGCAGTGGTCATGTAATGTTTAACGGGGTAGATATTGCTAGTTTTGATGAGGCTGCATTAACCAACTTTCGGCGTCACAATCTTGGCTTTGTTTTTCAAGCGTATAACTTAGTCCCCAGTTTGACTGCACTTGAAAATGTTCAATTAATAGTAGAGATTAGCGAACGATCAATTCCGCCTAAGCAGGCGCTAGCCAGTGTCGGTTTAGAGCATCGCCTTGACCATTTTCCTGCGCAGCTATCCGGGGGAGAGCAGCAGCGAGTTGCCATCGCGCGTGCGTTAGCAAAACAGCCACAGGTATTACTCTGCGATGAGCCTACGGGAGCGCTTGATAGTCAAACAGGACTTAAGGTACTTAATGCCTTAATTGATGTTAATCAGATGTATGCAACCACTTGTATCATTATCACACACAATGCGTCCATTGCTAAACTAGCGCATAGGATCATTTACTTTAATGATGGTCAGGTTAGTCATATTGAGAGTGGCCTTACGCCGCAAACAACCTATCAAGTAGATTGGTGATCAGATGTTATTGAGTGCACTCAATAAAAAGTTAGTACGCGACATGATGCGGATGAAAGGACAATTATTAGCCATTGGTGTGGTGATTGCAGCTGGGGTAGCGGTGTTTGTGATGGCATTTGGTGTACTCAGCAGCTTAACGTTATCGCGAGATAATTATTATCAACAATATCAGTTTGCTGATATTTTTAGTGTATTAAAACGCGCACCGCACTCTTTGAGCAGCCTAATTCGAGACATTGAGGGTATTGAGGTTGTAGATGTGCGGATTGTCTTTCCTATAACTGTTCCTCTGGAAAATGTCACAGAGCCCATCTCAGGCAAAGTCGTTTCGTTACCTCAAGTCGACGGTCATCACTTGAATCAATTACACCTACGGCAAGGGCGGATGCTAACGAGTGATGACCCTCAAGGTATTTTAGTTGAGGAAAGTTTTTTTAATGCCCATCAACTTGGTTTGGGTCAAAAGATTCCTATCATGCTTAATGGGCATAAGTTACTTTTTACTATCGTAGGGACGGTGTTATCTCCAGAATATATTTATAGTATCGCTCCTGGAGCTATGATGCCTGATAGTTTCCGCTATGGTGTTTTTTGGCTTAATAAGCCTGTGTTAGCGGCAGCTGTTGATATGCGCGGCGCGTTTAATGATGTGGTTATTAAAGTCAAACCACAAAGTAACATAAAAAGTATACAAGCTAGCTTAGATAGCCTTTTAGCGCCCTATGGCGGGTTAATTTCTTATCCGCGCAGTGAGCAGCTTTCTAACTTTTTTATTGATAATGAACTTAAGCAATTACGCTCTTTAGGCATGGTTGCTCCGTTTATCTTTCTTGGTGTTGCAGCGTTCATCATTAATGTGGTGATGTCACGAGAAATTACGATGCAACGTGAACAAATTGGTATGCTTAAGGCCATTGGCTATCGAAATAGTCAAATTGTGTGGCATTTTTTGACCTTAGTGCTAGTCGTGGTTAGTTTAGGGGGATTACTAGGCCTTGCTATTGGCTATCGTTTAGCTGTTGGGATGACGAAAATGTATGGTGATTTTTTTCATTTTCCTCAACTACATTTTCAATTCTCACTAAACATTGCAGTATTTGCTTTAAGTATTTGTATCATTGCAGGGGTATGCGGGGCACTAATGGCGATAAAACAAGCGTCGAAGTTGCCTCCAGCACAAGCTATGCGCCCACCAAGCCCAATGGATTACCGAAAAACATATTTGGAGTACTTAGGAGTCCATCGCTTTTTATCATTTCTATCACGAATTGTGCTGAGGCAGGCGGAGCGCCAGGCCGTTAAATTCTTATTATCAACACTTGGCGTTGCAGTGGCGGTTGCTGTGCTTATTTTTAGCTTTTTTATGGAAGATTCCATTGACTATTTACTCGATGTTCAATATGAACAAACGCAGCGGGAGGATATAAACTTGAGCTTGATTAAACCAGTCAACTATCAAGCAATGGAAACCGTTAAAGCACTCACTGGTGTGTTAAAGGTTGAGCCAATTCATCGTGTTAATGTGCGTTTTCGTTATGGGCATTATCAAAAAAAAGGGGTGATATCGGGGTTAGTGGCTCAGCCGCAATTAGCTAGAGTCGTTGATCAATCACTGCAAGCGAAACCAATCCCAAACAATGGTGTGTTACTTAATGGCAAACTTGCTGAATTATTAGCAATTGACGTTGGGCAGTCATTAATCATAGAACGCCTTGATGGCAAACGGCAGCAATTCGCGTTAACGGTGGTTGCAATTAACCATGATTATATGGGATTGGGCGCTTATATTGATATTGACGCACTTAATCGTCTACTCGACCAGCCGCCATTATTGAATGCAATGGCTTTAATGATTGATCACAACAATAGCAGTCAATTGTATGAACAACTCAAGCAAATCCCTCAAGTGATAGGGGTTAATATCGTTAGTGTTCTTAAACAAATATTTGAGCAGCTCATTGCTGATAATTTGTTAAAAATGGTCTCGATAAATATTATTTTTGCTGGCGTAATAAGTTTTGGTGTTATTTACAACACAGCACGGATAGCGTTATCTGAACGAGGCCGTGAACTGATCACTCTTCGCGTACTAGGGTTTCGACGTGGTGAAGTCGCATACATTTTATTTGGTGAGTTAGCATTGGTCTGTTTATTTGCATTGCCCTTGGGTTGCGCTATTGGTTTTAGCTTAGTGGCAGGAATGATCTCATCCCTTGATAGTGAATTATTCCGTATCCCCTTTGTCATTGAGGCATCTACTTATGCGACCGCTATTGTGATCGTTATCATCAGCGCGGTGCTTTCATCTTATATTGTGTGGCGGGATGTTGAAAAAATTGATTTAGTCAGTGCACAAAAAGGAGTGGAATGATGAAAAGCTCACCCCTTAAACGGGCCATTAAAGCGTTATTATTAGTAATTGTGGCAATGAGTTTAGCATGGGCTTTTTGGCCAAAGCCACAGTTAGTCGATGTTGTCAGAGTCGGGCGAGGGAATTTTATTATTAGTGTAGCGGGAGAGGGGAAAACACAAATCCCAGATATCTACGTGTTATCGGCACCTTTTAATGGACGTATAAATCGCATTGATAGTGAAGCAGGAGATTTTGTTATCGCTAATCAGTCTGTTATTGCAAATATGCATCCTGTGAATCCACAGTTTTTAGATAAGCGCTCTGAAATACAAGCACAGGCGGCTGTAGAAGGTGCCAAAGCTGCGCTCAACTTAGCAAAAGCTCGAGTTAAACAGGCTCAAGTGTTACTTGATTTTGATTTGAGTGAATACCAACGAACCAAGTTGCTCTATCAGAAAAAGGCAGTGTCAAAACATCAACTTGATCACACTAAAATGCGTTTAGAAACGCTACGGGCAGAAGTAGAAACAGCTCAATCACAGCAAAAAGTTATGGCTGCGCAATTAGCAGCAGCGAAGGTGCGTTTATTACAGCCAGACCACTTGAAAGATATTACAGTCAATGACTGTCAAGTGTGCGTGTATTCTCCAATTAACGGCCAAGTACTAAAGATTTTACATAAAAGTGAAACGACCGTGAATGCCGGCACCCCATTAGTTGAAATCGGTGACCCCAAACTACTTGAAGCAGTGATTGAGCTTTTATCAACACAAGCAGTTAAGGTGAGTGTGGGGGATAAGGCCATTGTTACTCGCTGGGGAGGCGAAGAAAATATTAATGCTAGAGTACGTTTAATTGAACCCTCTGGCTTTACAAAAATATCAGCATTAGGAGTTGAAGAGCAGCGAGTCAATGTGATCTTAACCTTGGTTGATCCTGTGACTAAGTGGCAAAATTTGGGCAATGCGTATCGAGTTGAAGCGTCTATTATTGTCGATCATGTAAGTGACGCTTTAACGGTTCCGCTATCGGCGTTATTTAGGTACAACCAGCAATGGGCTGTATTTGTTATTGCTGATAGTCAAGCTATGTTAAGGCCAGTGACGATAACACGACGTAATGAGCTATCCGCCGAAGTGGCAAGTGGTTTGGAGGATGGAGAGTATGTTGTAATTTATCCCAGCAATCAGCTGCATACGGGCGATAAAGTGGCAGTAAAAAATAAAAAACCGATACGTTAATATCGGTTTCTTTAGAACTTAAATTCACGCCGTTATTGTTAACAGCTATTCCAGCTTATGCAGATTGCTTAGCTACTTGATTTAAGTTTACGTTTAACTGTGATGCTTGTTCTTGTGCGAAAGCGCTGAACTCGTCACGAACTTTAGCTGTGATTTCAGCTAGCTCTTGATTTTTAACGTTAAGCTTTTCACCAAACTCTTTAGAGATTTTAGTTTGCTCTTCAGTTAAATTTTGAACATCTTTCGTTTTAGTCAAAACGTTTAAGCTTTCAACACTTGCTTCTGTAGCTAATGAAATAATTTCCATTTGCTTTTCTGCTAATTGGTTCCACGCTTGTAGGTTAAGTTGACCAAACGCATCAGCACTTTTAAGGCTCTTTGTGCTTACTTCTTTAAATAATTTCATGTTGTCGTCTAAGTTAATCATGGTAATCACTCCTAAGTTAAGTTTTATTGTGCACTGCAATATGTTGCAGTGCATCATAGGGTGTTTTTTAAACAGGGTCAACAGTGAAAAATAAAAAACATTTAAAATTTTGGATTTTTTTCTAATAAGTAGATTGGATAGCGGTGGTGTACTTTAAAAGTTCTTTAAAAAATAGCAGCTTGGTGTATCTGGACTGGGGGTAAGTGCAAAGGATTAGACTTTAAGCTAATCTCTCACCTCCAATGGGTTTAGTGGTGAGAGATAGAGAGAAAGGATTTATGCTGTTGGTTATGACTTGTCTTTATTGTTTTGGTTAGACTGGAAAAAACTGTTTTGCATATCCGTCCACATTTTCATATTTTGCTGTGCCATATCAGTCATGCTCTTAAGAGGGTCTTGCTCAGAGGGCGTAAATAAATGCTGCTGTTTAGTGAATGCACTTAAGCTGTCTTCTAGGTACTGACCGAAAACGCCTTGTACTGCGCCGCCATAAAAGCGTATTAAGTGTGATAAGGTATTTTCGCTAAACAATGGACGGCCGTTTGATTCTTCATCCATGATAATTTGTAATAAAATGGTACGGGTAATGTCTTCATCAGTATTCTTATCGACGACTTGAAACTCGATTCCAGCCATCACCAGATCTTTAATATTCGATAACGTAATATATTTGCTTTGTTCTGTATCGTATAAGCGACGGTTAGGATACTTCTTAATAATCCTTGGCATGATAAAGCTCTCGTTTAACTAAATTACTAACAGTGTACCTTTGAATGACAACTTTAGCTAACACCTTTATTAACTTTATGTTTATTAATAGATTTTTTTGTCTTTAATGATATAGATCAAGTTGTGTGACACTAATGTATAACATAAAACAGCGCTATCATGGTTGATCTTTAACCAAAATTAACGCTATCATAGCCCTTATGTTGCACCGCACAAAATAATAATGGTGCTTTCTAGTATAGATAATTCCAAAAAAGTCATATTAGCATCGGCTGATGGAAGATGAGTTATCTATTTGTTATAAAAGGCTTTAGTTAAAAGGTAATTCTATGTTATATCAAATACATCAACGCTATATGGAAGCTGTGTCACCACTTAATAGCTGGATGCAACAAATGCAAGATTTTTGTAATCATCAGTGGTCACCACTTAATTATACGTTTGCAGGTAAAACCATTGCAGCGACGGCTGAAGTTATTGAGCGTTGTACTGGAGTGTATGATCGCCCTGAGTTCGGTATTGAGTACGCAGACATTGGAGGTAATAAAATTGCTATTAAGGAAGATATAGTGATTAGCAAGCCTTATTGTAACTTACTACACTTTAAGCGTAATGGTGACTATGATCACCCGAAGGTGTTACTTATCGCTCCAATGTCAGGCCATTATTCGACATTACTGCGCGGTACTGTTGAGCATTTCATTGGTGATCATGAGGTGTACATTACGGACTGGATCAATGCTCGTGATGTACCGTTAAGTGAAGGTAGTTTTTCATTTGATGATTATGTTAGTTATTTAATTGATTTCTGTGAGCATTTAAAAGGCGATTTCCATATCGTAGCGGTCTGTCAACCGACGGTACCTACGGTTGTTGCTGCTTCTGTTATGGCGCAGCACAAATCTGAATTTCAACCTAAATCAATGTCATTACTTGGTGGTCCAATTGATACGCGTGTTAGTCCGACTGAGGTTAATGAGTACGCTATTTCGAAAGAGCTTGAGTGGTTTGAAAATAATGTAATTTGTACCGTGCCAGATAACTTCCCTGGTGCAGGGCAACGGGTTTACCCTGGGTTTATACAGTTAACAGGCTTTTTAAGCATGAATCTTGACAATCATATTAATAAGCATTTCACTTTCTTTGGTGATTTAGTGAAAGGTGATGGTGATAGTGCAGAGAATCATCGCCAGTTTTACAATGAGTACTTAGCCGTGATGGATATGCCAGCAGAGTTTTATTTAGACACGATTCGTCATGTATTTATCGAGCATCAATTACCAAAGGGTGAGATTACATATCAAGGTGAGTTAATTGACTCAACGACAGTCACTGATGTCGCGTTATTGACCATTGAAGGTGAGAAGGATGACATCACTGGTGCTGGGCAAACCGAAGCTGCTCATGATATTTTAACGGGAATACCGAAAAATATGAAACAGCACTATACTCAACCTGAAGTTGGTCATTATGGTGTATTTAATGGTCGCCGATTTAGACAAGAGATTGGCCCAAGAATTAAAGCGTTTATCCAACAGTATAATTAATCAATCATAAAAAATATCAAGGCCGCTATTTTAAGCGGTCTTTTTTTGTCATTGAATACAGGTTATTCCTCCTAAAAAATAGTTTCATTATAGATAATAACCATAAGTTATTGAATTATATAATCTAGCTTGCTATCCTCACTCGCGCAGTACATATTACGCTGTAGAATTTGGCAAACTGACTGAAAAGTCAGGACGCAAAGCTTCCAGTCTAAAAGTTAACAATATTGTTTAACTCATGATCGTGGGGTTGCCTTAGTAAAAGGAGTTTACTAAGTATGAAAAAAGGAGCTTGAAGACTATCGAGCTTTTTCACCTGCCTGATCCTACTTGTGTTGCTGTTAAAATCGCAATTTACAAGGAATCAAATGACTAAACTTCATAAAAAACTATTGGCTCTCTCACCAATAGCTGCATCGTTATTATTACCAATTTCATCGACTTCGCTAGCACACGGCTATATTTCAAAGCCTGAATCAAGAGGCTACCTGTGTCGACTTAATGAAAATTCTGCGTGTGGTAGCGTGGTTTACGAGCCTCAAAGCATCGAAGGGCGAGATGGTTTTCCTAGTGCTGGGCCTGCTGATGGTTGGTTAGCGAGTGCGGGGCATCGTGCATTTTCCCAACTCAATCAACAATCAATTAATCGTTGGACTAAGCGACATGTCAAAGCTGGCGCGACAGAGTTTAGCTGGACATTTACCGCCCCTCACTCGACTAAGGACTGGCGTTATTTTATTACTAAACCAGATTGGAATCCTAACCAAGTGCTCAGTCGTGATCAATTTGAAGCGGTCCCGTTTTGTGAATATTCCGGTCACTTTAAACAGCCACCCAGACAACTAACCCACCTGTGTAATATTCCTGCTGATCGCAATGGTTACCATGTTGTTTTAGGGGTTTGGGATGTTGGTGATACACCGATGAGCTTTTATAACGCCGTAGATCTGATGATTGACAACGGTGATGTGGGTAGTGTCGAATGGGTTGATGTCGGAGATATTTTTGC
This sequence comes from Alteromonadales bacterium alter-6D02, assembly GCA_002835545.1. Classification (GTDB taxonomy): domain Bacteria; phylum Pseudomonadota; class Gammaproteobacteria; order Enterobacterales; family Psychrobiaceae; genus Psychrobium. The sequence goes on from PIZK01000003.1 coordinate 191,211, forward strand.
CAGCCGCGATCTCGCCAAAGGTGATAAAGTTATTGCTCGTGTGTTCAGTGAAAGTGGTGAAGTTGCTTCATTAGCTATTGAGTTAGAAATCTTATCTGCACTCGAGGGTGAGAAACTGCGCTGGCCGCAACAGCTCGCACAATTAATTAATCAGTCACAAACTTGGATTCAAGCGGGGCATATCAATGAAGACAATGATATTGAGCCAACGCAAGGCAAGAATGAAATTTTTGCGCAGCGAAGCTCGGGGATCACTCGTGTTGAGCTTGCTTTTGAGCTTGCACCTTTACCTAAACCTAAATTTAGTGCTGAAGGTGTTAAAAAGCATTATTACATTGATGAAGGGCAAGTGACATTTGACGTTGATGTTGATATCAGTAAACCTGCACAAGTAACCTTAGCGCTTAATAAAGTAGGGCAACAGCTACAGAGTAAAACATTTAACCTTGAGTCTGGTTTAACACCACTTTCATTAGCCGTGAGCCAGTTACAAGTTGGCCATTATAGTTTATCGGTGAGCTACATTGCGGAAAATGGTACATCCGACAAGAAACATTTCCACTTAGATGTTTTAGCAAAAGGAGACCTGCCAACCGAACCTGAGCCTATTACAGAGGCGGAATATACATTCCCTCAACATTTGAATCAGTATAAAGCGGGAACCTTGATTTATCAGCCAAAAACCAACAAAACCTATGAGTGTAAACCATGGCCATATAATGGCTATTGTGTTCAGTGGTCTGAAAGTGCAAACCAATATGAGCCTGGTGTTGGGCAGTATTGGTCAATGGCGTGGATTGAAAAATAGTAAAAAAAATACCGCTTAACGCGGTATTTTTTTGAATGTCTTAATCCATATCATCAATTTTGATTTTGACATAACGCCCTGGAGCGGGTTCAATGACTTGATGTTTCTCATTACCGTACTCTGGGGCTTTTACTTTTTTCCCGGCACGTTTCTTAAGCCATTTATCCCAATGTGCCCACCACGAGCCATCATGTTTCTCAGCTGTCTCTAACCAATTATCTGCCCCTGTGTCTAATTGACCATCGGCCCAGTAATGGCGACGGTTTTTGGAGACTGGGTTAATGACACCGGCGACATGCCCACTGGCACCTAGTACAAACTCATTATCACCACTTAATAGCTCAGTTCCTTTGAACGTGCTTTTCCACGGAGCGATATGATCGCTGATGGTTGAGAGGAAGTAACAAGGAATATCAATGCTTGATAAATCGATAGATTCCCCAGCAATGGTTAATTCATCAGCACTGCTCAAATTATTATTGAGGTACATTTGTCTGATGTAGAATTGGTACATCTCATAAGGTAGATTGGTTGAATCACCGTTCCAGTACAAGATATCAAATGGGGCAGGTTGCTTACCTTTTAAGTAGTTATTAACAACATAGCTCCAAATTAAATCATTTGCACGTAGCATGTTGAACGCTGTTGAAAGTTGACGACCACTCAGCACACCTTGCTGTTTAGCTTGATGTAATAATGCATCAACTTGCGGCTGATCAATAAATACTGATATTTCACCAGGCTCTGAAAAATCAAGCAAGGTGGTTAAGAAAGTTGCACTGTTAACCGGCTTTTGATTGCGCTTGGCCAAAACGGCCAATGAACTTGCTAATAATGTGCCGCCAACGCACCAAGAAACCGCATTTAGACTTTTGGTATTAGCAATGTCATTAACCACACCAATCGCGTTGATAATGCCATCCTCTACATAATCATCCCACTTTAAGTGACCCTGTTGCTTACTTGGGTTTAGCCAAGAGATTAAGAAGGTATTCTGGCCTTGTCCGACGCAGTAATTGACAAATGAATTATGCGGTTGTAAATCTAAAATATAAAATTTATTAATACAAGGCGGTACAATCAGTGTTGGTTTGCTGTAAACCTGCTCGCCTCGTGGTTTGTAATGAATTAACTGGAATAATTCATTCTCATAAATCACTGCACCCTCTGTTGTTGCAATGTTTTCCCCTAAGCTGAACGCTTTTTCATCGGTCATACTGATACGACCTTTTTCCATATCACAGATAAGGTTTTTTAACCCGTCCACTAAGCTTTGACCATTGGTACGAATGGCTTCGTTAATGACTTCTGGATTAGTTGTTGCAAAGTTGTCTGGTGACATTGCATCAGTATATTGCTTTGTATAAAAATCAAGCTTTTGCTGTTCATGCTCTTCGAGCCCTGCATTGGCAGCGACTTCACTTAGAATATTTGACGTGATTTGATATGATTTTTTGATGTAATCAAAAATTTGATTTTGTAATTGTTGTAATGGCACGCTGTCATCACCTGGAGCACTTTCATTTGCTGCAGGGGGAGATTGTTCTGTTAATAGCTGATTCCATAGAGCGACTTGTTGTTGCTGAAAGTTGGCCACATTATTTAACCAAGACGTCGGGTCTGTAATATTAGCGGAAGCGAGTTCATTCCATTGCTGATTAAACTGTTGAATGGTTTGTTGGGTTTGATCCGAGGATAAACTACTCAGCATTTTATTCGTTTCGTTGTTGATTAAGTCGAAAAATTCTTGATTCATCGCTTGAAAATTATCCATGTGGGTCGCTCCAATATGAAAGGAGGTAATTAATCTTCATTAATTACCTTCCCTGTAGTAATACAACTTATTTCGTTTTCTTTACTTCGGTCGCTTTGTTATTGACAGCCGCTGTTGGTTGCTTAGCCGATGATGTAATTGTCTTTGCTAGGCTTGGTGCTGGCTTTGCTTCTTGCGCGGGCTTAGTTACTTGTGTCGGTTTAGCGACAGCTGCTTTAGGTGCAGGCTTAGCGTTTGGCGTTGGTTTCGACACTGTTTTTGGTTCGATGGCAGCTTTTTTCGCAGGAGTAGGTTTCGCTGGTATCGCTTTCTTCGCGACAGGTTTTACTGCTGCCTTAGGTTCAACTTTTGGTGCAGCCTTTACGGGCGCCTTTTTCGTTGCTTTTTTCACTGGTGCCGTTTCTTTGGCCACTGGTTTAGCTTTTGTTACTGGCTGCTTCTCAGCTTGTTTAACTTCTGGTACCGAGCTAAAAGGGGTAACAAGACTGCTCAATGGGCCATAACCTTCAAATGTCGCTAGGGGCTGAAAGTCAGCAAACGCATTTTGTAGCGCTTGTGATTTAAGCTCTAAGTATTGCTGGTAATTGGCTTGTGCCTTATGGAAAGTGTGATTTAAGTTCTCTGAAAAATTAGCCAACTCTATGCGTTGTTGCTCAACATAGGTTTGTTGGGCTTGCAAAACTTCTTGGCTGTCTTGAGCGTTGATAACTTTTTCAGCTTGCTGACAAGCTTGATTTAGGCTATCAGAAAGAAACTGAGTATTAGAGCTTAGAATATCAACCCATAAAGCACCAGTGGCTTTAGAGATGTTTAAAAGAGGGTCGAAAACTGCTGGCGTTGAATCTTGATTTTGAGTTGTCATAACTAATCCTTTATTCATACGATTGATGTAATTGTGCGCTGCAACATTTAATGTGTAATTTATGCCTATTTTTTAGTCATGTCAATCATGAAATTGTCATATTTTAGGCTAATAAGTGAGAGTTCACGTTAAAAATGATGTAGATCAGAAAGGGCGGACATAAAATTAAGCTGACATCGAAGTGATTCGATATCAGCTTAAATAACGTGGTTAAAGTAGAGACAAATTAGTCAACAGCTTTAACAATCACCGCTGTTCCCATACCACCACCGATACATAGTGAAGCTAGACCTAGCTTGTCACCACGTTTTTTCATTTCGTGTAGTAATGTCACCATGATACGATTACCAGATGCACCCAATGGGTGACCTAACGCAATTGCACCACCATTAACGTTAGAACGTTCTTTTAAATCATCTAATGATTCATTATGTTCGGTACATAATGCTTTCATTACACCTAAAGCTTGAGCTGCAAACGCTTCGTTTAGTTCAAGTAAGTTAATGTCTTGTAGGCTTAAATCAGCTTGTTTTAATGCTTTAGCGACAGCTGGTACAGGACCTAAACCCATAATTGTTGGGTCGATTCCCGCTTGAGCATAAGAAACTAGTTCAGCAATAGGCTTAAGACCGTGTTGAGCAACTGCTTCTTCAGAAGCTAAGATGATTGCGGAACCACCATCATTTAAACCAGATGCATTACCTGCTGTTACTGTGCCGTCTTTCTTAAACGCTGGACGCATTTTAGCTAACCCTTCAGCAGTTGCATCTGCTTTCGGGTATTCGTCAGTATCAACAACAGATGTTTTACGACGAACAGTTACTTCTACAGGTGTCACTTCATCTTTGAATTTACCAGATTCTAATGCGCTAACTGCACGAAGTTGACTTTGTAGTGCAAAATCATCTTGCTCTTCACGGCTAACACCAATTTTTTCAGCAACGTTTTCAGCAGTGATACCCATATGGTATTTATTAAATACATCCGTTAAACCATCATCGATTAAGCTATCAGATAAGTTCATTCCGCCCATTTTGTTACCGTAACGGATGTCAGAGCTAACGATGAAAGGGTAACGAGACATGCTTTCGCCACCACAAGCAACAACGATGTTAGCATCGCCTGCTTTGATGTGCGCTGCAGCGTCCATCACAACTTTCATACCACTACCACAGATCATATTAACGGTATAAGCTGACGTTTCTTCTGGAATACCAGCAGCAATTGCTGCTTGACGGCCTGGTCCCATGCCTTGACCTGCTGCAATCACGTTACCCATGATTAGTTCGTCAACTGCATTTACGTCAACGTTACCATCAGCTAAAGCACCTTTAACCGCTTCGGCAGCTAATTGAGCAGCAGTGACAGATTTTAAAGCACCACCGAACGAACCAATTGGGGTACGCTTTGCTGCTACAATATAAATTTTAGACATTCTTTATTTCCTTATTATTATTCGATTCATGCTTAGTGCATGTATTGACCGCCATTGATGTTTAGTGTCTCACCAGTGATAAAACCTGCATCATCACTCGCTAGGTAGCTGATTGATTTTGCGATTTCTTCAGGCGTCGCTAAACGGCGTTGTGGGATTTGTCCTTTAATAGACTCAAGTACTTCATCTTTTAATGCAGAAACCATTGGCGTTGCGGTGTAACCTGGTGCAACAGCATTAACAGTCACACCTGAGCGGGCTGATTCTAAAGCAAGCGATTTAGTGAAACCAATCATCCCAGCTTTAGCCGCTGCGTAATTAGCTTGACCAAATTGACCTTTTAAGCCATTGATCGAGGTGATATTGATGATGCGGCCACTGCCTTGCTCACACATTGTTTTAAAGATAGGTTGTGTGACATTAAATAAGCTATTGAGGTTAGTGTTAATCACTTCATCCCACTGCTCAAATGTCATGCGTTTGAATGTTGTATCACGAGTTAAGCCAGCGTTATTAACTAAAACGTCAACGCGGCCATATTTTTCCATTACTTCTTTAAGTGCTTGAGCACACGCTTGTGTACCACAAACATCAAGAGCAAGGGGAGCAACTTCTTCAGCAGTGAAAGATTCAGCTTGTAGCCACTCTTGTGCTGCGGTTTCTTTCCCTGGGCGATGTGTAGCAAGAACTAAATAGCCGTCATCTTTTAATTTATGACAGATAGCTGTTCCAATGCCACCCATAGCGCCTGTAACCAATGCAATTCTTTTCTCGTTCATAATAGGCTCCCTAGCCATGTTCGGTGTGAATACTTTATTACGACATTATTTAGCATAATGAACGTTTATTACCTTTTCATGAAACTGATACCAACACTGCTTAAGATGGTTTCGGTAAAACCACTCTATTAGCCCTAGTTTACTTTTTATACTATTCATAGGTAGTAGATCTAAGGGTTATATAAAAAGAAGATGTGGTTATTAAGTAGTAAAATTCGGGGGTGTAGCTAGGCTCATTCACAGTTTAGGATAGGCATTAACTAATATAATGATTGCTTTTCAATTGTTTATTTTTTATTTTTATTTGCAAAAATTAAGGAGAATGTGTGGGTTGGAGTTCATCATTTAGTATGAGTTTTTGTTAATCAATCTTTCACACCAAAATCGATTTATTTAAACCTATTTTGATTTATATCAAATGATAGCGCTTACCCTCTGCTATCTTTTACATTGGGTGTGTGCCATTTTCTATTAAAAGAGCGCGATTAATGTTGAAGTATCTCTTGATTGCTATCACTACCGTTTTGTTACTCTTGGTGATTGGAGGGCTTTTACGCGTGCCTGAAATAGAACATTCAGCACCAACGTCCAGTATTGTTAATCAATCATTTGTTAAATATGATGCTCGCCAGCTGAGTCCTCTTCCGCAAGAGAACAATCTTCCTCCGAATAAAGTTAAATTAGGTGAGGCGCTGTTCCGTGATCCAATTCTGTCGTCCGATAACACCACGGCTTGTGCTTCCTGCCACCATTTACATAGTGGTGGAGATGATGGTCTTGCTGTCGCTACTGGTGTTTTTGGTCGAGCGGGGACGGTGAATTCGCCCTCAGTTTTTAATAGCGTATTTAACTTTACTCAGTTTTGGGATGGGCGTAGTCCAAACCTTGAGCAGCAAATTGATGGCCCTATTCATAATGTTAATGAGCTAAATTCATCCTGGCCTGAGATAATCCAAAGGCTTAAACTAAATAAAGAATATTTAGAGCGATTTTCCTTTGTATATAACGATGGCATAACTAAAGATAATATCATTGATGCAATCGTGACTTTTGAGCACAGCCTCATAACCCCAAACTCACTATTTGATCGCTATTTAAGAGGTGAGGAAACGGCATTACCAATTATTGCTAAAGTAGGTTATCAACGTTTTAAATCTTTTGGCTGCGTTAGTTGTCATCAAGGGATTAATGTTGGTGGAAATATGTTTCAGCGACTCGGTATTATGCAACCTTATTTCGACCCTTCATCGACGAACCCGTCGGATTTAGGGCGCTATAATATTACAAAGCGTGATATTGACCGATTTGTATTTAAAGTTCCAAGCTTACGCAATGTTGCACAAACGGCTCCTTATTTTCATGATGGGTCTGTGGCGACATTAGATGAAGCGATTGAAATTATGGCCAAGTACCAATTAGGCAAAGACATCTCAGCAGAGGATGTAGTAGCGATCAAAGCGTTTTTGAATACGCTTTCAGGAGAATGGAAGGGCAATAAGGAATGAGTTTAACAATGAGACTCCCTCAAGGATTGAGAATTAGGCGTTTTGCATTGAGCATGAGTGGTGTTTTATTGTGCGCCATATTATTAACATGGCTTTATATACAAACTCAAACAGTTTCATCACAAGATCACTTAGATTACACTCAAAAACTAGAGTTAATGATGCAATATGACTCGGTTGTTGATAATGAGGTGTTAGCTAGTTATACCGGGTTAAGTCAAAACTACGACACTTTAGCGTTACATATGGGAAAACTGAGTGGCATATCGGCCGACTTAGCAAAATCACCTTCTTTTCTAACCGCTCAAGATAAGCAACGATTATTAAAGATCAATCAGGCGATACAAGTTAAGTTTGAACAAAAGTTGAGTCATGTTGATTTGTTTAAACGAGAACACGCAGTATATAAAAATTCATTTAACTATTTTAATCAACTATCGATGGAGTTAATGGATACATCAGAGTCAGTAGACTTCTTAGATAGCTTACAGAATTATATCCGCTTTAGTTTATATTACATTCAAAGCCCCGAGAAAAAAGTTAAAAGAAAAATCATTTATTTAACTGAGAAGCTCATGTTGATCGCTAAAAAGCATGAGCACCCAACAAAGGTTTTACTGCTGTTACAACACGGTGATGTTTTATTAAGTTACCGAGATAAAATAACAACGCTTCTCAATGAGCTAACACAACTACCTTTGGTTGAACTACAGCACCAATTAGTTGAGCAATATGCTCATAGCTACGCAAATGCCGCATCGAAGGTTGATTATTACCGATGGGCATTATTTGTCAGTGCGATCAGCTTAAGTTTATTTTTGGCTTACTTTATCTATCGACTGATGGCGACGCAGTTTTTTGTTAAACAAGTCAATAATGAACTTGTCGAGCGAATCAAAGCTCAGCAGTTGGTTGAAAATAAATTGAAGCTGCAAAATACGGCATTCATGAATGCCAGTGAAGCGATAGCCCTGACCGATGATAAGGGGGTGATTATTGATATAAACCCTGCATTCACGCGAATTACAGGGTACGAGCGCGCTGAAAGTATAGGTTTTAATCCACGCGTCTTAAAATCAGGTAAACATGACGATAAATTCTACAAAGCGATGTGGCACTCGATCAATTCACGAGGTTTTTGGCGGGGTGAGATCTGGAATCGGCGTAAGTCAGGAGAGATTTACCCAGAAATCCTTTCGATTACTGCGATTACTAACGAGTCAGAGTTAGTCACTAACTATGTTGCGGTATTTACAGACATCACTTTATTTAAAGCGCAAGAACAGCGTTTATCTCAAATGGCTTATTATGATGATCTCACTAAATTGCCAAATCGTGTGCTTCTGACCGATCGTATCAGTCAAGCAATGTCACAAACACTGCGTAATAAAACCCATATGGCAGTATGCTTTTTAGATTTCGATGGGTTTAAGCTTGTTAATGATATGCATGGACATCATGCCGGCAATAGCTTATTGATGGAGATGAGCCATCGCTTTAAACAGGTGATTCGGGATGGTGATAGTGTGGCTCGCATTGGGGGAGATGAGTTTGTTTTTTTACTCGTTGGATTAAAAGAAGCTCACGATTTTGAGTTGGCGATAGAGCGCATTTTAAAGTTAACTTCCTTACCTGTTCAGCTTAATGAGGTTGCGGTACAAGTGACAGCGAGCATTGGGGTGACCATTTATCCTCTTGATGACCAAGATGCCGATACTTTATTACGTAATGCCGACCAAGCGATGTATGCTGCCAAACAGGCAGGAAAAAATCGATACCATTTATTTGACCCTCAAAAAAGTAGTTTAGCGTTTAAACAAAATCAGAAGATTTCACGATTGGTTCAAGCATTTCAAGACAATGAGTTTGTCTTACATTATCAACCCAAAGTTAATATGCGTACGGGGGATGTGTTTGGTGCAGAGGCATTGATTCGCTGGCAACATCCTGAGAAAGGGCTCGTTGCTCCGAATGATTTTTTACCATTAATTGAAAATCATGACTTAATCGTAGAGATTGGTCACTGGGTTTTAGAAAGCGCACTACAGCAAATGATGCAGTGGCAAGCTCAAGGGTTGGATATTAAAGTGAGTGTTAATGTTTCAAGTCGTCAATTGCAACACCCGAGCTTCATTAGCGATTTAGAGGCGTTGTTAGATAAGTACCCAAAAATCCCCCATGAATCCATTGAGTTAGAAATATTAGAAACGGCCGCACTTGATTGTATTGATAACGTGTCTAATGTTATGAGTCAATCACAAGACATTGGGGTGGGTTTTTCTCTCGATGACTTTGGTACTGGATATTCCTCGCTCACCTACCTGAAGCGTTTACCGGCAACAACATTAAAGATGGATACCTCTTTTATTCGGGGGATGCTGGCTGACCCCGGGAACTTAGCTATCGTTCATGGCATTTTAGGGCTGGCGACAGCGTTCCAAAAAAACGCGATTGCTGAAGGTGTCGAAACGCTTGAGCATGGCGTTATGCTGATGAAACTTGGTTGTGTCAATGCACAGGGGTACGCAGTTTCAAGGCCATTACCTGCTGATGAGTTTGTCCAATGGACTGAGCAATGGAGTCTGCCTAATTTGTGGAGGCCTTATCAAGATATCTACTGGGAAGATATTGATTACCCTATTTTTGCCGCTGAAGTTGAGCACCGTTATTTTGTTGAACTCTTAAGAACTGCTGTTGATTCGCATATACCTATTACGTTGTTAAACATTGGTGATCACCGCAGCTGCCAGTTTGCAAAATGGTACTATCACCATGGCCGTGAACACTATCAATACTTAGATGTTTTTACGACGATTGAAAATAGCCATCAGCGTATTCACCAATTAGCGGGGGATATCGACAAAGCTATCAGGCTAAATAGCATCGATGATGCAACCGCATTAATGCCCGAATTAATTGCAACGCGAGATGACATCATTCGAGCACTGGGCGAATTAAGTTTTGCTGTGGCGCTAAAGATCAAAAAATAATGGCCGCTTAATACGTTAGACGTTAAAAATCAGTCAATCCGCTGATAGTCTCCACGCACTTTTAAGGCAATTTTAATTGGAAATGGGTGAGGGTTTTTCCAGTACCAACCATGAGTTCCATCAAAGTCAGTGGTTAATGAACCATGAGATTGATTTTCGGTGGCTATTTTAAAACTTTTGAAGTAACCGCTTGTATCACCGGTCGGTTCGCCATGTAAGTCATAATATACCTTACCATTATCTGCTTGCCAGCTATACGCGATTGATGCTCCTTGGCTCATCTGTAGTTTATACTCGATGCCAGAATTAGGTAAAATTGCGATGCTAATTTCATCTTGCCACTGGTGCTGTTCAGCATATAGCTTGCGATCCTGTTGATAGTCATTGATTTGACCAAGGCAAAGCCATACTCCCAACACGGCAAGGGCAGCGTTACTTGCTAGGTTCACTTTGCTAAATTGTTGATGATTTCGGATCTGGTTTAATATAAGCAACATGACAACAAGGGCTAGCACTTGACCTAGTTCGATCCCCAAATTAAATGACATGATATTGAGTAATAAAGCATTAGGGTCAAGCGGTAATTGTTGTAAACGTGTTGATAACCCTAAACCATGTATTAAACCTAGGGCAAAAATCATTACCAGCATATTTGGAGAATTTCGATTGAATAAGCGCTTAAACCCATCAACGTTATGAAATGCGATGTAACATAGGCTTAATGCAATAATTGCATCGATAAAAAAGTAATTCACTTGAATACTATAAAGCGTTGCCAGCACTAAAGTAATACTATGCCCTAACGTAAAGACACTTATATATTGAATGATTTCTCTAACTTTTGACAGACATAATACAATACCAAACACAAAGGCGAGGTGGTCATAACCTGAGAGCATGTGAGTGACTCCCAAACTGATAAACTCTAAGTTTCCGCCGTCGAGAATCATTTGTTTTTCTTGATCGCTCATGCCATGAGCGAAGGCGTTGACACTGATAAAAGTGAACAAAATGACCAACAGATTAGCTAAACGTTGATTGTATCGCGATATACTCATGTACTTATCTTCCATTAATTACCGATAACTGGTGCGTCGTTGCATTTTCGGGAGGGGGTTAGTGCTGAGTATGACAGTTTTGGACGTTGCTAAGAATGTTTTGAACTCATGAATTAGTCGCATGGTTTGTCGCTCTAAAGTGCTATTTTGCTTTGGAATATTATTTTAATCACTGAGTGACTGTGCTAAATTATTTTTCTTTAAAATCAACGAAAAAATTATGAAAGCATTCTTGAAAGTAGTAATAGCGTTAATGTTATTGGTTGTGGGCTATAGTGTGAAGGCGAATGTCACTCCAAACGTTAATGGGTTATGGCATGATGTTAAAGCGAATGATAACTTTGCCAAAGGTACATTAATTATTGCACAAGATGGGCAACGAATCATTGTGACACATTACTTGGAATTTAAAGGGGTGCCTATGGTTGAGTATGGTCATGGTTCTCGCGAAGGCAATACGATAACGTATGATGTTATAGTCACCCAACCAATCCCCGGCTGGGTAACAAAAGGGCGTCATGTACTGGTGCTAAGTGATGATGGTAAACGTCTGGTGGGCCAATATCACTCCACTGAGGGTAGCGGTCCGCTTGCCTTTATCAAACAGTAAAAAATTACCGGCTTGTCTATTATGATGAGCCATCGAAACAAGCGAGTGTGATTAACTCGCTTGTTCTACCAACGTATCAATGTCACTGATCAATTGGCTTACCTGCTGAAAGCTTGGTCTTGCTGAGCCGTCCATATCTAAGCACTGATTGCTGATTGCTCTAAGTGCTAGAGCTACGCTACTGTCTTTTTGTTGTGTGACGCCTAACAAATCATCGATTAAATATCCTAATGCACGAACTTCAACTTTTTCCATTAAACGTTGCTGCGTCGGTGATAATACCGTTAAATTAGTGGCTGCACCGAAATCGCCAAACAACATATCAAACTCATCATTAATCATCGTATTATGAGCGTAAATATCACCATGGCTGATTTTGTGCTGGTGCAAGTGTGCTAGGCTATCGGCCATCTGACTTGCAATTAACTGAATTGCTTGTGGTGTAAGTGTCGCGTCAGCGCCGAAAGTGTCGCGTGTGCAAGTTTGCAAAGAGGGTGGGTTACCTAAGTTTTTATATTCACTTGGGATAAGCTCCATCACTAGACCTATTTGACTCGGTTGATTGATTTGAGCAACGACTTTAATGAGGTTTGGGTGTGCTTTCGCTTGTAAACAATTAGCAAGTTCATCGCTAGGGTAGCCATCACTAGTCACCGCTCCTTTGAATATTTTTACTGCTATATTTTTATCTTCGCTTGGCAAAGTTGCAGGTTGATTTAACCAAGTACCCTGATAAATAACACCCGACGCTCCTTGTCCCAATACATTACCTAGTCTAATATCAGCGGAATCGACTGTGTGCATCTCATTAATGATTGCTGATTCATTACTCTGCTTAGGTAATTCATTACCACAACAAGCTAACCAAGCGAGCTTTGGAAGCTGAAACAACCAATCAGGTAGTTGTGTTAACTTATTAGCAGAAAGGCGCACTAATTCAAGAGATTGGCAGTTAGCCATGGAGTCAGGGAGTTTTGTAATTTTATTTCCTGCCAGTGCAAGTTTTTTCAACTGCGTTAATTGACCAAATGAATGAGGCAATTGCTCAATATTATTATCAGTTAGAATTAACCAACGAGTACTTGGCGGTAATGCGTTTTCGGCAAAGGTGGTGATTTGATTAGACTTGATGCCAATCATTTCTAATCTTGGGCAATCTGCCAACACGGTTGGGACATGATCAAATTGATTATTTGAGATAAAAACAATTTTCAACTGTTGCAACTGGCCAAAATTAGCAGGCAATTGCGTGAGCTTATTGTTACTTAGATCTAGAATTTCTAAACTATCTGCCAGCTGAAATATTTCTTGTGGGAATTCGGTTAACTGCTCCACTAATTGAAGTCGTGTCGCTCCCTTGAGCTCGCCAGCGCGAAGTTGTTGTAATGTTTGCAAAGCAAGAATCCCAGCTAATAATAATGGCGGCAATAATAAAGTTATCCTTTATATGCAGCAACCGTTTTATCGTATTTATTATGAGGACAAGCTCAAAAGCATTTTACTATTACTGAAATTTTTCTTTTATCCAATCACTGCCTCGTTTAGCTACAATCATCGTTGGTGCATTCGTATTGCCACCGTTCAAACTAGTAAAAATTGAAGCGTCAACGACTCTGAATCCCTCGATACCATGAACTTGTAATTGAGGATTGACTACTGACTACTGCATTTTCATCAGTACCCATCTTTCCGGTGCCGACAGGATGATAGATTAAATCGGAGTATGCTCGAAAACGAGCAATGAGCTGTTCATCACTTAATTTGGCACCGTTATCGATGGCTTATTTTTGGTAATGACAGCTCCGGCAGGAATGTGAATTGCCGGACTCTTATCGTCAGAACCTGTTTCGAGTAATAGCACCTCATAATGCGTGACTTCACTTAAACGAGTAGCAAGTACTGAGCCCGCTGAACTCCCGTCAACAATGATAAAGTCATACTGTGTCTTCATTTTCTTATTCATTTTTTAGCACTGGAAACCGACATGGGTTAGCACTCAATTGATTGCAGTTTATCTGTTGTCGGACTAAAATTGCTAGCGACAACCTGACTCCTTTACTAATCTTTGAGAAAGTCCTGACGATGACCGAAAAAAACTATTTTGATAGCTTAAACAAAGCTTTCGTGACGACACGTAAGCAATCTCATGAGGTCTGCCGGACATTTACTCGTAGCCCTAGTAAGGGGAACTTGAAGCGTTTAAAAGGGCTCTTTAAGTCTTGTGGTGAACAAGTGATGATCGAAGCCGGCTTCCATTGTGATTATGGTTCACAACTTAGTGTTGGTGAAAGAAGTTTTATCAATATCCATTGTACAGTCCTCGACTCGCCACTGGATGCTTGCCCAATTATGATTGGGCGAGATTGTTTAATTGGGCCTAACGTCCAGTTTCTAGCCGTATCACATGCCGTTGAACCTCAATTGAGATTAGAAAAAGGAAACTACTGCGCGCCAATTGTCGTGGGTCATAATGTGTGGATAGGAGCAGGGGTGATTATTCTTGCCGGCGTGACCGTTGGTGATAACGCCGTAATTGGCGCTGGTAGTGTCGTGACAAAAGATGTGGCGGCAGAGACGATTGTCGCGGGCAATCCAGCAACATTAATCAAAAAAATTGATATGAAGCTCGATTGACCAATAGTCGAAGTTTAATTTTCGTGAATCATAACTTGATCCTGAGTGACTCTGCAATGGAGTCATCATTGCTGAATCGCTACATTACGACGATTAACCGGATAGCGCTCTAAGTCTTCCCAATAATGAATACCGCCAATCATTTCTTTGGCACGATACCCTAAGTCAGATAATCTCAGTGCTGCTTTTGTGGCTCCGTTGCAACCTGGCCCCCAACAATAGACCACAAACTTAGTGTCATAAGCGTAGTTAGCTAATGTTTCAGCGTTAATTTCTGACGTCGGTAAGTTCTTTGCCGTAATCGCATGGCTTTTTTGAAAGGCCTCTGTCGATCGCACATCCAATAGAACGTAATCACAACGCTTTTTCATGATGTCGGTATAGACATCAGCACAGTCTGTTTCAAAGGCAAGTTTAGCGCTAAAAAAGTCGCTAGCAGTTAAGGTCTGTTTCATCATGTTCTCTAATTGTTTCGTGAATGAGTGATTACATTAACTCAGGCCATTGACGGTGCCTATTCGTGAAAAATGAACGTATAGTTCACTAAAAATGAATGGCTAATGATTACTGTGATGATATGGTGTCATCTGTAATTCATTGTATGACTTGTCGGGGAATGTCTTGGAGTTTTATCACTTACGCTCATTTGTTGCGGTGGCGCAAACAAAAAACTTAACCAAAGCCGCACAGCGGTTATATACCACCCCACCAGCAATCAGTGCTCATATTAAAGCGTTAGAGGATGAGCTAGCGACACAATTGTTTATTCGCAGCAGTAAGGGAATGGAGCTCACAGACAAAGGGCAAGTGCTATTGACGCAAGCGCAGCGTACCTTAGATAGTGCTGTTGATTTAGTTAATTTGGCTGCGATCAATCAACATGAAATTATAGGCACACTTTCAATCTCAATAAATGCTCCAGCGCAGCAGCTTGCATTAGATGGTTTAGCTAAAAAGCTGCATGATGACTTTCCGGGAATTACATTAGATATTACCGCCCATTCTACCGGTCAAGCGATTGGCTTACTTAACGATGGCCATCTTGATGGTGCTTTTATTTATGGCGACCTGCCAAGCGAGTGTGCGTCAATTAAGGTGAAAGATCAGAGCTTGGTGGTTATTGCACCATCAGATGTTGAATTAACAAACGAATTGGCATTGCCTTGGCTACAGCAACAACGTTGGGTCACAATGGGGGGCTACTGCCCGTTTGATAGTATATTGCGACAACGCTTAGGGCAGCCAGTTAATACTTCCCTTAGTACTGATGATGAATCAACTCGTTTATCATTAGTGCAGCAAGGGTTAGGTTTTAGCCTACTAGAAAAAGAGCTTGCTAAGCGTGCGGTCAATGCACGGCAAATTATTATTATACCGGCGTTTGAAGTGAGCATACCGCTGCAATTTATTGTGCAAAAAACTCGCGCTAATGAACCTGTTATTCAGGCTCTGATGCAAACCGTCGAAGTTGCGTTACTACAATCAGATTAACTCCTCTCAGGTTACTATTAGGTTAAATCATTGAGTAGCGGCCACTTATTAAGAACTCGGTAGCTGACGCCATGGCCTTCACTCACTGATTCGTAAAGTAAAAGCTCAACGGCCGTCATGACTAATTCACATAAATTTGTTTTTAGTTCGGGTTTACAGTGTGCCTTACGCAACAGCGTAATGTGTGGGTTAAAATCATAGTGAGGAGCAGGTAGTCCAAGTTGAGCCCCTATCTCATATAATTGCTTAGTGACTCTTTGCAGATTTGGTGCAACCTTACCACTTGTCAGACATAATATGCGTTGTTTTGGCCATAGCTCAAGATGATTAAAGCAGACGTGAAAGGCTGGCCACTGTGTACTATTTATTGCGCTAATCAACAGACTTTGTTTTGATTGCTCAACAGGGCCAATAAAGTAAAGAGTCATATGGAGGTTTTGCTGTGGCAAAGGGCGACCGAAACCGTCACACTGGCGTTGTAACTGAGTAAGTTGCTCAAGTTGTGGTGATGCGGGTTTAATCGCAAAAAATAACTTTCGATAGATCATGCGCTGTCCATTTCGTCATCTATTACGTCATTTGTTTGGTCAGCCAATTGGCGAATAGACGAAAATTTGAGTTTTCCCATGCGCAAGAAGGAGCCACAAGGTAATAACTAAACGGTGTTGTCATTGCAAATTTATCAAGAGAGATAAGCTGCCCCTGATTAACGTCATCAATGACTAAGTGGTGCCAGCCTAATGCAATACCGAGTTGCTTTTTAGCTGCGGTTATTGCCAGTGCCACATGGCTAAAGCTCATTTTGTTTAATTGTGACGGTCGTTCAATATTGTAATGATTGAGCCAGTCATGCCATGAAATACCACCCGGCTCATCTTCAATCCCCGCTTTATAAAATAATAGCTGATGATGTTGTATCAGAGATGATAAATCTTGTGTTTGATGGTCATCAATCAATGCTGGATGGTATATTGGGTAAACTGTTTCATTGGCTAACCATAGTGCTTTTAATCCGAAGTAATCCCCTGAGCCAAAATGAATATGTCCATCGAATTGCTCAGTATTAAAATCGGCTAATCGATCAAGAGCAACAATGTCGAGTTCAATCGTCGGGTACTTTACACTGAAGCTCGCCAGACGGGGAATCAGCCATTATTGTGCTAGGGATGGGATAACCGCAATCACTAGTTTGTCCTTTTGACTTGAAAACTGGCTTTGGCTAATCCCGTGTTGAATTTGACTCATGCCACTGTTGGCATGTTGTTGTAGTGTTTTTCCTGCTGCCGTTAGCTGAACACCTTGAGGCTTACGATGAAATAATTGAACACCTAACTGAGATTCTAATTGTTTCATTTGATGACTTACAGCACTAGGAGTGATGTGAAGCAGCTTTCCTGCTTGAGTGAAGCTTAAGGTCTGACTAACCACAGTAAATGTGTGTATTGCTGTGAGTGATATATTTTTATTCATTGGCTGTTATTGAGTAGTGATATGAATTTTTCTCAAGGCCTAATGAATTATTATCGCTTTTCATTGATGTATAACGCAAGTAATAATGAGCACCCAACTAAATAATGACAAGCAATGAGGCAGTAATATGGCGGAGTATCGCGCAAGTATTTTATGGCAACGAGCGAGTGATGAGCAATATACCGACCGTAAATATAGTCGCGCTCACCAATGGCAGTTTGATGGCGGAGCCACTATTGAAGCATCGTCTTCACCGCATATTGTGCCACTTCCTTATTCCTCGGCTGAAGGCGTTGACCCAGAGGAGGCGTTTATTGCCTCTCTTTCAAGTTGCCATATGTTATTTTTCCTCGACTTTGCAGCCAAGGCTGGCTGGGTTGTTGATAGCTACACTGATCATGCTATTGGTGTCATGAACAAAGATCATATGGGAAGGATGAGCATGAGTGAAGTCACTTTACGACCTAAGGTTGTGTTTTCAACTGCTAAGAAACCTTGTGTTGAACAGCTTGAGCAATTACATCATCAGGCACACCAGCACTGTTTTATTGCCAATTCTGTTAAAACAGAGGTAACAACCGACATGGTGTTGTAGCCTCAGCGCAGCTGTTAAAAGCTTACTCTAATGTCTTAGTGTAAGCTTGCTGCACTAAAGCGCAGGTGCTTTATGTTTCCCATTAACTTTTGGAACTGCGGCTTATCCAAATGAATTAATGTTTGATGATCACCAGACTCAAGGTAAACATCGTTTAATTCTAATAACACATCATCAACAATGGCGTTCATATTGTAAGCTTGTGATGCCGCTGGAATTGCCCCTGTGGCACAATCGGTAAACATTGCGCCTAATTCTTTTTCATGCACTAATTGCAAGGTTGCATCAAGCTGTTGACCCAAGCTACGTAAGCATATTTTTCTATTGGCAGGTAAAATTGCCATGACATAGCGGCCTTGATGATCTTCGAGAATGACGGCTTTGGCAATATATTCTGGCGGAATATACGAAGCAATGGCACTGCCGATTGAGCTTTGTGTCGGGATGTGTTCGACAGTTGAATAGTTTATGTGTTGGTTGGCTAAGTAATCTCCAAGGCGGGCTGCAATACTCATGAGTACCTCCTCTACATGGAAAATTAAAACTAGGCTCTCTTTATTATAGGCATGATTATGACTCATCGATAGGTCGTAAAGATAAAAATTATTACTAAAAAAATCTATATATCTAGCTCGTTGAATTACAAGTTTTTATTGTTTTATGACGGCTTTAAAGATAAAAAAAAGTGATCTTGCTCAATGAGAAAAATTGCGTAATTGTTAATGTTGGTTATGATTTTAGACACTGACAAAGGCAAACCATTCGAAAGTTTGGGACGCAAAGCCACCGGTCTACTGATATACGTCGACGATAGCGGGGCTACTCAAGTACAGTTATTGCCTATAACTATACTTTTAGGCGTTGTCTTCCTCGGTTTTGATATTTTTGTATGATTAAATTATTCATGAGGGTTATACACATGTTAAGAAAACGCCTTTTAGCTCACTCCTTACCTTCTTCTCGTACACGACTTGCTGCTGCAATTTCTCTAGCCATTTTAATGGCTGGTTGTGGCTCTAGCAACGACTCGGATGAAAAGCCTATTGTTGAAGAGCCCCTTAAACCAGTTTTTCAGTCCTTCAGTGGTAAGGCCGCTGATGGTTATTTAGTGGGGGCTTTGGTGTGTTTAGATTTAAATAATGATTCAATTTGTGGCAGTGATGAGCCTAATGCATTAACAACTGATGGTGGTAATTACACATTTAGTGACCTTGATGAGACTATTGACCTATCTCAAGTTCGCTTATTGGTTAAAGTCATTGCAGGTCAAACTATCGATGAAGATAATCCCGGGGAAACTGTTAGCCAAAGTTATGATATGTCTTCACCACCGGGACAAATTGACTTTGTTAGCCCGATCACCACATTGATTGATAATCAAATGCAGTCAAACCAAGAGCAAACCCAAGAGGAAGCGGAAGAGGTTGTGGCGCAGTTGATCGGTATCGAAAGTGATGATGACCTTGATCTTACGGCTGATTATGTTGAAGCCTCCGCAGCTGAAGGCGAACGCGGTGAGAAAAATCGCCGTCTTCACCATGTGGCACAAGCGATTGCAGGGGCGATTGCGGTGGTGACGGAAGACCTAAAGAATCAATTGGACGCGTTAGATGACGGTAAGTTAAGAGATGCAAAGGCGGCGATTATTAATACGGTTCTTACTGGGCTCACCGATATCACAACGGCAATCGATCAAGCTAATGCTAATAACGAGCAAGTTAAAATTAAAGATATTATCAACGATCTGAAAGACACTATCGAGATTGCAGAAGACGAATTGGAAGATGCAATCGAGCAAGCGAAAGAAGAGCGCGAAGCAAGAAAAACTAACATCGAAATATTGTTAACGCAACAAGGTGGCTTATTTTTCCTCGAGCAAGATAAAGACTATGCCTTTGATGAGAGCGATGGTAGTTGTACGGTAGAAACCAGCCTTAGTTACGGTAACTTCCAAGTGACCGACGCGATTGGGCAATTTAGTTTTCAGTTTTATAACCCAGACACTGGACTATTCGAAGAAATCAGTGATGATGAAGACAATGATGGCATCTCATTTTACACACTCGGACAGTCTGGTTGGACATTACAACAAGAAGATCAGCTCGCTAGCGTTAGCTTTAGCGATGACGGTTTAGCGTTAACGATGACTATGCCCCGTGACGGCAAGGAGCGTATTACTGCACGTGAGTTTGATATTGTTGGTAAGTCATCGGCAAGTGTTACACGAGATAATAACTATTGGCGTAAAGCTCTGGGCAATGATTTTTCATTTAATGATGAAGCTAAAGCGTATTTCATTAAAGGCGAACAATTAGAAAACTACTTCATTTTACCAATTTGGCAAGGTTGTAACGATGAAGCATCTGAGACTGCTGTGGCAAACTGTAATTGGGTACGATTTGGTGAACAACAATCTGAAGCAACCACCTTTGAAGAGTTAATTACGCTGCAAGCACCCAATGATGAGAATATGCTTGCCAAAGCATTTCACTTACATGCGGCCTTCGAACATCATTTGATGGCTGCACTGTTTAAGTACACTGAAAATGACCAAGAAATGCATGTGGTTAAATACTTCTTAAAAGAATATGACATGGGCAGTGATGGTCAAATGAGTGAAAAAGTGGAGTTAGTACATGTTGGTCAATGGCAACAACAAGAGATAAATGGCGAGCAGGTTATTTCTCTTGGTTTGCCACATTGGCTAAATGATGACGATATGGATGACGATGAACGTAGTCAAACACCATTTTTAGCGATCCAAGACGGTGCTGTGCGCCAAGGCATTATGCTACGCCAAGGCATTACAGAGCATAAATCAGTGGTCATCAACCAACAAGCCATGACACAGATTTTGACTGAATTCGACCCACAAAATTTAGGTAATAAACTCGCACCCAAAGCGTGTGACTTTGACGATGACATTACACCGCCAGAACAAGGTGATGCGCCTGTCTTAGTACCAGATAGTGCAAACACTTTAGCTTTAGCTGACAACAGCTATGTTGTGACTGGCAAAAAAGAGTTAATGTTAGTGTCTTTTGATGCCGATGGTGAAGTTGTCGTGAAATCTAATCATCGTGATGATGATCATGATGGCCCGGCAACTGGGGCTACATCCAATGGTATGGTCAATCCGACTTCGGGTACGGAACCAATGGATGATGTGGATGTTGGTTCTTGGGTTATCAATGCCGATGGGCAGTTATTATTAGATTTTGACTCACATTGGGTGTTGTTAAAAGTCGAACAAGGGCTGTTTAGTGAGCAAATTAAATTGGTTGAGCAACATGAAGAGGCCGATACGGTGGTCTTTGATTTAATATCACCACTGTCACCTGATCGGATTGTCGCAGGTGAAACTATCTCTCTAATGCAACATGATAATTGTTCGTTAACACTGCACTTAAATCCGTCGGATGATGACCAAGGCACAGGGTTTATTGATGCGAGCCAATGTTCAGATATTAAAGAGAACATGGGCGATCAATTTGAAGTGATGTGGTCACTGGGCGATGAAGGCGAAGTAGTACTTCAACCATTGGATGCAGCTGGAGAGCCATTAGAGCAAGCCATTCATTTGTTTACTGTGACTATAGATGACAAGGCACATGTCTTAATGACCTTTAGTGAAGACGATGACGATGAAGGTCACTTTGAGTTATGGAAGCTCATTGTCGCTAATTAAAACGAGCTTTAGCCAATCTGCATAAAAAGCTAGGCATTGCGCCTAGTTTTTTATGCCTGCCCTTGGGCAAACTTAAAACGCTTTAATACCAATTCCATTAGTGAAGTGATCAATTTATTAGTGGAATTGGTATTAAAGTTGATAAACATTAAAACTAGCGCTACGTTTGCTAAGGAGGCCTATAAAAGCAATTAGGTGAATGAGCAATGGCAAATATTACAGACCGTGCAATTCTAAAGCTTATCTATACGATGTATTACCCAAGTTTTATTGCCTTTGAACAAGACAATACCGCGCGACAGAATAAAAATTATGTCGCGATAGACTGCCAAAAATTGGCAGAAAAACTGTCGGTAGACCCTGAAATTATCTTTGGCCGTCTATATTATCACTTGGATAAAAAGTATGGTTATATCCAACCAGATGGCGCGCGGGTGAGTTTGTTTTTGATCCGTTTAGGTGGCGATCGTCACGTGATTCATTTCCCACTACTCTCAGCTGCACTTGCCGAAGAGGAGCAATCATTTGTCCGCTTTACTATCCCCATTGTGTTATCTATTGCAGCGTTATGCTTATCCATACTTGCGCTGGTTCTGAGGTAAGTGATGAAACTGACAAAGATTATTTAATAGTTGTGACTTTCAAACGTTTTAGTGAACAGTTGGCAATGGGTTCATGCTTAGATAATATGCACACCAACAAACCATTAAGGAAAAACGTATGAGTTGTGCCATTGTTGTATTAGGCTCACCCAATGACGCCAAGGGAAATTTATTACCTATCGCGGTCGCAAGGTGCCAGCAAGCATGGGTTGAATATAAGAAGCGTGAAGGTAGTAAAGTTCTATGCACCGGTGGCTTTGGTCCGCATTTTAATACTACTGACACCTCACATGCGCAGTATATACAAGATTATTTAATTAAACAGGGGATACCAAGCACTGCATTCGTTGAGCTAGCGCCAAGTAGCTTCACCCTAGAAGATGCAACACTCGCCAAACCTATAATCAAACAGCAAGCCATTAGCAAGATTGTGCTGGTAACATCGGACTTCCATATGAAACGAGCCGCACTGGTGTTCAACGCTGTTTTCCCTGATATGGAGTTTGAGTATGCTTCAGCTGCTACACCAGTGGCTAGTGGTGAGTATGCGCGCTTGCTAGCACATGAAGCAAAGGCGATTGAGCGGGAACGAGAAAAATTAAATATACCCACTTCCAGTTAACATTGTCATTGTCATTGTCCTTGGTATTGTTGAAGCTTTTGTAGCGATAATATTTGGTTATTCTAACCAAAAAAAACAAGCGCCATTACAGAAACCCCTTTTTTACATGCCTAATATCATGATTATGCATTCCCTAACGAGTGTCGTATTATTGCTTTCCGCCGTAGTATTGCACCTTTAAACAAGCTGTCATTTTATCAATGCGAGGGTCAGATTACTGCCTGTCTTCTATACTTAATCGAATATTCTAGTATTGATTAAGGAGTCACCTTATGGAAAACGCAGTGACGAGTATCCGCGAAGAAAGCATCATTGAAGTCCCTATCGTTAAAGATGACGATAGTGAAATGACTATCGTATTTAAGAAAAAGAAAAGGAAGAAAAAGGAGAAGGTAAAAGTAACATGCCAAGCATGTACCACTATCACGACCCAGGGCGGCTTTACAGAGCAGCATTGTATTCCAATCGCTTGCAAATTATTCGATAAAATAGCCTCTGGCACCGTAAAATAAGATTTATCCATGCTTAAAGCCCTTTTAACCGAGAGGCTGCAGGGACTTCCTGTTAAACCTTACTTATTTAGCAACTACTTTCTCTGTATGTCATCAGGGGAGATTGCTTCTGAGTCCGTATGATGGTGAAAGTGTGGCTCAAAGACAATAAACAAAATAATAAATAATGACCCCAAGGCCGCTAAGTTTAAGATGATAAAAACAGGTAATGGTAGATTGTTAAACGCGAAATAGAATTCAGACATAACGACTCTCCTTGTTATTTGTCATAATAAAAGCATAGTTCAAATACTTATAAGCGCACAGGTTAAGTGCAACTCTTTGTAAATTTAAAGAGATTGTGCTCTTGATAACTGGCAATGACCCAAATAGAGTTGGTCTTAACCTGCAAAGTAAAAGTGTTTGAAAGGAGCCTATGAGGTGGTAAATGAGCCTGTAAATAGTTCGCTTCGGAAAAATGCTAAATTGGCCAAATAAAATCCTTTCTTCTTCTATACTTTACTAATCTGTCTACAAATAACACGCCAGCCTGGTTACCAACTCGCAATGTGCCTAAAGGATTATTTATGTTCTATAACTTGAAGCTCAATACTCAACTTTATACCTCGTATGGCTTAATACTCTTATTGCTCATGGTGATCTCTATAACATCTTATGTCGGGTTTAATAAAACCTATGATGATTTTGTGCAATATCGTGGTCTAGCACGTGACACTAACTTAGCTGGAAGGGTTCAGGCGAATGTGTTATCGATGCGGCTATCGGTGCTCAATTTTATTAATACGCAATCGGATGAATCGGTTAAACAATATAATGAGCGCTTAGCATTACTCACTAAGCTGCTAGAGGTTGCAGTCAAAGAAATTCAAGATCCAGAGCGTGCGGCATTAGTTAAACGAGTTGTTAAAGAGGTTGATGAATATAAGCAGGGTTTTGAAGAGGTGCAGCTACTATTTGCACAACGTGATCGGTTAGTCAAAGAGAAACTCGACCCCAGCGGTTTGGCCATGAGAGAGGCTTTATCTCGCCTGATTCTAGAGGCGAATAAGCATTATGAATATGAAACAGTCTTTGTTGCTGGCCAGTTACAAGAACATTTATTACTTGCGAGGCTATATGTTACTAAGTTTCTCGTAAAAAACCTTACTCAGCACGCAAACTTTGCTAATGATGAGCTTAGCAATAAAATGCCAACGTTTTTAAAACAGCTCAGTAATATTGACCATGATAGCGCTACCCAAGCGCTGCTTGGTAACGTGGTCCGTAATCATCGAGAATATGTTAAAGCGTTTAACAAAGTCACCTCTGTAATTAATCAACGTAATGAGTATATTACGAACTCATTGAATACGATTGGCCCTATGATCGCCAATGATATTGAAAAAGTTAAACTGTCGGTAAAAAAAGAACAAGATATTGTTGGTCCGAAAGTGCAGCAAGATACACAGGCGAGTTTGGGTATCATTATTGTCACCTCATTGATTGCGATTGGTGTTGGTTCACTCATTATGGTTGTTGTTCCACGATTAATTAGAAAACCTATAGGCGGTGAGCCAAAAGAAATTGAAGCACTGGTTAATACGATTGCTAATGGCGATCTGACTAATACCCCTCAGCCAAGCCCTAATGGCACAGGTGTTTATCACTCAACACTTGTTATGGCTGCCAATCTCAAAAAGATAATCTCGGGCATTAATCAAGCGTCGACTCAAATTATTGAGTCGTCAGAGCATCTAGGTTGCTCGTCTCAAAAAGTTGAAAGCTCTTCACAATCGCAAATTGTTCAACTAGAGCAAGTAGCCACGGCGATGAATCAAATGACAGCAACTGTCGCTGAAGTAGCCCAAAATGCTGTTCATGCGTCAACATCGTCAACTGATGCGAGCAAAACGTCGGAGCAAGGCTTACTTGTTGTGAGTGAAATGAATACGGAAATGACTCAATTAGTGCAGGATATCAGCCAAGTGAATGATGCAATTACCAATGTTCAAACAGAGTCGAGTAATGTCGGTGGGATATTGGATGTTATCCGAGGTATCGCGGATCAAACCAATCTTCTGGCATTAAATGCAGCCATTGAAGCGGCAAGGGCGGGAGAACACGGGCGCGGCTTTGCCGTGGTTGCAGATGAGGTTCGAACGTTAGCGACTAAAACACAGCAAAGCACCAATGAAATTCAGACCATGATTGAAGAGTTACAAAAACAAGCAGGGCAGTCAGTGACGTTAATGAATGAGAACTCGAAAAGTGCAGCTACAACACTCACTAAGTCAAATGAAGCTAGAGAAGAATTGAAGGTGATCGAAAGAGAAATTAACTCAATTCAAGATATGAATAATCAAATTGCCACCGCAGCCGAAGAGCAATCGAGTGTTGCTGCGGAAATTAATATGAATGTGGTCAATGTCAATACCTCGGTCAACAGTACGATGGAAGATGTACGAGAGAATGTTGCTATTGCAGCCTCCCTTAAGCATGTAGCAAATGAGCTGGCAGACGCTGTTCGAATGTTTAAAGTATAGCGATTGCCTTGGCTCACTCTAGTTGTGTGGGTCAGCAGCGGCAAAGAAAGCATGAGGTTTTCTTGATGGAGGGTGATGATGTCATGGACATGTCAACACTGTAACACAGTTATCGACGATGAATCGTTCGATATCTGCTGGAATTGTAGTTGTGTAAAAGGGCGTGACAAGCCTCTTGCTAGTGCAAGTTGTGGCCCTCCTCATTGTCTAAGATGTCAGACGAACTTAACCTTTATCGGCACTAAAAATTTTCACCAAGGCGCTCGCTGGGGTATATTAGGTGATCTAGGTGAAGCTTTTGTGAACAAGCAAGAACTTGATATGTTTGCCTGCAAAAGTTGCGGCAAAGTGGAGTTTTTTATCGCTGGTTTTATAAAAAGTAAACAGTAACCTAACTGGGAGGGCATATTCTTTATTTCTTTCTTCTGATTATCCATTCCTCGATGACAATAATTGAACACACTTTATCCTCAGAAAGGCCAAATTATTTAGCCTGAAAACCCTCCCCGATAGCATGTCTGCATTTGTATTTTAAGGTGGCTAGGCAATATAGTATTGATAAATAGCTAGTTGGTTGAAGTGAGTGGTTGTGCCAAGAAAGTTAAGTTATAGCGAGTGTATCGCCAAGCCCAAGCATATTTGGTATGAAATAATTATTTGATAGTTAGAGGGTTTTATGTAGTATTGCTGTTTTTCACAAAGTCATCGCTTTTGCAGATAAATACCTAGATGGCTTTATAAAAGGAAGTTAAGCTATCTTGAAATCAATACTCCCAATACTAGTAACCTCTTTGTTGTTCGGCTGTAGCAACTTGCCTAAGTATCAAGCACCAAGCAATCTTGATGATGCTCAAATTTCGTTGTATTCGAAACTCGAACTCGGTGGCCATTTAGCATTTAGTGTCTTTAGTGAAGCTAATTGTAAAAAGCCAACCATGATTATTGATGGGCAAGCAACGGCAGCAGGACCCCAACAAGCCGTCAAAGACGTCAACCTTGCTTCAGGAGCGAAAGTCACGATGATGGTTGCTGATATTAATAGGTTTTATTATTGTGCAGCTCCTTTTAGCTTTACCCCACAAAGTAACGAAAAATACGATGTGTTTTACCAAAGAGACAGTCAAGGCTGTTCATTGACCCTGAGAAAACAAACGGATAACGGGTTAGTTACCGAAAAATCGTTTAAACCGCTAACTTACAAAAAACCGTTTGTGACCCAAGGACCGTATTGTGAAAAAGATGGCTAGCCTTATCACTTATTTTTATCGGATAATTTGGATGCACCCTGTTATTAAAGGGTTAGCTATACCATTCTTGGGGCAAGATTTAAGTAAATATTTAACGCTGGTGGATAGCAAATGAAAAAGTTAATCATTTTATGGTCGCTGATGTATATATCTGGTTGTGCTACACAACAGATATACTCAAAACAATACGTACCAACGCTTAATAATGGTAAAGGTAATGTCTTTCTATCGGTTATAGAGACTAAAAAATCTCGGGCTTTTCCGGTGATACACATCAGAAACACCGCAACGGGTGAAGAAGCGGCAGCTAATAGTTTTCCTTTGCAATGGGATGCACCAATAACCCGAATGACCAATCAAAAAACGACAGATTTTGACAATGAAACTGGAACATTGATCTTATTGAAACTTCAAGCAGGAAAGTATGAAGCGTTTAAATGGTCGATATTTCGGGGCACGGCTCAGTTTGGGGTCACTACTGAATACAAGATACAAAACCCCGTGAGCTTTGAGGTCGTTGCAGATCAAACTACATACGTAGGGAGCTTTTTATTAGATAGTGAAGGCATGCATTTTTCTAGTGATAAATACTCCCGCGATGAACAGTCTTTACGGTCTAAATTCATCAATTTCTCACCGGATTGACATAGTGGGTTTATCAGATGCTAAGCAGTGCCTAGTGAAAGTTGAAAAAAGCCTCGTCACTCATTGAGCGACGGGGCTTTTAAGGTCTGCGGTAACAAACCCGAATGTGGTGGAGGCGGGGGGATTTGAACCGCGTGGAAATTACCAGTAATCAACTAATTAAAATCACACATATGGCACTGTGTATCGACACGGTGTTTTGTGATGTCACCAATGTAGACAATATGTAGACCCTTCCCAAGGTTAACCCCCGTGGGTATTTACAGGTAAGTCATTACATAAACATTAAATCCATAGCTGAGAAGTCAGGTGGCTCGCATTGTGTGGCTTTAACCGTTACACCTTCTTTCGTTTCATGAATTTCGATAACTTCAACAGATATGTTATCAAAAGGTATTATATCCCCAACCTTCGGTATTACTGTTTCTGTCGGGTTATAGTTAATTGTTAAATTGGTCATATGACACTCCATAATTAATAAAGAAACCATTATACCAAAAAAAAACGATGTGAGCGTTAGGTTTGAACTGTAAGTTATTGATATGTATGTTTATTGCGCTTGGTTTTTTTGTTTTATTTCATGCTGGCGACACGTTAAATGAATTTGTAGGTGGTTTAATGTCGACATATCGCCGTCAACTTGTTGAGTGATGTCCTGCTTAATTGATTGATATGGGGCTGTTTTCTTCAGTAGGGGAAGGGGGTTGGGGTACCCCGAAAGGAGGGGGCTGTTTCTGTGCTAGCCACCTTGTATTTTTCACCTGATAAATTACGCTTAAAGTGGTATTGATTTTAATAGGATGGGGACATTAGCCTCAGGATGGGTACATACGACATCAGATGCGTTCAGAAAAGCTTGCTTGGTTTATTGAGCTTGTTATAATAATTCCAATTAATACAGTTTATTTAGTGGGGTTTCACATGGCTCATAAACGAAGAGAAGTTAAATTCCCTTTTACTCAAGAAGAGGCTAAAGGTGTATTTCTGTCCATTGGTGATGCGAGAAAGCGTCGCAATAAAGAAAAGCTCAAAGGAATTAAGCTGAATGGCAAAGGTAACAGTTAGCGTATCGCATAACGAAGATTTAGACCCTATCAGTAAGCCTCATCTATTTATCATTGATGAATTCAAAGAGTACAAACAGCTTAGCCTTTCAGAGAGTACGCGTAATTTCGTAGCCCCGAACGAAGGTATTCAAGCGATAACGCCCTCCGCACACAGTCTTTTTGGTCGAGATAGAGTTTTTGAGCGACCGCCAGAGCTCATTACTGATATACACGCTTTTAATTTGGCGCACGTTCACTTTGATAGCCGTAACGCATGGGATAATGAGACGCCTCAGTGGGAATGCAAAAGTCATGAAAGTATTGTGTATTCAGCGTTTAAGCTCGCTAATTCATCGTATCATTTTGTTATACTGGAAATGCTGCTCGGCGAGGGGTTAGCCAAATTTGATGCGCATAATCATTACAAGTTTGATGACATTGAGCATTACTTGCTTAATGCTAAGTATTATCAAAACACGCTCATGAAAAAACGCTGAGCCACTTGTTAAGTTTGTGTCAACGGATTCAACCAAATCGCATCATCCAAATGTTCAGGCGCAAAGTGTGAATATTTCATCGTATCCACAATAGAAGCGTGACCTAATATACGTTGCAGTACTAAGATATTGCCTCATTTCGTCATAAAGTGGGAGGCGAGCGTATGGCGTAACACGTGGCTCAATTACCCCGTTGATAACTTAATTCTCGATCGTTCCATCGCCATTCCGAATACTGTTAATGGACTGATATTAAAATGGTTTTTTTGTTAGTTGTATTAATCTATATTGCTGTTTGTTAATAAATCACAAATAAGGATTTCTGTGAAATATTCAATTTTACTTTTATTGGTTCTGTCTTTTGGCTCTTACGCCGAGAGTAACAGGGTGTTGGAATTTAAATGGACCTCGAATGAAACGACTGATACAAACGGTAAGTTTACGTCTAGTAATTATTATTCAGAACTAACGTTAGAAAACTGTAACTTTCAAGTTAGGTATAACGTAGATAAAAAGTTTGAAATCAACATTTCAACTAGTAAGTACATTGCGGATGGCTACTCAGTCAAAAAACAGGATAAAGGAAAGTGTTTACTAAAATTGGATAATGGCCAGTTTTTCAACAGTTAGCGGACTTATCTCGCTTAACAAAGAAATATGCTTCAAAGAGATTATTTTCCTTTGTTAATTAGGTGTTAGCTGAAATAAAACACAATAAAATGGGACAGTCATTTATTACTAACTTATGTTGGATGATAACCCCCCATTATTAATGGCGTTAGCTCGTCGAGTTAAGGGCAATTTTTCACGCAGGCACAAGCGAAAACCAATTATAGATTAACGCGTAGTTGCTTGATTTATCGAATCGTTTAAATTACATTGCTGTCTAAAATAAAATCAAAGTCGGGTTTGTTGAGTCGTCGGCTAATACACTTATGTAGACTCTCTCTGTGTCAACACTAAAATA
>PIZK01000030.1 GCA_002835545.1 Alteromonadales bacterium alter-6D02
GACAAATGTACTGATAGTGGGAAAGAATGGGTGAGGAGAGATAGTAAAATGTAGAGAAGGGTATGTAATCCAGGTCGGGTGGTAGAGTAGATAGTTGATTACGAGAGACGGAGTAAGCCGGTAGCTACACTATGAAACTACGAGCCGAAATCTGAATAAAAAAATTTCAGGGCGACGTTGTGTGGCAAACTCCAACATCGTCATTCTGGCATGCTTTTAGCCGGAATCTCAGTGTTGATATACAAAGCGAGACCCTGAATAAAAAATTTCAGGGCGACGCCCCATCGTTTTATTCTGGATCGTAACTTAAAATTGGTGATAACCAGCGCTCGGTTTCTTCGATACTCATGCCTTTACGCTTGGCATAGTCTTCTACCTGATCTCTTTTAATATCACTCACGCCAAAGTAACGAGACTCAGGGTTAGCGAAATACCAACCTGATACCGCGGCGGTTGGGAACATCGCAAAGCTTTCAGTGATGTTTAATTCAATGTCCTTATCTGGAGTCAGCAAGTCCCAAAGAAGTGCTTTTTCGGTATGATCTGGGCACGCTGGATAACCTGGGGCTGGGCGGATCCCTTTATACTTCTCGCGAATGAGCGCTTCATTATCTAAGGTTTCATCACTAGCGTAACCCCAGAACTCTTTACGGACACGCTCATGCATATGTTCGGCAAAAGCCTCAGCAAGACGGTCTGCGAGAGACTTTAACATTATCGAACTATAGTCATCGTTTGCTTTCTCAAAGCGTTCGATATGTTCATCGATACCGACACCTGCGGTGACAGCAAATCCACCCATGTAATCAGGCACATTAGTGTCCTTTGGTGCGACAAAGTCGGATAGCGCGAAATTGTTATTTCCGACGCGCTCCAGTTGCTGGCGTAAATGATGAGTAGTCATTAGCACTTCATCACGCGACTCATCAGTGTAAATCTCAATATCATCATCGTTGACGCTATTGGCTGGGTATAAACCAATGACCCCGCGAGCGGTTAACCACTTCTCATCAATGATTTGCTTTAACATCACTTGCGCGTCAGCAAAAAGTTTAGTCGCTTCTTCACCGACTACTTTATCGGTTAAGATATTTGGGTATTTCCCGTGTAATTCCCACGAACGGAAAAACGGTGTCCAGTCAATTCGTTCTAGAAGGTTTTCAAGTGGGTAATCTAAAAATACCTGCTTACCCATAACGTTAGGTTTCACTGGAGGGTTATTCGAATAGTCGAAAGTACATTTATTCGCACGTGCTGCTTCAAGGCTAACTAGCGTTTTACGTTGTCCTTGCTTCAGGCGTTTCTCACGCATAACATCATACTCTTGATAATGTTCAGCAATACAACCAGGACGTGTCTCGTCGTTAATAAGTTTAGTGACAATAGGGACACTGCGAGAAGCATCGGCAACATACAGTGCACCGTGCTCATAGTGCGGTGCAATTTTAACGGCGGTATGTATCTTAGAACAAGTCGCGCCGCCAATGAGTACTGGAATAGTTAACCCTTCACGAGTAAACGCTTTAACGTTATGCACCATTTCATCAAGAGACGGTGTGATTAGGCCGGACAAACCAATGACATCAACATCATTTTCTTTAGCGACTTTAATGATTTCATCAACGCTAACCATTACGCCTAAATCAAACACTTCATAGCCGTTACATTGCAATACGATGCCGACGATGTTTTTGCCGATATCATGAACATCACCTTTCACTGTTGCCATGACAATTTTGCCGTTAGATTGTCCCGGTGTTTTTTCCGCTTCAATGTATGGGTTTAAATAGGCGACGGCTTGTTTCATTACTCGCGCCGATTTAACTACTTGTGGTAAGAACATTTTACCTGAGCCAAATAAGTCGCCGACGATGTTCATACCATCCATTAACGGCCCTTCGATCACCTCAATTGGCTTATCGAACATTTGGCGCGCCGCTTCAGTATCTTCATCGATATACTCGGTGATGCCTTTGACTAGTGAGTGAGCTAAACGGTCAACAACAGGCAATTCGCGCCATGATAAGTCTTGGACATGGGTTTTGGATTTTGAGCCCGCGTTGCGGTAGCGCTCAGCCACCTCGAGTAATAGTTCGGTGCCGTCTTCGCCTTTGTTTAATACGGCATATTCAACAGCATCTTTTAAATCTTTTTCAATATCATCATAAATCGCTAACTGCGCCGCGTTAACGATACCCATGTTCATGCCCGCTTGGATTGCATAATATAAGAACACACCATGAATGGCTTCACGAACAGGGTTATTACCACGGAATGAGAATGAGACGTTAGAAACACCACCAGAGACACCTGCATGAGGTAGGTTCTCACGGATGTAACGCGTCGCTTCAATGAAATCGACAGCGTAGTTGTTGTGTTCTTCGATGCCTGTGGCAATCGCAAAGATGTTCGGGTCAAAGATAATATCTTGTGGTAAGAAGCCTACTTTCTGGGTTAGAACATCATAAGCGCGTTGACAGATTTCAACTTTACGCTCGTAGGTGTCCGCTTGCCCATCTTCATCAAAGGCCATGACGATGGCGGCAGCGCCATAGCGCTTAATCAACTTGGCTTGATGAATGAAAATCTCTTCCCCTTCTTTAAGGGAAATTGAGTTAACGATACATTTACCTTGCACACATTGTAGACCTGCCTCGATAACATCCCATTTAGAGGAGTCAATCATAATCGGCACACGCGAAATATCTGGCTCTGAGGCTATTAGATTGAGGAAGCGAACCATGGCTGCTTTGGCATCAAGCATTCCTTCATCCATATTGATATCGATGATTTGAGCGCCAGCTTCCACTTGGTGTAGGGCTACTTCCAGTGCGGTGGTGTAATCTTCTTCTTTAATTAGACGTAAGAAACGTGCCGAACCTGTGACGTTGGTTCGTTCACCGACATTGGTATACAGTGAATCTTTGGTAATATTATATGGCTCAAGGCCTGATAAGCGACACGCAACTTCAATGGTTGGTAATTCACGAGGCTGGATAGCTTCTAACTTTTCGCTGATACGGCGAATATGCTCTGGTGTTGTGCCACAACAGCCGCCCACAATGTTTAAGAAGCCACTTTGTGCCCACTCGCCGATATAGCCAGCCATTTCAACGGCATCAAGATCATAACCACCAAATTCATTAGGTAAACCCGCATTAGGGTGAGCACTGACAGGGAACTCACAAATCCGTGATAACTCTTCTACGTATTGGCGTAGCTCAGCAGGTCCTAAAGCACAGTTTAAGCCAATACTCAGTGGCTTAACATGGTTAAGCGAGTTATAAAACGCTTCGGTGGTTTGTCCGGTGAGGGTACGACCAGAGGCATCAGTAATCGTGCCTGAAATCATGATGGGTAAGCTATAGCCAAGCTCTTCAAATACAGTCTCAACCGCAAACAAACAGGCTTTAGCATTAAGCGTATCAAAAATGGTCTCAACCATGATGATATCAGCACCGCCCTCGATAAGGGCGTGAGTTGACTCGGTATACGCTTCAACGAGTTGGTTGAAGGTGATATTACGAAAACCTGGATCGTTTACATCGGGTGAAATACTACAAGTGCGGTTGGTTGGGCCAAGTACACCGGCAACAAAACGTGGTTTATTTGGCTCGGTAATTAAAAATTCATCGGCCACTTCACGAGCG
The DNA here is from genome assembly GCA_002835545.1 of Alteromonadales bacterium alter-6D02. Classification (GTDB taxonomy): domain Bacteria; phylum Pseudomonadota; class Gammaproteobacteria; order Enterobacterales; family Psychrobiaceae; genus Psychrobium. Next base: position 3,651 of record PIZK01000030.1, read on the forward strand.
AGTTTTGCAGAAGTATAGTTGATTTCACGAGACACTGACTCCATCTCGTAATCGGCCATCGCAATAGTCGTGGCATTAAAGGTGTTCGTTTCAACAATATCAGCGCCAGCAGCATAGTATTGGCGGTGAATATCTTTAATCGCATCGGTTTGGGTGATCGATAATAAATCGTTATTGCCTTTAACAGGACAGCTCCAGTCTTTAAAACGCTCGCCACGGAACTGTTCTTCACTGAAGTTGTGATCTTGAATCATCGTACCCATTGCACCATCAAGGATCATAATCCGTTGACGCATAATCGCTTCTATTTGGGTCTTTCTTTGGGTGGCTTGTTCACTCATCACAATAATCCTATGGCCAATAACTTAACTACTTTGTCACACTGAAATGCACTTATGGCTAATTGAAAATTCAATGTGATTCTGCTAATTGGTATTAGACGTTTAGACGTCTAAAAGCTCATAGTACAACGGATGAAATAAAATAACGAGAGTTAATTGGGACTATTTATTCTTTATCAGAATAAGCGATAAAAAAAACGTCACCCGAGGGTGACGTTTAGCGGGGTTAACTGTTGATAAAACGTTGATAACCAAGGCGTGTTTTTTCAACCATAATATAGTTTATAGGGACTAAAATTAAGGTAATAAAAGTTGCAAAGATAATTCCGAAGGCCAATGAAACGGCCATAGGGATGAGGAACTGCGCTTGTGTCGACTTTTCAAACAATAACGGCATTAGCCCGATAAAGGTAGTGAGTGATGTTAACATCACGGGTCTAAATCGAGCTGCGCCAGCCTGTAATACGGCTTCTTGTAAGGATAATTTTCCGTGTCTGTAATGTTTGTTGATATAGTCAACGAGCACGAGTGAGTCATTGATTACAACACCCACCAACGCCATCATGCCCATGACACTTAAAATGGTTAAATTCATGCCCATTATCCAGTGACCAGCCACTGCACCAATGATACCAAATGGGATCACTGACATTACAATCAAAGGTTGTAAGTAGGATTTAAACGGAATGGCTAGCAGGCCGTAAATCACAAACAACATAATAATTAAGCCTAGCCCCATTGAGCCAAAGGACTCGCGTTGTTCTCTTGCTTCACCTTCAAATTTGTAATGAATACCCGGATAGAGCACTAATAGTTCGTCAATAAACTCACGTAGTTCACGTTGAATTAACTGCATGTCAGCTTCAGACTTTATGGCATCAGCAGTGACTGTCATAGTGCGATAACGGTCAATACGGTTAATTGTTGTTGGGGATAGGCCCGGTGTTAATGTCGCAATTTGACTGAGCGGGAGCTGTTGACCCTGTGCGGTGGTAATGCGTAAATCTTCCAACCCAGCAACCGACTGGCGTTGCTCTTTTGGTAGTTTCAACATCACTCGTACATCATCACGGCCCCGTTGGATTCGCTCTACTTGCACCCCAAAATAGGCGGCACGAATTTGGCTCAAAACCTCACTACGGGTTAAACCAAGTGCATAGGCTTGCTCGTTTAATTCTATTTGTAATTCTTCTTTACCATTAGAAAGAGAGTCCGAGATATCAAATAACGCAGGGTAGAGGGCTAGTTGTTCTTTGACCTGATCACCGACCTCTCCAAGCGCCTTAAAGTCGATACCAGAGAATTGAATATCGACTGGATCGGAGGTGCGACCGATTTCCGCACGATAGGTGAGGCTTTGCGCGCCGGGGATTTCACCAATCATACCGCGCCACTCACGCATTAACTGGCCCGAACCAATCTTAAGTTCACGTTGCTCAGGTGGCACAATTTGGAACATGACCCGTCCCAGATGAGAACCCTGAGAGCGGCCATTGCTGCCTGTGGTTGAGTTAATATCAAGGATTAAGTCTATACCTTCTCGTTCATAGTATTTAGCTTTTAACGCAAATGCAGCGTCGGTCATTTTAGTGATGTAATGATCCGTCACTTCATATGGCGTACCCGTAGGCATGGTTAACGAGGCGCGAGCCGTTTCACTTTCTACACGTGGGAAGAAAGTAAAACGCATCCAGCCACTAGCAAGCAAGCTAATGATAATTAGCAATACACCAATGAAACTAAATAGTGTCGTACGTTTGTTGTTTAGACAAACCCCTAGAATCGGTTGGTAGTATTTTAAAATCGCATTTTCAAAGCCGTCGGCAAAACGCTCTTGGAAACGAGAGAATGCATTATCAGATTTCTTATCTTGGCGTAATTTAATGTGTTTTAAATGTGCAGGTAGTACTAGCTTTGACTCAATTAACGAGAACAATAAAATTGGGATCACCACAATCGGAATTTGAGCAAAAATATCACCGCGGCGACCTTCGATAAAGGCTAGTGGTAAGAAGGCAACAATGGTCGTTAAAATACCAAAGGTTACAGGAACTGACACCTCTTGGGTTCCTCGAATCGCTGCTTGAAGTCCAGTTTCGCTATGTCGTAAATGCGAGTAGATATTCTCGCCAGTGACAATGGCATCATCGACCACAATTCCTAGCACCAAAATAAAGGCAAACAGGCTAAAGATATTTAATGTCACACCTAGCACTGGCATTAAGAAAAATGCCCCCATAAAACTCACCGGAATACCAATAAATACCCATAGTGCAATCGCGGGACGCAAGAAAAGAGTAAGTAGAAGTAGAACTAAAATCCCCCCTTGCATCGCATTGGTTGATAGGGTGTTTAAACGGTTTTTAACGATGGTTGAACGGTCACGCCAATAAGTTAAATCAACACTGTCAGGCATTAACGGCTGCTTTTCGGCTAAATAGGCTTTAACGGCGTCGGCAACTTCAATGGCACTTTGATTACCGATTCGATAGACCTCAACAAACGCAGCGTTTTTACCATTAAAGCGGCTTGAAAATTGGCTATCATCAAAGCCATCATTGACTTTAGCGATGTCTTTTAAGCGAATTAAACTACCATCACTTTGGGTCAGAATAATAATATTTTCATAGTCATCCTGGCGGTAGGCTTGACCTGATGAGCGAATAAGGACATCACCACCACGAGTTTTAATATTACCAGAAGATAAATCTTTGGAACTGTTGGCAATCGCTTGTGATATTTGATTTAGGCTAATTTGATACTGGCGTAAAATATCCTGATTCACTTCAATGGTTATTTCATAAGGGCGCACTGAGTCTAGTTCAACTTGCGTTACACCGTCTAAACGTAAAATATCGTCCCTGACATGTTCTGCCATTTGACGTATCTCTTTTTCAGATTGCGGCCCAGCAATAACGACACTAATAACTTCCCGTTGGTATTTAGCAAGGCTGACAATGGGTTTCTCAGCAGCGACTGGAAAATTGTTAATCGCGTCAACGCGGCTTTTAATTTCGTTCAGTAGCTTTTGGCTATCAACGCCTTTGTCTATTTCGGCACGCACTGACGCACTGCCTTCTGAAGAGCGACTAGTAAGTTGCTTAATTCCTTCTAAATCTTGAATCGCTTCTTCAACCAGTATGGCTATACCTTGTTCGGTATCTTCTGGTGTTGCACCTCGCAGGCTCACAGATACTGAAATAGTTCTAGGCTCAACCGACGGAAAGACTTCTAATGGTATTTTGTTACCCAGTAAAATAAAACCAACGATTAATATCGAAAACATTAATAAGTTGGCAGCAACATCATTACGAGCAAACCAAGCGATCATGGGCGTTGCTCCTGTGTTTTACTCTCACGTTGCGTTGGTGCTGGTTTCTGATTGTTACCACCTGCACGGTTTTGTGGGCGTCGTGTGCTTTTCTTACTTCCTTTTAGTTGTACGGCTGTTCCTGAGCTCACTTGGCCTAACGGTGTGGTTACAAGATCCTCGCCAGCACTTAAACCACTAGTTACTAGAGCGTCGGATTCATTTTGAAAACCTATTTCTATATCACGGCGTTGCAATTTACCGTCTTGATAAAGATAGACATAGCTGCCTTGGTAGATAGTTGAATTAGGAATAACTATCGCATCTGCAATGGTACGGCCACTAATGGTTGCATTAACGAATTGCCCAATGTTTAACGAACGCTTATCTGCGGCATCAAATGGGCGTAAAACCTCACTAATAATATTGATCTGCTGGGTATTTTGGTCAATGCTACCACTTGTTCGAGCAATGGTTGATGGCCAATATTGAGCTTCACCCCCAATGGTATTAATGATGCTCACACTGGAATCGTTTACTTGTTGCTGAGATTGATGATTATTCGGTAAATCAATTAATGCTAACTGTGAGTTTTTAATCGGTAAACGGACTTCAGCAACCTCTGTTGAAAAAATGCTAGCCAAATTAGTATTACTGTTAATGACTTGGCCGATATCAGCATTTTTAGTTAAAAGACGTCCATCATACGGGGCGATGATCCTAGTACGCTCAACATCAAGCTTAGCTTGCTTCATGTTTGCAGACGCCGCCATTAGCTTGGCTTTAGCTGCTGCCATTTGTGGTTTTCTTAAGGCAAAATCACTTGCCTCATTGAGCGAACCTAAAGTGTTACGATCTTTAATCGCTTGGGCTGAACGAGCAACTTCTTCGTCATAGGCTACTTGTGCTTGAGCCAACTCTGCTTGCGCTGACTCAACGCGAATAAGGTAATCGCGTGGGTCAATACTGACTAACACTTCCCCTTTTTTGAAAAAGCTACCTTCATTAAACGCTGGTGATACGGCCACGATTTGTCCTGACACTTGTGCGGTCAGTTGGCCTTGGTGTTTTGCCGTGACTTTACCAAACGATTGCAAGGTCACTTGATAGGGAGCTTGGTTGATTGTTTGCTTTTCAATAATCATTGATGGAGCAGGGCGGGAGCCTCGCTTCTTAGTCTGAGGTGGCGTATAGAAGATAGCTACGGCGATGCCAACTAACACGATTAAAACAACAAAGGGGATTAATTTTTTTATTATTTTCATGACTACTACTTTATTTTAGGTGTTTCATTAAGAGTACTTCGATAAGGGCAGATTACAGTAATCCATGCTCAGGTTAAGCGCTTTTACATTGCTTTACATAAACGATTACTTGAAATATTTTGAAACATTCCATGTTATCAGGGGCTAGATATAGATTAAGCCTAGCCTATTTTTAATCTGGCAGGTTATAATGCTAGGAATTTATCTATTCTTATATTAATGGTTTGAGTTATTTATGTTTGAGAACCTTACCGATCGATTATCCAGTACCCTAAAAAATATTAGTGGTCGCGGTCGCCTAACTGAAGACAATATTAAAGAAACGCTGCGTGAAGTACGCATGGCGTTATTAGAGGCTGATGTTGCCTTACCTGTAGTTCGTGAGTTTATTAAGAAAGTCAAGGCGCGCGCTGTTGGTACTGAAGTGACTAAAAGCTTAAGCCCGGGCCAAGTCTTTGTAAAAATTGTTCAGGCTGAGCTTGAAGCGGCGATGGGTGAAGTTAACGAAGCCCTGAATTTAAACGCCCAACCTCCGGCTGTTATCATGATGGCGGGTCTGCAAGGTGCGGGTAAAACGACCTCTGTTGCAAAACTATCTAAATTTTTACGTGAGCGTGAAAAGAAATCTGTTTTAGTTGTAAGTGCCGACGTATACCGTCCTGCGGCGATTAAGCAGTTAGAAACCCTTGCTACTGAAGTTGAAGTGGAATTCTTCCCATCTGATATTTCGCAAAAGCCAGTAGATATCGCTAATGCGGCAATTGCCCACGCGAAAAAGAAATTCATCGATGTTGTCATTTTAGATACCGCGGGTCGTCTACACGTTGATAGCGATATGATGGATGAGATCATCGATCTTCACAGTGCGGTTAAACCAGTAGAGACTCTCTTTGTTGTTGATGCAATGACGGGTCAAGATGCGGCAAACACCGCTAAAGCGTTTAATGAAGCACTACCGCTGACGGGTGTTATCTTAACCAAAACAGACGGTGATGCTCGTGGTGGTGCGGCGTTATCGATTCGTCACATTACTGGCAAACCAATTAAGTTTTTAGGTGTTGGTGAAAAAACCGATGCTCTAGAGCCTTTCCACCCTGATCGTGTTGCATCACGAATTTTGGGGATGGGTGATGTTCTTTCTTTAATTGAAGAAGTTGAACGTAAAGTTGATAAAACCAAAGCGGAAAAACTTGCAAAGAAAATTAAGAAAGGCAAAGGCTTTGATTTAGAAGATTTCCGTGACCAGCTTGCGCAGATGCGTAACATGGGCGGCATGATGGGCATGATGGATAAATTACCGGGCATGGGTAACGTACCAGACGCTGTTAAAAATCAAATGGATGATAAAATGACTGTGCGCATGGAAGCTATCATCTCTTCGATGACGCCAGCAGAGCGCGCTCGTCCAGAAATTATTAAAGGGTCTCGTAAGCGTCGTATCGCTGCGGGTTCAGGTACCCAAATCCAAGACGTTAATAAGTTATTGAAGCAATTTACTCAAATGCAAAAAATGATGAAGAAAATGTCTGGTAAAGGCGGCATGCAAAAAATGATGCGCGGCATGAAGGGTATGTTACCACCTGGTATGGGTGGTGGCGGTGGTTTTGGTGGTATGCCACCGAGATAAACACGTCCTTTAGCTGTACTATTAAAAGCCCTGTCTTTAGCGCAGGGTTTTTTTATGCAATGAATAGTCAAGGTGCCAAATAAACAAGTCGCTATGCAGTATATCTATGAAAATTATTGTTTTGATCAAGAAAGTCTAACTCTTTATCACAACAACCAGCCCAAGGCTTTAAAAAGTAACGAAGCCAAATTGCTGGCTCTATTTCTCGAAAATCAAGATAAAATTCTAAGTAAAGAGCACATCCTAAGCCAAGTCTGGGGTGAACAAGTCGTCTCGGAACAAGTTGTCTTTCAAAATATTAGTCAATTACGACAGTTGTTTGGCCGTGATGCGATCAAAACTTTTTCAAAAAAAGGTTATCAATGGCAACGGCCCTTTGAGCTGGCCGCCTTACAAGATAAGTCGAGTGTAACAACCAGTGAAACTACTGGGGTACCGAAGTCTTCATATGTATTTTTAAGTGCATGCATTGCAGTTGTGCTGGTGGCTTTATTGGTTTATTTCACAGACAACGAGCAACTCGCATCAGAGCACAACAGCCGAGTTTATTTGATCCCTTTCTCTATACAGGACGATACTGAAGCAACTCAACTGGACCACTTTAATCGGCAGATGCATCAGCATAATGCTAGCGGTGGTGAACTAAAAGGGAGCTCTTCTATTAACACCCGTATGTTGTTTACTTACCCTGAGGAAAGTAGACAAGCAATGAGCGTGGGTACAAATGTTATACTCCTATCAGGTTTCTTATACACGCATGATGGCCAAATGAGTATTGAATATAAACTATTCGGTCATCATAGAAATTGGTCTGGCTATTTAACTGCTCCTGATCAGCGGTCTTTAGTTTCATCGCTTAAAGCCACAGTCGAAGCTATTGAGCAAGCTAATTTACTTAATGAGCCTAATTCGGCGCTTGTCAGTTCGAAGTTAAATTTACTGTTAGCGCAACAGCCTGAAAATATGTCTGTGGTGCATCAATTATTATTGCAACAGGTTAAGGAACAAAATTATGATGTCGCGAACGCATTGGCAGAAAAGCTAATTCAGTTAGCAGGGAATAAAGCCGCTTCACCCTATCGAGCATTGGGCCTGTACGTAAAAGGCGCTATTTATCATCAACAGCAAAAGTTTATTCAAGCGAAAAAGTTTTATAATCACGCTTTAGACCTCGCGCCACAAAAGCAGTTTGTCGAGGTAAGACATAAAATAGAGCTATCTTTGGCCTGGCTTGCGTATGCCCAGCACACGCCTAAACGCATGCAGCAGCATATTGAAAATGCCGCAAAATACGCACAACAGAAAAAGGCTGTTTTAGCACATGCTAGTGCCTATACGACAGGCTCCATTTTATCTCATAAACTAGGCGATGTTGTAAATCGTTATCAATATTTGAATACAGCAAAATCGTTATTGCTAACTCATCAGGTATCGCAAGCACACTCTGCTGTCATTCATTATCACTTAGGGCTTTTTGCTCCAAGTAAAGCCGAGGCTGAATCATATTATCTAAAGGTATTGGGTTTACCTAAATTAAATAAATACCAGTGGATTTATGAAAGTGCCACGGAAGAGTTAATGAGCTGGTATATTGATAAGTCACGTTGGCAAGAAGCTTTCGCGTTATTTGAGTTGTTGCCGCAAGACAGCTTTAACTTAATTCAACAGGCGAGGTTATTGCGTGCTAAGCAGGATAATATCGCTGCCATCGCTCTAGCCAAACGAGCATTTGAGCAGGCTCGATTAAACTATGAATACAACAATGCACTCCATGGTGCATTATTGCTTTTCCAGTTACAAGGCTATATGAACGATCCAAATACCCCAGATTACCAAGATTACATTAAGCGACATGCGTCAGCGTTTTGGTTGGAAAAACATAAAGCAGAGTTAACTGAGCTTGGATACTTTGATGGTACAAGCCATCAAAGTATCAGTTAATTACGTTTTTAGCCTTTTAAGCTTTGCAAAAGGTGATGGTAATTTAAACTTTCGCCCATTTTTAATTTACTTACTATGAAATTAGGTTGGGTTTGCCCAATCGCGAGCTCGAGACGTCTAAGCGGCTCGTTGGCATGCTCACAGCCTAATGTCCAAGTACCATAGCCCCAAGGAACAAATATTTTGCAGCCGAGATCCTCTGCTGCTTTTATTGCATCCTCTGGTGACATATGAACGCTACGCTTTCCTTCATGATAAGCAATGATCGGCATTAAACAAACATCCATCGCACCGACTTGTTTTCTGATATCTTTAAACACATCGCTATAACCAGTGTCACCGGCAAAGTACACTTTATATTGGCCGTCATCGAGCATCCAACTTCCCCATAAGCTTTCATTGGCATCAAGTACTCCTCTTGCAGAGTTATGGTTACTAGGTAAAAAATGAACGCTGGTTTGGTTGTGTTGTGTTTGAGTATACCAATCCATCTCGGTAATAGGCCCTGATGAGTAATCCACATCTTCACTATTATCTAACGGCAGATATAAATGTGTATTTTGATGAAACTGGTTTAATGTTGTGTTGCTCAAATGGTCAAAGTGATTATGTGAAATTAACACGCCAGAAACAAAGGGTAGCTGTGAAGCTTTAACAACGGCTTCTCCCTGACGAACAAAGGAAGGGCTGACTTGTTGACCAAGCCAGCCTAAAAAGCCATCAAATTCATTAAAGACAGGGTCCGTAACGAGTGCGTCGCTATTCATTTGTTGGATTAAAAAACTTGCATGGCCCAGCCATGTTAATTCCCCTCTTTTATTTGCATCGAGGTGTATATCTGAATACACCAAGTCTGAGTAATTAAACCCGAATGTCTTACTGTATTTGTGCGATGGTACCGGGTCAAAAAGAGCGTGTTTAATGACTTTCTTTTCGTGCGGCTTTAGTAAATCGAGATCGTCATTTACATGATGTGGTCCGTTACCCACAAAGTGACTCGGAAATAAATTTTGATAGGGTTTATTGGTTTCTTTCCTGTCAGGGTTTTCCAAACGAGTTACTTGTGTTCCACATCCGGTTAAAATCGTTAGAGTCATTATCGTTAGTAGTGTTTTGTGTTTCATAAAAATGTATTCTCAATTCAGTGTTTTCAACATGCTAATCTATCGACTGTTATGAGTCTTATCGAAAATTTATTTTTTATGAATAGAAAATAAATAGAAAAATAATTACTTGTAAATCAGTATTTTATGTGGGCTTTCATGTGAGTTTTGTGTGGTCTAAAATCTGCCGGGGCACTGATTAAAGGGGACTAAAGCTTAGTCCCCTTGGTTGATATCAAGTTTAAATGGTTACTTGTTGAGGTGTGACATCTTTTACCGTATTAGGTGTTAATGCCCAGATGCTATTTCGCTCGCCATAATAAGCACGCTGTGCCGTCTTATGTGCACTGTAGAAAAATGCCATAGCGAAGACTAGAGCAACGATTTCAAAGCCGCCGATAGCGAGGTGTTGCATAAAGCCTAGAGCAGGGATTAATGGCGCAATAACCGAAGTTATTACAATGCCCATGCAAATTGTACCCAGTAACTGCTGAATTCGGATCGCACCTAATGCTGCCCCTTTGATAAAACAAAATATAATGGCAGCAAAGAAAATGGCGTAATAGAGATAGACATAGCCTTGGTTAATTTGAACCTGCATCAAATAAAACCACTTTGAAGCCAACAGGGCACTGACAAGTGCAAGCACTGAGCCTAAACAAATACCAACGGTTAAAGCAGCCATCACTCGATTGGAACGGCTTTGAGTCGTTTGTTTCTGACGACGTTTTTCTAGCCATAGCAAGTTACCGCCATAGAATAAGAATGCACCTAACAATCCCATCACGAAATAAAGCCAACGCCCGGCTTCACCGCCGTAGTTACCAAAATGTAACGCGAAGAAGCTTTTAACCACAGGGCCATAAGGATCACTGTTGTGTTCTTGTGAGAAGACACTTGAGTAAGTCACCTTTAACGTATAGGGGTGAAGCATAATATAGTCGGCGTCTTGCCCACGCTTCATTACGTCAGGATTGGTCACTTGCACGCCTAACTGCGGTGCTTTACTGTTTAAGCGAGAGAACTCCATACTCTTTATTTGGTAGCCTTGAGCAAGTTGGTTAACCTCTTTAATGTATTTATCGACAGGGTGTAGATTGTTAACACTATAAGCAACTTCAGCTTTTGCTTGACGCTCAAATAAAGGCTTATCACCGTAGGCAAGACCTAACCCGCCATAAAAAACATCGTGAAAAGAGAACACGATAACAGTCCAAGCGATGATAAGGTGAAAAGGCAAACTGATTATGCCCACTAAGTTATGACTATCAAGCCAAAAACGACTCGCTCCTTTATTACTTCTTAATGCGAAGAAATTCTTAACTAGCGTCGGCAATAAGAAAATAACCCCTGAAACCAGTGCTAGAAAGTAAAGCACAGCGGCAATACCTAAAATAATCACACCAAGATCTTCATGACCCACTTCACCGATGATACCAGCAGTGCGGTGTAATAAATCGATTAAGTTGCCTAGTTCGTTGGGCGTGGCTAATTGTGTTACTAACTCGTCTTGTTGAGTTAATGTCGCATGATTAAGGCTATCATCTAAACGCAGACCACGGCCGCCTCCAGATTCATACCATGTTAAAGGAGATGCTTGTTGATGAAAGTTTAGCGTGAAACCATCAGCAGCTTTTTGATGCTTAGCGGTTACTTGCTCAATTAAGGCATCATACTTTTCAACCTCTATGGGAGCTAAATATTCGCTAGTGGGTGTCGCCCACTGGGTTATCTCAGGCTTAAATACGGTGAGAGAGCCCGCGTAAAAGCCAATAAACAACACGAGACCAGCCACAATACCGGTCCACGTATGGACTGACTGGTAAGTTCTTAAGATATCGCCGCGGATTCTCATAGGTACCACCGTAATGTAAGGAAGATAGAATAAGCAACGATATTAGCTGCTGATAAATAGAGGAATGCTTTTTTGCCTGTTTTAAATAAGAAACTAAAGCTTAAGACCAGTAACCAGATAGGACTAATGATCCACATGTTAAATTGCGTTTTCATTGATGGTTCGATTCCACCGGGCCCATACCAAGCGAAAATAGAAGCAAAGGCAAACGCTAATGAGAGCCCCAAAATACTGCCTGATAAGGTTTTAGACCACCAATGGGGTTGGATTTTTTGATCGGCGCTTAAACGAGTCATCAGTTGGCCTCCGTGCGTTTGAGTAAGCTAAGCAATGGAATAATGGTTAACGCCATTGCACTGGTAAATACCCAAATGAAAAAAGCAACCGCTCCTGAAAAGAGTTGCAACCAAAGTGCAAAAGAAATCAACATCAGGGAAATACCGCTGTATGCCCACTTAGCGACGAGCTTTGTAGCTATTAAACGTTGATTTTTATTACTAAGGTAAGTTAAGCCAGCACCAATAACAGTGAGCAAGATGGCTAAAAACTGAAGTGTCACAATAGTGTCCTTATTGGTTGTGATATTTTTTTGTAATTGTAGTGTTAATGATAACGATTTGCAATTGTGCTTATCTTTTATTTGATGTAGATTATGCGCAAATTTTTTGAACAACGGATACAGGAAGTTATGAAAGCCTCAGTTTTTAAATTAAATGCGCTTGCAACCACATTAGCCAGCTTACTATTAGCACCTACTGCTTTTGCAGAAGATGAAAAGAATCAAACAAAATCAATGGATGTTATTACGGTCCATGGTGAGAAAATCGAACGTAGCCTAAAAGATACGGCTTCGTCGGTGTCAGTGATCGATGCCGAAACCTTACTCAGCGGTCAATATTTATCTGTTGCAAATGCGGTAGGCGATGTCGCCAATGTTGTTGCATTAAGCGGCGCGGTTCCCGACATTCGCGGTGTTTCAGGTAATGGTTCTGCAACAGGGTTTAACTCATTTACGGGCGGCTCAAAAGCACGTGTATCAACGCTAATTGATGGTGTTGCTGAACCTTTTGTTGCCGACCTATCTGGTGATACGGGTCTGTGGGATATCTCTCAAATAGAGGTATTTCGTGGCCCCCAATCAACCAGCAATGGTCGAAATAGCATCGCAGGTTCTGTATTTATTACAACGTTTGAGCCAACATTTGAATGGGATGGCGCCGCGCGTGTCGCTTATCGCGACCAGTCAAGCTATATCGATAGCGCCTTTATGGTTTCTGGACCAATCATGGATGACAAGCTCGCATTTCGTTTAACGGGACAAAATGTTGATGGCGAAACCTTCAAAAAAGAAATAGTGCATGCAGATAACCCGCCACCCTTTGATTTAAACGAGTTAAAAACAAATCGCTTACGCGGTAAAGTGTTATGGCAACCAAGCGGCGATGACTCATTAAAAGTCTTATTTAGCTATGCTTATGCTGACGAAAAAGGCAATGCTGGGCGTAATTATTTCACGGCAGATGATCCGTGGGCGTTTAATCCTTACTCACAACGTTATATGGAAACTGGCTCGGATACGGCATCGGTAAAAGTCGATTATCAAATAAACAGTGAACTGTCGTTTGATTTGCTTGTGGCGCAAATGAAATATGATTGGGGCTTTAGTTCTTATGAAGCCAATGCCGGACGTCAGCAAACGGTTAAAATGAACGATGATAGCTACACTATTGATGGCAAGGTAAATTTTGGTAATGCAACGACTACCACTCAAGGTTTTGTTGGTGTTGCACTTTATCAGCGCGAACAAAAGTTTAATTCTCAAGGCGCGTGGCCTTACCACGGTGACGATGAAAGTAAGTCTATGTCACTTTATGGTGAAGTTAACTATGAGATTAATGAGAAATTTAATGTGATTGCGGGTGGCCGAGTTGAGCGTGAAGAGCAACTACGTGATTTCCATATGTTGATCGGAGAAGCCTATGTTCATGATCGTTTAGATAACGAAAAAACCTTCGTGTTGCCAAAGCTTGTAGTCCAATATGCGATGAGTGATGAGACAACAATATCTGCGAGTGCTCGTCGCGGTTACAATGCTGGTGGCGGTGCCATGACGCGTGATAATGAATACTATTACTTTGATCAAGAAGCCGTTAATACTTATGAATTAAGCGTGCGTAGCTCTCAGTACGATGGTGACGTTAATATTAGTGCGAACCTATTCTTTAATAACTTTGATGGCTATCAGGGTTCTGATTTAATGAGAAAAATTTCTAACATTGATGATGCGCAAAGCACAGGGTTAGAGGTTGAGGTCACCGCATTTGTTTCTGATAGTCTGCAATTGCGTACAGGCCTTGGTGTGTTAGACACTGAAATTACTGACGCAGACCCAAGTTTTGGTGATGTTAAAGGCAATGAACTTAACTCTGCTCCTAAATCTAATGCGAGTATTGGCGCTAAATATTGGGTGAGTGATGTATTTACTGTCGATGTGTCGACACAATATGTTGATGAATATTTTGGCGATTATTACAATACACCCGAGCGTGTGGCTGGTGGTTTTAGCACAACGCGTTTAAATCTTGATTATCAGGTTGATAATTGGAGGGTGTCTGGCTTTGTTAATAATGTCTTTGACAAAAAAGGCATTACTGTATTAGAACCCGCAGGCCGCCGTGCTCCATTAGGCTATGCTGCGATTACTGACCCTCGTAATATGGGTGTATCAGTACAGTATAACTTTTAATTTGATAGATATATGAAATAAGAAGGGGGCCGTACATTAGAGACGCCCCCCCCTTTAAATTGATTGAACTGCAAAAATAGCCTAATTCCTTCCTATATTAAACACAATTTCCTAATCCATTAAAAAATGTGAACCAAACAACCGATAAAAGTTTGCAGTCGTTAGCTATTCACGTATAATTTGCGAGCTTTCTAGTCTGGGGTGCGTTCTATTTGACCTGATTTAATTATTATGTCGCGTATTTCGTTGTACATATATAAACAGGTTGAGAAAACATTTAGTTAACACTCTGGCTTAATTGCCATTAAACATTAGAGGAATATTTACCTATGGTAACCATTCGTTTGGCACGTGGTGGCGCTAAGAAGCGTCCTTTCTACCAGGTAGTAGTAGCAGATAGTCGTCGCGCTCGTGACGGCCGTTATATTGAGAAAATTGGTTTCTTCAACCCAATGGCCCGTGGCCAAGAAGAAACTTTACGTATTGACCTAGACCGTGTAGCACACTGGGTAGGCCAAGGCGCTCAAGCTTCTGACCGTGTAGCAAAATTAATTAAAGACGCTCAAAAAGCGGCTTAAGGGTAATTGATGAGTAATCAAACCGACAAGGTATTGTTAGGTTGCGTTGGTGCACCCTACGGTATTAAGGGTTGGATGAAAATTACTACCTATACTGATTTACCTGAGAGTATTTTTGACTATTCATCTTGGCTTGTAGAGAGCAAAGGTCAGTGGGCAGAAATGAAAGTTGCCGAATGGCGACGTCATGGCAAGGGCGTTGTTGCTCGTTTTGCTGATGTGGATGACCGTGATGACGCTGTGCGTTTAACCGGTTGTAAAATAGCAGTAAAACCTGAACAACTGGCTGAGCTTGATGAAAATGACTTTTATTGGCGTGAGCTAATTGGAATGGAAGTTAAGAACATTAAAGGTTACCACTTTGGTCATGTAGATGGCTTAATGGAAACTGGTTCTAATGACGTTCTGCAAGTGAAAGCTAATGCTCGTGATGGTTTCGGTAAAAAAGAAAGATTAATCCCTTTAGTAGACGGGCAAGTGATTATTAATATTAATCGCGAAACTCGTGTTATTGAAGTGGACTGGGATCCTGATTTCTAACTGTTTGGAGTACGTAATATGTGGTTAGGCGTGATCACGCTTTTTCCTGAAATGTTTCGTGCGATTACTGAACAGGGCGTAACAGGACGAGCCGTTAAACAAGGCTTAATACAATTGCAATGTTGGAATCCTCGTGATTTCACCCATGATAAACATCGTACTGTTGATGATCGTCCTTATGGCGGTGGTCCAGGGATGTTAATGATGGTTCAACCATTGCGAGATGCAATACTTGCTGCTAAACAAGCTGCAGGTGGCGACGCTAAAGTTATCTATTTATCACCACAGGGACGTCGTCTAGACCAAACTGGGGTTGAAGAGCTAAGCCAATCAGATAAGTTAATCCTTATTTGTGGTCGCTATGAAGGAATAGATGAACGGATTATTCAATCGCTAGTCGATGAAGAATGGTCTATTGGTGATTACGTATTAAGTGGTGGAGAACTTCCGGCGATGACATTGATTGATGCAGTGTCGCGCTTTGTTCCCGGAGTGTTGGGTAAGCAAGCTTCAGCTGAACAAGATTCGTTTGCTGATGGTCTGCTAGATTGTCCACATTACACTCGACCTGAAAACTTAGACGGTATGACAGTTCCTTCAGTCTTACTAAGTGGTAATCATGAAAAAATTAAGCGTTGGCGTTTAGAGCAATCGTTAGAGAGAACTTTAAAACGTCGACCCGATTTAATAAATAACCTAGCTCTGACTGACCAGCAAGAGAATATCCTTGCAAGCTTTGTTGAAAAAGACAAAGGTTAGAAGAGTTTCAGTATAATCTAGGAATGAGAAAGATATGAAAAATCCAATTATTCAAGCAATCGAAGATGCTCAATTAAAAACAGATCTTCCAAGCTTTGCACCTGGCGACACTGTAGTTGTTCAGGTTCGTGTTGTAGAGGGTAACCGTACTCGTCTACAGGCATACGAAGGCGTAGTATTAGCTGTTCGTAACCGTGGTCTACATTCAGCATTCACAGTTCGTAAGATCTCTAATGGTGAAGGTGTTGAGCGTGTTTTCCAAACTCACAGCCCACTAGTTGATAGCATCACTGTTAAGCGTCGCGGTCTTGTTCGTCGCGCTAAACTTTACTATCTACGTGACCTTTCTGGTCGTGCTGCACGTATTAAAGAGAAACTGGCTAAGAAATAAGCCTTTTTCCTACCCCAAGACTAGAAAAGCAATCAAGAGGCCCGCAATAGCGGGCCTTTTGACGTTTGGCTGTTAATAAATATCAGTATCGATTTATCAGTAGATAACGTTGTCGTTCCGGCATTGCATTAGCCGCAATCTCATGTTTAATGGGCAGTAGCGACTTGCTCGTAACAAATTATTTACATCACTGTGGTGAATAAAGTAGTTTTATATTGTATAAAATATTGCCTTGGTTGATTTCTAAGCATAACGTTAAATGAATAAATCAATTTGGCGGTTAAATATGAAGCAAAAGCAACATTTCGATACTCAGGCGATCCATAGTGGTAATGCAACTCAACCTTATGGTTGTTTAACCACGCCAATTTATCAAACATCAACCTTTACCTTTGATTCAGTTGAACAAGGTGCGAATCGTTTTAGCGGCGAGGAAGCGGGCTACATTTATTCTCGCCTTGGCAATCCAACAACACGAGAATTAGAACTTAAAATGGCTGATCTTGAGCTATGTGATGACGCGATTGCAACAGCATCTGGCATGGGGGCGGTATCAGCCACCTTGTTAGCCAACTTATCTTGTGGTGATCATTTGATAGCATCTCAGGCTGTTTACGGCTGTACTTATAGCTTGTTAACGGAGCAGCTGGTTCGTTTTGGGATCGAAGTGACACTGGTTGACATGGCTGATAAACAGCAGGTACTTAGCGCGGTGCGAGAAAACACGAAAGTGATCTTTTTAGAAACTCCCGTCAATCCCCATCTGGCTGTTTATGATCTAACTTTTATTGCACAGTTGGCTAAAGAACATCAACTGCTCTCGGTAGTTGATAATACATTTATGACACCTTACCTCCAACAGCCTGCAAAGTTTGGTATTGATGTTATCGTGCATAGTGCAACAAAATACCTTAATGGCCATGGTGATGTTATTGCTGGGATAATCTGTAGCTCGAGTGAACAAATTGAGTTGATTGCCAGTACTATGATCAAAGATATTGGAGCCGTACTCGGGCCATTTGACGCGTGGTTAATCTTGCGTGGTTTGAAAACGTTAAGTGTCAGAATGGAGCGCCACTGTACTAATGGCTTAGCTATTGCTCAATGGCTTGAGAAACAACCTGCAGTTAATAAGGTCTATTATCCGGGCTTAGACTCACACCCAGGCAACCATTTTATCCCAGAGCAAATGACACAAGGAGGAGGTGTTATCGCATTTACATTAAACGCCGAACTTGAGCAAGTTAAAGGGTTTGTGAACGCGCTATCGTTATTTAAGATTGCGGTTAGTTTAGGGGATGCAGAGTCATTAATACAGCACCCAGCATCAATGACACACGCAACTTACAGTGACGAGGATAAAAAGACTGCAGGCATAACAGACTCTTTACTGAGAATTTCAGTGGGATTGGAGCACTCGGACGACCTAATTAATGATCTAGATCATGCCTTAGTAGGCTTAAGTAATTAACCCATATCGCTTATTGATCTCGATCAGTTTACTGCCACAGAAACGACGTACTATGGTGACCAATTAAACAGATTAACGAGGTATCTCATGAATTGGTTAGACTTTATTTTAAATAATGATGCAGCACTTGGTTCAATTATTGGCCTAGTAATTTTAGCCGGAATTGCAGTATATATGGGCTATTATTTCATCACAAATATTGTCAATTCAGATCCAGATGCACAATAGTTTATTGTTTAATACAGTTAAATTAAGCTTTTAATTTAACTTCTTAGTTCGATTTTTTATTTTGCTCGACGGCTTTTTAACCAGTGTTATTTTAAATAATGCTGGTTTTTTTATGTCTAACTATCTGATATTTCATCCTAATACACTTTATGTAAAAACAGTGTTACAGCTTTACACTTGCTTTACGTCATTAAATAGGTGAGTTTTTTAAGCGCTTGTGATTTATTAATGTGAAAGCACATCAACAATAATTTATAAACATAATGATGTGCATCACTAATATGCGTTTAAATGATGAGGCATTGGATGAGTAAAGGAACAAAATATAAAGCTAAGCAGCCTGATGAAAATGGCTATATAGATTATACGGCTGAAGAAAATGGAATTTGGGCCCAATTGATTTCACGTCAAATGAAATGGATTGATGATACCGCTTGTGAAGAGTTTATCGCCGGCTTAAAGCTACTAAACTTGCCGATGGATCGTGTCCCGCAATTATCAGAAATCAATGAAGTATTAAAGGAAACCACTGGTTGGCAAACTGAACCTGTGCCAGCATTGATCGGCTTTGAACAGTTTTTTCGCTTACTCAGTGAAAAGAAATTCCCCGTAGCCACCTTTATTCGTAGCCAAGAAGAGCTAGATTACCTTCAAGAGCCGGATATCTTTCATGAAATTTTTGGCCACTGTGCGATGTTAACCAATCCACATTTCGCTAATTTTACCGAACATTACGGTAAATTAGGATTAGCAGCCTCTAAAGAGCAGCGGGTTTACCTTGCTCGACTCTATTGGTTTACCGTTGAGTTTGGTTTAGTTCGTAGCCACGACGGACTAAGAATTATTGGCGGTGGTATCTTGTCATCACCTGGGGAAACACAATATGCTTATCGTAAAGAGGCTGAGATCGCACCATTAGAACCGCTCACTGTTTTCAGAACCCCTTACCGCATTGATATCTTGCAACCGCAATATTTTGTGGTCGATGACCTAGAACATCTAACACATTTAACGACGTTAGATTTGATGGCACTTGTCGATGAAGCGATGACGTTAGGGTTATTACCCGCAAAATTTGAACCTAAAGCATTATGTGGCTAATCTATTAGCAACAGAATTAAAACAATACTTACTTTAACAAAAATTAAAAAGAGAAATATTATGAGTTTAAGTCAAGCAACCTGTGAAGCATGTCAAGCAGACGCACCACAAGTAACGGATCAAGAATTAGCTGAATTAATTGCGATGATTCCTGATTGGACACCCATTACTGTTGATGGCGTGATGCAGTTACAACGCGAATATAAGTTTAAAAACTTTAAACTGGCGTTAGCTTTTACAAATAAACTCGGTGAGTTAGCTGAAGCTGAGTTCCATCATCCAGGTATTTTAACTGAGTGGGGTAAAGTGACGGTCACTTGGTGGACTCACGCTATTGGTGGTTTACACCGTAACGACTTTATCATGGCTGCAAAAACAGACGAGTTGTTAAGTTAATAAACTCACTCTACTCTCGAGGTTAGTTGCGATTATGCCAAGGCTGCTCTAGAATAAAGCCATTATTTAGAGGTAGCCTTGTTTAGGCAATTATTAAAAGAGATATTATGAGTTTAGTCCCAATGACAGAGCAGGGCGCCAATGCACTGCGAGAAGAGTTAGAACATTTAAAAACGGTTGAACGCCCACGTATCGTTAACGATATTGCTGAAGCGCGTGAGCATGGTGATCTAAAAGAGAATGCCGAATATCATGCCGCACGTGAAGAGCAAGGCTTTTGTGAAGGCCGTATTCAAGAAATTGAAGGCAAGCTGTCTAACGCACAAGTTATCGATGTGACAAAAATGTCTAACAATGGTCGCGTTATCTTTGGCGCAACGGTTACTGCACTTGATTTAGATACCGAGAAAGAAGTGACGTATCGTATCGTTGGTGAAGATGAAGCTGATATTAAACAAAATTTACTGTCAGTTAGTTCGCCTTTAGCACGTGCATTTATCGGTAAAGAACTTGATGATGAAATTGCTGTTAACACCCCTGGTGGGACTAAAGAATTTGAAATTACGGCAGTTGATTACATTTAAACGTGATATTCAAATATAAAAAAAGGGCGAAAGCCCTTTTTTATTGCCTATAATAACTGTTAGTTAAAACAATATAGAGACTAGCGTGGTAAGCTGATTTTAGCTTCTTCACTCGGTTTATATACAACTAGGATATGACCAATAGTTTGTACTTGAACTGCTTGAGTTTCGCGAATGATTGCTTCAAAGATCAGTTTTTTCATTTCACGATCGCTAGTAGCAACTTTAACTTTAATTAGCTCATGATGTGCCAAAGCATTATCAATTTCAGCTAAAACACCTTCAGTTAAGCCGTTTGAACCTAGTTGTACTACAGGTTTTAAGCTGTGGGCTAAGCCCTTTAGGTGTTGTTTTTGCTTATTGCTTAAATTCATTATTAGTTATTTCACTTAATTAGGGTTGAAAGTCGTTATTTTACCCTTATATCTCTATTAATACTATTAGCTATGTCTCAATAAAAGTTGAGTATGGAACATTTTACCCATGCATGAGAAAAAAACTCGCAGCAAAAGCAGCAATCGCTGGATGGAAGAACACTTTAATGACCACTATGTGCAAAAGGCACAAAAATTAGGTTTACGTTCACGTGCTGTGTTTAAGTTAGAAGAAATTCAAACCAAAGATAAACTAATGAAACCGGGCATGACTGTGGTTGATTTAGGGGCTGCGCCTGGTGGTTGGTCACAATATGCCGCTAAAGTCGTTGGTGATAAAGGGCAAGTTATTGCCTGTGATATCTTACCTATGGACGCTTTACCCGGCGTTGCTTTCTTGCAAGGTGATTTTCGTGAAGAAGCCGTGTTAGATGCATTGCTAAGTCGGGTGGGTGATCAGAAGGTTGATGTTGTGCTGTCTGATATGGCCCCAAACTTTAGTGGTAATGCGTCAGTTGATCAGCCTAGTGCGATGTATTTAGTTGAGTTAGCACTAGACATGTGTCGCCAAGTTTTGGCACCAAATGGTAGCTTTGCGGTCAAAGTATTTATGGGCGAAGGCTATGAAGAGTACATGAAAGAAGTGCGTTCAATGTTTAAATCAGTGAAAACGCGTAAACCAGATTCGTCTAGAGATCGCTCACGTGAGGTCTATATAGTAGCTACTGGCTACAAATTATAGTAACCTATTGAGTAATTAAATTTTAATTTTTAACAAGAGAAGAGGTCATTACTTTGAGTGATATGGCTAAGAACTTAATACTGTGGTTAGTAATTGCTGTAGTGTTAATGTCTGTTTTTAAGGGGTTTAGCCCTGAAGTAACGAGTAGCGGTAAATTAGACTACACATCATTTATCCAAGAAGTTGATCGGGGTAATATTGCCGAAATTAGTGTTGATGAAAGCAGTAAAAATATCACGGGTAAACGACGTGACGGTTCAGATTTTTTTACCGTTGTACCTATGTACGATGCTAAATTAATGGATCAGCTTATCATTAAAGGCGTGCGTGTAGAGGGTAAAGCACCTGAAGAATCAAGCATGCTGACTTCTATCTTTATCTCTTGGTTCCCAATGATCTTACTGATTGGTGTATGGATTTTCTTCATGCGTCAGATGCAAGGCGGTGGCGGTAAAGGCGCTATGTCTTTCGGTAAATCAAAAGCTCGCTTAATGGGTGAAGATAAAATTAATACCCTATTTACTGATGTTGCTGGTTGTGATGAAGCAAAAGAAGAAGTAGGTGAATTAGTCGATTATTTACGTGAACCGAACAAATTCCAAAAACTAGGTGGCCGTATTCCAACAGGTGTATTACTTGTGGGTCCTCCTGGTACAGGTAAAACATTACTGGCTAAAGCGATTGCTGGTGAAGCTAAAGTACCGTTCTTTACTATTTCTGGTTCTGATTTCGTTGAAATGTTTGTTGGTGTTGGTGCGTCACGTGTGCGTGATATGTTCGACCAAGCTAAAAAGTCTGCGCCTTGTATCATCTTCATTGATGAGATTGATGCCGTAGGCCGTCAACGTGGTGCTGGCCTAGGTGGCGGTAATGACGAGCGTGAGCAAACATTAAACCAAATGCTGGTTGAGATGGATGGCTTTGAAGGTAATGAAGGTATTATCGTTATTGCGGCAACTAACCGCCCTGACGTATTAGACCCTGCTTTATTACGTCCCGGTCGTTTCGATCGTCAAGTAACTGTTGGGTTACCAGATATTCGTGGACGTGAACAAATCCTTAAAGTTCATATGCGTAAAGTTCCTCTGGGCGATGGCGTTGAACCTGCCGTGATTGCACGTGGTACTCCGGGCTTCTCGGGTGCTGATTTAGCAAACCTAGTTAACGAAGCGGCATTATTTGCTGCACGTGGTGAAAAGCGTACTGTTAGCATGGAAGAGTTTGAAAAAGCTAAAGACAAGATCTTAATGGGTGCTGAGCGTAAGACCATGGTGATGTCTGAAGCTGAAAAAGAGATGACGGCATACCACGAAGCAGGTCACGCGATTGTTGGTCGATTAGTACCTGAGCATGATCCTGTTTATAAAGTTAGTATTATTCCACGTGGTCGCGCACTTGGTGTGACTATGTATTTACCAGAGCAAGACCGAGTTAGTCACTCTAAAGAGCATTTAGAAAGTATGATTTCGAGCTTGTACGGTGGTCGTATTGCTGAAGAAGTTATCTACGGTGCAAATAAAGTCAGTACTGGTGCGTCTAATGATATTGAACGTGCCACAGAAATTGCACGTAAGATGGTGACACAATGGGGTCTATCTGAAAAATTAGGTCCACTACTTTACGCTGAAGAAGAAGGTGAAGTATTCTTAGGCCGAAGTGTTGGTAAGAACAAGCAGATGTCAGAAGACACAACACAAGCTATTGATTTAGAAATCCGTAACTTTGTTGACCGTAACTATGACCGTGCTGCGCAAATTCTAAATGATAATATGGATATTTTACATGCGATGAAAGACGCGCTGATGAAATACGAAACCATTGATGCCAAGCAAATTGATGATCTTATGGAGCGTAAAACGCCACGCCCACCTGCAGATTGGACTGAAACTGACAAAGATGATGATAAGGGCGGTAGCGCACCCGCATCAGATGTTAAGCCAAATGCTGATACGAGTGATGTGAATACACAATCACCGTCTACAGATTCATCAACTTCATAATCTAAAGTTGAATCAAAAAGCCTCGTTTAGCGAGGCTTTTTTTATGGAAAAAAAACACTAACAGCGTATTATAGCGGCCAAGTTTGGCGTAATAGATTAATACCAACTTGTTGAAGTAAACGCTTAGTTGTGTCGATTTAAACGAATATTAACGATGTTATGAACGTTTTTACGATTTGGCAATTGGGTTGATGATTTTAATCGGTTGGCTTAGTTTGTTTGGAGCCACTTATTTAATAAACTTTGATGCAAAACATGAAGATGAGTTAGATGCAGTTATATCATAAAAACAAAATACTAAAATTAGATCGACCTCAGGTTATGGGCATTTTAAATGTCACTCCTGATTCTTTCTCTGATGGCGGCAGCTTTACTCAACTTGATGTCGCATTAAAGCAAGTGGATCAAATGCTCGGGCATGGCGCGACTATCATTGACGTTGGTGGTGAGTCGACTAGGCCGGGGGCAGCGAAGGTAGAATTATCACAAGAGCTTGACCGGGTTGTACCTATTATCGAAGCCATTGCTGAGCGCTTCGATTGTTGGGTTTCAATTGACACCAGTAAAGCTCAAGTGATGACAGAAGCGGTCGCTGCAGGCGCAAACTTAATTAATGATGTTCGTGCATTACAACTCCCAGGTGCACTTGAAGCTGCAGCGACAGCACAAGTACCTGTGTGTTTAATGCATATGCAAGGACAGCCGCAGACGATGCAGCAAGCCCCGCAATATGACAATGTGCTACTTGAAGTGACCGCTTTTTTTGAGCAGCAAGTAGACCGTTGTGTTAATGCAGGGATAAAACGAGAGCAAATTATTTTAGACCCAGGGTTTGGCTTTGGCAAAACCATGGAGCACAACTTTTCGTTGGTAAAACACTTTGCTCATTTTAAACAGTTTAACTTGCCGTTATTAGCTGGGTTGTCACGTAAAAGTATGTTCGAACATTTATTAGCACGAGAAGTCGATGAGCGGCTTGCTGCTAGCTTAGCTGGCGCATTACTGTGTGCCCAACAAGGGGCTCAGATTATTCGTGTCCACGACGTAAAAGAAACTGCTGATGTTTTAAAAGTATTAGAGGCCACAGAACAGGCCACAATTAAGATTTTATAAGGATAGATATGTCACAACGTAAATATTTCGGCACTGACGGTGTTCGAGGTAAGGTAGGGGAAGGAAAAATCACCCCTGCGTTTGCAATGAAGCTTGGCTATGCAGCCGGTAAAGTGTTATCTAAAGTAGGCACCAAGAAAGTTATTATTGGTAAAGATACGCGTATCTCTGGCTATATGCTTGAGTCTGCATTGGAAGCAGGTTTATCTGCTGCGGGTATCGATACGGCTTTTTTAGGGCCAATGCCAACCCCGGCTGTTGCTTACCTTACGCGCACATTCCGTGCGGAAGCGGGCATTGTCATTAGTGCATCACACAATCCTTACTACGATAACGGGATTAAATTCTTTTCAGCTGACGGCACCAAGTTAGATGACGACCTTGAGCTAGCAATTGAAGCCGAACTAGATAAAGACATGGGCTGTGTTGAGTCAGAGTTTTTAGGTCGAGCAACGCGCATCGAAGATGCAGCAGGTCGCTATATTGAGTTTTGTAAAAGCAACTTCCCCAATGCATTATCATTACACGGCCTTAAGCTAGTGGTTGATTGCGCTCACGGTGCTACTTACCATATCGCACCTGCGGTATTTAGTGAATTAGGCGCTGAAGTGATTAGCATTGGTTGTCAGCCCAACGGTTTAAACATTAATGATGGTTACGGTGCTACAGACTTAGCTAATTTACAAAAAGAAGTAGTCGCACAGCAGGCTGATATGGGTATTGCCCTTGATGGTGACGGTGACCGCTTAATGATGGTTGATCATGAAGGTCGTGCATTAGATGGCGATGAAACGCTATATATCATTGTTCGTGAAGCGCTGAAAAGCGGTAACTTACAAGGCGGTGTTGTTGGCACCAAGATGAGTAACTTAGGCTTTGAGCTGGCTTTACGTGACTTAGGCATTCCGTTTGTACGTGCTGATGTTGGTGATCGTTATGTACTTGAGCAATTAGTCGCAAACAATTGGAAGATTGGCGGTGAAAACTCAGGCCACATCATATCACTTGATCACAACACAACGGGTGATGGTATTGTTGCTGCATTGTTAATCTTGACTGCGGTATTAAAATCTAATCTTAAGCTACAAGACTTATGTCAAGGTATGACCCTGATGCCACAAGTGATGATTAACGTTCGTTTTAAAGGGGATAACAATCCACTTGAAAACGAGCAGGTTAAACAAGCCGTGGTCGATGCTGAAGCAACCCTTGGCGATCGTGGCCGCGTACTATTACGTAAATCTGGCACTGAACCATTGATTAGAGTCATGGTTGAAGGGGCTGATGCAACTGAAGTTGGTGAGCACGCAACAACTATTAGTGAAGTAGTTAAAACTGTTTGTGGTTAGAGCCAAACAGTAAAATATTGTATAACCTAACGAGCAAGGGCTTGAAAAATAGCCCTTGCTCGGCTAAAAAAAAAGCGAACAGTAATAAAAGTTGATTTTTTTCAAGATCAACCTTGTAACGACACTCAAGAATAGTTACTATCTGCGTCGCTTTAATGGAGAGAGAAATATGACTCAGTTAAAACCGCTAATTGCTGCGAATTGGAAAATGAACGGTGATAAAGCGTTAATTGCAGAATTTAGTACTGCATTTACAACTGACAAAGTAAACGGCATTGATATTATCGTATGCCCTCCAAGCATTTATCTTGATGAATTTTCGTCTCAAGTTGCAAGCAATAACTCAGCCATTGCTGTTGGTGCTCAAAACTTAAGTGATAAAGAGTCTGGTGCATTTACCGGTGAAATTTCAGCCGCGATGTTACAACAAGTAAATTGTAACTTTGCCATTGTTGGTCACTCGGAGCGTCGTAGTTTATTTGGTGAAACGCCGCAGTTTGTTGCAAGTAAATATGCAACCGCGTTAGCAAATAACATTACACCAATATTATGTACAGGCGAGTCAGAACAACAACGTGAAGATGAACAAACCTTCACTGTGATTGCTCAAGATATTGATGCAGTAATCGAACGTAGTGGTATTGAATCATTTAAAGATGGTATTATCGCATACGAGCCAGTTTGGGCTATCGGTACTGGAAAAAGCGCAACACCGGAGCAAGCACAAGACGTGCACGCTTTCATCCGTAAGCACTTAGCGAAGCACGATGAAGAAGTGGCAGCCGGAGTAAGAATTTTATATGGCGGTAGCGTGAATGAAAATAACGCTGCTGAACTATTTAAGCAAAAAGACATAAACGGTGCACTAGTTGGCGGAGCCAGCCTAGTTGTTGATAAGTTTATGGCTATTTGCCAAAACGCATAGAGTAGCAAGTAATGTACG
Organism: Alteromonadales bacterium alter-6D02; assembly: GCA_002835545.1. Classification (GTDB taxonomy): domain Bacteria; phylum Pseudomonadota; class Gammaproteobacteria; order Enterobacterales; family Psychrobiaceae; genus Psychrobium. The sequence continues at coordinate 30,408 of PIZK01000030.1, forward strand.
AAGTACTGATTGTAGTTTATTTAATTGTAGCAATTGCCATTGTTGGTTTAGTGTTAATTCAACAAGGTAAAGGTGCTGATATGGGCGCGTCATTTGGTGGCGGTTCATCAGGTACACTTTTCGGTTCTTCAGGCGCGGGTAACTTTTTAACTCGTAGTACTGGCGTACTAGCAACTATTTTCTTCGTTTTAAGCCTGATCTTAGGTAACTTAACGGTTGAACGCTCAAACCAAACGAGCGAGTTCGAAAACTTAGAAGCTCCTATTGTTGAAACAACAGAAGCAATTAAGAATTCAGACGTACCAGTAGGTAACAAAGACGGTGACGTACCAAACTAAGTAATTGGTTAAACAAGTTTCGCGGATGTGGTGGAATTGGTAGACACGCTACCTTGAGGGGGTAGTGCTTTAGGGCGTGGGGGTTCAAGTCCCCCCATCCGCACCAACACAATAAAAAAGGCCGTAGCTCATTGAGCTACGGCCTTTTTTTTGATCCTAAGATATAGTTTTTGTCGCCCCGAAAGAGTTTTGATCAGGGTCTTGTTTCTATGTTGATGTAGGCAACTTAGGATTAGTATTACCACTTGAACGGCAAGACGCCGTTGATGCAGCCATGGTGGCTGTTAAATAGCATCCATGCTACTTCTGTTTGTCCGATCAAATAGCAATAGTTTAAATGTTGGTCTGATGATTTGGTTAAAGGTGTGATTGTCCCTTTTATAGAATAAATCCATCATCACGTTTGATGAATAACACACAGGTGTACCGCCAATATCCAACGTTACTTTTTTAATCTCAAGGTCCGTTTCCAGCTCGATGCCGTGATAAGTCATACCAGCTTGCAGTTTAATCGACCATTCTTCTTCATAGCCACTACCCGTAGGTGAGGCTAATTGAATCATGGCTGGTTGAATTTTACGTAATGCGCGAGTTACTTGATTCATATCAGTACCCCTTAATCGATCACGTCTTCAACAGCACCAACGTTATTTGATGCCCACACCACCAACGCAGCAACAACCGTTGCAATACCCGTGGCTTTTAATCGCATTTTGTTATCTTTACTCATTATCCGATTTACCTTTAAGTTTTTGTTTAACAATGCGAACGACAGCAAACGCAACAACTGATGCAGCGCCCATCGCTAAGAGGTTAGTTTTGTTCACTTGGTTATCACCCCGTAAGTTAGAACGGGGGCAATTAAAGGCAATGGATGTGGATAGTGTCTAGGAAAAAGTAGGGAGTTAACCTATTAGGTTAAATTAGACCGAAATAAGGGAAATGTAGGTGTAAAAAAGCCGCTGTGAAAGCGGCTTTATATTACTTCTTTAGTATTTTCACACCATGTAACAAATTAATGTAATTGACCACCTGTCTCAGGATCTGGCTTTGCAAATCTCACTTCTCTAGTTTGAACATCGATAATGTCACCGTCTGAGTTACGGAATATAGTAATATGTATAATTATGATCTCTGTTGGTGTCTCATATCGTTCTGTACTTACATTAAAACTCCCTTCTTGATCTGAAAAAGAAGACGAAGAAGAAAAGTGTTGCAACCTATCTTGAGTAAATGCATTTACCGTTTGGGTATACTGCATTTCAATATTATCACTATTCTGACGGCTAACAGAAATAGGTTCAGCTCCAAGCTTAACCACATCTATACCAATAACATTACCAAGATTATTGACTTGTTTTACAACGACAGATTCACCTATCAGCTCAACTTTAACACAATTAGATACACAATCTGTCGACTCTATAAAATTAGCTTTCACTGGAAGAGAAAGCGCAGCAAATAAAGTGATTAGAAGTAGTTTAGATTTCATAAAAATTCCTTTAATTATTCCTTTAATTTATTCCATACGTTGTATTAATCTTCTAGTACAACGTGTCTAAAGTACAGCGCCGTTAACAAAAAGTAAACATAAAAATAAAATTTAAACAGTTATAAAACAATAATTTTACTATCAAAAAAGAGAACAAAAGGACAGTCATAAATTTTTATCTGCGGTTTGGGTTGGCGTTATGTTTATAGGAGAGTTCTGTGCTTTACCAAGGAAGCTGTCATTGTCAGGCCATTAAGTTTGAAGTTGAAGCCCCTGAAAACCTAGAAGCCGACTATTGTAATTGTTCTGTATGTACAAAGTCAGGGTTTCTACATTTAATTGTACCTTTAACTAAGTTCAGTCTTGTAATTGTTCAATATCTTCATAGATATAATGACTTAACCAGTCATATCTTACCGTGCGATTAAAGCGCTCGATATAAGCATTCTGTTGTGGATTACCAGGCTGAATAAAGACTAAAGTTATCTGATTGCTCTCAGCCCAATCAGCCAGCTTTTGACTAATATATTCTGGGCCATTATCACAACGGATTGCTTGTGGTTTTCCCCGCCATTCAATAATTTGCTCCAGCGAACGAATCACTCGTTCAGCAGGCAATGAGATGTCGGCATCAATGGTTAACCCCTCACGATTAAAGTCATCAATGACATTGAATAATCGGCAACTGCGTCCATCCGATAGTTGGTCATGCATAAAGTCCATCGACCAACATTCATTGACCGCCTCTGGTACAGCCAGCGGCTCAGGTACTTCTCGCACCAATCGTTTATTGGGC
>PIZK01000031.1 GCA_002835545.1 Alteromonadales bacterium alter-6D02
GACACATGGCAAGGGCTTTTTGGATCTTTTATTTCAAGCGTACACAAATGAAACAATACGATTATAAATCCACCAAAACAACCCTGTTTCAAACATAATTCAAGCCAATTCACTCAATATAGAGGGAAGGCAATGATCCCTGGATCAGATTCCATCATTTATTTTAGTTAATTGGATCACTCAATTGCATATAATTTAAACTATTTTAGGCGTATCGGTAGTAACTTGAATAAAAGATCTCTATTATAATGCGCTTAAGTTTCTATTTTTCTTCACTAATCTTTAGGTTACATTATGAAATCAAATAAATTCACTCCGCTACTAATTACATTCGTATTAGCTGTAGTCGGCTTCTTTGTACTACCTTTAATTGCACCAAGTATGGAAAGTGCTTCTGTTGTTTTTGCTATAGGTATTGCATTAGGTGGTACAACTGTCGCTCTATTATCTCCTAGCGCTGCAACTTCTTCAGCTACCACCTCTAGCGCAGCCGTCGCTGATGACGATCGTCAAACACTATATGTAGGTAACTTGCCATACCGTGCTAATGAGTCTGTAGTTCGCGAGTTATTCGAATCACATGGACCTGTTTTCTCGGTTCGCTTAGTAAAAGACAAGCAGACAGGGCGTCGTCGTGGGTTCGGCTTCGTTACGATGAATGGTGAAGGTGCGGCACAAGCCATGGCAGAACTAAACGAACAAGAGTTTCAAGAGCGCATATTGAAAGTACGCGAGGCAAAAGAAAAAACAAGCCCAGAAAACACTAGCCAAGTTGATGGTTAACTATAGATAGAGAACTAAAGCCTTCATTAAGTAATGATTGGTTTAACATCTCTTCTAAGCTATCTTCCGTATAAAAAGCTCGGTGGTGAATCTTTCCCCCGGGCTTTTTTGATCGCTGTTTGCAGTCACTAATAAGTAATGACTTAACACGTTGAGCAATAGCAATTCCCGAATCAACAAGAACAATCTTTCCTTCAGTAACACGAGCAATTTCTTTCTTTAATAGCGGAAAATGAGTGCAACCTAAAATGAGGGTGTCAATCCGCCCCATGACAGGCTCAAATATAGCTATTAGTTCTTTATCGTTTGGTTCGATACCTTGAAACGCCATTTCTGCTATCTGGACTAATTTATTGCTGCCAAGCTTATAAAGCTCACATTGGGGGGCGTATGCATTCATTAGTTCATCAATATAAGATCGGTTTATCGTCCCTTGCGTTGCTACAAGGCCAATTTTTTTGCTTTTTGATAACAGAGCGGCTGGTTTTATTGCGGGAACGACCCCGACTACAGGGATACGCAAGGTATTACGTAGCGCAGGCAACGCAACTGTACTGGCAGAGTTGCAAGCTATAACAAGTAAATCAGGTTGAGTTAACTCTATAACAGCAGGAAGTAGCTCAAGTAAGCGAGTAATTAACTGCTGCTCTGACAATTGGCCATAAGGGTAAAACTTATTATCAAATAAATAGTCAATTGACACTGAAGGTAGTAGCTTCGTGATTTCACGAAACACACTGACACCTCCGACACCGGAGTCAAAGACTAAAACACGACTAGTCAAAATTAACCTCAAATAAACAGCAATTCAGCGGCTATTTTCTCTCACCGAGCCTGCGACAACAAGTTTTTTGTTTGCCAGTACTTCGATTACAAGCTATTTAATATCTTCTGATTAAAATCATTAAAGCTATCTAATGTTTTCGAAACCATCTGATCCATCAAATCAAGTTGCTTATTAGCGACATCATTAATCAATTGCTTAACATTATCGCCTGCAAATAGAGATTCGCCAGCCTTCATTACATCATCTAGCCCTTTAACATAAGGCGATAGTGTTGCAATTGGGTTGTTACTGGATTGGTCACCATTTTCTTTTACCGTTGCATAATGCTCAGTAATCGCCAGTTGTTTAACTTCTTTAAAGTCATAAGCAAAGCTGACTATTTGCTGAGAGTCAAAGCCTAATTCATTCGCTTGTTGCCACGCTTGTTCAACATTGCCACTAAAAAAATCATCCGCTAGCTGTGCCATATCGCCTACTAAACTTGAAATAGCCTCTAGTTCATCATCATTTAAATCGCCTTCAACAGTCAAATTAAATGATTGACCATGGCTCGTTGATATTTCTGTGTGTTTACTGTCGTTACTAACGCTTTGAGATTGACTTAGCTGAGCGCTTTGGCCGAACGAAATTGAAATCTTATCTCCATCACGGGTTTGAATATCAATACTACCAGTTTCAACCTCAGATAATTCTATGGCTCTTGAAGAAACCTGAGGGGTTGTAGCACTCTCTTTACCAAACAAAGATTTATCAAGATCATTCATTCCTTGCTGAATCAAGTCATAGCTCTTATCTATTCCTTGCTCAACATCACTCGTCAGCATATCCATAGAACCCAGCTCTTCGCGAGCCATATCAAAACCTTTATCAATGCCTTCACGAGCTTGTTGCATCATTAAATTCAGTTTTGCATCGTCGGCACCACCGGATTTGGCCCCATAAATAGCACCGCTAACAAAATCCATTACATTTTTAGCTACGGCTTCAAAGTCAAACGAGATTGGCTCAACATCAATTTTATCTAAAATAGAGCCGGTCTCGACATCTACGCTAATTGATTGCTGTTTTGAGGATGAAAAGCTAAAAGAGCTATTCACTGAAAGCTGTTGATTTAATGCCGCCATTAACGACTTAGCACCAATCAATAATTTATGATTTGAGGACATAGACAGAACATCATTTTGCTTATCCTGTGCATGGTCAGGCTTATTATTCGACCCCATCTCATCCAATTTATCTTTTTTATTCATTACATTTGCTGGGGCTGTAAATTGATTGACTTTCATGAGGTCACCTAAGAAGAATAGACTATTAAAAATTTATCGGCACAATCACACAAAACTTAAGCTCAATGTCTAATTTTTAATCGACACGTCTGGACAAATAAATAAATTACCCTAGAATCTGCGCCATTCATATTCCTTAGGATCCCATTTATGTTGCCAGGTCTTGTTGATGTTGCAAATTATCAGAAGCAACTCACCGAAAAAGAAGATTTTTTAAAAGATCACTTTAAGCAATTTAACCCACCAGCGCTAGAAAGTTACTGTTCACAACCTGAAAACTATCGGCTGCGCGCTGAATTTCGCGTATGGCATCAAGGTGATGATCTTTACCATATTGTTTTTAACTCCGCGACCAAGGAAAAAGTCCGAGTTGATCAGTTTCCATCAGCATCGGTATTAATCAATCAAATGATGACGGCGTTGATGGCTGAACTAAAAGATAACCCTGCGCTGCGATTTAAGTTATTTCAAATTGACTACCTCTCAACATTAAGCGGTGAAATTATCGTTTCAATGCTTTATCACCGTCAACTAGATGAAGCTTGGCAAGCAGAGGCCGTTGCGTTAAAAGAACGCTTGAGTAAAGAGTTTAACGTGCAGATCATTGGCCGTGCTCGTAAGCAAAAGATTTGCTTAGACCACGATTTCGTTATCGAAAAACTTCAAGTAAATAACAAAGAACTTATTTATAAGCAAGTCGAGAATAGTTTCACTCAACCTAATGGCGGTATTAATCAAAAAATGCTGGAATGGGCTACCGACATCACCAAAGATGCAACAGGCGATTTACTGGAATTGTACTGTGGTAACGGTAACTTCTCATTAGCATTGGCTGAAAACTTCAATCGCGTGCTTGCCACTGAAATCGCTAAACCATCGGTAGACTCTGCTCAATATAACATTAGCGAAAACAAAATTGATAATGTCACTATTTTGCGCATGGCAGCTGAAGAGTTCACTCAAGCGATGCATGGCGAACGCGAGTTTAGACGTTTAAAAGGCATCGATCTTAAAAGCTTCAACTGTAATACCATTTTAGTTGACCCACCACGAGCAGGTCTTGATCAAGCAACACTAGCCATGATCCAAGCTTACGACAACATTATCTACATCTCATGTAACCCTGAGACGTTAGCCGATAACTTATTAACGCTCTGTGAAACACATAACATCACACGGTTTGCCCTGTTCGATCAATTTCCATATACCCACCATATGGAATCTGGTGTTTACCTTACAAAAAAGTAAAGCAGCTACATAAACACGAGACAATAAAAAGGGCTATCATCAGATAGCCCTTTTTGGTCATAACTCAAACTCATACTTGATTAAGTACTTACGCCTTAAACATTCCAACTTTCTTCAACATCCAGAAGATCAGACCCATACATAACATCACAGGTAAGAAGTTACTACCAAGTTCTGGCATAGCAACACGGATACTAGCGGCATAACCTAATGCACCTAAAATAAAGCTAGCAGCTGTTAGCACAGGGATATCACCGCCGATTTCGCGAGTTTGATATTGTTGCAACATACAATAGAATGCCAAAATACAACTAACGATAGGGAAGATTGAGAACGTGACTTCCTCTAAGGTAAAACCAGTTAGGCCTGCATTAGCACTAATACCAGCAACTAAAGAAAAGATAAGAATTTTTTTATCTTCAGATGAAATTGTTAACATTGATTAAATCTCCGTATTATTGTTCGACATATAATTAGCACCGGTTGCAATCATATGTAATTGTAATATAACTCGCTCCGCAAGATCTTTGCGGTCTTCTTGTGTCATATCCAACGCTTCTGCACCTGCATTGAATACGATAATTAGCATGGCTTCACTTTGTATTGTAGCCAATGAACGTTCTAGTGTTGTGTTTTGAATCAAATAGTCAGTTAACTCTTCGACAAAATGGCGAATCTCTCGATTCACAGCTTGTCGAAATGCAGCAGCATTTCCAGAGCGCTCTTGTAATAATAATCTAAACACATTAGGTCTAGAGTCAACGAACTCCATAAAAGTTTCCGTTGATATACGAATAACACTGCCGCCTTTATTAATCCGTTGTCGTGCCTTACGCATTAATTGACGTAACATCAATCCCCCTTCGTCAACCATAGTTAAACCCAGTTCGTTCATGTCTTTAAAATGACGATAAAAAGAGGTAGGTGCAATACCAGCCTCTCGCGCCACTTCACGTAAACTCAAGTTAGAAAAACCATGCTCAGCAGACAATTGATTAAATGCAGCATCAATTAAACCACGCCGTGTTTTTTCCTTTTGTTGAGCTCTTACTCCCATTGACACACCATAAAACATTATAAATTAACATAAGGGTAATGGAACACTTAAGTTGGCACAACATAATAGAAAAAATATATGCATCTTTTTATTATTCTAGTCTAAATACTAACTGATTGGGATCAGTCAAAAGTCGGTAGTGTTCAGTTCGACGTAACCTTTAAGACACAAACGAAAAGAGTTGGTTATGATTAACACCGGAGAATAGTCACGAATAAAATTTAAGATTTCCCAGCCTATATAAGATTATTGGTCAACTTTTGGATTGAAATTTGAGATCCCTTAGACAATAGCTTTTTATCATCACCAATGAATTAAGTTATAAAAATGGGCCTATAAAGGAATTACATTTTTAAACACACACTTGAACTCTCAATATAACTTAGCGTACACTTGTAAGCTCAATTAATATATTTAGGAAGTTTAATGAATAAGCCACCTATCATTTGGACTAATGTCATACTGTTTAGCAGTACGCTATTAGCTGCGCTAATCCTTGTGCCTTGGTACCAAGTAACTTATGGCTTTGACGCCTTTGTGATTATAGCCGCCGTGGCGTCTTTATTTTTCTGTGGTCTGTCAATCACTGCTGGTTATCATCGTTTATGGTCTCATCGTACTTATCAAGCTCATTGGTCTGTACGCTTATTCTTTGCTATTGGTGGTGCATTTGCATTACAAAATTCTGCGTTACACTGGTCAAGTGACCACCGCGTCCACCATAAATTTGTCGATATTAATGATAAAGACCCATACAGCGCCAAACGTGGTTTTTGGTTCTCACATATCGGTTGGATGCTGCGCCACTACAATCACGAGCAATACGATGATTATAGTAATTGCCGAGATCTCCAACGTGACCCTATAGTGATGTGGCAACATAAACATTACCTAGCATTAACCTTAATCACTAATATTGGTTTTGCATTGTTAGTCGGTTGGTTAAGTGGACAAATGCTAGCAAGCTTTATTGCGGTCGGCATTACGCGATTAGTATTAAGCCATCACTTTACTTTCTTCATTAACTCATGGGCACACATGTGGGGCTCGCAGCCTTATACTGACAAAAATACTGCCAAAGATAATGCACTTTTAGCGGTCTTCACTCACGGAGAGGGTTACCATAATTTCCATCACATCTTTGAGTCTGATTACCGTAATGGCATAAAGTGGTATCATTACGATCCAACAAAATGGTTAATTAAGACGTTATCATGGTTGGGTTTAGCAACGAACTTACGCAAAACACCACAACAAAAAATCGAACAAGCGCAATTGGCGATGATATTAAAGCGTAGTACGCAACGCTTAGATTTACGCCACGATGCAGAAGAAATGAAACAGAAGCTTCATGCAGAATACGAAATCCTCGTCACTAAACTAAATGAGTTTTATACGCTGAAAAAGCGTTTGTTTGAAGTTAAAAAGCGTAAAGCGCTCAAAGACTATGACAAGTTACAGCTAGTTAAGCAGCTAAAAGAGTTACAACAATCGTTTGAACAGCAGCGACAAGCCTGGTTGATGTTAGCAAATCACACCTAGCCATAGCCACGACATCGCCCGCAGTTAAAGTAACACGCAAATAGTTACTTTAACTGCTGAGGCAAGCCATAACTGACTCGGTACACCTCATCACTCTGCGCAGCGACATATTGACCAATAATACCCGACATATCAACAAAGCGTCGTGATTGAGCTTCCATTGGAATCACCCCACAACTCACATCGTTCAATACAAACACAATATTGCAATCCAATGAAAATAAGTATGCTAGCTGATTAATCAAATACTCTTCTGTCTGCTCGAGGTTATTAAAAATCCACATCGACAGGCAATCGATCAAATATGTTTCGCCAGAACGCATCACCTTACTTAAATCATGACTTTGCTCTAGCGTAATAAAATCATCTTGCCGTTGCACCTGATGTTTAAACACCCTTTCAGCCATGGCTTCGTCATGATAAGAATTATCATAAGTGGCAATATAGTGAGGTTTTGGACCTTGTAAGGATAAAGTATAAGCAGCCGCTAAATTACTCTTACCACTTTTTTGACCACCAAAATATAACGTTTTCATCATCGTCGCTCTGTCATAAAAGATGAGCAGTCTATCACTTACTCATTGTTAAAACAGTTAGCTGCACTGACTAAGCAACTAAATGAGTTAGATTTTTAGCGCTTACTGGTCGACTAAAATAGTAACCTTGAATTTCTTCGCAGTTAAGGTTTTGTAAGAACATCAATTGTTCTTCCGTTTCAACCCCTTCAGCCACAACCGTTAAGTTAAGGTTATGTGCCATTAAAATAATAGTGGAGACAAGCTCTTCATTATCTTTACACCCGGGAATACCTTCCATAAAACTTCGGTCCACTTTTAATTGGTCAAGGGGCATCTTAGTCAATAAGCTCAGACTGGAGTAGCCCGTACCAAAATCATCCATCGATACACTAACACCAAGCTGACGAATAACATCAAGACAACGGAAGACATATTCAGCATCTTCAATGAAACTAGTTTCTGTTACTTCAATATCTAATAACGATGGATCGTAGTCATAGCATTCAATTAACTCGGCAAGTTGCGAAACCAAATTGTGATTTGCAAACTGCTTCACAGAAATATTCACCGAGATACGGAGTGGAGGCAGTCCCTGCTCTTTCCATGCTAATCCTTGGCAAATAGATTGCTTAAGCACCCAAAATCCAATATCAGAAATAAGGCCAAGCTCTTCAGCAAGGGGGATAAAGACATCAGGTGCCACGCGCCCTAAAATTTTATCCTGCCAACGCAGTAAAGCTTCAACACCAACCACTTTGCGTGATTTAACATCAACTTTTGGCTGATACTCTAGGAAAAACTCATTATTAATTAACGCAGCACGTAAGCGCTGTTCAAGTGCGAGTTGCATTTGAGATTCTTTATTCATTTCTGATGAATAAAGACAGAATTGATTTCGCCCTTTCTCTTTGGCACGATGCATCGCCGAATCCGAGTTTCTCAGCAGCTCAGTTCTAGTCAAGCCGTCTTGCGGGAAAATAGAACAGCCAACACTACTGGTGATAAATAACTTTTTATCATCAATAATTAATGGTGTTTCAAAGCATTCGATCACTTGCTGGGCAGTACGATAAGCAACTGCTTTGTCTTCAAGTTCAGATAGCACAATGACTAACTCATCACCTCCAACGCGTGCAAGAGTATCATTATGACTAATACATTGGTTTAATCGATTAGCCACTTCACAGAGTACTAAGTCACCAATATCGTGCCCTAACGATTCATTAATTCGCTTAAAATGGTCCAAATCAATAAATAATAGCCCAAGTTGACTTTGTTCTTCGTGAGCGTGCGTTAAAGCATTATCAATACGATCAAACAGCAATTGACGATTAGGAAGCTTGGTTAGGGGGTCATAATATGCAAGGTGTTCAATGATTAATTCTGAGTTTTTACGATCAGAAATATCATTAAAAATTCCCGCGTATAATACTTGCTGGGTGGTAGGCTCAACAATACGTGTGATGGTAAGCCATTCCGGATAAATTTCTCCGTTCTTTTTTCTATTCCAGACTTCACCTTGCCAATAGCCCTCTTCATCAAGCGTCTGCCACATCACATCATAGAATTCTTTATCATGCCTGCCCGAGCTGACCATTGATGCGGGCTGACCTAGAGCCTCTGCTTCACTATAACCAGTCACCTGAGTAAACGCAGGGTTTACTGTCTTGATGATTGTATTTCTGTCCGTCACCATGATGCCATCAACTGACGCTTCAATTAAAGCGTGAGCCATGTGCAAGTTATATTCTTTTTCTTTTAGGCTTGCACTTGTTTCAGCCAACGCACTGCGTAAGCGGTTGATATAGCTACGCTCTATACGGTTAAGAATATCAGAGAAAGAAACAATGCCTAAGAATTCACCATTATCTCCTTGAACCCCAAGATGTCGAATATGGCGTTTTTGCATAAACGAGCGGATTGATAACAAGCTCATACTGTTAGAAACAGAGATGAGCGGCTGACTCATTACGCTTTCTATAGAGGTATCTAACTGATTAGTCGCAATCAAACGAACAATATCCCGCTCAGTAAGCAAACCAGCAGGCTGATCATCGATAGTCGCAACTAAGGAGTCGCTTCGCCGCTTACGCATTAATTCGATTGCGTCATGAATTGGCTTTGATGCATCTAATAATGGCGCCTGCTTTTTAGGCATGATGTTTTGAACTTGAGTAAGGCTCAAAAAGTATTGCGCATCTTGATTGATAATAATATCGCTCTGTGAAACGACACCTACTAACAGCCCATCATCATCAATAACAATGAGGTGACGAACCTCCCGTAATTTCAATTCCAGCGCCACGTCATCAAGTGACAGGTGAATATTAACCATAAATAAGTTAACACTCATCACCTCACCTAAAGGCACACCCAATGCATCGGGGTTATTTAAATCCACTGATAACGAATCCGCTTCAGTCCAAATCCCTATCGGCTTATGATTTTCCGTGACAATAATTGAGCTACAACGTCTTTGATGCATTAACCCAGTGGCTTCTCTAAGGGAGGTCTCCTTAAAGCAAGTCACCACGTTACGCTCGACTACACTACATAATGAGTTTTCGTTCATGTTTACCACTTTAAAGCTCTTAGAGCTTTATTGACGCATGTAAAAATACTGACGATACTATCACAGTCCTTTTAACATAGTTTCTTGAGTCGAGTCATTATTGATCTAAATCAATAACCCTAAGGCTGTTGATATGATAAAAGTCTGATACTTTAGTTAAATAATTTCCGCTGTAATTAGCTCTCATTGACATACCTTTACCCACCGCAACAAACGTTATAATATAACAAAACATACAAAGTGCAGAGACTCATAATGAAAGCGAGTAATTTCGAAATAAGTGCTATTCCTACTAATATTATCACCGGCTTTTTAGGGGCAGGAAAAACATCAGCCATTCTTCATTTATTAAAAAGCAAACCGGATAATGAACGCTGGGCAGTCCTAGTCAATGAGTTCGGGGAAATTGGTATTGATGGCAGTTTATTTGAAGGCAAGCATTCACAGGGACAAGGCATATATATCCGCGAAGTACCCGGTGGCTGTATGTGCTGCGCGGCAGGCTTGCCAATGCAAGTAGCCCTTAACCAGCTATTGACTAAAGCAAAGCCAGACCGTTTACTAATTGAACCCACAGGACTCGGCCACCCTCAGGAAGTGCTCAATATCTTATCGTCAACACACTATCATGACGTGCTTTCGTTACAAAAAACACTAACCTTAGTTGATGCGCGAAAATTATCCAGCAAGCAATACACATCGCATGAAACCTTCAATCAACAGATAGCGATCGCAGACACGGTCATAGGCAACAAGTCCGACTTATACCGCGAAGGTGATAGCGCCAACCTAACCTCATATATCAAAAATAATTGTCAGCCACAAGCGAACGTCATCTTCGCACAACACGGCGTTATTGAGACTAGCTACCTCAATGGTGCAACAGCTGCAATCCGCCCCGCAGCCCACCATCACCATCACCAAGCACAATCAAAACCATTGGCCTCTCAACTCGCTATCCCTGAATGTGGCTTCATTAAAGCATGTAATGAGGGTGAAGGATTTAAAAGTATCGGCTGGCGCTTCTCCCCCACCAAGGTATTTTACCGACACAAGTTAATCTCTTTTCTATCTAAGCTTCCTAAACTCCAGATTGAACGTGTAAAAGCAGTATTTATCACTAACGATGGAATCTTTGCTTATAACCTAACAACAGATATGCTAACCGAAGAAGAGCTGGATGACTGTTTGGAAAGCAGAGTTGAAATGATCGCCACCGAACTTCCAGAATCATTAGAGACGCAGCTCATGACATGCCTTCAAGCGTGAGTGATACTGTTCAATGTTCCACATTAATTCTGTTTTTGTTTGGAAAAGCCCAGCAAGGATGCTGGATGTATAATATTTAACAAAATTATTTACAGGCTCATTTGTTGTGGCGCTTTATAAACAGCGCCCCCCCTATAAAGCTGCACTTTACAGTGTGCGCTTAATACCTAGAGTTTCAAACAAAATTTTATAGTTGCTTATACTTTTTTGGTTAAATGTCAGCGCCCATTGCGCATCACTTATTGATAAATAATCGGATACCGGAAGTATTTTATTCCCATCTACGAAAGACTTCATAAAATTAGAATAATCAATCCCAGTAGTATACTTCAACCCTTGGGTAATATCGCCCAAACTGTACAACTTTTTGTCCCTGTGGAAATTAACGTACATCCAACGCATCAGTTCATCGATACTCTTGTTATTATTTGTTCTTTTTCTTATATCGTGGTCTAGCACCATTGCTACAACCCAACCACCACCGTATACGAGAAAGTAATTTTCAAACTTGAGTTTATTTGTTCGACCAGCACGTCTCATAGATATTTTGCCAAGACCTGACGACGTTGAGTAGTAACCAATAACAGAAGACACAACCGCCAACATTTCTTCCGAGGATATCAAACCTAATTCAACAGCGGTCTTGAAAGTATAAAACTCAGAAAACCCCTCATTAAACCAATGTTCTCTCCCATCTTGATATCGAAAAGATTCAGCACTCCACAAATGAAATAGTTCATGAAGTAATATTCTTTGCCAAGTAGAAAAACCAAATGTTTTACCATTATTCCAAGAGAGTATGATCAATTTAGGATCGGCTTCACCTCCTAAATACTTTCCTTGCCTGACATGAATAGAAATCTCAGAGTATTCGACACCTTTTTTATCTCTAGGCAGTCCACCAAAGAATTTTGTATAAGATAAAAATGCTTTATTTGTTAATTGATTGATTTCATTTTCTTTCTTAACTGACTGCTCATCCATAAAGTGATAATTAATAGTAACATTTTCTAATTGAACAACCTTTAAAGCCTCTTTAGCCTGTAGAGGTATTGAAGCAAGCAAAAAGAAAGCAAAGCTCACAAGTTTCCCTAGTTTGTTCTTAAACATTGTTTACTTCCTCAGTTTTAGATTGAAATGCTTTACGGTAGGCTAACGGAGAAATAGAAAAGTTGCGTTCGAACGCTCTCCTGAACCCGTCAGGAGAACTAAAACCAACAGTTTTAGCAATAATTTTTATTTCTTTTTGGCTTGATAACAATAGCTCTGAGGCCAATTGCATTCGATATTTTTCTACATATTGTGCAGGTGTAAATCCTGTTTCTTTTACAAAAAACCTATGACATTGCCTTTCACTCAAATGAATGACATCAGCCAAACGATTAACAGTTAACTCTTCTTCAATATGTTCTTTAATCCAATTAAATAACGACTCTAAGCGATCTGTTTTTGGTGTTTGCACATCCATAATATCTGAAAATTGTTTTTGCCCTCCTGTACGCTTTAAATAGACGACGAGGTGCTTTGCAACATGATGCGCTAAGTTTTTTCCTTCATCTATTTCTATAAGGCGTAGCGCCAAATCAATCCCCGATGTAACCCCTGCCGAAGACCAATATCGCCCATCCCTAACAAATAGCTTTTCACTGTCAACATTTAACTTGGGGTAGCGTTTCTTTAGATCACTAACAAATGCCCAATGTGTTGCGACGTTCGTATTATTAGGAAGTCCAGCTCTAGCAGTTAGGTAAACTCCGGTGCATATTGATACCACTCTCTCACATTTAGACATCAGCACTTTCAAGCGAGACAATTGCTTAGAATCAATTGACGTACTCCTCGCCCCCTTTCCTCCGGGAATGATTAAAGTATGACAATTTTTCACATCTTCTATAGAAACAGATGGGGTTATTGTTAAACCAGCCTCGCAATTGATCGCTGTATCGCAAAATCCAATTACTTGTAACTGATAACTATTTTTATGGACTTGTATTGCCTCATTAAAAGCGGATTGCGGACCAGCTAAATCAAGCAACTCAACGCCATCATAAGCTAAAAAGCAAATTGTCTTTGGCATAATAAATTTTATTCTTAATGTCGATTGAAATGCATCTTACACTGTTTAAAAAAAGGCAGCCATGACACCAAGCCAACCAAACCTGCCATAAACCTTGCTATTCAAATGGAAAGCTTAATTCATCTTTAAGATCATGAAAAACCTTGAAACTCGTGGGTTGTAATTACATGCATCAAGATGCAACTTTTCCAATTGTTCCGCCATGATATTAAACAGAGCAGTGTTCACTTAGATAATTACAACTGGCCCATAATCATCTTGTAGTTCAAACACCTCACTAATAAACTTGGTAAAGGCTTAGACTTAGCTTTGGCTAGTTTCCACCATACGCTGAACGGCCAGCTAGAGTAGCTTGCCGCCACGCATTTCTGTAAATTGAAAGACCTTCAACAGTCATATGAGAAGACCCTTTATCAATATCATTCCATTAAAAAAGGGCTTGTAAAAACAAGCCCTTTTGTGTAAATCAAGTTTATAATTCTTGAATTAGAACGGGATATCGTCATCCCAGCCATCATCTAAATCTGGTGCTTTAGCTGGCTGTTGTGCAGGTTGCTGCGCAGGCTGTTGTGCTGGCTGTTGAAAACCACCTTGCTGTGGCTGACTAGCAAAATTATTTTGTTGCTGAGGCGCAGCCTGTTGCGGAGCTTGCTGATAGCCACCTTGTTGTTGAGGTGCCGCTTGCTGTGGTGCCTGCTGTTGGAAACCGCCTTGTTGCTGTGGAGCCGCAGCTTGCTGATAGCCACCTTGCTGTTGAGGTGCTTGTTGCTGATAACCACCTTGGCCACCGCCTTGACGGCCGCCTAACATTTGCATGGTGCCATTAAAGCCTTGAACAACGACTTCAGTGGTATAACGGTCATTACCGCTTTGGTCTTGCCATTTACGAGTTTGTAATGCGCCTTCAATGTAAACTTGTGAGCCTTTACGCAGGTATTCACCAGCAATTTCAGCTAACTTACCGAACACTGAAATATTGTGCCATTCAGTTTTTTCTTTTTGCTCGCCGGTGTTCTTATCACGCCACGACTCTGATGTTGCTAAAGTTAAGTTAGCAACTGCGCCACCACTTGGTAAGTAACGGATCTCAGGATCTTTACCTAAGTTACCTACAAGAATGACTTTATTAATTCCCTTACTGGCCATATTCGCCCCTATCTATCTGTTTAGTATGGCTGTATAGCCGATAATCAATAAGTTTCACTTTAACTTAAATTACGTTTCTATCAGTTATTTAAAACCACATGAAACGTTAAAGTGCGATGATTTTCATTATACTGATTTATTAGTCACGGTGCGAGAGCTTAGCAGCCTACTTCGTCGCTTTTATGCTTAACTCAGGATCTATTTAGATCCTAAACCTATGCTAGGCCTAGACTTTAGGATAGAAAATAAATTTAACTCAAATAAACATTCGTTAAATAAAAACCTTCTAGCTAGAAGTTAGTGTCTCAACCGTGATGTTATGGTGCTTTGGTCGTCTTGTTGATATTAACAATGGTGATTACACTCACTCCTTCATTTTAATAACGTTATTAAGTTCAACGTTTTTTATTGGCAGCTTTTTTCTTCCTGAAACGGGGGAAGAAAAGAAGGAGGTTTTATGCGCGGAGTAGTCTCCCCAAAACTCGTACCATTACTCGAGCAAGCAAATGCAGCTATCGCTCAAGCGAAACAGGATAATCAAGCCTTTGCGCCAAGTATCGTGCGTGCAAATCTCGACAAGCTGGCAGGGCTGATGATGACTGGCGCTGATATTCCGCTAATAAAAGATGTGATGTTTTATGCTGGTGCACAAGCTATCCCTGCTCGGTTATATAATCCCAATCCAGAAAAGACCTTGCCAGTATTATTACATTTTCATGGTGGCGGTCACATGTGTGGTAGTGTTGAGTTATATGACCCGATCAGTCGTGACCTTGCTTTAGCTGCTCAAGCTATTGTCATTTGTATCGATTACCGCCTCGCGCCGGAATTCCCTTACCCAGCAGGCGTTAATGATTGCCAACACGTATTAAGTCACTATAAAGAAGCAGTCAAAGGCATGAAACACAATGACACGCTCTACATAGCTGGCGACAGTGCGGGCGGTGCTATTAGTACCACATTGGTGATGAATAACATTCATAATGAGCACATTAAAATTGATAAACAAATCCTGATCTATCCTAGTGTTGATTACACCATGAGTCAGCTTTCAATCGAAGAAAATGGTACGGGATTCTTACTAGAGCAAGATAAGATCAGTTGGTATTTCGAGCAGTATTTCCAACAAAGCGATTCGACTCACCCCATCATTAAAACAGCTTCTCCACTGTTAGGTGCATTTTCTCCTTCCATGCCAAAAACCTTAGTGATCACTGCTGGCTGCGATCCATTGCGAGACGAAGGCCATGCTTATGTTAAGGCCCTACAAGAGGTAGGCGTGCCGGTCACCCACCACCAATTTGACGACATGATTCATGCTTATATGCTGCTCAATAGCATAGTAGAGGAAGAGTATCGAGCCAGTTTAGATTTGATTAGTCGTTTCGTTGCAGCGTAACACCTCACTGCGACATGTCCCCAACCCCGTCGTTCCGGCAGTGGGTTAGCCGGAATCTCGTGTTTGATGCACAAGCGAGGTCCTGAATAAAACACTTTCAGGATGACGAAGTGAGAGTTCCTGAATAAAACACTTCAGGACGACGAAGTGGGAGTTCTGAATCGATTGCCTTAAACTTCAATTGGCGCGAGTAACACCGCACGAGCTTCATTAAGCTCAAAAACCTTCGCATCCACTTTAAGGTAAGCGGCTTGATCATCAAAAATTACTATCGCTTCTTTAACACCGGGCAGCGCCATTAGCTGTTGTGACATGTTTTCCGCTGTCGGTTGATCATGGGCGTCAGCATCGAGGGTATATGTCTTGAGCACCTTCGGGTTAACCATGCCAGCGGTGTAAAACCACCACGCAATAACCAAAATTGTTGATGTTGCAAACACACCAGCTAACCCTAGATATTGATAACATAAACCACCTAAGATTCCGCCCCAGAACGCACCAAAGAATTGGCTTGATGAGTAAATCCCCATCGCCGTTCCCTTCTGGCCAGCAGGCGCAAACTTAGCGATTAATGAGGGTAATGAGGCTTCTAAATAATTAAATGCGGTAAAGAACACAATCACAGCGACGAACAGGCCAATAAATGAACCTTGTAACAGATACATCATCACCAATGAAACCGCTAACAGCAGCAAAGAAAAGCGATACATTTGTTTCATGCTTTCATTTTTAGCACCGATGATAATCAGTGGCACCATCAACACAAAAGACACCAACAAGGTCGGGAAATAGAGTTGCCAATGATCAGTCGTAGCGAAATCAAGTTCCATTAACATCAGCGGTAATACGACAAAAATAGAGGTGATAACAAGATGCAGCACGAAAATACCGACATCTAAACGCAATAGCTGGCCGTCTTTTAACATCGCAGAAATCAGCTCTGGCGCCGCGCGAGTATCGCCTTTCGGTGCTTTGCTGACCGCATTAGGTGCGATAAATAACACCACCAGCATACCTAATAAAGCCAGCCCAGCGGTTAAGTTAAATAAGCCAGATAAACCAATACTATCTACCAGCACTGGACCTAAAATCAGCGATACCGCAAATGACAAACCAATACACATACCAATGGTCGCCATCACTTTCGGACGATGTTCATCGCGAGTCACATCGGCAGCTAAGGCTAAAATAGTACTAGCAATCGCCCCCATCCCTTGAATAGCACGGCCAATTGTCACGCCCATTACTGAATCAGCATAAGCAGCAATTAAGCTACCAATACAGAAAA
Source organism: Alteromonadales bacterium alter-6D02 (assembly GCA_002835545.1). Classification (GTDB taxonomy): domain Bacteria; phylum Pseudomonadota; class Gammaproteobacteria; order Enterobacterales; family Psychrobiaceae; genus Psychrobium. The sequence goes on from PIZK01000031.1 coordinate 16,973, forward strand.
TAGCAAGACCAATCAGAATCACTGGTTTGCGACCAAAGCGGTCAGAAAGCATGCCCATCGGGATTTGTAATAAGGCTTGGGTTAAGCCATAGGCACCAATAGCAATACCAACCCACATCGGAGAATAACCGTCGAGCTCCTGACCATAAATTGCAAAAACAGGCATGATCATAAACAAACCCAGCATGCGTAAGCCAAACACCAAGGCTAGAGAAATCGCAGCACGCTTTTCAATTGAATTTAATCCACTCACGTTACTCATCAGACAATTGCTATCCCCATAAAAAAACAGAATTGTAACATGAGCGATTTTTGATCCCCAGTGTTGAATTAGATTAGCTAATATAAAAATGTGCTAGCGCAACAAATCAGATCAATTAATAGCAAACACGGTGAGATAATTCGGGCAAAGCACTGCAATGGACAGCAAACTATGCAATAATTTCGGGTTCGATAATCGTCATAGAAGTGTTGTTCATGGATAAAATTGAAGTACGGGGCGCACGCACCCACAATTTAAAAAACATCAACCTAACCATCCCACGCGATAAACTCATCGTGATCACCGGATTATCAGGGTCGGGCAAGTCCTCACTCGCCTTTGACACACTCTATGCCGAAGGACAGCGCCGCTATGTAGAATCTTTATCAGCCTATGCTCGCCAATTCTTATCATTAATGGAAAAGCCTGATGTTGATTCAATCGAAGGACTCAGTCCTGCGATTTCAATCGAACAAAAATCGACATCACATAACCCGCGCTCAACAGTGGGTACCATTACAGAAATTCACGATTATCTACGTTTATTATTTGCCCGCGTTGGTGAGCCGCGTTGCCCTACCCATGACTTACCATTAGCGGCACAAACCATTAGTCAAATGGTCGATAAAGTTTTAGCGCTGCCCCAAGGCAGTAAGCTGATGCTATTAGCGCCCGTGGTACAACAACGTAAAGGTGAGCACACTAAATTGCTCGACAACCTCGCAGCGCAAGGCTTTATTCGCGCTCGTATCGATGGCTCGGTATGTGACTTATCTGATCCACCGACGCTAGAACTACAAAAGAAACACGATATTGAAGTGGTTGTTGACCGTTTTAAAGTTCGCGAAGATCTCCAACAACGCTTAGCCGAGTCATTTGAAACCGCACTTGAGCTTTCAGGTGGTGTCGCCAGTATTGTTGCAATGGATGATGACAGTGAACTTGAGCCTATTCTTTTTTCTGCAAACTTTGCCTGTAGTCAGTGTGGCTATTCGATGGCTGAGTTAGAACCTCGCTTATTTTCTTTTAATAACCCAGCAGGTGCCTGTGGTAGTTGTGACGGTTTAGGGGTTAAACAGTTTTTTGATCCACAACGCATCGTGGTTAATCCAGAGCTTAGCCTTGCAGGCGGTGCAATTCGTGGCTGGGATCGTCGTAATTTCTATTATTTCCAAATGCTCACCGCTCTGAGCGAGCATTACGGTTTTGACTTAGAAGCGCCGTTTGAATCGCTAACGGATGAAGATAAAAAACACATCTTCTTTGGTAGTGGTACCAAGTCACTTGAATTTAAGTACATGAACGATCGCGGTGATATGGTGGTTAGAAACCACCCCTTTGAAGGGATCATCAATAACATGGATCGCCGCTACCGTGAAACAGAGTCCAATGCGGTACGAGAAGAACTCACTAAATACTTAAACCAGCAGTCATGTCCAAGCTGTGATGGCAGCCGTTTACGTCAAGAAGCGCGTCATGTATTTATTGGCACAACCAATTTACCAACGGTTGCAGAATATTCCATTGGCGATTGTATGGATTTCTTTGACCAGCTTGAATTTACGGGTCAAAAAGCCCAAATTGCGGAAAAAATCCTAAAAGAGATCCGCGATCGTTTAGGCTTTTTAGTCAATGTTGGCCTTAATTACCTGAGCCTTTCGCGCAGCGCAGATACCTTATCAGGGGGTGAAGCTCAGCGTATTCGTTTAGCTAGTCAAATTGGTGCCGGCCTTGTTGGTGTCATGTATGTGCTTGACGAGCCTTCCATTGGTTTACATCAACGTGATAACGAGCGTCTGCTAAAAACCCTAAACCACCTTCGCGATTTAGGTAATACCGTTATTGTGGTTGAACATGATGAAGATGCAATCCGCTGTGCCGATTATATTATCGATATCGGCCCTGGTGCTGGCGTTCATGGCGGTGAAATCATTGCCCAAGGCTCTTATCAACAAATCATCGATAATGAGCAATCGGTGACAGGCCAATACTTATCGGGCGCAAAACAAATCGAATACCGCAAAGAACGTACCCAACATCAAGATCAATGGATCAAATTGTTTGGCGCACGCGGTAACAACTTAAAAAATGTTGATTTAGCGATACCGACAGGATTGCTCACCTGTGTCACAGGTGTTTCTGGCTCGGGTAAATCGACCTTAATTAATAATACCTTCTACCCACTGGCACATATTGCGTTAAATAAAGCGGTTAATGATGAGCCCGCGCCGCATGATCGCATCGAAGGCTTAGAGCATTGCGACAAAGTCGTCGACATTGATCAAAGTCCAATTGGCCGAACGCCACGTTCAAACCCAGCAACTTATACGGGTATTTTCACCCCTATTCGTGAACTATTTGCAGCCACCCAAGAGTCACGCTCGCGCGGTTATAAGGCAGGTCGTTTTAGTTTTAATGTCAAGGGCGGTCGTTGTGAAGCCTGTCAGGGCGACGGGGTGACTAAGGTAGAAATGCACTTCTTACCAGATGTATACGTGCCTTGTGATGTTTGTCATTCTAAACGTTATAACCGTGAAACCCTTGAAGTCCTTTATAAAGGCAAAAACATTCACCAAGTGCTGGAAATGACGGTCGAAGATGCCAATGAGTTCTTCAAACCCGTCCCTGCTATTGCACGTAAGCTGCAAACCTTAATGGATGTTGGCCTGTCTTACATTACGCTTGGTCAATCCGCGACCACACTTTCTGGTGGTGAAGCACAGCGGGTCAAACTCGCCAAAGAGCTCTCAAAACGCGATACGGGTAAAACCTTATACATTTTAGATGAGCCAACCACGGGTCTACATTTTAAAGATATTCAAATGTTGCTCGATGTATTACATCGCCTGCGTGATCACGGCAATACCATCGTGGTAATTGAGCATAACCTTGATGTGGTTAAGACGGCAGACTGGATCATTGATTTAGGACCTGAGGGCGGTAATGGCGGTGGTCAAATCTTGTGTGCAGGAACCCCTGAAGACATCGTTGATCATCCGGTATCCCACACGGCAAGATTCTTAAAGCCGCTACTTTAATATCAGTGTTATTGTAATTTTATGATAAAAAGTAGTAACTTAAGTAAGGTATCACTTAAGTTACTACTTAAACTAATCTTTAGAACAACATTTGAAGACTCTAGACGAGGACATTATGACCTTTGACGCTCACCAGTTTCGCCAGCAATTTCCATTGATTTGCGACAGTGACCAAATTTATTTGGATAGCGCTGCTACCGCGCAAAAGCCACAGTGTGTTATCGACTGTATCAATAAGTTCTATAGTGAGAGTAATGCCAATGTTCATCGCGCAGCACACCAGCTCAGCGCTAAAGCAACAGCGCAATATGAGTTAGCACGTTCAAATGTCGCCAAATTTATTCATGCGCATAACAGCAAAGAAGTCATCTTCACCAAAGGCACAACAGAGTCAATTAACCTCATTGCCCAAAGTTATGCCCGACCAAATCTCGCCGCTATTCATAATATTGTCGTAGCAGTATCAGAGCACCACGCCAATATTGTGCCATGGCAAATGGTTTGTCAGCAAACTGGCGCGGAGTTACGGGTTATTCACTTAAATGATAATTACGAGCTCGACTTAAACCATGCTTTATCATTGATTGACCAAGATACAAAAATCGTCGCTATCGCACACGCTTCCAATGTCACGGGTGTCATTAACCCAATCGAAGAATTAATTAGCTTGGCTAAAAATGTTAATGCCGTGACAGTCATCGATGGCGCCCAAGCTATCGCGCACCTGCCCGTTGATGTGCAACAACTTGATTGTGATTTTTACGTTTTCTCGGCACATAAAATGTTTGGCCCAACCGGTGTTGGAATTCTATATGGCAAAGAAGCACTATTAGAGGCAATGCCGCCATGGCAAGGCGGTGGTGAAATGATTAAAAAGGTGAGCTTTAGCGGTACAACGTATAATCAACTCCCCTTTAAGTTTGAGGCTGGCACGCCTAATATCAGTGGCGTTTTAGGCCTAAGTCAAGCTATCAACTTTATTCAGCAATTTGAACACAAGCAAGTTTTTGATTATGAACAACAGTTGCTAAACTATGCAACAGAACGGCTTAAGCAACTTGAAGAAGTCAATATTATTGGTGATGTGAACCATAAGCTTCCCGTTCTTAGCTTTGTGGTTGATGAAGAGCATTCATCAGACGTTGCCACCTTACTGGATCAACAGAATATTGCAGTGCGAGCAGGACACCATTGTGCAATGCCCCTAATGGAGTACATCGAGCACTCCGGGACAATTCGCGCGTCTTTTGCACCATATAATACCTTTGATGAAGTTGAAGAATTTACTAAAGCGGTCGAGAAAACCTTAAGCTTTTTTTAACCACTGATACAACCGTTAGCTAACACTCTATTGAGTTCAGCAACAGTTAATCAGCTTGCGATAAACTAAAGCCTCATTCGTTATCACGATAAGTTGAATTTATCGCTTATGTTATGATGAGGAAGTTATAACCTCATTTGGTTTATGGATAAGCTGAATTACGTTCTAGTAGACATCCAATAACTCGGGAATAAAATGATAACTAGCATATTAAAGCGACTCAGTTTAATCGCTCTCATTACCTTCTCTGCGAATACCATTGCAGCGGATAGTAATGAGCAAAAAGCATCGAAGTTAGCGTTAACTAAATATAAAGCAACTAAACTGCTTAAAGTCGAGCGAGTGAAAGAACAACAGTTTAAGGTCAAATTACTTCTAGCCAATGGGCGTTTAAAAACCGTCTTCGTCAACACAAAAAGTGGCAAAGTAAGCGAAAGAAAAAAGTGACCAAACAATAAAAACAACAAGTAATGTTAGATTAATGACATTGATGAAAGGAAAACTATGCGTATTTTAATTGTCGAAGATGAACCTCTATTACTCGAACAACTAAATTCAAGTCTCACCAAACAAGGTTACGCCGTTGACTGTGCTGCAGACGGTGAAGAAGGCTTATTTCAAGGAACCGAATACCCTTACGATTTAGCAATCATTGATTTAGGCTTACCGAAAATCGATGGTCTTGATGTGATTAAAAAATTGCGTGAGCAAGGTAAGAATTACCCTATTCTTATTTTAACTGCTCGTGACCAATGGCAAGAGAAAGTCATTGGCCTCGACTCTGGCGCGGATGACTACTTGACCAAACCATTTGAAATGGATGAACTGTTAGCCCGTGTTAAAGCATTACTGCGTCGTAGCGTCGGCATGGCAAGCGCCTCCCAACACTTCGGCCCGCTATCTTTAGACTTAAATGCACAATCAGTGGCGGTTGATGGCACTGAGATTGAGCTAACAGCTTATGAGTATAAGGTTATTGAATACCTATTGACTCACCCACATCAAGTAATCTCAAAAACAGTACTCACCGAGCATATTTACGATCAAGATTACGATCGTGATTCAAACGTTATTGAAGTGTTCGTGCGTCGCCTGCGCAAAAAACTTGACCCTAACGGTACCATTGAACCGATTGAAACATTGCGTGGCCGAGGTTATCGAATCAACCCAGCAATTGCTAACGGTTAATCAGTGAAGAACTATTCACTTCGTACACGAATACTGCTTATGGCCAGCTTCTTTATGCTGGTCTTTTTTAGTATTACCGCCGCAGTTCTCGATTCAGCATTCACTAACGCGACCAAGAGTGCAGAAAAAGAAAAGCTCCAACTGTATATCCTGAGTTTAATCTCCAGCGCCGAACAACAAGGGCGTGACTTAATCATTCCAGCTTATCAACAAGAGTCGCGCTTTAATGAAGCAAGTTCCGGGCTTTATGGTTATGTGCTAGATCGCGCAGGCCGCGAGTTATGGCGATCACGCTCCGCCTTAACGGTCTCCCCTGTTACAGCAAGGCCACAGCGCCCAGGCAAGAGCAGTTTTGGCATCGATAATACGCACGTTGGCGTAGAATATTTTGTTGCAACCTATGGCACCATTGAAGAAAGCCACGGTAAAGACTATCAATATACCTTTGTCGTGATGCAGGACAATATCGCCTTTCAGCGTGCTCTCACCAGCTATCGCTCCGATCTGTGGATGTGGCTCGCTATTGTGGCGCTCCTACTGCTAACAACTCAGCACTTCTTATTAAGCCGTGGTTTACGTCCGCTGTATAATTTAGCCCATGAGCTTAAAGACATAGAAGATGGTCACATTGAAGCATTAAGTGATGATTACCCCAAAGAGCTAAGCCGTTTAACGGGCAACCTGAATCGCTTGGTTGACAGTGAACGCAAGCAACGTACTCGCTACCATCAACGCTTGGGCGATCTCGCTCATTCGTTAAAGACACCTCTTGCGGTGCTCACGAACGCCGCTGACGAATCGACAGTCGAGCTGCATCAATTAGTGAAAGAACAAAGCCAACGCATGGATCAAATTGTTCGTTATCAATTGCAACGTGCAGTGGTTAGCCAACAGGTTACAGGTATCACTCGGGTTAATATCTTAGAGCACGCCACTCAAGTCAAAAATGCATTGGACAAAGTCTATAAAGATAAGGCCGTATTATGTCAGTTGCATATTCCAAGTGAGAGTTTCTTTCATGGCGATCAAGGCGACTTACTTGAGATGCTCGGTAACCTCATGGACAACGCCTATAAATATGGCGCAGGAGAAGTCAAAGTCTCAGTAGCAGAGGATTCAAAGCAACTTCAGTTCATCATTGAAGATAACGGTCCCGGTATTGAAGAGCAAGCGCGGGAAAAAATCACCCAACGCGGCGCAAGACTTGACACCCAAGAGCAAGGGCAAGGCATTGGTATGGCCGTTGTCGTTGATATTATTAATAGCTACAACGGCAGCTTTACAATTAATGACTCTGAGTTGCTAGGCGCTAAATTTAGCCTAAGCTTTACCAAGCAACATTACTGAGATCGCCATTAAAAGTGATTAGGATCAGGGTTTATTTCGCTCACTTGATTATGCTTGATAACAACTAGTAGCCATAAGTCTTAGGTGATAAGACCAGTAATTGGCTGCCAAATGTCGCGATTTGTATATAATGTGTCGTGATAAAGTTATCTTAACGATTTGCCTATCAAATGAAACACAGCTAGACTGGTTTTTAAATAAAAATAGCAAGATTAAAGATATACTCAGGGGATGTCTTCAAGATGAGCGAAAATAACCACATCTTATTGGTAAATGGTCCAAACTTAAATATGTTAGGCCGCCGCGAGCCTGGTCATTACGGTCAACAAACTCTACCAGAGATTGTTGATACATTAACCCAGCAAGCTCAAGCAATGGATATTAGCTTAAGTCATATTCAGTCAAATGCTGAATTTGAGCTCATTAATGCAATTCACCAAACCGATGCGGATTTTATTATTATTAATCCTGCCGCCTTTACACATACCAGTGTAGCGCTGCGTGATGCCATTTTGTCTGTCAACATTCCTTTTATAGAAATTCATTTATCTAACGTTCATAAACGCGAACCATTTCGTCACCATTCCTACTTCTCAGATGTAGCAATTGGGGTGATTTGTGGCTTAGGCCCAGCGGGTTATGAATACGCTTTACAAGCGGCAGCGTCGCATTTGGCGCAGTCCTAAACTTTTGAGAAGAGAACACCATGGATATTCGTAAAATAAAAAAATTAATTGAGCTGGTAGAAGAATCAGGTATTTCTGAGTTAGAAATCGCTGAAGGTGAAGAGTCAGTACGCATCAGTCGTACGACAGCAGCAGTTGCAGCACCAGCTCCAGTAGCGGTAGCAGCAGCCCCAGTTGCAGCAGCTCCTGCTCCAGTAGCAGCTCCAGCAGTTGAAGCAGCACCAGCTCAAGTTAGCGGCCATCAAGTAAAATCTCCAATGGTTGGTACGTTCTACCGTGCAGCTTCTCCAGAAGCAAAGCCATTTGTTGAAGTTGGTAGCAAAGTAAACGTTGGCGATACACTATGTATCGTTGAAGCGATGAAAATGATGAACCAAATCGAAGCGGATAAAGCCGGTACTGTTGTTGCTATTGAAGTAGACGACACTGCAGCGGTTGAGTTTGACCAGGTTCTAGTAATCATCGAATAAGGCTGACTGATTATGTTAGATAAAGTAGTTATCGCCAACCGTGGTGAAATAGCTTTACGTATTCTTCGTGCTTGTAAAGAAATGGGCATTAAGACCGTAGCAGTTCACTCAACGGCTGACCGCGACTTAAAACACGTACTGCTAGCTGATGAAACATTATGTATCGGCCCAGCACCAGCAACGCAAAGTTACCTAAATATTCCAGCAATCATTAGTGCTGCTGAAATTACTGGCGCTGTTGCTATTCACCCAGGTTATGGCTTCTTAGCTGAAAATGCTGATTTTGCCGAGCAAATCGAACAATCTGGTTTCATTTTCATTGGCCCTAAAGCCGATACGATTCGCCTTATGGGTGATAAAGTGTCTGCAATTGATGCGATGCGTAAAGCTGGCGTACCAACGGTACCTGGTTCAGACGGCGTGTTAGGCGATGATGATGAAGTGAACAAGAAGATTGCTAAGCGTATTGGTTACCCTGTTATCGTTAAAGCTTCTGGCGGCGGCGGTGGTCGTGGTATGCGCGTAGTTCGCTCTGAAGAAGAGTTAATTGAAACAATTTCACTTACGCAAGCAGAAGCGATTGCCTGTTTCAATAATGGCCAACTGTACATGGAGAAGTTCCTAGAGAACCCTCGTCATATCGAGATCCAAGTATTAGCCGATGGTCAAGGTCAAGCGATTCACCTAGGTGAACGTGACTGTTCAATGCAACGTCGTCATCAAAAAGTTGTTGAAGAAGCGCCAGCACCGGGTATCACAGAAGAAACTCGCCGTTTCATCGGTGAGCGTTGTGCGAAAGCCTGTATCGATATTGGCTACCGCGGTGCAGGTACCTTTGAGTTCTTATATGAAAACGGTGAGTTCTACTTCATTGAAATGAACACGCGTATTCAGGTAGAGCATTGTGTTACAGAAATGGTAACTGGCGTTGATTTAATCAAAGAGCAACTACGTGTTGCTGCTGGCCAACCATTATCTATTACTCAAGACGAAGTACAAATTCGCGGCCATGCTATTGAATGTCGTATTAATGCAGAAGATCCAGTGACTTTCATCCCTTCACCGGGTGAAATCAAACGTTTCCACGCACCAGGCGGTTTAGGTATTCGTTGGGATTCACACATCTACGCAGGCTACAAAGTGCCACCACACTATGATTCAATGGTTGGCAAGCTAATTACTTACGGTGAAAACCGTGGTATCGCCATTGCACGTATGCGTAACGCATTAAGCGAATTCATTGTAGAAGGGATTAAAACCAATACCCCACTACAACAACGCATTATGGATGACGAAAACTTCCAAAACGGTGGTGCAAACATCCACTACCTAGAGAAAAAACTAGGCCTATAATTAAGCCGGTTTTTCTTGAATCAAAAGACCAGCCGTTTGGCTGGTTTTTTTATGCCCTATCGTCGTTCCGGCAGCCTCTTAACCAGAATTTCTCTTTTAACTGCAACATAAGATCCTGAATAAAACAATGTCAGAATGACATTGAGTAGGCATACCCTAAAAACGTCGTTCTGGCAGTCTTTTAGCCAGAATCTCTCTTTTAACTGCAACATAAGATCCTGAATAAAACAATGTCAGGGTGACATTAAGTAGACATCCCCTAAAAACGTCGTTCTGGCAGTCTTTTAGCCAGAATCTAGCCCACCCTCCATCAAGCGCCTCAGACAAATGACACCCAACCCCCTTTTATTGCTATAATCCAACGCAACTACCGAAATCGAGAACCCCAGCCATGCCTTGGATCCAACTTAAGCTCAACGCAACCAATGAATCAGCCGAACACCTTGGTGATCTACTATCTGAAAGCGGTGCACTATCAGTGACCTTTTTAGACGCTAAAGACACCCCAGTGTTTGAGCCGCTACCGGGTGAAACTCGTCTATGGGGTGAAACTGATATCGTTGCACTCTATGAAGGCACCCAAGACATGACAGCGGTGGTTGACTTTCTCAGCGCACAGCCTGAACTTGGTCCTAACTTCACCCATAAAGTTGAAGCATTAGAGGACAAAGATTGGGTTCGTGAATGGATGGATAACTTCCACCCTATGCAATTTGGTAAACGCTTATGGATTTGCCCAAGCTGGCGTGATGTACCAGATCCAACAGCCGTTAATGTGATGCTTGATCCTGGCCTCGCTTTTGGTACAGGCACTCATCCAACAACAGCATTGTGTTTACAATGGTTAGATGGATTAGACCTAGCGGGTAAAACTGTTGTCGACTTTGGTTGTGGTTCAGGTATTTTAGCCATCGCAGCCCTCAAATTAGGCGCAAAACGCGTCATTGGTATCGACATTGACCCACAAGCGATTATCGCTAGTAAAGAGAATGCTAGACGTAACGGTGTTGAAGATAAGATAGAACTTTATTTACCGCAAGATCAACCCGACGGCATTCAAGCCGATGTATTGGTTGCTAACATCCTAGCAGGACCGTTAGAAGAACTAGCACCATTGATGCAAGGCTTAGTAAAAACCGGTGGCCCACTCTCGCTGTCAGGCTTATTACCTGAACAAGCAGACCGCCTGCTTGAAGTTTACAGCCAATGGTTTGACATGGAGCCTGCAACAGAACAAGACGAATGGATTCGCCTTAACGGACTTAAAAGATAAGTAGCTCACTTTTGCAGCAAATCATTACTGATTTGCTGCATTTTGTTAACATCATTAACGCTCTAAGCCTATATTCCCACTTGCTTTACACCTTTTTTTATTAACAACACCGCCCAACGTCACATTTTTGACCAGTCAAGAAAAATAATTGCTTTTCGTTTAAATATTGAGCTTTTCAATTTAAGAAAAAATGCGTACTATACGCACCCCTGACGAAGTAGAGGTAGTTATCGTATGAAGATTGGAGATTACCAATTAGCCAATCCACTCATTTTAGCCCCAATGGCCGGTATTACCGATAAACCATTTCGCGAACTATGCTTTAAGCTTGGTGCCGGAATGACTGTTTCTGAAATGTGTTCATCGAACCCAAAAGTATGGCAAAGCAGCAAATCAACGCATCGCATGACCCATACCGAGGAAGCGGGTATTAGCAGCGTGCAAATTGCAGGCAGCGATCCACAAGAAATGGCATTAGCCGCTCAATTCAACGTTGAGCAAGGCGCACAGATAATCGATATTAATATGGGTTGTCCAGCCAAGAAGGTGAACAAAAAGTTAGCGGGTTCAGCATTACTACAGCACCCAGATTTGGTTAAGCAAATCTTAGACAGCGTTGTCAGTGCAGTTGATGTTCCGGTAACACTTAAGATTCGTACAGGCTGGGATACTGACAACCGAAATGGTGTTGATATCGCAAAGCTCGCACAAGATGCAGGCATTGCTTCCTTAGCCGTACACGGCAGAACACGTGCATGTTTGTACAAGGGTTTTGCTGAATATGACACTATTAGAGCCATCAAACAGGCAATTTCGATTCCTGTGGTAGCCAATGGTGACATTACTAGCCCGGAAAAGGCCAGTGAAGTTTTAGACTACACCGGTGCCGACGCTATTATGATTGGCCGTGGAGCCCAAGGTAACCCTTGGATCTTCCGTGAAATCAATCATTACCTAACGACAGGACAAAAGCTAGCGCCAGTGCCACACACTGAGGTTCGCGATACATTACTTAACCATGTGCATGCCCTCCACCAGTTTTATGGTGACTTTTTAGGGGTGCGTATTGCACGCAAACACATTGGTTGGTATCTCAAGGAACAGCGTAATGAATTACGCCAAGAGTTGTTTAAGATAGAAACAGCCGAGGAACAGCTGGCTGTATTGGAACGCATTTTTACCGATAAAATTAATTAAGAAGAGCAAATTTCACATGTTTGATCAACACACTACAAGTACTACAACTGAAAACCAACTAACTGTTGACCCTATCCAATTAGCCAACGGTACAGTTAAGCCACAATTACTACGTGACTCAGTAAAACGTGCTGTAAGCAACTTTTTTGCTCAACTAGATGGCGAAGAGCCAACTGAAGTATACGAAATGGTTTTATGTGAAATGGAACGTCCACTATTAGACCTGACTATGCAGTTTACTCGCGGTAACCAAACACGCGCAGCAAACCTATTAGGCATCAACCGCGGTACATTACGTAAGAAATTAAAAAAATACGGCATGAACTAAGACTAGACCTTTCTAGTAGTAGTTAACCTATTTGCTAAAAGCCCAATCAATGAACGTTGATTGGGCTTTTTATTTCTTCTTTTTTCGAGGTTTTGTAACAGCTTTATCCTTTTTAAAGCCCCAATACATTAAACCTATAAATCCCCCAAAAACAAATAGAAAACCTAACAACGACACGAGTTTATTATTAAGTATTGATTGCATAAAAAATAAAGCCAGCATGCCACCAAGACAAATTAACCAAAGGAGAATGCCCCGCTCACTTTAATTCTTCATAATTTAATTTGCGCCTTTCTCTTATTTATTGTCATTTACAGTAACTATCAATTTTATTTGTGCTTTTGACATACCCATTCACTAAAGACTTTTCAAACCACTCACATGATTGTTTCAATTTATTTTCAGTCAATAATAAAATCCCTATCGAGTGTGCAGCTCTTATATCGCCTAACTCATCAGCTTGCTTCAAATAAAAAAGAGCTTTGCTCATATCTCTAGCGACTAACTTATCAATAAAGTAATGTATCCCTAAATCAAAATTAGCGCCAGCGACTTGTCGCTCAGCACTTTTGTGTAAAAAGCGGATAGCATCAGCGCTAGATAGTCCATGGTCGATATTACTTGATTCGCTAAAAAGGATAAAAATAGCGTGAGGGGCTCGATCATGCTTCTTTTTATCTAAATAAATATATTCATTAAGCGCCAAAATCTCATTCTTATTAACACCTAAACCATAATGTAAGTGTTGCGCATACATAAATCTAGACTCAAAGTTTCCTACATTGCCACTTTGTTGATAGAGCACAGCTGATTTTTCATACTGCTGCTTACCATAGTAATAGTCCGCAAGGATCTCCGTCGCTATATCTTTACCTGAGTTACTTGCCTCAGTTAATAGCTCTAAGGCGTATAATGTATTTTGTTCACTCTTTAATAAATGTAAATAGATTTGAGCTGTATTAACAAGAAAGTCCCCTCTCTTAGGGGTTTTTAATGCTTCAACTAAATATTCATTGATATACCTTGCGTGCTCTTTAGAACCTGATTGTAGAATCAAAATTGAATAATCTAACAGTATTAGGTCATTGCCAAGTCGGCTTCGACCCAAGCACTCCCTATACCCTTCAAGCGCGCTAATAAAGCTATCTTTACTGTTTAGCTCCATACGCCCACAACTGTTAACTAAAACACTCTTAACTTGGTTTTCTTCATCGCTTATTACTGTGTTCAGTGATTGCGCATATAGAGTGTTATGAAAAAACACGACACTTAACAATACGAAAAAAATATACCTACACATGAATCCCTTCTCCTTTCCCAAACTAAAAACGTAAAGTAGGACAGGCTTAAAATATTATTAAGATACTAAACGTTATTAGACCAGAATACATTAATTAACCGACTTAGCTATGGGCCTTAATAGCCCAAAGAGCGACAATACGAGCAGCAATACCCCACTAAATAATTCACTGTTATAAATTAAATAGAACGACAATAGCAACGACATGACTTCTAAGCCAAATAACGCATAACTCATCGAGCTGCCACTAGGCTTATCTAAAATGAACTTAACCCCTTTCAGTTCTTCAATAACGCGGTATTTATCTAAGACTTTATTGAGTGTTAATTCAACGGGTTCCGTTGAGCTCTTCGGTGTTAAAGAAACAGACCAATCGACCGATAAGCTCTTTACGTTGGCGTTAATTTCTATTGCTCCATCGACGGTAGTGACGCAAAAACGCTGCCTAATCTCAAAGCTCTGAGTGCTCGGCTGATGAAAAATGAGTTCATCATTACAATAGAGCAGCAACCCTTTTATCCAGTAATTATGAAGCTGATAATGATTATTGCCGTATGCAAAGTTATAAATCACAGTACAAGCAGTCCTTGTTTATAGTGAGCAAGATAATAAGCTTGAATTGTAACCTGTGACAAGCCAAAGCTCTTCGACTCAACACTTTCTTACATTCCCTAACACTCCCTAACAAAGCGCCAACATAAATATCATACTGTTAGCTGCTACCTCGCCCTACACTACGCCCAGACAAAAGCTACCTTCATTATTATCCAAGGAGAATAGGTGTGAGCAATCGACAAAACGGAATCAAAACACTGTTACTGGCAGGCTTATTAGTCGGCGTTACTGCTTGTAGTGATACTCACGATGAGCTGTTAGATCATGCCGATAAAAAAAATAGTGCAGAAATAACCTATATTAATGCCGCAGACAATGCGACGACCTTTTATTTAAAAAGCCGGCAGTATCTTAAAAGCGTTTATCATCGCGACTTTGTCACCACCAATTTACCCGTCGGTCAAGTGAGTCGTGCAATTGAACATAAATGGGCCAGCTCAGGCCATAAGTCAGAATTCGCGATTGAAGACAGTACCAGCGGCGAAAATATGGACGAATTAAAATATAGCTTATCAGACAATGATAAATATTGGGCGATTGCATGGATGGATAATGGCAATGAAGTGTTAAGCGTGTTTGAAAAAAAAGCCAGTAATCAAAATGATGTGATGCGCGTTCGGGTCTTTGCCAACCAAGCTCTTAGCCTCAACATCTTAGACGATGACGCCAACTATCCAAATACCGAAGCAGGAAAAGCAACCCCAACTTATACGCTACAAAACTGTAGCGATCTGTATGTTGGTGGTAATGAAATTGATTTATGCCAACAAGGTAACTACGGAGAGTCGTATTTAGTGGTGGTTAATCAGCAGGGGCAAATTAGCTACGCGCCAGAATAACACGCCAAGCAGCTAAATCGATTAGTGTATTAAGTTCAAACGACCGCAGCGACACTTTAATCAAAATCGCTGTGAAAAAAGGCTCCACGCCATCGCTATGATGTCGTGGAGCTTTTGATATTATAGGCTCTTCACATCTTGCGTTAAGCTCTCTAGATGCTCACGCACCTCAACATTGGTGTGTTGGCTCACTCGACCGCCTAAGTGCTTACCAAAGAACTGCTCCATGGCGAACATCGCGGCCAACATATTATTCGACTTTTTAAAACCATGCCCTTCGTCTTTGGCAAGGATATATTCAACAGGCAAGCCTTTAGCTGCCATTTCCTTGGCGATGTTATCAGACTCCTGCTGGGTAACACGAACATCGTTAGCCCCCTGGATTAGTAAAACTGGCGCGGTAATTTGATCAATAAAGTTAATTGGCGAACGTGCTTGCATATCAGCTAATTCACTTGGAATTTTTGTATCACCAACGGCGCTAAACCATGTTCCTAAGTACGGTCGAGCCCAATCAGGAAATGCATCCATCAAGGTTGATAGGCTTGATGGGCCACAAAATGAAATCACCGCTTTATACATATCCGGTGTAAAGGTTGCACCCGCTAATGACGCATAACCGCCATACGACCCACCCATAATGCCTAATCGTTCTTTATCCGCAATGCCTTGCTCAACAAGGAAGTTAGCACCATCGGTTAAGTCATGTTGCATGGTACCCGTGCCCCAATTTTTATCACCTAAATTAAGGAAACGCTTACCAAACCCTGTCGAGGCTCTAAAGTTAGGCTGTAACACGGCATAGCCACGATTCGCTAATAACTGAGCCACAGGATTAAAAGTATCTGATTTCAACGTCCAATGTACTCTAGCCCACGGACCGCCATGGGGCAGGACTATCGTCGGTAGATTGGTCTTTTCCCCTTTCGGCAAGGTTAAATAGGCTTGGATTGTTTCGCCATCACGCGCCTGATAAGTAATCGACTGACGCTTAGACAACAGCTCAGGCTGAATACTAGGTGTTTGTGTGGCTAACACACTAACTTCACCTGTTGTCGCTTGGTAAATATAATCGGTGCCCGCCTCAACATCACTGGCGACATGTAGCTGCCATGCGCCAGTTTTCTCATTACGCTTGGTAATAGTAATTTCAACATCGTGCTTAAAGTGTTGATTAATTTTCTGCCAATGACTGGCAAAGGTTGCATCTAATGGATAAGTACGTAAACGCCCACCATAATAGGAAACACTCAGTGGCGTACCATCATCACTAAAGATCGCACTGTGTACATCAGACTCATTGTTTGGGTCGCGGTGTAATGTAGTAAATGAAAGCGTATTTAAATCTAAGCTTAATAGTTCCTGCTTATCCCTGCCCTCAATACTGGCTTTAATAAAAGCGAGTTTCTTCTCACCATTATAGGCAACGATGTCGATGGCTTCGCCCGGCAGGCTTTTAATCACACTGTGCCATTGTTGGTTAACCCTGCTAAAAAGTTCACGGCTGTTATCAGGGTTCATAGCAACGCCTAATACCACTTGGCCTTGCTTATCAAAATGCGCAGATTGAAAGTTATTATTATTAATTAACTTGCGAGTTAATACTTTGCTGTTGATATCCAATGTATAGCCATCTAATCGTGATGGCTTATCATGGTTGGCGAAAATAGCTAATTTGTTCGCATCATTACGTACCTGCTGCGACAAAATATAACGCACTTTGTTGTTATTGGTTAGTGCCGTTACTGTGGTGTTAACCAGTTGATTTGTTGATTCATTGGCCTCAAAAGAGACTCGATAAATTTGCGTGTTTTCACTGCCGCCGATATCTTTAGCGAAGAATAATTCATTGCCATTAGCCGACCAGAAAAACGTTTGAATCGGCTCTTTTGATTGTGTTAATGGCTGCGCCTGATCGGGGTGAGCTCCTTTAGGCATAATAAAAATATTGGCCGTCCCTAAATGCTCTTTAGTAAACGCGACCCATTGCCCATCACTCGATACATGCAATTTGGTAGTTTCATTGCTGGTAAAAAACTGCTCCAGTGGAATTAACGCAGCTTGTTGAGTTTGCTCCATGCTCGTTGTCGCTGGCGATTGCTGTAAAAGAGTGCAGCCCGTTAATCCAGAGGTCAGTAGCCCAGCAAAAGTGGCAGCGATGAGTGTCTTCTTAAAATTCATATCAATTCCTATACAGCAAATCATGGAAGCAAACCTCTTGTTCGCCCCTTTAGTTTCGAAACATAGTATTACGCAAATTAATTATCGTCAAACGATAATTAATTATTATTTTTATAAATTATCAAACATTGCTATACTAGCGCCACAAATGATAGGTTCTTCGAGTTGTTATGAATTCTCAAATACAAAAGTTACAAAAACTGCAAAAACTTGCTTACATCTTAAGAGTATTAGTGCTGGCAACCATTGCGCTTAGTGTGTTTTATCTCGTTTATCAATACGTGAAAAATGATGCGTTAGTATTATCAACCAGCGAACTATTCACTCAGCTGTGGCAGAGTGAACAAAGTAGTCATCCTGTTTTGGCGCTGACCTTACTGCCAAGCTTTGCCATTTTATTTTTAGCGGGCTACTGGTTACAGCGCCTATTGGCGAACTTTCAACAGGGGCAGTTCTTCTGCGATGATGCGATCAAATCATTCTTTTGGCTCATTTGGATCAAAGTGATCAGCATTGGAGTGACCGTTGTTGAAGATATTGCCGTAGCCTATTACCACTCTCAATTTTTTGAAGAAACAAAACTGGTTATTGGTGTCGACCTTGGTGAAACTTTAACTATCATATTCTTATTACTTGTCGCCCACTTACTAAAACAAGCAAAGGCGATTGAAGCTGAAAACAAAGAGTTTATTTAAGCGATGGAAATTATTGTCAATTTAGATGTAATGATGGCAATGCGCAAAGTCAGCTCAAAAGAGCTGGCAAAAGCGATTGGCATTACAGAAGCGAACTTATCGCTACTCAAACGCGGCAAGGTCAAAGGCGTGCGTTTTGAAACCTTAGCCAGCATCTGCAATTACTTAGAATGCCAACCGGGGGATTTACTGGTATTCAACAAAGAGTAAACAATCTCAGCCACAGCCTAAAACCCAGCACCGTTAAGATTCAACTCGATCACGCCAGCGGCTGTGTCATGCTCAAAACGGGCGCATATTTTTAATAGACAGCACAACCAGTGAAAGCTGTTTGTCCTTTTATCGCTTCCTCCCCGCCTAAATCACGAACTTCAACAAACTACCCAACAGAAAATAACCCTAAAAAATCCCAGTTATTACCATAGCCGAAAGAAAAAAAACTATTTATAAACTAAGCTAAAAGATACGGTTAATTAACCATTGGCTTTGTATGGCTTTTACTATTGGAAGAAAAATTGGCGCGGCATTCGCGGTTATTTTGTTACTCATTATCGCCATGGGTATCACGGTTTATACCTTAACAACAGGGATTCTCACTGATTCTGAAGATATTCGTGATGATGATGTCCCTGGGGTTATTTTATACCTGCAAATCCTAGATGAAATTGGCGATATGCACAGTAATGTTGTTGAGTACAGCACTGGCGAAATTGACGAAGTTGAAGAGTTCCATTCTAATTTCAAAGAGTTTCAATATTACTTTTCTCAATTAGAACCACTAGAGCAAGGGACTGAAAGCGATAATGAGAAAATGGCGACGATAGAGCGTTTAGTCAATGATTACGCCAGTCAAATCATACGGGATGTGTTTGAAAAATATGATCCACAAGATGAGCTTTGGGCAAAACAAATTGTTGATGAGTTAGAACATAAGCAAGGGGCTGAATTAGAAAAGCTATTAGATTCGTTAAAAGAGCAAGAATATCAAGAGGCCCTAGCAGCGAAAAATATCGACCGAGCCATCAACGATGACCTTCCCGGTGTGAGATATTATCTAGAACTCGTGGATGAAGCTGGGGATATGCTTGCATCACTGAGTGATTATGTCAGCGGAGAGCTCGATGAAGAACAAGAGTTTAGAGCCAATGCCGAAGATTTTACCCGTTATTTCAATTTACTTGAGCCCCTAGAGCAAAAACCTTCTGAAATAAGAGATTTAATCACAATCAACCGTCTCTATAACGATATTGTCCTGACCGCCGATGCTGTTTTCCGTCGCTTCGATCCCAAAGTCCGGCTTAACGCCTTAGCGATTATTGACTCTCTTGAACACGATAAAATAGAGCAATTAGAGAATATCCTTGATAGCTCTTCACTGGAAGAACAGCAAGATGCAAGTACGGCATTAAATCAACTATCGCAGACCTTAACAACGGTTAACGCCATTGTCATTAGTTTAGCGATAGCGTCATTAATTATTGGCGTGCTGATTAGTTACTGGATCTCTAACACCATATTGCGCGCCGTGGGTGGTGAACCCGCTGTCATCGAAGAGATGGCGAACGAAGTCGCTAAAGGTAACATTGAACTTAACTTTGATAGCAATAATGAAACCGGGATCTATGCCGCTTTGCAGAAAATGATCGTTGCCCTTCGTATAAAAATAACCATGACAGAAAAGATCGCCCAAGGTGATCTTTCCACCGATATTCCCCTCACATCAGACAAAGATAGCTTAGGTATTGCACTAAACAAAATGCAGCTCAACTTTAAAGACATGATCGAGCAAGCCAACGCCTTTGCCAATGGTAATTACAATAGTCAAATAACCCCGCGTTCTGCGCAAGACGAATTCGGCATTGCGTTATCACACATGATGCAACAAGTAACCGATAGAAATAAACAAGTTGAATCACAAAACTGGTTAAAAACGCAAGTGGTTAAAATCAGTAAAATATCTCAAGCAGTTGATAATATAGAGAAGATGTCACAACAACTCGTCAGCGAATTGGCCACCATACTCGGCGCCGGGCATGCCGCTTTTTACATGTTGGAAGACAATGATGGAAAAAGCGAGGCAATCTTCCGTTTACTATCAAGTTACGCCTATGTTAAACGCAAAAATATTTCCAACGAGTATAAATTAGGGGAAGGGTTAGTGGGGCAATGTGCACTAGAGCAACATAATATCGTACTCACTAATGTACCAGATGATTACATAAAAATTACCTCTGGCTTGGGGGAAAAACCGCCTCTAAACATTGCTCTAATCCCAATACTGTTTGAAAACACGTGTATTGCTGTTATTGAACTTGCCAGCTTTAATCATTTCAATGACACTCAAATGGATTTTTTAGAGCAGGCTATTCCTAGCTTAGGAATCACAATGAACAGCTTACTCAGCCGCCAGCGTATAGTGGATTTATTGCAGCAATCTCAAAATCAGACAGAACAATTACAGGTGCAATCTGAAGAGTTACAAGCCACTAATACCGAGCTCAAACTCAAAGCTTCTGAGCTGAATAAGCAATCAGATCAACTGCAATTGACCAACCAAGATTTAGAACAAAAAACACAAGCACTCGAAATAAAGCAACGCGATATTGAAATTAAAAACCAACAAATTGAACAAAAAGCGGAAGAGCTATCCGTGGCAAGTAAATACAAATCAGAATTTCTAGCCAATATGTCTCATGAATTAAGAACGCCTTTAAATAGTCTCCTTCTCTTAGCAAAAGCTCTGTCTAATAACAAAGATGGCAATTTAACCCCTGTTCAAGTCGAAGACGCAAAAGTCATTTTTGAGGGTGGTAGTAGTTTATTATCATTGATTAATGACATCATGGACTTATCAAAAGTAGAAGCAGGAAAATTAACCATCAACCACGAAGCGGTCGCTTTTGATCTCTTAACGAAGAATTTAGAAAAAACCTTTACCCCTATCGCAAAAGATCGGGAATTAACGTTTACTATAGACATCGCTGATAATGTTCCTAATACTATCATTAGTGATGGTTTACGCATTGAACAAATCCTCCGTAACTTACTCTCCAACGCCATGAAATTTACTCCCCAAGGTAATGTCACGTTAACCATCGCCAACGCTGATGAAACAGTCGTTCCATCACAAAGTAAACTAAACCTAAGTGAAACAATCGCTCTCGCGGTCACAGATACTGGTATCGGCATCGCTGCTGATAAACAACAAGCCATTTTTGAAGCATTTCAACAAGAAGATGGCACCACCTGTCGCAAGTATGGTGGGACAGGACTAGGCCTAACTATTGCAAGAGAGCTAAGTCGATTACTCAGTGGGGAAATACACTTGCAAAGTCAACTTGATCAAGGCAGTACCTTCACACTCTACTTACCTAAAAAGTTAGCACTTCAACACGCTGACCACAACGTGATAGACACCCGCTCCAAACCCATGGGCAATAAAACTTTAAGTCATCATTCTCCCTTACGCGAGCCTCCTCAAGAACAACTTGTCGATACTACGGCAAATCATGCTCCACCAAGTGATATCATTGTTGATGATCGACGCAGCATTCATGCCGGAGATAAAACCGTATTAATTGCAGAATTAGACAAAAATTTAGCGTTGTTCTTATGCGAAAAAGCACGCGAAAATAACTTTAAGTGTTTATTAGCAGAAAGTGGGCGTAGTGCGATTTACTTAGCCAAGGAGTATCAGCCAACCACCATTTTCTTAGATACTGAACTTGTTGATATCAACATTAATCATGTTTTAGAGCAGCTAGACTTCAGTGCCGCCACCAAGCATATTCCAATCCACATTATTGCGACATCAGCGGATGACAAGCCGCGCTTTTTAACACAAGGACGCATGGGCTGCTTAACCAAACCAATTGATAACAACGAACTGCAGTCGGCCTTTGACAAAGTCTCTCGCTTGGTTAAAAACAATACCCGTCATATTTTATTGATAGAAGATTCAACAGGAAATCAACGCGCAACCTCACAACTACTAGAAACAGAAGACATTAAAGTTACCTGTGTCGCCACAGGCGAAGCCGGCCTCGCTGCGATTATAAAGGGGGATTTTGATTGCATTATTCTAGACCTTGGGTTGCCTGACATTAGTGGGTTTGAATTACTCGAATCGCTCCATAATCAAGACGCTCCAAATATCCCTCCTATCATTATTTATACCGGTAAGGAAATCGACAATGAACAACAACGAGAGCTCGACAAGTACTCTTCTTCAATCGTTCTTAAAGGCGCTGATTCAGCCGAGCGCTTAGTTGATGACGTATCACTCTTTTTACACCAAACCCCACTCTCTCAGGTCGAGAATGTCTGTGCGTTGCATGATGAAGAAGCCCTACTTCAAGGGCGTAAAGTACTTCTAGTCGATGATGACATGAGAAACTGCTACGCCCTGTCAAAAATGCTGATGGAGATCGGCATAGACGTTGCAATTGCAGAAAATGGCCAAGAAGCTATTGAGCTTTTAGAACAAGCTGATGATTTTGAGTTGATTCTAATGGACACCATGATGCCTGTTATGGATGGTAATCAAGCAACCGAAGCGATTCGTAAGATGGCCGCTTACCAAGAGGTGCCTATTATTGCGCTAACAGCGAAAACTATGCCTGAAGATAAAGAGAGATGCTTCGAGGCAGGCGCTTCAGAATATATCACCAAACCCTTTGTGTTTGATGAATTGGTGTCTGTCATGCGTATTTGGTTATTTCCCAACAAAGAAGAGTAGCGATAATCTTTAGCTAAGGATTATCGTTCAAACGCAACTCCCCTTTTTCTCAAATAACCAATTGATCCAGCTATTCATATTACGCACAATGCCTTATCGATTATAAAAAGTAATATGTAATGAATAAACAAGGTTCGCTCACGGTTGTCGGCACAGGGATTAAAATTGCTGGCGACATGACACTCAATACTCAAGCGCAAATCAAGCAGGCCGACATCGTTTTTACTGTGGTGCCAGATAAAGTATCAAAACAATGGCTTGCCAAGTTAAATCCAAATACCGTTGATATGACTGAGTTTTATGGCAGCAATAAATCACGGTTAATTACCTACAACGAAATGGCCAATGCTCTTGTTGAGTCAGTCAAACAAGGCAACAACGTCTGCGCCGCCTTTTACGGTCACCCCGGCGTATTTGCCTATGCAAGTCACTTAGCCATTCGTCAACTAAAAGCCCTAGGCTATCGTGCCAAGATGCAACCGGGCATTTCAGCTGAAGACTGGTTGGTTGCGGACCTTGGCATAGATCCGGGAAAAAGTGGTTGTATTAGTATTGAAGCGACCCAGTTTCTGTTTTATCAACGCACCATAGACCCCTATTCACTCCTCGTGTTATGGCAAATTGGTCTGGTTGGGGATCACACCCTCGCCTTAGATAAGACCGACAACTACCAACGTGGACTAAAAGTGCTCTCGAATGAGTTACTTAAATATTATCCGAGCGACCATCAAGTGATAATCTACGAAGCGGCTACGCTAGCATTATTTCCGCCGAGAATAGAACATATTGCCCTAGCGCAGCTACCTCAGGCGAAGCTCACTGCAATATCAACATTAGCGATTCCTCCTTACCAAGAGGCCCCCCTCGATCTTGCGGTGTTAAAACAACTGGGCTTAACACCAGAGGATATCGATAACGCGTTATCCATTGATAAATAATTCAATCCTATTACTATAGGGACTCAAATAGATATCAGAAACTCTCTGAAAAGTTAGTAAGGTATAACAAATGACAGATTTACTCGTAGAATATGTATTAGAACTTAATTCAAACCCTGAAGCACTCGCTGCTCACGAAGCGAACCCTGAGCAAGCTGCTCGCGACTTCGGCTTAGATGAGGCAGACATTCAGTTAATTCTCGACCAAGATGTAGCAGAGATACAAAAACGCTGCGACTCATCGCCAATTGATACTAAAGGCACGATGATTATGTTCTTTAAGCCGTAACCCCACCTCAAGATAAAAGTAGCGTAAATAATATGCACATGACTTTTAAAATTGTACTGTTTGTCATGACGGTGCTTTTATCTTCTGCCTTAACAGCAACTGATAATGTCACTCAAAAAAACCTAACTATTGACAATAAGTTAGCTGAAATTGAACAATTAGCTCTTTCAGACTTGGAGCAGTCCAAAAAGCTCATCTTAGCAACAAAAGCCTTGTTAGCGCAAAAATCCACACCTGCCCAGCTGGCAACGTTCAATAATTTAACGGCTTATACGCATTTATTATCCAGAGAATATGAGCAAGCGTATAAGTACCTCTCTCTCAGCCAAAAGTATGCCCTTGAAGCTAATAATGTTTATGCCCAAGCAGAATCGAAACGACTAAAAGGAGTGTTATATTCACTCACCAACCTCCCTGAAGAAAGCCTGCCTTTATTTTTAGAAGCGCTGGCCTTGCATAAACAGTTAGGTTCAAAAAAAGAGTTTCATACATTACAAGGCATCAGCCTTTACTATCGCAATCAGCATGACTTCAATAAATATTTAGAGTACGGACGCTTGCTTATTGAACACCCGCTTGTAAAAAGTGGCCCCCAATATAAAGGCACCGCCGAATATACTATTGGAGAGGGGCTCTTAAAACTAGGGCAATACGAAGAGGCAAGACCCCACTTAATCAACTCGATTCGTATATTAAACAGTATGTCATCCACTTGGGTCAGCGAAGCCTATATTTCATTAGCCGAATTAGAACTGTTAACGGGCAACACTCAGCAGGCCATCGACATACTAAACACTAGCACAGCCATGGCCACCAAAAATAGTTACTTTGCTGCCCAACTAAAAGCTGAACTACTCAGAGCTAAGGTTCATCAAACCATAGGCAATAACACTAAAGCCATTGCTATTTTACAGGCTTTGCTGCCCACCGCTAGACTCCACAAAGATCAAGCGGCAGAGCGCCAAGCTGAGCAAATGTTCGCCAGCTTATTAGAACAGCAAGGTGATTATAAAGCTGCATTGCAACATCAAATCGCATTTAAGAACATTAGTGATAACATCAATCAGAAAAACCAACAGAGTAAATCAACCTTCTTACGTGCCCGCTTAGATTTAGAGCATCAAGAGCAACAAATCAAACTGCTCAAACAGCAACAAGAGCAACAAGCGTTTCAACAAGCTCAAAAGCAACGAACATCTCAACTTCGAGATATTGCATTAGGCCTGTTCATTGTGCTCGTGCTTTTCATGGTTTACTACCTCATTAAAGCGCACAAAGTGAAGAGAAAAATGCAGCAATTGGCTCTTGAGGCTGAAACCGCAAATAAAGCTAAAAGTAACTTTCTTGCTAAAATGAGCCATGAGATACGCACGCCAATGAATGCGATTATCGGCCTAAGTCAGCTGAGTCTCAAAGACGCGCTGTCTGACAAACAGCGTGAAAACATTTCGATGGTCCATGCCTCGTCTCAATCGTTATTAACCTTACTGAACGATTTATTAGATTTTTCTAAAATTGAGGCGCACAAACTAGAACTCGAACAAGCCGATTTTTCACTGAGCGACTCGATAGACCGCTTACTAAATGTCTGTCACTTCAGTGCCCAAGAAAAACAACTTAAGCTCAATATCGTCATTGATAGTGACGTGCCCGATGCGTTTAATGGTGATGCGCTGCGCCTTGAGCAAGTGTTAATTAATCTAGTGAATAACGCGATTAAATTTACTGAGCAAGGCGATATCGCGCTTCACATTTCGCTGCTTGAACAACAGGGATCGGTTAGTCGCTTATCGTTCGCCGTAACCGATCACGGAATTGGTATCGCCGAAGAGCAGCTCGATAAGCTATTTCAAGCGTTCTCTCAATCTGACAACTCTATCACTCGGCGCTATGGCGGCACTGGATTAGGGTTAGTCATCTGTAAAGAAATCGTCGAGTTGATGTCTGGCAGTATCCATGTCACCAGTGAACTCGGCAAAGGGTCGTGCTTTAGCTTTAATGTCGTTCTTTCTAGCGGCAGTGACGTTAATTCTTCATTAATGAACCCAGCAGTCGTTAGTTTACCAGCATTCAAAATCTTAATCGTTGATGATAGCAAAAGCTCTCGAGCGCTATTGAGTGATATGCTAAACAAATTCAACCTCGAGGTTGAGCAAGCACAGGGGGGGCTCGAAGCCTTAGAAATATTAAAACAAGCGGTCACCGAACAAGCTCCCTTTGATGTCGTATTGATGGACTGGCGCATGCCCGGTCTGGATGGCTTTGAATCGATTCGCATCATCAATCAAGTGATCACAGACAATTTACCGCACTTTATCTTAATTTCTTCGTTTGATAAGAGTGACGCTGCTGATTTAAGTCGCACGACCCCCGTTGCCGATATTTTAGAGAAACCAGTCAAGCCTACACAATTAATCGCGAGCTTAGCCAAACTTGAAAAGGCCACATCAGCTCCCACGCTTCCAAAGCCAACAATAGAAAATAATGACTCTAATTCAGCGCATTTAAATTTACTGCTAGCTGAAGATAACCTGATTAATCAACGGGTCATTCAAGGGTTTTTAGAAGATCTTAATGTCACTATCGATTGTGTCAACAACGGCTTAGAAGCCGTTAAAGCCGTGCAAAAACAACACTACGATCTTGTGTTAATGGATGTGCAAATGCCGCAAATGGATGGGCTAGAAGCGACCCAAATGATCCGTCAAAAGTTTAATAATGATACGCCTATTATTGCCATGACCGCGCACAGCACCAAAGAAGACGAAGAGAAGAGTTTAAACGCTGGCATGAATATGCACCTAACCAAACCCGTCGATTCCAAAGCATTAATTGCACTAGTTCATGATTTAATGGAAAAAAAAGCAATGGCCAATACATCGGTTTAAAATAATTTATCCTCTCACCGCCCCAAACACGGGCTGTTGATTCGAATAAGCAGTTACCGCAGTTAGAACAAATAGTTGCAATATTGGGTTGCCACTATCATCCTGACGATGCCACGTTAAGCCTTCCGTCACTTAACGTTTAACGGAGTCTTTACTTCACATTAACGAAAGCGATTAGCGTGATCAACCTCTCGTTTTGATAGGATAAAGCTGTAACGTTCGTACAGCGTTAATAGAAGGGTTATAATCTAGCCGCTTTCAACTATTTCAAGGCCTTAACGTGAAACATATCACCCTCTTACTGCTCACTAGCGTCTTAATCGCTTGCAGCCACCAGCCTGATATTTACAACACTACCAACCAATCTCAGAATAATGAACAAAGTCATCAAGCACCGTATGTGCTCTTGGTATCCATTGATGGCTTTCGCTGGGATTACATTGAGAAGTACCAGCCACCCTTTTTAAGCCAGTTCGCTAAGAACAGTGCCAGCCTAAAGTCACTACAGCCTTCGTTTCCAACTAAGACCTTTCCTAATCATTTATCCATTGTAACCGGGTCATACCCACAACATCACGGTATCTTAAACAATCGCTTTCATGCTCCCGATCTCAATAAAGATTATTCAATTTCCGACCCTACTGCTGTAACTAATGGTGATTTCTATTTACGAAAACCTATTTGGGTTATGGCCGAAGAGCAAGGAATGAGAACCGCCAGTTTCTTTTGGCCAGGCTCTGAAGCTAAAATTTTTGGAAAAAAGCCAACGTACTTTGTCAACTATGACCACAATGCACCACACCAACCTAGACTAGATACGGTTGTAAATTGGTTTAAGCTGTCAGCAGCGCGCCGACCACACTTTGTCACTACCTACTTTCACGATGTTGATAGTGCTGGTCATCACTATGGCCCTAACTCACCACAAGTCGCTGCGGCCATTAGTAAAGTGGATAGCTCTTTACAGCAACTCCATCATGAACTTACAAAGCTTGATATTGCCGTCAACATAGTCATTGTGTCTGATCATGGCATGGCACAACATAACACTGGAAATTTTGAAACTCTCCCGAAAGGCTTGCAACAGCAATTCTTTAGTAAAGGCAAAGGGCCTATCGTTCACCTTTATCACAACAATAAAGTGCCATCGCTGCGTCAAGCTGATATCACTCAAGCTTTAACGCAATTAAACCAACAAGCACAACATTACCGTTGCTTTGAATATCAAACGATC
This sequence comes from Alteromonadales bacterium alter-6D02, assembly GCA_002835545.1. Taxonomy (GTDB): domain Bacteria; phylum Pseudomonadota; class Gammaproteobacteria; order Enterobacterales; family Psychrobiaceae; genus Psychrobium. The sequence continues at coordinate 45,153 of PIZK01000031.1, forward strand.
CCCGTTAAATTTAATGCTCACAAGTCACAACGCATTGGTGATATTACCTGCTTGGCCAATCAAGGCTGGGCAATTGGCTTTAGTGAACACCGAATTAAGGGAGACCACGGTTGGAGTCAATTCGCGAGTAAAGATATGGACGGGATTTTCTATGCGTCGGGTCCAGCTTTCAAGCAAGGTTATCAACACCCAACAACGGAAAACATCCATATCATGCCATTATTAGCACACATATTAGGACTGCAAGTTACAGGACCAATTGACGGTAAACTGGAACAATTAACCCCATTACTCATCGATAAATAAATCGTTCAAAACCAGCAAACGCTTCAAATATTTAATTTATTTGAAGCGTTTGCTTTAGTATTAACATTGGCATTAAGTATTAATGACTCTGCACTCTAAAGACCTTATCGCCAACTCTTACGTCTTGATAGCGTGCCGGTTGCAATTCAAACGCTCCTTGCCTTAACGATTCTAATAACACGCCTCGCTGTTCGTCATTGCCCCCATTGTTCGGTAAATATCCCGTCACTTGCCAACGATTATTAACCTCATCAAGGATTTCAATGTTGCCCCAATTGTTGTTATCAAAGAATAACACCTCACTTTCTCCATCAGAGTTTAAGTCAATCGGAAATAAAGCACAGGCTTTCTCAAGACAACTCGCCACCTCAATTAAGCTAGCAAGGCGCTCTGCTGAAATTAATGGTTGCAGGGGCCACACAAATTTAGCCTCAGCTTTGTTCAAGTCATGCAAGGCATCCTGCCATTGCCACGCACTCTCACTCAATGCTAATAGGGTCAATCGGCTGTTAATTACCTCAAATTCAGAGTGTGTTGTGTCATTCGCTAATTGTTCGAGTGCTTCCTGCCCAACTTGTCCCATGCCAAATTTTAACGCACCATAATCAAATTCCAGAGCAGTGACTTGCTGTTGATGTAAACGCGCTAACTGACTATTCACACTCACCGTAAGCGGATTAAGCCACGGTGAATGACCAACCGATAACATTATAATGACGAGGCCTGTACTCATCACATTAGCCCGCTTTAACCAACAAAAGCTTGCTTGTGGCTTTATTAGCAGCGTTAAGTAGCTCAAGACGTATGCACCAATGCCCATCACCGCAAAACTTAAATACACCCGCGGTGGTGTCCAGCCATATTGCCCAACACGCAAAGAGACCGAATAAGCAGCAATCACAATTAAGATACTCAATGAGGCGATGCTGGCCAACACCAACCAACGGACGGCGCTCGGGTAAGGAAAATGTAAACACTGACTGTCTAGCGCTTCTTTTGGGTAACAAGCACCATTGAATAAGAAAATATTTAATGCAATCAGTACTAAAATTAGCGGGGTCGCGAACCCTGTTGACCACACCCCGTCTAAGCCAGAAAAAGGCAAGTTGGCCACAAAGATGACGGTTAAAAATGCCACTAGCGGTAGGAGCATTTTACAGATAGATAACAGCAAACTTTTTAATGAGGTGATGATATTTTGATAGCTCATCGCCATATATAGACCCACACCAAAAGCAGCTCCAAGCGTTGGCCAAGCAAACCATTCGTGATAAAAGATATCCTCAAACACTGCAATACCAATCACCGAAAACAGTGTCACCCACAACACAATAACGAGCCAATATAAGCTAGTAAAAAACAAGGCAAAGCCAACAATTAACACATTACTCCAGCTATGAACGAACAGCTGATGATAGGCATCATTACACCAAGAGTTTGGCTGCGTAAAACCTGCAGCGCTAAGCTGAATAAAAGGTAAAGTGATATAACTTAAAACTAGCGCACTCACTACCCATAATGGATATAACTCATCAACATCTTGTAAGGCGACATAATACGAGGTGAAGCCTAGAAACATGCTTAATACGAAAAGCGGCAACCAACTGTATCGACGACTAACCGTCGACACATTGCTTTGCAACACCTCTGGGCACAATTGAAGAAAAAGTAACATCGACATTAATCCCATATCGATACCTAGCAATAACGTTTGGTGGGCTTGCCATGAATCCCACCATGCAATATTTAACGCCAGCAATATACCTTGTAACATACCTAACAAAACGTGCACACTTAATCGATAAGGCATTACTTTCCTTAGAGTTATATAATTTTTATCATCATAAACAACCCTAGCTGACTTAACGATGAACACCAAGATAAATTAAGAAATATATCTATGGTCAGGCGCAATTGGTCAACCATATTGTTATAATCTGCTTATGATTCCCCGATAAAGAAACAGCCATGAGTTACACGCCATTAGATCAACACAAGAAAGCTTGGATTTTCCGTCAACACAGCTTACCTATTAGCGAAGAAGACAAAGCCAAAATTAAACCAATGGAAGCCCAGCGTGCGACTGTATTTTGGAATACCTTTATCAGTAAACAAGTGGACCACCCTGATTTTTTCAAGAAAGGTGACTGGCCATTCAATCCAAACACATGGTTTGAACAAGGAAAATGGGAACCCACTTGGGACAGTGACGAGAGTGATTTACCCGAGTTAATTTTAGAACACTTAACATGGCCAAATAATACGGTGGTCTATTTTTGTAATGACCGACAGCATGTCATTGAAACCACATGGGAAGTTTTTAAGCGCTGTTGGAAAAATTTCTTATTTATGGACGATGGGCCTTTATTGGTGGGAAAAAAACGTGATCAGGCAGTACAGTTTATGTCAAATGGTACCTTCCGCGTCGGTACAAAAGTTGTGAATCCAGCCAAGACATCTGTGCAATAATGACAACTAAAGCGGCATTAAAAAACAAATTACATCCAAGAAATCGCCATAAAAATGGCTATGACTTTGATGCGCTATGTAAAACCTCACCAGCCCTTGCCCAGTTTGTTGCGCCAAACAGGTTTGGCAACGCATCAATTGACTTTGCCAATGCTAATGCAGTAAAAGCGCTAAATGCCGCCATTTTAAAGCTGCAATATAAACTAGAGCACTGGGATATTCCCCAGGGCTTCTTATGCCCACCTATTCCTGGGCGAGTGGACTATATTCATTACTTAGCCGATTTATTACGCCAAACTAATAATGACAAAGTCCCTGCAGGAAAAAAAATCACAGGGCTTGATATTGGTACTGGCGCAAGTTGTATTTACCCAGTTTTAGGACAGCGTGAATATGGTTGGCACTTTGTGGCTTCAGATATCGACCCTATATCGATTAAATCAAGCCAATTGATTATTGAGAGTAACCAAGGCCTAGATTCGACTGTTAGTACACGGTTACAACCAAACGCAAACGCCATTTTCGAAGGGATCATTAACGCCAGTGAATACTTCGATTTTACCTTGTGCAACCCGCCATTTCACAAGTCATTAGCAGATGCAGCGGTTGGCTCACAACGTAAGCGACACAATCTAGGAACCAATAAACAGCATCAAGACAAGCTGAACTTTGGTGGTCAAAAGGCCGAACTGTGGTGTCCTGGTGGCGAGCTCACCTTTATTCGTAATATGATTAAAGAAAGCAAGAGTTATGGCCATCAAGTCTTATGGTTTACTGCGTTAGTCTCAAAGAAAGATAATTTAAGGCCGTTGAAACAAAGCCTCAAAAAAGCACATGCGAGTGACGTCAAAGTAGTGAGCATGGCGCAAGGCCAGAAGACTAGCCGCTTTATTGCATGGACATTTTTGAATAAGGCCCAACAACAAACATGGTGTGAAGAAAGGTTTAGTGACTAATATAACGCTTACCGCTACCTAATAACTCACAGCTTCCACCCTGAAAATGTTTACTCAGGACCTCTCAGCCGGTCATCCTGAAAGTGTTTACTCAGGATCTTTGTTTTCAGTAAAGCGAGATTCCGGCTAAAAACCTGCCGGAACAACGAGGTTGGGGTTGTCACAGCCTTCACACTGACTATGTTTACTCAGACCTCACAGCCGGTCATCCTGAAAGTGTTTACTCAGGACCCCTCAACCAGTCATCCTGAAAATGTTTAATTCAGGATCTTTGTTTTCAGTAAAGCGAGATTCCGGCTAAAAACCTGCCGGAACGACGAGGTTGGGATTGTCACAGTCTTCACACTGACTACTTTTACTCAGACCTCTCAGCCGGTCATCCTGAAAGTGTTTACTCAGGACCCCTCAACCAGTCATCATGAAAGTGTTTAATTCAGGATCTTTGTTTTCAGTAAAGCGAGGTTCCGGCTAAAAACCTGCCGGAACGACGGGGTTGGGGTATGACGAGTGACATTAGATTCAGCTATTACGCTGGTTTATCACAGCGTTTCTGCTGTGGTTCCGTCTGACAAGACTTTACCTTGTTTACTTTATTTTGTTCTTTTTCAGTAAAGTATGATGTTGTACCGACAATTAGGATAACTGCTATCAAAGCGATTAGCTGTTTCATATTAACACCTCAATCTATGTTCGATTAACTTGTATCTCACCATAACACTGAAAAAGCCAATAGATCGTTATCAATTGTAACCTTTTGTACAGTAATTATTGAAAAGGTGAGCTCGCGCTAGTAAATTGCATCTTATCCTAGCACTGACTATAACTAAAAGTTATAGTTTAATAATTTTTTCTTATTTTAGGTTTTCTATGCACGCAGTTCAGCGCCTTCATCAATATCGTGAAAGTATCGCCACTCGGCCATTTAAAGGCCGAGGCTACAAAGTTGAGCGCTGTGAAAACTGCCGTATCTCAATAAAATACTGTATTTGTCTACATAAGCCTCAGTGCCACAGTGACGCCGCTTTTCTACTATTGATGTGGGATGATGAAGTACTCAAACCCAGTAATACAGGTAGGCTCATCGCAGATTTAGTCGACGATACCCACGCTTTTATCTGGCAACGCACTGAAGTCGACCCGAAACTGCTGGCATTGATCAATGATCCCCAATATCAGCCCTTTGTTGTCTTTCCACAAGTATACGCCCACGAAGGCCAAACCATCGTCAATCATGTGCCTCCATTGGAGAACGGTAAGCGTCCATTATTTATTTTACTCGATGGTACTTGGCGAGAAGCGAAGAAGATGTATCGTAAAAGCCCATATCTTAACGGCTTTCCTTTATTATCAATCAATTTAGAGCAGCAGAGTGAGCGCTACCGTCTGCGAAAAGCAATTACCGAGGGACAATTAGCAACAGCAGAGGTCGCGGCGCAAGTACTTTATAGTTTTGGCGAAAGTGACAACGCCCAGTTATTGGATTTATGGTTTGACGTATTTAGCTACTATTCCCAGCAGGGTGCATCACAACGTCACCAAGGCAATGAGGATGCATTAGAGAAATTACAGCGATTAGCTCAAACGATTAGCTACGAAAAGGGCAATAAAAAAGCGACTAATTAGTCGCTCTTTTCAAATCGAACCTCTCATTATGATGCTTTTTTAAGCATCACGAATAGTTCATCTTTAAGGTGCAGTCGACGAAGCTTTAAGGCTTCTAGGCGCTCATCAGAAGCGGCTTCTGCTGCATCTTCAATTCTACGAACATTACGGTCAACATCATGATACTCGTCAAACAATTTAATAAAGTGACGGTCACTCATTTTTAGATCATGAATCTGTTGGTGAAACTCTGGAAATTCGTTATGTAAATGATGATTTTCAACGCTCATTTTTCTATTCCTTTTTAAATCTAACTCTTAATTAACTGTCTCCAGATTACGCCTAAACGATTAAAAAAAGTTGATCCAAATCAGGAAATAATTTGTTGTTAAAAAAATTTTTTTTCTAAAAGAATTAGACTATTTTCAACTGAGGTTCAGCTTTGGTGCCATACTATCTTAAGCATCTAGATTTTAGCTAAAGGCTTTGCCATGAAATATTTTGCTGCACTTGTTTTACTCACAGCCAGTCTAAACACTTATGCGTCTGACACCCTGTCATCATTCTTTGTGACTCATGACACCAATGGCGAAAGCACAATCTCAAGTGTGGGCAGTGGTATCATTTTCAAAGATGACTATTCTCACATGGGTTTTGCTGTAAATACTTCACTTGGTAATGCTGAAGTGCTCACTGAGGATAATTACATTGAAGAATATGTCGCTTGGGAGCTTGGATTAAAATTCGGCTATTTCTCTGATATTTCCGTTTATGGCGAAATTGGTATCGATTTGGGGGAGCTCATCTTTAATCAACATAAATATGATGATCACGATTTAGTCTATGACAATGATGACTATTTTAATAACACTAACTTTAACCACTACCACAACGAATACGACGATAGAGACCACGACCACTCAAACTCCCTTGATGCTTACATCGGCGTTGGCGCTGGCATTAACCTCGGCCATCTTGAACTAACAGGTCATGTCCGTTTGCGACAAATAGACGGTGATCATTGGAGTGCTGCGGAGTTTATCTATAGTGGTGTGCAAATGTCAGTATCATTTTAACCAGCGTCTCATGCCCCACAATCAAAGAAATCTCTTGAATAGAATATTTTCAGGATGACTGGCTGAGAGGTCCTGAATAGAACACTCTTAGGGATTATCTGTGACAATCGCCAACCCGTCGTTCCGGTACACTTTTATCTGGAATCTCGGGCTTCACCCAATCGCCAGTTGACATAAAATGTCTCATTGCTAATATGTTGTCTTTATTTGAACTCGACTTGGGCAAGACATGAAAACATTTGTAACAATGCTCGCGGTGATTTTCGCATTATTCACCACGATTCCTGACGCAGAAGCACGTAAATTTGGCGGTAAGCGTTCAATTGGTAAAACTCAAAAAACAGCGGCTGAGCAACCTAAACAGACCGACGCAGCTAAAGCTAACACTGCAACTGCGGGTAAGACATCAAGTAAGAAAGGCCTAATGGGCGGCTTATTAGGTGGTTTACTGGCCGGTGGTTTAATCGCAGCTATGATGGGAGGAGCTTTTGAAGGCTTCCAGTTCATGGACTTCCTAATCATGGCAATCATTGGTTTTGTCTTATTTAAACTATTCCGCAGTATGAGCCAAGCGAAAGCGAGTGCACAAAAGCCCGCATATGCCGCTAACCAAGCACAGTTTAGAGAACAGCAGCAACCACAAAACCCACAAGGCTCGGGTTTAGGTGGTGGTTTTGCTAACTCAGCCGATCAAGTTCCATTTAACCTACCAACAGGTTTTGATCTTAGTTCATTCCTTGAAGGTTCGCGCGGTCACTATAAGACACTACAACAAGCGTGGAATGACAATGACTTAGAAAAGATTCAAGAGTATGTTTCTAACGAGTTATACAACGAGCTTAGTAAAGAGCGACGCGAACTAGAAACGACACCTCAAACCGAAGTGATGTTCTTAGATGCGGAGTTAGTACGTGCTGATAACAACGCACAAGTAGCTGAAGTTAGTGTCAAATTCTCAGGTCGCTACCGTGACACAGTTGAAGGTATCGAAGAAGATATCGCTGAGGTATGGCATTTAGAGCGTCAACTTAGCCACGCTGATGCACCATGGTTAATCGTTGGTATTGAGCAGTAATTTCTAACACCCTTTAACCGTTTAAAGCGAGAATAGTTGTAGAGACTATTCTCGCTTTTTTATACTCTTTTCTAACTGCTTATTTTAATTAACAGCAAGATCCTGAATTAAACACTTTCAGGATGACGCTAAGTGACAGCCCCAACCCGTCGTTCCGGCATGCTGTTAGCCGGAATCTCGCGCTTAACTGCAAAACAGAGATCCTGAATTAAACACTTTCAGGATGACGCTAAGTGACAGCCCCAACCCGTCGTTCCGGCATGCTGTTAGCCGGAATCTCACGCTTAACTGCAAAACAGAGATCCTGAATTAAACACTTTCATGATGGCACTAAGTGATAGCCCCAACGCCGTCGTTCCGGCAGGCTGTTAGCCGGAATCTCTTTCTTATACATATACAGGAAAAAATTAAAACCAGAACTACACTAGCAAGAAAAGGAGAACTAAATGCAACCAGCTACCTATATACTGACCAATAAATCCAACACAGTATTATATATCGGTGTAACCAGCGATCTAATAAAGCGAGTGTGGCAACACAAAAATAAATCATGCCAAGGCTTCAGCAACACATATAATTTAAGTAAGTTAATTTACTTTGAGCTTCACGAAGAAATGTACGAAGCGATTACAAGGGAGAAGCAATTAAAGAACTGGAAACGACAATGGAAAATAAGTCTGATCGAGAAAGAAAACCCACGTTGGCAAGACCTTTATGATGAACTGAGCCATTGAGCAAGATCCTAAATGAAACATTTTCAGGACGACACTAGGTGACAATCCCCACCTCGTCATTCCGGCATGCTTTTAGCCGGAATCTCGCGCTTAACTGCAAAACAGAGATCCTGAATTAAACACTTTCAGGATGACAGGCTGTGTGTTCTTGAATTAAATGCTTTCAGGATGACGCTAAGTGACAGCCCCAACCCGTCGTTCCGGCATGCTGTTAGCCGGAATCTCACGCTTAGCTGCAAAACAGAGATCCTGAATTAAACACTTTCAGGATGACACTAAGTGACAATCCCCACCTCGTCGTTCCGGCATGTTTTTAGCCGGAATCTCACGCTTAGCTGCAAAACAGAGATCCTGAATTAAACACTTTCAGGATGACACTAAGTGACAATCCCCACCTCGTCGTTCCGGCATGTTTTTAGCCGGAATCTCGCGCTTAGCTGCAAAACAGAGATCCTGAATTAAACACTTTCAGGATGACAGGCTGTGTGTTCTTGAATGAAACACTTTCTGGACGACAATATGCGGTAACCCCAACACCGTCGTTCCGGCACGCTTTTAGCCTGAATCTCGGTTTCTGACAGCCTTTAGAGAACTACGTGGAAAGCGCACACTAATCTTGGCCCCTTGTAATACTGGGTCTTGGCTAATGGTTATGTCGCCTTGATGCCATTCTAAGATTCGTTTCACAATTGCCAGTCCCATGCCATAGCCTTTGACTTGTTGCTCGCTACCGTTACCACGAATAAAAGGCTTTAAGATTTGTTCACGTTGCTCAACAGCTATACCAGGTCCATCATCACTGATACTTAGTTCAACACTGTCAGCTGTTTGGGTGAGTGAAACCTGTACCAGCGAGTGACAATATTGAGTCGCATTTTGTAGTAAGTTGCTAATCATAATCATAATATAAGCAGGATCGGCAAGGATTCTCGTATCTTGGTCTATGATATCAACCGCAATAGTTAGCTCATCACTACTCTTGTTTTTAACACAGCTATCAATTAACGGCTTAAGCTCAATGTTACTTTGATTTAACTCCAGCATCGCCTGATCGAGGCGCGCGTATTTAAGTAATGTTTCCACCAGCTCAACCATTTCGTCAACGTTATCGCTGATACGCTGCTCAAAACGGCGACGCATCACCGGATCATCTTCTTCTTCCAATGTGTCCAAGCCAAAGCGAATACGTGCCAACGGGGTGCGTAAATCATGGGAAACGGCACGGCTTAATAACTTGACATCACTGACCAAATTTTCAATCCGCTGTGCCATGTTATTAAACTCACTCTCTAAGTCACTAATATAGCTAATGGTGCCGACATTAACACGTTGAGTTAAATCGCCATCACCAAACGCTTTAGCCGTTGTTCTTAGTGCTAATAAACGTTTTGCCAGTGGGTACAACCACAACAAAACAACCACCAGCATTAACACGTAAAATAAACTGGTCAGAATCAGGTTTCTTAAGCCTGTTGGCTGTGGGCTAACTTGTGCAGGGGCATGAAGAATGAGCAGTTCTTGGCTGCTGGATAGGTAAAAATGTAATGCGATACTATCATCGGTCTCTAATAATAAAGACTGCCCTGATTTAACTTCATTAATAAGTGCTTGAGGCATCGGGAAGCTATCGATCGATACTAAATTAAGCTGATATTGATTTTTGTTTTGCCACTTTGCCACAAACTGTGCTTTTTGCTCCAAACCGTTCAACGCTAATGCTAGATTTTCTCCGACCTGCTCTAGCGCTGAAATAGCATCGCTTTGAGGTTCATCTTCTGCAGAGGCATATTGGCTATAAACATTATCAAACATCCAGCCTAAGCCAATCGTAGCCACCAGTACTACGGCGACAAGGGATAAGGTTAGTGTACGCATTTGCTTTACCACACATCCTTAGCCAATAAGTAACCTTTGCCCCAAATGGTTTTAATCCGAAAAGGCTCGGCAGAGTTATCATTAAGTTTTTTGCGTAAACGTGAGATTCGCAGATCTATTGAGCGGTCAAAGCCATCATAATCAAAACCACGTAAGTGACTAACCAGCTCTTCCCGTGATACCACCTCACCTGCTTTACTGGCAAGAAACCACAATACATCGAACTCATTCGAAGAGAGTTTAATCACTTCACCATCAAGCGATACCGTGCGCGACTGTAAACTAATCACTAAACCACTAAATTGGAGGCGGTCGATTTCTGCCGATGATTCATCATTGACCGTAGCGGGCTGTTGCATTCGTTCACTGCGTCTTAATGCTCCTCTAATCCGCGCTAACAGTGCCCTTGCCCTCACCGGCTTAGTCATATAATCGTCGGCCCCCATTTCTAAGCCCAGCACTTCATCGATTTCTTCATCACGTGCAGTGATCATAATAATAGGGTTGGTAAATTGTGGCCGCACTGCCTTACACACATCGATGCCATCAAGCCCCGGTAACATGCCATCAAGTAACACTAAGTCAGGATTCAATTGCGCAATTAAATTAACAGCCTCATCACCTCGAGTGGTATGAGTCATTTTAAAATCACGTGCTTGTAAGTAGTCAACGACCCACTCAGCTAATGCCACGTCATCCTCAACTAATAGAATATGTGGTTTTGCTTGCTCTTCCATTAAAACATCCGCCATGACATGCGTGGTTTACCCTTTTTCTTATAGACCCAAGCGATCTTCACTTCACCATCGGCCAAGTCATCCCTTTCGCCTTGGATGCGTAACGCGAGCTTAATATTACGACGCACCATAATTTCTTGTTTAAACTCTCCTTGTGCCTGCGCTCGCCAGCATTGCAATGGCTGTAAGACTTCAGAAGAAAACAAACAATAATTGGCAACCGTTGGTGCCTGCCAATTCACAGAAAGTACCACGTAACAGTCTTGCCCTTGATGCAAGGTAACACACTGCTCCGGCGAAACAGCCATGCTCACAGGCTGAGTGGTAACGTCAGTAGTGGCTTCTGTAAGCGGCGCATCTTCAATCAGCTGTACTCGAGCCTGCGCTTGCACAGGCCAAGCCATAAAAAGCACTAGTGTTAGCACGACTAACATTGCCGAACCGGCAGTGTTAGTGGCTAAGCGTAGTGGCTGATGAATCAAACTATTCATTAGCCACCTCCTAAAAAACATACGTTAATAAAACACCAGCACGATGGCCATCTTCAACATCATCATCACGACTAGAAATCACACGGTCAGATAGAGTGTTATAACTAACAAAGCTACCAAAAACCCAGTCTTTACTTAGTGGGTACTCTAAGCCAATCTCAGCGGCATGACTAATTCCAGAGGCACGCGAGTCTTTGTATTCCATCGCTTGGAAACCATTTTGAGCAAGGTTGGCATCGACTTCTTTCGAACGATAGCGCATGCCAACATTCGCATAGAAATTCCAATTTTTTACTTGCCAGTTATGTGCATAAGATAATGATGCCTCAATGCCATCGCTGCCATTTTTATTTGACGAATAAGGAGTAAAAATAGCCTGAACCTGACCGTTATCGAAATAACCTGTTGCTCGAAGACCGCCACGTTTGTGTTGATTGAGTTGCTGGATACCCTCAATGCCATCAATGCCATCAGTGTCTGTTTCGTAAAATAAATCTAAGCCCCAAGTCTCATTATTAAAGAAGTTTAAGCCCCAAGCAGGGGTTGCATATAAGCCATGAATTCGTCGAGAGCTAAGTCCAGGTGACTCAAAGAATAAACCAAGAAACTGCACACGGTAGCTAACATCAACATCAAATTCTGCTTCTGAGTCATCATGAGTTGAGAAATAGAAATTATCACCGACACTGCTAATTGCACTGACCCCCAAATAAAAGCCATCACGTTGATTGCCATCAAAGTCGATATCAATATGACGTTCACCATCATGTTTCTCGTGCTTTTCATTCTTGTCGTGCTTGTGTTTTGTACCATGCTCACCATGAGCCAATACAGCCGTTGGAGACAGTAATAATGCGCTGATTAAAAGAGTATTCGATAACGTAGTCATAAGCGTTCCCTGAAAATGTAAGTGATACCAACAACTGGTAAGATAGACACATCTTAACCAAGGCGATCAAAAAAGGACGTATCACTGTCTATGTAAATGTATCAGTTTGTATCCAAACTGATGAAGCGGCATTACAACAGGTTACACTTATCGCTTCAACAGCCTTACTCCGCTTAGGGTCGTGAAAAAAGTAACGAGATATTACTCAGGCAATTCATTAAGCGCCGCTAATACCTGGCATTGATAAGGATCGCCCTGATGGCAGCTACCAACCATATTCTTTAATTCAGTTTCTAATGCTTGCAGCTGCTTTATTTTCTGTTGCACATCAATTAAATGCGTTTGTGCGATTTGATGAGCTTCATGAGGAGAGTGAGCAGCGCAGGTTTGTAGGTGAATTAACTGCTTAATTTCTTCAAGATTAAAACCCAGAGCGCGGCTATGACGGATAAACGCCAAACGCTGTAAATGATCTTGATTATACCGACGCTGATTACCCGCGCTTCGCATCGCTTGCTCAAGTAAGCCAATTTGTTCATAGTAACGAATAGTAGGGATTTTACAGTGCGTAAGTTTAGAAAGTTGACCAATGCTGTAAATAGCCATAATAAAAAACCTGCAATAAATTAATAAAAGCGCTTGAAGCTCTAGTTACTAGAGGTTTTATCATAACTTTATTGCTTAGGTATTACGAATCAGGGGATGAACAATGGCAGGATGTTGCGGACACAATAAAAACTTCGATGGTATGAGCGCCGCCTATAAGCGCATTTTATTATGGATTATTGCGATTAACGCCAGCATGTTCTTTGTCGAGATGAGCGCGGGGATCAGTGCACAATCGCAAGCCTTGCAAGCTGATGCGCTAGACTTTTTAGGCGACACCTTTACCTATGGCTTGAGTTTATGGGTCATTGGTAAGTCGATTGCGGTGCGCAGCAATGCGGCCATTTTTAAAGGGATTAGCTTATTTGTTATTGCCGCTTGGGTTTTTGGCTCAACGGTTTATCGCATCTTTGTCTTGAATTCCCCAGATGCTTACACCATGGGAACAATCGCTATGTTAGCCTTTGTAGCTAATGTAGTGAGTGTCGTATTACTGCGAAAATATAAAGACGGTGATGCCAATGTCCGCTCGGTCTGGCTATGTAGCCGTAATGACGCCATCGGAAATTTAGTCGTGGTTGCAGCCGCCTCCGGTGTTTGGTACACAGGGACGGCTTGGGCAGATTTAGCCGTCGCGTTAATACTCGCCTCACTGTTTTTCAGCTCTGCTTGGCAAATTTTAAGACAAGCAATTGCTGAAAAGCGCCAACCTGTTTGCGCAGAGTAATAGCGTATCATCTCCTATGGCTCCGGCGTGCTTTGAGCTGGAACCTCGTATTTAACAGCACAGCGAGATCCTGAATTAAACACTTTCAGGACGACAGGCAGTGGTAGCCCCAACTCGTCGTTCCGGCAGGCTGTAAGATCCCCACCCCGTCGTTCCGGCATGCTTTTAGCCGGAATCTCGCTTTTAACACTAAAACAAAGATCCTGAATTAAACACTTTCAGGATGACAATATTCGACAGCCCCACCCCGTCGTTCCGGCAGGCTGTAAGACCCCCAACTCGTCGTTCCGGCAGGCTTTTAGCCGGAATCTCGTCTTTAACACCAAAACAGAGATCCTGAATTAAACACTTTCAGGATGACACTAAGTGACAGCCCCACCCCGTCGTTCCGGCATGCTTTTAGCCGGAATCTCGCTTTTAACACCAAAACAGAGATCCTGAATTAAACACTTTCAGGATGACAGGCTGTAAGATCCCCACCCCGTCGTTCCGGCAGGCTGTTAGCCGGAATCTCGCTTTTAACACCAAAACAAAGATCCTGAATTAAATACTTTCAGGATGACAAGCTGTGTGTTCCTGAATTAAACACTTTCAGGATGACAGGCTGTGTGTTCCTGAATTAAACACTTTCAGGATGACAGGCTGTGTGTTCCTGAACAAAAAACTTCAGGATGACAGATTGTGGGAATCTAAAAAGACCCCTTTATGATGGCAATCTACTCTAAAACTTCTTCAACAATTTTAGTAACAAGAGCATCTTGATACTCTTCAACATTTTCAGAATAGCGATGTGTTAACCATTCTTGGTTATCACGCAAGATAATCGTCATTCGAAACAATTCTTCCATTACATCAACGACGCGCTTCTTATAATTAGACTCTTTCATCGAGCCATCTTCATTAAACTCTTGCCACGCCATTGGTACAGATGATTGGTTAGGTATCGTAAACATGCGCATCCAGCGCCCTAAGGTTCTTAAGTTATTCACCACATTAAATGATTGAGAGCCACCACATACTTGCATCACCGCCAGCGTGCGCCCTTGCGTTGGCCTAATTGCTCCGACACTAAGTGGGATCCAATCAATTTGATTTTTAAAAACGGATGACATATTGCCGTGTATCTCAGGTGAGCACCACACCATCCCTTCAGACCAAATAGCTAATTCAGTTAGCTCTTTTACTTTAGAGTGCTCTTTGTCAACACTGCCGTAGATAGGAAGTTCACTCGGATCAAACACCCTGACCTCTGCGCCAAAACTTGACAGGATATTAGCAGCTTCTAAAGCAAGCTTTTTACTATATGATTCTTCACGCAATGAGCCATATAACACCAAGATACGGGGCGCGTGAGATTGTGGTTCTCTTATCTGTTCTTGCACACTCACCACGCTATGACTGGGTAATTTTAATTTAGACATTCCTCATAAACTCCATCAACACACTCAATTACTAAACCCAAAGCCATTCGATCATTCTAGGTTTGTCGAAATATAAAATAAAAAGAAAGGCCGCAATACGCGACCATTAACTAACAGCAATCAGTTGGTTCTTTACTACAACACTCTTCCATCAAAAAATCGATTAAACCATTTAGCTGATCATACTGAGCAAAACAGCGTAATACCCGCCCTTCTCTCACTTGTTTTATCAAACCAACATTAATCATCCGATTAATGTGATGTGACAGGGTCGAACCCGGCACATTCACTTGGTGTTGTATGTCTGCGACAGGTAACCCACTAGTGCCACTTTTCACCAATGCCCTAAAAATACCTAGGCGAGTAACATGACCTAATTCTGCTAATTGCTCAGCTGCTTTTTCAATTTTCATTCGCTAAGCTTAATAAGCCTTGCTCGCTAACGTAAATCATTTCGACAAATATGGAAATATAATGATATTTTCTCGCCATTGCTCACAAAAAATCACCCAAAGCGAAAAATACTTTTATCCCTAGAATCCGAGTTGCTTTATACTACGCGCCATTCAACGGCGATCCGCCCAATAAAGGTTTATTAAGGACTCTCATGCACGATTTGTATTACAAAGGGCGTATCCATACTCGCGTTAATCATGTTAAATCTGGTTATAACACTAAGCGTGCAGTTAAATTAGGTACTGAAGAAAACCCTTTAACGCTTAATGTTACAAGTGAAGAACGTAAAGTCGACGTTGCAGCGATTGTATTAGAGCATGCTCTATTCGCTGATATTACTGTTAACGCTGATAGTGAAGAGAATATTCTAGAGCTGGAAGGAATACTAAATAAGCCTCAAACAACACGCTTTGAAAAAACACCTAACCGTAACGATCCGTGTTCATGTGGAAGTGGTAAAAAATATAAGAAGTGCTGTGGCTAATCTGATTTGCACAGTTAGCGCTGGCGTTTGTCCTACACTCTACAACGCCAGCAACAATGTGAAATAGCGCGATTAGCTCGCCACCTTTTTAATTTCCTTTTTCAATGCCTTAACTTCATCTTTTAAACGCTCATCATTTGAAGTATCAACTTGTTTTAACAAAGCGTTCGCCTTGGATATTTGCCCATCCATCACATAAAGCTGAGCTAAGCGAAATGGAACCCATTGTTTATACATTGGCGCATCAATTTCGGTCAGTTGTAATAACGATTCAATCCCCATTGTAAGATGCTCACCTGACTCAGCAGCCACTTTTCCCAGTTGATATAAAGCTTGTTGTTTTTCAGTATCTTTCTGGCCATGTTTTACGGCGGCCGAAAAGTAAGTTCGAGCCAATCCCCAATCTTGAGCTTCTACTTGAGTTAGTCCGCGAAAGAAATACAGCTGATGACTCTGTGGGAACTGCTCAATACCTTCAGCAAGTGTTTGCTCGGTTAGCTCTGTGTTTTCCATTTTTTGATAGACCGTAGCTAAGTGAAAGAAGCCTTTTTCTGCATCAATTGATTTGAGTTTTTTAGCTAAGACAAGTGCTTCATCAACATCGCCACCAGCAATACCGGGGGCAATACGATAGAAGCCAATCAATGCTTCCAATGCTTCAATATGCTGTGGGTTGCGTTTAACTACCCGCTCCCACGCTTTGCGACCCTCTTTGGCATAACCTAACTTTGAGAAAATACTCGCCTGCTGTGCCATCGCAACCGATGCTAACCCAAAGCGATAATGCAGCTCATCATGGTCGGGGTGCTTTTCTAATAACTCTTCTAGCGAGTCATAGGCTTGTTCCGCTTTTCGCTCCCCTAACCAAATTCGCGCCTGTAAAATTGCACCTTCTAAATTGGTTTGCTGAGCTTTTGGCAGTGTAGAGAAATGTTGCGCTGCAACCTCAACATTGCCATTTTCTAGTGCCTGTGTCACATCACTTGTTGCAGTGAAGGTACTTGCAAAAGAGGCTGTTGAAATAGCTAAAGAAATACATAATGCTGTTATTGTTTTTTTCATCGTTAATCCGTCAAGTTATTATTCTCATCAGCCAATCAACTGGCAGCGTATAAAACTAGACCTAGCAAAGTTGAAAAAGTTTAATTGTTTTCAAAAGAGGGTAAGATCCTGAATTAAACACTTTCAGGATGACAGGCTGTGACAACCCCAACCCCGTCGTTCCGGCAGTGTTTTAGCCGGAATCTCGTGTTTAACACCGAAACAGAGATCCTGAATTAAACACTTTCAGGACGACAGGCTGTGAGGTCCAAATAAACATGACCAGTATGCAGGCTGTGACAACCCCCACCTCGTCGTTCCGGCAGGCTTTTAGCCGGAATCTCGCTTTTAACACCAAAACAAAGATCCTGAATTAAACACTTTCAGGATGACAGGCTGTGTGTTCCTGAATTAAACATTTTCAGGACGACAGGCTGTGTGTTCTTGAATTAAACATTTTCAGAACGACAGGCTGTGAGGTCCGAATAAACATGGCAAGTATGCAGGTTGTGACAACCCCCACTCCGTCGTTCCGGCAGGCTTTTAGCCGGAATCTCGCTTTTAACACCAAAACAAAGATCCTGAATTAAACACTTTCAGGATGACAGGCTGTGTGTTCCTGAATTAAACATTTTCAGGATGACAGGCTGTGTGTTCTTGAATTAAACATTTTCAGAACGACAGGCTGTGAGGTCCGAATAAACATGCCAGTATGCAGGTTGTGACAACCCCCACTCCGTCGTTCCGGCAGGCTTTTAGCCGGAATCTCGCTTTACACAAAAAAGCCCCGCATCATCACAATGCAGGGCTTCGATTTTTTACTCAATAAAAACGAAATTAACGCTTAAATTCAGACGTTTTACTCCATTGCGGCCATGCACCATCATTTGATAGCTTATAACCCACTTCGAAGAATAATTGCATGTCTTCAACGGCACCGGTTAAGTCCCACTCCGTGCTGTATTCATCACATAAACCGTGATAACAGCTTTTTAAGATAGGGTCTAACTTAGCGCGTAATGCGGCCGTCGCTTCATCAGCAGCTTGTGCGCCGCCTTTAGCATAAAGCGCAGGAATACCGATGTTCGCGAAAGCGAAGTGATCTGAGCGGTAGTAGATGCCTGCTGCTGGAGATGGGTCACCAGAAATCACGCGATCTTGCTTCTTCGCTGCAACCGTTAAGTAATCGTCAAGCTGTGATTGACCTAAGCCGTAAACAGCAACATCTTTACTCTTACCATTAACGTTTAATGCATCCATGTTGATGTTAGCAACGGTTTTCGCTGCTGGGATCACAGGGTTAGCCGCATAGAACTTAGAACCTAATAGGCCTTGTTCTTCAGCTGTCACCGCTAAGAAAGTAATTGAACGCTTTGGCTTTTGAGGCAATTTAGAAAACGCTTCAGCTACTTCGATTAATGCGCCTGTACCAGTTGCGTTATCACGTGCACCGTTATAAACCTGATCGCCTTGTTTAGTAATATCAGTGCCTAGGTGGTCCCAATGCGCCGTATAGATGATGTGCTCATCAGGATTTTCCGTACCCGGTAAGGTCGCAATAAAGTTATTTGAAACTGAGTGCTTAATGGTGTTTTTAACCGTCACAGAAGCCGTTAAGTCGCCCATATCAACGTTATAGCTGCCCTTTGCAGCGTTAGCTTTTGCTGTCGCAAAGTCTAAACCCGCTTTAGCAAATAGTTCTGTTGCAACATCAACATTAACCCAGCCTTCAACAGCGACACGATCTTTATTTAAGTCGTCGCGTTGGAAGCCAAACTGAGGGCCAGACCACGAGTTTTTCACCACATCCCAGCCATAAGAGGCTGGCGCTGTTTCATGAACAATGATTGCACCTTCAGCACCCTGACGACTCGCCTCTTCATATTTATACGTCCAGCGACCGTAATACGTCATCGCGTTACCGGTAAATAGCGCAGGATCTTGTGTCGCAAAGCCCGGATCGTTAACTAAAATAACAACCGTTTTACCTTTAACGTCAATACCTTCGTAATCGTTCCAGTTGTATTCAGGCGCATTGACACCGTAACCAACAAACACTAACTCAGACTCTTTTAGCTCACTAAGCTCGGTAATTCGGCTACTGCTCATCACCATATCAGGGCCGTATTGGTAATCTTTACCGCCAATTGACAGTGCCATATCAGTAGATGCTTCTAATGATACCAATGGCACTTCTTGCAAGAAACTGTCGCCATTACCTGGTTTAAAGCCAACCGCTTCAAATTCTTTAGTTAGGTATTCAAGTGTTAATTTTTCACCGAGGCTTGATGGTGCACGACCAGCAAACTCGTCTGACGCTAGTACTTTTACGTGCTCAATCAGCTGTTCTGTATTAATACTGTCATAGCTAGCGGCAATATCTGCAGGGGTATTAGCGACGGCTTTAGCAACCGCCGTAGCATCGGCTTCGGGTGCTTTGTTATCGCCACAGGCTGCCAATACAGCAACTGACAATAACGCTAAAGGTAATTTAATGTTCATCGTTATAATTCTTATAGGTTAGAAATAAGGACTAAAGTATAAAGGGAATTGGCCAAACTCTCAAAACTTAGCGGGATGTATGAAGAAAACAACCATTCAGTCATTAACGGCTTTTTTTAATAAATGAGACACCCGCTGCACCACATAAATACCAAATAACATCGACAACACAGCGCTCAACCCCGCAGGCGACAGCGCAGGAAGGGCCAGTAATAACTGGCTATCATTACCACCACCAGCCAGTGCAGCGCCAACTCCCATTAACACACCAGCAATCAAGTGTTTAATATAGCCCAAGCCATGCCCTTTGTTTACTTTAAATGCTTTTGTTTTTACTGCCGCCAACACCATGCCGACTAATAGCGAGGCAAGTAATAAATAACGTTCATTCTCGGGAAACGGAATATAAAATAACATCGCGCTGCTAAGATCTTTTAATAGCGAGCTCGGTGCCCATTTAACTTGATACAAGAAAACCAAACTCGCCATAAGCCCTATTGTCAGCATACTCAGCCACATTTTTTTATCTTCAGTGTTTAACCGCCAACAAACAACCAACATCAAAAAAGAGAAAGCGATTAACATGCCGTGATGCCAATAATCATCCCAATAAATATGTAATAAGCTATTAGTGGAAGTAGCATCTCTGATAAATAACGTCAGTAATAACCAGCCAATAAACCAACCACCAATGGTGGCAATCATCACCAATTGACCTCGAGCCAGTTTGCTAATCGTTGAGACCCCACACCCTTGATTAAACGCCGCACCACAGCCAAACAGCACACCACCCACAATCACCGACCAATGTACCGAAGTGGCTATCAGCGATGATTCCACTTCATACCACTTCGCCACCAGCATCGCTAGCCACGAGAAACTACCACTAAACAAGATAGCCAACAAAAACAACGGACGCCCTGCAATCGTCTCCTTCACCCCACGCACTAAACATAACCCCGTTGTCTGGGCTAAATAGCCCAGCACCATTAACAACACTAATGAGGTAATCAATAAAGTCATGCATTCCTCCAAACCAATCACTCAAGTATAGAAGTTAATTCAACCATGCGTTACTCCGCCCCCTCAACGCCGCGCCGACACGCCAGCATGTAGTTCCGGCGCGCTTTTAGCCGGAATATCGTTTTACGACTAACTTCCCACGAACCGAATTCCAACTTCCAACACTAGTCACAATCATGCACAATAACCCAACCAACATCAGAAAACCCACCACGAGCCAGCCATGACAAAACCTTTTTCACAAGCATGCGAAAACAACAAGCAACCAATACTTAACGTATTAGCATCTGCATTTGCCAACACCAAACAGGTTTTAGAAGTCGGCTCAGGGACAGGACAACACGCTGTCCATTTCGCCAAGCACCTACCCCACCTCCAATGGCAAACCAGCGAACTCCCTGTCAACCATGGCGGTATTAATCAATGGATAGACGAGCAACCAAGCGCCAACTTAAAGCGCCCTATCGAACTCGATTTAACTAACCCTTGGCCAACAATCCCAAGTGATGGCATTTTCACCGCGAATACTCTCCACATCATTAGCTGGCCATTAGTCATTAACTTTTTCACCCATGCAGGAGCACACTTAAGCAAACAAGGCACGCTCTGCATTTACGGCCCTTTTAATTACAACGGTCAATTCACTAGCCAAAGCAATGCAGATTTCAACTTGTGGTTAAAAGGAAGAGACGCCAACAGCGGCATTAGAGATATTGAAGCAATTAAACAGCTCGCTAAAGAGAATGGTTTAACACTTCAATCAGACAATGAAATGCCAGCGAATAATCGGTTGTTGGCGTTTGTTAAAACTTAGGTCGATAGAAATAAACTCTCTATTCAAATATAATAAAATTCAATGGATTATCACGTAAACACCAAGGAAGAGAATGAGCTCCGTTTATTTACTACTCGCATTTATTTCACCAATGCTACTTATTTTAGCTTTTGTAATGTCAATTCAAAAACTCTCGGAGAGAAAAAAAGCAGCCCCTTTTAATGTTGCAGCAGAACAACGTATTGCAGGACATAGTCTGCTAGTGCAATTAATGGATGTTTCTTTTAATTTATCTGCATATATTATGTTTAGTTCAGTTGCTTTTCTCTATCCATTAGCCGTCTATGGAATAGCAGCGTTAACCAACACTGCTGCACCAAGTCACTGGATGAGTATACTCATTGGCTTTGGTTTCTTGAGTTATTGCATGTTTAAAGTCATAAAAAATTTCAGGCTGCGTAAATATTTAAAGTTAGGACTTGAAGCTGAATGGGCGGTTTCGAATGAATTGAATGAGTTAAAGCAGTCAGGTTATCGCGTTTTTCATGATATTCAATGTGATGGCTTTAATATCGATCATTTAGCCATCGGCCCTCAAGGAGTATTTTGTATTGAAACTAAAGGACGAAGCAAACCTCTGACAAAGTCAAAAAACAAGCAATTTAAAGTTCAAACTAAAGGGAGTACCTTACAATTCCCAACTTGGACCGATAATAATTCTGTAGCTCAGTCATTGCGTCAAGCAAAATGGGCATCGTTATGGTTATCTAATGCGACTGGAGTGACGGTAAATGCCAAACCCTTACTCGTAATTCCGGGCTGGTTTATAGAACACAAAGAAAAGCCAACTATCCCTATTTTTGCACTAAAAAAATTAAGCCAATATATTACTAAATTACCAAGTGACTATTTAACTCACACCACAATAAACCAAATTGCTTATCAAGTTGAACAACGAGTTGTACGTGGGGATAACTACCTATAATAATTTATCACTACATCTAATCGTGAAAGTCGCGTGATCGCTGCCACCACTCGACTAAATACAGTCAGAACTTGATAATACGCTTAACTTCGCTATTATGCTAAATAACACGGCCCCTCTCGATTGACTTATTTCCAGGAAGATTGCTGAGGGGTTTTTTAATATCTATTGATAGCCAATTCTTATTTATACTTAGTTTTTATTTCCTATTCATCACATTTCAAATATTGTCGATTTAAAAAATTAAATCAGTCTATATATCAATCAAGTAGTGTTATTTTCGCGAGCAAAAATGATACTATCAATTT
Source organism: Alteromonadales bacterium alter-6D02 (assembly GCA_002835545.1). Lineage (GTDB taxonomy): Bacteria > Pseudomonadota > Gammaproteobacteria > Enterobacterales > Psychrobiaceae > Psychrobium. The sequence goes on from PIZK01000031.1 coordinate 67,691, forward strand.
AATCTTATTAAGGATTAAAAGCCATGGATGAAGTTAAAGACAGTACCTTATATTATGATCAAAATGCTACAAGCTTTATAGAAAACACATTATCTGTCGATATGAGTGATTTGTATCAACATTTTTTACCCTTACTTCCTTGCAGGGCTCTTATCCTAGATGCTGGTTGTGGCTCAGGGCGTGATAGCAAATTTTTTATCGATAGCGGTTATAGGGTTACTGCAATAGACGCTTGTCGTGAATTAGCAAAGTCAACTGAAAAGCTGATAAGTCAACCTGTGCAAGTGGCATATTTTCAAAACTTTTCCTCTGATAAAAAGTTTGACGCTATATGGGCCTGTGCCTCTTTATTACACGTTCCTAGTCAAGAACTACCCAATGTTTTTCAACGCTTTTCTAATTTATTAAAGAGCTCAGGGGTTCTTTACTGCTCATTTAAATACGGCACTAACGATATAGTTCGTAACCATCGATTATTTGTAAATGCTAATCAAGAAAGGCTGCAGACTTTTATTCAAGCAACACCACTAACCATTCAAAAGGTATGGCTAACAAATGACCAACGTTCAAGCAGGAATCAAGAGCAGTGGCTTATCGCAATTTTAGTCAAAGGAATATAATGACAACTCAAGCATTACTATACGATGGTTTTAAGCTGACTAGTGGGGGGAAAAATGACCCTCTTTTGCCAAAACTAAAGCGAGCGATCAATAACGCAGATGAAATTGAAATCGCGGTATCTTTTATTCAACCTTCAGGCATTAAACTATTAGAAGCGGCTCTAGAGGATGCATTAGCACGTGGGGCGTCTGTAAAAATCATAACCTCTGACTATCTTTGTATCACTTCCCCTATAGCACTTAAAACCTTGATGGTATTGCAGAGTCACCAAGCAACTGTAAAAATTTTTCAGTGTAAGCCCCATGAAAGCTTTCATATGAAAAGCTATATATTTGTCCGTAACCAAAACGATAAAATAGCAACTGGTTGTGCTTTTATCGGCTCTAATAACATTAGTAAATCAGCACTAACCCACGCAACGGAGTGGTGCTTACGGTATGACTATTCACCTTTTGAACATTTAAATGATGATAAAGAGTTCAGTCACATTCGTAATTGTTTTAAGGCTATAGAACAACACAGCCAATCAATACCTCTAACTCATCAATGGATTGCTGAGTATGAGTTGCGGTTTAATAAGCTAATTACACAACCTAAAACTGTATTAGTTGACGATTCTTTTCATCCTGAGCAGCAAGAGCCGTGCGTACCCAATGAGATTCAACAACAAACTTTAACAGCTCTTAACAAAACCCGCCAGCAAGGCTTCAAGCGTGGCTTGGTGGTATTAGCAACAGGTATGGGAAAAACTTGGCTATCGGCATTTGACGTGATGCAATTTAATGCTAAACGAGTGTTATTTGTCGCTCATAGAGAAGAGATTTTAATACAAGCACAACGCACATTTGCCACGCTAATAACAGATGCCATCACAGGGTTATACAACAGCACTAATGTAGATAGGACAGCTAATTATTTATTCGCATCAATTCAAACCATCGGTAAATCAGTTCACCTAGAAAAATTTTCTCCTTTAGATTTTGATTATATTATCGTAGATGAATTTCATCATGCTAGCGCCTCTACTTACCGAGAACTGTTAGCCTATTTCCAACCTAAATTTTTATTAGGCTTAACAGCAACCCCTGAACGTAGTGATCAGGCTGATATTCTTTCTTTAGTTGATAATAACTTGGTCTTTGAACGAAACTTAGTACATGGTATCGAAGCCAATATTTTAGTCCCCTTTGAATATCATGGTATTTATGACGAGTTTGTTGATTATCAAGAAATTCCTTGGCGGAACGGCCAATTCGACCCCACCAGCTTGAATAACGCTTTCGCAACAATAAAACGAGCTAAACATATTCATCAACATTGGCTAAAGCTAAAGCAATCAAGAACTCTTGCTTTTTGTATTTCAAAACAACATGCAGACTATATGGCTAAGAAGTTTAACTCTTTGGGATATAACGCTGTTGCGGCTTATAGTGGCTCATCAACCCAAAGAAACGACGCACTCACCCAATTAGAGTTAGGGGAGATCGATATTATCTTTTCTGTCGATCTATTTAATGAAGGAACCGACTTACCTGCAATAGATACCATTTTGATGATCCGTCCAACTCAGTCAAAAATATTATTTTTACAGCAATTAGGGCGTGGCCTGCGAACATCAAAACAAACTCAAAAAGAAAAGCTAGTTGTGATTGATTTTATTGGAAATCATCAGTCATTTCTTAATAAGCCATCAGCACTACTAGGTCAAAGCTCATCCACTAAAGGCCTTATATCTAAACTCAATGAACCAGACCTTCCTGATAACTGCCACCTTAATTTCGACCCCGAGCTTATTCAATTCTGGGAGACTTTACATCAACAATTAGGAAACACCGTAAAGGAAGAGTTTCGCTCATTACAACAACAATTAGGACATCGCCCCACAGCAACAGAGTATTTCCAATGTAATTACGATTTTAAAAAAATTCGAAAAAAACACGGCAGTTGGTACGAGTTAGTGCGTAGCGAACTGGCAGAGCAACACCCACATATTGCTATCATTGATAAGTATAGCGACTTTCTTTTTGGTGCAATTGAAGCGACTGCTATGTCCAAATGCTTCAAGCCTATTTTATTAGAAGCCTTTTTAGAGCTTGACGGTTTTATAACACCACCAACAATCGCAGAGTTAGCTGAAAGAAGTTGGTATGTACTCGATAGAAGACCAGATTTAAAAATGGCTGAGTTACCGGAAAAAAAGCTCACGCTAACAGCTACAAGTAAGGGATGGCATCAATATTGGAAAGCTAATCCAATCAACGCTTTTACAAAAGAGAACAAAAATAAATCACCTACTTGGTTTTCGATTAAAGACGAGCTATTTATCCCTACTGTAGATGTAGCAGAGCAAGATAAGGCTATACTTCATGAACTAGTCCAAGAATTGGTTGATTATCGATTGGCGAAATATATCCAAACAAGATTAGCAATTAAAAAGTCTTATAAGAAATCAATGTTAGAATCTAACAATGTGACCTCATTACCATTCTATCCAAAATTAAGCATAGCCTGTGGACACTTCAAAGCAGGCTCAAGTGAGCAAAAAGAAACTATCGAAGTGCCAAGGAGCTATGGCAATATCACATCTAAAACACACTTTGTTGCACCAGCGGTAGGAAACTCGATGAATGGTGGGTCACGCCCTATCTTAGATGGCGACTTATTATTGCTAGAATGGGTCACCCCCATCAGTGCTGGTAGTATCTCTAACTTAACTATGGCAATAGAGCGCCAAGATAGTACAGGAGATAGTGAATATTTACTGCGTGTAATCAGAAAGGGGGCTGATGGTCAGTATGTTTTAAAAGCAAACAATCAAAATTATAGCGATCAATATGCTGATGACACGATGAGAACATTTGCGCGCTTTGTTGACGTGATTACCCCTTGATCTCATCAACCTACCCCACCGCCAGCTGCAAAATAACCGTTTGCCAATAAATCTCAGCGCGGCCTAGCTTATCGACATCTTTTTCGGTAACAAGTACCGTGAACAAGTCTATATCTTTGGCTAGCTGTGCTAATTCATTAGCACAAACTTGATGCATGACGCGTTCGTCATTGCTTGCACCATGACGAAGTGTAATCACTAACTTACCACCAGGTTTAAGCAGGTTAACGAGTTGAACTAAGGCTTGTGCTCGCTCAGCCTCAGGGACATGCATCCAAACGGCGCTGAGTAAGATAAGGTCATAGCGTCGATCCTGTTGTGAGACTACATTAAGGAGAGGTAAAGAGTCTTCTAACCAATCAACACTTAAGCCCAAGGTTTGTTGTTGGCCGATACTTGCTAATAGTTTTGCAGGTTCAACGGCGGTAACGTGCAAGCCATTATTTTTACCTTGCTTTGCAAGGTAAGCACTGTCACGCCCCGCGCCTGCCCCAATGTCTAACACATTAATATTGCGCTTTTCTAACAAGGGATCTAACACATGCAACCAAGCGTGATGCACCTCTTCAAATGATTTTGATAGGTATTGCGCAGCCAGTATATCGGCATGTCGGTTATAGAATGTATGTGGCACGAGTTCCATTCGCTCTATTGGTTGATGATAGGCGATAAATTACCATATTTAAAACGTCGGTAAACTGCCATTTAGTGTGATTTTTTAGCGCTCTCTAATAGTGATGGCTGTTTAGTGCCACTTGTCTGTTACCGAAAAATCGAGATTCCGGCTAAGAGCATGCCGGAACGACGGAGTGGGGTTGTCACATATTGTCGTGCCGAGGTGTCTTTCTCAGGCTCCCACAATCTGTCATCCTGAAAGTATTTAATTCAGGATCTCTGTTTTGTTGTTAAAAGCGAGATTCCGGCTAAGAGCATGCCGGAACGACGGAGTAGGGTTGTCACATATTGTCGTGCCGAGGTGTCTTTCTCAGGCTCCCACAATCTGTCATCCTGAAAGTATTTAATTCAGGATCTCTGTTTTGTTGTTAAAAGCGAGATTCCGGCCAAGAGCGTGCCGGAACGACGGAGTAGGGTTGTCACATATTGTCGTGCCGAGGCGTCTTTCTCAAGCTCCCACAATCTGTCATCCTGAAAGTATTTAATTCAGGATCTCTGTTTTGTTGTTAAAAGCGAGATTCCGGCTAAGAGCATGCCGGAATGACGTTAATGGGGAAGTAAATTAACTGCACATCGAGATTCCGGCTAAGAACGTGCCGGAATGACGTTAAGGGGGAAGTAAATTAACTGCACATCGAGATTCCGGCTAAGAGCCTGCCGGAACGACGTTAAGGGGGAAGTAAATTAACTGCACATCGAGATTCCGGCTAAGAGCCTGCCGGAACGACGCTGAGAGGGAAGTAAATTAACTGCAAATCGAGATTCCGACCAAGAGCATGCCGAAACGACGTAATTGGTGCACTCCTGAATAACTAGATTAGCTTATACAGGAATGACAAAATTGAAGCGAAATTATAACTGTTCTTGTAGTAAGTCCATCATATCCTGTGCTGAAATTTTTTGTGCTGTTTCGTTACCAGAGAGTAGGCTATCAGCGAGGTCTCTTTTTGATTGGTGCATTGCTAAGATTTTATCCTCAATGGTGCCTTTTGCGATTAAGCGATAGATAGTTACTGGTCGAGTTTGCCCCATGCGATGGGCACGGTCTGACGCTTGATCTTCTACTGCTGGATTCCACCATGGGTCCATGTGAATGACATAGTCTGCCGCAGTTAAGTTTAAGCCCGAGCCACCTGCTTTTAAACTGATAAGAAATACGTCACCGTCGCCTGCTTGGAACGCATTGACTCGGCTCTGACGTTGTTTAGCGGGAGTTCCACCATCAAGGTACTGATAACTAATGCCCTTGTTATCCAAATGCTTACGTAAAATATCTAAGTGACCGACAAACTGACTAAACACCAGTGCTTTATGATTATTCTGTTTTAACTCACCGATTAAATTATCAAACGCTTTTAGTTTTGAACCTTCGATACCCGTTTCTGGGGCGACTAATGCAGGGTGACAGCAAGCACGGCGTAGTTTCATAATTTCAGCGAGCATTTTAATATGTTGCTGACTATCATTCTCCATCCCGCTCTGTGTTAAGTTTTCAAGAGCTTGTTGTCGTACGGCCTCGTATAGCGCACTCTCCTCTTCGCTTAATTCAACCGCTAAGTTAATCTCGGTACGCGATGGCAATTCGGTTAAAACTTGATTTTTCATTCGTCTTAAAATGAATGGGCTGATGAGCTGGCGTAATGCTACATTCGCACGCTGCTTAGCAACATTGGTGTTATTGGCATTTTCAATCTCACTAGCAAACCGCTTAAAGAATTGCTTTTGACTGCCTAGCAGACCTGGGTTTATAAAGCGAAATAGACTCCAAAGCTCTGTCAGGTTGTTTTCAATCGGTGTACCAGTAGTGATCATTTTAAATGCCCCGGATAAGGCAACTGCCGCTTGCGTTCGTTTTGCTAACGGATTCTTCAACGCCTGCGCTTCATCAGCAACAATGGTGTTCCACTTGACTTGAGATAAGCGCTCACTCTCACGCTGTAATAGGCCATAGCTACATATAATTAAATCAAAAGCACCAGCATTATCCACAAGCTCTTGCCGCTGTTCCATGGTGTTAGTATCAACGCCCAGTATTTTGGCTCTAAGCGTGGGCGCAAAGCGAGCCACCTCTTGCTGCCAGTTAAAACAAACCGAAGTGGGTGCTAACACCAAGCTAGGACCGTCACTGCCACGCGATAAGATAATCGCCAGCGCTTGCATGGTTTTACCCAAGCCCATATCATCGGCTAAACAAGCCCCTGCACCCCAATGTGCAAGACGACTCGCCCAGTCATAACCTTCGAGCTGATAGTCACGCAATTGTGCCTGCAAAGTTGATGGTACTTGCGGATTCAGCTCGTTTGCTTGTTGTAATAGCCCTTTTTGCTTTTCCCACGCATGTAATGTTTTAAAACGCATACCTTGAGTCGCAGTGTCGACAACAGGTGAGGCTAGAACATGGAACTTACCTTCTTGTGTTACTGTCTCTAAGGTTTGTAAGCGCTGACGTAATTCATCAGATAGTGATAAAACTTGGTTGTCATCAAGGGTAACAAAACGGCCCTTCTGCTGGCCTATTAGCGCCAATAGCTGCTTAAGTTCAATCACATGATTGTCATTAACTTCAAGCTCTCCTTCTAAACTAAACCACTCATTTTGTTTTTTAACTTTAAGCTGTAAGTGCTTCGACTCTAGGCGCTTAGTCAGCTTAAAGTCTTTGCCTTTAGGCCAAGTTAGAATCAGCTTTAACTCAGGGTGAGTAGGCACTCGCTCATCACCAATACCACAAGCGAGTTCGAGTTGTTCGAGTGCCATCAGTGAATCATCCAGTTCACTGAGCAATAATCTGTTATCGATCATCTGGGCAAAAATAGGACAAGCTCTTTCTAAATATTGCAGTTGATATTGTTCAGCGGCAAGATCACGGGTAGTCCCTATACGCTCACCGTTTATCTCCATCGAAAAAGAGGGGTTGCCAAAACCCGGTGACATTAATGGCCCATCAGGTCCTAGTGGCTGAACATGGCACTCAAATTCAAGACCCTGACCTGCCGGCTGAATCATCATATATAAATGTGGGTCGGCAGTGATTTGCTCAGTACCTGTGTTGATGTTTTCAATATCGGTTTGAATGTTGAGTAAAGGCGCGATAGCGGCAATGCTTTGCACCACCTTATCTTTGGCTTGTCTTGGCACCATCAAACCCCCTTCACCCACAATATCGGCAATCTCAAGGTGCTTAGCCGAAAACACACACAGTTGATATTGCTGCGATGAGATCTTGGTTAATGAAAAAGTACTATCTGCTCGCGCGGTATTCTTTGGCAAGTTCGCTATCGTTAACAGATAGCCGTCATGACTTTGCGTAACTGCTAACTCTGGTTCAACTTCGACAAAACTAATCGCTTGACCTAGATTGTCTTGGTGGTAAATGTTATCTAGACCCACTGCAGCCTTCGCCGCTTTAACCCCACCTAAGGTGTAATACTCTTTTCCATAATAACCACCGCTATGACCACTATAAATGGCTCGGCACATTGTTAAGTCATCTGCCGTTAAAAAATCAAACTGTTCTGGCGACTCTTTAAGACGTTTTAATGCAACTGTTCGCCCTTTACTCCAGCCTGATTTACCCATTTTTTGCTCTTTTGCTTCAAATGAGACATCCCCCCACTCATCGTCTAACAACCACACTAAACGGCTTTGTTTCTCCTGAGTTGAGGGTTTAGGGATGGATGGTTTACTTGCCGTCTCATCAAGCGCAATCAATTGTTCTAAAGCTTGCGCCCACGCTTCTTGGCGCTGAACGAGTAAACATGGATCTGTCAGGTGCTCATGCTCAACAATAAATTGATTAACAAGCCCTAACGGCACGTCGTGAAACTTAATCACATGAGCCGCCATTACTGCAATCGTATTATCACCCATATCAGAAAAGTGCTCGAAAGCCTCACATAATTGTTTTGCGTAATGTGTATTTAGACGTTCTTTAGCCCACACACCTGATAAACAACAAATAACAATGCTCAGACGGCTGTAATAGTCAGTAAAATGTGAAAATGAAATATTATGAGTGATTGAATAGGCTGATTTACCACTGAGTACCTCAACTAAATCACCCAGTTTCTTATAAGCAAGTATCAACTCTGTCGCGCAATCTCTGTCATTGCAGGTATTGCCAATTTCAGCTCTGGCAACAGCCAGTTGAGCAGGATCTGCTGCACTCCCCTCAACAATCAATGCAAGATTGTAAAATAAACCCAGTAAGCCCCCGATATATTGGCGCTTTCGTCGAGCTATTTTGTTTTTAGCCACAATTGCTTTTTTAAATACACTGCACGCCTTAGCTGGTTGGTTGCTTAAAAATAAGTAACTAGCATAAACCTGCAAACCGTAAGTTGTTTTCTCATTGTCACCGACTAACTGCTTCACTTTAAGTAGTTCACCTCGATAGAGGTATTGCTCAGCTAACAAGTAGCGTAATTCGTGGTTATTTGGTTGTTGTTGAGAAACGTCATTCAGCAGTTCAATAACCTCTACCCCATCAACAAACTGGTGACGCATAATATCAAAAAGAGCCGCAAAAGCTTGATATTGCATTAACGGCGGTAATCGCGAGAACACTTCAGGCTGATAAGGGTAAAAGCATAAACTCACGAGCAATTGACCATGATCAGCGTCTACAATTTGGGGATTTTTATCAAAGGCTAATAACTCTTGGCAATGTTGATATTCTTGTCTAAAAAAACAATCGCGAATGATACGACGCGTGTCACGAGGATCCGGTTTTTGCCAATAGTTGATTTGCAAAACAGGCACAACAGCCTCTGCAGCAAAAAGAATGTCCTCAAAGCTTTCATCAGCAACACAAAGTTCAGTTAAGTAATTGGCAAGATAAGGAGAAATGGATAGCCCTTCCACACTAACATCAAGCAAGCCTTTATCGGTGAGCTCTTTTTTGAGCTCTGGCGTAAATTTCGTTTTTAGTTTTTGTTGATAAAACTGCTCAGTAAAACAGACCTCAGCCAATACTTCTTTAAACTTAGTTTGCCCTATTTTTTTATTAACCATCGCTAAAATACGTAAAATAGCTTGCTCAAATGGCTCGCATTGTTGATAGCCCTCTATTGCTTGGGCGATTTGTAGATTAATTTTAGTGATCATTGGCGCTTTTATGAGTTTTAAATTTGCAGCTATTCTAGCTTGATTAAACATACTGACAAAGAAATGATATTGAAATTTTTGGAGGTGTTGGAGATGACACGGCTCACATTTTTAGCAAGAACGACACGAAAACTTTGACATAATATGTCTAATTATTTAAGATGCTTGCTTCTAAGTTGCTGAATCTCTTACTTTAGCTAAGACTTATTTAACAACAATAAGAATCTGATAGGCATCCACTTTCGGCTGTTTATCCGAGCTAACATTTGTATAGCTTGAACTCATTTAGCTTTCTCGCTTAAGCTAAATACGCCTGCTCGAGAAACTGACGCTTGAGCGGGCTTTTTTCTTTTATTCACTTCGATTAAATTAAAGCCCGATATTGCGTTGGTGTTTGATCTGTCCATTGCTGAAACACTCGTGAAAATGCCCTTGCTTCACTGTAGCCTAATGTATGCGCTATCTCTTCGATACTATGAGTCGTCGTTTTTAATAACCTCAACGCTTGCTCATGTCGATACTCAGCCTTAAGCTGTGAAAAGTTCACCTTAAATACAGCAAGCTTTCGCCTTAATGTCGCATCACTCATACTAAGCTCATTAGCGACCTCTGTTGCACTTAGCATCCTGGCGGAGCTGACAAAGGCTTGATTAAGCACCTGATAAACCTGATGATCTAACTGCTTATTACTCTGCGGGTAGCGTAAAATCAATAATGGGAACTGTTCCACGGCTTGCAAAATGGACTCGACGGATTGCAATATTGGCCATTGAAGTACTTCTTTATTGAAATAAATTGCATCATGGCTCTGTTCGTAATCAACATGGCAACGAAACAATAAGTTAAATTCCGATTCATAGCCAACTGGTTTATAACTAATTGTTGCGCGAGTTAACGCAATAGCTGAATTTGCCAAAAAGCTCAGGCTACGGTGTAAAAACACCATTAAAAATTCAAGTAAGTAATGTTGTGGGTCCAGATGGCTGTGTTCTAACTGTAACTCACATCGATCATTGATAATAACTAGTTCAAGCTTACAACCAGCTAAGGTAAAGCCGGTTTTCATTAATGCAATTGCTTCTGCAACAGTCGAGGCTAACGCACAGCTATTTAATAAGAGTTGAAAAAAATTCGGTGGTACTTTAGGGCTAGCAAAGCCAAGGAAAGCATCGTCACATGCGTAACTCAATGAGTTGAGATAATCGGCCATGGAACGATCTAATACTCGCTCGTGCCACGCGGTTACTGAAACTCCAGCTTGTTTCATCAATTTCGCCGTATCCACCTTCTGCTTTTTAGCAGCGTGACTACAGACATCCAAATAATATTGACCAATGGTTGCCATTCACTTCCTTAGCTAATCGATTATGTGATACAAATGATAATAAACCTTTCGTAGTCACTTGCCACTGCAGTTTATGTATTCTAAGTGTATCAGTATAAAAACAATAATTTGAGCGATTTTGTGATCTTACTGTTTAATCAAGTCCTGTTAATTTAAGCCGCAACTTCTACACTATAAACATTATATTTATTTTGGATAGCAGCAATGGAATTTTCATTTAACGAAGAAGAGCTAATGATTCAAGACACCGCTCGTCAATTTGCACAAAACCAATTAAAACCAAACGCACAAGCGCTCGACCACCATAACGATCGCGAGCTGTTTCTCAGCCAAGTCAAACAACTTGGTGAGCTTGGCTTTATGGGTATTAATATCGATAGTCAATACGGTGGCATTGAAGCGGGCAGCGTTGCTTTTAGTTTGGCCATTACCGAACTTGCGCGTGGTTGTGCGTCGACCGCCGTCACAACATCGGTAACCAATATGGTTGCAGAAGTTATTCAAGCAGTTGGCAATGAAGAGCAAAAAAGCTATTACCTACCAAAAATATGTAGCGGTGAATTTTATGCTGGTGCATTTTGCTTAACCGAATCAACAGCAGGTTCCGACCCATCAGCGATGCGAACTACTGCAGTGAGGGATGGCGAAAATTACATTCTAAATGGCAGTAAAATCTATATTACCTCTGCTGAGTATGCGGGTGTTTTTGTTGTATGGGCCGTCACCGATAAAGAGGCTGCAAGAGGTAAAGGCATTAGCTGCTTCCTAATCGATGGAAATACTGATGGTGTTACCGTTGCGAAAGCAGAAGACAAGATGGGTCAGAAAGCCTCAGCAACAAACGAAGTAAGTTTTGATAACTGTATTATTCCAGCAACGGCATTATTAGGTGAAGAAAATAAAGGCTTCAAGATTGCCGTTACCGAACTAGCTGGCGGTCGTATTGGTATTGGATCTTTAGCGTTAGGCTTAGGTCTAGAAGCGATGGATTATGGCAAAGCGTATATTAAAGAGCGACAGCAGTTTGGCCAACCATTAGCAAACTTTCAAGGCTTACAGTGGATGGTAGCAGATCGTTACACCGAGCTAGAAGCTGCACGATTATTATTACTTCAAGCAGCCAGTTTAAAAGATGACAAAAAGCCATTCTCAACACAAGCATCAATGGCAAAAGTATTTGCATCAGAAAAAGCCAACGACGCTTGTTATACAGCTCTTCAGCTTTTAGGTGGTGCTGGCTATATCAAAGAGTACCCTGTCGAACGTTTAGCTCGCGATGTACGTATTACATCGATTTATGAGGGCACTAGCGAAATCCAGCGTGTGGTAATTGCACGTGATTTATTCGCTTAGTCACTATATTAAAAATTATTAAGGATTAATTATGACTCCAGAAAATAAAATTGCGGTAGTAACCGGCGGCGCTTCAGGCTTGGGCCGAGCTAGCCTAGATGAACTAATCAAAGTCGGGATCAAGGTCGCCATCTTCGATTTGAATCAAGCGGCAGGTGATACTGTTGTATCAGAACTTGGTGCTGACAAAGCATTATTTGTAAAAGTTGATGTTACTGATGAAGATTCCGTAGAACAAGCCTTTGAACAAGTCATTAAAAAGTTCGGTAAAGTTGATATCTGTATTAACTGCGCAGGCGTTGCTCCAGCAAAGAAAGTTCTCGACCGAGAAGGTAAAGCACAACCATTAGCAGCCTTTGCAAGTGCAATTAACATCAACCTTATTGGTACATTCAATGTTGCAAGAATTGCTGCAGAAAAAATGCTGTTAAATGAACCAGCAGGTGAAGCCGGCGAGCGAGGCATAATTATTAACACCGCATCAGTAGCAGCATACGATGGACAAATTGGCCAAGCAGCCTATGCGGCAAGTAAAAGTGGTGTTGTTGGGATGACATTGCCAATGGCGCGCGACCTAGCACGTGACGGCATCCGAGTTAACACCATCGCTCCAGGGATCATGGGAACACCGATGCTATTGAACATGCCTGATAATGTTCAAGAATCGTTAGTGGATAAAATTCAATTCCCTAAACGTATGGGGTTACCATCCGAGTACGGCCGCCTAGCGATCCATATGGTTGAAAACTGCTACCTGAACGGTGAAACAATCCGTTTAGATGCTGCTATTCGCATGCCGCCAAAATAAATAATACCAAGGTTGATAGCTACAGGCCTCGTGTTTATTCACGAGGCTTTTTTATTGCTATTCCTCTACGGGATTTAAAAAAGATGTTCGCTTTAAGCTTTCTGGTTACTTCGACAAACCTAGATCCCGGCTAAAACACTGCCGGGATAACGTTTAATTTAAGCGTCATCAACATCGTCGTCCTGAAGTGTTTTTATTCAGGACCTCGCTTTAAGCTTAATCGATTATTGTCACAAGACCGAGCTCCCGGCTAAAGAACCGCCCCGACGACAATCGATATAAACTCTATAGACGAAAGCAAGTTGGGGAGAGCCCACGCGGCCACGTTAATAACAACGCACACCTTTAACAGGATTGCACTGTACAGTCCCTTGAACTAGATACAAGGAAACAAGCTGTGCCTATGTTGATCCGCGAGCGATGATCGTTACCTCGGCGCAACATCGTTTCACTACACAGTGATGAGGCTTATCGTCACGCGAAAATAACTAAACATCACAAAACAAAAAAGCCGCTGCATTTCTGCAGCGGCTCTCTCTAAATAGGTGTCTAGCAATGTCCTACTCCCTCGGCTTGCAGTCCCTGGAACAGCGTTCGAGGAAACAAGAGCCGACTAAGTTGGGGAAACCCCACGCGGCCACGTTAATGACAACGTACACCTTAACTGTATTGCACTGTGCAGTCCCTTGAACTAGATTCAAGGAAACAAGCTGTGCCTATGTTGATCCGCGAGCGATGATCGTTGCCTCGGCGCTACATCGTTTCACTACACAGTGATGAGGCTTATCATCACGCGTAAATAACTAAACATCACAAAACAAAAAAGCCGCTACATTTCTGCAGCGGCTTTCTCTAAATAGGTGTCTAGCAATGTCCTACTCTCACATGGGGAAACCCCACACTACCATCGGCGCTAAATCGTTTCACTACTGAGTTCGGAATGGGATCAGGTGGGACCAATTTGCTATGGTTACTAGACTAATTTGTTGCTCAGATGACTCAGGTCACCTCAACTTGGAAAGCTGTTATTCAATTCTTTACACAACAAGTATCGTTCTTGGATACTTTTGAGACAATAAAACACATTAGGTGTTGTATGGTTAAGCCTCACGGGTCATTAGTACAAGTTAGCTCAACGCCTCACAACGCTTACACACCTTGCCTATCAACGTAGTAGTCTCCTACGGCCCTTTAGGGAGATTAAATCTCCAGTGAGAACTCATCTTGAGGCTCGCTTCCCGCTTAGATGCTTTCAGCGGTTATCGATTCCGAACGTAGCTACCGGGCAATGCTATTGGCATAACAACCCGAACACCAGCGGGTCGTCCCCTCCGGT
>PIZK01000032.1 GCA_002835545.1 Alteromonadales bacterium alter-6D02
ACATGAAAAACACCTAACGCCCTGTTAAGGGGCAAATTGTAGTTGGCTAAAATGTGAAGCGAAGCGGAACCAGCCAACTGTTATTTGTCCCGCTTGAACAGCTTGTTATGAGTTTTTATTAATACTGTCTAAAACTCTTTGTGGCTCTAATAAATCACTTTTAGGTAATTTAAAGAACTCGAAAGTATCCTTTAAAATTAAAGCCAAAAAATTAATAGCCTGATCAAAGAACATTAATAATTTCTCATCATCACTCAATGAACCTAAATAAACAGAGTTATCTTTTGAATGAAACTCTATCAATGCTGATAGGTTACCATGAGAGTGAAGAGAAAGTGCTTTGTAATAACCATTAAATAAGTCTTGTAAACCAGCCTTGTTAAATCGCTTTTTAACAGAGGAATATTCACCTTTATTTTTGTAATAATTTGATTTTTCTTTATCTGTTTCTTTATGGAGTTCATGAAGTTGCCAGTATAGAGAATCTGTCATTTCCTTGGTGTGTTCAGATTCTTTTATACATGCTAAAAAATCAGCGTATGACTCTAGTGCAGTGCGCAAAATTACAGGTACGCCTGATACTCTTTGATTATTTAAAAGAATAACAGCATCTAAGCACAGCTCACTTACCCTAGAAGCAAGAAACAAAACATATTTTTGTTGTACTGTTTCATATTTAATTTTAGGTAGTTTATCTTCTCTAATTTTGAGAAGTCCTACCCAATCTTCAACTGATGCCATATTCGGAGAAACTCATAACGCCTCATTAAGAGGCAAAAAATTGTTGGCTAAAATGTTGAACGGAGTGAAAACAGCCAACTGTTTTTTGTCCTTTTGAATGACTTGTTATAAGTTACTTTGCAACGATATGCTTGTATTTATATCGGGTGACGAAAACCATAAATAAGCCAACAACAAATAAAATTGCTCCCGGTGCTGCTTGAACAATATTTGATTCACTTCCAAGTATTTTTAAACTCCAATCCGTTGCTCCATTTACACCTTGAATAAACAGATAAATACCGCCAATTATTGAAGCTAAACCTAACACTAAACCAGCTAAAGAGTAGAGAAATTGATATTTAGCCAAAGTAGCCTGAGTTGTTGGATCAGTTGATTTATTAACTTGAGAACCATTAACTACAAAAGTACGATTATTTTTATTTGGATGGGTCGTCATTAATATTTACTCATTTTCAGATGGTTTACCTAATTCAGCCGATATTTTATCTAAAATAGGCTGTTCTGCTTTAAAAGATATTTTGCCATCTTGAAGAGTTATTTCTGTTTTTGCAAATTCATCACTAGAAAGGAAACTCTGTAATTTTTCTTTTGTTGTTGCAATGATACCTGCTGATAGGTCGAAATTTCCTGATTTTTTAATAGGCATACACCAATCCTTAGTTTGTAACTTATAACGCCTCGCTAAGAGGCAAATAATAGTTGGTTAAAATAAGCGACGAAGGAGCAAAAACCAACTGTTTTTTGTCCTTTTGAGCGCATTGTTATATGCCGCTTTCTTCACACTTCTCGATGAAAATATCGGACAACTCACCTTGCAAAGGTTTGCCCGAATCATCAGTAAGCTTAAGTTCTGATTTTAAATCTGAATAGCCACTACCATCAATAATTGAAAGTAAAGATGCAATTGAATCTTGAGAAACTTGCTTCATCAGCGAAACAATTAACTCACGTTCACCTTGATTACTTTTGTCATAGAAAGCTAACAGTTCTTTCCAGTACGGATCTGTTACCTCATTTCTAGGAACATTTTCCAGCATGTTTTTATAGAAAGTAACATTCTCATTTACTGTGCGAGCCAAGATTTCATCGACTAAATATTTAGGTTTCACAGGACTCCTTAAGGCATATAACGCCTCATTAAGCGGAGCAGCTTGTCTGCTTCCGACTTTAATGACTTGTTAGGTGATAATTTAAGTGAGCGCCAAAACTTAGAAAGTAAAAGACGCTTCTTATTTAAAATTTATTTTTATCTATTTAACGCATAGCTACGTACAAAGGTGTCTTGTTTTATCAAGACAAAGGTATTTCAACTGCTAGGCAGATTTCTTGCTCCATGCTTTCTTTAGACTTGCAATACCAATGCAGATATTACGGAAGTCTTCTGAACTCATATTAGAAATGTAGTCAGTCAGAATATCAAAGTTGATCGTGATTTGTAGTGTCAGATCAACAAGAATATCTAAACTCATATAAGTTTCCTCTTATGATGAGCAGCTTTTTACACCTTTATTACCGCGGGTGTGTGGTCAGAAGTATATTGAGTGCTTGCCCTCCTTATCCTTGGTGGCTGAGATGAAAGTAACTGCGTGAACAGTTACACATTGAAGGGTTAAGTTCTTAGTGTGCAAATTGGTTAAATATGTAAATTAGGTTTATCACCTAACGCCCAATTAAGGGGTTGATAATTGTTGGCTAAAATGTGAAGCGAAGCGAAACTGAGCCAACTGTTAGCAGTCCCGCTTTAATTACTTGTTAGGTGTTTTATGCACCGATTCGAAAACAGCAGCTACTTTTTTGTATGATTCAGGGAAGTAACAATAACCTTTACTGTTAATATTTAATTTTTCCGATTTTATATACAGATTGAAACTAGGGCCATCACAAATTAAACCCGCTATGTTTTCAGGGTATTGTTTGTCCCAACCAT
>PIZK01000033.1 GCA_002835545.1 Alteromonadales bacterium alter-6D02
ACCTTAAGTGAACGGCATTAAACCTATGGTTCGCTTTTTTGCATTCGTAAACGAGCTGTTCACTATTACGTTACAGCTTAATCAACGACACACATCGTCAAAAATTTGCTGTGCTAGTTCAGCTAAAGTTTCATTTGAGGGGTGTGTCTGTGCGTAAGTACGAAGCCCATAAATGCTAACAATCAAGCTTTGTGTACGTTGCGTTGGACTGCGCTTATCGCTGATCTCTCCAGCGGCTTGGGCTTGCTCAAACATCTCAATAAAACCTTTTTGCCAATCGATAAGGTTTTGGCCAATAACATTTTCTACTTCAGGTGCTTGCTCTGACAGTTCACTAAGTGCTTTTAACGACAAACACACTTTTTGATGTCCGCCCACAATACATTCATTAGCAATCCCCTCTAAATATTTCTTTAGTCCAGCTAATATAGTCTGATTGCCAGTGAAATATTGCTCAAACTCTGCTGCACGGTCTTGGCTATACTGCTCTATTGCTGCGACTAACAAGCCTTGCTTATTTTCAAAAGCGCAATAGATAGAGCCAGGATGTAATCCGGTCGCTTTCTTTAAATCTTGCATGCTGGTTTTGTTATAACCCTTACAAACAAAGGCTTTAATCGCCGCTCTTAAAACTTTTTCTCTGTCAAATTCTGCACTGCGCATCGCAACCTCACTACCGTATCCATGCTGTCATTGTAAAGTAATTTGAATGTTTGTTCAAAAAAGTACTTGAATGATCGTTCAACAACGTTTATCTTGAACGTACATTCAAATTAGAGACCTTAGTGATGACCGATAATTTATTCCAACCTTTTAGCTTAAATGATTCAATCCACTTAAATAACCGCATTGTGATGGCACCATTAACCCGTTGTATGGCTGACGATAATTTAGTACCAACCGAAGCAATGGCAGATTATTATGCCAAGCGCGCCGACAGTGGACTAATCATCAGCGAAGCAACAATTATTCGTCCTGATGGACAAGGCTATCCGAATACTCCGGGGATCTATACTGCAGCACAAATCCAAGGTTGGCGTACAGTAACCGACGCAGTACACGCCAAAGGCGGTAAAATTTTTGTTCAACTTTGGCACACAGGTCGAGTCGCACACCCGCACTTTTTTGAAGGTGAACATGTAATTGCACCATCAGCAGAAGCGGTGGAAGGTTCGGTTCCTCGAATGCGCGAGTTAACTTATCAAGTCCCAAAACCAGCAAGCGTTGAAGAAATTCAGCAACTAGTTAACGATTTTGCCAAAGCGGCTGAAAACGCAATCGAAGCAGGATTTGACGGTGTCGAAATCCACGGCGCTAACGGCTACCTTATCGACCAATTTTTACATCATGACTCAAACAAGCGTACTGACGAGTTTGGCCAAACAGCAGAGAACATGGCCCGCTTCCCACTCGCTGTGGTTGATGAAATAGCCACACGAATTGGTTGGGAGAAAACTGCACTGCGACTTTCTCCGGGTGCCTATTTTAATATGGCTGGTGACGATCGCGATCGCGGTGTGTTCGAGTACTTATTAAACCGCTTAGAGCAACGTGAATTAGCGTACCTTCATATGGGCTTGTTTGATGACTCAATGGAGTTTGATTATTTAGATGGTAGCGCAACTGACTTCGTTCGCAGAAACTACACCAAAACCTTAATGGGCGTTGGTGGTTACACTGCACAAACGGGCAGTGCAGCGATTAACGCTAACCGCTTTGATTTACTCGCGATTGGTCGACCTTTTATTGCCAATCCTGATTACATTGAAAAAGTAAAACTTGGTGACACACTCACCGAATATCATGATGATATGTTAGGGACTCTCGTATAAGCGAAGTCGCGTATTCAAAAAATAGAGTCATTAAAGCCCTCTGATTAAGGAGGGCTGTTGTCATTAAGCTATTTGTCTTGTTGGGTTTGTAATGACTCCATATCCGCTACAATTTCATCAAGTTTATCTAGCTGTCGACCATAAAGAGATCTTATATCAAAGCGGTATATAGCAGCAGAAAAATAAGACAATAAAAAGGCAATCAATAAAATGACACCTGATATTATAATCGGCACTCCAAATACTACAGGAATACTTGGAAAGTCTTGCGCCACCCCAACAATTATCGACTGCCCCACCTCTGACAGACCAAAGCGAATCATGCAGGCCATAAAAATCATTGGGTAAATGAAGCGATACATCGACGCATATTCAACCATGACCTTTTTCATCCAACTATCAAATGACTTGATATACTGATAGCTATTAACGTTTTTATCTATTTGCTTGAGCTCAGCAAAAAATTGATAGCCTTTTATCACTAGAAATATCAATAATGCACTGATAAACATACCTAAATATGGTAAGCCACAGGCAACCATTCCAGCTAGGATGATGGCTGTCCCTATGATGATCCCTTTTAAATTCCACTCAAACATCACCGTTAATTTATCCACGATATTTTGTGATTTTTGATTATATAAATCATTAACCTTTGGCACGACTAGCGCACCTTCATCGATAAAACCTTCCTTCCACATTGTTTCAATTGATTTACTCATGTAAGTCCCCTACCTGTTCAATTATTTTTGTTAGTCGCTGCTTTATACGCTTAATGCGTACCCCGATGTTATTAGCGTTGGTCCCTATAATGTCCGCAATCTCCTGATATGACTTTTCCTCTAAATATAAAAGAATCACTGCACGATCTGTTTCTGTTAGCTGCCTAATCGCAACATAAAGCTGATTAATCGATTCATCTTTAAAGCTCTTAATATCTTCAACAGCTTCTGGCGGTAGACTGTCTGACGCCAATTGTTGTGTATTATTCTTGTTCTTTTTTAAATAGGTTAAACAGACATTCAGTGATATCCGATAAATCCATGTTGACCACTCTGACTCTTTATTAAAACGATCTTTGCTGCGCCATATCTGCAAACAAACCTCTTGATAATAATCTTCAAAATCCTCCTGCGAATTAGTGTAAGCGCGGCAAATTTTAATGATGATCGGAGCAAAGGGTAAAATGGACAAAGTATAAAAGTCACTTCCCATAATGTATTTTGCTAACTCCTTGATTATTGTTTGTCTTAGTTAGTGGCAGAAATAAGGATTTATTACACCCTCATGATGAAAAATTTAAAAATAATTTTATAGCAAAAGAAAAGATAATATAAAAAACCTATAATAACAGCACGTTAAATATAAATTGATACAATATTATTTAATTCGGGAGGACTTACTATGATGGGCCAAACCTGTTACTTTATTTAGCTAACAAATTCATTATCCGTCTTTGATCAGCACTAATAATATTAACTTCCACAATCACTGAATCAATATATGAAACGAGAGGACTATAGTCATCTTTTACCAGCTGATTCTCAATAATAATTAGGGATACGTGTTGCTTCAATTCCTTTAAGTCATGCAAACATTTATCATAGAAAGTCAATTGTAGCTCTGTATTAGAGCACCTTGTTTGAATCGCACGCACCTCATTTAGTAATGCCTCAGGCGACATAACTGGTACTTGTTGGCGGTCACTGATTTCATCTGAGCAAGCAGTCAGGATGAGATATATGCCGATAACTATCATGCTACGGTTAAGTGCTAAACTAATACCAGACATTACTGCAATCTCGAGTTAGGTCATTCAGTTAAGTCTAGTCGATTGCTTTCAACTCATCGAGTAACCACCGCTTAAAAATAATCGCATCGTCACTCTGTAAATTATGTTGCGGAGTCAATAAGTAATAACTAAAGCCTGTTATGGGCTGTAGCGTTTTTAATTCATTAAACTTTTCATGACATTTAACTAGCCAACCTTGCTCAACTGCATTTTGTACCAACAAAGAACTGACCAATGCAATACCTTGCCCTGCCAGAGCCGCTTGAATAATATGGTGCTCTTGATTGAACTGCTTAACCTGAGTCCTTTCATAATCCAACCCTTTGGCACTCAGTAGCGAATGCCACGAAATTTTCTCAAGTTGTTCGTTATGCCAAGATGTTTCTAGCAAATTAGCAGCCGCGAAGGAATTAAGAGATCTAATGTAACTTGGAGCCGCATACATGCCAATGTCTTCAGTAATAAGTAAAGTGGAGTTTTTAACTGACTTATCATAGTGGCCATACCGAATAGCCAGATCGATCCGTTTATTTTTATCAATATCTTCGAGTAATTCCGAGGTTTGTATGACCACCTCACTATGAGGCTGAATGTGATTAAATTTCGACAAGTTTGGAACAAGCCACATTGCAGCAAATGATGATGTCGTGCTAATTGTCATTCGACTGTCTTTGACGGTTATCTCATTAATCGTATTCGCTAATTGCTGTAACACACTATATGTCGTTTGAGCTAGTAGCTGCCCTTCAGTTGTTAGTTCTATCGCACGTGTTTTTCGCTCAAATAATGGTGTATCAAGGAATGTCTCTAGTGCTTTAATTTGGTGTGACACTGCCGTAGGAGTGACATGAAGCTCAGACGCAGCTTCTTTAAAACTACCTAAACGAGCAGCCGAATCAAACACTTTTAAGCTATTTAAAGGCGGGAGTTGCGAATACATTATTTTTTCCAGTGTCAGCTATTAATTGCTAATCAATCAGTAATACCAAACCACAATATAGATGAGAAAAACTTACCTATTAGTGAATATCAATCGTTTGTCACCTCAGTAAAAAATTAGCAAAATACTGTGATTACTTTTAAAGAGGACCGACAAGACATGACAACAATACTACACATTGATGCGAGCGCAAGAGAAAAAGGCGATACAACAACAAAACATAAGTCAATTTCAAAATCACTTGCAGCTCACTTCACCAATCGTTGGTTAGCAACCAATAATCAAGATAAAGTTATCTATAGAGATATTGGGGCTAATCCACCAGCCTTTATTAGCCAAGACTGGATTGCTGCAGTATTTACGCCCGATGAACAACAGACCACGCAGCAAAAGTCCTTACTATCATTATCTAATACACTGATATCCGAAGTAGAACGGGCCGACTTAATTGTTATGTCTACACCGATGTATAACTACGGGATGCCAGCGGTATTAAAAGCGTGGTTTGATCAGGTCATTAGAATTAATAAAACCATCTCGTTTGACTTAGCCAGAGGTGACTTTCCCTTAGCTCCAATCATGTCTGGAAAAACATTGGTACTTATTACGTCAAGTGGCGAGTTTGGTTTTGAAATAGGCGGGGTTCGAGAACACATGAACCATTTAGGACCTCATGTAAAAACGGCGAGTAAGTATCTAGGGGTAGAATCATTTCATGAGATTAAGTCAGAGTATCAAGAATTTGGCGATGATAGGCACCAGCAATCAGTGACTAACGCCTATCGCGATATTGATATTTTGGTGTCTACGCTCAGCGAAACTCAATCTTAAGCAAACCAAATAATAGCGGCAAACATTCATATCATTCATGTTTGCCGATTTTATTTGAGGCTATTTAAGGCTTGTAATAAATCTTGTGGCCCCTGATAGCCTGGAATCATGCTACCGTCTTTCAACACAATAGCAGGAGTCCCTGATACCCCGACTTTCATACCCGACTGATACTGCTTCTCTAAGATTGAACCACAAATTTTATTAACCTCTGACACTGTGCTCCGCGATCCAGACATTGCCTGAGTCATCGCAGTGTCTGGGTTAGCTGAGCACCATAGGTTACTCATTTCTTTAAATGTTGACCCACTCGTACCACTACGCGGAAACGCGAGGTATTGCACCGTAATACCTAGATCATTGTACTCTTTCATCTGACTGTGTAATTTACGGCAATAGCCACATGAAGTATCAACATAAACCGTAACTTTATGTATCTCGTTTTTTGCTGGGTAAATAATCATTTGCTCTGCAAATGAGTTTATTTCCTCAACCCGTACGGCCATCAACGAACGCTCAGTTAGGTTGTCCATATCATTAGACATATCGTACACTTTGCCATGAATTAAATACTTACCATTAGCCGAAACATAGAGAAGGCCTCGCTCAGTGTAAACTTCGATAACGCCTTCAAGCTTTGAAACCTCAAGCTTATCTACGCTAATACCTAGTTTGTTTTTGATAGTTTGCGTAATTTGCTCCTCGATAGTTGGGTCTATCGACTTTGCCTGTATGAACAGAGGGGTTAACACCAGCAAAGCAGCTAACAATTTATGAATTAAATACATGTACTTACCTTATCAAGATTTAATTGAGCTCTATTACAGAGCTAATTCCATAAATTCTACACAGAAAAAGGGCAACATTTAAGCTTAAGTAACGCTAAATGCAATGAAACTCCCGAAATAGATATATTAACAAACCTCTCTATTTCGTTTAGCTCTTTGCAATCTCATGAAATTGGCTTTATCACATTCCACTTACAATTGTTGGCTGATAAAATAGCAGTAACCTTTACCAATGAGTGACCCCGATGAGTAATACCCTTCCGAACTGCCCAAAATGTGAATCAGACTATGTTTACCAAGATCAAACTCTACTCGTTTGTCCTGAATGTAGCTTTGAGTGAGATCCCGTGGAACTTGAAGCAGAACAAAATATAACCGCAAAAGACGCTAATGGCACGCTACTTTCAGCAGGTGATAAGGTCACAGTAGCCAAAGATTTAAAAATAAAAGGCAGCTCACAAGTCATAAAAATTGGCACGAAAGCACTGATCAAACGAGTTCAAGATACAAAAGATCATGAGCTTGATTGTAAGGTCGATGGCATTGGCGAAATGATGGTAACCGCGAAGTTTGTCAAAAAAGCCTAACGAGCAAACGAACTATAACCCATCGCAAAAGACACTGGCTATTTATCGCTATTAGCGACAAATAGCCTGTAACCTCCGAGTGACTTGAGCCGAATCGCAAAAAACTATTACGATCTATCCCCCTCAACAAACACACTTACAAACAAAAACGATTCGCATTAAGATTTAATAACTTTCTTTGAGGTGTTAATCTTATGACTCAAGCTCAACCACAATTACAAAACAGCGACATTCTCTATCAAGAGTTAAAACATAAAATTCGTCATGGTAGTGAACCGGACAATCCCACGCTCATCAAAATGTGGCTCGAGCATGGCATCGTTGAACACCTACCCACTCCGCACTTACGTGAAAAGTTTACCGAACAGTTCTACTGGCTACTGGAAACAGTCCTAGACAAGTCACTACCAACCCATTGGCGTGTTACTTGTCTAGACTATATCTATGTTCCTTTAACGTCTTTAAAGCGTTTTGCCCAAGATGATCAATCTAGTAAACATTTACAAAACTTATTTAACGAGCTAGCAGCAACAACCAGAAAAACGACTATTGCCTAATTTTATATCGTTCAAACCGACTATATGGAGTCAACATGAATACCTATCGTTTAGAAAAAGATAGTATGGGAGAACTACAAGTTCCTCAAGATGCACTATATGCAGCGCAAACCCAACGTGCAGTCAATAACTTTCCGATTAGCGGGCAAACAATGCCTAAACAATTTATCAGAGCTTTATTACTCGTTAAGTATGCCGCAGCACAAGCTAACAGTGAGTTAGAACAAATACCAACCGCGATGGCTAATGCGATTTGCCAATCAATTGATGACTTGTTAACGACAGATTATATGGCTCATTTCCCAGTCGATGTGTTCCAAACGGGTTCAGGGACAAGCTCCAACATGAATGCAAATGAGGTATTGGCAAATTTAGCAAGTAAAATCTACAGCGATGAAGTCAATGCTAACGACCACATCAATTATGGTCAAAGTAGTAATGACATCATACCTACAACAATTCATGTCAGTGCAGCGATAGAGATACAAGATAAGCTTTTACCTGCCTTAAAGTATTTAAACGAGTCGATCTGTAAAAAAGCGCAAGAAGTTAGCCATTTTATCAAAACCGGGCGAACCCATTTGATGGATGCGATGCCAATTAGCATGTCGCAATCACTCTTAGCATGGGCTGATCAACTCCAATTTAACATTGCTCATATTGAGTCATTGCAACACGCTCTACAAAGCTTGGCTCAGGGCGGTACAGCCGTTGGCACTGGAATCAATGCTCACCCCGATTTTGCACACAAGTTTAGCCAAGCACTCAGTGATAAGACTAAAATCACCTTTACTCCCGCGGATAATTTCTTTACCCATATTGGCTCCCAAGATATTGCGGTGAGCCTATCTGGTCAATTAAAAGCAACGGCTGTCACCATGATGAAGATAGCCAATGACTTACGTTGGATGAACTCAGGACCTTTAGCTGGCTTAGGTGAAATAGAGCTTGAAGCGTTACAACCTGGTTCATCAATCATGCCTGGTAAAGTGAATCCTGTTATTCCAGAGGCTACCGCCATGGTTTCAGCACAAATCATTGGCAATGACTCAACCATTACCATTGCTGGCCAGTCGGGTAACTTTGAACTCAATGTCATGCTACCGCTTGTTGCTAAGAATTTATTAGAAAGTATCGAGCTCCTAACAAATACGAGTACGCTATTAGCCGATAAAGCCATCACTACATTTAAGGTTAACGAGAAAAAAATTGCCGACGCCCTTGAAAGAAACCCCATTCTTGTCACAGCCCTCAACCCTATTATCGGTTATTTAAAGGCCGCAGAGATTGCCAAGATTGCCTATAAAGAAGGTCGCCCAATCATTGATGTAGCGAATGAACATACCGATCTTTCAAGAGCCGAGCTAGCAAGATTATTAGACCCCGCCAAACTGACTAAAGGCGGTATTCAAAGCTAACCCACTGCCTAACTCATTATGGTGAGTTTACTAAAATCATCCCGGCTCCTGATGGAACCGGGGTCACACACGACCAAGCCCTGAGGCTCTTAATAAAACACATCAAGACGCCGATAAGCCGCTGCATTATCGTATCAAGTGATTAGTCAAAATAGTAACAACGAACGATAATAAGTTACTCTCACATTATCTGCCACAAACGCTTGCATAACCTAGTCAATCATAAGAAGATACCCTCCAAATGAGGGGTCAGAGACATTTCTCAGCAGGAAGCACCAACCACGCTTTAACTAAAAACACCACAGAAAAGGATATCGTATGATTCGTGTGTTATTAGCAATCACATTATTTGTTCTATCAAGTTATAGTGTTGCGAGCATAGATAAATTCGTTAAGCATCATAAATATCGCAATGTAAAAATCTCACCATCAGGGGATTACCTCGCCATATCCAGGTTCCAAAATAATGAATCGGATTTAGTCATTGTTGATACAAAAACCATGAAGGCAGTAGAGCAGTTATACTTTAAAGGGCGCGAAGAGGTCGGCACTTTTTATTGGGCGAATAATAATCGACTGGTCATGAAAATTTTTGCTAAACACCCTGCCAAAGAATCTCCGGTCTATTATGGTGAATTATTCGCGATTGATATGAACAACAGAAATGGCAAACTCATTTTTGGCAATCGTATCACCGCTTCCAAAGCAACCAATGCTAAAGAACGTAAGATTCGTGAAACTCACAAAGCCATGGCGAGCTCTTGGGCTGAAGTGGTCAACTTGCTCCCTAATGACGATCAGCATATCCTGATCACCGCGGAGCCTTACAATGAGTCCCGCACCAAACAAGCTCGTTTGTATAAGTTAAATATCTATACCGCGGCAATTACCCCAGTAACTAAAGAGCCTTTACCAAACTCATGGATCACTACTGACGCTAATGGCGAACTCTTACTAGCTGTTGGTCGGAATAAGCATAATAAAAGAACGGTCTTTACCTATGAAAAAGACAGTAATCGTTGGTTAGAGTCGACCTCATTTGATTATGGCAATGCTTTTTTACCCCTGTCGTATGATGCCAAGACCAATGCATTATTAGCATTAGATAATTTAAATCAAGAAACTGAATCACTCGTTAATATCGATATTAAAACTGGACAAAGAACGCTGATGTTCAATGATCCAAATAATGATATACACCGTGTTGAGCTCACTGACGATAGGACTCATCTGTTCGGTTTTAGCGTGATGGCTGAGTATCCCACGTATTATTTTCCTGACTCAACTAAACAGCAACAATCGATTTTCAAGGCGCTAACCGAGAACTTCCCCGGACAGCATGTTACGATCACCAGCAATACACCAGACTTTAAAAAAATCGTTTTTAAAGTCTCAAGTGACAGAAATCCCGGTACTTGGTACCTATTTGATACCCAAACTAACAAAGCTTCTTTTGTAGCATCGGCGAACAACCAAATTGACCCAGCAATAATGCTATCGACATTGTCTTTTGATTTTAAGTCACGAGATAATCATAAAATACCTGGCTATATAACACTGCCTAATGTGAGTTCAAAACAAAACCTACCGAGTGTCATTTTAGTCCATGGTGGTCCATATGGAGTGAGGGATACATGGGACTATAACCACCAAGTTCAACTGCTCGCTTCACAAGGGTATGCAGTGGTTCAAATCAACTATCGCGGTTCGGGTGGTTTCGGTCGCACACACAAAACAAGCGCATATCAACGTTGGGGCGATATGATCCAGTACGATATTATCGATGGCGTCGATTACCTGAAAAAGCACAACTTAATCGATGGCGATAGGGTATGTATTATGGGTGCCTCATTCGGTGGTTATGCAGCAGTGCAAGCTTCAATCTTAGCGCCCGAGAAATTCCAATGCGCCATCGCCGCGTCAGGTGTTTATAATCTTCATGCGTTATTTGAAGACGGTAATATCCAAGGTTATATATGGGGTCAATCATTTTTAAAACAAACACTCGGTGTAAGCAAAGAAAAGTTAAAGCAATTCTCACCGTTTCATAATATTGAAAAGCTCAATACACCGCTGCTAATTTCACACGGAGAAATCGACGAACAAGCGCCCTATGCACAAGCAAAAGCATTTCGTAACAAATTGAAACAGAAAAACAAAAAGCACTATTGGTTATTATTCGATAATGAAGGACACGGTATTTATAATGAAAAAAACCGTAAAAAATACTATCTCGAAGTACTCGACTTCCTCGAAAAATATAATCCAGTAGGTTAATAGCAACGCATCAGTGGCTTATTTTTCATTAGGCCACTGATGTTTTCACCTCTTAATCAACACAAGATCTCAAACTATTCATGATCATTAATATCAACTCCGGTAACCCCAACAAAATAGCTGAGTACCAACAATACTTAACACCATTAGGCCACGAGCTAACCACCTCAGATCAGGACCTTGATGAGCCCAATAGCGATCATGAAACGATTATCCGTTACAAAGCATCGCAATTTGACGATAATACCCTGGTCGATGACGTTTCCTTAATCATAGAAGGTTTTGATGTCGGCGTTAATATTCGCTGGTTTCTCGAAAGCGGCGAGCTCAATAAAGAAAAGTATCGAGGCTGTAAGTGCCAATTTGTCTGTTACATCGGGGTAAAAAAAGCGGAAACGGTCTTTTTGTATAAGGGAATCGTTGAGGGGGTAATTACCAAACCTCAAGGGCAAGGTTTTGGTATTGGCCCCTTCTTTTTACCAAATGACGCTGCGCAAACGCTAGGTGAGTTTATGCAACCAGAGCATAACCCCCGTTACTTAGCCTTAATGAACTTTCTGGCTGACAAATGGAGTGCTAAACATCAACCACTCAGCCAATGGCAGGGTGAGTTCCAGTAGCCCCCTATTCTGCCGTCAAAAATAATCGCTCAAATAAAACTATGTTACCGGTTGATCTTTCATACGCTCAGCCGCTTTCTCGACCTCTTTTTCCAGTAGTTCTTGTAACTCTTCTAGTTTCTTCTCTTTTTGTTCAGGGCTTAGATTTTCATTTTTAGCAACCTCTTCCATCATTGCTTCTATCTCTTTTAACCTTTCCTTATCAATCCCAAGTCGCCCCTCGACAATATTACTCATTGCATCACTAAGGAAGTTATCGATATTCGTATCGATTTTGCCGCGGTATTCAAATACAGGAGCAATCTCTTCTAAAGGTTTGGTTGACTCGAGTCGTTCAATCGTTCCCGATTGAACTCGTGATAATGCGGCAAGACTATCATAAGTGTTCTGTACCCTCTCAACAGGTTCACCATCAGCCATCGCCCTGGCTTGGTCTGAGATGGTTACGGTATCAGCCTGAGCCACGCCTGATTGATATAAACTCTGATCAGCAACTTTTCCTTCTGTTGGCGTGCTAATACGGCGCGTGTTATCAACCGCTGTACTGTATATATCCGAGTGATTAAAGTTAATCATAAGTTGTCCTAACTTATTACATAGAACACTCAATGAGCAAAAAACAAGCCACTTTTACAAACCCCATATACAGCAAGGGGGCAAACCGCCCCCGAACTATCTCAACATACACAACTAAACATTGCCCTAATAATAGGCGATTTATTGCCACTTGCCGCGGATCTTGCCTCACCCCAAGAAAAATCATATTAAAACAAAAGGGGGAAGGCTCTCGTACTATAGCAGCCTTGTAAACGTGAACGCTGCAGGGTAACGTGGTTAACATCAGACTTATTCGCCTTGCCATTACTCTGTAATCGGCACCAGAACTAAGTCGAGAAAGCTTAAAGGCATGCAAGTTTTTTAAGATTGCATCCCTTTAAACTTTTTGAGGATAAAATCATGACATCAACAATTCCTAATATCGTTATTATTGGTGGTGGTGCTGGCGGACTAGAACTTGCTACCCAATTAGGCCATAAGCTCGGAAAAAAACAACGCGCTAATATTTTATTGATCGATAAAAACCGTAATCATATCTGGAAACCTCTACTTCATGAGGTAGCTACAGGTTCTCTCGATTCAAATATCGATGGCGTGGTCTATAGCGCTCATGCAGCGAAGCACGGTTATCGTTTCCAATTAGGTTGTTTCAGCGATTTAGACAGCGAGAACAAAACCATCACTTTGGCAGCAGAACTTGATGATAACGGTCAACAAATTCTCCCTTCACGTCAAGTCAGCTATGATCAGCTAGTTATCGCCATCGGCAGTGTATGTAATGACTTTGGCACACCCGGAGTCCAAGAGCATTGCTACTTTCTTGACTCACATAAACAAGCCGATCGCTTTCATCACGCATTACTAGACAGCTTCACTCGGATGCACCAACAAGAACAGCAAACAGCTCTAGATATTGCCATTGTTGGCGCAGGGGCTACCGGCGTTGAATTATCAGCTGAACTTTACCATGTCGCTGACTTACTCAAGATCTATGGATTAAGTAATATGACTGCAAAAAAACTTAATATCCACTTGATCGAAGCCGGCCCAACTATTTTACCTGCATTACCCCCACGCATTAGTGCCAGTGCCAAAGCAGAGTTAGAAAAAATTGGCGTTAATGTCATGCAAAATACTCGCATTAGTGAAGCCTCATGCGCAGGATTTATTACCAGCGAGGGCGAACTGATTGAGGCGGATTTAATGCTATGGGCTGCTGGCGTTAAAGCACCTGATTTTGTCAAAGATTTAGGACACTTTGAGCTAAACCGAGCCAATCAAATTGTCGTCAAAGAAAACTTAAAAAGTACCACCGATGACAATATTTATGTGATTGGAGATTGCTGTAGTTTTGACCTTGGTGATGGCCAGTTTGTACCACCACGCGCTCAATCAGCGCACCAGATGGCCAGCTGCGTTGAGAAGAACATTATTGCCGAGCTTAAAGGAGCGAGTTTAGTTAATTATCAATACACTGATTACGGTTCATTGGTCAACCTCTCTCGATTTAGCACCGTTGGCAGTCTTATGGGGAACTTAACCAGCAGCTCGATGTTCGTAGAGGGAAAAATTGCTCGCTTAGTTTACATCTCTCTTTATCGCATGCATCAACGTGCGATTCACGGCACATTAAAAACTGTTGGGTTATGGTTTGCTGAAAAAATAATGAAAGTCGTTCGCCCAAGAATGAAGCTTCACTAGCCGCTCATTACTCCCGCTTTAAGGGGCAGCGTTTCAGTGCCCCTTTTGTATGGAAATGACTAACGTAATAAAATTAGAATAAAGTGGCGAATGAGCCTGTGTGTTTAATATTACTGAGCACCCCTTCTAATTCATCTTGCAACTTATCAAATGCAAAACTTCCCATACTAATGCGTTTTACGCCTAATGATGTTAATAATTCAAAATCAGGCAATTGCGGCATACACATCACATTAATTGGTAACGAGGTCGCCCTCACTAGCGCCGAAATATGCTCTGGTTGAGTAATGCAAGGAACGAAAATCCCATCAGCCCCAGCAGCTTCATATACCTTAATGCGCAGGTTCGTTGCCTCGACCACATCATCAACAGCTAGAATAAATGTATCTGTTCGCACATTAATAAACATATCCACATTATCTTTGTTCAGTTGTGTTTTGATCGCAGACAGATAGTCAGCAAACTGATTTTCATCAACCAATTGGCGCATTCCATCAACCTTACTATCTTCAATGTTGATACCAACAACGCCAACATTAGCTAACTGCTTAATATAACCAGCCGTTTTAATTGGATTGTCACTATACCCAGCTTCAATATCAACTGTCAGCGGCAAGTTACTGCAAGACGCAATCCGTTTAACAATAAACAGTAACTCATCAAATGATATTTCCTCACCATCGGCATAGCCAAGCATGCCGGCAATCGCAGCGCTAGAAGTCCCTATCGCCTCAAAGCCTGATTTTTCGGCCATGATAGCACTAGCAACGTCCCAAACATTACAAATAACAAGGGGAGCGGTTTGATAGTGTAATACATTAAATTGTTCTGTTTTCATTTTAGCTATCTCTTTCTATCGGGGCTTTCAACACAGCACGTGTCGTTATCTGTGGGTATTTTGCAATCGAAGGTGAGGTAAAACCAACGATAAAAATCGACGACAACTATAAGTTATACTTATAATACATCCTTAGTCGTCAGTTGAATCACAGACATGTTAAGTCACATTAAAAATATCAATTTATTACGTAGCTTTGAGTCCGCCGCACGAAACCAAAGCTACAGTAAAGCAGCGGAAGAGCTTTATGTTTCCCAAGCCGCAATTAGCCAACAGATGCGCCAGTTAGAAGCAACGCTGGGGCTAAACTTATTTTTTAGACAAAATAAAAACATGCTGCTAACCCAACAGGGGCAAACCTTATACGATGCTACACGGCAAGCTTTCGGCATTATTCAAAAAGGAATCAATGAAGTAATGGGAGATGATCTCACTGGCGAGATCACCATCACTTCAACTCAAGCGTTTACCACACTATGGCTAATGCCAAGGCTAAATAAGTTTTCAGAACGCTACCCTGAAATCACTGTACGTATCATGTCCTCTCCTAATTACGACAACTTAAAACAGCAACATATCGACTTAGCGATTCGTTTTGGTACACAAGTAGTTGAAAACACTGAACCTGATTACAATTGTGAGTATTTTGGCGAAGACCCTGTCTACCCAGTGTGCTCTGCTCAATTGGCTGCGGCATTAGAAATCAACCAACCACAAGACTTATTACAGACTTGGCTGGTTAGTTTGCAGACCCCCGGCCCTTACGATTGGCCAACATGGTTCGAGCACGTCGGTGGCATCGCCTATCAAGATCACCAACAGTGGACATTGGTTCATAGCACCGATATGGCGTTAAATGCTGTGCTTAATGGGCATGGCTTTACCTTGGCTGCACGGTATTTTTGCGTCGAGCAACTCAAATCGGGCCAATTAGTCATGCCAATTAACATCCCCCACCCAAATATGGTTAAGCGTTACTTAGTTTATAACCCAAATTCAACCAAAAGTGCACGGATCAAGCTGTTCATGGACTGGCTAAAAGAAGAAATGGCTTCAACCAGTGAGCTTTGCTAGTATCAACAACAAGTTAGCGGAATATTGTCGCAGAATAATAACCTAAAACCGAACGATAACATTAAATTAGAAGCATTAAATTCAATGAAAAAGCTATTAAGTAAGGGAGTCATAACACTTCCACCATTATCGGCATTTAGCCCTTATAGAGAGAAGGCACGTCAATCATGGCATACCTTTAATACTGCGCAGCGCTTTTATATTAGCGCGTTACTCTTAATTATAAGCTCAGTCATTTTTAGTGCTGTAATTCCCTCGTGGCTTATACCCGTCATGGACTTTATCGGCATCAGTATGGCGATTATCGGTCTATCCTTGGAGTTTTGGCCGTTGTTCTTGCGCTTTTGGAACAGCTTGCCGGGTAAAGCAGTTATTGTCACTGTCTATGCTTTTATTGGTAATTTTGCGTTAGTTTCTGCGGCAGGCTTAGTTAACGAAATCACCGGTGTCAGTGCCGAGAGCCTACCTTATAGCCACAACTTTAGTGTGTTAATCTCACTGCCAACTTGGATTATTGTTACAAGCTTCATTGGCCTCTTAGTTGTTAACGCCATCATGCCGCTTTATTTATTTCTACTTCTATTATTGAAGCCTTTTGGTGTTCATCGCATGCTGTTTGCGAAAGACTACCGTTTTCCAATGCTGACTTTACTTGTTCGGTGTGCTTTTACAATTGTTATCTCTATTAACTTTTTTGCCTATGCTACTAACTTTGGCCTGGCGGGTGACGAGATCCAGCAAGATATTATCAAGCTCGCGCATAAAGTCGAGCAACAACAAAAACAGCAAGAGATTAGTGACAGCGGGAGTAGCGAAGAGACCCAACCTGGTTTTAGTGTTACCCTTGATGCCCCATTAGCCCAAGGGGAAGAAAGAGTGCTGGAGCCAACCAGCGAAGCCATGGCCCATAACAATGCCTTGTATCAAGGTGCCGTTAGGCAATTACTCAGCTACTTTATCTATCACTATGAAGCCGATAGCTTCTCTCGTTGTCAACACACTGAAGGGGCTAAAATCGTCGAGCTTAATGATTATGAAATTCTTGAAATCACAAAGATTCAGGGCAAGGATAGTGGCTACAGTTACGAAGTAAAGAAATGTATCTCGCCAGCATTCAAATAAAACAGAGGTAATAAAAAAGGTCATTCAAGATGACCTTTTTACTGATGCTGATTCAACGCTTACTCAGCTTCAATATAAAACGCTTCAACGCTACCTTTAATGGTCATCAACAGCGGCTGACCACGGCGATCTAGCGCTTTAGCTGAAGGGACTTTAACCCAACCTTCGCTGATGCAGTATTCTTCAACATCAAAACGCTCTTTGCCGTTAACGCGAATACCAATGTTATGCTCAAAAACTTCTGCCACATGATGTGGACTTTTAGGGTTACCAGACAGGCGATCTGGTAGTGCTGGTTTCGATGTAGTATCGTTCATGTTCGTGACCTTGCGTCAAAATAAAGTGCGATATTGTAGACTTTATAAGCCTTGGGCTCAACCGCTGAAATTATCTAATAACCATCACGCCAACTGGGTAGCTTGCTGCTTAAAGCGGTGATGACCAAAGACTAATATGGCACCTTGAATAATAAACAAGTAAGCCCCAGAAGCGGGCATAATAATAGCGACAATGATTCCAATCACCACAAAGCCCCAACCTAAAGATTTAGGCGGATTAAAGCCTTGAGCTATCGCACTTTGCAAAGTCAGACCAAAGATCACCCAAAACAAACCGGCAAATAAAAACCAACTTATCGCTTCTCGATCAAACATCATCTGACCATCAATAACTGTGCTGCTAAACCAGCCTGCGTTATGCATATCGACAATAATTGGCCAGCCGAGCACTAAGCCAATGAGTGTATGGATAATCCCAGTAATCGTTAAAAAGTGCCCTGAATATTTCATTTGATCCCCTCAATAAATGTTTTTGAGCCTAACGCACTGACACGTAATATCGTTGCAATATCAGGCTTTGGGTAAATTTGTTGCAAACCTAAAAAGCTTGAGTACGCCATGATAGCTACATCATTAGCCAGCTCATCATTCATGCCTAACTCAATGTAACAACGACTAAGATACTGCTGCCGCTGCTGATCTATCTTTGCAAGATGCTGAGCTATGGTTGGCTCTTTTAATGCCCACGCTCGAATGTGCAATTCAGCTTCGATGTTATTACCCGCAATCACTTGATCTAATTTCTCTAGACGCTCTAACGGAGACGCTTGGGTATTTGCTTGGGCAATAAAATCAAGCGTCATTTTTTCAAACCAATAAGCCATCAATTGATCGATAAAATCAGCTCGATTAGAAAAATGGTGATAAAACGAGCCCTTAGACACGCCTTTTAACTTACATAAGGGGTCTATCTTGAGCGCATCGGGCCCTTGCTCGACTAACACCGATAACGCAAAGTCTAACCAATCAGACTTTGAACTTTGACTATTTTTAGTATTCATATGCGCCCTGCCTTGATTGCATTATTTATTACCATACGTGCGATAAAATAATGAAATGGTAAAATTGAATTAACATAAATACGGCCAATCATAGTTTTTTGATTAACCAACGAAGACACCACCACATCATCACCAACAAAGGCCACGGATAAATAAAAGGTCATGTGCTTATCATCAGCAATAGAGATGATTTCATCCGAGTGTTTTTCTATCACCGTTAAAAATCCAGCCTCATCGCCAATGCCCAACTCGTCTGAGTGAGGTGTTTTATGACTTCGCCCAACCTCAAAGCCAAACACTGCCACGACCTTATTACGGATATTCATCAAGCCATTAACCCAGCTTGGCAAATAAGAAAATATGGCATGCTGTGTTTGACTCACAGTTAAGTCGTTACGATTACGCGGAGTGGCAAGCGCATCACGAAAAAAGTGTTGCTGTGCCTTGCTGTTCAATCGATCATTGTATGGCTCAGAGAGTGCTTTAATGCGTTTAAATAACTTCACCGTTTTATTCCATTCACATCTAAAAACAAGCATACCATACAGTATGGTATGCTTGGTGTAAATATAAAATCCTTACTCTAAGTGTTCAAAGCTTTATAACAAAAGAGCGGATTCAGGCTCGAAACAATTAAAAGTAGGGTAAAAAGATCACAGTCAAAGAGGAAGAATAGTTGGCTTCAATATCATTGTCGCCAACTATTTTTTGATGTTAGTGGTTATTCAAAAGATAACTTAAATTTACCTTCTAGGAACTCTTCATGATTTGTCGTCGAATAAATCGAGAAATCAAAATCTGCATCAATGTTCTTAAAATCATTATTGAAATCAAACTGTATTTTACCTGAATGGCTCTGCGAACGATTGCTAATCTCTGGTAAAACATCACTAAAGACTTTTGCCACATTATCAGCAGAAAATTTCGAGTCTAAAAACGCAAAGCTGCCCGTAGGCTGGGTATCTAATTGGAAGTACAACTCAAGTGGGCTGCCTTCATATTGAGTAAATAATCGAATAACGGACGCATGAGCAATTTCTAACAATGAATCATTCGTATCATATAGCCTTACGCTTGTCGTTGTCGAACTACCACAGACGTCTGTCGTTTGCTCTAGATTAGCATATGTAGAAAAATCAATGTTTAACTCACCGTTAGACTCAACTCTTTCATCACTTAACTTTGTAAACGTTGTATTGACAGCAACATTATTGCCACACATCCGTACTAATTGAAAAGCGTCATCACTTTGGCGAAAAACTAACGAACTTTGCTCATTCTCACAGTCAAAGTCTTGCTCAAACTCAGCGACCATAAAATCAACTGCCTGTGGTAGACCACATTCTGCAACCGAGAGCGTTTGAGACGAGACATTAACACTATTAATATGCAATAAATTATCTTTATTAATATTAGCGATTAATGTAGAGCCATCAGCTCTTTCAACATAAGTTTCTAGGCCCGTGTGTTGTAACCATGTACTCCCAGCTGTTAATAAATCATAATCTAGCGTCGTAACAACTGGTAATGTGAAGTTTAAATCGCTTGAACTATTATCAGTTAATTTTTCCACATTCTTAATCGTAACAAAGGTGCTTTGAGCAATAAAACCAAACACATTCCCATTTGAGCGGTCTAATTCAACCTGTACATTAAAACTTGTCGAGTGCTCTACTTCAGGAGCAACGAATGTAATAGTATCGGTACCTTGCCCGCTAAATTTGATGTTTCGGCCAACGCTCCAATCGAATTTTACTTTATCTGCCCCTTTACCGGTCAGGTTTAAGGTTAATGTGACCGTTTCCCCTTCATCGATTTTCATCGAAGTAGTCAAGGGCTGATAAGTAAATTCCTTAGGGCCCGTAGAGTCTTCATCTGACGAGCCACCCCCACAGGCAGTTAACAAAAATAAAAGTGCGCTGAAAACAATAGAGTGACGAGCGTTAGCTCCCTTAAAGTTCATGATTATCCTTAAAATTTTATGAATTATTTTTTCGCTCAGGAGTATATATTTGGAGATATGGGGAAGCAATTATTTTAACTACGCCAATAACTTTCTTTTGTGCAAGTCAAAAGAAGGTTATTGCTTTTCAAGTTTCGCGGTGCTGCGACTAACGTTTAAGTGTTGCAGCCCAAATATCAGCACTGGTGAGTTGTTTATCTTTCTTTTTACGTTTTTTCTTAGCACTGCCTTCAGGCGCAGCCATCGGTTTTTGTGCCGCTAATTGCTCTTCGCTCAATTCAATGACCTCAAAACCCGCGATTTGCTCACGCTCAAGCCTAATTTTATTCTTCTTTTCGATGACTTTAAAATGATGGTAATCTTCAAAATCAATTAACGATAACGCTAAGCCGACTTCCCCAGCACGGCCACTACGGCCAATACGGTGCATGTAATCAGACGGGCTCCTTGGCAAATCAAAGTTAATCACCACAGGAAGCTTTTCAATATCTAAACCTCGAGCAGCAATATCTGTTGCAATTAATATATCAATCTCGCCCGCTTTGAATGCCTCAAGCACTCGGTTTCGCGCCCCTTGGCCCTGATCACCATGAAACACCTCAGCAGTGATACCGCGTTTCGCCAGTTTATCGGCTAAATGCTTACAGCTGTTTTTAGCATTAACAAACACGAGCGCTTGTTGCCATTGATGCTGTTTAATCAAGTGCGCTAACAATGCGGTTTTCTGTCCTTTATTAACGGTAAAAACACGTTGTACTAGCGTACTCGCTTCACTACTTTGCAGTTGTACTTCAACTGGGTTACTTAACAGCTCTTGTGTTAGCGCCTTCACTTCATCTGGGAATGTCGCTGAAAATAATAACGTTTGCTTCTGCTTTGGCAATAAACCTAACAACTCGGCCAACTCATCGGTAAAACCTAGGCTTAACATGCGATCAGCTTCATCAAGCACTAGGGTTTTCACCTTATCTAATTTAACGGCATTACTTGAAATTAAATCGATCAGACGGCCTGGTGTTGCCACTAGAATATCGGTACCACCACGCAATGCTAACATTTGAGCATTAACAGAAACGCCGCCAAATACCGCCACTGTTTTTACTGCGCCATTTAAGTGCACTGCGTAAGATTTAATACTATCGGCGACCTGCTTTGCCAATTCTCGTGTCGGTACTAGAATCAATCCTGAGACATAATTACCTCTACCACGCTTAGCGGCGGACTGCTGTTCGAACAGCTGCTGTAACATTGGCAAAGCAAATGTGGCTGTTTTACCCGAGCCCGTATTAGCCCCAGCAATCAAGTCACGACCCGCTAAAATCGTCGGAATAGTGTGAGCCTGTATTGGTGTTGGTTGCTGATACTCCAGCTCTATTAATCGAGCAAGTAGTGGAGAGATTAAACCAAGTTGTGAAAAATGAGTCGGTAAACTCTCTGCAGATTTAGTGTCGATTGTCATTACGATGAGGGCTCAGGCTAAAGGAATTGGCGGCATTTTAGCTTATTTAAGTCGGTGCTGTTAGTTAAATCTGCCCAGGTTGCGTCACACACCAGAACTTTTTAATTAATAAGTCGCAACGCTTTTCATTCTAACCAACGTAGGGGCTATGACCATAAATACCACACGAATAACACTGCCTGTTTCTGATAATATTCAATGTAAAATAAAGCAATGTCGATAAATACTATAGAAAATTAATCGAGCTTGATAGAATGTAGGCTAAAGTCTAATAAGTATGATTGAATTTAAAATATCGGAGCTTTTTTGAATAGTCGTAGTGTATTAAAACCTCTAGCAACCTTAATAACGACTTATTTCCTCGCGCTACCTTTGCACGCGAATATACTCATTCATACCGACAATACCCACGATTACAACAGCTTAATAAAGTTAAAACCGCTAGGAATATCAGCAGAAACCCAGTTCCACGTACTCGATTTGCCCAAGTCGAATATCCAATTAGAGCTAGTTCCATATAAAAGGACACTTAAATCCCTAGATACTGACACCCCAACCTGTGTCTTAAGCAGGTTAAAAACCAAACAAAGAAAAGAAAAATACCTCTTTAGCCAACCATTAAACCTATTCTTCAGCCGCAGGTTATATCAGTCTTCCACACTGATGCCATTATCGAATGAGCCTGTTGATTTAATCAATCTATTTCACCAACACCCACAAAGAACGATGGTTATTTCAGATCAATTTTCTTACGGGGATGCGTTAGATAGACTTATTAGGCAGCTACCAAAGAAGAATCTAGTTAACAGAGACGGGACGAATCATGCCCCAGGTTTATTAGAGATGTTTTTTCAAAAACGGGTTGATTACGCACTTTTAAACCCAAACGAACTTTATGGCCACTACCTTGAGTTAAATAAACAAAGCTACGAAATAAAAGGA
Source organism: Alteromonadales bacterium alter-6D02 (assembly GCA_002835545.1). Lineage (GTDB taxonomy): Bacteria > Pseudomonadota > Gammaproteobacteria > Enterobacterales > Psychrobiaceae > Psychrobium. Next base: position 22,639 of record PIZK01000033.1, read on the forward strand.
ATTCCCCCTTTTATCCTTGGTCACATCATGTGTAACAACAGGCCACAAACACGTTCATTCATTGATAATATAAACATAAAAATACAACAGCTAATCGATTCTGGTGTTTTATATCAACTGCATATAAAGCATTTACCTAAATCACAACATGCCATCTTTCAACGCTATTACCAACGAGTGTTTCAGTAAAGTAGTCATACTTCTTTTGTGAGGCTCTCATCGTAAATAGTTCACCATATAAGCTCGGCAATAAAAATCACATCATCGCTTTTGATATCTTATTTGTTAACCTGCCACTCGATTACAACTTAAAAATGACCTTTATATTTAAGTTCTGAGACATTATGCTTGTGACCATCACAGCAACGTCATTAACAGTTGTTTCCACCAATAAATACCGCTTATCAGGCCACTCAAAACCTTATACAGTAACGCTGAAGTAGACAAGGGGTTCTAACTAAAATGCATACTGATTTTTACCTAACATTTTAGCTTGATACATCTTTTCATCCGCCAGCTGAATCAACCTTTCAGCCTCGATGGCGCTTTGTGGATAAAACGAAATCCCTACACTCGCACTGATATTAACCCAATGCGGCATACTATCACCCGCTTTTATTTGAAATGGTTTTGCCACTTCATCAATTACTTTTTTCGCTAACGATTCCGCAGCTTTGTGCGTTGACAAGTTTGGTAAACAGATTAAAAACTCATCACCACCAATACGCCCAACAGTATCGGTATCCCTAAAGATATCACCCAAGCGTTGAGCAACTTGCACTAATAGATTATCACCCGCACAGTGACCCAAGCTATCATTTACTGCTTTAAAACCATCTAAATCCATGAACATCACACCGACAGCAGACGTCTCTCTTTTTGCCTGTAATAACGCTAACGATAATCTTTCTTTAACGAGCCAAGTACTAGGTAATTTAGTCAATGAATCATAATGCGCTAACTTTTTAAGCTCTTCTTTTGTTTGCTCAAGTTCACCGATTGTATTGTACAATTTAGTGACATCATATTCCGTCACCAAAAATACATAGTCCCCAGTGAGCGGATGCCGACTTGTTCGTATATCTACATTAAGGCGCTTTTCACCTTGTTTAGTCACCATCACATGTTCTTGGTGGCCATCTTGTTGCGCCTTCGCTAAGCTTAGCCTGTCTTGCCCTTGTTGCGGCACAGAAAAGCGTGAAATAAAATCACTGCCCATTTCATCATCTGACGCAACTTCATTACCATAAAATGCTGTGAAAGCCGGATTCTCAAATAATCGCTTTCCTTGCATGTCAAAGCAACTCACTGTGACAGAAGTGTATCGAACAGCCTCCGCAAACAATAAGTTTTCTGGTTGCGCATTGGTATCCATTTGTTCACTGATAAAAGCAATAATTCCCCGATGTTGCTCTTCACCCAACAACACAGCAACATGACGCATGAGCATGACTTTAGGTTGCCCATTGGGATAAGTTGTCCATGGATCAGAGGTTACTTTTTCCAGCGCTGCTTTCACAAAAGTCTGCTCGGTGCGTTTTCGAGCTCCTTCGGTATCTTCTGATAAGTCTTTATCAATCAACTCTTGTACCTCAGACAAGCCCCAAAAGTCGAGCGCGTTATTATTCCCCGGTAACCCTCCCCTAAAATAA
>PIZK01000034.1 GCA_002835545.1 Alteromonadales bacterium alter-6D02
GTGCGAAAAGGAGGCGCGTCCGAGCGTTGCGATTAGCGACGATACGACTGGCACAGCGACTGGCGATGTGCTTTACACCTTCACCTTCTCAGAAGATATGACAGGCTTCACGGTTGATGACATCGTATTAACAGGTGGTAGCAAAGGCATCTTCACTGAAGTCTCAGCCACAGAATACACACTTGTCGTTACACCAAATAGCGACAGCACTACAGACCTAACGGTTAATGTAGCAGCGGATGTGGCGATTGACGCCGCGGGTAATAACAACACGGTAGCGGTTGAGTCAACACAAGCGGTTGATACGGTTATCCCAAGCGTTGCGATTAGCGACGATACGACTGGCACAGCGACTGGCGATGTGCTTTACACCTTCACCTTCTCAGAAGATATGACAGGCTTTAGTGCGGATGACGTTGTATTAACGGGTGGTGTTAAAGGCACCTTTACTGCGGTTTCAGCGACAGCATACACCTTGGTGGTGACACCAAATAGCGACAGCACCACAGAGCTAACGGTGAATGTGGCAGCGAACGTTGCGATTGATGCAGCGGGTAATAACAACACGGTAGCGACCGAGTCAACGCAAGCAGTTGATACGGTTATTCCAAGTGTGGCGATTAGCGATAACATCACAGGTACTGCAACCGGTGATGTGGTTTACACTTTCACGTTCTCAGAAGCCATGACTGGCTTTAGCGCGGATGACATCGTATTAACAGGCGGTAGCAAAGGTACATTTACTGCGGTTTCAGCGACAGAGTACACCTTAGTAGTAACGCCAGCGGCAGACAGCACAACAGCAATGACTGTGAATGTCGCAGTGGGTGTGGCGATTGATGCAGCGGGTAATAACAACACGGTAGCGACAGAGTCAACCCAAGCGGTTGATACGGTTATCCCAAGCGTTGCGATTAGCGACGATACGACTGGCACAGCGACGGGCGATGTGGTTTACACCTTCACCTTCTCAGAAGCGATGACAGGTTTCACTGCAGATGATGTTGTATTAACGGGTGGTGTTAAAGGCACCTTTACCGCAGTTTCAGCCACAGAATACACCTTGGTGGTGACACCAAATAGCGACAGCACCACTGATTTAACGGTGAATGTGGCAGCGGGTGTGGCGATTGATGCGGCGGGTAATAACAACACGGTAGCGACAGAGTCAACCCAAGCGGTTGATACGGTTATCCCAAGCGTTGCGATTACTGATAATGAGCCTGCGACAGCAACTGATGATGTGGTTTACACCTTCACCTTTAACGAAGCTATGACAGGCTTTAGCGCTGATGACATAGTGTTAACAGGCGGTAGCAAAGGTACCTTTACTGCGATTTCAGCTACCGAATACACCTTGGTTGTTACGCCAAACGCCAACAGCACGACAGATCTAACGGTGAATGTTGCAGCGGATGTGGCGATTGATGCAGCGGGTAATAACAACCTAGCCGCGACAGAGTCAGTTCAAGCTGTTGATACGGTTATTCCAACAGTTTCAATTACAGACAATGAAGCAGAGACAGCGACTGGTGAGGTGGTTTACACCTTCACCTTCTCAGAAGCGATGACAGGTTTCACAGCAGCTGATGTTGTATTAACGGGGGGTATTAAAGGCACCTTTACTGCGGTTTCAGCCACAGAATACACACTTGTCGTTACACCAAATAGCGACAGCACCACTGATTTAACGGTGAATGTGGCAGCGAACGTTGCGACTGATGCGGCGGGTAATAACAACACGGTAGCGACAGAATCAACTCAAGCGGTTGATACGGTTATTCCTACGGTTGCGATTAGCGACGATACGACTGGCACTGCGACCGGCGATGTGGTTTACACCTTCACCTTCTCAGAAGCGATGACAGGTTTCACTGCAGATGACGTTGTATTAACGGGTGGTGTTAAAGGCATCTTCACTGAAGTCTCAGCCACAGAATACACCTTGGTGGTGACACCAAATAGCGACAGCACCACTGATTTAACTGTGAATGTGGCAGCGGGTGTGGCGATTGATGCAGCGGGTAATAACAACACGGTAGCGACAGAGTCAACCCAAGCGGTTGATACGGTTATCCCAAGCGTTGCGATTAGCGACGATACGACTGGTACAGCGACCGGCGATGTGGTTTACACCTTCACCTTCTCAGAAGCGATGACAGGTTTCACAGCAGATGATGTTGTATTAACAGGTGGTGTTAAAGGCACCTTTACTGCGGTTTCAGCCACAGAATACACCTTGGTGGTGACACCAAATAGCGACAGCACCACTGATTTAACGGTGAATGTGGCAGCGGACGTTGCGATTGATGCAGCGGGTAACAACAACACCGCAGCAACAGAATCAACACAAGCAGTTGATACCATTATTCCAGTGATCACTAATGTTGCTATCGCTGATACATCAATGAAAGTGGGTGATGTTGTCACGGTGACATTAACCGTTGAGGATGATGCAGGGGATATTTATAGTAACTTGACTGGCACAGTCGGTGGTTTTGCACTTTCGAATTTAGTTCGTGTGGATAATACTACTTATACCGCGCAATTTACGGTGACAGAAGGTGGTACTGATGTCGCTGCGGGAGATTCGATCCCAACATCAATCACCATTGATGATACTGCGGGTAATTCAAGCCAAGCGTATACAACGGCAATTTTTGTCGGTTCAAATGATAGCATCGATGCAAATACACCAAGTGTAGCGACCATTAATGTCGTTGCGTTAGATGACGTGATTAATCATGCCGAGGATTCTTCTGTCGTTATTACAGGTACTGGTGAACCAGGGGCTATGATTACCTTATCGTTAAAAGATCATGATTATACTCTGATGGATGGTAATACAGCTGTGGTTGCGCCGAATGGCACTTGGTCACTACCAGTAAACAATCTGGATATTGTATTGGGGTTAGGAGAAGGCGCAAAAACATTATCTGTTATTCAAACGGATGCCGCGGGCAACATCAGTGCGCCAAGCATTGATAAAGTAATTACTGTAGATACTAAAGCTAGTGCACCTGTGATTAATAATGTGACAGCTGATAGTGTGATAATCGCGAGTGAAGCAACAGACGGTTTTGTTATTACGGGTACAGCTGAAGCGGGTGCAACGGTAACGCTAGTATTGGGCAGTGGCCATACGTTAGCTGGAGGCAATACTGCTGTTGCTGATCAAGATGGTAACTGGTCGGTGGCTGTTAATGCGGCTGATGTTACTGCAATGGGGCAGGGGAGTGAGACAGTTACCGCAACTCAAGTTGATGTTGCAGGTAATACTAGTTTAGTGAGTTCGGTTAAAACATTTAACGTCGATACACAAGTTGGTGCACCGACTATTGCAGCAATCGCTGTTGGCCCTGTTGTTACTGCTGCTGAAGCAACCGCTGGCTTTAATATTACCGGTACCGGCGAGGCTGGCTCAACGATTACTCTATCAACGGGTCAAACGGCAACGGTTGATAACCTAGGAAACTGGAGTGTCGCGATTGATGCGGCTGCTGTAACAGCAATGGGCGAAGGTTTACAATCCATTACTGCTACTCAGGCTGATACCGTGGGTAATGTAAGTGTGGCGAGTAATGCAGAAGCGATAACGGTTAAGACAACAGTCGCTGCCCCAGTGGTTAATACAGTTGCGGTTGATGATGTGATTAACTATGCGGAAGCAAATAATAATGTGACCATCAGTGGTACGGGTGAAGTTGGAGCAACGGTCACTTTAGACTTTGATGAGAATATTATCTACAATTTTAGCTTCAAAGCATGGTCTGATCAAATAGATACCGTAGTTGATAATAGTGGTAATTGGAGTGTCACTCTGACTTCTCAAAACATCCAACGAATGGGGGAAGGGATAGAGTCAATCATTGCGACTCAAACGGACATACACGGCAACGTTAGCGCTGCGGCTGAAACGAAAAATATCACTGTGGATATCGTGGTTGACGCGCCGACTATTGATGCATTATCAGTAGGTGCAGTGTTAAATGCTGATGAAGCAACCGCTGGCTTTAATATCACGGGTAAAGGTGATGTGGGCGCGACTATTACACTGATTTTAGATAGTGGAACGACACTGGCTGGCGGAAATACGGCAACGGTCGATGCTGATGGCAACTGGAGTATTGCGGTCACTGCTGCTGATGCGGTATTAATGGCGCAAGGTAATGAGTCAATTACCGCAACACAAACCGATCAATACAATAATGTCAGTGTACCAAGCGCCGCTAAAGTGGTTGATGTGGATACGGTCAATGATGCGCCAACCTTTACACTAGCCACCGATAGTGGTGTATTAAATAGTGATAATTTAACTAATATCGCTACGGTGAATGTGAGTTTGGCTGCTGATGTTGCGAGTTGGGAATACAGTTTAGACAGTGGCGTGACTTGGTTAGCGGGTAGTGGGGCCAGCTTTGATTTAGCCAATGACAGCATTTATTCTGCCGGCGCGATTAAAGTACGTCAAACCGATGATGCGGGTAATATCAGTGACATTACCTCAAGCGCGGCTCTGATCACTACGGATATGATTGCGCCAGCGAAGCCAAGCTTTACCTTACCAGCTGATTCTGGAAAATCAGCCAGTGATGCGATTACTAACCTCCTAACGGTCACTGTTGCTTTAGCTGCAGAACAAGTTACTTGGCAATACAGTCTAGATGCAGGTACAACCTGGGTTGATGGTACTGGTACGAGCTTTGATCTTGCTGGGGATACAGCCTATGCCATTGGTGATATCCAAGTGAAGCAAACGGATAAAGCGGGTAATACCAGTGAGGCTGTGTCTAATACAGCGGCGATCACCACTGACGTAACTGCGGCGGCGGCGGGTATTGCATTAGCCAATGATCTCGGTGTTAATATTACGGACGGGATCACCAATGATTCAACCGTAAGCGTAACCTTAGCTGCCGATGTCGATAGCTGGCAATATAGCTTAAATGGTGGGGCAACGTGGAGTACAGGTGTTGGGACTAGCTTTGAGTTAGCTAATAACACCACTTATACCGCGGGTCAGGTGCAAGTGAAACAAACTGACATAGCAGGTAACGAAAGTGTCGCGGCCAGTAATGCGAGCACCTTTAAAACTGACCAAGTGGTATCTACTGTAGGTTTAAGCTTAGCTAACGATACTGGTCGTTCTAGCTCCGATGAGAAAACCAATGACGCAACGGTTAATGTCAGTCTAGCCGCTGATGTGGCAAGTTGGGAGTACCGTCTAAATAACGGTGCTTGGGTGACAGGCACTGGCACCAGCTTTGAGTTAGCTGATGATACGACTTATGGTGTGGGTGCCATTGATGTTCGTCAAACGGATATTGCGGGTAATGTGAGTGCTATTAGTAGCTTCAATGAAACTGTAACTACAGACATGACAGTGGGTGCCCCAGCAATAGCTCTTTATCACGATAGTGGCAGTTCTAACAGTGACTCGATTACCAATCACACCTATTTACGAGTCACCAAGGAGTCGAGTAATTCAACCTATATTTATAGCCTAGATGGTGGTGATAATTGGAGTTCTTCGACAAGTAGTACATACATCCAGTTAACTGCTAATTCAACTTATGCCATCGGCGATATTCAAGTGATTCAAACTGACGAAGCGGGTAATGTTAGTGCTGCCACATCAAATACTAGTGTCATTCAACACGATAATATTGCGGGAACTCCGGTGATAGGCCTTGCTGCTGATAGTGGTACATTATCAAATGACTTTATTACTAATGATCGCACGGTTAATGTGACATTAACGAGTGATGTCAGTAGTTGGATTTATAGTCTAAATGGCGGAGCTAATTGGATTAATGGTACAGGTACCAGCTTTGAGTTAGCGGCTGATCAGGTGTATACCGCAGGTGTAATTCAAATTCAGCAAACTGATATTGCTGGCAATGTTAGTAATGTAGTTCGTTCGAGTGACACATTTATTACTGATAGTACGGCGATTAAAGTTGATTCGTTTACCTCAACATCATTTGATGATAATTATCGTGAGGGGGCAAACATTAGTATTACCGCCACGATGAGTGAAGTTGTAACAAGCGGGATGGCGTTTGATGTTACTTTAGATAATGGTCAAACAGTAACATTAACAGCCGCTGCTGATGGGCTAACGTTAGCCGGAACTTATGTTGTTGCTGCGGGTGATAATAGCAGTGACCTTAATGTTGCATCGATTACTAATACGTCGGTCACTGATACCGCAGGTAATGCGTTAGCAACCGATCTGCCGAGTGGTAACAATCTAGCGGATAATAGTAATTTTGTTGTTGATACTAGTGCTCCAACAAATACCTTTACTGGTGCGACCTACGATGCAGCAACCAACACTCTTGTGCTGACAGGAACTAATATTAATAGTCTATTATCTGCCGGAGAGACCAGCTCGACCAATCTTAAAAATAATTTTGATTGGACTAAATTCCAGTGGGATATTGATACTGATAATACTGACAATATGGTCGGCTTAGCTGAAATGTTCAATACTGCGGTGGTAACAGATGATAATACCTTGACTATTACTCTGAGTCATTTCGGGGCATTAGCACTGGAGGCGACAGCAGGCTTTGACCCACTAACCGTTGACGATAGCATCGAAATCAGTGCCGGATTCTCGGGCGATAGTGCGGGTAATAAAGCGACGACAGATGCCTTTGATAGTGGACTGGATGTAACTAGCCCAGTAATTACAGATGTGTCTGTGCCTGATGCATCAATGAAAGTGGGCAGTGTGGTAACGGTTACCTTGACTGTTGAAGATGATGCTGGCGATACCTATCACAATGTTAATGGTACTGTGGGGGGCTTTACTTTAAGCAACCTACAGCGCGTGAATAGCACAACATACACTGCACAATTTACTGTTACTGAGGGTGGCACCGATGTTGCTGCAGGAGCGTCTATCCCAACGAGCATCACTATTGATGACAGTGCTAATAACACAAGTGCACAGTACACCACAGCTATAAGTAGTGGTGCGAGTGACTCTATTGACGCTAATACACCTAATGCACCAACGATTAATGTCGTTGCCACCGATGATACCATTGATAACGCTGAAGCAACGGCGGGTGTGACTATCACAGGCACTGGTGAAATCGGCGCGACGGTTACCTTGACCTTTGATAGTGGTCATACATTAGCTGGTGGTAATACGGCAGTGGTTGATGGCAGTGGTAACTGGTCTGTTGCCGCCAACGCCGCTGATGTGACGGCCATGGGCCAAGGTAATGAATCCATTACCGCCACTCAAGCAGATGCTGCTGGTAATACTAGCGTGGCAAGCAGCGCCAAAGTTGTTAATGTTGACACTATTGCAGCGGTTGAAACTTCCGTGGTCGTGTTTGATTTAGTTGAAGGGGTCTCTTCAGATCACTCTTCTCGTAGTTTTGATGCTAATACTTCTTATACTATCTATATTAAGGTCGATAGTAATAGCCATGTTTTATCTTCTGATGGTATTAGTAGCAATCCTAGTGCTAGTTGGGGCACTTGGACTGGGGCTAATAACTTAGGTGCAGATGATAAGATAGTGCTGGTAGGAAGTGGCTCTGCGGTAATCGGAGCCGGCCCTGTCATTACACACTGGAAATCACCAACCTTTATCGCGTGGAGTCCTGCTGCTGGGTTAAGGAGCCACGGGTTGTTTTCGCGTTATGATGGTATGGGAAGCAATCAACTTGATTTATGGACTGGTACTTGGAGTATTAACCCAAATACCGACGATGCGTTAGGTGAGGTTTACCTAACTGCAATGCTGAACGGCGTTTTGACCTCTCAAGGGTTGGCATAATTTGCAGGTGAGTTGATAGTGACTCATTCTTGATTAATAAGCTTGTTCGGTAGTTTAAGGTTTTTAAAGTACTGAGCAGGCTTTTGTTGTCTAAAAAGTGTCCATTATGATTTTATGCACTTTTCTCATGATTTGGATAGGTGTATGTTTGACCTGAAAAAGTTACGCCAGTTGGCAGATAATCAACAGTTTAACGAGTTGCAACTGATCGCAGAGGATGCATGGCTATCAAGCTATGCTCCGGTACTGCTACCGTTGCTTGCATTAGCGTATGCGCATTTAGGCTTACGAGAAAAAGCACTAGAGTATTATCAGCAAGCTGAAAGCTATCTTGATGAATATGATAACGAGACTGTCGTTGATATGGCCGCTGTGTTGTTAGTAACTCATCGCTTTGATGAAGCAAAAGCTTTGCTTAAGCCTATCGTTGAGTTGGGTACTGCTAATGAATTAGCTGTAGCTCGTTTAGGTTATTGTTACCTAGTTGTAGGACAATTAGATAAAGCAAAGGCGCTCTTTGAGCAAGCGCTAGCTCTTGCTCCAGAGCGGCTTCCGATTGCCAATCATTTAATCAATATTTATCTTCAACTAGGATACTTTCAACAAGCGCAGCAGCTGATTTTACAAGGGCAATCGACATTAGCTGAAATAGAGAGCGCATTGCCTGAAGAATTAAAGTTACAGTTTGCTAATCAGCTAGATGAATTACAATTGCAGCTTTGGGTTCAACTACAATCATTTACAGAGGCGGAACAATGGTTGGAACAATGCTTTCAGTTACATATTAAGTCTTCAGTTGATAGATATTTTTTTGAACTGTTAATTTATTATAGCAATTTACTTGCAGAACAAGATTTACATCAACAAGCCAGCGAAATCTTACGCCGCTACGGTAAAAAGTATCCTCATCATATTGAGCTCTGCTTGCAATTAGCTGAGTTAGCGAAATTGCAAGGACAGTTTATTCCTTCGGTACAGGTATTACAGCAGGCGCTGCATCATCACCCTGAGAGTATAAAGTTATGGGCAAAACTTTCTTATGTTTGCTTACATAACAACAATCAAAAAGCGCGTTATGCAGCAGAGCGGGCTGTTGAGTTAGCCAATAAACCTTCGAAAGACCAGCATAACGGTTTAGAAATACATATCGTACAGTTAGCGGCAAAAAATACCTTAGCTGAAGTGGAAAGTAATGAACAAAACTATGCTTATGCAGCCGTTTTGTATCAAGAGATACTTGACGAGAATCCATCATATCTTCCTGCGTTACAAGGCTTAGGTCAACAGCAAATGCTGCAAGGGAATATTGACGAAGCTATTGAGTTATTTGAAAAAATAAAAAGAATTGACCCTGTAAAAGGTCATTCAGCTTTAATCAATGCCCGCCATTTTCCTGAGGATGAAGCTACTTTAATAAAAATGGAACAGGCTGCACAACTGCCAAGCCTAGAAGGGAAGATGAAGTCAGGGATCTTATTTCAGCTTGCGAGTGCTTGGGAAAAGCGTAAAGTCTATAACAAAGCATTCGAGCTTGCCAAACTTGCGAATGAAGCGAGCAAGAAGTTTTTACCTTATGACGCTAAAGCTCACCGTAATCAGTGTGCTCGAATCAGGGTGAGTTTTACTAAAGCCCTTTATCAACACCGTCCTGATTGTGGTGTTGATTCAACTGTCCCTGTGTTTGTATTAGGAATGCCGCGTTCTGGCACAACCTTAGTCGAGCAAATTATTGCAGGGCACAGTGATATCTTTGGTGCCGGTGAACTTGGCGTAATCCCTCAAGTCATACAAGGTTTACAGCGCTGGGAGCGTCAAACGGGATCGGGGCGTAGCTATCCCGATTGTGTCGATGATTTAACGGCCGAAGTAACCTCTGGCATTGCAAATAATGTTGTTGACGAAATGCGTGCGTTAGCACAAGAGGATAAGCCCAACGCCAAACATGTGGTGGATAAACTACCGCATAACTTCGAAAATATAGGCTTAATTAAGTTTCTCTTTCCAAAGGCTAAAATCATTTCGGTGCGCCGTGATCCGCGGGATATTGCGATGTCGAATTACTTCACCGATTTTCAGGCCAAGCATGGGGGGATGGGTTTCGCCTATGATTTAGAAGATATCGGCCAACAATTAGCCGATCATAACCTGATGATGCATCACTGGCATCAGACCTTTCCCGGTGAAATTCTCGAGCTCAACTATGAAGATGTGGTGGATGATTTAGAGGGTAGTGCGCGCAAGTTATTGAACTATATTGGCGTTGAATGGCAGCCGCAGGTACTTAAGTTTAATGAGCTTGATCGAACGGTGAAAACTGCCAGTGTATGGCAGGTGCGTCAACCGATTTATAAAACCTCGAAAGCGAAATGGAAGCGCTACGAGCAATATTTAGCGCCATTAATTAAGGGAACTAATGCTAAAATAGCCCCGGATCCAATAGACGACATGATCACCTTGCCTGTTGCGGGCTTTCTTACTGACGGAGTGGCGCTTTATCAAGCGAGGGATCTCGATGGTGCAGAGCTTTGCTTTAAAAAAATGTTGCACCACAACCCTAAGCATGCGGCGTGTCAGTATATGCTGGGTCTTGTCTATATGAGTAAAAACCACCCGCAAGAGGGCGTTGCGTTGATGGCACAGGCGCTAGAGATTGCACCATGGCACCAAGAGTGGACACGCAATTTAATTAAAGGCTATGAGCAGCTCGGTGACACCGATAAGGCGAACCAGTTACGAGATGATAGTGGTTTGGAGGCAACAATGGCCGCCGACGAACTTGATGATAGCTTTACAACCTTTAACCTTGAAAGATAAAGATGTTACAACGACAAAACAATAAAACCGGTATTCTGACAGCATTAATGCTGTGTAGCGGCATCGCCTTATTTAGTGGTATGAGCTTAGCGACAGAGATGACTGAACAACAAGGCTTTACTGAGGCTGCCTCAGCAGCTGGCATTGCCGCTGCTTTACAAGCGACCATGCAGCATAACCCTGCCCTAAAAGGTAAACAATCAGTGGTTGAGGCGCAGCAATATGCGGTGGATAGTGCAAAGGCCAAAAGGTATCCGACTATTCGTGCTCAAGCGAATAATGTCAATGAACAAGAGCAAGCCACGATAACCATCGATCAACCGCTATGGACCTTTGGTAAAATATCCACCGCGATAGACCAGGCTCAGGCTAGTGTCGTTAGCCAAGAGTGGGAGTTATTAGAGGTTCAGCGTCAACTTATCGAAGAGACGGCGATTGTTTACGCGAAAATTGACGGGATTAAATTGCGTTTACAAGTCGCGCAAAAGAATGTAGCGGCGCATGAAGGCTATCATCAACGCATTAATCGTCGGCAGCAAGGACAGCTTTCTTCTGAGGCGGATGTTCGACTCGCTTATGCTCGGTTATTACAAGCGAAAACACAGCGTGAAACAGTCAAAGGTGAACTGTCGGTGGCTTTAACCGAGTTATACACCTTAACTCAAATACAAGTGGCGACAGATCAATCTATTGAGCTGCAATTAGCAGAGCTGCCTGCTTTGGCTGAAGTGGAACGTCAGGCCGCAATGCATCAGGCTACGGTGCAATTAAAACGCCAAGCGCTCGCCAATGTCCGTTTAGATTTAAAAGCAGAAGAATTAGCAGTGATGCCGACCTTATCGCTACGGGTTGAATCTGACTTGATTGAAACTGTGCCAGGGGCGGATGATTTTCGTGCTGGCTTATCGCTCGAAAGCTCATTAGAAGGGGCTGGATTTGTCGCGCGTAGTCGAATGCGCGGTGCTGAAGCGAGAATCAAAGCGGCTAAGTTTGAACTTGACAGCGCGCTCAATGATGTACGTCGCCGGGTGAAAACATTAATGCAAAATCGCAAGGTTAAACAGGGCTTGGTTGACTCTCAGCAAATGACGGTGGATGCGATGCAGCAAACGCAATCATCGTTTTTACGCCAATATGAAACGGGTCGTAAATCGTGGCTCGAGGTACTAAATACCCAACGCGAAGTAACCTCTCTTGAGATGGGGTTAGTGCAAGCGCACAGTGAATGGCTGAGCTTATCTTTACGCATAGCAGCCTTGACGGGGCGATTAGATTCGCTGGCCGGCATTAATACAGGTAGTAAATAACGTGACAGAAACTAATCAAGCCGCCGAGCCAACGGTGGCTAACTCATCGCCTGCACTGCCAGCATCAGTCCTTCAACCATTATTCGAACGTTTGGGTGTCTCTGTGCAAATGGGCGCATTGCAACAGGCGTGTCAGCAGGCACAGGCAGCGCTTGGCGATGCCCCACCCGTTAAATATTTTCACTTTATTGTTAATGTGTTGCAACTTAAAGGGGTGAAAGCGGCGCAATTACGTTGGAGTCGTTTTGATCAACGTCGTTTGCCAGCGATGCTATTACATCAGCAGCAATGGTATTTGGTCGAGCCTGCAACTGATGGTCAGTTACAATTGACCAATGCAGATAATGACACACGATTGTGTGATGACAATGAATTAGAGCAGGCCGCGGTGTTATGGGTGCAAGCGCCGAAAGAACGCAAGGCTCCCTCGGCGTTTTCACTTAAAGGCAATATTGCCGCACGCTTGGTACTCAAAGAAATGTTTAAAACCAAGCGTTGGTTAGTTGATATTGTGATAGCGACTATAGTGATCAACTTATTGGCGATAGCGACCTCTATTTTTGCGATGCAAGTTTATGATCGCGTAGTACCAACTCTAGCTTATGCCACCTTAACCACTTTGGTGGTGGGCATGTTTGTTGTCGTGACCTTGGATTGGCTGCTAAAAACAGTGCGCGCGCGAACGCTTGATAGTGTCAGTTGTGCTGTGGATAAAGCGGTGTCACAGCAAGTGTTTGATCATGTGATGCACTTACAGTTAGATACGCGACCGCGCAGTTTAGGCACGTTGGCTGCGCAGGTAGGTGGACTGGACTCTGTGCGTCAATTCTTTAGCTCCGGCGTTGTTTTTGCGTTGGTTGATATGCCCTTTGCGATATTTTTTATTGCAATTATCGCGATTATCGGTGGCCATATCGGTTGGGTTTATTTATTGCTGTTACCTGTGGCTGCGCTACTAGGCTGGTTAACGCAAAAACGTTTACGTCGTTTGCTTAAAGAACAAATGATGCGCTCCAATGAGCGTCAAGGGTTATTGGTTGATGCGATTCAAGGCGCGGAGTCTATCCGTTCGAATAACGCAACGTGGCGTTTTTCAACGGAGTGGCAGGAAATTACGGACACTATTTCTAGTTATAATATTCGCCAAAAAGCCATTAGTAACTTTGCCACCGTGACCACAGGCAGCCTCTCGACGCTTGCTTATGTGACGGCCATCGTTGTTGGTGTGAGTCAAATTGAAGCGGGTAACTTGACCATGGGGGCATTGATTGCCTGTAGTATTTTAGGTGGCCGTGTGATTGCGCCAATTTCACAAGGGGTGCAGCATTTAGCGCAATGGCAAAATGTTTCGCAGGCTCTGGAAATGGTCAATCAAGTGCTTAACTGTGAGTCTGAACGTCGTCGTGAACAACAATTGTTATTGCCAGAACAGGTGCCGGAATCGGTGGCATTAGAGTCGGTTAGCTTTTCATACCCTGAATCGCCGATTAAGCAATTAAATACTCCTGCATTATCGTTTAAGGCAGGAGAGCGTGTGGTGATTTTAGGCTCGATTGGTTCTGGGAAATCAACCTTATTAAAAGTGTTAGCGGGTTTATATCGCCCTAGTGCGGGTCGAGTACGATTAGGCCAAGCTGATTTGTGGGAGGTTGACCCAAATCTAGTGGCGCAGCATGTCAGTTATTTACCGCAAAGTGTCCATCTGTTTAAAGGCACATTGCGCAGTAATTTATCCCTTTCAGGGGCGGTCAGTGATTCGCATTTATTAGAGGTGAGTAACGATTTAAGTGTTGATCGTATTGCGGCAGAAAACCCTGCAGGACTTGACTTAGCGATTAGTGAAGGTGGTGAGGGGCTCTCTGGTGGTCAACGTCAGCTAGTGGGTCTAGCACGCGTCTTTTTAGCGCAACCTAAAATCTGGTTACTGGATGAACCTACCGCCTCTTTAGATGGTGAGACCGAAAAACAAGTGCTTGCAGCGCTTAAAAAACACGTGAAAAAGGATGATATTTTATTGATCTCAACCCATCGACCCGCCTTAGCAGCACAAATTGCAGATCGCGTGATCATGATGCAGCGGGGCGAAGTCGTGGCTGATGGTAAACCGGAAGTGGTGTTACCCAAGGTGTTAAATCGTCAACCTGCAACACGACAATCAGCGGGGCTGAATCGACCGTCTCCTAATCAAGGGTTTGCTAATAAGGGGCCGAACAATGTTATTTGATCACTTTTTTGCCGATGACGAAGTCAGTAATAAAAAAGCGGCGTTACGCTTAGAGAACTATTATAAGCGTAATTATTCAGTGGTGCTTTGGCTATTATTATTAGGCCTTATCGCTTTCACCGTATGGTCTTCTGTGTATCGTATTGATCAGGTGGCTCGCGCGACTGGTGAAGTCATTGCTAGTAGCCGAGTCCAGATTATTCAGTCTGTTGATGGCGGGGTGTTAGCAACCTTAAACGTGAAAGAGGGCGATACCGTTGCTAAAGGGCAGGTTATTGCAACGCTTGATCAAACGCGTATTGGCGCTGCCGTTAAAGAGATTGAAGTCAGGTTGTCTGCGCTGAAGGCCAAAGCAACACGTTTACGTGCTGAGGTGGTTGATTCGAAAGAGTTAGTTTTCTCAGATGAGTTACTACGCTTCCCCGATTTAGTGAAAGTTGAACAAGCACTGTTTAAGCAAAAACGCACTGGGCTCTATGAAGAACTGCGCACCCTTGAAGTGGCTGTTGAGTTAGCGCGAGAAGAGGCGCAGTTAATTGAATCGTTATCTAAGTCGGGTGATGTTAACCGCACTGAGGTGATTCGTTCGGCGCGCGCTTTAAATGACGCAGAAGCCAAGCTTATTAACCGGAAAAATAAATACCTAGAGCAAGTGAGTACAGATCTCGCTAAGGCTGAAGATGAAATAGCGCAAAATGAACAAATTTTAGCGCAGCGTCAACAGCAATTGGCCGATAGTGTGTTTACTGCCGTGCTACCCGGTATTGTTAAAAACGTGCGAGTGACCACCATTGGAGGTGTACTACGTGCCGGTGAAGAGTTAATGCAAATTATCCCCGTTGGCGATGAGTTGATTATTGAAGCGAAAGTCAGTCCAGCAGATATTGCCCAAGTACAGAAAGGCTTATCGGCAACAATCCGCTTCGACCCATTTGATTATACGATTTATGGCGGGGTTATCGGGGAAGTTGTTTATGTCAGTGGTGATACGTTAAAAGAAGAGACTGGGCGGGGTGAAGAGATTTATTACCGTGTTCATGTCACTAGCCAGACTTCACCAGTAACGACAACGTCGGGACGCACGCTGGAAATTTTACCGGGGATGACAGCTCAAGTAGATATTAAAACCAGTGATCGCACGGTCATGGATTATTTATTAAAACCATTGAAGAAAACATTATCAGAGTCATTTGGTGAGCGTTAATGCTTTTTAGTCTTTGTTAAGTCACATGTGCTAATCAATATTACCCCTTTAGTTCGTCACTGAATTAAAGGGGGCACATCTTACACAATCTTACATTTCTTAATCATTTCACCACATTTGTTCAACGGTATCCAACACGGGTTTGTAGCACTATAGCGCTATACCAACTATACGGATATCAAGATGAAAACTATTACCACACTGACTCTCACGGCTTTAGCTATTTCAGGTGCTTTACAGGCTAAAGAGCAAAGCGCTAACAAACCTGTTGAAGTGATTGAAGTGCAGGGACAACGGAATGCGCCTTTAACCGAGGTTTCAGTGCAAACTCAAAAACTGCTCAATGTGGCAGGCATTGATAATGATCCACTCAGTGCGGTGTTTAGCTTGCCGGGTGTGGTACATAGCGGCGGCGATCATGGCGGCGAGCCGGCGATTCGCGGCTCTTCACCGGAAGATAATGCGTTCTTTATTGATAATATGCCTGTGGATTATATTTTCCATATTTTTGGTGACAGTATTTTTAATAAAAATGTGGTGCAAGACTTTTCGCTTCATTCGGCCGCGTTTGGCAGCGAATACGGTAATGCCACGGGTGGTGTGTTTGATGTGAAACTACGCGCACCTCGTAACCAAGACATTACAACGACGGTCGATGCTAGCTTATTAAAAACCGGCATCATGGTTGAGGGTGGTTTGGCAGAAGATCACGCGTTTTATATCTCATATCGCCGCAGTTTAATTCACCTCTTCTTGCCTGAAGGAGAAGAGGAAGATGGATTAACCATTTTTGAAGCCCCACAAAGCGATGACTATCAGGCAAAGTATCAATGGCTGATTGGTAACGATCACCGACTCACCTTTACTGCATTAGGCGCTAATGATATCGCGGGTATTAATATTTCAGAGGCTTCCGAAGAAGGACGGCTCGATCCGGATAATGTGGGGGACTTAGAAATCACCACAGGGTTTGATAGCCAAAGCTTGGTGTGGGACTATTTTGGCGATCACAGTCAGGTGTTGAATGTGGTCTTGGCTCATAGCAGCGAAAGTGTGGTGCAAAACTATGGTGAAGGCCAATACATTCGTAATGATGAAGAAGAACTAAATTTCCGTGTTGCCTATCAAGTGGATATAGGTAATGACCATATCTTAAGCACCGGGGGCAGTGTCGAACGCGTTGAGGCGGATTATAGTTACGATGTTATTCCGTATTTTTGTACTGACCATGACGCAGATTGTTCAGCGAAGAAAGGCGAGCGTAGACAGGATAAAGATGTGTTAACCATGGTGAACTCAGCTTTTTATATTAAAGATAATTGGGCTGTATCAGCCAATGTGGAGCTTGAGATAGGCGCACGTGCGGAATATAACGATTATACCGAACAAAGCTTTGTTCATCCGCGTTTAGCCGCATTTTGGTATGTCAGCGATGATTTGAAAATAACCACTAAGGCGGGTCGATACAGTCGTTTTCCTGACATTGATACAGTGTTACGTAAGTTAGGTAACCCAGAGCTTGATGCGCCCACGGCGACTCATTATTCATTAGGGGCTGATTATCAAATCAATGATATATGGCAGACGAGTATCGAGGTTTACCATAAAGATCTTGAGGATATGGCATTGTCGCTTGATCCAGAAACGGACATTGAGCAGCGTCGTTATAGTAATGATTTATCAGGGACGGCTTCAGGCGTTGAATGGGTGGTTAAGCGTGAACGGGAAAATGGCTGGTATGGATGGGCGTCGGTGAGTTGGTCGCAAAGTGAGCGTACAGATGAGTTAACTAATATTACCAAGGACTATCATTTAGATACGCCGCTATTAGGCAATGTCGTCGCTAATTATCAGCTGAATGAACGTTGGGACTTTGGTTTACGTTATACCATCCGTAGTGGTGCTCGATATACGCCAATTATTGGGCTGCGTGAAAACCCGGATCATCCTAATCGCTTCCTCGCTAATTATGGCGAGCTTAACGCTAAAACATTGCCCGCTTATCAACGGTTAGATTTGCAGGCAAATTACAAAACAACTATTTTTTCTCACCCAGTTGAATGGCAGTTTGCATTAATTAATGCCCTTAATAGCGACAATGTATCTGGTTATTATTATGCCGCCGAAGAAGGAGATAGTTTAACTAACTTTAAGATCGAAGGTGAAGCCGATATTGGGATGTTTCCATCGATTGGTTTGAGCACACAATTTTAGTACTCGGAAGTAGAGTAATTTCTTACAAATTATAAACAATTTTAAGATAGGGCTTAGTTTAGATATTTGATAGTATTCTTGGCAGATTTTTTGGTGACTTCAAGGACGATACCATAATGTTAAGAATGCTATTACTGGCCGTAATTCTGGTATGGCCTCAACTGGTTAATGCCCAGACAGAGCAAGAATCAACAGAAGAAGAGCGCGGTTTTCAGTGGGAGTTGATCGTTGGCTTGTCGGCGGTGTATAACCCGACTTTTTTGAGTGATATTGAGCTAACAGATATCGATGATTTTATCGATATTTCGTTGCTGGTTGATGTTTCTTATAAAGATTTTTACATTCGTTCTAATCGACGTCGTGCGTCATTATATAGTGGCGAAATAGGCTACTTGTTACATGAACAGTCTGACTGGGCTATTGATTTAATTGTAAAAAATTATGTGGTTGGCTTTGATCCGCAGTCGATTGAACGCCATCACTCTGTACCCATACCCAAATATACGACATTAAATGAACGCCTTGCGGGCAATGGTATTGGCTTACGGTATTCATACTTTCAGGATGAGGCTATTTTTCATCTTGATATCGCCTCTTTACACCCCTCGATAGGGCAGAACAGCTGGGTGATTGACAGCTTTTATAGTTACTTGATCCCCTATCGTAATTGGGATGTTTATTTAGGAGCTGGCGCCACTTATTTTTCTGCCTCGACTGTTGATTATTATGTTGGTGTATCTGAGGAGGAAACTTCAGATATTTTGCCAGTCTACCGAGCCGGAGATGGTATTCAGCTTGAACTTGAAGCCTTTGCGATGTATCCCTTATCGCAAAATTGGTCATTTAATATGGGGCTGACCAATACGTTTTTGTCCAAGAATATCTCCCGCAGTCCGATTGGCATTAGGGAGCATTTCTCTGAACTAAAAATTGGTGTGCGCTATGTGTTTTAGCCGCTACCTCAAGCTGTTGAGCTTAGCTAGTGCGCTTAGTGTCGCAACAGCACATGCCACAGAGAGTGACCCTGTGTTAGAGGCTGTTGAAAACTCTTCAGTCGTCACCTTTGATGCGTTACCGAGCAAGTGCATTGCGCTGAGGCAGGGGCGAGAATGCTTTACGACCATTAAACTTAAAGTGAAGTTAGCGGCTCTAGGTCATTATTGTGTTTATCAAAATAATGTCGCTAAGCCATTAAGCTGTTTAGGAGATACACTAGATCAAACCTTGACGATTGAGTTTGAGTCGAGTCAAAAAGTGAGTTATTCACTCGTTAATCAACAATCTAAAAGAGTGATAGGTGTGGCCAATGTGGATGTTGGTTGGGTTCATAAAAAAACATCAAGAAAGCGCCGCTGGCGTCTTTTTTAGTCACTAAAGGAAACCTATGTTAAATCATGGTCATGTATTATTAGTTGAAGATGATGTCACCTTAGCTGATTGGGTGAAAGAGTATCTAGTCGAGCAAGCGTTTCAAGTGACGCATGTTGAGCGTGGGGATCAAGTGATGGCTACTTTTGAATTATGTAAGCCTGATATTGTGTTACTTGATGTGATGCTGCCTGGTGTTAATGGTATTGAGGTTTGTCACTTAATTCGTGAAGTATCAACGGTGCCAATCATTATGTTGACTGCCCGTGCTGATGAGTTTGATGAAGTCATTGGTTTGGAAGCAGGTGCTAATGATTATGTGATAAAGCCTGTTAGACCTCGCGCGCTGCTGGCACGGATTAAAAATAATCTAATCGCGGTCACGGCGCCTCAAGCAGAACAAGTGGAACTTAACTTTGGGCAACTTGTTATTAACCAGCAATCGAAGCGAGTGGTGTATCAAGGTAATGAAGTTGAACTGTCGACTAATCTGTTTTCTTTTTTATGGTTCTTAGCCAGTCAGGCTGGGCAAGTTGTCGAACGTGATAATGTGTTTAAAGCGTTGAAGGGGCGTGAATATGACGGTCTTGATCGTCGTTTTGATGTGATGTTATCGACATTACGAAAAACCTTCGGTGACGATCCGCAAAACCCAAAAAAGTTTAAGACTATCTGGGGTAAGGGCTATTTGTTTGTCGAAGATGCTTGGCAAGAGCGCTAACTAATGCGCAGATTGTATTTTACGATTATTGTGACTGTGCTTGGGGCGTTGTTTGCCACTGGGTGGGGGCTCGACCTCTTGGTGGATCATAATTCGGAACAAGAAGCTCAGTACACTAGCGAAGTGGTGGTTTATCAGAAGTTAATTAATGGCTTAAGTGAACAACTCAATCCACTGGAGGATAGTCAGCTTGAGGAGGCGGTTATTCGACTTGCGCAACATTTTTCAAGTCAATTAAGCCTTGAGTCAGCCGACAATGTGGCACTACCAAGCTCTCTCGCTCTGCAACTGTCTCAAGATGGCGGGTTGTTAATCGCGTCCGATCAGGGTGCTTATTTGCTCAAAGCCATTACAAACCATCCTCATAAATTACTACAACTTTCTTTGCCTAGCGCCGAAGATGATAATCATCAGTTTGATTTATTGTTGACCTTGTCGCTTTATTTAGGGGTGTGTCTGATTATTGTGTTGTGGTCACTTCCTCTAACAAGACGTTTATTTTTGCTCACCAGTGCTTCTAAAAAGTTTGGTCAAGGTGAGTTGTCGGTGCGTATTCCTGATAGCCGTTTTTCTTATATTCAGCAGCTTGAGCATAGTTTTAATGATATGGCTGATCAAATTGAAAAGCTGATGGCAGATAATAAGATACTAGCGCGTAGTTTATCGCATGATATTAGAACGCCATTAGCTTGTTTACGTTTTGGGGTCGAGGCGGCGTTAGACTGTTCTAATAGTGAAAAGAAAGATCAATATATCTCACGCATGGAAAGCGAAATAACCCGAATGGAAGAAATGACTGCCGCATTTCTAGAATATGCAGGAATGGAGCGTCAAGTAGGCAGCTTAAAGCTTAAGTCACTTGATTTAAATGAGTGGTTGCAGGTGGCGATTGAAGATGTTGTGAATTTATCTTTGCAACAGCAAGTCACGGTGGAATTAAATGGCACGCAAACGCCAACGTTTGCACAGATTGACCCACAATGGTTTTACCGAGCCTTGCAAAACTTATTAGCTAATGCGATTGATTATGCTGACTCCACAGTGTCAGTAACTTTGCAGTGTGATAAGCAGCAACTTAATATTTTGGTGGAAGACGATGGTCCCGGAATTGCCAATAGCGATCTAGAGCGAGTGTTTGACCCGTTTGTTAGACTTGACGCGGAACGCTCGCGGGAAATGGGGCATTTCGGTTTAGGCTTAGCGATTACGGTAAAAATAATGGATTGGCACCAGGGGTGTGTTTCCGCTAGAAGTAGCAGCCAATTGGGCGGGGCATGCCTTTGTTTAACGCTACCTTTGCGATAGCGTTATATGTCAATTGCTAGTCTTCTTTTTCGGTATCTGCTAAGTACTGCTCTAGAGTCCCTAACTCTTCCATTAGCTCACGTGCCGCTTGTGGAATTGTACTAGGTTTATCTTTTGCTAAATCACTATCTTCTGGCAATGGCTGCCCTGTGTAAGCATGTAAGAAGGCTTCACACAATAATTCACTATTGGTGGCATGGCGTAGGTTATTGACCTGACGGCGTGTGCGTTCATCAGTCAGGATCTTTAATAGCTTTAAAGGCACTGAAACGGTTACTTTCTTTACTTGCTCGTTCTTTTTGCCGTGCTCGGCATAAGGACTGATATATTCGCCATTCCAGACAGTCATGAAAACACCCTATTATATTGATCTAAACGCTGTGAAAGCTCTTTATAACTCGCTATATTGACGCATGTATTATAAAAAGCATGCAGATTTTAACGGTTGAGCGAATACTGTCAAATTTCTTGTGGTTATATTTGCTTTTTAATGACGTTTATTTCACTTTTTATTTTAAGATAGACGTCTAAACATCTTGACGTCTTTTTTTAGATAAACTAAATTAGCCATCTAGACATCTTTATATCCTAGCTGTACCTTAAGTCAAGCTTTTTGCTGGAGGATTTATGAACAAATTTGGGTCTGAAACTATCGCTGTGCGCGGTGGTATTGATACTGACACGCAACATGGCGCGGTTGTGCCACCGATTTATCTTTCTAGCAATTATACTTTTAAGGGCTACGACGAACCAAGAGAGTATGATTATGCGCGTCGTGGTAACCCAACCCGTAGCCAGTTAGCAAAAGCCTTAGCCGACCTTGAAGGCGGTGCTTACGGCGTGATGACGTGTACGGGCCTTGCAGCGATTACCACTGTTATTCAATTGTTATCCCCTGAAGATACTTTAGTGATTCCGCATGATTGTTATGGCGGTAGCTACCGGATGTTTGATCATCTTGAGCGTCGTGGATTATTTAAGCTGGTAGTGGTTGATCAAAACGACCAAGCTGCCTTAGATGCTGCGATAGCGCTTAAACCGAAAATGGTGTGGATTGAAACACCGAGTAATCCGCTATTACGTTTAGTTGATGTCAAAGCGATTGCGGCGCAAGCCAAAGCTGTCGGTGCTTATGTTGTTGTTGATAATACCTTCTTAACCCCAATCTTACAGCAACCATTAAGTCTAGGTGCAGACATTGTATTGCACTCTTGTACCAAATATATCAATGGCCATAGCGATGTTGTCGCTGGCGCGATTATTACCAAAGACCATCAACTGGGTGTTGACCTTGATTGGTGGGCTAACTGTATTGGTGTGACAGGCTCGGCATTTGATAGTTACATGGCGATGCGAGGTCTACGTACCTTGCCTGTACGTTTGAAGCAACATCAAGAGAGTGCAGCGACAATTGCCGCATTTTTAAATGAGCACCCAGCGGTAGCGAAAGTCTATTACCCGGGCCTTGAAGATCATCCGCAACATGAGTTGGCTAAATCACAACAACTGGGTTTTGGTGCGATGTTAAGTTTCGATCTTGCGGGTGATATTGAGCAAAGTAAGCTGTTTGTTGAAGAAATTGGATTATTCTGTCTCGCGGAAAGCTTAGGTGGCGTTGAGAGTTTAGTGGCACACCCTGCAACAATGACTCACGCAGGTATGGAAGAGAGCGCACGTATTACAGCGGGTATTAGTAACAGCCTGATACGTCTCTCAGTTGGCTTAGAGTCTGTAGATGATTTGATTCAGGACTTGTCACAAAGTTTAGATACGGTTTTAGCGTCGCTTTAATCGAACGTTTTTAAAGTATTGAGGAATAAGACATGAGTGTAGCGAACATTCAGGGTAGCAAGCAAAAAGCTGCTTTACATAAGTTTGGCGGAAGTAGCCTAGCCAATCCAGCTTGCTACACTCGTGTTGCAAATTTATTACTAAGCCACAGTGACAGTCACGATTTAGTGGTGGTTTCTGCGGCAGGAAAAACCACGAATAAATTATTACGCCTGACGGAGCTTGCTCAGCAAGGCTATGATTACTTGCCATTGGTCGGGCAATTAAAACATTTTCAACAGCAGTTGGTAAACGAGCTACTTTCTGAGCCGCAATCACTGTTAGAGTTGCTAGATGATGACTTTGCTGCGTTAGCGCTGTGGTTGGCGCAAACAGAAATTGATTTATTTACCGCTAATAAGATTGTTGCTTGTGGTGAGGTGTGGTCTTCACGTTTATTAGCAGCTTTATTATCACAACTGGGTCGTGAGGCGGTTGCTTTTGATACGCGTGACTTCTTAGTCGCACAAGGTGTCGTCACACCGATTGTGGATGAGCAGCAGTCAGCGCAAAACTTAGAAAATTTAAGTCAAGGCTACCTCGCTTTTCAGCGTGTTTTTACTGGTTTTATCTGCCGTGATGAAGTGCACAATACATTATTACTCGGTCGTAATGGTAGTGATTATAGTGCCACCTTAATTGCTAAATTGGCTGGTGCTGGCGAAGTTAATATCTGGACTGATGTTGCTGGAGTGTATAGTGCTGATCCTAACTTAATCAAAGAAGCCGCACTTATCGAAGAGTTAAGCTTAGCTGAAGCCGAAGAGTTGGCACGTTTAGGCAACCCTGTGCTTCATCGCCGGACTTTACAACCATTAGCACAAGATAAAATTGCGCTGCGTGTACGCAGCAGCTTTGAGCCTGATGCTGCCTTTACTGAAATTGGTAAACGGTTAGGTCATGTAGGTGATTGTATCGTCAATGGTATGGACAACGTGGAGCTTTATCATTTACCAGATAATGATAAGTCAGCAGCGCTACTAGAATCATTGCCACAGCATGGCTTTTTTCCGCTTGTGGCCACACGTCATAGCAATAAATTGTTACTGGTAATGGCTAATGAAGTAGCACAAAGCTTTGAGGGACTGTTAAACGAACATCGAAGTATTAATTGGACACGCCAATCGGATGTTGGCTTAATCTCATTACTCGATGCTGGCGTGTCGTGGTATCGTAAGCTGTTTAATAAGTTACTGGCAAAAGAGTCGTTACTGCCTGTTGTTCTTTCTGACAATGGGTTAAGTTTGAGTGCAATCGTACCGGCTAAGCGAGTGAATATTCTTGCTTATTTACTTCACCAAAAGATTTATACCCCAGCTAAGCGTGTGGGCGTTGTATTATTGGGTGCAGGCAATATTGGTCGTTGTTGGCTTGATGTATTTAACCAAGAGCAGCAAAAACTTGAGCAACAACTCAACGTCCATTTACCTGTGGTAGGTATTGTACGTTCTAGTTCAGCCCTAATCGACTTCTCTGGGATTAAACTTGACGAATGGCAGGCACGTTACCAGCAGCAGAGTCAGGTATTTGATACGCAGAATCTATTGTCATTATTTGAAAACAACCCACTTGATGAAATTGTGATGTTAGATATCACGGCAGATCAGGGTGTAACGAACCTCTATCCACAAATTTTAAGCAGCAGTTATCATTTGGTCAGTGCAAACAAGTTAGCAGGTTCTGGCGCCAATGAGTTTTATCAAGCGATAAAACAGGCTAGTCATAGTCATAACAGCAAATGGCTATATAACGCTAGTGTGGGTGCAGGTTTACCGATTCAATATGCAATCAATGACTTACGACGTAGCGGTGACGCAATACAAGCAATTAGCGGTGTCTTCTCAGGAACTTTAAGTTGGTTGTTCCAGCATTATGATGATAGTGAGCCTTTCTCCCAATTACTGTTACGTGCTTTATCTTTGGGGATCACTGAACCAGATCCGCGCGATGATCTTTCAGGCAAAGATAAGCAACGTAAGCTATTAATTTTAGCGCGTGAGTCTGGGTATGAGTTGGACTTACACGATATAGAGCTTAATTCGATGGTGCCTGATGTCTTAAGTGATATTGATTTAGAACAGTTCTTGGCACGTGCGGGTGAGCTCGATGAGCTGATGTCGGGGATGTATCAACAGGCTAAAGCTAAAAATTGTGTCATTCGCTATGTGGCAGAGCTGATCGTTGAGGGTGACAAGGTCAACGCAAAGGTTGGTTTACAGCAATTAGCCAACGATCATCCGTTTGCGGCATTAACACCTTCTGATAATGTATTCTTGGTCAAGAGTCAGTGGTATCAAGATAATCCACTGATCATTCGTGGCCCTGGAGCGGGTCGTGAAGTTACAGCCGCTGCAGTGCAGTCTGACTTGGTACAAGTGATTAAGGACGTCGCTTAATTACAACGGTCTTACTTATTCTCCAGCATTGATAGTGATGCTGGGGAAAGCTCACCCTGCTTGTTCCTGTTAAATTCAGTTGTTTTAATTTACACTTGCCAGTGATTTTATTGAAAAGATACTGATATGCCTTGTCACTCCCTACGCGACTTAAATACCTTACAACTTGAGGTTAATGCCCAGCATTATGTTGCGATTACTTCATTACGACAACTGCGTGAGCTTTTACCTTGCTCTGAGCCAACGCTTATATTAGGTGGTGGTTCTAATGTCCTCTTTACTCAAGACTATGAAGGTATGTTATTGCATAACCAGCTACGTGGAATTGAGATCACAGAATGCGAAGACTATTACCATTTAAGTGTCGCTGGTGGCGAGAACTGGCACGATTTAGTGATCTATTGCGCTGAGCAAGGCATTGGTGGCTTAGAAAATTTAGCGTTGATCCCAGGAACAGTCGGCGCTGCTCCTGTGCAAAACATTGGCGCTTACGGTGTTGAATTGTCCGATGTATGTCGTGCCGTTGAGGCTTTTTCTTTAACGAGTGCTGAGCGTAAGACCTTTTCAAGCGAACAATGTCAATTTGGCTATCGTGATAGTGTGTTTAAAGTTGAGCGTGATTGGTTTATCAGTCGTGTTGATTTTAAACTCGCCAAGCATTGGCGGCCTCAACTAGGCTATGGGGAGTTGCAACGCTGGGGGCAGCAGTTAGGATTGGATCTAAAACCACTCGATGTGGCGAAGCAAGTGATTGCGATTAGGCAAAGTAAACTACCTAACCCTAAAGTCACTCCTAATGTTGGAAGCTTCTTTAAAAACCCTGTGGTTGATAAAGCAATCGCTTCAGCATTACTGTCACAATATCCGACAATGCCAAGTTATCCTGCAGGAACACAAACTAAGCTTGCGGCGGGTTGGTTAATAGATCAGGTTGGCCTTAAAGGGTTCACTGTCGGTGGTGCTGCGGTACATCAACGACAAGCGCTGGTGCTCATTAATCAATTTCAGGCTACTGCAACAGATATTGTGCAATTAGCGCATATTGTGAGAAACAAGGTTGAACAGCAGTTTAACGTGAGGTTAGAACCAGAAGTGAATTTTATCGCGCAATTAGGTTATAGCAATTTGGACGAGGTGCTAAGCGATGTTTAATGCGACAACCCAAAAAATATTATCGACCATGGCCGCAGGACAATTTTGTTCGGGTGAAGAACTCGGGCAGTTATGTGGTATTAGCCGCGCAGCTATCGGCAAACATATTCAAGCTTTACAACAACTGGGCCTCGATATTTATTCGGTGACGGGCAAGGGTTATCGCTTAGCGACACCGATTACGTTGTTACAGCAGGGAGAAATATCACGCTTATTAGGTGATAACATTGAACATCAAGTGGCGGTTGAAACAGTCGTTGGTTCAACCAATGAACTGATTAAAGATAAGATTAAGCAAGGGGAGTTAATAAGCGCGGCTTCGGGTTATACCGTCTTTGCTGAAGCACAAACGGCGGGACGAGGACGTCGAGGTCGTACATGGGCCTCACCGTTAGGAGCAAGCTTATATTTCTCGATGCATTGGCGTTTTGAGCAAGGTATTAGTGCCACCATGGGCTTAAGCTTGGCAGTAGGCATTGCTTTGAGTGAAGCCTTAGTCGAGCTAGGTGTGAATGAGTTAGGACTCAAGTGGCCTAATGATGTTTATTATCAAGGCCGTAAGTTAGCCGGTATTTTAATTGAGCTCGAAGGGCAGGGCAGTGATAGTTGTGACATCGTAATAGGTGTTGGTATTAATGTGCAGTTGCCTGATTCGGTCACTGAACAAATAGATCAACCTTTTGCCGATCTCGCTCAGACTGGAATTAACCTCGATCGTAATGTTATTGCTGCAACTATCTTGCGTCATTTGATGCAGGTAATGAATACCTTTGAGCAAAGAGGTTTTAGTGCGTTTGTTGAACGTTGGAATGTGGTGGATTGCTTTGTGGGTACCCCAGTTAACTTATTAATTGGTCAACGTACTATCAGTGGCATTTCTCGAGGGGTAGACGCACAGGGTGGCATAGTGGTTGAATCCGATGGCGAACAGCAAACCTATTACGGCGGTGAAATTTCGTTGAGAAAGCAGCAATGATTAAATTATTAATAGAGATAGGTAATAGCAAACTCAAAGCTGCGCAATTACACCTTGATGCGAAGGGTGGCATTTCGGGTATGCATTATTTAGGTAGCTTTACTGTTAAAGATTTTTGTCATCGCCCTCCGCAACAAGATATTGGAGCTGTTGATCAGATTATTTACTCAAATGTGGGTGCTAAGCAAAACTATCACTTGATAAAAGCTTTAGCACGTAAGTTACGGGTTCGGTACCAGCAGGTGTCGAGTCCAAGTTATGCGTTTGGTGTAACTAATAGTTATAGCCCAGCAAAAAACTTAGGCATTGATAGGTGGTTGGCATTTTTAGCGGCTTATAAGGACGCATTAAAGCCAGTCGTGGTCATTGATATTGGTACGGCGATGACCGTTGATGTGGTTGATGCTGATGGTAAGCACCTAGGTGGCTGGATTAGCCCAGGCTTTCGTTTAATGAACTTAGCGCTAACTGAGCACACCGCGTTAGTTAAAAGCGGTGGTCACCACGGAGAGGAACTTACGTTTGGTAAGCATACTAAATCCTGTGTGCAAAACGGCTGTCGCGCTGCTTTATCGGGAACGGTGCTTTATGCCATTCAAAAAGCCAAAAGTTTGTTTGATGGTGATATAGAGCCTCAAGTCTACTTAACTGGGGGTGGAGTTAATCATTTACCACCAGAGATTCGTGAATTAGGGCTAAATCGTCCGCATTTGGTGTTAGAAGGTCTCGCGCTGTATGTTAATTAATCCGATTGGTTTTAATTTGACCGTAAGTAAGCCTTTTTTCAAAAAAAAGTGATTTTTTTACAAAAAGTGTTTGCATTGCTCAAACCAAATCACTAGTATACGCACCACTGAAACGGAACGCCGACATAGCTCAGTTGGTAGAGCAACTGACTTGTAATCAGTAGGTCCCGAGTTCGACTCTTGGTGTCGGCACCATCTGTTTCAATTTAGAAGTAAAAAATTCTGGAGGGGTTCCCGAGTGGCCAAAGGGAGCAGACTGTAAATCTGCCGGCTCAGCCTTCGGTGGTTCGAATCCACCTCCCTCCACCATTTTTCTAGATTGAGATAGCCATAAGTTAAAGTAGAGTTATTTGCGGGCATCGTATAATGGCTATTACCTCAGCCTTCCAAGCTGATGATGCGGGTTCGATTCCCGCTGCCCGCTCCAATATAAGTTGCTGATATGGCTCAGTTGGTAGAGCGCACCCTTGGTAAGGGTGAGGTCCGCAGTTCAAATCTGCGTATCAGCACCATTCCATTTCTTTACTCTTTCTTGATATATCTCATTCTTTTAAAAAATAATTAAATAAAGTTAAAAATTTATGGTTAGAATCAAATATTCTACTATAAGTTATTTTACTCTATTGGTATTATACGCACTGAAAACTAAACGCATGTGGTTCGATTACCACCTGTATTATCATCTGGATGAGGCTATATCATGTCTAAAGAAAAATTTGACCGCTCCAAGCCGCACGTTAACGTTGGTACTATCGGCCACGTTGACCACGGTAAAACAACTCTAACTGCTGCTATCACTAAAGTATTAGCAGAAACTTACGGCGGTGACGTAAAAGCATTCGATCAAATCGATAACGCTCCTGAAGAGAAAGCACGTGGTATAACCATCTCTACTTCTCACGTTGAGTATGATACTCCAACACGTCACTAC
>PIZK01000035.1 GCA_002835545.1 Alteromonadales bacterium alter-6D02
TTTACTTTTAGCTTCGGCTAACCGTAAATGTAAAAGCCCACTTCGGTGGGCTTTTTTGTGTCTGAAGAAAAGTCAGTCTTCCCGGCAGCATTTTAGCCGGGATTTTCATCAATGAATGGTAAAATAGAGAAAGGTCATTGTTCTAACAATATATTTGATTAAAAAAATACATCGGTAACAAATTTGTTGATTGTAGGTTGCGTATTTGTATGGGTTTTAATATGATTATTGTGCTTTTAAATTAAGGGAAATTAAGGGAAATTAAGGGAAATTAAGGAAAATTAAGGAAAATTAAATGAAAAAAGCTTTGTTATTTATGGTTAGCAGTTTGCTTTTACTTGCAACTCTGCCAGCTTATGCCTCAATTAAGACAACACACTGTAATAGTTGCTCGATGAGTGAGGTTAAGAGTCTTGTGTCGATGAACACCTATGGTAATCAAAAGATTAATGTTATTGACTTTGATAGTTTGACAATGAAAACCTTTCAGAATTATTTAGAAATTGACCCTGAAAGTGGCATGCCAATGTTTCACACGATCATGGCAGTAAAGTCTTCAGCTCAAGATCAAAGCTCGTTTGCAAGGGTAAAAGAAGCCTTTATTGAGCTTTTTGGAATGCTAGAAGGCCATAGAGTCCCAGATTATATAGTGGAAAATGTGTGGGACTTAACTGCATATTCAGCAAAGCAAAATCGACTACATTACTATTTGCTAACTGAGCTTTCCTCTGGAGAGGCAGCAAGGCATATCATGGAGGATGCTTTCCATGATTTAACGTTTAAATCTGGTCGAGCAATCACTACGATAACGGTAGGATTGAATCATGGCGGACAATACACGTTTGATCTTTACTATGAGAACACAAAATTCAGTATTAAAGCTAAGCAACTGGTCGATGGCGAATGGAATACAATACCACTAGATAAAAATAGCTTAAACGGTGCTTATGATTTTAACTCTGAATACAATATCGGACCTGCAACTAGAGCCTTTTCTCGCTGGGGGATTAAAGTGAACATTAGACAGGGTAAAGGCGTGATCGTTGATTGCAATGCAAAGGACGGCGGTTGTAAACCAGTTCCAGAACCAGATCCAAAACCAGATCCAAAACCAGATCCAAAACCTGCTGAGTAACTTAGCCCCTTATACTTGGTATATTAGGAGTTAAATCGTTGACACCTAATGTACCTGCTTATTCTAATTATAAGTCGCCATAGTTTTCAACTTTCAGGTTAAAGATATGGCTGCTACTTCATCTTTTACTACTGTTTATTAAGTTCTCCTACTGAATTTAATTATCCAATCAGATCTTTCTGGTTATCACCTTCTGTCTGAAATACACTATCTTCAGTGCTAACGAATGCTATTAAGAATAATGAAAACAAATTTAGTCACCCCAGCAGGCTGGAATACGCTCGATCGAGAGCTAAAGTATCTGTGGAAAGAAAAGCGCCCACAAGTAACACGTGCTGTCTCTGAGGCTGCTGCGTTAGGCGATCGTAGTGAAAATGCCGAATACAAGGAGGGCAAGAGGGAGCTTAGAGCAATCGATCGTCGCTTACGTTTTTTGATGAAACGCTTAGAAGAGCTGCAAATTGTCCATTATGCGCCATCGCAAGAGGGCAAAGTCTACTTTGGCGCTTTTGTTGAATTAGAAAATGAACAAGAGCAAACCGCTACCTACCGTATTGTTGGTCCTGATGAAATCGATGTTGAAAATAACCATATCACAATCGATTCACCGATGGCTCGCGCGCTTATTGGCAAAGAGGTCGATGATGAAGTGCTAGTGAAAACGCCATCGGGTGACCATCTGTGGTTTATTAACAAAATTTATTACCAACGTTCGTAATATGACTGTTATCACTAGCGTTCAAGTATTGATATCAACATACTTTGTAACAAAGCGATCGCTAAATTTACGGTTAAGTTTTTGCTTTATAAATTGTTAGATTTTATAGTGTATTAACGATATATACCGATTCAAGATTTTAGCGTATTCACCATTACGCAGATTGTACCCTTTGTGAGAGATTACCCATGAGCCATGAAACTATTAAAATCCTTGTTGTTGATGATGATGTTCGTCTACGCAGCTTATTAGAACGTTATTTAGTGGAGCAGCACTTCCAAGTACGCACTGCTGGAGATGGCGAGCAAATGGATCGATTGATGGAGCGAGAGAACTTCCACATGATGGTATTGGACTTAATGTTACCGGGTGAAGATGGTTTATCAATCTGTCAACGATTAAGAAAAGAGAATAACAATATTCCAATCCTGATGTTAACAGCAAAAGGCGACGAGGTTGATCGTATTATCGGTCTTGAGTTAGGGGCTGACGATTACTTACCTAAGCCATTTAACCCACGAGAGTTATTGGCACGTGTTAATGCTGTTCTACGCCGCCGTAATGCTGATGTGCCTGGAGCACCGTCACAAAATGAAGAGATCATTAGCTTTGGTGACTTTTCATTAAATTTAGCAACGCGTGAAATGCAGCATGGCGAAGAAACGACTTCTCTGACTTCGGGTGAATTTGCGGTATTAAAGTCATTGGTAACTCACCCACGAGAGCCTATGTCACGTGATAAGTTAATGAATTTAGCCCGTGGTCGTGATTACAGTGCATTGGAGCGTAGCATCGATGTTCAAGTGTCTCGGTTACGCCGAATGATTGAAGATGATCCTGCTAACCCTCGTTATATCCAAACTGTTTGGGGGCTGGGTTACGTATTTGTTCCAGATGGTAGTGCGCAATAATCAATGAAATGGTTCCCTAAGAGTGCTTTCGGTCAAACAGCGTTATTAATAGGTTTTTTATTACTCATTAATCAACTTGTTTCATATGTAACGGTTGCAAAGCATGTTGTTGAACCGAGCTTTATGCAAATTAATACGTTGTTAGCCAAGCAAGTTAAGCTTGTTTTTATGAATGTGCCTGACTTAGGTCGAGAGCAGCTACCGACGGATGAAGTGTTAAGTGAGCAGTTTCAGGAGGTTACTGGGTTAAGAGTATACCCTGCGTATTTGGCCCCAAAGTTTGGTTTAGATAAAGCAACGCCATATCATTTTTTATCTCAACAAATGACAGAGTATTTAGGCGGAAAAGCTGAAGTCAGAGTAGCGAAAGAAGACCGTTATATGGTTTGGATTAATCCGCCCCAAGACCCTTATGTCTGGATTAAAATACCATTGGAGAACTTCAATGATAGTGAGTTTTCGCCATTAACTTTTTATCTTATGGTCATTGGTAGCCTGTCAATTATTGGTGGCTGGTTATTCGCCCGTCATATTACTAAACCATTACGTTTACTGCAGCGGGCAGCAAATCAAGTTGCCCATGGTGAATACCCTGAGCGGTTAGAACTACGAGGCTCTTCTGAGATTGTTGGTGTCACAAGAGCGTTCAACTCGATGGCGTCGGGGATCAAACAATTAGAAGACGATCGCTCGTTATTGATGGCGGGTATCTCACATGACTTACGCACACCACTCACTCGAATTCGCTTAGCCACTGAGATGCTAGACGATAAAGAAGCTTTTTTTAAAGAAGGAATTGAGCAAGATATTGATGATATGAATGAAATCATCGATCAGTTTATTACCTACATTAAGCTTGATCGTGAAGAGAGTATGGTCGCTTGCTCATTGAACGACATAATCAATCAAGAGGTTAAAGCGGAACTATCTCGAGGCCATAATATTAAATTATCTTTGCAAGAGCTTCCTGAGCTGATGTTACGTCCTGTAGCTTTAAAGCGAGTGATCACTAATTTATTAGGAAACGCTTTACGATATGGTCATGGTGAAGTGTACGTTACATCAGGTAAGTTAAAAAAGAATATGGTCTTTTTTACTATTGAGGATAATGGCCCCGGGATTCCTAAAGACAAAATTCAGCAGTTATTTAAGCCTTTTGTACAAGGTGATAATGCACGAGGCGGCCAGGGTAGCGGTCTAGGTTTGGCCATTGTTCAGCGGTTTGTTAATCATCATGGTGGGCAAGTATTGATTACTAACCGTCAACAAGGCGGCCTCTCTGTTAAAGTCAAGCTTCCTATCTCTAACAGGTAGTAGGAATGGATACGGTTCTTTATGATAGCTTTTACCTATGATGATGATTGTTTTTAACGCTTAGCACTTTTTACTCAGCAGTTGCATACTAGACTTATTGAAACACAGTTCATTAACGAATAAACGGGGTTAACCATGTTAGATAATAAAGAAGGTCAAGCAGTTCCAAGTGTTACATTTAAAACGCGTCACAACGATGAATGGCTAGATGTAACGACTGAGCAGCTGTTTGCCAATAAGACGGTTATTGTATTTTCATTGCCGGGCGCATTTACCCCGACGTGTTCTTCAACGCATTTGCCACGCTATAATGAATTAGCTCCAGTATTCAACCAAAACGGTGTGGATGACATTGTCTGTGTATCTGTGAACGATACTTTTGTGATGAATGCATGGTTAGCAGATCAAGAAGCCGAAAATATTACCGTTATCCCTGACGGCAATGGTGAGTTTACTGAAGGAATGGGTATGCTCGTTGACAAGCAAGACATTGGTTTTGGCAAGCGAAGCTGGCGTTATGCTATGTTAGTTAAAGATGGTGTGATAGATAAAATGTTTATTGAGCCACAAAAACCGGGCGACCCATTTGAAGTCTCAGATGCAGATACTATGCTTAATTATATAAACAGTGATGCGACGGCGCCTCAAGATGTTACTTTGTTCACCAAGCCGGGCTGTCCACACTGCGCAAGAGCGAAGCAGTTATTACAAGAGAAAGGAATGGGCTACGAAGAAATTGTACTAGGCAGTGATGCAACATTACTTTCATTACGCGCTGTGAGTGGTCAAACGACAGTACCACAGGTATTTATTTCTGGTCAGCATATCGGCGGAGCCGATGAGTTAGAGGCACATTTTGCCTAATTAGTGAGGGATAAATGATGATTGACTTAAAAGTAAAAGATTTTATGACACATCAGCCACCACAGATCACTTCAACAGCACTATTGGCTGATGCTGTGAGCACCATTGAGTCGAGTGATCAAGACAGTGCTGTTGTTGTTGATGATAATCAAGTCGTCGGTATATTAAGCGAACGCGACTGTTTAAAAACCTTAATCTCAAATAGTTATTATTGTGATGGGGCACCGCATGTCAGTGAGTTTATGAAGACGAGCATTAAGACAGTTGAGTCAGAAGATAATATTCTTGATTTAGCAAATAATGTGGTTAATGGTACATCGGGCTTTTGTGATCAAACATGTTTCCCGGTAATGCAGCATGGTGTTTTTGTCGGCCTTATCGGTGTTAAAGGGCTGGTTGAAGCACTCAATAAGTATTATAAGTCATGTTTACATAAAGCCACGAGCTAATCGTGAAAAGCAGAGAAATATCATTCTCTGCTTTGCTTATTGCTTGGAGGGTTTTTTGTCGAGTTTTCGTTGTAGCGTTCTTCGATGAAGCCCAAGTACACGCGCTGTTTTAGATACATTACCGCCACACTCTTTGAGTGTTTTCTGTAAATGCTCCCATTCTAGTCTGGCAGGGGACATTGGCTTTTCTGCAATTTCAAGATCACTACTTGCAGCCGTTCCTGTAC
Source organism: Alteromonadales bacterium alter-6D02 (assembly GCA_002835545.1). Lineage (GTDB taxonomy): Bacteria > Pseudomonadota > Gammaproteobacteria > Enterobacterales > Psychrobiaceae > Psychrobium. The sequence continues at coordinate 5,619 of PIZK01000035.1, forward strand.
TATCCCCAGTCAGTGACGCAAGTATGAGTGTAATACTGATAGGCTTGGGCAAATAGTCGTTAGCACCTAATTTAATTGCTTCTACGGCGGTTGCAATACTGGCATAACCTGTGAGGACAACGATACGGCTGTGAGGTAGTAGTTGGCGAATTGGGCTAATTAAACTTAAGCCAGAACCGAGGCCTAATTTTAAATCGATTAATAATAATTCTGGCCTAAATACCTGACACTTAGCTAGCGCTTGATCGACATTATCGACATGTTCCACAATGAGTTGGCGTCGCTTTAGGTTATTCGCTAAAGTAGTCGCTAATGCTAGATCATCTTCTATGATCAATAGCTTTTTTCCTGCAAGTTCCATTTATTGGGCACTTCCTTGCGCTATGGGTAACGTAACGCTAGTAATTGCGCCAGTCACCCCGTTAGTTAAACTTACCTGCCCATGTAACCTTTCGATACTAGTGTTGGCTAAAAACAGCCCTAGTCCCATACCGTGTTGCTTGTTTGAAGCTTTAGGCTGAGCTAATTGTTGAATTAACTGTGGTGATACTCCAGGGCCCTGATCGATGATATCCATTGTAATAAAGCGCTGATCATGTGAGAGCTTTACAGTAATTTGATTGATTTGGTTTTCCAAGCTGGCATCGGCTGCGTTATCTAATAAATTCATCAATGCAGAGTTTAATGTTGGATGAGATAACATGTCTAGGGTTGCGTTAAGCTCATTGTTTATCGTGATTGATATATCAGGGCGTACAATAGTCCAACGCTCAAACACAGTATCAAAAAACGTTACTGCATTAACCTGAGCATTTTTGTCTAATTTTACTTGTTCGTTATCCAGGCGTAGCTGACCTAAAATTTGTTGGCAGCGAGCGAGTTGTTGTTGCAGCAGACTCAATTGCTCAGAGCGTTCCTGCTCATCATCGATAAGTTCTAACTCATCGCAAACAAGTTGCATGGTAGACAAGGGTGTCGCTAATTCATGGGCTGCACTAGCTGATGCTGTACCGATAGCGATGATCTGCTCTGAGCGTAACTGCTCTTGCCGATAGTTTGCTATGTTCTGTTTTTGCTGCTGAATTTTCTGCGCCATTGAAACCACAAACACCGTTAATACTAAAGCAGAGATTGTGAAAGTCCCCCACATCGCTAAGAAGTGTGATGAACCAACACTATGGTGCGCATGTTCACTAGCATTAAAAGAGAAAGGTAGATTAAACTTCATCAACAAGCTGTAGCAGATGATAGCCAGTAGGCAGATTAACCAAGTTTGTTTCTTTTCAAGTAAAATGGCACTAATTGCGATTGGTAGTAATAAAAAAGAGATGAGAGCATTAGTCGCTCCACCGATAAAAAACAAATAGCTGCTTAAGATAATACAATCGAGCGCTAAGATTATACTAACGACTAAATTAAATTGGTGTGGTTGGTGTAGTGCGTAACGGTAAAGTAATGTTTTACAGCACAGCTCAACAAAGAAGATAACCATCATCGAAGTGATGATTAACTGGTTCTTAGTCACATAAGCCACAAGACTAATCAGTAATAATTTACCAATTTGAATTAAAGCTTCAAAAGCGAATAAGCTTTTTAACTGCTGGTGCTGGAGGGAACTAAAAATTTTCATTTTTCATTACTTACTCATCGAAATTATCACGCTTATCTTACCTGCTCAATCAAAAACAGTTAAGCCGCTGCGACAATATGCCACAGTAAAAATAGATATAGTGACTCTCGCTTCAACAAAAAGACAAATAAATCAATAATGCTCAGTCTTTTGTCTCGATTCCATAGCGAGGCAGTGATAGTTGCTGTACACTGCGCCCTTTTGTGAGACTGCGGTCTATACTTACTACTATATCGCCTTAGGCGACTGACTAATTAACTTAAGAGTTCATCTTACTATGAGTTTTGCTGACTTAGGGCTATGCCCACAAATTCTTGATGCTGTAGCCGAGCAAGGTTATGACACTCCATCACCTATCCAAGCTCAGGCAATTCCGGCGGTTTTGGCCGGCAGAGATGTGATGGCCGCAGCACAAACCGGTACCGGTAAAACTGCTGGTTTTACTTTGCCGATCCTTGAGAATTTATCAAAGGGTCAGAAAGCGCAAAACAACCAAGTTCGCGCTTTGATTTTAACGCCAACACGTGAATTGGCTGCACAGGTTGCTGAAAACGTAGGTATCTATAGCAAAAACTTACACATGCATTCAACGGTTGTTTTTGGTGGCGTTAAGATTAATCCGCAAATGCAGAAACTGCGTCAAGGTGCGGATGTTTTAGTCGCTACCCCCGGTCGTTTACTGGATCTTTATAGCCAGCGTGCAATTCGATTTGATCACCTTGAAGTATTGGTGCTTGACGAAGCAGACCGTATGTTAGATATGGGCTTTATTCATGATATTAAACGCATTATTAAATTGTTACCAAATAAGCGTCAAAACTTATTATTCTCAGCCACATTCTCACAGGATATTCGTCAGTTAGCAAAAGGCTTAATCAATAATCCAGTAGAGGTTTCTGTAACACCAGAAAACTCGACGGTTGAACGTATTGAGCAATGGCTATGCCCATTAGATAAAGGCCGTAAAACTGAAGCGTTAACATTTTTAATTGAAGATAATGATTGGCAACAAGTGTTGGTGTTTTCTCGCACCAAGCATGGCGCTAACCGTATTGCGCGTCAGTTAGAAGCGAAAGGACATAGTGCTGCACCAATTCATGGTAACAAGAGCCAAGGTGCGCGAACCAAAGCCCTTGCAGGCTTTAAAGATGGTTCAATCAAGGTGTTGGTCGCTACAGACATTGCTGCTCGTGGCTTGGATATTGATCAATTACCGCAAGTTGTTAACTTTGACTTGCCTAATATCGCCGAAGATTATGTTCATCGTATTGGGCGTACAGGACGTGCTGGTGCAACAGGTGAAGCTATTTCATTGGTCAGTAATGATGAAATGCAACAGCTAAAAGATATTGAACGCTTAATTCAAGAGCTAATTCCTCGTAAAGAGATCCCTGGCTTTGAAGCGATTCATCGAGTGCCAGAGACGGAGCTTGATACAAGGCCGATTAAGCCTAAGCGAGCGAAGAAACCGAAAAAACCTCGTACTGATCATCAAGATGGTCAACGTTCTGGTGAAAACTCACGTGGTCATAAACCAAAAAGCGCTAACGGTCGTCATAAGGCCAATGGTGAATCGGGTAACAAGCGTCGCTCGGACAATCGAAACAAGCAGGGTGGTAATAGCCAAGGGAAGCCAAGTGGTAACCGTTCAAGCGGAAACCGCAGTGGTGGCGGGCGCTCACGACCAAATATTTAATCGCTCTTTTAACAGTTGAAATAAAAAAACCAAAGCAACCGCTTTGGTTTTTTTATGTTGATAATCAATTGTTACTCGTTGAGTTCAATCACCGAGAATGTCGCCTTTTGTGGATCATTAATAACAGAGAAGCGGCCAATTCCTGGTATTTCTGTGGTCGGGACACAAATCGTTGCGCCGAGAAATTGAGCTTTAGCGACAATGTCGTCACAACTTTCCACTGCAAAATATGGCATCCAATGCGGTGGTATCTCGCCCCATTCACTGGTCATCTCCATGAGTCCTGCATGTGACGTTTCACCCGCAGTAACTTCGCAGTAACTCATCCCTTCTACATCTTTATCAGTATATTGCCAGTTGAGTAAGTCGTGATAGAAAGTTTTACTCTTTGCGCTATCTTTTGACGCCAGCTCGCTCCAGCATAATGTATTGTTAACATCTCTAAGCTCTATCCCCGCGTTTTCTTGTCCTTGCCAAATAGCAAAGTAAGCACCATCAGGTTCATGTATTACAGCCATTCTACCCGCATTCATCACATTATGGGGGCCGATGACAATTTCAGCGTTTAATGTTTTAGCTTTGGCAATGCTGGCGTCAACATCATCGACTGCAATATAAGATAACCAATGGGTTTTAACCCCTTGCTCTGCATGTTCAGGCATCATTTGATACATTGCTGCAACCGTCTTTCCGTTTAGTTGCATCATGGTGTAAAACATATCGTCACCAATGGGCTGATCAACCGCTTGCCAATTAAAGAGCTGGCTATAAAAGTCTTTGGCAACTTGCCAGTTTTGTGCGTTTAATTCAATCCAGCAAAATTGCCCTTCAGGGTAGTTATTCATAATGTATCCATTGGCTGATGAGGTGAAATAACAATCGTAATGGATATAATTTAGCTGTTGTTTATTTTTTTATCAATGATAGCCAATAAAAAAGCCCCAAACTCGTGCGAGTTAAGGGCTTTGATTGGAGTATGGCTTTTAGGGAGGTTTAATCCATTAAATGCTCTAAGCCATAAACTAACTCAGTACGTTCAACGACTTTTTTACACGCTAGTACAACACCTGGCATAAACGATTCACGATGTTGCGAGTTATGTTCGATTTTAAGGGTTTCACTTAAACCACCAAAGAACACAGTTTGTTGTGCGACAACGCCAGGTAAGCGAATTGAATGAAGTTTTACTCCTTCAAGTTCTGCACCGCGAGCACCTTCGATTAACTCTTTATCGCTGGTGGTCATCGGTGAAGCTGTACGTGCAGCACTGATCATCTCGGCGGTACGTAAGCCAGTACCCGATGGACTTTCTTCTTTTTGTGGGCTGTGAGCTTCGATGACCTCAACATCCGGTAGGTACTTAGCTGCTTCTGCTGCAAACTTCATCATTAATACTGCGCCAACTGAAAAGTTAGGTGCAATTAAGCCACCGAGTTGCTTTTCTTTGGATAACGCCTGTAATTGTTTGACTTGTTCTTCAACAAAACCACTGGTGCCAATGACTGGGCAAGCGCCAGCATTAAGAATGGTTTGCGTGTTAGCAAAACCTGCTGATGCCGCAGTAAAATCAACCACAACTTGTGGTTGATATTGTGCGATGGCCGTAGCTAGGTCATCTTGATAATCGATTTCACCAACCACGGTTAAAGCAGCATCATTGCTAATCGCTTTAACGGCTTCTTTACCCATGCGCCCTTGAGCGCCGTTTACTAATACTTTGATCATGTGTGTTTCTTATTTATTTTAAAGCGGACTTTAGTGCTGCTAGACATAACGCTACATTTTCACGGCGTGCAGCGTAACCCATAAGGCCAATACGCCATGCTTTGCCTGCTAATGCGCCTAGTCCAGCACCAATTTCTAAATTAAATTCGTTTAATAGTGTACTGCGTACCGCTGCATCATCAACCCCTTCTGGGATCACTACGGTATTTAATTGCGGTAGGCGATGTGCTTCATCAACTATAAACTCGATGCCAAGCTCAGTTAAGCCTTCTTTTAAAGCTTCGTGTTGTGCTTGATGACGCGCCCATGCGTTTTCTAAACCTTCTTGCTGTAACATCACTAGTGACTCATGCAAGGCGTATAATGAATTCACTGGGGCAGTATGATGGTAGCTACGTTTGCCTTCACCGCTCCAGTAACTCATTACTAATGTTTGGTCTAGGAACCAGCTAGGTACCTTGCCATTGCGCTGCTTTAGTTTCTCAACCGCGCGAGGGCCAAAGCTTACTGGTGAAATACCCGGGACACAAGATAAACATTTTTGGCTACCAGAGTAAATTGCATCAATACCCCATTCGTCCACGCGTAGCTCAACACCACCTAGTGATGTTACCGCATCAACAATGGTTAGTGCATCATTGGCTTGTGCTAATTGACACAGTGTTTTCGCATCCGACAACGCACCAGTTGAGGTTTCTGCATGAACAAATGCCAGAAACTTCGCATCAGGGTGTTGTTCAAACGCTTGGTTTACTTTATCGATACTGACAGGTTCACCCCATGTGTCTTCAACTACCACTGCCGTTGCACCTAAGCGCTCGACATTTTCAACCATGCGGCCACCGAATACACCGTTGACACAGACAATGACTTTTTCGCCTGGCTCAACTAAGTTGACAAAACAAGTTTCCATACCAGCAGAGCCCGGTGCAGAAACAGCAATCGTTAGTTCATTTTCGGTTTTAAAAGCATATTTAAGCAGGCTTTTTACTTCGTCCATCATTTTTACAAATTCTGGGTCTAAGTGACCAATGGTTGGGCGGCTTAGCGCTTCTAAAACACGAGGTGACACATCACTAGGACCTGGACCCATTAATGTACGTGGTGTTGGATGAAACGAAGTAATAGTCATAACAATATCCTTTATAAAATTCTGTTTAATGCGTTAAAAAAGCGGTGTAGGCCAAATTGTCTGTTTCATCTTTATATTGATAACCTAATTGACCTAAATGCTCTAAAAATTGTGGGAGTTGTTGCTCCGATAATTCAAATCCTGCTAAAACGCGTCCAAATGCGGCACCGTGGTTTCGATAATGAAATAGGGTGATATTCCAATTCTCCCCTAAGGTCTCTAAGAATGTAGAAAGAGCACCTGGACATTCGGGAAACTCGAAGCTAAATAACCGTTCTGTTAATGATTCACAGGGACGGCCGCCGACCATATAGCGAACATGTAGCTTCGCTATTTCGTTATGCGATAAGTCTTGAGCCGGGTAATCGTGCTGTTTTAATTGCGCGATCATGGACTGTAATTCGGTTTCACCATTGGCTAGACGTAGTCCAACAAAGATATTCGCACTGTGTTTATTGGCGTAACGGTAGTTAAATTCAGTAATTGAACGACCACCAAGCAACTGACAAAATTGACGGAAGCTTCCTTTGCGCTCCGGGATGTTAACCGCCATGATGCCTTCTTTTTGTTCACCAAGCTCACAGCGTTCAGATACATAGCGTAGGCCATGAAAGTTAACATTGGCTCCAGACAAGATAGCGACTAGATGTTGGTCTTCAAGCTGGTGCTGTTTCTTGTATTTCTTGAGTCCTGCAATGGCCAAAGCACCTGATGGTTCGGCAATGGCTCGCGTATCTTCAAAAATATCTTTGACGGCGGCACATATTTCATCGCTTGATACGGTGACCATATCATCGACATACTGTTGTGCGAGACGAAAGGGCTCAATACCAATACGTTTAACGGCGACACCGTCGGCAAATAGGCCAACACGTTCTAAATCTACGGGTTCACCAGCGGCCAAGGCGGCGGTTAAGCAAGCTGAGTCTTCAGACTCGACACCAATGATTTTAATCTCTGGGCGTAGCATCTTTAAATAGACTGCCATACCAGCAATCAGCCCCCCGCCACCAACGGGTACAAATACTGCGTCCATTTGACGCTGTTGTTGGAGCAGTTCCATCGCCACTGTACCTTGACCAGCGATGACATCGCAATCATCAAATGGTGGGATTAATGTCATGCCATCGGTCTTTGATAACTCTTTGGCATGAAGATAAGCTTGGTCAAAGTTATCACCATGTAATACCACTATGCCACCCAACTGTTTAACAGAGTCGACTTTAATATCAGGCGTGGTGCGTGGCATCACAATCACTGATTTAACATTGCGTGCACTGGCTGATAGGGCGACGCCTTGAGCATGATTTCCTGCTGAGGCTGCTACCACTCCGGCAGCTAACTGTTGATCACTCAACTGTGCAATTTTGTTATAAGCGCCACGAAGCTTAAAGCTAAACACGGGTTGCTTATCTTCACGCTTTAACAAGATATGATTGTTACAGCGTGCTGATAGCTTTTTCAACGAATCTAGCGGCGTGACCACCGCCGTATCATAAACAGGTGCTTGCAAAATACGGGTTAAGTAATCATAACCCGTTAATTTACCTACTTGAGTGTCATCGCTAGATATGTGAGACATGGATTATTGTTCCTCATCGAACAGACTGGTATCTCTTACTGCACCTTTATCGGCACTAGTTGCAAGCATTGCATAGGCTTGTAATGCTGTAGTCAGAGGACGTTGGCGGTCAACAGGTTTCCATGCGCGTTTTCCTTTGCCTTCCATTGCGCTACGGCGAGCAGCAAGCTCTACCGGGCTAATACGAATCTCTATGCTACGTTTCGGAATATCGATATCGATAATATCGTTCTCTTCTATAAGTGCGATATCACCACCTGATGCTGCTTCTGGTGAAACGTGGCCGATTGATAATCCTGAGGTGCCACCAGAGAAACGGCCATCGGTAATTAATGCACATTCTTTACCAAGACCCATTGATTTAAGGTAAGTGGTTGGGTAAAGCATTTCTTGCATGCCAGGACCACCTTTAGGACCTTCATAACGAATGATCACGACATCACCGGCTTTAACTTTACCGCCTAAGATCCCTTCTACTGCGCTGTCTTGGCTTTCAAAGATTCGAGCTGGACCAGAGAAGGTTAAACAGCTTTCATCTACGCCTGCCGTTTTTACGATACAGCCATTGGCTGCTAAGTTACCTGATAATACGGCTAAGCCACCATCTTGGCTAAAAGCGTGTTCTTTAGTACGAATACAACCGTTAACACGGTCATCATCAAGGGTGTCCCAACGGCATGATTGACTAAAAGCTTTAGTGGTACGAATCCCTGCAGGGCCAGCGCGATAAAATTCTTTAATCGCTGGGTCTTGAGTGACTTTAACATCATATTTTTCAATGATTTGCTCGAGTGATAAGCCAACCATGCTACGCACATCAGTATGCAATAAACCAGCGCGAGCTAATTCACCTAAAATAGCGACGATACCGCCAGCGCGATGCACATCCTCCATGTGATATTCTGGTGTAGAGGGTGCGACTTTACACAAGTGTGGTACGACCCGAGATAGACGGTCGATGTCAGCCATGGTGAAATCCACTTCGCCTTCTAGCGCGATTGCTAATAAATGCAATACGGTGTTGGTTGAACCGCCCATTGCAATATCAAGGGTGATGGCATTTTCAAAGGCTTTTTTGGTCGCAATATTACGAGGTAATGCGAGAGGGTCATCGTGAGTGTAATAAGCTTCACACATCTTCATGATCTCTTTACCCGCATTTTTGAATAAAGCTTCACGGTCACTGTGGGTTGCTAATAATGAACCATTGCCCGGTTGTGCTAAGCCTAAGGCTTCGGCTAAACAGTTCATTGAGTTTGCGGTAAACATACCAGAACAAGAACCACAAGTAGGACACGCTGAGCGCTCTATTTGATCACTTTGCTCATCAGAGACATTTTTATCTGCCCCTTGAATCATCGCGTCAACCAAATCGAGCTTAATAATTTGATCAGAAAGCTTGGTTTTACCCGCTTCCATTGGGCCGCCGGAAACAAAAATAACCGGAATATTCAGGCGCATTGCAGCCATCATCATTCCTGGTGTGATCTTGTCACAGTTAGAGATACACACCATAGCATCGGCACAATGGGCATTAACCATATATTCTACCGAGTCAGAGATCAGCTCACGAGATGGCAGGCTATAAAGCATACCGCTATGGCCCATAGCGATACCGTCATCAACGGCAATAGTGTTAAACTCTTTAGCTACACCGCCGGCTTCCTCAATGGACTTGGCGACAAGCTGCCCCATATCTTTTAAGTGAACATGGCCAGGCACAAATTGTGTAAATGAATTTACAACAGCGATAATAGGTTTACCAAAATCACCATCTTGCATGCCTGTTGCGCGCCACAAGGCGCGAGCGCCAGCCATGTTACGTCCTTGAGTACTTGTTGCCGATCTTAACTTTGCCATTTTGTTTCCTTGCGGGGCACTTATTGAAGTACCCCCTATAATGTTATTTATTAAAAATTAATCGATGCTTTCTAACCAGCCGTGAGTATCTTCTGTCTCACCGTTGAATAAGCCAAAGAATTTGTCTTGTAACTGACGAGTGATATCGCCCATTTTGCCGCTACCGACTTCGATACCATCAACACTGCGAACCGCGACGATTTCAGAGGCCGTGCCACACATAAAGAACTCATCAGCCACGTATAGTGATTCACGAGAAATTAACTCTTCACGAACTTCATAACCTAGCTCACGAGCAAGCGTGATTACTGTGTCACGGGTTAAGCCTGACAGAATTGATGCTGTTGTTGGTGGTGTGTAAATAACACCTTTACGCACTAAGAATAGGTTTTGTCCCGCGCCTTCACTGACGTAGTTATTAACGTCTAATGCAATGCCTTCGGTGTAACCATGACGACGAGCTTCCATCGAGATAAGTTGTGATGATAAATAGTTACCGCCAGCTTTAGCCGCTGTTGGCATAGTATTAGGTGCTAAACGGTTCCATGACGAAACACCAACATCAACGCCTTTTTCGCGCGCTTCATCACCAAGGTAAGCACCCCAGAAGAATGCTGCAATCATGACATCGCTTTTAGCATCTAGTGGTGGACGCAAGCCCATACCAATATCGCCATAAAAAGCTAGTGGTCGTAGGTAAGCATCACCTAGATTATTAGCTTTAATTGCATCTTTACATGCAGTGATGATTTCCTCTTGAGTAAAAGGGATATCCATCTGATAGATTTTTGCCGAATTAAATAAACGCTCGATGTGCTCAGTTAGACGAAAAATAATTGTGCCTTTGGGTGTATTGTAAGCACGGATGCCTTCAAATACAGATGAACCGTAATGTAAGGCATGGCTCATCACATGAACGGTGGCATCTTGCCATGGCATTAGTTTTCCGTTAAACCAAATCTGTTCAGGATGATTGGTGTTTGACATGGTGTTGTTCCTCAATTCTAAAATCTTTTTAAGTAATATACTGCGCTGACGCTATGCAGGTTTTTTTTGTTGTAGTTCGCTGAGCCCATCACTGAGTTCAATAACCTGTGTTACATCAACTAGCTTCTCTAGTTGATTAACAAGCAAGTGCAGCGCACGCTGACTGGAAACGGTAAGCTCAAGCTCACCAAGGCTATCATTCCAGCTCATTAACTCTACCTTAAAGCCACGGTGGCGTGCTACTCGTAGTACCCGTTCTAACACCTCTGGAGATGAATTTAAGGAAACTTTTAGGGTGTAGGTCTGTAAAGTCATCTAAACACACTCCATTTTCGATAGTTGATTATTCGATGATGAGTTAGTCATTACACTTTCTCCATCATGTCGGCGTTAGAGGCACCAGGTGGTACTAGTGGCCAAACATTGTCTGCTTCATTAATGCGTACATGCAGTAAATAAGCGCCTTCACTAGCAAGCATTTCATTGAGTGCTGGTAAAACTTCTGTTTGTTGGGTGATCGTACGCGCTTCGATATCAAAGGCTTTGGCTAGGGCGACAAAATCTGGGTTATCAGTTAGTATTGTTTCGCTATAACGCTCTTCAAAAAATAACTGCTGCCACTGACGTACCATCCCTAAGCGTTGATTATCAATTAACACGATTTTTACGTTGAGCTTTTCTCGTTTGATGGTGCCAAGCTCTTGTACGTTCATCATGAATGAGCCATCACCCGAAACGACCACTACTGGATCATCTTTACGCGCATGGCGAGCACCAATACCAGCAGGTAGACCAAAGCCCATCGTGCCTAAGCCAGCACTTGATAGGTGGTTTTCTGGGCGAGTGAAATTCATGTGTTGGGCTACCCACATTTGGTGTTGACCCACATCACAGCTGACAACGGCGTTATCAGGTAGTTTTTCCGATAATTGATTGAGCAACTTAGGTGCATAGATGCTGCGATAAGGTGCATCATAGTTCCAGCGGTATTCTTGTTTTAAGTCCCAACAATACTGCTGCCACTCTTTTATATCTAAATTGGTCGCTAATTTCGGTAGCAATTGGGTTAAGTCACCGCAGATTGATATATCAGTGGCGCGAAGCTTATTGATTTCTGCTGGGTCGATATCAATATGCAATACTTTAGCGCCAGCAGCGAAGCTCTCAAGGCGACCAGTAACACGGTCATCAAAGCGTGCGCCGATAACGACTAATAAATCACACTTTTGCACACATAAATTTGCGGCTTTAGTGCCGTGCATTCCTAGCATGCCTAATGCGTAAGGTTTGTTGTTCGGGATTGCTCCGATGCCTTTTAGTGTGGTCACTGATGGCATACCTGTCGCATCGACAAAGTCCTGTAGTTGGTCAACGGCCCCAGCCATACCAACACCACCACCCACATATAAAATTGGTTGTTTGGCTTGCTGCATTAAGGCAATGGCATCGTCAATTTTGTCACTTGGACAAGTGTTGATGGCTTCTGCTTGTGATGTATTAAGGACAGCTTCGATATCAGCTAATTGAATATCTTTTGGAATATCGACTAGTACAGGGCCAGGGCGTCCTGATTTAGCGATTGAAAAGGCTTGCTGCATAATGCTGGCTAAGTCATCTTTACTTGTAACCATAAAGCTGTGTTTGGTGCAGGCGAGAGATAAACCTAATACATCGATCTCTTGGAAAGCGTCAGTACCAATGACTGGGCTAGCAACTTGTCCAGTGATAGCGACCACAGGAACTGAGTCTAAATAAGCGTCGGCTAAGCCTGTAATTAAATTGGTTGCACCTGGACCTGATGTAGCAATACATACACCGACTTGGCCACTTGCACGGGCATAGCCTACAGCAGCAAAGGCTGCACCTTGTTCGTGGCGACATAACACATGTTTTAAGCCCCCATCATAAAGTGCGTCGTAAACAGGCATGATGGCACCACCTGGATACCCAAAGACCGTATCGACACCTTCTTGCTTTAAATATTTTACTACTAAGTCTGCACCACGCATGCTGTCTGCCTTTGGATTCGCTGTTGCTTGTGATTTATTGATTGGTACTGCTTGTGTCGCCATCGTTCTGTCTCTACTTAAAACGTGATTGTTATGCCATAAAAAAACCCCCGGCTTGAAAGAGTCGGGGGTTTTGATGTTGCTGTCTGCTTCTGCTAAGCAATAGCTCCCCGACGCTGTGGTTTAATCACCACGACGATAATGTTAATAATGAGGACTAGAGTGTGAGCAAATAGCTGCATGTAAATTTTCTCGTACGCTTTGTAATAAGGTTGTTACAAGTTCAAGTGTTGACAAGTTGTATCACGTGGATTAGGCAAACACAACCCACCGTAGAAAACTTGTTATAATATTTATTTTAATACACAGCAGCTTTACAGTTATAACATATATAAAACAAATGGATAAGTTAAGTGTTAGACATTGGTATATCCGTGAGTGTTTTGTTTTCTGGCAAGAAAAATTTCTTGGACTAAGCTTAGCGCTTGGATCGATTGTTCGGTTTGCTTTAGTCAAATTAAGACAAGGAATATGTCGTGTCATTAGCCATTGTATATAGCAGAGCAAAAGTAGGAGTTTCTGCGCCATTGGTCACCGTTGAGGTTCATTTGAGCAACGGGTTACCTTCTTTTTCTATTGTTGGCTTACCTGAAGCTTCGGTACGAGAGGCCAAAGATCGCGTACGTAGTGCACTTTTAAATGGCGGGTTTGAGTTTCCTGCTCGGCGGATCACTGTTAATTTAGCTCCGGCTGATTTGCCCAAAGAGGGAGGCCGCTTTGATTTAGCGATTGCTGTTGGCATTTTAGCTGCCTCAGAGCAAGTACCTCAGCGATTACTTTCTCAATTAGAGTTTTATGGCGAGCTAGCGCTGTCGGGCCAGTTACGTGCGATCGTTGGAATTTTACCTGCAACCTTAGCGGCGAATCAGGCTAAGCGCTTTGCCGTCGTGCCCCTTAGTAATCAAAATGAATTAGCCTTGCTGGGTTCGACTCCTAATCGTGTGGCCCAGCAACTCCTCGATGTAACTGGCTATTTGCACGGCCATGACACTTTACTAGCCGCACAACATGCTGAAACAGATGCTATTGTTCCAACACTTGATCTAGTTGATGTCATGGGGCAACCTTTAGCAAAACGATCCCTTGAGGTTGCTGCAGCTGGTGGACACAATTTATTATTTATGGGCCCCCCTGGTACAGGGAAAACCATGTTAGCCAGTCGTTTACCAACTATTTTGCCACAATTAGCTATCGAGAAAGCTCTAGAAGTTGCAGCTGTTTATTCCACCTCTGGCTTGGACATTTCCGTTCAACAATGGTTAACACCACCATTTCGTTCACCACATCACTCTAGCTCGGCTGTCGCATTAGTGGGCGGCGGCAGCAACCCCAAGCCGGGAGATATTTCTCTTGCTCATCATGGGATCTTATTTCTCGATGAGCTAACAGAATTCGAACGAAAAGTGTTAGATAGTCTACGAGAGCCAATGGAGTCCGGAAGTATCTCTATTTCTCGTGCTGCTGGTAAAGTGACATTTCCTGCTCAGTTTCAATTAGTGGCTGCGCTAAACCCCAGTCCATGCGGTGACATTGGTGAGCATAGCCGCAGTACACCACAACAAATTTTAAAGTACCTTGCTAAACTCTCTGGACCACTGCTAGATCGATTTGATCTGACGGTTGATGTACCGCGTTTACCTCAGGGAAGTTTAACTAAACCGCCTGCTCAGGGGGAAACAAGTGCACAAGTACGATGTCGTGTGAATGCAGCAAGAGAGATAATGTTAGCTCGTTGTGGTGTCATTAATGCACAACTTTCCTCAAAACAAATAAAAGAACATTGCTGCCTTTCAGCGCTAGATATGAAGTTTTTAGAACAAGCGATAGAACGGTTAAACCTTTCAATGCGTGCTTATCATCGGATATTAAAAGTTGCTCGAACACTTGCTGACTTGCAGGGGGCTGTGAATATTGAGCAACCCCAGCTAGCCGAAGCGCTAAGTTATCGAGCGATGGATCGCTTGATGCAGAGCTTACAGCGTTCATCATTTTAGAGTAGCCTCGATTGACAGCGTTTTCCTTGTTACAATCCATAAAACTTTGAGAGGAATGATAATGATTGAACGGATTGAAACAAAACAACGGATGAGTCGTATTGTTAAGCATAATGGTACGATTTATCTGTGTGGGCAGGTGTGTAAAGATGCTACTCAGGGTATTGTTGAGCAAACCTCTAGTATGCTAGAAAAAGTTGATGAGTTATTAACTCAGGCAGGAAGCTCTAGAGAACATATCCTATCGGCGACGATTTACATTAAAGATATGGATGACTTCGCGCAAATGAACGATGTGTGGGATAACTGGGTGCCTGAAGGTCATGCTCCGGCGAGAGCTTGTGTGAAAGCGAGTATGGCCCGTGAAGCGTTGCTGGTTGAAATATCTGTGGTTGCTGCAGAAATTATCCCAACCCGCTAGAACATGATGCGTTCAATTATTTCGCTTTAAACCTTTATTTTAATTAACAAATAGATAAAAAATAATGATAAATAAAAAATTATTACTGCTATCAATAGCCTCATTGGGCTTGGCATCACCAGCATGGGCTGATGAAATCAACAGCAAAAACATTAACGTATTAGGCCCTATTGTGACGCCACAGGTTACGTTAATCGGCGACAAAGAAAAGGCAGAAACGCCATTTACTAAAGAACTTAGTGCGGCATTAGCAGCAAAAGTCAGTCAACAAACTCAATCGAGTGTTTCGGTGTTTGGCCAAAAACTCACGTGGAAAACGTTAAGTGATGGCACTGATGCTGGACACTTTGCATTGAACTTAAACTTGAAAACTGAACGTTTTACCACAGGTACATTAGCCCTTTCTGGTTTAAGCGATGTACGTGCTTTCATTAATGGCCAAGTGGTTAATGCAAGTGATGATAAAGTTGAACTATCACTTAAAAATGGTGACCATCAATTACTTATTCTAACGAGTATTAGCGACAGTGATGATGTGAAAATTGAATGGAAAGGTGCAAAAAAGCATGATCTAATCAGTTTTTATGATGCCAGTGAGCGTCGCGTTTATCCAGAGCAGTTATTTGATAGCGAAACGGTAAGTCAAGTGTCACTGTCACCTGATGGTAAGCAGTATATCTGGACTAAAAATCATTATGACCCTAGCTTAGGCGACAAAGCTAATCGAGCTATTCGTGTGATGGAACTACGTGATGCCAAGACGAATCAATTATTACAACGTTGGAGTGCGTCACTGCCAAGCTCACTACAATGGAGCCCGAATAATAAGCAGCTCGCTTATGTTGAAGGTGGCAAAGTGTCATTGTTATCACGAGACACTCGTCAGGTGACAGCTCTTACCGCTGCATTATCTGGTGTTAGTGGCTTACGCTGGTTAGACGATAATCGTTTGATCTTTAGCTGGAGCAAGAAAGCCCCTGCGGGTAATAAAATCACTAAGCGATATCAAGCGTTAGAAGATCGATGGGGCGGCTGGCGCAACAACAGCCAAGTTTATTTATTGGATATAGCTTCTGGGGCTATAGCTCAATTGACTGATGGCGCGTCATCAACTCAATTGTTAGACAGTCGTGGTGATCGCATTCTAGTGTCTCGCTATATTGTGGACTATAAAGAGCCTGCACATAACCTAACTGAAGTGAGTGAACTTAACTTAACAACTAATGAGTTAACACAAGTTGGTGAGTACCGCACTTTTAATGGAGCCAAGTATGCCAGCGATGGTATTTATATTTTAGCCGGCCCTAGCTTTAACAATGGTTTAGGGGAGGCTGTATCAGAGGGTGTGGTTGCCAATAACTATGACACGCAACTATACTTTAGAGATCAAGACGGTGACTTTACGGCACTCTCGAAAGAGTTCGACCCTAGCATCGGCCAGATCAGCGTATTACCAAACGATGACATTGTCTTACGTGTTACTGAGAAAGATGGCAGCTCATTATTCCACTTCGACGCTGAACAAGAGCAATTTAGTAAAGTAAATACAGGAATGGAAGTTGTTGAGTCATTCAGTGTTAGTGACTTCGTTCAACCGACGATATTGTTTAAGGGGACTTCTGCCACTCAACCTCAACAAGTGGCGCTACAATCAATTCATGCTAGCCATCGCGAAACTTTATTTGATAGTGAGAAAGAGTCTTACGCCGATACTAAATTAGGTGCGTTTGAGCAATGGGATTTCACAAACTCTCGTGGTGAAACAATTGAAGGGCGCTATTACTTGCCACCTCAATTTGACGCTAACAACGATTATCCTGCGCTAGTATACTACTACGGTGGTACCTCGCCAGTCTCTCGTGCGTTCACTGGTCGTTACCCGTTTAATTTATGGGCAGCGCAAGGTTATGTGGTGTATGTGATCCAACCGACAGGCGCTACAGGGTTTGGTCAGGATTTCTCTGGTAAGCATGTTAATGCTTGGGGTAAGTATACCGCTGAGGATATTATTGAAGGTACGCGTGAATTTGCCAAAGCACATTCCTTTGTTGATAGCACCAAAATTGGTAATTTAGGCGCCTCTTATGGTGGCTTTATGACGATGCAGTTAGCAACGAAAACTGATGTGTTTGCAGCCTCTATGTCACATGCCGGTATCAGTAATTTATCTAATTACTGGGGCTATGGCTGGTGGGGGTATTTATACTCTGGCGTAGCAAGTAAAGGTAGCTTCCCTTGGAATAATAAGTCGCTTTATGTTGAAAATAGTCCACTTTATAATGCAGACAAAGTAAACCATCCAATGTTGTTAATTCATGGTGATAGTGATACCAATGTGCCAGTGAGTGAATCTCACAGTATGTATACAGCACTGAAACTATTAGGGAAAGATGTTGAGTTGGTTGAATTTAAAGGGCTTGATCACACGATTAACTCGCGTAAAGAACGTTTGGTATGGTGGGATACAACACTTGCGTTCTTCGATATGCATCTAAAAGATCAACCACAATGGTGGAATAAACTTTATCCAAGTAAATAACAAATGTTAGTTACTCCTGCTCAAAGCCTCTAAAGAAATTTAGGGGCTTTTTATTTTTATCTTGTTAGACCTTGTACCAGTTGGTTACACTATGCGATGAAAATAATGAGGTTTTTATGAGATTGATAAACGGAATTCTTTCTGCTGTTTTTTATGTATTAAATACAATATTTTGGGTGCTACCTATTTTAGGGCTGGCTTTACTGAAGTTGCTTCCGATTGCTGGTTGGCAACGTTGCATGAGCTACCTATTAGATGGTTGTGCGAGCTGCTGGATTAAAATAAACGGGATTAATCAGGCATTGTTTAGCCGCACGAAAGTGAATGTTCTAAATATGCCGCAACTCAGTGAGGAGCAATGGTATTTAGTGATTGCAAATCACCAGTCATGGGTTGATATATTGGTTTTACAGCGGGTGTTAAATGGAAAAATTCCATTTTTGAAGTTCTTCCTTAAGCAGCAACTAATTTATGTTCCAATTATTGGCTTAGCATGGTGGGCACTCGATTTTCCATTCATGAAGCGCTATAGCAAAGACTTTTTAGCGAAGAACCCACACCTAAAAGGTAAAGATGTTGAAACGACTAAAGCCTCTTGTCAGAAGTTTAAGCTTAAGCCTGTCAGTGTCATGAACTTTGTCGAAGGTACTCGTTTCACTCCTAAAAAATGGCAACAGCAGCAGTCCCCGCACGCAAATTTATTAAAACCAAAAGCGGGTGGTGTCGCGTTTGCACTCAATGCAATGTCTGGTGCTATTGATAATATGGTCGACGTGACGATCTTTTATCCTGGAGGGATTCCAACTTTCTGGCAATTTATTTCAGGGCAGGTTAGTCAAGTCGTTGTCGATGTAGAAACAGCGAAAATAGACGCGGGTTTGATTGGTGATTATGAGAATGACCCAGAGTTTAAGCAATCATTTCAGCAATGGGTTAATCAGTGTTGGGATGCGAAACAGCAACGCTTGGAGCAAATAAAAACGCAAGTGACATAGCACTTGCGTAAGGAAAGGACGAGCTGATAATTTAGTATTAAACCATCAATTGATAAGCAAGCGTATGCTCTTTAGCCCAGTTTAGTAACTCAACACGATTACGACAGTTAGTCTTTCTGAAAATAGAGTACAGGTGTGTTTTAACCGTATGTGGACTGATATTTAAAACATCAGCCACTTCTTGATTTTTAGCACCTTGGCAAACGAGCTTAATGATCGTTTTTTCACGTTTAGTTAGCTGCTCTGTCATTGCTGGTGTTGCTGTGGGTTTCGGGCGGCTATCAGCCATGCTGTCAAATAATGTTTCTAAGGTTTGGCTTAAAACCTTACGTGAGAACCACCATTCGCCATTGACTAAACAACGCAAGCCTTTGAGCAGCTGGTCTGTCTCGATATCAGTCGTGAAAGCTGCCTTAATTCCCATTTGCACACAGATGTATTCGTTAACGGAATCTTTCTGGACATTAATTAATGCGAGTTGATGTTTTCGACCCACATCACTTGATGATAATGGAATACCATGCTGGTCAACTTCTTGGTTTCTTGCATCTAATAGAACAATACCATCAGGGAGTTGATTAACTTCGGCTAAATTAACAACACTCGCTTTAAAATCTAAGGATTGTAGGATAACCGTAAGCTTGGTCAAAGTAGTATCTTGTGTCACGGAAATAATATAAATCGGTGTATTCTTCATCTGGACCTAAATTACTCAAACAGATTAAACGATGGCGTAAGTGTATATTAGCCGTTAGTGAAACATTGTATCAAAGTTTTCACCTAAATAGATGATCTAAGTTAAAACTTCTACCATCTAATCGATGATCAAACGGTAGAAGTGAGTCGGTCTTGTTATTCAGGGAGCATGCTGGACATGCCAAATAGCTCAGGGAATATCACTAGCAATGCTAAAACAAATACTTGAAGCAAGATGAATGGAATAACCCCTTTATAAATATCAGTGGTCACAATACCTTTTGGAGCAACACCTTTGAGGTAAAATAAGCTGAAACCAAATGGTGGCGTTAAGAAAGAGGATTGTAAATTCATTGCAATCAATATGGCAAACCACACCATGTTGATACCTAATGATTCAGCGATTGGGGTTAGGATCGGCACAATAATAAAGGCAATTTCAACGAAGTCGATAAAGAAGCCTAAAATTAAAATCGCAAGCATTGATAAGCCGATAAATGTCCATTTTTCACCAGGTAGCCCCAGCATAAACTCTTCGACTAGGTAATCACCGCCAGTGTAGGTAAAGACCATAGCAAAAGCCGTTGCGCCGATTAATACTGCAAATACCATTGCTGTTACTTTAGTCGTTTCCTTAGCGCTATCGATAAGCATCATTGGTTTAAAGTTACCGCTAAATAACGCAAGAATAATCGCCCCAACGCCGCCTAATGCTGACGACTCTGTCGGTGTTGCAATACCGCTAAAGATTGAACCTAATACCGCTACAATTAAAAACAGCGGCGGTATAATGGCAAAGAGAGCTTTTTTAATCGCTTTAGCCTTATCTTCTTCACTAACTTTAATCGCTGGTGCGCGTTCAGGGTGACGCCATGCGATGATCGTAACGTAAAGAACATAGCTTAAGATTAATGCTATACCAGGCCACAGCGCCGCTTGGAATAAGTCACCAACAGGTAAGCCCATTACATCACCTAAGATGATCAAAATAATGGACGGCGGGATAATTTGTCCAAGTGTGCCTGAGGCACAAATAACACCAGTTGCAAGTCGTTTATCATAGTTGTATTTCATCATTACAGGCAATGAGATAACACCCATAGCCACAACTGAAGCGCCTACAACACCTGTCGATGCAGCGAGAAACGCGCCAACAATGATCGTTGAGATTGCTAAACCACCACGAAGCTCACCAAAGAGAGTCGCCATCGACTCAAGTAAACGCTCGGCAAGCTTAGATTTTTGTAGCACTATCCCCATAAAAATAAATAGAGGGACGGCCATTAAAATAGTGTTTTGCATAATGCTCATAATACGAAACGGCATAAATGCAAAAAGGTCGACGCCCATCGCGTACCAACCAAAAAGTAAAGAAACACCTGCGAAAGTGAACGCAATTGGGTAACCAACAAACAGTAAACACAGTGCGGTGAGGAAAAGAACGATACCAACCATAGCTTAAATCCTTATACTGCTGGGTTATTGTCATGTGGTGTTTTATTACCACGTAATAGGTCAATTTGCTCAACAATGACATAAACACCGCAGAGTAAAGTAAACATAAAAGAAACGGGAATTGCGCCTTTGATTATCCAACGGTGAGGTAAACCGCCCGGATCGCCACTCATTTCGTTCATGTCATAAGCTTCTTTTGAAAAGTCCAAACCGTAGTGCACGATCAATGCTGAGAATGGGACTAAAAACAGTAGCGTACCAACGATATTAATGATTGCTTGAGCCTTCTCACCTAAGTTTTCATAGATCACATCAACCCGCACATGTGCATTTTCTTTGAGACTGTAGCCAATACCAAATAAAAATAGACATGAAAAGAGGTGCCATTCAAGTTCTTGCATGCCGATAGAGACATCGTTAAATAAATAGCGCATGACGACATTGATAAAAATGTTGAGTAATAATAGCAACATAGTGATAGCGACGAGGAGTCCAACAAAGTCGATAAATCGAGCTAAAGAAGACTTAACAAGAGTAAACATAACAATCCTTGAGAATGGTTATAAACAAAAGCGGCTCACCCAAAAAACTATAGGTGAGCCGCTTTAACCTATGGGGTTTTACTTAGCGCTGTTTAAGTACGCTTGATCAGAAATTTCAGTCCACGCACGTACTTGTTTTAAGTATTTACGTTGTGACTCAATAATTTCTTGTGTTAGAGGGTCTTTCTTTTCAAACTTAGTGATTAACTTATCGTTAGCTGCACGAAGTGAGTTCATTACATCCGCTGGGAATGTTTTGATCTTTATGTTCGGGTAATCAGCTTTGATTGTCGCTAAGTTCTTACCAGACTCGTGAGTAGATTGTGAATACATGTCATAAGCTGCTGTCTTCATCGCTACTTTTAAGATTTGTTGTAAATCTTTTGGTAAACGGTTGAATTCACGTTTATTAACCATAAACTGCAATTCAGCAGCAGGCTCATGCCAACCTGTGTAGTAGTAAGGGGCAATCTTATGGAAGCCCATTCGTAAGTCAAGCGATGGACCTACCCACTCTAATGCATCGATTGTATTACGCTCTAGTGCCGTATATAGCTCACCCGCTGGGATGTTGGTTGGTTTAGCGCCTAGCTCAGCTAATACTTCACCTGCAAATCCAGGGATGCGCATTTTCAGACCTTTTAAGTCCTCTAAGCTGTTAATTTCTTTCTTAAACCAGCCGCCCATTTGGTTACCCGTGTTACCACCTGGGAATGACAGCATGTTATGACGAGCAAATACTTTATCCATTAGCTCCATACCACCACCGTAGTAGAACCACGCATAAGATTCTGGCGCGATCATACCAAATGGCATAGTGGTGAAGAACATCGTATTAATGTCTTTACCTTTCCAGTAGTAAGCTGCAGAGTGGCCCATTTGATATTGGCCCGCTTTGACCATATCAAAAACACCTAGTGGTGCTTTGTGCTTGTTTTTTGAGTGGATTTGGATAATAAGACGCCCATCAGACATCTCTTTAACCATTTTTGCCATATTCTTGGTGGCATCACCAAAAACAGGGAAATTTGTAGGCCAAGTTTCAGCAAGCTTCCAGCGGTAAACTTTTTTTGCTGCTAGTGCCGATTGACTTATCAATAAGCCACCGATTAAGGTTATTAGGGCTAAGTTAATCTTTTTCATTATTTTTATAACACTCCGTTGACATAAATGTTACACGAAAGTATATAAAAAATGAGCAGAAAGCAATTACACTAAAGGATTAGTCTTTAGTTTGGCGCGATATAAGACCATAGAACGAAAAGGCCAGCCAATTAGTTGGCTGGCCTTTGAAGGAAGAAAAATACTTAAAATTTAGTATGACTTATTTTCTAATTGTTCTTCAGTGTATTCAGGTTTTTTGTGTTGTTTACCCATAGCTTCAGCGATTTCAGGTGAAATATAGTTTTCATCATGCTTCGCCAATACTTCAGTTGCTTTCACTACACGAGGTGCAACCAATACACCATTGGCAACAATACCTTGTCCTTCACGGAACAAGTCAGGCAATAAACCTTCATAAGTAACGGTTACTTCATCGGCATTATCGTAAATCATAAATGAGATTTTAAGGTTCTCACTATTTCGTTGTACTGAGCCTTCTTTTACCATGCCGCCAACTCGAATGCGTTGGCCGATCTGTGGCTTAATTCCCGTATCATCTTTACCACTGACAATCTCGTGAGGGGTGAAAAAAAGATCGATATTTTGACTTAAGGCATAAAGTACTAGGCCTATAACGCTAGCGACACCAACAAAGATTGTAGTGATTATCGCGAGGCGCTTTTTACGTCTTGGGTTCATTGCTATTTTTTCCTTTACGAAGTTGTTTTAATTTCTCATCACGTTGTTGCTTACTCTGTATTTCTCGCAGTAAGCTTTTACGGCGACGAACGCTAACTACTGTGAGTGAAATAATTAAAAAGAAAGCACAGCCATAAGAGAGCCACACAAAAAAAGCGTAGCCTCCCATGTCGATAAAGTCATTGAAGTTAGCAAAGTGCATTATTTTAACTCCTTAGCGATTAACTCTTTAACCCATGGACGCATCGCGTTGCGGGCGATAACTTCATTTCTAAAGCGGATTAATGTAATTGCGCCGATCATTAATACAAACCCTAATATATTGACTAACAGAGGAAGTAACATATCGGTGCTCATCGATGGCTTATCTAACTTCGAGATTGTGGCGCCTTGGTGCAAAGTGTTCCACCACTCAACGGAATACTTGATGATTGGAATATTGACCACACCTACTAAGGTTAAAATGCCTGCTGCTCGTCCTGCTAAAACTTTGTCATCAAATGCATTATGTAATGCAATGATTCCAAGATAGAGGAACAATAAAATAAGCTCTGAGGTTAAACGTGCGTCCCAGACCCACCATGTACCCCACATAGGTTTACCCCATGCAGCACCAGTGATTAAAGCAATGGTAGTTAAAACAGCACCAATTGGAGCCATCGCTGCCGCCGCCGCATCTGCAAGTTTTAGTTGCCATACCATAGAGACTAACGCTGCTGTTGCCATAGCCATGTAAACTGACATTGAGAGTGTCGCAGCAGGGACATGGACATAAATAATGCGATAGCTTTCGCCTTGTTGATAATCAACGGGAGCAAAGCCTAGTGCCCAAATGATACCAATGAGCAATGTTGTAATGCTTAAAACTGAGAACCAAGGTAGTAGCGTTGAGGCTAACTGATAACTTCGTTCTGGTTTCGCATATGGGTGTAACCACTTCCACATAATTCAATCCAATCAATAATTAATAATAAAACTGTTAATTTGTACTCACGCGTAGCGCTGCACCAATTGCAAAAGGGGCGAGTGTCAGCGCACCGACTAATAATGCCGCAATAATCGCTAAGTGACCACTATACGGCAGTCCAAGTGCCGCGGCTTCAATTGCGCCGGTAGCAAAGATAAGTACTGGTATATAGAGCGGCAAAATTAAGAGACTTAATAAGACGCCGCCTTTTTTAATACCAACGGTGAGTGCGACACCAATGGCACCAATTAAACTTAAGATTGGTGTTCCTAGGGCTAGCGTTGCCAGCATTGCTCCATAAGCATTTGTTTCTAGTTGAAGAAGCAAGGCTAATAATGGTGCCGCTAAAATAATAGGAATACCGGTTAAAATCCAATGCGCTAGAACCTTAGCAAACACCATAATAAAAAGCGGTTGTGGACTGAGCAGCATTTGTTCGAGGCTACCGTCACTATAATCATTTTTAAATAAACGTTCTAAAGAGAGCAGGGCGGATAAGAGCGCGGCTACCCAAATAATCCCCGGAGCAATACGAGTGAGCGTGTTACCTTCTGGGCCAATACCTAGTGGAAATAATGTAATCACGATAACAAAGAAAATTAATGGATTGAACACATCGCCTTTATTACGCACAGCAACTTTTAAGTCGCGCATTAGCACAATTGAGAATGTTTGCCAGTATGATAATGGTTGATTCATCGCTTGGTTACTCGAAGTTATAGTCAAGCGTGATACGCTTTAAACGTTGCGCGCCGATTTGAATGTCTTGATGACTCGTCAAAATAACACAGCCGCCATTATCAATATGGTGGATGAACAACCGCTCTAACTTTTCAACGCCAGTTTTATCAATGGCTGTAAATGGCTCATCTAAAATCCAAATTTTACTGTGGCTTTGCCATAATCTGGCCAAAGCAATACGCCGATTTTGCCCAGCAGAAAGAAAAGCGGCAGGGGCGTGCTCAAACCCAGTTAAATTTACCTGATCGAGGGCTTGCTCTAAGCCTGTTGTGTCGTCATTTTGTAACTGTAAATTAAACGCGAGGTTTTGTTCGGCAGAAAGCTCACTCTTCACACCAGCAAGGTGGCCGATAAAAGTTAGATCGTTATAAAACTCTTCTCGAACCTGAGTGATATCTTGCTGCTTGTAATTGACTCTGCCGTCGTATGGACGAGATAACCCTGCAAGAATACGCAACAAACTTGTTTTCCCTGCACCATTGGGCCCTTCCACTTGGATAAGCTCACCAGCTGTGACTTCAAAAGATAGCTGGTCAAACAAGATACGATCTTCACGTATACACGTTAGTTGGTCTGCGGATAATAACAAGTCACTCATGGCTACTATATTTAATCTCGATAAAATCGTGCCATTTTAGCATGGACGATTTTATTTTTATAAATACTATTAGCCTCAAATTGATTTAACTCACTCTAAGGCAATAATTATTTGGGCTTTATTCTACAACACTATTAATAACTAATTGATAAGGTTGCTCGTGATTAACCTTCGCTGATTCAATCATCCCTTTGAAGTCTCCTGGCTTAATGCCAGCACTGCCAGATTTTGAAATAATCGCGAATAATTGAACGTGTTCATGTTGGCTTATTTTTGCTACAGGTGTCATCGCGCGTCGATCGTCTAAACGAATCTCTGTCGGTAAGTCGGCAACCGTCAGCTTGACGGCTGCTAATGGCATCCGAGTTCCATTAGTTGGAATCGCGTAAATAAACACACTTTGCTCTGGCAGGTATTGTCCTGCTAAGTCATCAGAAATACTGACTACTAATGTGACGCCATCGTTAGATATCGCTGGCTTTGGCAGTTCAGGCATTGGTTCACCCGTTGCTTCGAGACGCTGTCTAGCCGTTTCCATTGCACGGGTTAACGCCGGAACATCTGTTCCTGGGCGTCCGTTATTTAACACGCGTTGCCAGTGGATCATTGCTTGGGCAAATTTCTCATTAACAAAACTATCCATACCAAGTAGTACTAAGCTTGAAACATCTTCTGGGTCGATTGTCAGTGCGCGTTTAACTAATGCTGCTGCTTCAGGTGTCATTTGTTGGTTATTTTTATAATAGAGCGCTTGTGCCTGCGGACCGATAAACTCGGCATGCTCACCTTCTATAGTAATCAACTTCTCGAACGCTGCGATAGCATTATCAAATTGCTGTGCCGTAATATAGGCATGGGCTAAACTAAAGAGTTGTTGAGTGTTGGCTGGTTCTTCAGCGACTTTTTTCTCTAATTGTTGCAATGAGGCTAGAAACTTTTGCTGTTGAGAAGCAGCTTTATCTTCAAAAATTTGTTTTTGGGCGATCTCGGTAGAAAAACCGGTCTTTAAATACATTGGGATTGTTACGGCAAATAAGGTGATGCTAGCGAAGACCGGCCATAAGATATTGCGCTGGGTAGTAGCGACTTGGTCTTCTGCGGCAGACTCTTCTTGAATAAGCTTTCGCCCAAGTTCTGTTTTAAGTGTTTCGAATTCTTCTGCACTTAAAATATTGTCTTGGTGTTGTTGTTCTAATTTTGCGAGAGACTGATGGTAACTTTCTTTATTGGCTTGTGAGCGAACATTTGTTTGTACCGCTTGTTCCTTATTATTTCGAAGGTATGGCCACCATAGCATTACTAGCGCAATGGCTAAAATACACGCAATACCAATCCACAGGTTCGTTGTCATTGTTGACTCTCTACAGCTAAGCAAAATTTATTTGGACGCGATTGTACGTTAATTTTCCCCTTGAGGTACAGTTACAGCGATATTTTTTGCACTAAATCGTACTCAGTGTAAATAAAGTTAAAAATCGCGGAACTTATCGAACGCACTTGAGTCAGAGGTGGCTAGGTGATTCCCTTTCAATGAGCATTTGCTGAATTTATTAGACTATTGAATCAAGAAATCAATCAAAAAATAGTTTTGAACTGGGTATGATCTGTCTAGAAAAAACTTATCATTTTTGCTTTCGGTCAATATTTTTAATTTTTGCAAGCGAATTGATTAAGGGATGTTTGATTAAATAAGTTATCATAGCCCACGTGTAATTAGTTATATATTGAGATCTGAGGAAGTACAATGATCCCTGAATTAGGAAATTTCTCGTTAATCGTCGGACTAGCGTTTGCGGTTTGTTTGAGTATTATTCCATTGGTTGGTGTTAACCGTAATAACCTAACCTTAGTTCGTTATGCCCGACCTTTAACCTTTGGCATGTTCTTCTTCGTAGCGTTAAGCTATGGCCTTTTAACATATAGCTTTATTATCGATGACTTTTCGATTGCCTATATCGTACAGCAATCAAACACCCATCTCCCCATACAATATAAGATAGCCGCAGTATTTGGTGGCCATGAAGGTTCGTTATTGTTTTGGATCTTAACTTTGTGTATATGGGCAGTCGCGTTAGCGATGACCAGTCGCAATCTCGATGAGGCCTTTGTTGCTAGAGTCTTGGCTATTTTAGGTATGATTGCTGCGGGCTTCTTCTTCTTCACACTATTAACCTCTAACCCGTTTAACCGTATTATTTTTGATATTCCTGTTGAAGGACGAGACCTAAACCCACTACTACAAGATATTGGCTTGATCTTGCATCCACCGATGTTATATCTAGGTTATGTTGGGTTTTCTGTTGCTTTTGCTTTTGCCGTAGCTGCCTTAATGAGTGGACGTATGGATGCGGCATGGGCGCGTTGGACTCGACCTTGGACGTTAGCAGCCTGGGCTTTCCTAACTGGCGGTATCGTATTAGGCAGTTGGTGGGCGTATTATGAACTTGGCTGGGGCGGTTGGTGGTTCTGGGACCCAGTTGAAAACGCTTCATTTATGCCGTGGTTAATTGGTACCGCTTTGATCCACTCTTTATCGGTGACTGAGCAGCGCGGTCAGTTTAGAAACTGGACTGTCTTATTAGCTATTTCAGCATTCTCATTAAGCCTGTTAGGTACATTCTTAGTACGTTCAGGTGTATTGAATTCGGTGCATTCATTTGCAGCCGATCCGTCACGCGGTATGTTTATTCTATTATTATTAGCAATAGCGGTGATTGGCTCGTTAACACTGTTTGCTTTCAAGGCAAGTGACTTAAAAGCACCATCTAATTTTGAACTGTTCTCACGTGAGACATTAATGTTAGTCGGTAATGTTGCCCTGGTTGTGGCAACCGCAACTGTATTACTAGGTACTCTATATCCATTATTGGTCGATGCCTTAGGCATGGGTAAGATTTCAGTTGGTCCTCCGTTCTTTAATGCCGTGTTTAACCCGATAATAAGTGCAATGGTCGTGGTGATGGCCATGGCACCGATCATTCGTTGGAAGAAGAATAAGTCAGGGACATTTGTAAAAGAGTTAGGCCTAATTGCGGTTGTTAGTGTGTTATTTGGCTTAGCATTCCCTGTTGTTTATGGCGGTGAGTTTATTGGTTGGGTTGCTATTGGTATGGGTCTAGCATTTTGGTTAACTGCTGCGACACTAAAAAATGCCAAAATAAATATTACTAACGCACAAGGTAAAGTTGATGTAACTAAACCGACCCAGAGCTATTGGGGAATGGTTGTTGCGCATATCGGTATTGCCATCTCTATTGTTGGTGCAACCTTGGTATCGCATTATGAAACACAACTTGATATTCGTATGGATAGCGGTGATACCGTTAGTTTAAGTGGCTATGAATTCAAGTTAGAACGAGTGATTGATGTTGAAGGTCCTAATTATAGTGCTAAACAGGCACATATAAGCGCATTTGAAGATGGCGAGCAAGTTGCTTTATTAAAACCAGAGCGTCGTGTTTACCTTGTGCAGACAATGGGTATGACAGAAGCAGGAATTGATAGTACGTTGATGCGTGACTTGTTTGTCGCCTTGGGCGATCCGTTAGATAATGATGCTTGGGCAGTTCGTATTTACGTTAAACCGTTTATTAATCTATTATGGCTTGCTGGTGCACTTATCATGGTCGGTGGCTTTATGTGTATGACAGACCGTCGATATCGCTCACGTAAAAAAGCGAAAGCGTCAGACAAAGTAGATGAGGCTGCAGTGAGTGGCCAACCCGCTTAATAGACACAAGAATTAAGGTGAAAAAAGTTAAAATGAAAAGAGCAATTTTATTTTTCCCACTTATCCTATTTATCGTGATCGGGGGCTTTTTATATAAAGGATTATTTTTAAACCCACAGGCGATGCCATCAGCTTTAGAAGGGCAGCCTGTTCCTGAGTTTAAATTGTTAACAGTCAATAACCCTGAGCGAGTAGTGACTAATAAGGATCTAACGGGAGAAGTGTACTTATTGAATGTTTGGGCGACTTGGTGTGCGGGTTGTAAAATCGAGCATCCTCATTTAATTAATATCGCAAATACTGGATTACCAATTTATGGTATTAATTATAAAGATGAATTAGAAGCTGCCCAACAATGGCTGAAAGATTATCAAGACCCATATCAATTTACTGCTTATGATGTAAGTGGTCAGCTAGGTTTAGATTTGGGCGTGTTTGGCGCACCAGAAACCTTCGTTGTTGATCATCATGGTATTATTCGTTTACGTTATGCGGGAACTATTGATGAGAATATCTGGCTTAACAAAATTAAGCCGCTAGTAGACACCATTAAGCAAGAGGCTGCGTTAGTTGTTAAATCATGAATAAGTTATTTTTATCCGTTTTTCTATTATGTCTAAGTATGAGTTTTTCTGTTCTAGCAAATTCAGTTGAAACCTATGAGTTCAGTAAGCCTGAATATGAAGTTAGATTTCACGAATTAAATAAGATTTTGCGTTGCCCTAAGTGTCAAAATCAAAACTTATCTGACTCAAACTCAATGATCTCTCAGGATCTTCGACGCGAAGTGCGCCGAATGCTTGAAGAAGGGCGCAGTGATGAGCAGATTATGGAATACTTAGTGATGCGCTACGGACAGTTTGTACTATATAAGCCAAAGGTTGACCGTGTAACTTACTTCCTTTGGTATGGTCCGATTGGTTTTGCTGTTATTGGCTTAGGTATTTTGGGTTATGTTGTTGTGAGGCAACGTAGGAAATCGAAATCTGAAGTTGTCAAAGAATCGATTGAAGCGGAGCAACAGCTTGATGATGACGAGCAAAAGGCTTTAGATAAGATTCTAGGTAAATAAGACAGATGAAAGAGAGCAAACTTTGGTTTGCTCTTTTGCTATCTAGGCTTCCACTCACTGCAATCACCAGTACACTTATCACCATAAACACCTTCCTCATATGAATAAGCGTCACTTTAGGTGATGTAAATCACTAAAAAAGCCTTTTATGTACATTAAATGTACGCTTGAAATAAAAGATCAAAAAAGCCCTTGCCATGTGT
>PIZK01000036.1 GCA_002835545.1 Alteromonadales bacterium alter-6D02
CTGATTCGGCTTGTTTTAAAACAGCCATAATTTGGCTGTCGCTAAAGTGTGCTTTTTTCATGTGAATCTCCTTGCAGTTAGCATACGAGAAAATTCTACGTTTGACTTCGATTATTTTAGGGGAGGATTACCAATGAGCTACGGCTTTTTTGTTGTCTCAAGATAAAATTATTTGTCGCCCTGAAAGTGTTTAATTCAGGAGCTTGCTTTATTGCAGAAATAAATCCGCAGGTACAGTAAGCAAGCGTTGTCATGTGAATGAAAGAGGTTGTGCATTCATCTAGTGCGGCTCCAAAACAACACTTTTATTAAGAAGGTGTGACTGTCCTTTTTTATTCTGTTTTTTATTCTCAGATTGTGTCTAGAGGAAAGCTAACGGGTTAAATTAAAGAGAGGCATAGACGTACAAAGCCGCTTAGCAGCGGCTTTCGGTTCTTTATGATTTATTTGAATTATTAACTTTATTTAAAAATGATTTTAGTTGTAAGTGAAATTGGGCATTCGATACGATTTCTCCGATTGCCAATGATAGTTCATCTTTGTTATCTGCGACAGAGTGATTTAATCCTCTAACAATAGTAACAGGGTAGACCTCATCCGAGCGTTTAATTTTAAAAATCTCGGATGAAAAATCGATATTATCAGATGAGATATGAACCTCTTTAAAGCCTGTTTTTACTCGTGGTTGGTAAAAGCTTATCTTCCCCAGCGGCTGTGGTTCAGTTTTATATTCAATGAGTTCTAGAAACTTTATTTCAAGATTTAAAAAATTACTCAGAGAAAGTTGTAACTCCTTCAGGATATCATCTATTTCAGCTTCATTCTGAATAACGTTGTCAGCAGCTATTTTTCCTTTCTGCAATAACTTGTCAAAGTTTAAAGACATATTTCACTCCTCATGGTCTCGTAATTTCACACATAATAGGCAAGTGGTCAATTAAGTTACCCCTATTTTCAAAGTCATTGATAAAACCAACTTCCTCTATGACCTTGGTGCTTTGTTCGTTTAGATGCCAAGTCCCTTTCCCTAGAAAACTACCGGAAAACATTATTTGGTCATATGTGTGCCATATAGTACCTTGAAACTCTTTGTATTTGTGAGTACCTGATCTAAATGCCTCATTATCAGCTAAGTGATTATACTTTTTTTCTGACACAACACTTCTCCAGAATGGATTATAAAAATACTCATTCGGGTATTTCCTAACTGCATCATGACAGCGAGATGCATTTAAATGATTCCGTATGCTTTCATCATAGGGATTATCATTAAAGTCGCCCATTACGATAACGTCTTCATTTTGAGACATTAATGCTTGCGCAGATGAATAAACAATTGTTGCTGCTGATTTCCTCCGATCTTCTCCACCATGAAGGCGACTAGCCCAATGACATAAAAATAAATGGATCCTTTTATTATCATCCAAATTAACAATTTCAACTAACTGTGCAGCCTTAACTGTATTACCAGTGATAGATTTTGACAGATAATGCAGATGGCTTAAATGAATTTTTCTAGTATTATAAATAACAGCAATATCAAACCTTGTTCTGCCAAGCTTACACGTTAAGTCTAGCATTTTTATATCGATTAAACGTGAGCCCAAGTATGTATTAATATATGCGACATCGTCAGACGAGACCTCGCAAATTGCAATTAAATCACAAGACAATTCTGTAATTAGCTTTTCGATGTGTTTACATATTGTCGCATACGTTCCTTGGTTGGCTTTCGAGCTGGCTTTTGGGGCTGCTGGTGATAATGCTGTATTCCACCAAGCCATTCTTAGGTTATACAACAACATTAATTTTATTTCTCCAAAAGTAAGATACAATGTATCTATCAGTATTATCACAAATTTTAATATTAACGTCACTTTAAGCAGTAATGTAATTTGAACGATATAAGAGATCAACTAATATTATGTTAACCTGACGCTTACTCTCCTTTGATCTTCTTCCAGTTTTGTTAAACTATTTCATTTTTAAAATGGAATTACAATGAAGCGGTTAGTCGTAAGCTTAATGGTCATAGCTATCGCAGGGTGTAGCACAGCTAATAACATTGAAACAATTACTCCGAAAGAAGCGGTGGTCAAATACAGTAAAATTGAAGGCTATCAGGATAGGTTTACTAACATCTATAAACAAAAGGACAGTCATAAATTTGTGCTCATAAGTTGTGAAATTAAAAACCTCTACTAGGGTTATATTTTCTCGCTATGGATAGCAACTATGACTCGCGCACGAAACCAGTTAATTGACTTAAATGCTACACCTTATTATCACGTGATTAATCGTTGTGTGCGGCGTAGTTTTTTATGTGGTAATGACCCATACAATAACAAAAATTATGACCATCGGCGGCAATGGCTTATCAAACGGATTAAGTTCTTATCATCTGTTTTTTCAATCAATATTGCCGCCTATGCCATCATGAGCAATCACTATCACTTGGTGTTACAAGTCGATAAAGGTGCTGTTGATAGTTGGTCGATGAATGAAGTGATTGACCGATGGTATCAATTGTTTAATGGTCATGTATTAATTGACAATTATTTAGTTCATGGCGCTTGTTCGCAGGGTGAAATGATACAAATTAAAGCGCTAATCCAGTGCTGGCGAGAGCGTTTATATGACATTTCATGGTTTATGAAATGCTTAAACGAGCATATATCGCGCCGGGCGAATAAAGAAGATCAATGTACAGGTAAGTTTTGGGAGGGACGATTCAAATCACAAGCCTTGCTTGATGAAACAGCACTTTTAAGCTGCATGGCCTATGTTGATTTAAACCCCATCCGAGCAGGTGCTGCACAGAGCCTTGAACAAAGCGATTTCACCTCAATTCAAGAGCGTATAAAGCAGTTCAAGTCATATCAACAACATAAAAATAAACCGAAACCAGACTACCACCCCCATGTTCAGCCACTGACGCTATTGCCCTTTACTGCAACAGGCGATTCGAAAGCGTTGCCGTTTTCCTATGCTGACTATTTTGAGTTAGTTGATTGGAGTGGACGTCATATCGATCCTAAGAAGAATGGCTATATAAGCGATAATGAACCGAAAATATTAGACGCGTTGGTCATTGATAGTGACGCTTGGTTACAAAGCGTAAAAGAGTTTAGGCGTCAGTATGGTAATTTCGCTGGTGGTGAATTTAGGCTTAGAGATTGTGCAGAAATGCATGGCCGTTGTTGGTATAAGGGTGTTGGTTAACCGTCTAATATTAAGCATAAAATTATAGTGACTTCTTTAGGGTTAGCTAGTAATGTCTGACACAACAAAATTGTGACGTATTAAAGTAATTTACAATTAATTTTGTGCTTTGTTTTAATATGATATTTAATGTTGAAGAGAACAGAAGGGCAAAGTGAAGCTTCTATGTTTAAGCCTGTCCTCTTTCTGTCGTAATTATCACTTGAGCGTGGATGCAGCCATGGTGGCTGTTAAATAGCATCCATGCTACTTCTGCTTGTCCTATCAAACTGCAACAGCTTAAATGCCAAGTCTGATTACTTGGCAAAGGTGTGACTGTCCCTTTTATATCTACTTGTCCTATTCCTTTTATAGTAAACGGAAAAGAGTGCCTGTCCCTTTTGTGTTACATTTCTGATTAATCTG
Source organism: Alteromonadales bacterium alter-6D02 (assembly GCA_002835545.1). GTDB lineage: Bacteria > Pseudomonadota > Gammaproteobacteria > Enterobacterales > Psychrobiaceae > Psychrobium. Next base: position 3,628 of record PIZK01000036.1, read on the forward strand.
AGTTGCCTTGAATTGTGATGCGCACCGCGCTACACTTTTGGGCGATCAAATCATTTAAACATAAGGGCCTGAAGAAATACTTTGAAACAGGAAGTACTTCTGGAATACAGCCTAAACATCAAAGAAAATTGAGAATGCAGCTGGCAGCAATTGATACCGCTCAAGCAATTGAAGATATAAATTTACCTGGCTTTAAGCTTCATCCACTCAAAGGTAATCGAGATGGAATTTGGTCTATCACCGTAAATGGAAATTGGCGCATCACTTTTGAATTCATTAATGGCAATGCGTTTATCTTAAACTACGAGGACTATCACTAATGAGTATGCATAATCCACCACATCCGGGTGAGTTCATTTATGAACTTTATCTGGAACCATCTGGCCTAAGTTGTCGTTTCTTGGCGAAACAACTTGATGTAGCATCATCAACGTTAAATCGTATATTGAAAGGGCAAAGTGGAATTTCACCAGAAATGGCACTTCGTTTATCTAAAGCACTAGGACGTTCACCAGAGAGTTGGCTTTCGTTGCAAGATAATTATGATCTTTGGCATGCAAAGCAGAATGTTAATCTAACTCGAGTACACGCCGTCAACTTTGCAATAGCGTAAACGAAATGTAACAAGCCTATAAAGGCTGATCCGCAATGAATTCACATTCGTTGCAAAAGCAAAAGGCGCAACAAAGTGCGCCTGCATTGTTCACGTCTAATGGGAGCGTTCCCCAACTTATAGCCATAGTGCTGCAAATTGAGATGTGTATTAAAGCGGCCCAACGCAGCAACAATTAAATATCATTGAACGTTGCATATATAGAAGATCTCAGATGAAATCAGTGGCTCTTTTGGGGTGGTTATAAAACCTCTTAATTTTGTTAAACTATTTTATTTTTAACATGGAATTTAGATGAAGCGATTAGTCGTAAGTTTAGTGGCATTAGCTATCGCTGGGTGTAGTACGGCGAATAACATTGAAACAATTAGCCCTAAAGAGGCTGTCGTAAAGCATAGTGACATTGAAGGGTATCAAGATAGGTTCGCTAATATCTATGGCAAGTTTTCAGACTACCCGGCAACGTGTCAGAAAGATTGCTACCCACCAAGTGAGTTGATTCAATGTGAATCATCAATGCAAGGCTGTGAGTATGTCGGCTCAAAGCCTACAATTAATTTAGAGGCAGGCTTTACTATTCAATGGTTAGGGCATGCTAGCTTTGTCATTAATACCGCTGATGGGCAACAGTTTTTATTTGATCCGGTTTCAGCGCAATTTGATTGGCCAGTTAATTGGGCGTTTCGTTTAAGTGAGGGCTTTAATCGTAACCTGCCAACACAGCTCAGCGCGGGTGTGCTCAATAAAACAGCTGCGGTGATGTATTCGCATATTCATTATGATCATTTTAATAAAGATGATATTGCAAAAATCGGCTCTAGTGCTCAATTTCTAACGCCATTAGGCTTTGCAAAGCAATTTCCTGAAGATGGTTATGATGTGACTGAAATGGCTTGGTATAGCAGCAAACAGTTAGGTCAAGTGACCGCTAATTTTGTGCCCGCACATCATTTTAGTAGCCGTATCTTGGTGCCATTTATTCATGAAGATCATAATGCCACGCTATGGGGAGGCTGGGTGCTAGAGTATCAAGGCAAAAAATTATTCTTTGCAGGTGATACGGGGTATTCGCCACACTTCAAAGATATTCAAGAAAGATATGGTGATATTGATGTCTGTTTAATACCGATCGCATCGTATTTTAGCGAAGAGCACCCTAAATGGTATCGTAAAGTACATACAACCCCAGAAGATGCACTACAGGCTGCAACTGATCTCAATTGTAAAGTGATGATCCCGTGGGGTTATGGTAATGCGAGTTGGCAGATGGGCGATCGTACTTCGCACTCAGCATTGTTTCGTTTATTACATATGAAAGATCAATTGAACTCTAATATACCTTTATATATTTTAAATGAAGGTGAGCAGGTGAAATTGTAAATTTAATGGTAACTAACGCTTTGTAAGTAACGTCTTACTGTCAGTGTTGTCATTTGCATTAGAAACTAATAGCTTCGGTAGAGGATTCACGGAGCTATGCTTTCTCGCGTTGACATTGCCAACACACCTCAAAGGCCGCATCGTTCTTTTCAAAACAGCCTTGGCACAACCACTCACTGCCATGGTTTTGATTTTGTGACGCATCAACAATTGTCATTGCTCGGTCAAAGTCGGCGTCATTAACTACCCAAAGTTCAGGCCATGCATCAAAAACTGAAATCTCGCCTAATGCGCCTTGCGCAAATTCATTTTTAACAAACACCTCGATACGCTGCGCTTCGACAAGGTTTTTCATGTTATTGACTAGAAAGCTATTTTCATTACTGTAGATTAACTTCATATTGAGTATCCGTAGGGGTAGCTATGTTTACTTAAGCTATTTTCACTTAAGGTATGTAATTGGTTAGCTTACCCCTGTGGGTCACATAATGAAAGGTCAGTGAGTTCTCTCTGTCTTTCATTAAACTTGTCTTTGTAGGTTTACTAGTGGTTAGCCACCACTAACGCTTAACTTCATACCAATGCTTCTCAAGGTATTCACGCTCGCCGCCGATATACCGGGCGAAATTGATTAGGTTATCTGTTCACTTAACTTGTCGCGATGATGGGCGCGTGTAAGATCTAAATAGGGCCCTTTGGGAATAATACCCGTTGGATTAATCGTCTCGTGGCTGCCGTAGTAATGCGCTTTGGTGTATTCAATATTGACGGTGTCAGCAATCCCTTCCACTTGGTATAAATCGCGTACATAGCCAGAGAGGTTAGGGTAGTCGGCAATGCGACGTAAATTACATTTAAAGTGGCCGACATACACAGCATCAAAGCGAATTAGGGTAGTAAATAATCGCCAGTCTGCCTCTGTAATAGTATTACCAGTTAAATATCGTTGGTAGGCTAAGCGCTTTTCTATCACATCTAATGCATCAAATAGTTCAATGACCGCTTCGTCATAGGCTTCTTGCGTTGTTGCAAACCCTGCACGGTAAACACCATTATTAATCGTTGGATAAATAAAATCGTTAAGCTCATCAATTTCACTTAATAACTCCGGTGGGCAAAAGTCACCTTGCAGAGCACCGACTTGATCAAAAGCGGAGTTAAACATACGAATGATTTCAGAAGACTCATTACTGACAATAGTCTGCGTTTGTTTATCCCATAAAATAGGAACAGTGACTCGACCGGTATAATCCGCGTGAGCCGCGGTATAAATTTCATGTGCATACTGTGCATTAAAGATTGGGTCGCTAATCACCCCATCACCTTCGGCAAAGGTCCAGCCTTGCCCACCCATGTAAGCGTTAACGATAGAGATTGAAATCATCTCTTCTAAGCCCTTTAGCTTACGATAAATCATTGTGCGATGTGCCCAAGGGCAGGCGAGTGATACATAGAGATGATAGCGATTAGGCTCTGCTTTGAAACCGGCTGTGCCAGAAGGTCCTGCACTGCCATCAGCAGTGATCCAATTGCGAAAACTAGGTGTGGTGCGTTCGAATCGACCGCCTGATTTTTTAGTGTCGTACCATTGGTCATGCCATTTTCCGTCGACTAATAATCCCATGAGTTTACTCCAAAATAATTAATGTGTTGTGATGATTGATATGAGTTAGCGGGCTGTATCATTGTTAGTGGGCTAAAAAAGCCCACGTTGATAATCCAAAAACGCTTGGCGAACTTCAGCTTGAGTATTCATTACAAAGGGGCCTCCACGCGCAACGGGTTCGTTCAGTGGTTGTCCTGCGATGAGTAATAACCGAGTTGATTGTTCCTTTGCTGCCAAGTGAACGGCATCCCCATCGGATAAAATACCAAGGCCTTTTGCCTTCAGTGTTTTTGGTTCATTGTTTCCTATAATTTGAACGAGGCCTTCAAGGACATAAATGAATGCGTTGTGGCCTAGGGCTAGCGATTGTTTAAACTCACTTTGGGCAGATAACTCAATGTCCATATAAGTAGGGTAGACATAATTATTTCGGACAGGTCCAATTGTGCCCTGATCTGTTTTACCTGCAATCACTTTGACACTCCCCCCACTTTTTAAGCGTTCAGTGGTGATGCTTTGTGGTGAATACTCTTGGTAATCAGGGGCTGTCATTTTGTTGCATTTAGGTAAGTTGACCCATAATTGAAAGCCTTGTAGTAGGCCATTTTCTTGCTCTGGCATTTCAGAATGTAAAATGCCACGACCAGCTGTCATCCATTGCACTCCGCCTGGTTCAATAACACCTTCATGACCTGCATTATCTTTATGGCGCATTTTTCCATTGAGTAAATACGTTACCGTCTCAAAGCCGCGGTGAGGGTGTTCTGGAAACCCGCCGATATAATCTTGTGCTTGATCACTTTCAAAGCAATCGAGTAATAAAAAGGGATCAAGCATATTTAAATCAGGTGAACCAATAATGCGTGTTAACTTTACGCCGTCACCATCTGCGGTGTTGATGCCCGAATAAGTGTGAATTAAGCTTCTGTTACTCATGGTGTTCCTCTGATGTATGATTAGTGTTAAGTGTCGATGTCTGTTGAAGGAACATTGATTTAACTTGTTGTGCGGTTGTCTAACGCATAAGCACCAGGACCTTGGGCTACTAGCATTAAAAAACCGCCCGCAATTGCAATATTTTTCATAAACATGCCCATTTGCATTTGGTCAGAAAAATCTGCATGAAATATCACCGCAGAAATAACGCTAAATCCAGCTAATGCGGTTGCGACAAGCTTGGTTTGCCAACCCACTATAATCGCTAGGCCGCCCAAAACTTCTAGGGCTATAACGATTGGCAGTAACATACCGGGCACTCCCATTGCTTCCATGTATCCTTGAGTGCCGGCATACGATGAGATTTTACTTAAGCCTGACATAAAGAAGATAGTTGCTAGAAATAGACGGCCTGCTGGTGCGCTGATTGATTGTATTACTGTGTTATTACTCATAAGGTTTCTCCAATGTATTTTATGTGATTAGCGATTCGATAAGTAAATTTTAGTTGTTGATTAAATTTCAATAAACAGTAATATTTGTAAATAATAATTCACTAAAATAGAACAATGTTGTTTTGGTTTAACAGATAAGGGATGCAAGATGGGGCAACTAGAAGACATGGCGTTGTTAGTACGTATTGTCGACGCTGGTGGAATAGGCAAAGCAGCAGACCAGTTAAGTATGGCTAAATCAGCAGTCAGTAAGCGCTTAAAAGATTTAGAAACTCGCTTAGGGACTCAGTTGTTGTCACGGACGACACGAAAATCAACGTTAACAGAAGCGGGTTCTTTGTATTATCAACGCGCAATGACCATTATCGATGAGGTTGCCGAGTTAAACGCACAAACACAAGAAGTGAAAACATCGTTATCGGGGAAACTAAAAATAACGATGCCATTATCTTTTGGTTTATTACATTTAGCGCCAGTGATTGATGAGTTTTCTAAACTTCACCCAAAGCTGAATTTACAGATTGATTTCGTTGATAGGCATATTGATCTACTCGCGGAAGGCTATGAGCTGGCAATCAGGATTGCTGAATTGAAGGACTCTAGTTTAAAAGCAAGACGCTTAACTCCTATTCATCATGTGCTATGTGCCAGCCCTGATTACGTTGCTAAGCGCGGAGAAATTGAAACAGTAGAACAACTTCACAATCAAGACTTTTTACAATACGCCAATCTAGGGCAAACCGGAACAAGCCAAGGTAAGGTCAGTCTGACCGATAAAGACGGCATAATACATACAGTGCAACTCAATACCGTGATCACGGCAAACAATGGTGATTTTCTAAAGTCGATGTCGATTAACGGCAAAGGACTTTGCTTTTTACCTACGTTTATCGCTTATGAAGCAATTCAATCAGGGGAGCTGGTGACGTTAATGAATGATTTTCAGTTACCAGGTCTTAATGCTTATGCCGTGTACCCGCAAACTCGATTTTTGTCTGAACGTTGTCGTGCGTTAATTGATTTTATCGCTCAGCGTTTTGGCGATAAGCCGTATTGGGATGAGTATTAAATAAAAAGGCACTGCTTTTAGCAGTGCCCTGATAAAGTGTGATACTTGAATGATAGACAACTCACTTAAAAGTCAATGAGGCTTGTTTTAGCATTTCGGTAATTTGCTCCACAATATGCTTAGAGCTTTGCGGTTCAAAGGCTTTTATGCGCGGGGTATGGATATGGCCCACAGGTAAGGTTAAGTTTAATTTATCGCGCAGTGCAATAGAGCGATAAGATATTTCATTTGATAGATAGCTACCACCAGAGCCTTGCACAGAGGTTTGACCCTCTAGCTGAGCTAAATTTTTGGCGTTAAACTCACCATTCTCAAGAGTCGTGACTTGGTGATTATCATTGATTTGATAGGGACCTTTGGCTTGTTGCATCTTTTTTGCTGGCAGTGAGAACTCAACAAACTCATCGCCTTGGTGATATTGACCGTTTAGTAAAGGAACAAGAGGATTAGTTGGGCTTGCGCCTGTGATGACATTCCTATTGCCGGGTATCGTTGCCGAGCGGCGTTTACCAGGGAAACGTTCCAAGTCAAAATGCTCGCGCCCCATTGAGATGGTGGCGATTAAATCGATACGTTGCTCTGTTTGCATTAATGGTGTCAGGATTCGTTCGATTAAGTCTTGGTCAAAATCATCAAACCGTACAGGGATCATCACCGATTCAATTTGAGTTTTGACACCGTTTAGCTCGATTATTTTTCCGTCAAGCATCATTGCAGCAACACCAGATGGGTTACTTTGGTTTAGGTTACGGTCGAGCAAGAAGGGATCAAAACCTGTGACAAAGATACGTTTAATATTTTTATTGGGTAGATAACTTATATCGTTAAGTCCGCGAGAGTTATCTTCCCATGTTTGAAGTAGTTCTTGTTGTTGTGCTTGAGGTAAAGCCGCGGCGTTTTGTTTGATCAGTGCTCGACCATTTAATCGCGCCCAATAAAGTGCACGGTCATCGGCGTCATTTAATGTGTTTAAATCAACCTTCGCACTTGTCCATAATGAGCCTGCAATGTTGGTGACCGCTTTGTGTTTTGAATCAAAGTCACTGTATTGCTCTAATTGAGCTAACAGTAGATCTAATCGTTGTTGATAGCGATTGGCGATAAGTGGGAATTGCTGTTGAGCTTGGCTAACGCGTTGCTCTTCAGGGTCTAGGGCTAGGCTAACTTGTTTGTTCATCGTTGATTGGCAACCTAAGAGTGACGCAAGGGCCAAAGCAAGGCCTGATGTTTTAAGAAGTTTGTTCATTATAGATTCTTTTATTGTTGTTGTATCCTTAGTGTACCTGCTCTGCTATTTGAGGATAAAGTATAATTTTAACTTTATGGCTTGATTAGACTTCATTGGTCAGCATCATTTGTTGTTATGCGGAAATAAGGCGACTAAATCCATATTAAAATAGCCGCCTTGTTCTTTACCTTAGGCTGAAAGTTGGTTGCAGCTCCCCAGAGGTATATTGCCACTCGTATTCCTTAAAAGGGGAAGCTTGAGTGTAAAGCCAAACTTGGGCGACAAGTTTAACTTGTGGCTGACTCAGTAAAATTGTTTGTTTGAAGACTCCGTTATTGAGTGGGGTTCTCAATAAGCAACTCTCAAAGTTAACGTTAATGCCTTGTGGCGGTGCAGGGCACACATTTAAATAGGCTCGTTCATTGAGATCGGGTAGAAACACATCAATCTGTAATTCCACATCTGAGGTTAAGGAAAATCCAGGTTCGATGATTAAATCAGTCGTTTTTGTCGCCCCTTGAGCGGAGTTTGTTGGTGTGGTTGTTACTTGTGGCTCCGTTGGCTGTGTACTTGGTGTCTGGCTTATTGTTGGTTGCGCAGTGGCTGATTCATCACTTCCACCTCCGCCACATGATGTAATAGAGAGCAGAGTAACAACAAGGATAGTTTTAGAGTAATTCATAATCATTCACCTATTGTTCAATTGTCTTTTGAGCGGTTGGGTTATTAAACCATGTTGGGTTTTGTAGACCGTTCGTTTGTGAAAATGCTTCAAAGGATGGATAGGCGTTGAGTAAATCAACCTTTTCAATGGGATGAGCCCATGCATCACCGATCTTTAATGCCCATGGTAAGCCGTTATCTGTTTGATAATATAGTGACTTGTCGGGGTCGCTATAGTCATCTCCCGTGGTTAATAAACTGTCGTCAAACGCTTCGGTTGGTGCTTGGTTTTTAAGGTGAACCTCCCAACCTCGGGTATTTCCATTGCTAATATGAGGGCCATGATAGTGACCTGCAGCAGCAAAGATGAAAGGGTCAAGTAACCCTGACGGCGCATTCGCTTGAGCGATAGGTGTTATCAACGGTAATCTCACTCTGAAATAGACTTTATTGATATCACGGCAATTAGTTTGGACTCGGAAGTATTCACAACCTGCGGGTAGTACAACATGATCCCAAACATCAGGCACAATCATGATAATTGCTTCATCGCGTCCAGTCTCAACAGGGTTAGTGTTTTGCAATTGATTGGCTACTTCATAGTGAATCTTATCGGTGTCGATGTTTGAGGCGTCAACTCCCTGTAGCCTAACGGCAAAGCCGTTATGATAACTTGCGCCAACACCGGTGATTTCACCTTCAACTTGATAGGAAATGACTTGATCCTCTTTGACATAAGTTTTAGTACGATAATTTAACACTAAGTCATTAAAGTCAAAGTCGCCTTTTTGTGGCCAAAAGTCTTCGTAAGCCAAGGTAACCCAGTCAACCCCTCCTGGATAGGCCTGAACGCTTACACCATTACTTGTTACATCAATAAGGTAGTCTTCGACTTCGCCATTATCGACTCCTCCCGTGGCGGACATTTCTGATTCAGCCGAGACACGAAACCTCACCCAAGTTTGGCCCACAACTGCGGAAATCGGTACATTAATGGTGCTGATATTAGTTCCTGCGATGACTGGTGCTGCCTCAATGGCCTGTTCGTTTTCATCGAACGTGCCGCTATGATCCCAATCGACCCACGCGTTGAGAAAGCCTTCGGCTGAAGCGCTCGTTATGACAATCGTTTCAAGTCCGGTTTCAAAGCCTGTGACAAAAGCAACGCCATCATCATCGTCATCGACATTGGGGATTGCTTCACCACTAACCGCTGTGCCAAGGTATAAACCGTTCAAATCAAGCGCATGCCGTGCACCGTTATCATCAAGGGATGTGCCATAACTAGATGGGGCATCACCATAATCAATGCTGGTGTCATCATCGTCAACTAGTGGTGCTGTCGCACAACGTGCGCCATCATTACTCGATGATGATGGTCCATAAGCAAATAGCTCTGCAGTAGGTGAGCTTTCACTTACATTAATTCTGAAAACGTATCCATCACTGTTGCGACTAATATAGAACTTGCCGGAAGCATCAAAGTAGACCGCACCGAAGGTGCCTGATTGACCCACATTGCCTAATAATTGACTAGACCCTGTCGTCGGGTCTAGTTGATGAAGGTCACCGTTGCTATCGACACTATAGAGCAACCCAGTCAGCGGGTGAAATGCAAAGTCATAGATCCTGAGGTCGAGAGCTGCACCGTTAATGATCTGAGTTGCTTGTTTATAGGTTGGATCTTCACTATCAAGGGAAATACGATAAAGGCCATAGCTGGCACCTCGGCGATAGGCATAATATGCGTTATCAGACACAGCAACGTCACCAACATAGAAACTAATGTTGGGTAAACCCGTGATCCCATCGATTGGGAGGACTTGATAATCTCTGCCAATTTTAACCAGCGTGTTTGCTTCATAGCCAAAGCCATAAAGAAAGCGGTCATGAACACTAAAACCTATTGCGTTAACTTTCCCTGAGGTATTCATCTGGGATGAGAGAGTTTGTGAATTACCGGTGGCAAGGTTTACACCAAACAGGTTCGCTTTTGATTGTTGAATCAAAAATGCTTTTGATGGGCAGGTGGCAAATGGCTCCGCAATGGCGTTAAACGTTGATAAAAAAATCAGGCCCATGAGCCCTATTGATATTCTCATGATGTGCTCCCCTCTGTTAATCTATTAGGTAGCAGCATGAAACGTGCCTAAATTAAATTTATGATTTTTAAGTACTTAATTTTTTGATGGCGAGCATTTCTGAAATAAAGATGCAATTTGCATTATATTTTGCAATATCACTTACTATGAGATTCTTAGATTGAGACTAGCCCAGGTTACAAATTAGTTAGCTATTAGACAGCATATAGTGACAAAAAGGCGTTAATACCTTGAATCTTTTATTTGCTGGCGTATAATGTTTGCCATTAAACAAGTATCTTGTATTTTTACGTTTGAAAGAAGCGACAAAGACTGAGATATCAAGCCCACAGGCAAGCAACATCTGCCAGTGGCTATCAGGTAACCCTGATAACAGGGTCCAGTTTTAAACCCCGCTTTTATGTGGGGTTTTTTATTACCCTAATACATGCTTTAGCGTGTAGAACTAACATCAAGCGAATTGATAGTTCGCTTTTAAACTGGGCTTTTTAGCCCTTTTTTTGTTTTAGACCAAAATTTTTTATAGGAGTGAGTGTTGTCTACCATTGATAATCGCTTAACAGAAATGCTTGAACCAGCTGTAGAAGCGGCAGGGTTCGAATTAGTCGGTATTGAATATATTCGTGCCGGAAAACATTCAATTTTACGCTTATTTATTGATCACGAAAATGGAATTGACGTTGATGACTGTGTAGAAGTAAGTCACCAGGTTAGTGCTGTTCTTGATGTGGAAGACCCAATCACGACTGAATACAATCTTGAAGTTTCATCGCCAGGCTTAGATCGTCCGCTGTTTAAAGCGCACCACTACAGCAGCCGTATCGGTGAAATCGTTACATTACAAACTGTTATGCCAACAGACGGTCGTCGTAAATTCAAAGGCGAAATCGTTAGTGTTGACGGTAACATGGTTACGTTAAAAGTTGATGGACAAGAATATACCATTGCATTAGCTAACGTTAAAAAAGCTAATATTGTTCCACAATTTTAAAAGTTAAGTTTTAAAAATAAGGGTAAGAGGCAACATAAATGAGCAAAGAAATATTGTTAGTTGCAGAGGCCGTGTCAAATGAAAAAGGCGTGCCTCGTGAGAAGATCTTTGAAGCGTTAGAAATTGCACTGGCAAGTGCGACAAAAAAGAAAGCTGAAAAAGAGATTGAAGTTCGTATTGATATTGACCGTAAAACAGGTGAGTTCGACACTTTTCGCCGTTGGTTAGTTGTTGCTGACGAAGAAATGGAAAACCCATTAGCTGAAATCACATTATCAGCTGCACAATTTGATGATGAGTCAATTCAGTTAGGCGATTACATCGAAGACCAAATTGAATCAATTGAGTTTGACCGTATTACAACACAAACGGCTAAGCAAGTTATCGTACAAAAAGTACGTGAAGCTGAGCGTGAAATGGTTGTTGATGAATACCGTGACCAAGTTGGTGAATTAGTGACTGGTGTGGTTAAGAAAAGTAACCGTGAAAGTATCATTATCGATTTAGGTAACAACGCTGAAGCAATTATCTATAAAGATGACCGCTTACCGCGCGAATCATTCCGTCCGGGTGATCGTGTTCGTGGTTTGCTTTACACAATTAAAGAAGACAACCGTGGCCCACAATTATGTGTGAGTCGTACTCACCCAGACATGTTAGTAGAATTATTTAGCATTGAAGTGCCTGAGATTGGTGATGAAATGCTAGAAATCATGGGCGCTGCTCGTGATCCTGGTTCTCGTGCTAAAATCGCGGTTAAAAGTAACGATAAGCGTATTGACCCTGTAGGTGCTTGTGTTGGTATGCGTGGTTCTCGTGTTCAAGCGGTATCTGGCGAACTAGGCGGTGAGCGCGTTGATATCGTGCTTTGGGACGACAATGTAGCTCAGTTTGTTATCAATGCAATGGCTCCAGCTGAAGTTGTTAGCGTTATCGTTGATGAAGACGAAAACAGCATGGACCTAGCGGTTGAAGAAGATAACTTAGCACAAGCGATTGGCCGTAATGGTCAAAACATTCGTTTAGCAAGTCAGCTAACTGGCTGGAACCTAAACGTGATGACAGTTGCAGAGCTAAAAGAGAAGCATGAAGCAGAAGATAGTAAAGTGATTGATGTTTTCACTGCTGAATTAGATATCGATGCAGATTTTGCACAGGTACTAGTTGAAGAAGGTTTCACTTCATTAGAAGAAATTGCTTATGTACCAGTACATGAGTTAATCGAGATTGATGGCTTTGATGAAGATCTTGTCAATGAGTTGCGTGAACGCGCTAAAAACTCATTAACAACGAAAGCATTAAAAGTTGAAGAGTCATTAGATGGTGCACATCCAGCTGAAGACTTATTAGGCTTAGACGGTCTAGAACGTCACCTTGCATTTGTATTAGCAAGTAAAGGTGTTGTTACGCTTGAAGATCTTGCTGAGCAAGGTGTAGATGACCTAGAAGCTATTGAAGAATTAACGCCTGAACAGGCTGGCGAGCTTATTATGGCTGCTCGTAATATTTGCTGGTTTAGCGATGAGCAAGAATAAGTAAGGCAAGGGGAAAGAATTATATGTCAGAATTAACAGTTAAAAGCTTAGCTGATGAGATCGGTGCACCATTAGAGCGTGTTATCGAACAATTAGCAGAAGCTGGTTTTAAGAAAAACCAAAATGACAGTGTGTCATTAGATGAAAAACAAGCCTTACTTCAGCACTTAGCTGGTCAGCACGGAGCAGAAGCTGCGCCAAAGAAAATGACGTTACAGCGTAAAAGTAAATCAACACTAAAAGTGGGTTCTGGTGAAAAGAGCCGTACGGTTGCTGTTGAAACACGCAAAAAGCGTACTTACGTAAAACGTGATGCAGCGGCAGAACAAGAGCAAGCAGAAGCAGAAGCAAAAGCAGCTGAAGAAGCGGCACAAGCGGCAGCAGAAGCGAAAGCAGCAGAAGATGCAGCAAAAGCGAAAGCGGCTGCAGAAGCGAAAGCGAAAGCTGACGAGTTAGCGAAGGCGAAAGCAGAAGAAGCATTGAAAGCTAAAGCGGCAGCAGAAGCTAAAGCAGCAGAAGAAAAAGCTCAACAAGATCCTGAAGAAGCGGCTAAAGCAGCGCAACTTGCTAAGGAAGAAGAAGAGCTGAAGCGTCGTCAAGAAGAGCTACTTGCTGCAAACGTTAAAGCGGCTGCTGAACAAGAAGCAGCAGCAGCGAAAAAACTTGCTGAAGAAAATGCGGCACGTTGGGCTGAAGAAGAAAAAGCACGTAAGGAAGCTGAGAAAAAAGCTGATTACCATACGACTTCTTCTACTTATGCTCGTGAAGCTGAAGATAAGCAAGATAGTCAAGCTGAAACTCGCGGTCGTAAGAAGAAAGCGAAGAAAGGCAAAAAAGAAGCAGCTAAGCCAGCTCACCGCGGTCGTGGTAAGAAAGGTACACTAAGCGCTCCGACGTCTATCAAACAAGGTTTTGATAAGTCAGCGGTTGTTGCTAAGTCTGATATTCGTTTAAGTGAAACGATTTCAGTGAGTGAACTTGCTTCTAAGATGTCAGTTAAAGCAACTGAGGTTATTAAGAACCTGATGAAGATGGGCGTTATGGCGACTATCAACCAAGTTCTTGATCAAGAAACTGCTGAGCTAATCTGTGAAGAAATGGGCTACAAAGTAGTACTAGTTCGCGAAAACGAATTAGAGCATTCAGTACTTTCTGAACGTGGTGACCAAGGCGATAAGAAATCTCGTGCACCTGTTGTTACTATCATGGGCCACGTTGACCACGGTAAAACTTCATTACTTGATTACATCCGTAAAGCAAAAGTTGCTGCGGGCGAAGCGGGTGGTATTACCCAGCACATTGGTGCATACCACGTCGATGTAGATGGTTCGATGATCACTTTCCTAGATACACCTGGACACGCCGCGTTTACAGCGATGCGTTCACGTGGTGCTAAAGCGACTGACGTTGTAATCATTGTTGTTGCTGCAGATGATGGTGTAATGCCACAAACTAAAGAAGCGGTTGAGCATGCTAAAGCTGCTGGCGCTCCGATTATCATCGCAGTTAACAAGATGGATAAAGAAGGCGCAGATCCTGATCGTGTTAAGAACGAACTTTCTGCTATTGACGTTATTCCTGAAGATTGGGGCGGTGATGTTCAATTCTGTCACGTTTCTGCAAAAGCAGGTACAGGCGTCGATGAGCTATTAGAAGCTATCTTGATGCAAGCTGAGCTGTTAGAGCTACGCGCAACTGACGAAGGTCATGCTGCTGGTGTTGTTATTGAATCTCGTCTTGATAAAGGTCGTGGTCCAGTTGCCACAGTACTAGTACAAGAAGGTACATTAAACCACGGTGATATCATCCTTTGTGGTTTAGAGTACGGTCGTGTTCGTGCGATGCGTGATGAGAATGGCCGTGATATTAAAACGGCTGGTCCAAGTATTCCTGTTGAAATTCTTGGCCTATCTGCTGTACCTAAAGCGGGTGATGAAGCAACTGTTGTTAGTGATGAGCGTAAAGCACGTGAAGTTGCACTTTACCGTCAAGGTAAATTCCGTGACCTTAAACTAGCACGTCAGCAAAAAGCTAAGCTAGAAAACATGTTTAGCAACATGACTGCGGGTGAGTGTTCAGAGCTTAATGTTATTCTTAAAACTGACGTTGAGGGTTCTTTAGCGGCAATCGCCGATTCACTAGAGAAGCTATCTACAGAAGAAGTTAAGGTTAACATTATTAGCCGCGGTGTAGGTGGTATCACTGAAACTGACGCTACACTAGCAGCAGCGTCTAACGCTATCATGCTTGGCTTTAACGTTCGTGCCGATGCAACGGCTCGTAAAGTGATTCAAAACGAAAACTTAGATATGCGTTACTACAGCGTAATCTATGACTTAATCAACGAAATTAAGTCTGCGATGAGTGGTTTATTAGCGCCTGAGTTCAAGCAAGAAATCATCGGTCTAGCTGAAGTTCGTGATGTATTCCGTTCACCTAAGTTTGGTGCAATCGCTGGTTGTATGGTAACTGAAGGTATCGTTAAGCGTACTAACCCTATCCGTGTATTACGTGATAACGTTGTTATTTATGAAGGTGAACTAGAGTCTCTACGTCGCTTTAAAGATGACGTTCAAGAAGTTCGTAATAACATGGAATGTGGTATCGGCGTTAAGAACTACAACGATGTTAAAGTTGGTGACCAAATCGAAGTATTTGAAGTCATTGAAATCAAACGTTCTTTATAATCATTAGATAATAAAGATGAGATGGGGGCTACTTAGCCCCCATCTGTGTTTATAAAATTAAATTTTATTGAGGTTGCTCAGTAAAATTGGGAGAAATAAATGGCTAGAGAATTTAGCCGTAGCCGCCGTGTTGCACAGCAGTTACAAAAAGAATTAGCGCAAATTGTGATGCGTGAAATTAAAGCCAGCGAGTTTGGTATGATCACTATCAATGCCGTAGACCTGTCAAATGACCTGTCATACGCTAAGGTGTATTTTACACAGTTACATGATGATGCTGAGTTAATCAAAAAATCATTGGAACTATTGAATGAATCTGCACCTTATATCCGCTCATTAATGGGTAGTCAAATGCGTTTGCGCATCGTGCCAGATCTTAAGTTCTATTACGATAAGTCATTAAGCGAAGGTATCCGTATGACTAGCTTAGTTAATCAAGCTGTCCGTGACGATAACGCTAAAAATCCTGAACGAGAGTCAGGAGAAGAGTAATGGCGCGTAAACGTAAAGGTCGCGCGATAGATGGTGTGGTTTTATTAGATAAGCCGACAGGGCACAGTTCTAATGATATTTTGCAAAAAGTAAAGCGTATTTACTTTGCGCAAAAGGCAGGGCACACCGGCGCACTTGATCCGTTAGCGACGGGGATGCTGCCTATTTGTTTAGGTGAAGCAACCAAGTTCTCACAATATTTACTCGATTCAGATAAACGTTATCGTGTTATTGCTAAATTGGGTGAACGTACCGATACCAGTGATAGTGATGGTGAAGTAGTTCAAACTCGTCCAATTGAGTTTAGTGAAGAAACATTAATGGCTAAGCTAGACTCGTTTAGAGGAAAAACTATGCAGGTGCCATCAATGTTCTCTGCATTGAAGCACCAAGGCAAACCGTTGTATCACTATGCTCGTCAGGGCATTGAGATCGAGCGTGAAGCACGTGAAATTAACGTGTTTGAACTCTTGTTTATTCGCCATGAAGGTGATGAACTAGAGTTAGAACTACATGTGAGTAAAGGTACCTATATTCGAACCATTATTGACGACTTAGGGGAGATGCTGGGTTGTGGCGCGCATATAACCATGCTTCGTCGTCTAGAAGTTGCACATTATCCGCAAGATAAGATGGTGACACTAGAACAGTTGCAAGCATTGTTAGACCAAGCAACAGAGGAAGAGGTCGCTCCGTCAACTTATCTTGACCCATTGTTATTACCAATGGACACGGCTGTGATAGATTTCCCGCAAGCACACATCAGTGATGAACTGAGTGTTAAAGCGCTGCATGGTAACGCGGTAGCTGTTGATGGTTTCTCTGAAGGCGAATTAGTGCGCATGGTGGTTGGTGATGAACAACGCTTTATCGGTGTTGGCGTGATTGACAATCAAGGGCGGGTTCAACCGAAAAGGTTAGTGGTTGAAAATAGCTAAATAACGATGTTGATGCTTTATCACTTGAATTGAAAAAAGGTTTCTCAGACATTAATGTTTGAGAAGCCTTTTTTATTTCACTGCAACGGTATCAGCCTCTGCTGGAGAGTGATTATGGAGGGGGCATCAGGTTTAGCTTTGTCTATTAAGACGCAATAAAGACAAAAGGCTAATAAAATACTTGTAACTTACTGCCTTGCTGGTATCATTGCGCGCTCGAATGTAGCTGAATTAGTGATCGGCTACATATTTCTTTAAATCTTATAAACATTGGAGTTTATTATGTCACTAAGCGCTACTCAAACAGCTGAAATCATCGCAGAATTCGGCCGTGATGCAAACGATACTGGTTCTTCTGAAGTTCAGGTTGCTTTATTAACAGCACAAATCAACCACTTACAAGGTCACTTCCAGAAGCACATCCACGATCACCATTCACGTCGTGGTCTTTTACGCATGGTTTCTAGCCGTCGTAAATTACTTGATTACTTAAAGCGTAAAGACGTTACTAAGTACCAAGAAACAATCGCTAAACTTGGTCTACGTCGTTAATCGATTAGTTCAAGAGTGTCTATGACACAAAAAAGGAACCTTTTAGGTTCCTTTTTTTTTGCCTAAAACTATATTTTTCGCGCATTCTCAATAGAACCTTTTAAAAGCTCAATTCTAGTCGTATACTATGCGGGAAAACTTAAAGATGACTAAAAGATAAAGGAAATTCAATCAGTGAATCCTACAATTAAAACGTTTAAATATGGTCAACATAATGTGACCATCGAAACTGGTGCTATCGCTCGTCAAGCGGATGGTGCTGTGCTAGTAAACATGGATGATACCGTCGTAATGGTTACCTGTGTTGCTAAGAAAAAAGCCATTGAAGGCCGTGACTTTTTCCCACTAACAGTGAACTACCAAGAGCGTACATACGCTGCTGGTAAAATCCCTGGTGGCTTCTTCAAGCGTGAAGGCCGTCCAAGCGAAAATGAAACGCTTGTTGCACGTTTAATTGACCGTCCTATTCGTCCATTATTCCCAGAAGGTTTCCTAAACGAAGTACAAGTGATTGCGACTGTTGTTTCTGTAAACCCAGAAGTAAACCCAGATGTTGCTGCAATGATCGGTACGTCTGCAGCAATCTCTCTAGCTGGTGTTCCATTTAATGGTCCTATCGGTTGTGCCCGTGTTGGTTATGTTGATGGTCAATACGTTCTTAACCCGACAGCAACTGAATTAGCATCAAGCCAATTAGACCTTGTTGTTTCTGGTACTGAAAATGCGGTATTAATGGTTGAGTCTGAAGCAGATATCTTGTCTGAAGAAGTGATGCTAGGCGCTGTGACTTACGGTCACGAACAACAACAAGTTGTTATCCAAGCGATCAACGAATTAAAAGCTGAAGCAGGCAAGCCTACTTGGGATTGGACTGCTCCTGCAAAAGACGAAGATCTTATTGCTAAAGTGACTGAGCTAAGTGAAGAACGTTTCACTCAAGCTTACCAAATCACTGATAAGATGGAACGTAAAGACGCAATCGACGTGATCACTGCTGACGTATTAGAAGCATTAGTTGCTGCTGATGAAGAAGTAGATACGAAGAAAGCTGCTGAAATCGCTCACGATGTAGAAAAGAACGTTGTACGTTCACGCATCATTTCTGGTGCTCCACGTATTGATGGTCGTGACCCTGAAACGATTCGTGCACTAGACGTTATGACTGGTGTATTACCACGTACTCACGGTTCATCTGTGTTTACTCGTGGTGAGACTCAAGCACTTGTTACTGCGACATTAGGTACAGAGCGTGATGCACAACGCATCGATAGCATCATGGGTGAAGTAACTGATAGCTTCATGCTTCACTATAACTTCCCACCATCATGTGTTGGTGAGACGGGTATGGTTGGCTCACCTAAGCGTCGTGAAATTGGTCACGGTCGTCTAGCTAAGCGTGGTGTATTAGCAGTAATGCCAACATCAGAAGAATTCCCGTACTCAGTACGTGTTGTTTCTGAAATCACTGAATCAAACGGTTCAAGCTCAATGGCTTCAGTTTGTGGTACATCGCTAGCGTTAATGGATGCAGGTGTTCCAATCAAAGCTTCTGTTGCGGGTATCGCAATGGGCTTAGTGAAAGAAGGCGACAAGTCTGTTGTTCTTTCTGATATTTTAGGTGATGAAGATCACCTAGGTGATATGGACTTTAAAGTAGCTGGTTCTACTGAAGGTATCACTGCTCTGCAAATGGATATCAAGATTGAAGGTATCACTAAAGACATCATGGATATTGCTTTAAACCAAGCGAAAGCGGCGCGTTTACATATCCTAAATGTAATGGACGAAGCAATTGCTGGTGCACGTGATGACGTATCTGAGTTCGCTCCACGTATCACTACAATGAAAGTTGCGACTGACAAAATCCGTGACATCATCGGTAAAGGCGGCGCAACAATCCGTGCATTAACCGAAGAGACGGGCTGTGTTATCGAAATTGAAGACGATGGTACAGTTAAGATTGCATCGACTGATAACGATAAAGCAAAAGATGCTATCGCGCGTATCGAAGCGATCACTGCTGAAGTTGAAGTGGGTACAATTTACCACGGTACAGTTAAACGTATCGTTGACTTTGGTGCATTCGTTGAAGTCCTTCCTGGTAAAGATGGCTTAGTTCATATTTCTCAAATCGCTGAAGAGCGTGTAGAGAAAGTGACTGACTTCTTAAAAGAAGGTCAAGCAGTAGACGTTAAGGTTCTAGAAATCGACCGTCAAGGCCGTGTACGTTTAAGCATGAAAGATGCTAAGCCAAGTGAAGCAGCGCCAGCTGAATAATCATTAGCTTAAATCTTAATAAAAACCTGCTATTTCAGCAGGTTTTTTTTTGCCTTAAAATAGATTGAACCAAGTGTCTGATTGCTAATCAAAACATACTTAATAAGCATAGCCAACCTAACGGGGCTATGGCATAGTAGAAGAAAAATAACGGTGGAATATAAAGCATGTTAAAGCATTGTGGCAAATTGGTGCTTGGTTGCGCTTTCCTATCATTGGCTGGTTGTCAGACGACAAGCAATAATTCAGGCCAATCGACAGCACAGCATCAAGAGATTGACCAGCTTATTATTAGTGAACCTTTAACGGTCAACTTTAAAAAAGAAGTGGCATTAGCCCGTATTTCAGACTTCTTAGTCAATGGAGAAATCAGTCAAGAGCAACGCGCTAAAGCTTATTATGATCGTGGTTTACTCTATGATAGTTTTGGTTTGGCTAATCTTGCTCGTCTTGATTTTAATCGAGCACTGCGCGTTGACCCTAAACTGGCCGCCGCTTATAATTTTCTCGGTATTCATTACACGCTTGCAGGTCAGTTTAATAAAGCCTATGAAGCATTTGATACGACATTAGAGCTAGAACCTGATCATGAATATGTTTATTTAAACCGTGGTATTTCTCTGTATTATGGCGGTAAAAATAAGCTTGCTGTTGAGGATTTAACTAAGTTTCATCAGCTTGATCAGACAGACCCATATCGTGTGATTTGGCGTTATCTCACTGAACATAAAATTGATAAACAGCGCGCATTAGATAATTTAAAACAAAACAGAGAAAATATTCCTGATTCTATGTGGGCTAAGCAAGTTGCAGATCTGTATTTAATGAATATTTCAGAGGCGACTTTTGTCAACAACTTAACCAAGAACATTAAGAGCCAAACTGAATTGGCGGAACGCCTTTGTGAAGCCTATTTCTACTTAGGCATTTATGCGAGGATGTATGATCAGCCTGATCGCGCACTTAACTATTTTAAGTTGTCATTAGCGACTAATGTATTTGAATTTGTTGAGCATAAATATGCTCGTCGTGAATTGCTAGAAACGCGTCTTGAGATGCATAAGAATAAGATGTCGCAGAAGCCGTAAATGATAGACCCATTATTTTTTAGTCAGTTTGCTGTTTTAGCAACAGCTCACTTTCTTGCTGTTGCGAGTCCAGGACCTGATTTAGCTGTTGTTTTAAAGCAAAGTATTTCTTATGGCAGGCGTCATGCTCTAGTCACCAGCGTTGGCATTGGCTTGGCCATTTTAGTGCATGTTAGCTACAGTGTGTTAGGCATAGGGCTGCTGATTAAGCAATCTGAACTGTTGTTCTCATTACTTAAATACTTGTGTGCTGGTTATCTTACCTATATTGGTATTCAAGCGCTACGAGCGAAGCCGTCAGCACCACAAACACGAGAGACTAACGCTGATGCTTCCTTGCCAGCCCAACCGATAACAAAAGCTTTTGGTCTTGGCTTTATTACTAACGTGTTAAACCCTAAGGCGACCCTATTTTTCTTATCGGTATTTTCTGTGGTGTTATCAGCACAGACTCCGATGACATGGATGGCAGGCTATGCGGTATACCTTTCCCTAGCGACTATGGCTTGGTTTTGTATGATCTCCGTTGTACTAAGTCGCCACTCGATTAGACAGCGCTTTTTAGCTTCAGGTTATATTTTTGACCGAGTTATGGGTGTCATTTTAATTTTGTTAGGGGTTAATGTTGCATTTTCACAACTTGTGTAGCAGCTTCTTATTAAGTGGTTAGTAAGTGACATTAATAAGAGTTTATTTTGAGTGCGTCGCCTTAAAAAATTCTAAGGCGATGCATTTTCAATTAAAGTTATTACTTTTCACTAGAATAACGCCCAGGCGCTAAGATATTGTTAGGATCTAAAGTCGATTTTAACTGTTTCATAAATGCTAAATACTGCGGCTCGGCTTTATTGGTTACTTCCATCCCCGAGATCCCTAATCGATAAGGGTAATAACCCTGTTTGTTAAAGTCATCCATTAGTTGCTGGTGGCATTGATGAGCCGCTTCATCTTGTCCTGGTTCTTCTCGGTCATAAATGATGCTGATGACATTATCGAGACTCCGTTCGTTAATCATCGACATTGAGATCAGAGGTTCAAAGCCATATTTGTCGACGTTACTTTTGATGATCTCAACCATCGCACGCGCATGATGGCCCGTAGTAGGTGCAACGGGGGCACACCAAATAAGGCCACATTTGTCTCTATCTGGATGTGGGTTTTCAGGAACGTCGACCTTTTTACGCCAAAATGTACTGCCAATGATATCTGGTGTTGGGATTCCCTTTTTAAGGCCATGTACTGGAGCCATAACTTTAAGTAAGCGCGGTAAATCAAGCCCTGTGATCCATTTATAGGGTTTTTGTAATTTTATTGCCAGCGACAACATGGTGTCATCGAGAAACCGGATGCTTTTTACTTTACCATTAAAAGCTTTTTTAAGTTGTTTTCTTGCAGAAGCGACTTCTTGCTTGGTTCCGTAGAGAGCCCCTGATACATTCCATGCACCAAAATCCCAAAGCTTTGCAAATTCATCCACCACATCTTGTGTTAACTTGCCATTTTTTCCTACTTTATCCCAGGGAAAGGTCGTAATCGAAGATAAGACTTTAAAGTCGTTACCTATGTGTACGGTACTTTTTACAGTACGGTTAAGTCTGAAGGGCTGTAAGGTGTCGATTAACTCTTCGAGTTGATTATCATGCTCGACCATAATATAAAATGCTTGGAAATATTGTGGTTTAGGCATCAGCCATAACGTTAATTTAGTCACAATACCGAAGTTAGATTGTGTGAATAAACCGTCGACGTACGCACCCACACCCCATTTATAAGTGCTAGCAGCATGGGCGTTATCAAAGCGACTAAAGCCAGTATTGATAATTTCGCCGGAGGGAAGGACGACCTCCATTGAACAAACATGATTAAAATGATCGCCATATGGCGTATGGCCAAAACCTCGTTCGACTGTATTGCCGATGATGCTACAATCGGGACTTGAACCGGTGGCGTCCATCCATAAATTAGAGTCTTTTTGTTGTAAAAAGTCATAGAGCTTTTGTTGTGTCACTCCTGGGCCTATAGTGACGTGTGCTAAGGTCTCGCTAAAGTTTTCGATTGTATCTAAGCGTGATAGCTCCATAATCACGCCTTGCTCACAAGTAGGTACAGCGGAACCATAGCCCCAGTTCATGCCTGATGAAATTGGGTAAACTGGTACGTTAAATTGATTGGCAATCTTAATTGCGGCTTGTACCTCAGCACTATTCTTAGGAGAGATAATGGCTAAAACTTGTTGTGATGTTTCAAAGGTTGCGGTTTGTTTTTGCTCTAATGCGTCGTTCTCGGTGACAACGTGTTCTGGTCCTAGTTGTGTCTGCCAAGCAGATAAAGCACCTTCAAAATCCATGGTTAAGCTCCGTATTAATATTATAAAGTGTGGCCTCTAGCTAAAGGTTAGCATCACTTTGTCAAAGAATGAGAAATAAATGGCCTTTTAAAGGTGCATTTTATTTAGCGGGTACGTGTAGGAACAGTAACACCACAAACATCAACATAATTAGGGCGCTCAATAAAGAATGCTTCGGGTCTATTCATGCGGGATTGCACTAGCTCTTTAAAGCTCGCAGAAGAGGTTTTCATCACTTGCAGCGCGCTTTGTTGATCCTTTGGTACATCAGATGCCACACTGATGGTTTTAATTGGATTGTCATACTGCTTAGTGTCTTTATTAGTAACAGGTTGACGTTGCAGCTGATGCAAATATTGCATGCCGCTTCTGACCTGACCAAATACCGTTAAGTTTTTATCGAGGTATCGGGGAGCTTGGCCAATAGTGATATAAAATTCGGTGCCGCCGCTGTGAGGATCGTTACTGCGTGCCATAGCGAATGCGCCTTGACAATGAGGTTGCCAAAATTGATTTTTTTGCTGATTACTAGCAATTGGGAAACTTTGATAAAAACCAGTATTGGCAGCATAGCCATCACCGTGCGGAAGATAAGTGACATCAAGTGGGGTGTCGGTGTAATAAATACGTTCACTTTTGATCGATGGCTTAGCGTGCTTTACCGCCTTCGTTTTAGCCATATCTCCTGCTTGAGCAACAAAGCCTTCAACATAACGATAGAAGTTTAAGCCGTCGTAAAAGTTTTCTTGAGCGAGTTTTGTTAATTGCTTTACGTGGTTTGGCGCTAGTGCGGAGTTTAGCTCAACAACGACACGTCCCTGTTCAAGTTCGATGTAGAGAGTTTGTTGCAGGTTAAGTTCTCGCCATGCTGACTCTGGAGCATTGGCTATAATCTCACTTGGACCGCGGACCTTTGCTTCTGCCGACGTAAAAGGAGCTGCTGTGAACAGTAGAGACAGTAATCCTGTACTTGTTATTATTTTTTTCATGGTATTCCACTAGGTATTATTGTTATCAAGTCTATAATATATCAATAATTATTACTGTGGTGGGAAAAATATGAGCCAAAGCAAAGACAAAACAACGAACCAAGAGAGTGTATTAAGTAATATGATGATGAGCGATTCAGCTTTGACTCAAGCTTATTTGACTCAGCAACGGGTTGCTCAGTACGGTTTCGATTGGCCATCATGGCATGGCGTGTTAGAAAAAGTTAAGGAAGAGGTTGAAGAAGTTAACAATGAGTTAGAAGCTGATGTTATTGACCTGTGTAAAGTCAAAGATGAGATTGGTGACTTACTGTTTGCTGTGGTCAATTTAGCAAGAAATCAAGGTTTAGACCCTGAAACGGTACTCAGTGAAGCAACCAAAAAGTTTACTAACCGCTTTTTGCAAGTAGAAGCGCTCTTGCACAGAGAAGATAGTAACATTAAACAAGCCAATTTAAGTGAGATGGAGCAGGCATGGCAAAAAGTCAAATTGAACGAATTGGAATGTGATTAATTGCTAGAAAAAGTAAGATTTAAATTGTTCAACCGTCGATGATTTGCTAATATGCCGTCCCGTCTAGTAATCAACTTTTAAACCGAAGCAATATCTTATTTATACGATAAGGTAAGCCTTTGGCGTTATTGCTATTTCAATTCTATAAACTCGGATTCTCAGGTTCAACATGACAACGAAATATATTTTTGTGACGGGCGGAGTTGTATCTTCGCTAGGTAAAGGTATTGCAGCAGCATCATTAGCGGCAATTTTAGAAGCGCGTGGTCTAAAAGTAACAATGATGAAGTTGGACCCTTATATAAATGTCGATCCGGGTACCATGAGCCCAATTCAGCACGGCGAAGTATTTGTTACTGAAGACGGCGCTGAAACCGATCTTGATTTAGGGCACTACGAGCGATTCATTCGTACCAAAATGACTAAAGGTAATAACTTCACTACGGGTCGTATCTACGAAGAAGTATTACGTAAAGAGCGTCGCGGCGATTACCTTGGTGCCACTATTCAGGTTATCCCTCATATTACCAATGCGATGAAAGATCGTATTGTCTCGGGTTGTAAGGGCGCTGACGTTGCGATTGTTGAGCTTGGTGGAACAGTAGGTGATATCGAATCACAACCATTCATTGAAGCAATTCGTCAACTAGGTACTGAAGTTGGTCGCGATCACGCGATGTACATGCACTTAACATTAGTTCCATACCTTGCAGCCTCTGGTGAAGTTAAAACTAAGCCAACTCAACACTCTGTTAAAGAGCTACGCTCTATTGGTGTTCAGCCTGATATCTTGGTATGTCGTTCAGAAGTCGGTATCCCTAGTAATGAACGTTCTAAAATTGCTTTGTTCACAAACGTTGCAGAGAAAGCAGTTATCTCATTACCTGATATGGACAGCATCTACAAAATTCCTGCGTTATTAAAAGCACAAGGCTTAGATGAGTATGTTGTTAACCGTTTTAATCTTGAATGTCCTGAAGCTGACTTAAAAGAGTGGGAACAGGTTGTTTATGAAGAAGCTAATGCAACGGGCACCGTAAACATTGCAATGGTTGGTAAGTACATCCAACTGCCAGATGCTTATAAGTCAGTCAACGAAGCGTTAAAGCATGCAGGCCTTAAGAACCGCGTCAACGTTAAAATTAATTATGTAGACTCGCAAGACCTTGAGTCTAAAGGTACTGACATCTTAAAAGAGATGGATGGTATCCTAGTGCCGGGTGGCTTCGGCGACCGTGGTGTTGAAGGTAAAATTTTAGCGGCTAAGTTTGCACGTGAAAACAATGTACCTTACTTTGGTATCTGTTTAGGAATGCAAGTAGCGTTAATTGAGTTCGCTCGCAATGTAGCATTGTTAGAAAACGCAAACTCAACTGAATTTGATAAAGAATCAGAAAACCCGGTGGTAGGTCTAATCACTGAGTGGTTGGATGAAGACGGTAATGTTGAACAGCGTACGGATAACTCTGATTTAGGTGGAACGATGCGTGTAGGCGCACAATTATGTCACTTAGAGCCAGGTTCGAAAGCCGCTGAGTTATATAACTCGACCACGTGTATGGAACGTCATCGTCACCGTTTTGAGGTTAACAATAACTTTGTTGATCGTTTAAAAGCATCAGGGTTAAGTTTCACGGGACTTTCGTCAGATAAAAAGCTGGTTGAAATCATTGAAATAAAAGATCATCGTTGGTTTGTTGCTGGCCAGTTCCATCCGGAATTCACCTCAACGCCTCGAGATGGTCATCCATTGTTTGAAGGCTTTGTTGCTGCTGCAACGCAGTTTCAACAAGACTAAGTAAAAATTAAAAGCCGCCATTGAGCGGCTTTTTAACATTTTAAGGGGGATGATAGCGCTGTCATTTATGCATTTGTCGTCCAAAAGTGTAAGTGAAGTAGTAATCTTTTCTTCTTGTATTTCAGTAGTTATTGCCATTAAATAGGGCAAGTTAATTTAAAATTTATAGAGATAGTAAACATGTCAAAGATTGTTAAAGTTATTGGTCGCGAAATCATGGACTCTCGTGGTAACCCGACAGTTGAAGCCGAAGTTCATCTTGAGTCTGGTGCGACAGGTATGTGTTGTGCACCTTCAGGTGCGTCAACTGGTTCACGTGAAGCATTAGAATTACGTGATGGCGACAAGAGCCGCTACCTTGGTAAAGGCGTACTAAAAGCCGTTGCAGCTGTAAATGGTCCAATTGCAGAGGCGCTTGTAGGTCAAGACGCTAGCGAGCAAAGTGTTATCGATAACATTATGATCGAGCTTGATGGTACTGAGAACAAAGCTAAGTTTGGTGCAAATGCTATCCTGGCAGTATCTTTAGCTGCGGCACGTGCTGCTGCTTCTGATAAGCGTATTCCTTTATACCAACACATCAGTGAGTTAAATGGTACAGCGGGTCAATACTCAATGCCTTTACCAATGATGAACATCATCAATGGTGGTGAGCACGCTGATAACAACGTTGATATCCAAGAGTTCATGGTACAACCTGTTGGTGCTAAAACCTTTACTGAAGGTCTACGTATGGGCGCAGAAGTGTTCCATTCTTTAAAGAAAGTTTTAAACAGTAAAGGTTACAACACTGCTGTTGGTGACGAAGGTGGTTTTGCCCCTGATTTGGGTTCAAATGCTGAAGCACTAGCTGTTATTAAAGAAGCGGTTGCTAATGCCGGTTACACGCTAGGTACTGACATTACATTAGCTCTTGATTGTGCTGCCTCTGAATTCTACAGCGATGGCCAGTACAACCTAAAAGGTGATAACAAAGTATTTGACGCTGAAGGCTTTGGCGATTACTTAAAAGCACTAACAGAAGAGTACCCAATCGTTTCTATCGAAGATGGTCTTGACGAAAGTGACTGGGATGGCTGGGCAAGCTTAACGGCTAAGCTTGGTGATAAAGTTCAACTAGTGGGTGATGATTTATTCGTTACTAACACTAAGATCCTTGCACGCGGTATCGAAAACAGCATCGGTAACTCTATCTTAATTAAGTATAACCAAATTGGTAGCTTAACTGAGACACTTGAAGCGATTAACATGGCTAAAGAAGCTGGTTTCACTGTAGTTATTTCACATCGTTCTGGTGAAACTGAAGATGCATTCATCGCTGATTTAGCGGTAGGTACTGCAGCTGGTCAAATCAAAACTGGCTCTTTAAGCCGTAGTGACCGTGTTGCTAAATACAACCAATTATTACGTATTGAAGAAGCGTTAGGCGCAAGTGCTCCTTACAACGGTTTATCTGAAGTTAAAGGTCAATAAGTTTCTCTTTAATGAAACTGTATTGAACCATCATCATTTTTAAGTGATGATGTGAAAGGCTGCTTAAGTAATTAAGCAGCCTTTTTTTATATTGATAGGTTAAGGGGTTATTGTTGCTGAAAATAACGTTAAGGCAGTTTACTGATGCTGATAGGGATTTATTAGTTGATTATCTTAACTGCTCAGAGGTGACGCAATACATCACGGCGGCTATCCCGAGCCCCTATACCGTTGATGATGCTAAGGGTTGGGTTGAATATGCCAATAAAACCGAGTATATCTATGCAATTGAATACCAAGGTTTGCTTGTTGGTGCTATATCGGCGCAAGTTGGTGCGTTTGAATATCAGCGCAGTGCTGAGTTGGGGTATTGGGTTGCTAAGCGCTATTGGAATCAAGGAATAGCGACACAAGCCGTTTCACTCTGTTGTGAGTTACTATTTACCCAAACAAAACTCAATCGTTTATTTGTCTCTGTTGTGTCAGAAAATGGCGCGTCTATTCGGGTACTTGAAAAGAATGGCTTTAAAATTGAAGGCATATTAAAACAAGCCTCATTTAAAGAGGGGGTTTACTTTGATGAGCACTTATTGGCAATCACTAAGTAATGGCTTTCAGATGACACATTACTAAATGAGAGATTCCGGCTAAAAGCCTGCCGGAACGACGCCTTTGAGGGCGGCAATTATCCTTGTGCTGAAAGTGTTGGATTCAGGCCCTCGTTTTAACTGGTCCTAAAATCTAACAAAATTGAGATTCCGGCTAAAAGCCTACCGAAACGACGCCTTTGAGGACGCTAATCATTCTTGTGCTGAAAGTGTTGGATTCAGGCCCTCGTTTTAACTGGTCCTAAAATCTAACAAAATTGAGCTTCCGGCTAAAAGCCTACCGAAACGACGCCTTTGAGGACGCTAATCATTCTTGTGCTGAAAGTGTTTTTATTCGCGGCCTCGCTTAGATCAACAACGTGAGTGACGTTCATTGTTTTTGTCCGCAGTCCAAGTTACGATTCAGACATTTAACTAATTGAAAATAAATTAATCTTTTGATAATTTCATTGTTGGTATTTATAAAGCGAGCTGATTAAAACTATGACTACATTATCAATTTATCAAGTAGACGCCTTTGCGACCCGTACTTTCGAAGGCAACCCTGCCGCTGTTATCCCGCTGTCAGAATGGCTCGATGATTCGATTTTACAAAAAATAGCTGAGGAAAATAATTTATCTGAAACGGCTTTCTTTGTTAAATCGGGTGAGCATATTGACCTTCGTTGGTTTACTCCACTCGAAGAGGTGGACTTATGTGGGCATGCGACGCTAGCAACAGCCCATGTTTTGTATCAACATTTAGGCTTTCAGCAACAGCAAGTAAGATTTCAAACCCGAAGTGGTAAACTCGTTGTTACTCGACATGACAATAGTTTTTCTATGGACTTTCCAGCGACTAAACCACAAATTGTAACTGCACCTGTCGCATTACTTAATGGCTTGCGCAATGTTACTCCGAAGCAGGTCATCGCGGGGTTTGATTATATTGTCGAGTTAGGCAGTGAGCAAGAGCTTATCGATTTAATCCCAGACTTTGCCGCTTGGCATGAACTGGATCGACGCGGTGTTGTCGTCACAGCAAAAGGTGAAGATACCGACTTTGTTAGCCGCTGCTTTTACCCTAAATTACGGGTGAATGAAGACCCGGTCACTGGATCCGCTCATTGTCAGTTAACCCCTTACTGGGCGGAAAAGTTGGATAAAACACAGTTAACTGCAAAACAGCTGTCGACTCGTGGTGGTGAACTTACATGTCACCTACGAGGGGAACGGGTGATACTCGAAGGGCGAGCTGTAGATTATATGCGCGGTGAAATAACGATTGGCACAGCCTAACTTACCATCCTTGGTATGTCGTACAATACGGTAGCTTGTGCTTAGCTAGTCTCGTATGCAAGTGGGTCGGTTAGACCATTTTTAGCAAAGGCTTCTAAGCGCTCTTGACATGAACCACACACGCCACAAGACTGTTCACGGCCGTTATAACAAGTCCAAGTCTGTCCATAATCTAGCCCCATACGCAAGCCATCAGCTAAGATCTCAATCTTATTATTTTTGATATAGGGTGAGACAATATCAACAGGCTCATAATTGGCAATTTGCGACACTTCATTCATTTTATGAACAAATTCAGGACGACAATCAGGATATATTGCGTGATCGCCACTGTGTGCTCCGTAGTACACTGCATTGGCTTCAATAGAAACAGCGTAGGCAATGGCCATCGATAACAAGACCATATTTCTATTAGGTACGACGGTTGACTTCATACTGTCTTCTTCATAATGCCCTTCAGGAATATCGATATCACTAGTGAGTGACGAACCAGCCATCAACTGATTAATTGCACTGATATCGACAACCTTATGCGGAACATTTAACGTTTTACAGACCTGTGCGGCTACATCGACTTCTTTACTGTGGCGTTGGCCATAATTAAAGGTTAGTGGGTAGACAGCTTTACCCTCTTCAATGGCTTTATGTAACACGGTAAAAGAGTCCATGCCACCAGAGTAAATCACCACAACTTTTTCTTTCATCTTGCTTGTATCTCGGCTATATATAACGTATAAACGCTCAGTTTACGCGAACTTTAAGCAAATGAGTATGATCAAGCTACCACTTAATGAAATTTTTGAATCAATCCAAGGTGAGGGCTCCTTTACTGGTGCACCGTCGATTTTCGTTCGTTTACAAGGTTGTCCTGTAGGCTGCGCTTGGTGTGACACTAAACATAGCTGGTATCTTAATGAAGAAGATAAAACCTCCTTTGAACAGGTACTTGCTAAAACGGGTGACGGTGATAGCTGGTGTGACGTTGAAGTGGATCAATTGATAGCGCACTTGTTAACTTACAAGGCGCGTCACATTGTTATTAGTGGCGGTGAGCCATGTATGTATGATTTGGTGCTATTAACCACAGAACTTGAAGCTAATGGTTTTAGTTGTCAAATTGAAACATCAGGAACTTTTGATGTGAAAGTAAGTGACAGTACTCATGTTACGGTCTCCCCTAAAGTTGCGATGAAAGGGGGTTATGAAATTCTAGATCAAGCCTTAGTACGCGCTAATGAAATCAAACATCCAGTGGCAATGAGTCGACATATTGATGAGCTAGATGCCTTATTGGCGAGGTTAACACCCGAGCAACTCGCGCAAAAGAAAATATATTTACAGCCGATTAGTCAACAGAAGCGAGCTACACAATTGGCTATTGATACTTGTATTGAGCGTAATTGGTGGCTTTCAATTCAAACACACAAGTATTTAGCAATTCAATAGAACGCCAGTCAGTGAGGTTAACGCCAATGTTTACCTCACGTTGACTACTTACAATTCACACCAATGGCCTTTATACCAAAAATCTTCTATTTGTTTGCTGTAACTGGAGATAGTTAACTTCTGCTTCTCACGCCATTGGGGGTTGTAATAAGTATCTAAATATCGAGAGCCGTCATCACAAATAAGAGTAACCATTGATCCTGATTTATTTTCAGCCACTAACTGCTTCATTAGACTAAGAACACCATAAAAATTAGTACCAGTAGAACCCCCAATCTGTCGTCCTAGCAGCTTTTCTAAAAATAACATACTTGCAATTGATGCGGCATCAGGTACTTTTTGCATTGAATCGATAACATCAGGGATAAAGGATGCCTCAACTTTTGGACGACCGATCCCTTCGATTCTTGACCCTTGCTTGTTAGTTAAATTATTATCACGGCTATGGTAATAATCATAAAAGACCGAATTCTCAGGATCTACCACATGCAGTCTGGTATTGAGTTGGTTGTATCTTATATAGCGACCAATTGTTGCACTAGTGCCTCCAGTACCACTACCCATGACTACCCAATGTGGTTGCGGATGGGGCTCTTTGGCTAGTTGATTAAAGATACTCTCGGCAATATTGTTGTTACCGCGCCAATCTGTTGCGCGCTCAGCATAAGTAAACTGATCAATAAAATGCCCATTGGTTTGTTTAGCCAATTGTCGAGAGGCTTGATAAAGTGCACTAGGGTCCTCGACTAAATGACATTGGCCACCATAAAACTTGATTAAGTCGATCTTTTGTTGTGAAGTATTTGCTGGCATCACGGCAATAAAAGGCAGACCGAGCAATCGCGCAAAATAAGCTTCAGAAACAGCTGTGCTCCCCGAGGACGCTTCAATAATGGTAGTGTTTTCTTTTATCCAGCCGTTACATAAACCATACAAGAACAACGAGCGGGCTAAACGATGCTTTAAGCTGCCGGTCGGGTGGGTTGACTCATCTTTGAAATAAAGTTGAATGCTAGGGAATTGAGGCACTTCAACCTTTAAAAGGTGGGTGTCTGCACTACGTTGATAGTCTGCTTCTATTTTCGCGATTGCTTGATTTATCCAAGCTCTTGGCTTTACCATTAACTTCTCAAACGATTAAACTTTGATATAAGGTATAACAAAAATGGATATGAATCACGATTTAATTGCATTAGCCAATGTGAGAATGCCTTTTGGTAAGCATCGCGATCAACTTATTCATCGTTTGCCAGAGAGGTACCTTATTTGGCTGCGGAGCCAGGATATTGTCAAAGGGAAACTTGCAGTGCAAATTGATCAAATTGCAGAAATAAAGCTTAATGGTTTAGAGCGATTATTAACACCTTTAGTAAAAGGCTAGCTAGCGGCAATTACTTTTTCTGTAATTGATTGAAGTCTGTTCTTAGTTTTACAAATCGTTTTTGGTGAGCTTTAGATAGTTTCATACCGTTTAAGACACGGAAGGATTCTTTACACTCACCCATCAGTGACTTAACGTATTTCTTTTTTTCTTGCATCAACTTAATCTGCGCCTGAGCCACATTAAGCACAGCACCAGAATTAACAGGGGAGATAAATATTGCTTGTTTAAATAACTCTAACGCTTCGAGGTTGTTACCAGCACTATAGGCGTCGATACCTTGGCGTGTTATTTTATTAAATTCTGCTTTCTTTTCTACGACTTCGTCATCATTTAATCGCGCTTGAATTTGATTCGTGATGTCATTCGTATCATCGAGTTGTTCTGCGAACTTAGATGCCAATTCAAAGTCACTTAAATTTAACAGCGTAATACAGGTATCCGGCGCCAACTCATCGGGTAAGCTCCATTCATCATCTTCATCACAAAAGCCATGGATTGCCTCCATTAACGTTTTCTTCGATAATAAGGTTTCACCTTTGGCGGATTGGAGCTGTGAAATGATGACCCCTTCTAGAGCACTAAAATGATATTTTAACTGTCTTCCTTCTTCGAGCTTTGCACGGTGAAGGGTACTGGTTAGTTCATTTTGCAGCTTATAAATAGCATTGGGTTCTTCACTGTGGGCGACTTGATTAATAATGCTGCGCGTATAATTAAACAAATGGTCTGTGCCAGTATGGACTGAGCGACGGCTTAGTTGGAGTAACTGGCCGTAGCTATCTTTTACCAGTGCGTGGTTGTGGTTTGCTGTGGCAACATCCACCATTAGCTGATGGCGGCTCATTGAATAAGGAGATATCTCTAAACTCTTAGTTAACGTTTTTTCAGCTGTTTCTGCTTGCTTATTCGCTAGCTGTACTTGTGCTAATAAGTCCATGGCATCCACGTTATTAACCTGTTGCTTTAATACTGCTTTTAAACGCGCTTCTGCATGTTCTAATTTTGATAGACCAAGGTAAGCACGAGCAAGGGTAATGTTGGCCCAGATAAGCTCGCGTTCCTTTAAGATGCTAGCAAGTATTTCCGTTGCTTCCTCATACCGTTCTTCACGACACATAAAATCAGTCATCATTTGCAATATTAAGGCACTATAACGATTTTTTTCTTTGATTAAACTTTTGCAGGTGGCGATAGCCCGTGGGAAGTCTTTTTTGTCAGAGCAATGATGAATAGCGCTAAGGGATAATCGCTTAGACCAAGCTTTCTGTAAGCGATTATCAAGCAACCGTTGGGAGAATGGCTTAATGATATAATCGTCAGGCGCCATTTCCATTGTGCCAAGGACTGCGGCGCGGTCGGTTTCTGCGGAGACAATAACAAAGAGAGTATCTGGCTTGATTAAGCGTAGCGTCCTAAGTTCTTCCAGTAACTGGCGACCATTTTTATTGCTACCGAGGTTATATTCAACCAGTAATAAATGATATTCCTTAGCTCGACAAGCGCGCACCGCAGCTTCACCGTTATCGGCAAAGTCTACTTTTCTAACCCCAAAATTACTTAATATACCTTTCATCATTATTTGAAAGGGACGCTGAGGATCAACAAGTAATACTTGAAGCTTTGGGTAAGGTATTTTTATTACTGCAGACAATAAATGTCCTTATATTCCATAAACGGTATAAGTGGTTATCATATAAGAAATCGAAAGAAATAAAAATAATAAATAACTAATAGTGTAGAGGAATTACAGGGTGTTAGGAAGATTTTTGAGTCTTAGAAGAGAGCTTGATGGTGGAGGGAGGTGGATTCGAACCACCGAAGGCTGAGCCGGCAGATTTACAGTCTGCTCCCTTTGGCCACTCGGGAACCCCTCCAATCAAGTACGGAGCGCATAGTAGTGCACTTAGCGGTGAAGGTAAAGCATTTTTTTATAAAAATTTATTAAAGTTCTTATTAAGTGTGCCGATAAGATAATTAGTGTACATTTACGTGTGTTTTCTATGCAGATTGGCGAACTTTTAGTCGGAGAAATCCAGCTAGGGCAACAATTAAATAATAGTATTGAACAAAGTCAGCAAGCTGACTTTGCGCTATTGCTGTCAATGCTATCAAAAGATGTCTGTGACCAAAGTCAATTTCATTTTAAACAGCAAGATCAAACTGAGACGACTGAACAAATTGATCTGAGAAAGCAATTTGAAATGCCGCAACCTCAGCAATTAATCGGTGAAGAAAAGGATAGTGCACAATCATTGTCTCAAACCAAGATTGCTGCTGAAGAAGGGTTAGTGGCAGCACGCTTAAGCCATTGTATTCAACCTGAACCATTGTGTTATCAATTAGAAAAAATTGAAAGTTTTGAACGCGATATCTTTGATAATCTTGATTTTGTTAACGCTGCTAAAGTGCTGGGCCAATCAGTTGAGCCGATTGAGTCTGCTATAAACCTGAATCAGGTTATTGCTGCACAACAGGCTTATCAGGCAAACCTTATTTAACCCCTTTCTATTTCAAGCCCGTTTTAGTAATGGTTAACTACCACAACATTTCTTAAATTTTTTGTTACTACCACAAATACAAATATCGTTACGCTTGGGCATTGGTATCTTTTGTTCTGGATACGTCGCATCAACATAGTACCAAGCATGCGTTGGTAAGC
The DNA here is from genome assembly GCA_002835545.1 of Alteromonadales bacterium alter-6D02. Classification (GTDB taxonomy): domain Bacteria; phylum Pseudomonadota; class Gammaproteobacteria; order Enterobacterales; family Psychrobiaceae; genus Psychrobium. The sequence goes on from PIZK01000036.1 coordinate 38,736, forward strand.
TTTCTTTCTCTGTTAAGCGCTCTGCTAACAGGCTGTCTATCGGTTGCTGTGAAAAGGTTGAATGTTCATGGTGATAGTGAATTTCGCCGTCTTGTTTATACCAAGCTATAAATTCGACCTGAGCATTCGAGCCTTGTTCTGTGAAAGAACGAACGTCAAGCCCTAACCAATGGCATTGACTATTCCATTGCTTAATCGATTGGTGAGAAATGTTATGTCTCGTTTGAGGGCTGTGAGTAATTACAAGATAGTCAATGTCTGCGACGACAAAAGCGCAATAACGGCTCTTCATTAATTGATGTGCATTTGTGGCAGTTAAAGTGCCTTGATGCAGTGGCGAGCAGCATTGTTGATAGGTTAGCTCAGACCCACAAGGGCAGTTACTCATGAGTGGTGTAGTTTTCATACCATTGGGCTGGGTAGTAAGGATCGTAATGTAAATTGTCGACCGCTTTTGCGTTGATATAGGACTTTATTTTTGCTTTGCTGTTTGCTTCAGCCCAAATTCCCCAACTGTCATCTGACTGACGTTTGAATGTAATCATAAACTTCCCTGCATGTTGTTTTGCTGGCTGTTTACTTTCTTTGGGCGGAATAATTGTGACAACATAATAGCCGACATCGTTAATCGTATTTTCACCGGTGAGACGATTAGTTACCCTAAATTGAAGATCTAAAGATGAGTTATGCTTTTTAAGCCGCGAAAAATAACGACTGTACAATTGCATTAAATCATTTTGTCCTTGCATGACTGGTAAATGCTTACCAGCAGAGATGTAATGTCCATCTGGTGTATATACATCGACCATTTTTTGCGGATCAAGCGATAAATATGCTTTGCTTAATCGCTCATAGCATATATTGACTTCAGGTTGGGTTACTCCTGTTAACTGATCTTTCTGTTGCTGTGCAAAGGCAACAGAACTTGCCACGCCACTTGTTAGCATGGCAGCCGTAAGCCAGAAGACAGATTTTTTATAACAGAAATTCATTAATGTCATTATGGATAACCCTTATTAAACTAGGTTTATTTTGTGCTAGATAATGTGTCAAGTAAAGTTGAACATTGGTACAAAATGTTTCTAAAGGTTATTTTGTGAAATATTAATATATAATTCAATAGTCTAATTAATTTGTTTTTACTAAAGTACTAATACTTAATGTTTTGGTGTGAATAGTGAATGGTATAATTTTGCAGCATATTCGTCAGTCATGCCGGAAATATAATCACAGATAATGCGCATCTGAACTTCATCTTTTTTATCTTGGGCGTCTAACCATCGTCCTTTGGTGGTTTCTGGCAATAACCGAAGAGGGTCTGATGCAAAAGCTTCAAATAACTCCATGACAATTTGTTGCCCCTTATATTCCATTGCTTGAAATTCAGGTTTCAAGATGACTCGGTTAAAGACAAAGCGTTTTAGTATTTCAAGTAGCGCAAAGTAATCAGGACTTAGTTTTGCATTATATGCGAGTAAGGGCTCTTCAAATCCATCAACTTTCACAATATCAATTGCCGTTACTAGTATGTTAACAAGTTCTCCAATGGCGTCTTTACGCAGGTATTGCTCTGTAGAAAATAGTTTTTGGGTGATTTCATCGATTTCATCTTCAATAGGATTATGCTCAAGGTCACTCAGTACATTAACAACGTCTTTACGCCACTGGTTATAGCTGACTGTTCCCATGACTATAGCATCTTCTAAATCATGAACTGAGTAGGCGATATCATCTGCTAACTCCATTACCGAGCAATCAAAGGACTTATACTGACTTTGCTGGTGGGGAGATGGCTGTTTAGCATCAATTATTGCTCTGGTACTACTTAGTAGTGTTATATCTTGAGATGATAACGGCTCAAGTACCCAAGATAAAGCACTGGCATCAACATCGAAAATAGCTTTTGGTGGTAACCAATTGTGCGCTTTTAATTGTCTAAAACTCTCACTGGGCTGGTCGGGATAGTGACCTACTACCTGCTGATGCAAGACGGGATACTTTAAAGTGCCTAGCAAGCTGCGCCTAGTTAAATTCATGCCGTGCAGTGGGGTATAAGGCTCAAGTCTAGTTAGTATTCTAAACGTTTGACCATTCCCTTCGAACCCACCATGATCGCGCATCATGTAGTTTAGTGCAACTTCGCCACCGTGACCAAACGGTGGGTGACCAATATCATGGGCGAGGCCAAGCGTTTCAATTAAGGTTTCATTAAACCCTAATAACCGATCTAAGTCAGGATGATATGCACTGAGATGGCTAATTATCCCTGCACCGATTTGTGCAACTTCAAGCGAGTGTGTTAATCGCGTACGGTAAAAATCACTTTGCCCAATACCGACGACCTGCGTCTTTGCTTGTAAACGTCTAAAGGCTGCTGAGTGTAAAATTCGGGCTCGGTCACGTTGATAACTGTTGCGGTGATCGTGGTGACGCTCTTTGCCTTCTGCGTTTTTTCTAGCCAGCCATAGGGATGTTATCTGTTTATCGTTCATTAGATACACTTGAAAGGATTTAATTAAACTCAGTATAGTGTACGCCTTGCTTTAAGTCATTATTGTTTTAAAGCAAGACGCTAGCTCAAGGGCCTAATTTAATTATCATTTTTCAGTTTTAACAGAGCACTCCAATGATAAACATGCCTTAGGTCTATTGAGAATAGGTTGATAAAAAACGGCCAAACTTTTCCATGGCTGCAGTTAAATCGTGAGCGTGAGGAAGCGAGACAATTCTAATATGGTCGGGCTCAGGCCAATTAAAGGCAGTACCATGAACAAGTAGAATTTTTTCCGTTTTCAGTAGGTCGAACACCAGTTGTTGATCGTCTTTAATATTAAATTTTTTGATATCAAGCTTCGGAAATAAATACATTGCCCCTTTTGGCTTAACACAGGTAACACCATCAATCTGAGTTAAGGCATCGTACGCTGCGTTACGTTGCTCGAGCAAACGTCCTCCTGGTAATATCAACTCATTAATACTCTGATAACCGCCTAAAGCAGTCTGAATCGCATGTTGACAGGGGACATTAGCACACAGGCGCATTGACGCGAGCATGTTTAAGCCATCGATATAACCTTGGGCTTTAAATTTTGCGCCAGAGATAACCATCCAGCCAGCACGAAAGCCAGCAATACGGTAAGCTTTAGATAAGCCATTAAATGTCACGATGACTAAATCGTTCGCTAATGAAGCCGTGTGGGTATGGGTGACACCATCAAACAATATTTTGTCGTAGATTTCATCAGAGAATACCACGAGATTAAATTCTCGGGCAATTTGTAATAGCCCTAGCAACAGCTCTTCAGAGTACACTGCCCCTGTTGGGTTGTTTGGGTTGATAATCACAATTGCTTTAGTGTTTTTTGACACCTTACTGCGAATATCCTCAAGGTCAGGGAACCAGTCCGCTTGTTCATCACAGCGGTAATGCACAGCTTTACCGCCAGCCAAGTTTACTGAGGCTGTCCACAAGGGATAATCAGGTGCTGGCACGAGCACTTCATCTCCGTTATTGAGAAGCGCCATGGTCGCGATTTGAATTAATTCAGAAACACCGTTTCCAATATAAATGTCGTCAACATCGATGTGCTCGATGACTTCTTGATAGTGATGAAAAACCGCTTTTCGCGCCGAGAATAAGCCTTTAGATTCACAGTAACCTTGTGCTTGGGGTAAATTGTAGATCACGTCCCGAACAATCTCATCGGGAGCTTCAAACCCGAAAGGCGCAGGATTACCGATATTAAGTTTTAAGATTCGGTGGCCTTCTTCTTCAAGTCGCTGTGCTTCTTCATGAACTGGACCGCGAATGTCATAACAGACATTATGTAATTTGTTCGACTTGTTGAACACCTTGAGTCTCCACAGAAATATTATAAATTAGTAGCATTAAACGACTGTTCAACATAGCTTAAAATTAATGATATAGAAAGGGCGACTTTAGTATTCTTTTTAGGCATAAAAAAACCTCGCTAAGCGAGGTTTTTAATGACGGTAGTTGTTAACGGTTAAGCTAATTCAGCTAAACACATTTCCTCTTGGATTTGTTTAACCCAAGCTTCAACACGTTCGTCAGTTAATTCTGGTTGACGATCTTCGTCAATACCTAGACCGATAAAGTGGCTTTCATCAGCTAATGCTTTTGATGCTTCAAACTCATAGCCTTCAATTGGCCAGTGACCTACAATAATCGCCCCTTTAGGTTCGATGATGTCTTTGAGTGTGCCCATAGCGTCTAAGAAATACTCTGCGTAATCTTCTTGGTCACCACAACCGAAGATTGCAACAAGTTTATCGTTGAAGTCAATGTTTTCTAACTCTGGGAAAAAATCATCCCAATCACATTGTGCTTCACCGTAGTACCATGTTGGGATACCTAATAATAATAAATCAAATGATTCGAGTTCTGCTGGTGTTGCTTTGGCGATGTCATAAACATCAACTAAGTTTTTACCAAGCTGTTTTTGAATCATCTTTGCAACAGCTTCGGTGTTACCCGTATCACTGCCAAAAAACATACCTACACTAGCCATAAATATTCCTATGCTTTATCTAGTTCTATTGTCTCTGGTGACAGTGTATCGTTGGTATGCGATAAAGCATTGATCTGTGTCACCAGTATTGATTCTATTACTTGACTGCGGCTCATGTTGTTTACTGCAGCAAGCTCGTTTAATTTATTGAATAACTCTGTTTCAACTTTTAATTCAACGCGTTTTAGGCCCTTGGCTTTGTCTCGTTTGACTTGGTTACGCTTGTTAACCAATAATTGGTCTTTACGAGAAAGCGGATTAGTTTTAGGGCGTCCACGGTTTTTTTCGTTGGCAAACAGATCAATGGTTGTTCTATCGTTGGATGCTTTTGCCATATCTTTTATCTGTAAACGTCTTGATTAACCAAGACCGTTTGTATTCCAAAATGCTTGAATTAGTCCCTTAGCAACGAAGCCAAGGCAGCCAAAGGTCAGAACACCCCATACAACGATTTTTCCAAAGAAAGGTACTTGTCCTTTCTTTAATACGTCATGGATAGCCATACCAATAAGAAAGAAAATCCCAGCGAATAAGAAGTTTAATCCTACTGTTTCAAGTTGTTGAAATTCTTGTGGAGTCATTGTTGTAACTAGGGTTGTGAAATTATTGAGGCGCAATATAGCATAATAGCCGTAGTGGTGCTACGGCTCTATTATAAAATTTATTGCGCGGTCTATCTGATTTTTTTGACTCTTTAATTTTGATGGTTGCTAAGAAAGTCATCGACTATTTTGTTTACGCTAGCAGGCTTTTCTGCATGGAGCCAATGACCCGTTCCTTGCACTATTTTTGCTTGTGCTTGAGGGAAGTAGCCCATGATTGTCGGGCGATGCTCAGCGAGGATATAGTTTGAATTTCCTCCTTTTACAAATAGGGTCGGCTTATCATAAGTTCCCGTTGTCGTCAGGCCAGTAATAATACTGCTATAGTTTTTATGTAAGCCGTCTAGATTGCAGCGCCAAAAATGGGTTGAGTTGGTATCTTTTGCTAAGTTTTTTAACAGAAATTGTGCAATACCAGGTTCAATACCTTGAGCGACGAGATGTTTACTGGCGTCAGTTCTATTATTTATTTGTTCTAGGTTCACTGTTTTGAGTGCGTTAAAAATATGATTATGACGATCAGTGTAGGCTACTGGTGCGATATCTATGACGGTTAATGTGTTAATAAGTTGCGGTTTTAAAAGCGCTAGCTCCATGGCGACTTTTCCACCCATAGAGTGCCCGACAATATTGACCTTATTTAAACCCAGCTCATCACACAGATCAGAAACGCTATTAGCCATATCCGGATAGCTAATCGAGTTTGTGTGTGGCGAAAGGCCGTGATTGGGTAAATCAATGCTGATCACTTGATATGTAGTTGAGAGGTGACGGGCTAAGCGGCCCAAATTATCTAAGGTGCCAAATAAACCGTGTAATAAGATAACCGGTTGCCCGTCGCCAATAATTTTGTAATTAAGTTGCATTTTTGTTCTCTACTTTTATGAAGCGTAACCGTCAGAGGATAAGGGGTTAAACACGCTAAAATTGCGATAAACAACAATTAAGAATGAATACAAACGCTTAGCTTATTTAAACGTTCGTTTTAATTTAATTTTTTAATTAATAATAAGTTAAGTCTATTTTTAAACAAATAAACTTTGAGTTGTAGTAAGTATTTTAACTGATCTTTTAGACTAAAGGATATATAATTACCGTTAATAATCAGTATAACAATTTGTGATGGCTTAAACGCATCATAATAAAAAATAACACTGGATGATGTAATTATGCCAACAAAAAATGACAAGCCACTTTATATTCCTTATTCAGGACATGCACTATTAGAAACCTCTTTACTAAACAAAGGAAGTGCTTTTAGCAAATCTGAACGTGCTAACTTTAATTTAAGCGGACTATTACCTCCTTTAATTGAAACAATTGAAGAGCAGGTTGATCGTGCATACGCGCAATTTAGTAAATTCAACAGTAGTTTAGACAAGCATATCTATTTACGTCGTATTCAAGATATGAACGAAACGCTTTACTACGCTTTAATTGAACAGCACCTAGAAGAAATGATGCCTGTGATTTACACACCCACAGTGGGAGAAGCTTGTGAAAAGTTTTCTGATATCTATCGCTGCGCCCGTGGTTTATTTATTTCTTATGATCAGCGTCATGATATGGATGACATACTACGCAATGCTATCAAGCCTAATGTTAAGGTCATTGTTGTAACTGATGGTGAGCGTATTCTAGGGTTAGGCGACCAAGGAATGGGTGGTATGGGCATCCCAATTGGTAAGTTATCACTATACACAGCTTGTGGCGGCATCAGTCCTGCTTATACTTTGCCGGTGATGCTTGATGTCGGAACCAATAACCAGTCATTAATTGATAACCCGATGTATATGGGTGTAAAAAGCCCACGTATTGATGGTGATGAATACTTTGAGTTTATTGATACTTTTATTCAGGCCGTCAAACGTCGCTGGCCAAATGTATTACTACAGTTTGAAGATTTTGCGCAGCCTAAAGCAATGCCATTGCTTGAGCGTTACCGTGATGAGTTATGCTGTTTTAATGATGATATTCAGGGGACAGCAGCAGTAACCGTTGGCTCACTACTTGCTGCTTGCCGCTCAAAAGGAGTTAAACTTTCTGAGCAAGTCGTTACCTTTGTTGGTGCAGGCTCTGCGGGCTGCGGTATTGCTGAGCAGATAATCATGCAAATGAAAACCGAAGGTATCAGTGATGAGCAAGCTCGCAGCCAAGTATTTATGGTCGACCGTTTCGGTCTAGTTACTGATGGGATGAGTGATTTACGTGATTTCCAACAGCGTTTAGCGGCCAATAAAGCAACGATTGAACAATGGGATGTGGCAGGGGACTATGCATCTTTACTTGAAGTGATGCAGCATGCTAAACCATCTATCTTAATTGGTGTATCGGGACAGCCAGGGTTATTTACCCAGCAAGTCATAGAGACAATGCATCAAGGTTGTGAACGCCCAATCATCTTTCCATTAAGCAACCCTTCTAAGCAGGTCGAGGCAACGCCACAACAAGTGATTGAATGGACTAAAGGTCAAGCGATTGTGGCAACGGGTAGCCCGTTTGAGCCTGTCATCTACCAAGAGCAATCATTTGTGATTCCACAGTGTAATAATAGTTATATTTTCCCTGGACTTGGCTTAGGTGTGTTGGCTTGTGGTGCAAAACGGATTAGCGATGAGATGTTAATGGCCTCAAGCTTATGCTTAGCGAGTGTGTCACCACTGGCAAATGATGGACAGGGTAGTTTGCTACCACCTCTGACAGAAATTGCGAATATCAGTAAGCAAATGGCATTCGATGTAGCAAAAGTTGCAATAGAACAAGGTCATGCCTTACAAATCAGTGATGAGCAATTATTAAAGAAAATTGAGAAAAATTTCTGGAACCCTCAGTATCGCGACTATCGCCGCGTTTCAATTTAATCATGGAGCTTTTTATCTCAATCTGTATAATCTCGCATTAAACAGATTGAGAACGCCCTTAATCGTGATTTTCTTTATTAAGGGCGGTTGATTATTGATGAGGTTTACATGAAATCGATTGAGGTCGAAGACGATTTATATCGTTATATTGCCAGTCAAACTGAAGATATTGGTGAAAGTGCATCGGCCATATTACGCCGTTTGTTAGGGTTGCCTGCAATCGGTGAGATCCCTGTCGTACAGCCAATTAAGTCGCCGGCACAAGTCAGAGAGCAGGTATTAACTAACAGTGAAAGTGAGCCAGCAAGTGCTGTCACTAGTAAAGCTGATGTTAAATCGACTGCCGCTACCAAACCAAATAGTACTAGCGCTCGCTTAGGCTTTAATCAATTAATAGCATCAGACCAAGTCGCTAAACAAAAAGCGGCCGTCGGTCGTTTTCTATATTTGCTGAGTAGTTTACATCAGTTAGACCCTGCTCAGTTTGAGCGTGTGCTTCAAATTAGTGGTCGTGATCGCCTTTACTTTGCTAAGGATAAAGAAAGCTTACTGGGTAAAAATGGCACAACAAAACCTAAGCAAATTGGTGCAACTGAATTTTGGGTTATTACTAATTCAAATACAGGAAAGAAACGCTCTATGTTAACAGCAGCTTTAGTTAAATTAGGTTGTGAAAAAGCATTAGCACAAGAAATAGCGCAACAAATTTAGTGCGATGAAAACTAATGTGTTGATATAAAAAAACCGATTATGAAAATAATCGGTTTTTTTGTTTTTAATATGTGCACATTATTGACTAATGATCACACTCGCCGTTGACTGGTTTACCATATAAGTAAAGACTGTGGTTAGTCAGTTCAATACCATGTTTGGCAGCAATATCATGTTGGCGTTGTTCAATGACTTCGTCGTTGAACTCAATAACTTTACCACAGTTTAAGCAAACTAAATGATCGTGATGTTCTTTAGACGCTAGCTCAAAGACAGACTTTCCGCTATCAAAGTGGTGACGCGTCACAATACCAGCGTCATCGAATTGGTTTAATACACGATAAACGGTTGCTAAGCCAATCTCTTCACCTTGTTCAAGTAAGATTTTATATAAATCTTCAGCACTGATATGTTGGTTAACAGGAAGTTGTAAGATCTCTAAAATTTTAATGCGAGGTAAAGTTACTTTTAACCCTGCTTTTTTAAGTGCTAAATTTTCGTCAGCCATCGTTATCTCTTTTGAGTCAATTCTATGCTTCATATCATAGCAGTGTAAATCTAAGATTTCATTATAAAAGGTTAGAACTGTTATCAAAAACACCTAATTGGTGAATCTATTTCCATGCAAAGCATAATGATATTAGTTTTTTATCATGTTGATAGCTGACTTATCACTTGATAAATCGCAGTCGTTAATTCTTCAAGCTGTTTTGGACTGATGACATAAGGCGGCATAATATAAACTAACTTACCAAAAGGGCGAACCCAAACGCCGTTATCGACAAATGCATGTTGAATAGTGGCCATATCGACAGCTTGGTGCAATTCAATGACACCAATAGCACCAAGAACTCGTATATCAGCAACAACCGATAGCGATTTAAAGCGAGAGAAAGAGTGAGCCAATTGCTCTTCAATAGCGGCGACTTGTTGCTGCCATTTGTTTTCTTGCAAAATAGCTAAACTTTCATTGGCAACTGCACAGGCGAGTGGGTTGGCCATAAAGGTTGGGCCATGCATGAAAACGCCCGCTTGAGTGCGACAAATTGTTTCACCAATAACTTGACTCGTCATCGTTGCTGCTAGACTCATGTAGCCACCAGTAAGTGCCTTTCCTACACATAGAATATCGGGTTCGATATTAGCGTGCTCATAAGCAAACAATTTTCCGGTACGGCCAAAGCCTGTGGCTATTTCGTCACAAATGAGTAAGACATCGAACTCGTCACATAGCGTGCGGACCGCTTTTAAATAGTTAGGGTGATAAATACGCATACCGCCAGCGCCTTGAACGATAGGCTCAAGGATGATGGCGGCGGCTTCATGGTGGTGCTCGACAAATAGCTGCCTTAATGAGTCGATATCTGATTCTTGCCAAGGCTGATCAAAACGGCTTTGTGGGGCTTGGGCAAATAACTGTTTTTTTAATACTTGGTTAAATAGTTCATGCATGCCATTAACGGGATCGCATACTGACATCGCGGCAAAAGTATCACCGTGATAACCGTGCTCGATAGTCAGTAAGCGTGATTTTTGACTTTGCCCTTTGGCTACCCAATACTGAATCGCCATCTTAATAGCAACTTCAACAGCCACAGAGCCGGAATCTGAAATAAACACACGATCTAATGAAGGTGCTGTCATATCAACCAGTTTGCGACATAACGCGATGGCGCTCGGGTGAGTGATACCACCAAACATCACATGTGACATATTATCGATTTGATCTTTAGCGGCCTGATTTAAGCGTGGGTTATTGTAACCGTGAATTGTTGACCACCAACTGCTCATCCCATCAATGATCTGGCGACCATCTGATAACGTTAAGTGTACACCCTCGGCGCTGGTAACGCCGATGCAAGGAAGCGGGTTAATCAAAGAAGTATATGGATGCCAGATGTGCTCTTTATCAAAATTAAAATCAGACTCATTCATGGTTAATTTTTGCTCAGATGTAAAGTGGTTTTGGTTAAGTTAGTTGACAGCATACCTGAGCAAGGTATCCTAGCCAACAAATTATCAATAATAATAGAGTTAGCAATGAGCGCAGAGCAATTACGTCACGACTGGACGTTACAAGAAGTTGAGCAATTATTTAATCAGCCGTTTAATGATTTGATGTTTCAAGCGCAAACGGTTCACCGTCAACACTTCAACCCGAATGAAGTTCAGGTATCAACCCTGCTTTCAATTAAGACAGGCGCTTGTCCTGAAGATTGTAAGTACTGTCCTCAATCAGCTCGTAACAAAACGGGTTTAGAAAAAGAACAGTTACTGGAAGTTGAAAAAGTAATTAAAGCAGCAAAGCATGCAAAATCAGTGGGGTCGACCCGTTTTTGTATGGGCGCGGCTTGGAGTAACCCACACGACCGCGACATGCCTATCGTATTAGATATGGTACGCCAAGTTCGTGACATGGGTATGGAAACCTGTATGACTTTGGGTATGTTAACAGCAGGTCAAGCTCAGCAATTGGCTGATGCTGGTTTAGATTATTATAACCATAACTTAGATACCTCCCCTGAGTTTTATGATCAAATTATTACCACGCGTACGTATCAAGATCGATTAGACACATTAGATTACGTACGTGGTGCCGGAATGAAAGTATGTTCTGGCGGTATCCTAGGTATGGGTGAAAAAGCGCATGACCGTTACGGTCTATTAATGGCATTAGCGAATTTAGAACAACATCCAGATAGTGTTCCTATTAACATGTTAGTTAAAGTTAAAGGTACACCACTTGAAAACGTTGATGACTTAGAGCACTTTGAGTTTATTCGTACTATTGCTGTTGCGCGTATCATGATGCCTAAATCTCATGTTCGATTATCTGCGGGCCGTGAGAAAATGAATGAGCAAATGCAAGCGATGTGTTTCATGGCTGGTGCTAACTCAATTTTCTACGGTTGTAAGTTATTAACCACAAGCAATCCAGAAGAGTCGAGCGATGTACAACTCTTTAAAAAGCTGGGTATTAACACCGAGCGTGGACGCGAATACTCTGATGAGGCGCATGAGGCCTCAATCTTGGATGCGGTTAAATTAAACAGCCAAGATCAAATGTTTTATGATGCTGCTAATTAATTTCCGTCAATGAGTTTTAAGCACCTTGCTGAGCAGATTACTGCTCAGCATCAAAAACAAGGCTACAGGCAAACTCGAACAGTTGACGGTGGTAATCATGTCTCTTTGTTTCATCATGGACAGCACTATATCAACTTTTCAGGCAATGATTACTTAGGTCTTGCCTGTGACCCTGACGTATTACAAGCGGCTAGTGATGCTATTGTTGCTAATGGTGTCGGTAGTGGTGGCTCACCACTTGTAACAGGGCATTCGTCTTTTCACCAGCGTTTAGAAGAGCAGATATGCACCTTAACTAACCAAGATAGTGCGATATTGTTTAGTTCGGGGTTTGCTGCTAATAGTGGTGTTATCTCCTCGTTATTAAACAAAGGTGACTTGCTCGTTCAAGATAAACTCAACCATGCCTCGTTAATGGATGCTGGAATGCAAAGTGCGGCGACGATGAAGCGCTTTAAACATAATGATATGCTTCATCTTGAACGTACACTCGCTAATAGCAATAACTTTGAAAATACTCTAGTCGTTAGTGAGGGAGTATTTTCGATGGATGGCGATCAAGGTGATCTTAAAGCTATTGCCACACAAGCTAAAAAACATAATGCGTGGTTGATGGTTGATGATGCTCATGGGTTTGGTATTAACGGTGCTAAGCATGGGCAAGGTGCAGGTACTTGCCTACAGCAAGGCATTAAACCCGATATCTTAATGGCAACCTTTGGTAAAGCTATTGGTACTTCGGGGGCATTTATTGCTGCTAATCAAGAAGTTGTTGAGTTTTTGACTAACTTCTGTCGTCATTATATTTACTCTACTGCTTTACCGATCCCTGTTGTTGCTGCAACGATAAAAAGTATTGAACTGGCGCAGCAGTCTTGGCGGCATGATCAGCTCTTGCATAATATACATGTGTTTAGGCAACGTGCACAGCTGTTGTCGCTTAATTTATCGCCTTCAAATAGTGCTATCCAGCCAATAATTATCGGTGATAGTGCAGCAACCTTAGCCATAGCAGAGCAGCTAAAACAACAAGGCTTTTGGGTGACAGCAATTAGGCCGCCGACTGTGCCCGTTGGTACGGCTCGCTTACGCATGACGTTATCGGCTAACCATCAAGCTGTTGATATTGAAAGTTTACTTGAAGCCTTAGCGACAATCCTTGCCTCAAACGAATACCATAAAGAGAATGATTCATGTCTGTAGTTGTCTCAACCTCTGATAAAAATGAAACAGAAACAATGAAAAATCAGGTCATAGATAAAGCATTAATCAGCCAAAGCTTTGGTGACTGTGCGGCGAGTTATGACAGCGGCGCAGCATTACAGCGTGACGTTGGTCAACAGCTGCTACATTTATTACCAAAAAAGTGTCCAACTTTGCTGGATCTTGGCACTGGACCGGGGTTTTTCACTCAAGCATTATCAAAACGTTCAGAGCAACTATTAGGTGTGGACATCGCGCCGCAAATGTTGAGCTTTGCCCGTGAGCGTAATAAGTCTCTTAATGTCAATTGGGTCGCTGGGGATGCAGAAAATTTGCCACTCGTTGGACAGTGTATTGACAATATTTTTTCTAGCCTAATGCTGCAATGGGTGCATCAATTATCTGAAGCACTCAATGAAGCATATCGTGTGCTTAAGCCTGGGGGGAGTATTTATTTCACCACGCTATTAGAAGGCACGTTAGGTGAGTTAGTACATGCTTGGTCTCAGGTTGATAATAATCAACATGTTAATGAATTCTTATCATTAACATCTCTTGAGCGAGCGATTGCTGCGACACCGTTTAGCACGATAAGGGTTGAGGTTAAATCACAGCAAGTGTATTACAAAAGTGTTATTGCGCTAATGAAAGATTTGAAAGCGATAGGTGCTAATCAAACCGCGCAAAAGCCATCTGGCTTAATGGGGCGAGGAGCATTAAAAACATTAACTTCAGCTTATGAAGTCTATCGAGTTGAACAAGGTTTACCAGCGACTTATCAAGTCGCCTATTGTGTTTTGGAAAAGCAACATGACTAAAAGTTATTTTATTACAGGTACAGATACCGATGTCGGTAAAACATTTGTCACGGAACTATTGCTCAAGCAATTGAATCTACACCAGCCAACAATTGGTTATAAGCCGATAGCTGCGGGTGCAGAGATGACTGAAGATGGGTTACGTAATAGTGACGCTTTGATTTTACAGCAATCGAGTGTTTCTGGTATTGACTATAGTACGATTAACCCTATTTGTTACCAAGAAGCCATTGCCCCCCACATCGCTGCAGCACTGCACAATGAGTCTTTATCTATTGAAGCACTCTCACAGTGGTGGCACAAGGTACAGCATCTTAGCCCTGTCGCATTGATTGAAGGAGCTGGTGGTTGGAGATTGCCTATAAATGATCATGAGTTCTTAAGTGATTTTGTTAAAGCTCATCAACTTGAAGTGATTGTTGTGGTAGGAATGAAACTGGGTTGTCTAAACCATACCTTGCTGACCCTAGAAACGATACGCCAAGATGGTTTGGTGATCAAAGGTTGGGTAGCGAATCAATTAGACCTGCCGATGAGTAATTATGATGAAAATTTAGCTTATTTAAAGCAGTCTATTACAGAGCCACTATTAGGTGAAGTTAAAGCACATCAAACGTTTTCTCCTGACCAACCGTTATTTGAACTCGATGGCTTACTTGATTGAGTGAGTAAGCTATAAGACATAAAAAAGCCCCGATTAAATCGGGGCTTTTTTTTAAGCTTAGACTAATGTCTTGTGCAATATTTGCTCATTACCAATAAGATGGAAAAAAGATTTGATTAACTAAACGTAATATTAATGCAGTAACTAATACTAAAACACCTGCGCGGTAAAACTTGAATTCTGCTATATCAAAGCCATGTTTTAGTTTGTTTACAAAAACGCGCCAAACAGATTGATAGTCTTCGGTTCGTTTAGTGTACTTAAATAAAGCGGTTAGGATTAGTAAAATACCAGCGGTAAATAATAGCGTTTCAAGTACGCTAAGAAATTGAATAAACATATAATTTTTCTCATTATAAAGTTGTTGTTTTATTGACCTACAACAAAGCAAGTCAACTGAGATAGCTACACTATAACTAAATATTATTCCAGATGAACTACGACTAACGTGGCAAGGGGACGCTAAATTGACTGAAGATATTGAAATCACCGAAATTAAAGACTACCTATCGCAGATTGTTCCTTTTGATAGTTTGTCTCCAGAGACTCTTTCTCGGGCAGCCAAAGGGATCCGCATTAGCTATTTTTCTTCAGCCAGCGGCCATGTTGAGATCGATTATGATAATCCACAGCTTTATATTGTTCGTACGGGAGCTTTTGAGGTCCGAGACAAGCAAGGTGAGTTACTTGATCGACTAGGAGAGGGGGATTTCTTTGGCTTTCCCTCATTGTTAACCGGAGAAAATGTTAATAACAAAGTTACCATCCTAGAAGATGGCTTAGTTTACTTAATTGATTTAGAGCTATTTAAACAGTTGCGTAATGATTCACGCGAGTTTGATCGTTTTTTTAATCGTGCTCATGCTAAACGGATGAAGCGCTTTGAACAGCAAGTGGGCTCGTCAGCCCCTATTAATATTACGATTGAGAGCTTATTAACCGAGGGCGTCGTTAGCTTAAGTCCTGACGATAAAATTGTTGATGCTGCACAGCTAATGAGTGAACAACGTATCTCGTCCTTGATTATTCTTGAACACGGACAGTTAGCGGGTATTGTTACGGATAGAGACTTGCGTTCTCGGGTACTTGCCGTTGGTTTAGATGGTCAAACACTAATCAGAGATGTGATGACAGAAAACCCTTCGAGCATTGATTGTAAAGGCTTATTATTCGAAGCATCAATGATGATGAGTACCCATAACATTCATCACTTACCTGTGTTAAGAGATAATGAAGTGGTCGGAATGTTAACCACTACGGACATTGTACGTTCACAAAATAACCAGCCGATCTTTTTAATTGGAGAGATTAATCGTCAGCAAACACTTGAGGGGCTAGTTAGTTTGAGTAAGCGTTTCCCTGCGCTATTACAAAGCCTTATTGCCTCTGATGCTCGTGCTGAAGAGATTGGCCGTATTTTAACATTACTTTCAGACTCTTTAACGCGTCAATTACTTAAGCTTGGAGAGGAACAGTTCGGTACGCCTCCATTTCCGTATAGCTGGATTGTGTTTGGTTCACAAGGGCGTATGGATCAAACCGCAGGCTCAGATCAAGATAATGCGATGATTTTATCACAAACACCGACGCCAGAGCAGGATGCTTATTTCAAATTATTGAGTGAGTTTGTCTGTCATGGTCTAGACGCTTGTGGCTATATTTATTGCCCAGGTGAAATTATGGCCCAAACAGATAAGTGGCGCGTTGATTTAAAAACATGGCAGGGGTACTTTAAAAAGTGGGTCGATACCCCATCGCCAGAGGCGTTGCTTAATACGTCAATATTCTTCGATATGCGCCTATTAAGTGGTAGTGAAGAGCTCTTTGAGTTACTCCAAACTTTTGTATTGAAAAAGACTCGTGGCAATCAAATATTTATTGCTTCGATGGCAGGAGTTGCCTTATCGAGTCGCCCTCCTTTAGGGTTCTTTGGTAAATTTGTTTTAGACCGTGACGGTGAAGAGAATAAAGCGTTAGACCTCAAACATCGCGGTGTCGCATTAATTAACGATATAGCAAGGGTCTATGCTTTAGCTGAAGGGATCTCTGAGGTTAATACCCAAGCGAGGCTCGATAAGTTACTTGGTAAAGCAATACTCAGTGAGAAGGACGTCAAAAACCTGAAAGATGCATTGGAATTCATTGGCCATATGCGCCTGAAAAATCAAGGTAAACAGGCGGCACGCGGTAAGAAACCATCGAATTATCTAAAGCCTGGCGATATTTCACGCTTATTACGTCATCAGTTAAAAGATGCGTTCGAAGCTGTCCATAGTGCACAAAATGGTTTACAGCTTAAGTTTACAAGGGGGCTATTTTGAGCACAAATTTAAGCTTTGCGCAGCTTAATCGCGTGCTATTAGGTCTCAAAGCAAAAGACCCTGAGCTAAAACGTTTTATTCGTCATAGCTGTGACTTATCTCGTTCATTTAAGCATAGTGAACTGCTCAGTGTTGATCTTGAGATGACTGGTCTTGATCCAAAAAAGAATGAAGTGATCAGCATGGGCTGGGTACCGATTATTAATGGTGAAATTATTTTGGCTGAGGCGAGGCAATTACTAATTTCACCTGAACAAGGCGTAGGGGACAGCGCTACAATTCACGGTATTCATGATCGTGATTTAGCGAATGCGCTTAGTTTAGAGCAAGGGTTAGAGCAATTATTAGCAGCCATGAAAGGGCGAGTTCTAGTTGCTCATCATGGCGCTCTTGATATTTCTTTTCTACAGCAAGCTGCGCAAAAGCTGTATGGGCATAAACTACCTTTTGAATTAATCGATACTTTACTTATTGAAGCTAAAAGACTTAGTCGTCAAGGTGAGCATTTTGACAAGCAGCTTCTACGCTTATATGCTTGCTGTCATCGTTATGGTTTACCGAATGCGTCAGCACATAATGCACTTGCCGATGCACTTGCGACTGCTCAGTTATTATTGGCGCAAGTTGCAGCAATTAGCGGTGGCCAAACGATAACCTTAAGAGAGATCATGAAATATAGTCATTAACGATAAGGAATTGTAATGAAAAAGGTTGTACGTGGGGTATCCACAGCGTCATTAGTCATTTTAAGCGCGTGTACGTTGACGAGTACAGTGGTTGCTAAGCAGGTAGAGATGAAGCCCCAATTTGTCGGTACTTGGCAATTACTCTCTGGAGAGTATGTCGATCATAATGGTGAATTAATTAATTATGCCGACTTAAAGTTAAAATCGTTAAAAACAATTAACGCCAATCATTTTAGCTTTATCACAAAGTCAGGCGATGAGTTCTGGAGCGCGGGGGCGGGTACATACCAAGTCGAAGGTAATTTATATATAGAAACACCTATCCATACCTCTTATAAAATACCTGCTAATCAGCAATACACTTTTAGCTTCGAACTTAAGGGAGACAAATGGTATAGCTCGAGGTTTGATGGGAAAAAACGCGTTGAGTATGAGGTATGGCAGCGTGTGATTAAAAACGCTGAATAAATTTTTTTATTTTTTTCCTCTATAAGTTCTTGTTCTTTTAACTGTTTGGTTTTTAATTTTGAGCTAAGTTATACAGGCTGTTAAAAGGAGGTTTTTTGTTCAGCTAGCGGTAATTTTCGCTTGTTAAGCTGCTCCTCTTTTTGCAGTCAACGGTGTCTATTAACGAAGTGTTGTCCCGTTTACTGCGGTGCAATAGGAGGTTAAAAGACATGAGTGACATTATTTTTGAATTATCTCAAGATCCCAAATTACTTGAACAATATTATCAATTAAGACATGACAATTTTAATAAGACGCTTGGGCTAACTGAGTTTGATGGAAAAGCGGATGTCAACGACCTTACCAGTGATATTTTCATTGCCCGTGTTGGTTCTCGCTGCCTTGGAGGTGTCCGAATATGTGGGAGAGGCTTTCAAGGCCCACTGCCTCTAGAGTATCGCGCGCAAGGGTTGATCGAAGAGCTTCCGCAGCTGAATCTATCAAAAGGTGGTTACTGCCAATGGATGCGTTTATCCCTTGCTCCTTTTGGTGATATTCCATACGGGCAACTATACCGTGAGTTTACGTTAGCACTTGCTGTCCTTAGTGCAGAGCTGGGTTACCAGTACGCTTTTTGTGTATCAAGTAAAACGCACCAGCGTCTTTATAAACAGCTCTTTTCCAGTAATAACTATCTACACTTTCAATGTGAAACGGATAAAATACGTTGTGAGCAAGATTTTGATGGCTTAGAGCATTTATTATATGCGACTAAACTACAGCAACGCAGGGTACTCGCACCAAGAAAAACAAAACAGGCACAATATAAGATTAACTCTTTAGGATATTCAGAGTGTTTAGAAGTTGCTAGTTAAAACAGTTAGCTAGCAACATAGGTAGGTCAATTAACTTGAGCTGTGGTTGTGAGCATCAACTAGCTCAATTAAATCTTGAGCGCTGCCTAGGATATGTTCTTTTAAAAGTGCACAAGCGCCTTCAACATCTTTTGCTTCACATAAAGCTAATAGCTGTTGATGTTGCTGTTCTGCTTTTGGGATCCCGCCTTTTCGTAATAAATGTAATCGGATATAGCGATCACAGTTTGAATTGAGGTTTTGCACTACTTCCATTGTGTTCGGGCGATTAGCGGCTTTATACAAACTAGTGTGGAACTCGGTATTTAGCTCGCTCCACAAATTGCTACTATTAGCATGGCTAAATGATTCTTCAAGCTTGGTTAAGATTGCACGAGCTTGTTCAATATCAATACTATTCATATTAACGATTGATTTTGCTAAGAGATCAGTTTCGATTAAAGCGCGTAATTCAAATAATTCACAGACTTGCTCGCTTGAAAGCGCGGCAGCTGTGGCACCTTTATGTGCTTCGAATTTCACAAGGCCTTCTGCTTCTAGTTGTAATAGTGCTTCGCGGATAGGAATCCGACTAACGTTTAGCTCTGAAGCTAAAGCGCTTTGTCTTAGAGGTTTCCCCGCTTCAATATCACCAGAAAGTATCCTTTCTCGTAAGACCTCTACAACAACTTGGGTGCGTGTTTTGTGTACTATTGGTGAGTTCGTATCCATTGCTATTTGTTACTACTTATATAAATTTTTATCTTCCTTACCTTATATAGTAGTCTTTTTTGTTTAGAATGATAAGAGCTGGTCATGAAAAAGAAGCAAATACAGCCCCTTTTTCACTAAAGTTGAATATAATTAAAAACCGTTAGTTAATGATTTGAAGTGTGGCAGCACCATCTTTTAGTTCATTGGGTAATATATCCTGAGGCATGTTTTGTAAACATATAGGGCGTGTGAACCTTGTGATGGCTTGACTGCCAACTGACGTTGTTTGCGGCGCTGTTGATGCTGGGTATGGACCCCCGTGTTGCATTGAATGACACACCTCGACGCCAGTGGGAAGTTGATTGAAAATTAAACGGCCTACATGTTGCGCAACTTCATGAATTAATGATAAAGCATCACTTATTTCCGCCTCAGTTCCATGTATAGAAGCTGTTAGCTGACCCGGTAAAGATTGTGCCACCTGTTCAAATTCAACTTTAGATTGGCATTTTACGATTAGCGCGCATGGTCCGAATAGTTCTTCATGCAACACGGGTTGGCTAAGAAAGTCTGTTGCGGCGATACTAAATATTGCCGCAGGTGTTTGACAATGTCCTTCACCTGTTTGTCCTTGAGCAATGAGCGTTAAATTTGGATGGTTGGAATATTCAGTTAACTTCTTTTGGTAAGCTGAAGCGATACCTTTGGTTAACATCGTGCCTGGGTTAGCAGCTGCTATTCCCGTTGCTATTTCGCTAACAAAGATATCAAGTGCGGGTGACTCTTCTACCACAACCAGCCCCGGCGATGTGCAGAATTGCCCGTGACCCATTAGCATTGAATTGACCTGATTCTGTGCTAGTGCCACTGGTTGGTTAGATAGTAATTTAGGTAGTATAAACTGTGGGTTAGTACTGCCTAACTCGCCGTAAAAAGGGATCGGGACTGGGCGTGATTGCGCAATACTATTTAAAATATCCCCCACATGCTGTGAACCCGTAAACCCAACGGCTTTGATCAGTGGTGCGTTGACTAATTGCTGTGCTGCTTGTGAAGTATTTGCTTGTACTAAGGTAAAAATCCCCCTTGGCATATCACTTTGCTTGATGGCTCGGTCAATCGCGTGACACACTAACTCTGATGTTGCTGGGTGTGCTGGGTGGCCTTTGACAATCACTGGGCAACCGGCTGCAAGCGCTGAAGCAGTATCACCGCCAGCGGTCGAAAACGCTAACGGAAAGTTACTCGCACCAAAGACAACTACTGGCCCTAATGGTATTTGGGTTAAGCGACTATCTGCTCTGGGTAATGGCTGGCGCTCAGGCATGGCTTTATCAATATAAACAGGGCAGATAGATTGACGTAAATTGTTTGCAAACAAACGCAGTTGACTACAAGTACGTCCGCGCTCTCCCTCTACTCTTAATTGAGGGAGGGCTGTTTCATTCATTACTGTCGTGATGAGTTGTTCACCCAGTCGTTCTATTTCTACCGCTATGTTGTCAAGTAATTGTGCGCGTTGTTCCGTGGTTGTGTTTCTATATTGTGTAAACGCTTGGGCAGCGGTAGAGACGGCATTGTTTATGTCATTGGTGCTTGCAGTAAAAAACTGCCAAGGATTTTCTTTATCTGTACAAGGGTTGTAACTTGAAAATGTTTCGTTTGTTGAATTTGTCCATTGGCCATTAATGTAGTGCTGTCCTGTTATTTTTATCATAATGTACTCTTAAATTTTTTTGTTAGATAACTTGAAAACCGAATGCATAAGGGTCTTCATCATCGACAATGATTTGGTTGTAGCCAGTAACTTGAGCCCATCCTTGAATACTTGGCATGATGGCAGGGTAATTACCTACTTGGGTAACAGATTCAACCTTGCCAATAAATTGACTGCCAATGTAGCTTTCATGAATAAAGGTCTCACCGTTTTGTAATAAACCTTTTGCAAAACGTTGGGCCATACGGGCGCTGGTGCCTGTTCCACAGGGGGAACGGTCAATGGCTTTATCGCCGTAGAAAACAGCATTAGCTCCATGGCTGTTAGGCTTTATCGAATTTCCCGTCCAGAGTAGGTGGCTGATGCCACAAACGGTCTCATCTTCTGGATGGATACAACTTAGTTGCTCGTTGACAGCTTTCCTGACGATAGGGCTCCAATGTAGAATGTTGGCGGCACTCCATTGTTCTATCCCTGGGAAATTTTCTTGGGGCTCAATAATACAATAATAATTACCACCGTAACTTACATCGACCATAAGCGTGCCTAAGCCGGGAACATCGATGATTGTGTCTTGGTGAGCGAGGAAAGAGGGCACATTAAATATTTTTACAAAGTCCACTTTCTGACCAGTTTGATTATATTCAATGGCGATTTGTCCTGCTGGCACATCGATGATTAACTTTCCTGGTGTTTTAGGTGTTATCAATCCTTGCTCTAATGCAGCGGTAATCGTGCCAATTGTGCCGTGACCGCACATGGGGAGGCAGCCACTGGTTTCAATAAACAAAATACTCGCATCACTGTTTGGTGAGCAGGGCGGATAAAGAAAGGAGCCTGACATCATGTCATGCCCACGTGGTTCGTACATTAATGATTGACGGATCCAATCATGGTTTTTTTGAAAGTCTTGACGTTTTTCACTCATCGTCGTGCCATTTAGATTAGGGTGACCGCTTGTCACTAGCCTAACTGGGTTGCCACAGGTGTGTGCGTCAATACAAAAAAAAGTTCCTTTACGCATAAAACCTCCAAACGAATAAAGCTGAGTTAGCAAGTTTGAGCCCAGCTTTAATTATCATCTTACACCGACTGTTAACGATGCTTTGTAACTAGCATTAATTTAGGTTGAATTTTGATAGATCAATACGTGTTGCAAGGGCGTGTTTTATGGTGTTTTCAACATAAGTGCGCTCTTCACCTTCAAGTATTAAACGTGGTGCTCGAACATTCTCACTTCCACGGCCAACAATTTGTTCAGCAAGCTTAATTGCTTGCACTAATTTAGGGATAGTGTCTAGGCGAAGTAATGGCATAAACCAACGGTACAGCTCACGCGCCTCTTTCAAACGTCCAGAACGAGCAAGCTTCATTAGCGCTACAGACTCTTGCGGAAAAACGTTAGTTAATCCTGAAATCCAGCCGGTGGCACCTAATAAGATGGACTCTAGGGCAATATCGTCAACACCACACAATAGTGTAAAACGGTCACCAAAGCGCGATTGTAATTCTGTTAAACGGCGCGTGTCAGTGGTTGACTCTTTAATCGCAACAATATTGGACTCTTTAGCAAGTACTGCCGTCATCTCGATGTCTATATCAACCCCGTAAGTTACAGGGTTGTTGTAGATCATAATAGGAAGCTTAGTTGCACGCGCCACTGTTTGATAATGGGTTAACGTTTCTTTAGCACAGCCACGGTACACCATCGCAGGCAATAGCATTAATCCATCAACGCCCGAGTCTTGGATATCTTTTGCGTATTGAGCCGCTGCCTGAGCGGTGTTCTCTGCACAACCACTTAAGACAATAATTCGGCCCTTAACGGTATCGACTGTATGCTTAATAAAATCCCGTTTTTCTTGTGGCGTGAGTGAAAGGTTTTCACCGATAGTACCTAGTGCAATGATCCCATCGATACCATCATTGATCAGTTGTTCCAACATACGAGCATTCGACTCATAGTTTATCGAACCGTCGTTATTAAATTGTGTAGATATTGCTGGGAAAACACCGTTCCAATTAATGTTCATTTCAGACTCCATTTTATAAAGTTTAGGCGCATTAAGAATTTGTAATGTCTCGCCTATCAAAGTATATTGTATACAATTATTTGGTGTTGCCAAGCTTAAAGATATAAAATGTACAATTTGTTAGATTATATTTCTAAGTCGAGAAATATAAATGCTCTTTATATATGGTGAGTTTGAACTTACGTTTTTTGTGAGGTCTAGCGAACTAAATAATTTATATTAAAGTGGACTATCTACAGTTTAGTAATACGTAAACGGTTTAAATCTAGAGAACATAGAATATGGTGAAGTTAGATGCTGAACAACAGCACATTGCCGTTATCGGCGCAGGTGTTATCGGGTTAACTACGGCTTTGCTGTTACAAAAGGAAGGATATTGCGTCACCTTGTTTGATGGACAAGGTATCGCTCAGGGGGCTTCATCTGGTAATGCAGGCCATTTTGCGACAGAGCAGGTCTTTCCATTATCTGATCCTGCATTGTTGTCTCAGTTACCTAGAATGTTACTTGACCCGCTTGGACCGTTTAAGATCCAGCCTAACTACTTGTGCAAAGCAGTTCCTTGGTTCTTGAGGTTTATGTTAGAAATGACACAACGTAACCGTCAGAATAACAGTGAAGCAATAATGGCGCTCAATAGCCACGCGATAGCAAGCTGGCAGCGCTTGATAAGTGACATTGAAACGGATAGCGGACTTACTATGCAAGGTTCAATGGTAACGTATGAAAATACATCCCAAGAATCAATTTTAAAAACGATGGCATTGTACAAGACAAAAGGTGTTGATGTTGAATACTTAGATAGTGAAGCAGTTCGACAGATAGAACCTTTATTAAACAGCAATATTAAGGGGGCATTGTTATTTAACAGTGTTGCTCATACGGTTAACCCGGGAAAGTTATGTCAAGATATAGCGGAATACTTCTTGAACCAAGGTGGAACGTTCATTAAAGAAAATATTACCTGTGTTACTCAAGATAATAGACCAGTAATTCATACGACAGTAAAGCCTTATCAAGTCGATAAAGTGGTACTTTGTGT
This sequence comes from Alteromonadales bacterium alter-6D02, assembly GCA_002835545.1. Classification (GTDB taxonomy): domain Bacteria; phylum Pseudomonadota; class Gammaproteobacteria; order Enterobacterales; family Psychrobiaceae; genus Psychrobium. Next base: position 63,028 of record PIZK01000036.1, read on the forward strand.
AGGAGCACATAGTAAAAAGTTGGTGGCCGACTTAGGGTATAAGGTACCACTTGAAACCGAGCGGGGATATCACTTAATGCTGCCGATTCAAGTAGGTATCAAACGACCCGTTGCCTCTGATGATAGGAAGTTTATTATGACTCCGATGAGAGAAGGCTTACGTCTCGCGGGGACCGTAGAATTTGGTGGTTTAGAGAATTTACCTGATTATAGACGTAGTGAAATTCTATTGACGCATGCTAAAGCAATGTTTGTTGATATACCTGAGTTAGCTCAATTAAGCTTAGCGCAATTATCACCGCAGGCACGTTGGATGGGGTTGCGGCCATCGCTTCCTGACTCTGTACCTATTATTGATAAAAGTCCTTTGAACGAAAATATTTTGTTTAACTTCGGTCATCAACATTTAGGGTTAACGTGGGCTGCGATTAGTGCTGAACTAATCGTTCAATTAGTAAGCAATGATACTGGTTTAATAGATATGACGCCATATAGAGTCGATCGATTTAAACTTTGCTTATGAGAAAGCTGACATTTTCAATGTTCGCAAGGCAAGTTCTGTGATTATCTGCATAAGGGTTGCTTTAACAATGCGATATTTGTGGCCTAATATTTTTATGAAGGTAAAATAGCGGCAAACATCTAGCGCGGTATATACATAATTATGACTCAATCATTTTCTTACTCTACATCTTTTGTTCTTGATAAGGCACATTTTCTCGAATGCTTTGAAGAGTCTGTTATTTCACAGGGTGCTAAGGATTATATCAAAGCGGCAATCATTGGCTTTGTTGGTCTATTATTACTTTTTGTTGTAGGGACCAATCATTATGCGGCATTTTTCGTCGTAGTGTTGTCAGCGGTAGAAGCTTTGAGTGTTTATTATAAAAAAACATGGTGGTTATGGCGGCAAATGCTGAGTAAAGCATATAATCATACTGTAGAAGTGATTGTCGATGAGCAGGGAGTTACAACCAAATCCTTTCATGTAAATAGTCAGCTCGATTGGCAGGATGTTAAGAAAATATCTACAACGTCAAGGGGCGTGTTACTTCATCATGCTGGTGGTAGAAACTATCTATCTAACAATTATCTTTCTGATGACGCGTTAAAGTTTATCGAGACGAAGGCAAAAGAAAATAATTAATTATTTTTAGCGAAAAAATAAACCTTAACTACACTACGAGACAATACATAACTTGATGACAAAGGAGTGTCATATGTGCTGTCGCTTTTCACTTGTTTTAATAGTAGCTTGTGCTGTGCTACTTACAACAACAGTTAGTGCATCTGAACCCCCTTCAATACAACTTGCATCTAAATATCGAAACAATATCCAAATCCAAGATTATTTTGTTAGTGAAAAGCTTGATGGCGTTAGAGCCTATTGGGACGGAACGCACTTAATATCACGCGGTGGGCATATATTTTCTTCACCTGAGTGGTTTACCAAGGGCTTTCCTAAAGTTGCCCTTGATGGTGAATTATGGATTGCCCCTAATCAATTTGATTTAGTGTCAGGCATCGTTCGGCAAAAGCGTTTAAATAACCAACGTTGGAGGCAAGTAAAATTTATGATGTTTGATATTCCGACATCAACTAAGCCATTTCGAAGACGGGTACAGCGTATGCTACAAATTTTGCAGTCTTCTACAGCGCTTCATCTAGGAATGATAGAACAGCGTCAATTGGCAAATAAGTTAGAGCTAAATAATGCATTAGACTCTGTTTTAGCGAAGGGAGGTGAAGGGCTTATGCTACATAAAGCTGATGCACTATATATAGCCGCTAGGAGTAAAAAACTCTTAAAACTAAAAAAATACCAAGATGCTGAGGCTGTTGTTATTGAGCATATTGCTGGGAAAGGGAAGTTTGAAAACATATTAGGAGCATTAGTTGTGGAACTTCCATCTGGAACGAGATTTAAAATTGGAAGTGGCTTTAGTAAAGCACAAAGAGAAAATCCGCCGAAGATTGGTAGTGTAATAACATTTAAATATTATGGCGTGACACAAAATAATATACCACGCTTTGCAAGCTTTTTAAGAGAAAGGCCATCATCAGTTGAGTTAGCTAATCGAACTAGCAACTAAATAAATCAAAAATTGAAGTCTTATATGTTAATATGACGGCATTAAATGATATTGAATAAAGAGTGATTTTGGTGAGTGATAAAGCAGTTTTTTTAGATCGCGATGGTGTGATTAATATAGATACAGGCTATGTATCTCATAGTGATGACTTTGAGTTTATCGAAGGCGTCATTGAAGCGTGTCAGAAAATAAAAGATATGGGTTATCAGTTAATCGTCATAACTAATCAATCGGGTATTGCACGAGGTTACTTTTCAGAAGATGACTTTATGACATTAACAGAATGGATGGATTGGTCATTCGCAGATAAGGGTGTTGAGCTTGATGGTATCTATTATTGCCCTCATCACCCAGAAAAAGGTATTGGTCAATATAAGCAAGTGTGTGAATGCCGTAAACCAGCCCCAGGTATGATAAATAGTGCAAAAGAGTTTCTTAAGCTCGATTTAGAACAATCTTACTTAGTTGGCGATAAGCTTTCTGATATACAGGCAGGTAAGGCTGCGGGTATAGGTACTAATATATTGGTGAGAACAGGGAAGCCAATTACAGTAGAAGGAGAAGAACTAGCAGATCATGTTATTGAATCCCTTCAAGATGTCATTTCATTGTTAAAATAGTTGCCAAAAAAACTGGTTATTTTACATTTTTGGCTGATAATTAATCATTCAAGTGTTTGTGTTCGAAAAGTTTAAAAAAGCCCTTGCCATGTGTCAGAAGATCCCTATAATGCGCATCCACTGACACGGGGAAGCAACTGCTAGAGCGCTAAGACACTAAGAGTCGAAGTAACTTGAAAGGCACTAGCA
>PIZK01000037.1 GCA_002835545.1 Alteromonadales bacterium alter-6D02
GTAGTGACGTGTTGGAGTATCGTACTCAACGTGAGAAGTAGAGATGGTTATACCACGTGCTTTCTCTTCAGGAGCGTTATCGATTTGATCGAATGCTTTTACGTCACCGCCGTAAGTTTCTGCTAATACTTTAGTGATAGCAGCAGTTAGAGTTGTTTTACCGTGGTCAACGTGGCCGATAGTACCAACGTTAACGTGCGGCTTGGAGCGGTCAAATTTTTCTTTAGACATGATATAGCCTTTTTATATATATGTTAAAACCAATACCTAATGTGGTAAGGGTCAAATTAAATTTTTATCGTTTGCCAGAGACTACTGCATCAGCAATATTCTGTGGCGCTTCACTGTACTCTAGGAACTCCATAGAGTAGGAAGCTCGGCCCTGTGTAGCAGAACGTAGATCGGTAGCATAACCGAACATTTCTGATAAAGGAACCTTAGCGAAAACTAGTTTAATACCAGCAACGCCATCTTCCATCCCTTCAATCATGCCGCGGCGACGGTTTAGATCACCAACAACATCACCCATCCAGTTTTCTGGCGTGGTTACTTCAACCTTCATCATTGGTTCAAGTAAGACAGGACTTGCGTCGAGCGCGCCTTGTCTAAAGCCCATAGAACCAGCCACTTTAAAGGCTACTTCATTTGAGTCAACATCATGGTATGAACCATCGATAAGCGTTACTTTAATATCAAGCATCGGGTAACCAGCGACAACGCCCTGGTTCATCGAGTCATGACAACCCTTATCAACAGCACTAATGTATTCCTTAGGAACAGCACCACCAACGATTTCATTAAAGAATTCGTAGCCGGCGCCCTGCTCATTAGGCTCTAGTTTAAGAACAACATGACCATATTGGCCACGGCCACCAGATTGACGTACAAACTTACCCTCTGCTTCCACAGTACTACGGATAGTTTCACGGTATGCAACCTGAGGCTTACCGACGTTACAATCAACGCCGAATTCACGCTTCATGCGATCTACAATAATATCTAAGTGCAGCTCACCCATACCTGAGATAACAGTCTGACCCGTTTCAGCATCGGTTTCGACGCGGAATGACGGATCTTCAGCCGCTAGTTTACCTAGGGCAATTGCCATCTTCTCTTGAGCAGCTTGCGTTCTTGGCTCTACTGCAATCGCAATAACAGGCTCTGGGAACTCCATGCGCTCTAAGATAACTTTGTTATCAGGGTCACATAAAGTATCACCAGTAGTTACATCTTTGAGACCGATAGCCGCGGCGATATCGCCAGCACGGACTTCAGTGATCTCGTTTCGATCATTAGCGTGCATTTGCACGATACGGCCTAGACGCTCACGTTTCTGCTTAACAGAATTATAGACGTGAGCACCAGACTCAACTACGCCTGAATAAACACGCATGAAAGAAAGCGTCCCCACGAATGGGTCGGTAGCAATCTTAAATGCTAATGCTGCAAAAGGTTCATCATCACTCGACGGACGTGTTACTTCGTTATCGTCCATATCAACACCAGTGATTGCTTTTACTTCAGTCGGTGCAGGCAAGTAATCTACGACAGCGTCGAGAACGGCTTGCACACCTTTATTTTTGAAGGCAGAACCACAAGTTGCTAATACGATTTCGTTTGCTAGTGTACGTTGGCGAAGCGCGGCTTTAATCTCTTCTTCAGAGAGTTCACCTTCTTCAAGATACTTATCCATTAGTTCTTCAGTTGCTTCAGCAGCTGCTTCTACTAATTCTTCACGAAGCTCTTCTGCACGACCTTGTAAATCGGCAGGGATCTCTTCATAAGTGAATGATGCACCTTGATCATCTTCGCTCCAGTTAATCGCCTTCATCTTAATCAGGTCGATTACGCCTTTGAAGTCTTCTTCCGTTCCAATATTTAAATGGATTGGAACACACGTAGCGCCAAGACGGTTGCGAATTTGATCGACAACCACTTCAAAGTCTGCACCAGTACGGTCCATCTTATTAACGAAGACTATGCGAGGCACTTCGTATTTATCGGCTTGACGCCATACAGTCTCAGACTGCGGCTCCACACCTGATGAACCACAAAAAACAACAACGGCCCCATCAAGCACACGTAGTGAACGTTCAACTTCAATGGTGAAGTCTACGTGTCCAGGTGTATCAATAATATTGATACGGTGCTGTTTGAACTGTTTTTCCATCCCCGACCAAAAGGTTGTAGTGGCAGCAGAAGTGATCGTGATACCACGCTCTTGCTCTTGCTCCATCCAATCCATAGTCGCAGCGCCATCATGAACTTCACCAATCTTATGAGAAAGACCGGTGTAGAACAAAACACGCTCAGTTGTCGTGGTTTTACCCGCGTCAACGTGGGCAACGATACCGATATTACGGTACAGTTCAATGGGTGTATTACGTGCCAAAATGATGTTTCCTATATACAACAAACGCAATGTTCAGAAGCTGTGCAACTGCCCATCGCGTTTTTAAAACTATTTTACCAACGGTAGTGTGCGAATGCTTTGTTCGCATCTGCCATACGGTGTACGTCTTCACGTTTCTTAACTGAAGCACCCTTGTTATCAAGAGCGTCAACTAATTCACCAGCTAGGCGTTGAGCCATAGATTTTTCACCACGCTTACGCGAGAACTCAACTAACCAACGCATAGCTAATGCGTTACGACGTACTGGACGTACTTCTACAGGTACTTGGTAAGTAGAACCACCAACACGGCGAGATTTTACTTCCACTGTAGGACATACGTTTTCTAGTGCTTGTTCGAATAATTCAACATGGCCTTTACCTGATTTCTCAGCAGCGATGTCTAATGCACCGTATACGATTTTTTCTGCGGTAGATTTCTTACCGTCAACCATTACGATGTTTACGAATTTTGCCAGGATCTCTGATTTAAATTTAGGATCTGGAAGGATTTTTCGTTGACCTATGACGCGTCTTCTTGGCATCTTAATTCTCCAATGTATTTCAGGTTACCCCAAAACAGGTTAATACTTAGTTTCGTTTGCTTGGCCTTACTGTCGGAGAGCTATTAAGCCTTAGGCTTTTTAGCACCGTACTTAGAGCGACCTTGACGACGATCAGCTACGCCAGAACAATCTAATGTTCCACGTACTGTATGGTAACGAACACCAGGTAAATCTTTAACACGACCACCGCGGATTAAGATCACGCTATGCTCTTGTAAGTTATGACCTTCACCACCGATGTATGAAGTTACTTCGAATCCGTTAGTTAAACGAACACGAGCAACTTTACGTAGTGCTGAGTTAGGTTTTTTAGGTGTAGTAGTATATACACGAGTACATACACCACGACGTTGTGGACAAGCTTCTAAAGCAGGTACGTTAGTTTTTGATACCTTCTTTGTACGAGCGTTGCGCACTAGTTGATTAACTGTTGCCATTATAGCTCCTAGTTAGTTGACTTCAGCCTGCTAAAAGCAGACTCATTTGGGTGAAAAATCTATCCCCAAAAAATGGGGACGCGAAATTCTATGCGTAACGCGGCCATGTGTCAAGAAATAACCAATTCTGTAATGTTACGTAGTTCAAATAAAATACCTAATAGAAAACTTAGTTAGAGTCACGATATCTATCTGAACCTTATCTAACTTTCCTTTTGAAAAAAAACATGTCAGTATACTTCCTCCATAAGGATTTAATAAATAAGGATTTAATTGTGAGATATATTAAAACATTTACTTGCTTGCTTGCTTGCTTGCTTCATTTTCATCAACCGCCAATACTGTGATAAAAAGTAATCTCTACGGTAAGTTATTACAAACCTCTGATGATACCTTCCAGTATCACTCTGCGAACCAACAGAAAAAAATCCTTATCAGGACAAATAGTGAATTAGAGACTACATTTATTTTCGATGATGGAAGCTTCTTTAAGATTAGCCCTAAAACGTCACAAGTGACTCGCTACAGTAGACTCACAGGACAAACTGAGGTTCTTGCATTCGATAATTCAAGTTTGCAACAATGGACTTTAGCCTCTTCTATACAATCTATTCACGCGAACTTTTTAGAGTTTTCAAGTGCACATCAAACACAGCCTAAGCCACAACCATTATGTGATGACCCTTTTGAAAGTGAGCATTGCGATCGTATACAACCCGCCCCCTCTCACGAAATCTTTGATTCCCCCGAACTCACTTTATTCGACTCTAAGCCACTTTATGGTGCAAGCCAGTGTGGATATGAAAAAGATCAATACGAGATGGAGGGCTATAATGGCTTTGCGACACTAGAACGGTGTTCACGTGTCGCATCAATAGGGACAGCCGTAGCCGCCATTGGCGTCGCAGGTTCTATAGGTGGCCTTGGTGCTCCGCTAGTAGGTACATTACCAGCATATGCCCTAGCTGCAGCTAATTTAGCTGATACTAGATTCCAATGTCAAAGGGCTAGCCGAGCAGCTTATCGTACTTATACTCAGTGCTTAGAGAAGCATGAAAGCAACTCTGATAATGAAGGTTCTGGCACTGTCGGCCCAGGTAGTGCAATCTCATCTTCCATTTGTACGAAAGTAACCCAATATAAGGTTTGCAACAAAAGCGGTGACTGTAATTATTGGACAGAATCTTCCTATACTCCGTGCATGACTAATTAAGGTGAACCTAATATAAAAGGAAAAATATGAAAACTCCTCCATCAAATAGCTTACATGATAAACTTGTCACATTTTTTGAAAAAGTGTTTGGACCCATTATAGCAGTCAATTTTAATAGAGCATTCTCTTTCTTATTTACAGCTATATTGATAATTATATTAACTATTTTACAAGACAATTACATATTAACTATGATTGTTTTATATCTGTTTGGCATGATGATGATATTGGCTAATATGGTTGAGCGATACATCGAGCAGAGATTAGCGCAACTCGATTGCAAATGCCGCACTTCAGATAAAAGCCATAATAAAGACTAGTTACATAGGCGCTGCATACTTCTTTACCCCTCATGCAATCGGCTCACATGTGACACTAAAATTAGTAATCACCTTAACACTCAGTAATTAAAAACAAAAAAGGCTCCCGAAGGAGCCTTTTTTCATTTAAGCATTAAGCTCAAGAGTCTTCATTATAAAGCGCTATCGTCACCTAGTGAACCTAATAGGTCCGCTAAGTTAGCTTCAGCTTCGTCAGTATCAATCTTCGTCACTTCAGGCTCTTCAGCTTTGTTACGACGATTTTGATGATAAGCGAAACCAGTACCCGCTGGAATTAAGCGACCAACGATTACGTTTTCTTTCAGACCACGTAAATCATCAGACTTACCACTTACTGCGGCTTCCGTTAGTACACGTGTTGTTTCTTGGAACGATGCAGCTGAGATGAATGACTCAGTTGCAAGCGACGCTTTAGTGATACCCATTAGGTTACGCTCAAAACGTGCAGGCTCTTTACCCGCTTCTTCCAATTCACGGTTAGCAACTTTAACTTGAGAATACTCAAGCGTTTCGCCAACTAAGAAGTTACTGTCACCAGTGAAGGTAATAGTACACTTACGTAGCATTTGACGAATGATTGCTTCACAGTGCTTATCATTGATTTTTACACCCTGTAGACGATAAACGTCTTGAACTTCGTTCACGATATAGTTCGCTACGTCGGTAATACCGCGCAGGCGTAAAATATCATGTGGCGACTCAGGTCCATCGGCAATAACCTCACCTTTTTCAACCTTCTCACCCTCGAACGCGTTCAGGTTACGCCACTTAGGAATCATTTCCTCATAGTGATCGCTACCATCAGCTGGAGTAATTACTAAACGACGCTTGCCTTTAGTTTCCTTACCGAATGAAATTGTACCGCTGATTTCAGCAAGAATCGCAGGCTCTTTTGGCTTACGAGCTTCGAATAAATCGGCTACGCGAGGTAGACCACCCGTGATATCACGAGTTTTCGAGCTTTCTTGTGGAATACGCGCTAATGCATCACCAACATTTACCGTTGCACCATCTTCAAGGTTAACGATTGCGTTACCAGGTAAGAAGTAAATAGCAGGTACTTCAGTACCAGCGATTAAGACATCATTACCTTTATCATCAACTAACTTAACAGCAGGACGCATCTCTTTACCAGCAGCAGCACGTTGTGCAGCATCAATAACAACAACAGATGATAAACCAGTTAGTTCATCTGTCTTCTTATCCATGGTAATACCATCGATTAAGTCAACGAATTGAACCTTACCTTGTACCTCAGTAATGATTGGATGCGTATGCGGATCCCAGTTTGCTACGATTTCACCAGCAGCAACTTCAGCATCATCACCTTTCTCTAAGATAGTACCGTAAGGCACTTTATAACGCTCTTTCTCACGGCCCATTTCATCGATGATCGTTAACTCTGACGAACGAGAAACGATAACCAACTTGCCATCAACATTATCAACATGCTTAGAATTATGTAGCTTGATAGTACCTGCATTTTTAACTTGAACGTTATTTTCAGCAGAAGCTCGAGATGCTGCACCACCGATATGGAACGTACGCATCGTAAGCTGTGTACCCGGCTCACCGATTGATTGAGCAGCAACAACACCTACTGCCTCACCCATGTTAATCAAGTGACCACGTGCTAAATCACGACCGTAACAGTTGGCACAAACACCAAAGTCTGAGTCACAAGTGATAATAGAACGTACCTTAACTTGGTCAACGGAGTTAGCTTCAAGCATGTCAACTAACGCTTCATCAAGCATTACATTACGCTCAACTAATACTTCGTCTGTTGTACCAGGCTTGATAATATCTTCCGCAACTACACGACCTAATACACGCTCGCGTAGTGGTTCAACAACATCACCACCTTCGATTAATGGTGTCATCATTAGACCGTCTAATGTGCCACAATCTGTATCAGAGATAACTAAATCTTGTGCAACATCTACTAAACGACGAGTTAAGTAACCCGAGTTAGCCGTCTTAAGTGCCGTATCGGCCAAACCTTTACGAGCACCGTGAGTAGAGATAAAGTACTGAAGTACGTTTAGACCTTCACGGAAGTTTGCAATGATTGGCGTTTCGATGATTGAGCCATCCGGCTTAGCCATCAGACCACGCATACCCGCTAGCTGACGAATCTGTGCAGCACTACCACGAGCGCCCGAGTCGGCCATCATAAATACGCTGTTAAACGACGGTTGAGTCTCTTCTTCGCCATCACGGTTAATCACCGTTTCAGTCGATAAGTTGTCCATCATCGCTTTAGAAACTTTCTCGTTAGTACCAGCCCAGATATCGATCGCTTTATTATAGCGCTCACCTGCGGTTACAAGACCTTGAGAGAACTGCTCTTGAATCTCAGCAACTTCTGCTTGTGCAGCGTTGATTAGCGTTTCTTTCTCATCAGGGATTACCATGTCATCGATACCAACCGAACAACCAGAAATAGTTGCGTAGCTGAAACCGGTGTACATGAGTTGGTCAGCGAAGATAACAGTATCTTTTAAGCCAACTTCACGGTAACACGTGTTTAGTAACGTCGAGATTTGCTTTTTACCTAACGGCTTGTCTAGCAAGCTGTATGATAAGCCTTTTGGCATAATACGTGAGAATAACGCACGACCAACAGTCGTATCAGTTAGCTTAGTAGAAGCAACTAATTCACCGTTCTCGTCTTTTTGATATTCTGTAATACGTACTTTGATGCGTGCATGAAGTTCAGCAAAACCTGTACGGTAAGCTTTTTCTACTTCATCAATATCAGTGAACGCCATCGCTTCACCCTTACCATTAACACAATCACGTGTTAAGTAGTAAAGACCCAATACAACGTCCTGTGAAGGTACGATGATCGGCTCACCATTAGCTGGTGATAGGATGTTATTCGTTGACATCATTAACGCACGTGCTTCAAGCTGAGCTTCGATAGTTAACGGTACGTGTACCGCCATTTGGTCACCATCGAAATCGGCGTTATAAGCCGCACAAACCAATGGGTGAAGCTGAATCGCTTTACCTTCGATTAGTACTGGTTCAAACGCTTGGATACCTAGTCTATGAAGAGTAGGTGCACGGTTAAGCATTACTGGATGTTCGCGGATAACATCTTCTAAGATATCCCAAACTTCAGCAACTTCACGCTCTACCATTTTCTTCGCAGCTTTGATGGTAGTCGCCATGCCTAGTGATTCTAGTTTACCGTAGATAAATGGCTTGAATAATTCAAGTGCCATTTTCTTAGGTAGACCACACTGATGCAGGCGTAAAGTAGGGCCTACGGTGATTACCGAACGACCAGAGTAATCAACACGCTTACCAAGTAAGTTCTGACGGAAACGACCTTGCTTACCCTTGATCATATCAGCAAGAGATTTAAGCGGACGCTTGTTAGAACCTGTGATAGCACGACCACGACGACCGTTATCTAATAGTGCATCAACAGACTCTTGTAACATACGCTTTTCGTTACGTACGATAATGTCTGGAGCAGCTAAGTCTAGAAGACGTTTTAGACGGTTGTTACGGTTGATTACACGACGGTATAAATCGTTTAGATCAGATGTCGCAAAACGACCACCTTCTAGTGGTACTAATGGACGTAGATCTGGCGGAAGAACTGGTAATACAGTCATGATCATCCACTCAGGGTTGTTACCTGATTCGTGGAATGCTTCCATTAATTTAAGACGCTTAGTGATTTTCTTACGCTTTGTTTCAGAGTTAATTGACGGTAACTCTTCGCGCATTTCTTCGATTTCTCGAGCTAATTCTAATTGGCCTAAAAGCGCTAATACCGCTTCTGCACCCATCTTAGCTTCGAACTCATCACCGTGCTCTTCTAGTGCATCTAAATACTCTTCTTCTGTAAGAATTTGAGACGCTTCTAGATCTGTCATGCCCGGCTCTGTAACAACGAATGATTCGAAGTAAAGAACACGTTCAATGTCACGTAATGTTAGATCTAATAATAGACCGATACGAGACGGTAATGATTTTAAGAACCAAATGTGAGCAACAGGGCTTGCTAAGTCGATGTGGCCCATACGGTCACGACGAACTTTAGATTGAGTAACCTCAACGCCACATTTTTCACAGATAACACCACGGTGCTTCAGACGCTTGTATTTACCACACAAACATTCGTAATCTTTGATTGGACCAAAGATACGAGCACAGAATAAACCTTCGCGCTCAGGCTTAAAGGTACGATAGTTAATAGTCTCTGGCTTTTTAACTTCACCAAATGACCATGAACGAATCATATCAGGAGAAGCAAGACCGATTTTGATTGCATCAAATTCTTCGGTTTTGTTCTGCTGCTTTAGAAACTTCAGTAAGTCTTTCACTTTTATCTCCTAGAGGAGTTAAGGTGCACTTTTACCGTGCACCACAAATTCGAATCTCAATCTATAAAGCTAGATTGGGCTTACTCTTCATCAAGCTCGATGTTGATCGCTAGAGAGCGGATTTCTTTCAACAATACGTTGAACGATTCCGGCATACCAGGATTCATATCATGCTTACCATCAACGATGTTTTTATACATCTCGGTACGACCGTTAACGTCATCAGACTTAACAGTTAGCATTTCTTGAAGTGTATATGCAGCACCGTATGCTTCTAGTGCCCATACCTCCATCTCACCGAAACGCTGACCACCGAACTGAGCTTTACCACCTAGTGGTTGCTGAGTTACAAGTGAGTAAGAACCAGTAGAACGAGCATGCATTTTGTCATCAACTAAGTGATTTAGTTTCAGCATGTACATGTAACCAACAGTTACAGGACGCTCGAACTGATCACCAGTACGACCATCAAATAATGTTAGCTGACCAGACTCTGGTAACTTAGCAAGCTTCAACATTTCTTTGATTTCAGCTTCCGTTGCACCATCGAACGCCGGTGTTGCCATTGGCAGACCACCTTGTAAGTTCTTCGCTAGGCGAATCACTTCTTCGTCGCTAAATTCACTGAGATCTACTTTTTGATCACACTTACCAATGGCGTATGCGCGTTGGATGTAATCACGTAACTCTGCAATTTGACGTTGCTCTGCTAACATTTCAGTAATTTGGTCACCAACACCACGAGCCGCTAAGCCTAAGTGAGTTTCTAAGATCTGACCGATATTCATACGAGACGGTACACCCAGTGGGTTAAGTACGATATCTACCGTACGACCAGTCTCATCATGCGGCATATCTTCCACAGGACAAAGTTTAGAGATAACACCTTTGTTACCGTGACGACCAGCCATCTTATCACCCGGTTGGATGCGACGCTTAACAGCAAGGTAAACTTTAACAATCTTAAGTACGCCAGGCTGTAAGTCAGCACCTTGAGTGATCTTAAGACGCTTGTTCTCAAACTGCTTATCGAAATCAGCTTTAGTTTCAGCGTGTTGAGCAGCAATTTGCTCTAATGCAGTTTGGCTAGCTTCGTCATTTAACGTTTGCTCTAACCATTCACGACGTGGCATTGCACTTAACTGAGCTTGTGTTAAACCAGAAGCAAGTAGTAATTTCTCTGCACGTTCAAAAATACCATCTTCTAAGATAGTGAAAACGTCAGTTAAATCTTTCTTCGCTTCTTTAAGCTGCATTTGTTCAATTTCTAATGCACGCTTATCTTTTTCAACACCGTCACGGGTAAATACGTGAACATCGATGATCGTACCGCTTACACTGTTTGGTACACGCAGCGAGCTGTCTTTAACGTCCGATGCTTTTTCACCGAAGATAGCTCTTAATAGCTTCTCTTCAGGAGTAAGTTGTGTTTCACCTTTAGGTGTCACTTTACCTACTAAGATGTCGCCACCTTTAACTTCAGCACCGATGTAAACAACACCTGACTCATCAAGCTTGCTTAATGCTGCTTCACCAACATTTGGAATATCAGCAGTGATATCTTCACTACCTAACTTAGTATCACGAGCGATACAAGTTAATTCCTGAATGTGGATTGTGGTGAAACGATCTTGTTGAACTACACGCTCAGAAACAAGAATCGAATCCTCAAAGTTATAACCGTTCCAAGGCATGAACGCGATACGCATGTTTTGGCCTAGTGCCAAATCACCCATATCTGTTGATGGGCCATCGGCCATCACGTCGCCTTTAACAACCACTTCGCCAGACATTACTGTTGGACGTTGGTTAATACAGGTATTTTGGTTAGAACGCGTATATTTCGTTAAGTTGTAGATATCGATACCCGCTTCACCAGCGACTAACTCATCTTCGTTAACTTTAACTACAATGCGAGAAGCATCAGCGTAATCAACCACACCACCACGCTTAGCAACAATGGTAACACCAGAGTCAACTGCGATAGTTTTTTCCATACCAGTACCAACTAATGGCTTATCAGCTCTTAGAGTTGGTACGGCCTGACGTTGCATGTTCGCACCCATTAAGGCACGGTTAGCATCATCATGCTCTAGGAATGGGATAATCGATGCAGCCACAGAAATAATTTGCTGTGGTGATACATCCATATAGTCAATTTGATCACCGTGCATAAAGGTAGATTCACCCTTAGTACGACAAGCAACTAATTCTTCAGCTAAGCGGTTATCTTTATCGATAATCGCAGAAGCCTGTGCAACAACGAAGTTTGTTTCTTCGATAGCTGATAAGAAATCAACTTCATCAGTAACAACGCCATCAACTACTTTACGGTATGGTGTTTCTAAGAAACCGTAATCATTGGTTTTAGCGTAAGACGCTAATGAGTTGATTAGACCGATGTTTGGTCCCTCAGGCGTTTCGATTGGACATAAACGACCGTAGTGAGTCGGATGTACATCTCGAACCTCAAAGCCAGCACGTTCACGCGTTAAACCACCAGGGCCTAATGCAGAGATACGACGCTTATGAGTTACTTCAGATAATGGGTTATTTTGGTCCATGAACTGAGATAACTGGCTAGAGCCAAAGAATTCTTTAACAGCAGCAGAAATAGGCTTAGCGTTAATTAAATCTTGTGGCATAACTTCAGCTAAGTCACCAAGAGATAAACGCTCTTTTACAGCACGTTCTACACGTACTAAACCAACGCGGAATTGGTTTTCAGCCATTTCACCAACTGAACGAATACGACGGTTACCAAGGTGATCGATATCATCCACTTCGCCTTTACCGTTTCGGATATCAATCAGGGTTTTCATAACCGCGATAATATCTTCTTTCGATAACGTGCCCGTGCTTAAATCTTCATCGCTATTAACACGAGCGTTAAATTTCATACGACCTACTTTAGATAGATCATAACGCTCTTCATTGAAGAATAAGTTTTCGAATAAACCTTCAGCAGCATCTTTCGTTGGTGGCTCACCAGGACGCATCATACGGTAGATTTCAACTAACGCTTCTAAGCGATTCGTTGTTGAATCAACACGCAATGTGTCTGACATGAATGGGCCGTTGTCTAGGTCATTGAAGTAGATAGTATCGAACTGTTTGATACCCGCTTCTGACATAGCAGCTAAGCTTTCTAACGTAATCTCGTCATTAGCATTGATGATAACTTCACCTGTATCACTGTTAACGTGAGTACGGTTTACCACTTTACCAATAACGTATTCAGTAGGTACTTCTACTGTTGTTAGTTTTGATTTTGTCATTTGACGAACGTGACGCGCTGTAATACGACGACCCGTTTCAACAATCACTTCACCTTCTGCATCTTTAATATCAAATACAGCAGTGTCGCCACGTAAACGATCCGGGTAAAGATCCATGATGATCTTACCGCGCTTAATCGCAAAACCTGTAGTTTCAAAGAATAGATCTAAGATCTCTTCAGTTTCCATGCCCATGGCACGAAGAATAATAGACGCAGGTAGTTTACGACGACGATCGATACGTACGAATACAGCATCTTTAGGATCGAATTCGAAGTCTAACCATGAACCACGGTAAGGAATAACACGTGCATTATGCAGGATCTTACCTGATGAATGTGTTTTACCTTTATCATGATCGAAGAATACACCAGGAGAACGGTGTAATTGAGAAACGATAACACGCTCTGTACCATTGATTACAAAAGTCGCATTGTCAGTCATTAATGGGATTTCGCCCATGTAAACTTCTTGCTCTTTAATATCTTTGATAGTCCCTTTTGGTGCTTCACGATCAAATAATACTAAACGAAGTTTTACGCGTAATGGCGCACTATAAGTGATACCACGGATTTGACATTCTTTAACGTCAAATACTGGTGTACCTAGCTTATAGCTGACATATTGCAGTTCTGCATAGCCAGAAAAGCTCTTGATAGGGAAAATAGATCGGAATGCGGCTTCTAAACCAAGCTCACCTTCGTGATCCATGCTGATAAATCTGGCAAAAGAGTCCTTTTGGATATCCAAAAGCTGTGGGATTTCAACCACTTGAGGACGCTTACCAAAATCCTTACGGATACGTTTTTTTTCGTTACTAGAGTAAACCATTGGTTTCCTCGAATTAGCTGACGTTTGACAACTGTTATCTAGCTTTATGGTATTGATTTACCACCTAAATAACCGCGAAAATAATAACACTTTTGGTAAGAACCTACCCAGTAATCTCTGGTAGGGACTGGATACTAAATTTAACAATAGCTCTCAAATTGAGTCTGACATCATCAAATAAGTATGTTTACCAATTTCCTTAATAACCTGAACATTTTTCACGGTCTAAACGAATGATAGCCGCGTTATTTATTATCTATGTAGAACAACTATATATGATAATAAATGCCTTGCTCTAATCCGTTTATCCTCGTTACAAAATTGGTCAGTTAATTAATACAATTGGTAGTAAAACTCATGGCGTAAATAGTGTGAAATCTGCCATGTTTTTTAGCGCAAAAAGGCTGGTGATTATAAAATCACCAGCCTTGCGCCTAATTATGCAATATAACTAGGCGGCACTCAAATAAGGGTTAACCTTATTTAAGTTCAACTGTAAGACCTGCGTCTTCCAGAGTTTTCTTAAGCTCTTCAGCTTCTGCTTTCTCAACGCCTTCTTTGATGGCAACTGGAGCAGATTCAACCATAGCTTTAGCTTCTTTAAGGCCTAGACCTGTAGCGCCACGAACAGCTTTGATTGCAGCAACTTTAGCGTCACCGAAAGAAGCAAGAATTACGTCGAATTCTGATTGCTCTTCAGCAGCTTCAGCAGCACCACCAGCAACAGCAACAGCTGCAGCAGCAGAAACGCCGAATTTTTCTTCCATTGCTTCGATTAGTTCTACAACGTCCATTACTGACATTTCAGCAACAGCGTTTAGGATATCGTCTTTAGATACAGACATGGTATACATTCCTAATATTGTGAACACAATTCAAGATGAATTTGCGTTCTAAAAAATTGATTATAAAAACAGTGATAAAGTCTCGATATCGAGAGATTACGCTGCTTCTTCCTTCTGATCGCGAATTGCCGCAATAGTGCGAACAAGTTTGCCAGCAGAAGCTTCTTTCATTGCGCTCATTAGTCGTGCAATAGCTTCGTCTTTCGTTGGAAGCGTTGCAAGAACTTCTGGGTCACAAGAAGCGCCTTCAAATGCAGCAGCTAGTACTTCAAAGTTTTCTTCAGCTTTCGCGAAGTCTTTAAAGATACGAGCACCAGCACCCGGATGTTCACTTGAAAATGCAATCAGAGTTGGACCTTTGAAAGTATCAGATAGACACTCAAAATCAGTACCAACTAGAGCACGTTTAACTAGCGTATTACGTACAACTTGTACATGAACACCAGCTTCACGAGCTTGCTTACGCATAGCTGTCATTGCACCTAAAGTAACACCACGAGAGTCAGCAACTACTGCAGACAGAGCGCTTTTGGCGACCTCATTGACTTCAGCAACGATTGCTTTTTTGTCTTCAAGTCTTAATGCCATTGGCATAACTCCTGGTTCACTCCGAGATAACTCGGAACTTTAGTAAAACCCTAAATCAAAACAACTTAGAGTGTGAACACGGTAAAAAAACAAAACATAGGAATGTTTGGATTCACACCGTCTGCGTAGGACATACTTTTTACAAATACGATTAAGCGTTGTTTTTACGAAATCACTAGTAAACTAGGTGACTTCAGTCAATCGCAGCTCCTACGGTCTTGGACGAGAGCTTGACCTTAATAAATGAAATAATCATCTACTAATCTGTCAAACCTCAACCCATTAGGGCGCAAAATTATACAGCAGTTGACTAATAAAACAAGTGTCAAATTAACCAACGTTTGTGATCACGCCCTAAGATAATACTAAATAGTATTAGCTAGCTTTTGTCTCGATAGTTGCTTGGTCGATTTCAACACCAGCACCCATTGTAGTAGACAAAGTAACTTTCTTAAGGAAAGTACCTTTAGCACCAGATGGCTTAGCTTTGTTTAAAGCGATAAGCAGTGCTTCTAGGTTTTCTTTAATTTGAGTGTTATCAAAGCTAACGTTACCGATTGTAGAATGGATGATACCATTCTTGTCGTTACGGTAACGAACCTGACCAGCTTTAGCATTTTTAACTGCTGTAGCAACGTCTGGAGTTACAGTACCAACTTTCGGGTTAGGCATTAAACCACGTGGGCCTAAGATAGTACCTAACTGACCAACAACGCGCATTGCATCTGGAGATGCGATAACTACGTCAAAGTTCATTTCGCCGCCTTTAACAGCTGCAGCTAGGTCATCCATACCAACGATGTCTGCACCAGCTTCTTTAGCTTTCTCTGCATTTGCACCTTGAGTGAATACAGCAACGCGTACGTTACGACCAGTACCGTGTGGTAAAACAGTCGCGCCGCGAACGTTTTGGTCAGAACGACGTGGGTCAACACCTAGGTTAACCGCTACATCTACACTTTCAGTGAATTTAGCAGTTGCTAATTCTTTTAAAAGTGTAACTGCTTCGTTGATATCGTAAGCTTTTAGTGAATCAGTCTTTTCACGGATAAGCTTCATGCGCTTAGTTAATTTAGCCATTATTCTTATCCTTCTACGTTCAGACCCATTGCACGAGCAGAGCCGGCAATAGAGTTAACATTCGCTTCTAAATCAGCACCAGTTAAATCAGCTGCTTTAGTAGCAACGATTTCTTCTAACTGTGCACGAGTTACAGTACCAACCTTTTCAGTGTTTGGACGGCCTGAACCACTCTTGATACCAGCAGCTTTCTTAAGAAGGTAAGCAGCAGGTGGAGTCTTAGTTTCGAACGTGAAAGAACGATCGTTGTAAACTGTGATAACTACAGGTACTGGAGCACCTTTATCAAGTGAATCTGTTGCTGCGTTGAACGCTTTACAGAATTCCATGATGTTAACACCGTGTTGACCTAATGCAGGACCTACCGGTGGTGACGGGTTAGCTGCACCAGCAGCAACCTGTAGCTTAATATAAGCTTGGACTTTCTTAGCCATTTTTCTATTTCCTAGTGTGGGTATAACGCCTATTAATACGTCTAATTTAGACCTACCTTCAGCTTCCCGTTAATTAAGGGCGGCGAATTATAGCGATAATTCGCCGCCCTGCCAAGTAAACTGCTAGTTATTTAACCAACTAAGTTAAATACACCAGCAATTCACCTTAAATTACAATATCTCTTAGATAAAAATAATTAATTTATCTCAAAGCTGTTTGGTGCAAACTCTAGGAGAACGCGCGCAGCTTACGCATGTAAGTACTTCAGGCTTCCTGCCTTACGCTCTCCGAGCCGACTGTGTCGTTCAAATCTATTCCCGATAAATTTGTGAGCACGTTCGACACAGAGGTTGTGCCTAACAGCGACGAGGTAATTAATTATTGGTCGTCTTTTTCGATTTGGCCAAACTCTAGTTCTACTGGAGTTGAACGACCAAAGATAAGAACAGACACTTTTACGCGACTTTTCTCGTAATCCACTTCTTCAACTGTTGCATTGAAGTCAGCAAATGGACCATCGTTAACACGAACAATCTCGCCCACTTCAAATAGTGTGCGCGGTTTAGGAGAGTCAACAGAGTCTTGTAAGCGTTGTAGGATACGCTCAGCTTCAGCTGAAGATATCGGCGCAGGGCGGTCACTTGTTCCGCCAATGAAGCCCATTACGCGAGGAACGTTCTTCACTAAATGCCAGCTATCTTCATTCATCACCATTTTAACTAACACGTAGCCTGGGAAGAATTTACGAGTACTTTTACTCTTTTTACCTGCACGCATTTCGACAACTTCTTCAGTTGGAACAAGAATCTCTTCGAAAAGATCTTCCATCTCGTGAATAGCAACATGCTCGATAAGTGTTTTCTGTACACGTTGTTCGTAACCTGAAAAGGCTTGTACAACGTACCATCTAAATTTTGGTTGTTCTTCTGACATAATATTAAACCTGGATGCCTGTAATAAAGCCAACGACTCTGACTAAAATGCCGTCTAGTCCCCATAGGACTAATGCCATCACACCTGTTGCTGCTAATACGATTAATGTTGTATTAATAGCTTCTTTACGTGTTGGCCAAACGACTTTACGAATTTCAAGACGAGATTCCTTCGCGAATGCAATTGCATCACGACCTTTCTCTGTTTGCGAAGCAACAGCCATTGCAACACCTACTGCAGCTAACACGCCAATCGCACGTATTAACACAGAAACTTCTTCACCGTAGATATAGTTACCTACAACAGCACCAGCTAATAATCCGATGACGACAATCCATTTAGCTAGATCCATCGACCCGCCCTGGCTTTCAGTATTTGTTGCGTTCATTTTACCACTGTCCCAATAGTTGTATCGCTACCCAAAGGCTTACTGCCCAAGGGGATTCACAGTTCATTACATCGCTATTTAGAACACATAGTATCTCTAAATAGCGACCATAAATTAAGCCCTGTCGAAACAGGGCTTAAAAAAATTAGCGCGTTATTGTAATTTGAACCACAAGATATAGCAAGGTATTAAGCGGTGACAACACTTAAAAAATGTGAGTGAGAAGCCATAATTAGATTGTTTTATCATCCATTGGTGTAATACAATCGATGGCGTTGTGGCTAATACTTTAGACTAAAATTAAGATTAGGGTAACACCTAACATTGGAATATTTTTGATTAAACGACGTGCATCATTCGAAAAGTTTTTGCAATCTCCGTTTGCAATGATACTGCCTATTTCAATATGGGCTGTACTGACTTTTTCATCATTCTATTGGAATCATCAAATAATCCAAAGCTCTAGCCATCAAGCATTCACAATGCGTGGTGAAATGAGTAAGAATCTTTCAGATATTATCATGACTTGGGCTAGCAGCCATGAAGCTATCTATGTCCCTCTCACTGAAAAAACACCATCAAGTCCCTATTTTGATATTAAAAATAAAGATATTAAAACAAGTGATGGAGTAGCGCTGACTCAATTATCTGCCGGGCAAATTCTCTCTCAGCTAAGTTTGCTACTCGATAAAGACTCGGTTGAATTTCAATTAATTTCAACTCAACCACTAAACCCCGCTAACCAAGCCAGTACTTGGCAAATAAAAGTGTTACAGTCGCTGTTAGATGATTCACAACGTCATATAGAAGAACGAAACGGGCAGTTTTATTATATTGCCCCCCTGTTCGCTGAACAAAGCTGCTTAGATTGTCATAAGGACAACCAAACTGCAGACTTACTCGGCGCCGTGAGTTTTAATTACCCCATTGAGCGCCTCGAACAGCGACTCGATCCTCTTCACAATCAAAACACTTTTATCCATAGCGCGATTTTTATCATCCTGAGTTTGATTAGCGCACTAGCAATCTATCACGTAAGATCATTAGTTAATCGGATATCCGCACAAAAAGCACAGCGTGAAGAGACGATACGTTTAAAAACAAAAAACCTGCATCAAGAAATTGAACAACATAAAGTTGCTCGCGCTGAATTGCAACGCCTCGCGACTCACGATCCACTCACGGGGATCAGAAACAGACGCCATTTTATTGATTCATTGCACAACGAAATTAAGCGATATCAACGCTATAAAAGTAACTTCTCCCTATTAATGCTCGATTTAGATCACTTTAAAAAAGTAAACGATACCTATGGCCATGATTGCGGAGATTATGTACTGCAATGTTTTGCTAAAGAAATTCAAGAAAATTTACGACAAAGCGATGTGTTTGTCCGTTATGGCGGAGAAGAGTTTGCAATTATAGCGACTAATACTCAATTAGACGCTGCTGAACGCTTTGCTCAAAAATTAACTAAAACAGTAGAAGCATTAACAATTATTTATCACCAGCAAACTGTTAACATCACCGTAAGCATCGGTGTGGCCGCACCATCACTTTTAAAAACGTCAAGCCCAGAATCCTTAATATCGCTTGCCGATAGTGCGCTATATCAAGCAAAAGCATTAGGGCGTAATCGTGCTATTTGTGCGACGCCGGATTACGATACTTAACCTGTGTAAAACATATCTAGCGACATGGAGCGCCCCCTTTGAATCAACCTACCATTTTAGTCGTCGATGACCGACCCGATATTCGTATGAGCGTTAGTTTTATCCTTGAAGATAATAATTATGCTTTTGTTGAAGCCCAATCCCCAGTCCAAGCACAACAAATCATCAAAGAACAGCAAGTAGATCTCATTTTATTAGATATGAATTATTCTCTTGATACGACTTCCGGTGATGAGGGATTAGACCTATTGCGTTGGCTTGCTAAACATGAACCCAATTTACCCGCTGTTGCGATGACTGCATGGTCAAATGTTGAATTAGCAGTCAAGTCAATGCAAATTGGTGCTAGCGACTTTATCGAAAAGCCCTGGAAAAATCAGCGTCTCTTACAGATCATTGCACAGCAGCTTGCGTTAGCTGGATTAAAAAATCAAAATCAACAATTAAAACAGCGCTTGGAGCCAAAGAAAGAGGCCAGCTATCAATGGCAATCTCCATGTATGGTTCAACTGATTAGCCAATTAGAAAGTGTCGCTAGTGCCGATGTTTCTATATTACTCACCGGAGATAATGGCACAGGAAAAAGCCAAATGGCTAAACATATCCATCAACTATCTCATCGTTGTAACGCCCCTTTCATTAGTGTCAATATGGGAGCTATTTCAGAATCACTATTTGAAAGTGAAATGTTTGGCCATACCAAGGGCGCTTTTACCGACGCAAAAAGTAGCCGCATCGGTCGATTTGAGCTGGCTCAGGCAGGTACTTTATTTCTTGATGAGATTGCGAATATACCAATGTCTCAGCAGGCAAAGTTATTGCGAGTTGTTGAGTCTGGTGAGTTTGAGGTATTGGGGTCAAGTAAAACACAATCGTCTAACTGCCGCTTCATCAGTGCATCAAATGGTGAGTTCGAGAAATTAATTAGTGAAGAGAAGTTTCGAGAAGATCTGTTTTATCGTTTAAACACTTTGGAATTTCGTATGCCGTCATTAAACGAGCGAACCGATGATATTATACCTCTTGCTCAATTTTTCATAAGCCAGTACGCTCAAAAATATAATAGACCAACAGTTGCATTAGATAATAGTGCAAAAACGGCTTTATTATCTTACCCTTGGCCCGGTAATATTCGTGAACTGAGCCACGTTATCGAAAGAGCGATTTTACTACATTCAAATAGTACTAATACCCTAAATGCAGATAATCTACCGCTTACGCCACAAAAGCAAAGCCAATCTCTGCCTTTTATGACATTAGAACAAGCAGAGGTCCGCCTGATCGAACAAGCCTTAGCGACGACAGAGCAAAACATACCCAAAGCAGCTCAACTCCTCGGACTAACAAAGTCTTCTCTATATAGACGAATAGAAAAATATGAGCAATTACAAAAATAACTCGCTTGAATGGTACTTAGTCATGCGTTTTTTATTAATCGCGGCTGTGATTCTTGGTTTAAGCTGGTTGTTACTATTACAATTTTCGTGGTCAAGCTGGGATAGCGCCATTATCTTAGGCGTCATTGCTAGTGTGCAACTTTGGTTAATGAGCCACTGGTTTAAAAAAATCATATCCGCCTTTGATCGCGGTTTACTCCACTTAGAGTCAGTGCAAGCCGAGGACTATAACCAATTCGCTAAATCAGACTTCGCCCATGGTCAAGTGGCTAAATTCCATGCCCAATTAAAGCAATTAAGCTTATATTTAGCCAACCAAAAGTCTCGGTATGATCAGCATGTTTTTTTGGTTTATCAATTAATCGATCAATTAGACACTCCTATTCTAGTGTTTAATAAAAATAATAAACTAAGCTATGCCAACGGTGCGTTTTCACAGCTCTATGCTCAACCGTGGCAAATGTATCGTAATGCTTCACCTAAACTATTGGGCTTAGTCCAACATGAAAACAGGTGGTCTTTAGCCGAAAAAGAGCAACAGTGGCAAGTAAGTCAGAGTCAATTTATCGATGACGGAGAAACACACCAGCTATTAGTGTTTACCAATATTGAAACGGCATTGCGCGATAGTCAGCAAGCCGCATGGCATCAAATTATCCGTGTCATGAGCCATGAAATACGCAACTCCTTAACCCCCGTGTCATCACTCGCCGAAGGCTTAGCTACCCGTGCAGAAAAACCCCGAGATAAACAGGCCCTCGATTTAATTTCTGAACGTTGCCACCACCTACAAGACTTCGTCAGCCGTTATTCTTCGCTATCACAACAATTCAATTTAAATCCAAGCCATGTAGAGATTCAATCTCTCAAACAACGTTTAACTGGTTTATTTAACCAGCACACTCTAATTATTGAAAGCTCAAATATTCAGTGGCTGTGGGCCGATCAAACTTTCATCGAGCAAGTCCTCATTAATTTAATCAAAAACGCCATTGAAGCGTCAGCCACCACAATCACGCTGCACTTCTCACAGCACCAAAGTAAAGCTCATATTACTTTAACTGACAATGGCCACGGCTTTGCCAATTTAGATAATTTGTTTGTACCGCTCTTTACAACTAAACCCGAAGGTCAAGGAATTGGGTTAAGTTTTTGTCGTAATATTATCACCCAACATAATGGACAAATTGAGTTAACAAATAATTCAGACCATGGGGTTACTGTTGCAATAACACTCCCCATTAAAACTTAATTTTCACAATTCTCAGCCGCCTCCTCTGCATTATCACCAGTTCACTTTTGAAATTTGGTAGTTCGATATCGGACTACCAAACCTTAACCACACCACAAAATAAACATAAACCTATGATATTAAACAAAAACAAAAACTGGCACATTATTCGCTTACCTAGTTATTGTTATCAACAAATAGAATTGTTTATTATGGATGTAGTTAAAAAAAAGCAGCACAGTAAATTACCACTATCAAAGAATGCGTTAACTATCTTTGGTGGTTTGTTATTACTAATCACCTTAGCCGTTTGGGCAAATCAATCTACTAGCTCTGTTAGCGTTGCTCGCGGCAGCATCATCATCGATAAAGTAAAACACGGTGATCTCGCTGTAGTCATCGAAGGCTATGGCGCTTTGAAATCAGACAAACAGCAACTCATCACAACATTTTCACGAGCTACAGTTAAAGAAATCGTGCTCAAGCCAGGTGCAACAGTCAAAGCAGACAGCGTTATCGTTGAGCTCGATAATCCAGAACTACAACAGCAACTCGACAGTGCTAAACGAGACCTAGCACAAGCGAGTGCTAATTTACGTCAATTAAAGTTGAATAATCAGCGTGAAAAGCTCAATGAATCTGCAATGCTCGCACAAATAACAGCGGACTATGAGACGGCGTCTTTAAAAAAGCAGGCTGAGCAGAAATTAGCCGAACAAGGCATTGTGTCAAAACTAAATTATCAGCAAACAGTGCTAAATGAGCAGCAGTTAAAAAAGCGCATCAACATATTAAAACAACGCTTACATCAATTGAATTTAGTCCATGAGGAGTCTGTAAATATTGCCCAAGAGCGTGTTTTACAGCAGCAAGGGTTACTTGATATCTCACAGGCTCGTCTCGACAAACTAACAGTACGTGCCGGATTTGACGGTGTTTTACAGCGCTTGTCAGTGGAGTTAGGACAAAGCTTAACACCCGGACAGGAAATCGCATTAATTGGTAGTGTCACTGACTTAATCGCTTTAATTCGTGTTCCACAAAGTCAAGCCCAACAAATCATGGTCGGCCAAAAGGCAATCGTAGATACGCGTCGCGATAAAATTGATGGTGTTATTTCACGTATTGATCCTATCGTTGCAGACAATACTGTTGAAGTTGAAATAGCCCTTCCAAAGAATTTACCTGCAAGCGCGCGCCCAATGCTTAGTGTTGATGGCACCATCACCGCTGATACGTTAAAAGGGGTTAGCTATATTCAGCGCCCTGCCAACGTAAAAGCCAACACCCAGGTGTCGCTATATCGCATTAATGGTCAGACTGATAACGCTGAGTTAGTTCCTGTTTCATTAGGTCGTCAGGCCGGTCGTTACATTGAGATCACATCGAAAGTCACTAAAGATGATCAGTTTATTATTTCTGACTTATCGAATTTAAAAACAACATCACAAACTTTAGACATTAAGTCTTAATTAAACCTTATTTAAATCACTAATTACAAAGAAGACAGATTATGAGCAATATAAAAATACAAATGAAAAACATCGCTAAGGTCTTTGAAACTGATGAGTTGGAAACTCATGCACTAAAAAGCATCGACTTAATTATTCGAGAGGGCGACTACGTTTCAATTTCAGGTCCTTCAGGCTGTGGCAAATCAACATTACTATCCATCTTAGGCTTATTAGATATGCCTAGTGGCGGCGAGTATTTTATTGAAGAACATAATGTGACAGACCTTAGTTTGGATCAAGCTGCTGAAATGCGCAGTAGTAAAATCGGCTTTATCTTCCAATCATTTAATCTGATCGATGAGCTATCGGTATTTGATAACGTTGCGCTACCATTGCGCTACGGTAAAGCTAAAATGACTGATGAGCAAATTAAACAACGCGTCTTAGAATGTCTAGAGCTTGTTGATATGACCCATAGAACGAGCCATAAACCAAACCAACTGTCAGGTGGACAACAGCAACGAATTGCCATTGCAAGAGCGCTTGTGGCTAAACCTGCAATTTTACTCGTTGATGAGCCAACAGGAAACTTAGACTCAAAGAGCGGCGATCAAGTCATGGATGTATTAGAAAAACTCAATCAAGCCGGCACAACAATATGTATGGTAACTCATGATCCTCGTTATGCTGATATGGCAACAACTCAGCTTAAACTACTCGATGGTTCGATTCTAACCACCCCAACACTTGCCAGCGTTGAGCAGGAGGCTGTATGAGTCAATTTCTATACCAACAAAAGCAGGCTTGGGCAGGGCTAAAGAAAAAGCCAGGCTTTGTCAGTGCGATCTTAATGACCATGGGGACAACTCTAGGTGCACTCCTGTGTATTTTAACCCTTGCCTATGTCTTAATTGCAAAGCCACTGCCTTACCCCGAACAGGATAGCTTATTTAAAGTTGATACTATTATTACCAATGATAAAGACGAAGAGATGGGACGTGCTTATACATACCCAAATCTGATTCACCTTTATGAAAACCAAACAATGTTTAGCGAAACAGCTTTGCTGTTTGTCTCTGAAGATGTATTAATAAACTCGCTATCGCAACCAACTTTGCAAATGTCATTTGTGACACCAGAGTACTTCAGCTTACTCGGCGCAAAAATGGCGCTAGGTCGTTCATTTGAAGCAACGGAAGCTAAAGACACTAACAACCCTGTAGCCATTATTAGTCAACAAACATGGCAAACTGAGTATGCTAAAGACCCGCAAATCATCGGTAAAAAAATGGACTTTAGCGGGACTAGTTTTACCATTGTTGGCGTTTTATCAGACTCATTTATTGAGCCGGAACTGTATGAAACAGGCACACAAGCACATGTATTCTTGCCATGGGATTATAACCACGCCCACCCGCGTGCACGTCAAGCTTGGGGCAACATTAATGACTCTCAGCTTTTTTTAGCCAAAAAAACCTCTGCCATGACCATCGAACAGGTTAATCAGACACTAACCACCTTAGTTAATGATAAATGGCGGGAAAACGTTGCTTCGGTTGAGTTTTTCAAAGGTTGGAATATGGAGATAGACAGTCGTTCATTTAAACACGTAATCTTGGGTGACAGTGAGCAGACAGTTTTTCTATTGCTTGCCGGCGTTATCGGTTTGGTACTTATCGCTTGTGCTAACATTGCCAACCTATTCATTTCTCGTACAGCTGAACAGCAACGTCAATTAGCTATTCGTGCAGCCGTAGGCGCAAGAAAAAGTGATTTATTTAAAACAATTTTTGCTGAAACCAATTTGCTTATGATGCTCTCAGTAGCGATCGCATTAGTGCTATCTTCTGTCGGCTTCTTCGTCATGAAAGCGTTTTTGGCAGCACAGTTACCACGAGTCAACGAACTAGCCATCAACTGGTTTACGTTAAGCTCTGCCGTACTCATCGCATTATTATTAGCTTTATTCTTTGCTCGTTTAAGTACACGTATGATTAACTATAAAGCGTTAAATTCGACGTTACAATCAAGCGGTAAAGGGACAGGAATTCAAGTATCGAAAAGCATTAGAAAACTATTGATTATTAGTCAAGTAGCTATAGTGACCTCACTGGTGTTCATCAATATTAGCCTATTTCAAGATGCCAAGAAGTCTATTCAGCAACCACTGGGCTTTACGACTGAAAATTTAGCAACGCTGAGCTTATCTATTTCTTCTTCGACGATGCCACCACGTGAAGAGCTAATGCCAATAATCACGGAATTGAAGAACAAGTTGTTAGAGCTTCCACAAGTCAAAGCAATTAGTCAATCTAGTGCACCGTTGAATGGCTTTAACTTAAATGCTCAAACTGCGCTTAACACAAACATTCATTATGTCGCACATACTAAGCATATTGATAATAACTATTTTGACATGGTAGGTCAGACAGTACTTGAAGGTGACAATTTTAGTGCAGCAGATATCAAAGATCATAATCGCGTGATATTAGTCAATGATGTCTATGCTAAACAGTTAGCTCCAGAAGGCAGTGCCATTGGTCAAAAGATTGAATTTGGTGGAGACTCTACTAGTACCATTATCGGTGTCGTTCAGGGAACGCTTCTACCGGGGCGTACTGAGATCCCAATTCAGGCCTATCGTCCAGGCACTTTAGCAGGTACAACCTTGACACTACAGTTAGAGCCGGGGCAAGAGATCACGCGAGAACAAGCAGTAAAAGTACTGAAAGAAGTGACTAACCAGTTTACCGTATTTAATTTGGTTGCTTTAGATCGCCTGAAAGCGGAAATGCTATTCACTCAATATACCACTGCGATTACGAGCGCTGTACTAGCCATATTAACCATCATCTTATCGACTATCGGCTTATACGGTATTCTAAGCTATAGCACGCAAATGCGTAGTTTTGAGATCGGTACTCGCATGGCAATAGGGGCGAAGAGAAAAGATCTCATTAAATTAATTATTCGAGAAAACTCAACACCTGTTGCCGTCGGTGTATTCGTTAGTATCTTAGCTATCTTAGCTCTCTACATTGGCTTTGATGAAGAACTGGTCGTTTACGCTTCCTTCCAGTTAGTACCCGTTTTTTTAGTTACCGTGGTATTAATTAGTTTGATTGCACTCTTCGCTTGTTACTGGCCACTAAGGCAGTTCATCAACCGTCCTGCAATCCATTCATTACGTGGTAGTGAATAATAAAAAGTAAAAAAGGGAAACTAAAACTGTTAGTTTCCCTTTTTATATCACCGTCTATCTTAGTTTAAATAAGAACAAATATAATCACAGGCCTCATCAATTTTCAGGCTAAATTGCGAATTCGCCGGAACATTATAAGACTGCCCAGCTTTAAATACTTGCCAAGACTGACCCGGTAACAACACTTGCATTTCACCTTGAGTCACTTCCATTACCTCCGCTGCTTCAGTATTAAACGTGTATTCACCAGCAAGCATTACACCCAACGTTTTTTCGCTGCCATCACTGAGGATTATTTTGTGTGAGACCACTTTGCCATCGAAATAAATATTCGACTGGGTGATTGCAGTGACAGATTCAAACTGGGTTGTTACTTCAGACATAAAACACCTTTATTTTATACGTAAAATGAAAGTAATCTAGCATGCAGTTTAGCTGACAGCACATTATCAATAGGGCTAATATCTGCTTCTGCTATTCAGGACATTAAACGCATTCTATTGCTCAAATAAAGATGCATGAAAGAACTTAGCTAAGGCTAATACCGCCGCTTGCCGGTAGTTCCCTTCTCTCGTCGCCAAGCCATTAGTTAGCAAACCAATTGCGCCACCTTTTTGCTTGATATTATGCGTACTAAATAGCTTATCCATGAGGGGCCCTAACTCTGCCCCCTCAACAAGTGATTGATAAACAGACTGTGGCAAAGGTAAATTTGCACTTCTACCAACACTCAGTTGCTTACCATCAGATATCGCAATATAAGCAAACGTGGCTGGACCATCCTCAAAATTATCAACACCCCCTTCAATCGCTGCATAAAAGTCAGCTTGAGCGTGTTGCTGGCAATAGTTTAATCGATTCACTGCACCATCTCGTGTCTCTTGAGTTGTCATCGGTTGTTCCCTGACTAATGAGGGAGCATTTATTCCTTGGCACTCTATCTCGTCATTAGGGTAATAAAGCGCTAATGCACTTTTAATAGCGTTAATCTTGACAGGGTTATTAGAACCCACCACGACTCTAAATTTTTGAGATGACATGCTTACTTTTCCACTTAAACTTAACTTTCGCTCGGAGCATAGCATGCACCACAATGCAGATAATAGTTCAAGGTAAAGAAAAAAGACTAACCCCTACCACTAAACTCAATTAAAATAGCAGTCTAGTTTTTCGCCTAGGACATGGAACCACTTATGCGCTCCCTTTCAAGCTCGCGTTTACAGTCGGCCTTACTTTTAACGCTATTTTTAAGCGCTTGTGCCATCATTCCTCAGCTCGAGCTCGATGAACTATACGGAGAAGAAAATCCTACACGTTTTATCCAGCCTGTTATCGCAACAAATGACAGCCCTTTAAGCTATGACGCCAACGCCAAGGGGATTATCGATAAGCGTTGTACGGTATGTCATGGTTGCTATGATGCGCCGTGCCAACTCAACTTGGCCTCGTATGACGGTTTAGCGCGTGGAGCTAGCAAAGAGCAAGTTTATTCCGGCTCTCGATTGATTGCCGCTGAACCTTCTCGGTTATTTATTGATGCACATTCACCGCAACAATGGCGAGAGAAAGGCTTTTTTCCAGTACTAAACGAACGAGCTCCCTCCGGCGACCAAGAAGCAAGTGTGATGCATCGCCTGCTCACATTAAAACAGCAACATTCACAGCAATTAGATAACCGACCGTTATCTCAGCAACTGTATGACTTTTCACTCGATAGAAGTCAATCTTGCCCAACGACAGCTCAGCTAGCGAGCTTTGAACAATCGACACCTCACTGGGGAATGCCTTACGGACTACCAAAACTTTCGCACAATGAATACACAACACTCAGCCAATGGCTAACTGCAGGCGCACCAGTAAAGCAGTTGCCTGCCTTAAGCGCCGAACTACAAACACAAGTAAACAATTGGGAACAATTTCTAAACCAAGATAGCTTAAAAGCGCAACTAATGGCACGGTATATCTATGAACATTGGTTTCTAGCCAACTTATACTTTGACCCATCTGGCAGTGCCCACCAAAGAACATTTTTTAAGTTAGTTCGGTCTAAGACACCACCACAACAACCGATTACTGTTATAGCTACCCGAACCCCTTTTGAAACACCGGGAGTCGATAGGGTTTATTACCGCTTACAGCGAGTCACTGCAACTATTTTATCAAAAACCCATATGCCTTACGCACTCAATGAACAGCGTATGAAAAAACTAACAAAATGGTTTCTCAATGATCACTATCAAGTCACATCCCTGCCTTCCTATGATTTGAAAACGGCATCAAATCCATTTGTTACTTTTGCTCAAATTCCAGCAAATTCGCGTTACCGATTTATGCTTGAAGAAGCTCGCTTTACGATCATGGGTTTCATCAAAGGACCAGTCTGTCGAGGTCAAATAGCATTGAATGTTATTAACGATCATCTCTGGGTCATCTTTGCCGCCCCTAA
Organism: Alteromonadales bacterium alter-6D02; assembly: GCA_002835545.1. Taxonomy (GTDB): domain Bacteria; phylum Pseudomonadota; class Gammaproteobacteria; order Enterobacterales; family Psychrobiaceae; genus Psychrobium. Next base: position 29,077 of record PIZK01000037.1, read on the forward strand.
CGATGATGCGTCAGAGCAACACCGATTAAATGCCATAGAGCAACATGGTATTATCAAGGCAACCAAAAATTTACGTTTACCAGCGGACTCAGGTAGTACCGCTGGTATTCTTAATTGGCGCCAATATGCAAAACATCAAATGGCGTATTTAGAAGCGAAATCACAGTATGTAAATACAATTTACCAAGAGGGTTTTAAACCATCTCTACAATCCGTTTGGGATGGTGATGGCCATAACCCAAATGCCGCGTTAACTATTTTCCGCCACTTCGATACTGCTTCAGTTGAATATGGGTTAATCGGTGAACAACCTCAAACAATGTGGCTTATTGGTTACCCTTTACTCGAGAAGATACATTACTTATTGGTTGCAGGCTTTGACGTGTATGGCAACTATGGTCATCAATTAAAAACGCGTCTTTACATGGACTTCCTTAGAATGGAAGGTGAATTCAACTTGCTCGGATTATTGCCCAAAGAGGCAAGGTCTCCCCTAATTAATCAGTGGTACCAAGGCGCACCAGAAACAACCGAAAAGTATTTTACTGACACCCGTTTATTATTAAACAGTGAAAGCGGAATTACCTACACCACACAACAGCCATATCAAGAGCTGCAACAAAAAATAAAGCGTCATCTAGAACCAACCTTTATGCACCAGTTTACGCTTGATACCGCCAAGCTAGAACAGAGAAGCATTGATTTATTGAAGAGAATTAATCAACTAAGCGGTGTTAAAACAAAACTACTCGCCCAAACAAGTATCCTAAGTATCGAAACAGCAACAAGAAAGCTAGAACATTTCACACTACTTCATCATAATGCGCATAAAAACGTAGCACATATTATTGCTGAAGAAGAACGTCGCTTACCGCAACAGGACTCACTGACTCTCGTACAGGGGTTCATTGGGGCATACCCAAACACGTTCTTTCGTGTCAAAGAATCGCAATTAGAACAATTTGTCATTGCATTGGAACAGCTCTCAAGTGAGCTAGATTATCACTTTTTATTAAACCAGTTTGGTATTAGAAGAACACACCCAAATTTCTGGCAATATAGTGATTCAGTTCACCAATCGTTTAAAAAGTGGCAACCTCTAGAGTATGGCCTGCTAGACTATAACCGTTTAGAAAACCGATAAGAGATTTTTTATTAACGTTTGTTGATTTCGAAAAATAATTATCGCTTTCTATTCTCAGGCGTTTATTGTTATATTCTATCCTGTAGATATAAATATATAGCGATATTTACATGTATTAACTATAATTTGGCTAGGAAAAAGGACATTCTTAAAGCGCACTAATATATTAAGGGAAGTACTTTGAGCACTATCAACCGTAGATATACAAAAACCTTCATCGGTTTTTTTCTGATGTTTACTTTTATGATTTATACGCTATTTACTAATGCGTTACACACAAAAGTAGATAATTTACATCAGCAGTATTCCACTTTTACCGCCTCTCAGTCTGACCTCACCGCCCTTACAACTGCAGAACAGCTCATTAGCGGTGCGTTATTTTTATCACCGTTAACCAAGCACTTAAATAAGCTAGCTATCTTGGTCAGCCCTAATGCACAAGACACTAATATTGAACTGATCTATTTAAACCCTATCATACTCGATACGGCACGTGAGCTTGCTTTACCCTTTATTGCCTTAATTATTTGCCTATTTACCACTTTTCTTATTGCCAGCAACTCTCAACGAGAAAAGCATCGTCACGCCGTTAATCAGCTCTGTAAAAAGACTGATAACCTCATTGCTGTTTTCAGTGATAAAAATGAAGTACCGCAAGAGCATCCAGCGACAATTCGATTATCGCTGGCGCTAGATTTCTTATTATCCAAAGTTAATGACTATCAAGCACACAGCAAACGCAATGCTGACTGCGATAAATTAACTCAGCTCGTTAATCGTCATTGCTTTTTAGAACATATCAATCAGCGAATCAATTTTAACGCCAAAGAGCCTGCTTACCGCAGTGGCTTATTATTTATTGACCTAGACGGCTTCAAACAGGTCAATGACTCTTTTGGTCATTCCTTTGGTGATGAAGTATTAATTCAGGTAGCAGAACGCTTAAAGACTGTCGTAAGAAGTCAGAATCTTAGCTTTCCTGATAGCCCGCAAGGACTCGAATTAAACTTAGCTCGCCTGGGTGGTGATGAATTCACCTTGTTTATAGAGCACCTAGATAGTCCACACCTAGCTGTTGAAGTTGCACAACAAGTATTAAAAGAGCTCGAGCGGGATTTCATTCTTGGTAATAAGACAATCAAGATAAGTGCCAGTGTCGGTATCGCTGTGTACCCCGACAGTGCCAATAGCCCAGAAACTCTAGTACAAATGGCAGATGTTGCCATGTATCGAGCTAAAGTCGATGGCCGAGGTATCTACCGTATTTACTCTAAAGAAATGAGCAACACATTACGTCGTTACCATTATCTGCTAGAAGAAATGCGCATTGCACTAACCACCAATAGTTTTTATCTCACTTTTCAACCGATAGTTCACGTTGAAGGCTGTGCGATAAGTTACTTTGAAGCTCTAGTGCGTTGGCAGCATCCAGTTGAAGGTATTATTACCCCCACTGAATTCATTCCCATTGCCGAAGACTCTAATCAGATTTTACAGTTAGGGGATTGGATTTTATTTGAGGCCTGCCGACAAATGTCAGCATGGTATAACGCCGGTATGAATAAGACTCAGATTTCTGTTAACGTGTCTAATATTCAATTAAAACATCGCTCAATCTATCGTTGGGTGATGGATACACTAAAGAAAACTGGACTACCGCCATCAGCACTCATGCTTGAGATTACTGAATCATGCTTTATTGATATTTCCAGTGAGATAATTTCAGAATTAGAGAGGTTACGTCAAGAAGGTGTTTGCATCGCGATTGATGATTTCGGTACGGGCTTTAGTTCATTAGCGATACTAGCAACATTACCTGTCGATGTATTAAAAATAGACCGTATGTTCATTACTCAAGCGACACAAAACCCTAAGCACAGCAAGATCCTAAAATCGATTGTCGAGCTTTCTCAGCGACTCAATCTAAAAGTTGTTGCAGAAGGTATCGAAGACGTTAATCAATTAGAGTTGCTAAAATCACTTGGGGTTGTCTATATTCAAGGTTACCTATTTAGCCGGCCAGTATCACCAGTGAGTGTGGGTGAAAAAGTGTTAAATCAGAATATTGGTCACCTTGCTCATAATGGCACAGGAGTTTGGGATATGGCTCCTGAAAAGGCTAAAGTTTAAAAGCTAAACTATTTTCTGTCATTCTATAAATGGTATGTAGCTTTAAGTTATAAGCGAGGAGTTAGAGATGAATGCAGTAAAAGTAACCCACCCATTAATTGAACATAAACTCGGTTTAATGCGCGAAGATGGCATTAGTACGAAACACTTTCGAGAGTTAGCTTCTGAAGTCGGTAACCTACTAACTTATGAAGCTTCGCGTGACTTTGAGTTAGAAAATAAAACAATTGAAAGTTGGAATGGTCAAATAACCGTCCAGCAAATCGCAGGTAAGAAATTAACTGTTGTCCCTATTCTGCGCGCCGGTCTAGGCATGATGGATGGCGTGTTAACTTCTATACCTAATGCGAAAATCTCTGTTGTTGGCATGTACCGTAATGAAGAAACCCTAGAACCTGTTTTTTACTTCGAGAAGCTAGTTAAAGACATTGAACAACGCCTAGCACTTGTTGTCGATCCGATGTTAGCCACTGGAGGCTCAATGATTGCGACCATCAACCTATTAAAAGAGAGGGGCTGTACTAACATTAGAGCCTTAGTCTTAGTCGCAGCGCCGGAAGGCTTAGAAGCAATGCATAAAGCTCACCCTGACGTCACTATCTATACCGCAGCTGTTGATTCTCACCTCAATGAAGATGGATATATCTTACCGGGTTTAGGTGATGCTGGAGACAAGATTTTTGGAACTAAATAAATTCCCAATCATCGCAAGTAACAGGCTGAGTAAGATCCCGGCTTAAAACACTACCGGGATGACAGTGATTACCTTAAAGGCGTCAATCGTCATCCTCGAGGTGGTTTCATCGAGGACCTACTACAACACGTTGCTAATTCAAGTGAGTAACAGGCTGAGTGAGATCCCGGCTTAAAACACTACCGGGATGACAGTGATTACCCTAAAGGCGTCAATTCCTCGAGGTGGTTTCATCGAGGACCTACTACAACACGCTACTAATTCAAGTGAGTAACAGGCTGAGCAAGATCCCGGCTTAAAACACTAAGGGATGACAGTGATTACCTTAAAGGCGTCAATCGTCATCCTCGAGGTGGTTTAATCGAGGATCTCATATCACGCGCTGCCTAATTCAATGTACTACACATTGCACAAGATCCCGGCTAAAAGACTGCCGGGATGACTGACTTTTCTTCAGACACAAAAAAGCCCACCGAAGTGGGCTTTTACATTTACGATTAGCCGAAGCTAAAAGTAAA
>PIZK01000038.1 GCA_002835545.1 Alteromonadales bacterium alter-6D02
GGTAAAATTGTATGGTTTGGACGAGATATTTAACTTAGTTATTAGGCTAAATAAGTCTCCCGTTTACTCTTTTGGTTGGCAGTTGTCGGCAGTGAATAAAATATAGCCTGTCCCTTTTTCCTTTCCCAATTGGGCGTGCATACAGTTAAAGTCGCCTTTGTTTCTGTTAAAGGCGACAGTATGCAGCCGACCCTTGAAGATGGCGATATGATTTTAGTGGATATGTCATACCAACAGGTGCATAAAGAAGGCGTATACCTGCTGTACACTGAAGACGGCCTAATGACGAAAAGGTTGAAGCCTATAAAAGGGGGGATCAAAGTAGTGAGTGATAACCCTGAGTACCCAAGTTGGGAAATTCTCGCTTCAACACAAGAGCAGGCGAGGGTAGTGGGTAAAATTGTATGGTTTGGAAGAGATATTTAACTTAGTTATTGGGTTAAATAAGTCTCCCGTTTACTCTTTTGGTTGGCAGTTGTCGGCAGTGAATAAAATATAGCCTGTCCCTTTTTCATTCTTTTTCATTCAGTAAAAATAAAGTTTGCTTTTAGTTGTTTTGACATTACTATACTTATCAAAATTATGCTTTTTAAACAAAGTATTAGGCAAATGGAGTATTGCAAGATGCAAACGTGTAAATCATGTTTTAAAGAGATCGAAAGCGGCGCGTTAAAGTGTTCATATTGTCAGGCGTATCAGCTGTGGTATAAACATCCTCAGTTCTATAGTCTTATCATGATGCTACCTTTCTTTATATTTATTTTTTGGAATACAGGTTTGATGAGTAATAAGGAGTTTAGTGATTTCGAAAGTGAATTCTCGTTCACTCAAGAGAAAATCATTGATGCTAAAAGCAAAAATCGTCTCCTAATTACTTATAAAGTGAAAAACGATACGGAATATCAGTGGGATAATATTAGATATGAAATTATTAGCCGGAACAATGGAGAGCTCTTAGCTTCTGAGTCCGATAACAATTATTTTTGGGTAATTCGCCCAAACTCAGAGTCTTTCCTAACAGTAAATATACAGATTGTTCCTAATGCAAATGAATGGGAATTAAAAATAAAAGATTTAGAGGTTAGTCGCTTTTAAGCGTGCCTAGCAAATTGTCAGTGAAGCGAAAACAATGGGTTTGGTTTCGCTTAACTCATCATTTTAAAAAGTGACGTTTACTTTTCACCGATTTTATTAATGACAAGTTGATTAGTACAGTCCCCTATCAGTGTGAAAGCCTTTTAAGGGGGCAGTTATGGCCCACTAATAAACCAACGTATTGATTTAATAATTAATTTATATCAATAGTTGAATAGACAACTTGAACGACGAAGCTATAATTGACGTTTTCATAATATGATAATTTTTCTTAATCTTTATATGCAGTCGATTAGTTATGGTCTGCTAGCCACTTTTTTTACGGATTAAACCAAGAGAAGCACCAATGAATAAGTATAAAAATTTACTATCTATATTAGCTTTATCTACATTAACTGCCTGTGGAGGAGGGGGAGAAGATGATTCGAAACCAGCTCCGACAAAGAACAACATAGGTGTATTTCTTGATAGCCCTGTCATAAACATCAGCTATAGAACTGACACATTAGAGGGAACAACTAATAGCCAAGGTGAATTTGAGTATGTTGATGGTGAACGTGTCACTTTCTTTATTGGTGATTTAACATTTTCGTCGGTGGTAGCAAGAAGCACCGTAACTCCGTTTGATTTAGCTGGAACATCGGATATCAATTCATCAACGGTTGTCAATATTACCAGATTACTGCAAACCTTAGATAAAGACGGTAATCCTGATAATGGTATTACCATTGATGATTCGGCTAAATTGAGTGCAATGCCCGTGGATTTCTCTCTTTCTGAGTCTGAGTTTGAAAACTCTTCCGAGGTTTCATCCTTAATTACGAATGCGGGACAAGATACTGCTGTTACAGAGCTCGTTAGCTCAGGTGGTGCGGTTGCTCACTTTAAGAAACAACTTAGCCAAGCTTATTTGTCTGACGGTGATGGGTTGGGTTCAAGTACTTCCTCGGCAGTACCGATAACAACCGCGGGTGAATCAGCTCCTTACCGAAGTACTTTCCCTGATAGTAATGCTGAATCTACTGTTTGGTTTAAGTTCACTCCTTCAGAGAGTTCTGATTATAAAATTACTAGACAAATTATAGATGCAAGCCCACTGGATGATATCCCTTCATCGACGGTTTCTATCGCACTTAAAAGCGAGCATCTTGAAGATTGTATTAATGGCATGGATGAGCAAACTCAAAGCTGCAGCATTTTTATGACTAGCAATATTGATTACTACTTTGAAGTAAGAAGCTTTGATAGCACACAACCCTTATTTACATTGCGTATCGATAAGTTATAAATAATGCATGACTTAGCAGGAAGGTCTAGTCTGTGTGATAGCCCTTCAACCTAAGACAGAAAATAGGATTGGCATCAGTCAATTTTTGAATGAAACACCGCTTGTCCTTTATGTAACGCATAGAGGGCAGGCATTTTTTTTGATAAATTTTTATACATTAATTAATGATAAAAATTTTTTAACCATATCCTTAAATTATAAATCCGACTGAAGAGAGGTGGAAGCAACCTAAATAGTCACTGTAATTTACAGATATATTAATGGCGATGAGTAATTATTGATGCCTGAAAATGATAAAGCGATGCGATGTTTTCATCGTAGAAATATCATTGCTCAAATTTCAAGGTTACTCAACAAAAGCTCAACAAGTCAGTTTTTATTTGAGAAAGCTGACTTGGTAATAAGGATTTGAAATGAGTTCACAAATATCTGTATTTGACTCTTCACAAGGTCAAGACAAGTTTTTAAAAGCGTACAACCTCCTCATGGCAACTTGGTCGGTGCCATTTGAAGATAAATGGGTAGATACCTGTTTTGGTAAGACCCATGTCGTTGTCTCTGGTCCTCTCGATGGAGAACCACTGGTTTTACTATCAGGAGCCCAAGCAACAAGTGGAATGTGGGGGCCAATGGTTCCTGAACTGACCAAAAAAAGAAGGGTGTTTTGTATCGATTTGATTGATCAAGTTGGACTGTCTGTGCCGACGAAGGTTTTAAAAAACACCCAAGATAGCAATGCATGGTTAGAGGAAACACTAGCGGGGTTAGGACTTAACGAAGTTACTATTATTGGTAATTCATTGGGCTCTTTTATCGCCTCAATGTTTGCCGTAACGCACCCTGACAGAGTTCGAAAGTTAATATTAACGGCACCAGCAGCAACGGTTTCCAGTGTTAGCTTTTTATATATAGTGAAAGCTATTTTTTCCTCTTCGGTGTCTAGCTTGTTCGTTAAAAAACGTTTTTTACAGCAATGTGCTGCGGGTTTAGTCGATAGTGACAATAAGCTTTATCAGGTGCTACTTAACGCGATGACTGAAAGCAAAATTATCAGTAAAATCATACCGAGAAAGCTAACTATTGATGAACTACGTAATCTTAAGTCACCGACCTTAGTGATGCTGGGTGCTGAGGATATTAGTGCTGGTGAATCAGCGGATACAGTAGTGGCAGAGTTGTCTAAACTGGCGCTTGATTTTAATGTTGAAGTATTTGCAGGTGCTGGGCACCTTTGGACTGAGCAGCAGTATCAACTGGCGGGAAATAAAATAGTGGAGTTTCTAGATACAACTATCTAATTAACATCGTCAACTTAATAGTGCGGCGTCACTATTAAGTTGGCGCTCTTCTCCTTACAGCATACTGAAGCGGCAATTAATCATTACTAGCTTAATGCCCAGAGGGTAATACAACCAAGACGCTTAAACCGCCATGCGCTTTATTATTAAAAATTAGCTTGCCTTGGTGCGCCTCAATAATTTCTCGACAGAGAGCGAGGCCTAATCCAGTGCCTGAATGCTTGGTTGAGTAAAAAGGCAATAGGGCATTTTGAATCACTTCTTGTGACATACCACTGCCATTATCACTAATTTCAATCTCGACTCGTTGATGTTGTTGGTTGATTGATAGTGTTATTGGGCCCACGGGATCCGCCTCATGCGCGTTCTTTAAGATATTAATCAATACTTGCTCTAGCTGAGCGACATCGGCTTGTACGCCTGTTGTCGGCAGTGTTGATTGTAATGTAAAAGGATAAAACGCTTGGAGTTGCTCTAATAGGCGAGGCCAATCTACTAAGGATTTTTGCGGTAATTTAACCTTGGTCAAGCTGGCATAACCTTTGATGAAGTCATTCAGGTGGTTAACTCGGCCGCTGATTGTATTAAAGACGCGATTTAAGCGCGGCTCATTGAGATTTTTAGCTAGTAACTCACCACTGTGACACATTGAGCTGATTGGTGCGATTGAGTTATTTAACTCGTGACTGATGACGCTGATGACTTTTTTCCACGTTTCAACTTCTTGCTTGGACAGCTCTTGGGTAATGGTTTTTAAGATATAGAGTTGGTGACTCGCCTGATGTATTTGAACGTGTGATGAAGTGACGTGCCAAGCTTGTTGCTGATTACTTTTATCGGTGAGGGTAAAAATCGACTCGCCCTGACTATTAAGCGCGCTTTGGAACTCAGGTGCTAACGAACTGACTAGCAACTGCCAGTCCATCCCCAGAATACTGTCTTTAGTATTAAAGGTTTGTTGGGCGGCGGTATTGGTGAAAATTACTTTGCCACGTTGGTCGACTAAAATGGTGACCATAGGCGATGCGTTTAACACCTTATCAAGTAACATCTCGCGCTGATAAAGGTGTTGTCTTTCGTTGCGTAACTTTTCGCTGGTTTGGTTAAAGGCATGAAAGATCGCTGCATGCTTTGAATCTTTTTCATTTAAACTTACCGAAAAGTCGTTATCCCTTAAACTCTGTAGGCCATGGATTAAGCTGTTTAGACTGTGCTGGTAATCACTGTCTTTCTTGGTGATAACCTTGAAAGTGACATAAGCGGTGATCAACAGTAATGCGATGATGGCGATGGGGTAGTCGAGCATAAAGACATAACTTAGCCCTAAGAATACACCATGGGTAAAGACTAAAAAGAGTGTTGACTTCATACCTAACCCTTTTGCATCAGTTGGTGTTTTTCAATGCGGCGATATAGTGCTTGTCGGCTTATACCGAGTTCACTGGCTGCCCGTGAAATTATCCATTGATGATTATCAAGTACACTTTGTAAATGACTTGCTTCATCAAGCTCAGGCAGCCTCGTTGTGTGTGCACTTGGTATCGCTGGCGCGTTTGCGTGCGGGCTAAAATCTTCTGGGCGCAGAAGCTCACTCTCTGAGAACACTTTGGCACGCTTACACATGTTTTCTAGTTCGCGCACGTTGCCTGGCCAAGTATGCGCGAGTAAAAAGACTTGAGCTTGTGGTGATAATTGATAGTCATCACCAATAAAATAGTAGGTGAGGGGTAAAATATCATCTTTACGTTGCACGAGTGGCTTAAGGTTTAGCTCAACCACATTTAGGCGATAAAAGAGGTCTTCTCTAAACTCTCCTTGCATAATGGCTTGGCTCAGTTCGGCATTAGTGGCGCTAATAATACGCACATCGACATTGATTGTTTCGGTGGAGCCGACTCGCTCAAATTGCCCTGTTTGTAATACCCGCAATAACTTCATTTGCCCCGATAGCGATAAATTACCAATTTCATCAAGAAAAATAGTGCCGCCATTTGCGGCTTCAAAGCGGCCTGCTCGGCTGGTGTTAGCCCCAGTAAAAGCGCCTTTTTCAACTCCGAACAGTTCTGATTCAATGAGTTCGCTGGGCAGAGCCCCCATATTCACTTTTAAAAAAGGCTGTGTTGCCCGTGACGAGTGCTGGTGAATAAAATCAGCCACACGCTCTTTACCACAGCCATTGGCACCAGTGATGAGCACGCTAATATCAGAAGGCGCTACTTTTTTGGCCATTGCAACAAGCTGAGTCATTGCATCGCTTTGATAAATGAGATTGCTTTGAGGGGGGGATTGACTATTGACTGACTGACTAATGTGATTGGCGATGATATCGAGCAATCTCCGATCATCCCACGGTTTGGGTAAATAATCTGCAGCGCCCGCTTTGACGAGCTCTATGGCCGTTTCTAATTGACTCCATGCAGTAATAATAATGATAGGCGTGTTGGGTGACAGCTCTTTTAATTGATAAAAAAGATCCTTGCCCTCAGCGCCTGAGGTCGTTCCTTGACTGAAATTCATGTCCTGAATAATCAAGTCGATCTGTTGATTACTCACCGCTAATACTGCCTCTTTGACTGTATTAGCGGTGCTTACTTGATAATCATGCAGGCTTAATAATAAATCCAGGGCGTCAATGATATCTGGATTATCATCAATGATTAAAACTCGCTGCATGCTCTGTCCTTAAAGTGTTCTGGTTGCTGTGACCGGTGATATCTTTGTCGTTTTAAATGCTGGTAGCCATGTGGCTAATGTGCCGGCGAGAAATATCGTTAAAACGGCAAGGCAATATAACATAACGTCAGGCTTATCGATTTCAATGACCTGACTCAGCATGATATTAAGTCCGATCACGGCAAAAATACCTATGATACTCGCGATTAAACTCATTAACCAATTTTCGCTAAATACATATAACATAATATCTTTTTTTCGAGCACCTAAGGCGCGGCGTATGCCAATATATTTACGTTGTTGAGTGACATGAAAGTGTGCATGAGCAAAACTACTGACCACAGTCACCCCAACCATTAAAAAAGATAACACGGCAAATAAGCTCGCTAGCCCAGTCTCTTCACTAAAGAAGTGGGTTAATCGTTCAGGCATACTTTGAATTCTAGTGATATCTCGTTCTGGGTGAACAGATAAAATGGTGTCTCTTAACTTTTCTTGTACTTGTGCCAATTGTCCCGGTTCAACTTGCACAATATAGCGTTGGCCAAAATCGGATTGGGAATACATAAAGTTACCAAAGAGCGCAAAATATTTAATATCTCTCGGTTGATTTGGGTTAACAATAAAGTCTTTATAAATACCCACTACTCGTCCATTATTGGTTAATTCACCCAGCGCTGGTTTATTGGGAAATACGCGCTTAGCCAAGGATTCTGACACAATGATTTGACGTTCAACCTCTTGACCTTCTTTGGGGTTGTAATAGTCGTTAGTAAAGTCATCTTCTGAGGTCAAACCGCGACCTTCAATAATCTCTACCCCTAAGTTTTTAAGCCCAATTTCGCTTGAAAAAAAGTGAGGAACATACGCTAAATCTTGGCTGGTGATCGCATCGTCAGGTAAATCGGCTGCTTGTACATTACCATTCCAGCCACCGTTTTGGATTGGCAGCTGGTTATAATAAGCGGCACTAATAACGCCATCTAATGCGGTAATTTTAGCTATATCCTGCTGTGTAATCGATTGGAAATAGCTTGGGTCTCTAAATTGTGCAGAGGTTGGTGTCAGCTCTACGGCAATTAAATTATCAACATTAAAACCAAGGGGGGTCTTTAACTTTTCCTGAGCGCTGTTGGTTAAAATAACCGTATTGACCATTAGCCCGATGGTTAAGCTCAGTTGTAATAACAATAGCGTTGTTGCGAACTTTCTAAGGCGCAGTGATTTTAATAATGCTTTGATATTCATTGGATAGCCTTATTTTAGTGTGGTTGATAGTTCATTGCGACAAGCGCGAATAAGCGGGTAAAGCATACTGATAAACGAAGTGAATAACGCAATCGCAACACCTATTACAATCAGCTCAGCATTGATATCACTCATGTTTTCAAGCTTAGGAAATAAGCTCAATGACAGCTGAAGGAATACCCAGCCAAAGAATAAAGCAAGAGCTGAGCAACACAGACCAATTAAGCTACTTTCGACAAAACCTTGATAGAATATATCTGTTTTACTGGCCCCGACGGCACGGCGCAATCCGGTTTCAAAGCGCGCTGCATGATAGCGAGCAAGTAATAAACTACTGGCATTGAAAATACACACGGCAAGGAATAATAAAGTGGCAAGGCCAAACGCTAACATGCTTTCATCGACCACGTTATTGTGTGCTAGCCATTGGTTAACATCTAACAGACGATTATTAATGGCTAAAGGGTGTTCTCCCGCGTCTTTTAATGCTTGGCTATAGCTATCTAAATAGTTTTGAAAGCTGGCTTTTTGTTGTGGGGTATCAAGCTGTACGAAGGCTTGTAAGTAGAATACATTTTTCTCTCGCGTGTCTGATGGCGAGCTAAACGCTTGTGTTGATGTTGTGCGAACCGTAATTCCCCATTCGTTAGTTAACGCTGTTTCTAATGGCGCATAGATATCATCAGTTAAATTAAAGGCTTGGTTACCATCTGCGTGGTAAAAAAGAGGCTTAAGGTGCCAAGGTTGTAAGATACCGACGATAGTCAGCGGCTGGTCATTAACATCAATAGTTTTGCCAAGGTTGTTACCCCCACCAAATAATTGCTGATTAAGCACGTGACCAATAACAACTTGGCTGGCATTGTCACTTGTCCAATGTGAGCCATAAGCGAATGGAGCGTCTGTTAATTCAAAGAACCCCGATGTAGTTGCGCGCACTTTTGCTTGATAGCGAGTTAAGTTTTTGGCCTCTGTTGCACGCGTATACACTTGAGATTGGTAATGTGCCATGGTCTGGCTAGCAATGTCATTATTTAATATATGCATTGCATCGCGATAGCGCATCACGTTCAACGGTTCCGATCTGCTAGGATCATTATTTGTCCATGTGCTGAGGCTAACGTTAAAAATAACGCTACTTTTATGAGGGATAGGATCACTGGCCATTGATTTAATAATTGCTAAATTAGCGAGTAATACACCGACGCCAATGGCTAATGTTGTGATCATTAACGTGAAGAACAGGCTATTTCTTTTTAAGTTTCTCAGGCTTAATCTAAGATAATATAAAAACATTTCCATGATAGTTTCCTTATGCACTCACTTCAATCGGTGCATTATCCATGGTGGGTGCATAGATACTGTGATCGGTGATTTGTCCATCAATGACTTGCACATTACGGCCAACGGCGCGGGCTTGATCTGGGTCGTGAGTTACCATCACGATCGTACTGCCTTGTTGATTTAAAGTATGCAGTAAGTCCATCACTTGTCTTGCCATTAAGGAGTCAAGGTTACCAGTGGGCTCATCGGCTAATAATATCTTTGGTTCGCCTGCTAATGCTCTGGCAATAGCGACACGCTGTTGTTGACCTCCAGATAATTGGCTTGGTAAATAGTTAGCACGACTGGCTAAACCAACTTGCTCAAGGGATTGTTCGATACGGCGTTTGCGCTCAGCGGCATTAAACCCTCGATAGCGCAACGGCATATCAATGTTATCAAATAAGCTAAAGTCGGGAATAAGGTTGTAGTTTTGAAAAATAAAGCCAATTTTCTCGTTACGCAGTCTCGATAGCTCGTTATCGCTAAGCCCTTGAATGTTTACGCCATCAAGTTCGTAACTGCCTTGGTCAAAATTATCGAGTAACCCAGCGACATTTAAAAAGGTTGATTTACCCGAGCCTGAGGGACCTGTCACAGCGACAAACTCTCCTGCGTTTACCTCTAAACTAAAATCGCGTAGGGCATGAGTTTGAATGGTGTCACTGCGGTAAATTCGGCTGATTTTTTTCATGTGTAACATAGTTGTTTATTCCTAATAAAGGTTGTGGCTTAGCGCGGACTAAGCCACATAGATTAGTTGTTTAATTTAATTGTTGAGGCTAAGTTGAAATCGCTATAATCGGAGATGATAATTTTATCTCCAACATTTAAACCGCCAGTTATTTCTATGTATTCAACACTTTGAGAGCCTGTGCTGATTGGTGTGCGCAATGCCTTATCTTCGTTAATGACATAGGCTGCCTGACCTGCTGATGATTTTAAAAATGCACCTCGTTTGACCATTAACACATTCTCTTTTTTCTCAAATTCGATTCTTGCGTTCATGCGTTGATTTTGGCGTAGGGTTTTGGCGTCATTGGCATTAACTGACACACGAACCATGACTTGGTTGTTCTTTATCTCTGGCGAGACGGAAATGACTTTTCCTACTAGCTCTTTCCCTGCTATCTTCATGTTAACGATTAAGCCAAGACCAAGGTCGTCAGCATAAAACTCTGGCACATTGAGTTCAGCTTCGTACTGGCTTAAATCGACCACGGTCATAATCGGGTGAGCGTCTGACACTCTTTCTTTTTGTTGCACTAACCAATTGCCGACAATGCCAGTCACGGGAGCGCGTATATTCAGTTGTTGCTGTCTGCGTTCTAGCTCTTTAACGATCAGTTGTTGGTTATTTACTGAAAATTGACGGGTTTTGTTCTCAAATTCTAAGCGTTTTTTAGCGAGCTCAACGCGCTTTTTAGCATGTTGATAGTAGAGCTTTGCCTCGGTCTTTTCATCTTGGGTCGTCACTAAATCAATTTCACTGATCACTTGTTGCTTAAAAGACAGTTCTGCACGTTTTAATTCTCTAATACTGGCATTGAGTCTTAACTGAGCAGTATCTAAGCCTCTTTCAAGATCTAATTGGGCTTCGCTATCTTGAAGTGCGCCACGGCTGGCTTCTATTTTTAATCTCGCTAGAGTTGATTGTTCTTGGGCAAGGAGTGAGCTTAATTCTGGGCTAGCTAAGGTCGCAATAATATCACCCGCTAAGACATTGTCTCCGGGTTTAGCATGCATGGTGATTTGTCCCGGCTCTGAACTATAAACTTGAGGCGCGTTAGCGGCAACCAACTTTCCTGATACGGCGATATCGCGAATTAGGGTGCCTTTGGTCACGCTTGCCGTTAGTAATGATTGGTTATCAAACGCTGATACACCATTAACCCACTGACTTAATGTTGGTTGGCTGAACCAGATAAGTAAACAGGCGAAAGGTAAAATTAGCGCATACTTTTTCCAGCGTTGTGTTGTGGTGATCTCAATTGCTTCATCCTGTCCACTTGTTCCATTAATCATCGTCATTGCTCATTATTGTTGTTTACTAACCAGTGATTGCAGCTAGCATGCCAAAATATTAATTTGTTGTAAGTTGTTGTATTTAAGTTGTTTAATTCGTTCTTCTTTAGGTGTTGTTAAAAGAGAAGTGTCCGTTCGGACACTATTTACTGTCCGCGAGTGTCCGAACTGTTCGGTGTGGACACTCGGGGTGAACAACCAAATTTCGAGTGTTTAGACCATCAAAAAAATATCAGGTATCTCGTGGTTAACATTATTTTTACTGAGCATTCTTTAGTGCTGTATGTGTTGGTTGGGAGCGGAAAAAATGTGATTGCGAGTGTGAGTCTTGAAGACGTCGTTGGTGAGTGCGTCAATAAATAATAAATTTTAAGGCGTGCCGCCAACCGGAACTTCTTTCCTAATTCAGCCCCAAATGACGAAACCAGCCGTAAAGCGTTTTCACTAATAGCTCGTCGTTGTGTGAGCTGACTAATTCTGTTTGTCGGTAGTCTGGATGACGGTTTTTATTACTAAATAGCTTGCGTTGTCTCATTGTTTCAAGAGTTGTAGGCCGCTCAATTTGATAAACATCCAGCACGGGAATATTAAGTTTGGTGATTTGGTTGGCTAATTTTTGTTGTGTTGTTGCTAGCTCATCATTGGTCAATGTTGCGAAAGCTACATGCGCATCAAGTATAACAATACCACTTGGTGGGCGAAGGTGTTTACTGCTTAGTGCTTTTGTTAAGTAAGCGATTTGACGGCCTTGAATAATCAGTACGGAGTGTTTTGATATTTGCCCTGCGGTGTTTAACGCGGAATTAAGGCGGCTAATCAGTTCTAGGGTGTAAGGGTTGTTGGTCTCACTTGAATTGGCTTGAGGATCAGAGGCCGCTTCTGCCGCATTGGCTCCTGTCTCTTCTGATGAGGGGGAAACTTCATTTAGTAAATGAGCACTGGGCGGCATAATTGATAAGGTCATCCAGCCTTTTTCTGTTAGCCCTGTACGTAAATTCTCAATTAACTCAGGATTGTTAAGCGGGGTTGTCATATCGCTTAAAATGATGGCAACGCCGTGGCGAGTTGCTGCCATGTAGTCGCGCTGAAGAACTAAAAACTTGCCGCTAGCACTGTCAAACCATTTTACTTCAGCGGGTGGGAAGTGTTGTGCTAGTAGTTGCTCACTGACTGATTTTTTCGCTTGTGCCTGTTCTTCCTCTTGAGCAAAGCCGCAGGTTGATAGCGTTAGCATTGCGCAAACAGCCACAAACTTACTTAACTTCCACATCGCGTTACTACCCAAACTAATCACCATCAATCGTTATCTGTTTTTATAAAAGCTTAAAGCAATTTATATTCCAATGCACTGGAATGTCAGTGAAGATAATTGATGGGTGACAATGTTAAGTTAACGAAACCCTTGGCTCAAAAGGGCTCGGCGCGGTAAACGTGATGCGTTCCTCAGTACTTGGATGCTCGATGGTCAGTGTTAGTGCATGCAAGTCTAATCGTGGTGACATTGGCAGTGCGTCAGGACGGCCATAGAAGTCATCGCCAAGAATTGGATGGCCTATTTGTTGCATATGTACACGTAGCTGATGCGAGCGTCCGGTGACAGGCGTTAACTCGACTAGGGTTGAGTTTTCTTCTTTTGACAGTATTTGCCAATGTGTTAATGAGGGCTTGCCATTCTCATGATCGACCATTTGTAATGGGCGGTTTGGCCAATCACAAATTAACGGTAAATCGACACTGCCACTGCTCTGTTCTGGGTGGCCTAGCACTCTGGCTAGGTATTTCTTTTCCGTGGTGCGCTGTTGAAACTGACGAGAAATATGACTTTGTGCCGCTTTATTTAATGCAAACAACATCAGCCCTGAGGTGTCCATGTCGAGACGATGCACCACAAGTGCTGTTGGCAAGACGCGCATTAAGCGTAATGTTAGGCTATCACGATGGATTAGTTGACGGCCAGGCACCGACAATAGGCCACTTGGTTTATTGAGAACCGCAATGTCATCGTCTTGATAGATAATATCAAGCCAAGGGCTTACTGGTGGGTTGTACACAAATGTCATAAGGTTCTCTGTCGTTTTTATAAAAGCGGGGCTATTGTAATGGTTTTAAGGTTAAAGGCTAGATTAAAAGGTAGAATTAAAGGCATAGCGCGTGCTGCCGATAGATTAAGTTAAGTCTATGTCATTCATAGGTAAGGTGTCGATAAGGTATAAACAATGATCCATAATAAAATATATGTTGCGATAACCGCTTTGGTGTTGCTTTTTTGTAAGCCGAGTGAGGCGTTTGCACCTAATGAAGATGGCGTGATCCAGCTGTATTCCCAGCGTGAGCTGTTAGCGCTGATTGCTGAAAATACTCATTTACAGCGAGTTCGTGCGGATGATTGTCAGCTGGTGGAAGATATTAAAGCCCGTGCTGAAATCGTACAGCTGCCAAGCTACCAGTTTCTTTATGGTGACATGTTAGCTTATGGTGTGTGTGTGAAGCGTGATGAAAAGTATGGCGTGTATATGATGGAGCAAAGTGCTCATCAGGGACTCGTTGAAGCGATTGAACAACTTGGCCGTTATTACCATATTGGTAAGTTTTTTCAGCCAAACACCAAGCGCGCACTCTATTATTTAACCGAAGCGGCGAGCTTGGGTAATTTGAAAGCGCAAATACGCTTGGTGGAAATTTTAGCCGATGAGCAGGGTAGCCCAGTTGATTATGAGCGTGCTTATCACTGGTTATATAATTCAATTATTGCTGATGATGAGAAAAAGCAATATGTCACTGAGCTATTAACCAAACTGGCTCAGCTGATGCCGCCAAGTGTGATTGAACGTGCTCAGCGGCCGTTAATTAAATAGTGAAATAACATATACGATGTAGCCTAACCATTGTTAGGCTACATTATGTTTGGGTTATAGCCATAACCTGATAGATTTATCTTTAAATTGAATTGCGCTGTATAACCCCGCAAAATCACTGCCCAAGATCAGGTCACATTGCATAAAACCGTCATGAGGCAATAAAGCGACTTCAATTGGCTTATCCGAAACCATCAATGGCATCTTATATTGACCTTGGTGTTGATCGTTTTCCCCTTTGCTCAACAACCGACTAAGATCTTGTGGTGTTATGCCATATCGCTCACGGTAGCGCCTGGTGATATAAGAATCTCGACTACCGCTATCAAGGCACAGATTCAAGCGTACGCCATTATCAAGTTGCTGGAATACGGGAAAACCATCACTAAAGAAAAATGGCACACTGATGTCGGGCTCAGCTAAAGGCTCATTGTGGTGGCTTAAAATGGCGTGTTGTTGATACAAACTTGGCATAGCAACGACTTTTTCTTGCTGTTTGTCTTTTGCCCAGAGAACCCCTAACTCACTATGCTGGTTACAACGAATCAGTGTCTTGTGGGTACGCGCTAACGTAGCAACTTGCTGTGAACCCGTTAATCGGCACGATTGTTGTGCTAAAGGCCAAACATTTTGACTTGCACCACTGTCTGCTAGCCACTGACGTTGATTAATGAACCTACCTTCGTTATTTAAGATATAGCGGGGATTGGGCTTGTGCCGAGTGTCTTTATTCAAGTGATTATTTTTTTGTTGTGCTAACAAAGTAATATCTTGTTGTAATGCTCGATATCGCTTTGAAAATCCCGTCGCGCTAGAGGGTAACTGACTCGGTAAGCTAAGGTGCGATTGGGCAACTTGATGTTGGTATAAGGTCAGGTAATCAATGATAAACCCGGTGCACGCTTTGGCTAATTGAGGTGAATAATCAAGTGTTTCGCAGTAAGAAAAAGCACGGTTGTATTCGATGCTCCCTCGTTTAATCTGGTCAATAAAGGTATAAAATTCATTTATTGTTGTGTTATGAGTTGGTGACGGTATTTGTGAAAAGTCGAAATCGAGTAATTGTAATTTGATCGCAAAAGCATCAACTAGCTGGTTTGGATTGCATTCGGGGATCGAACTAAATAATTCCGCCAAGGTATTCATGGGT
The DNA here is from genome assembly GCA_002835545.1 of Alteromonadales bacterium alter-6D02. Taxonomy (GTDB): domain Bacteria; phylum Pseudomonadota; class Gammaproteobacteria; order Enterobacterales; family Psychrobiaceae; genus Psychrobium. The sequence goes on from PIZK01000038.1 coordinate 14,956, forward strand.
TTATTAAGTTCCCATAATACATAAAAGTGGTACATGTTTAAGGCTGGCGATAAGGCTCTGCGGTGGCTCTCTTGAAGCGTAGCCCCTGTAACAGAGCGAAATGTCGATGGTGTTGCTGGGCTCCTTTGCTTCATTTGTTTAAAAACAATAGGGGACTGGCAGCCTGCCCATACTTTTTTTTGAATTCGTATAGAGTCCTCACTGAGCGTAAGATTTCTTTTTGTTGGCGATCCAATAGTCACGTCGGTTAGTATGCTTTCTGTTATAGATTCGATAAGGTATGATTGGAATTCGTTGATTGTGTGCTCATCATCTATATTCCCCCTTGATGTTAATCGGTAGGGTAATGTTTTCGCGTGATGCAGTTCATGAAAGAGGGTGGGATAAAAATTATCAAAGATGTTGATATTAAATAACGTATCTTCATTAAACCCTGAGTCAATACTTGCTTGGCGCAGTGGAGCATATTCGAGATGAGGAATGACCAAGTGAGCGCAAGGTTTGATTGAATGGTAGCGTAAAAATTGACTCGATTTCTCCACCACCGACAAACACAGCGGCATATCATTAAAGAAAAAGGGCGCAAGTAGCGAGCTGTTAATTTGTTCCATTAGGCGAGGGTGATTTTTGCTAAAGCCTTCTTTGTATTTCGCAATATCGATTGGGCTGAGTTGACAGTCAAATTTGATATCCAGTGGTGTGAGTCCTGGAACATGGTGGCTTTGACAAAAATTTATTTCGTTTAATTCTCCTGTGTACTCGCTGACAATGATAGGGTCTACGATGGGGGGGATTATTACTTTGTGGTGGCCAAAGCCATCTTTAGCAAAAGGGTCTAGCATGTTGCTACAGCCCGAGAGTAATACAACGAATAGAAAAGTTATAAATAGGTGCTTGTAAGTCATCTTATTCCTTTATATTTATAAGCTTACTTCATTGTAAGCGAGAGTAATCTATAATATTTGAATCGAATTTCATAATCTTTTGTTGTATTTTTATTCGACTTTTTAGATTGTGTGTTGCTTTCGATGGGGGCTTGTAATGAGATTAATTTGTTCACTATTGGAGTTGCTATCAATCTAATGATTCATTTTTAGGCAGCGCGCTTTATCTCTGTTATACTAGCGGCAATTATTCAAATATGACGCTTATTAATGTCCAAAAAATTTACTGTCGATCAAGATCCCCATTTTGAGCGCGAGAAGCAAAACTACGAAAACCCTATCGCTAGCCGCGAGTCAATCCTCGAATTACTCAAACAATCTGATGCCCCGTTAAAGCGTGAGCAGATTGCTGCAGCATTCTCAATCACTGAACCTGATCCCTTAGAAGGCTTACGTCGTCGCTTGCGTGCGATGGAACGTGATGGCCAAGCGGTTTATATCCGTAATGGTAGCTACGGCTTACCAGAGCGTATGGATTTAATGCGTGGAAAAATCTTAGGTCACCGTGATGGTTTTGGCTTCTTCCGCCCTGATGATGGTGGCAAGGATCTGTTTGTTGACCAAAAACAAATGCATACCGTATTTCACGGTGATGTAGTTTTAGCTCAGCACAGCACTTTTGGTCGCGGTAAACGTGATGCACGCATTGTTCGTGTCGTTGAGTTTGGAAAGGCGGAATACGTGGGTCGCTTTTTTGTTGATGGTGACATTTCATTTGTAGTGCCTGATGAAGCGCGTATTGCCCAAGATATTATTATTCCGCCTGAATGTGTTAATGGTGCGCGTAATGGTCAGGTTGTTATTGTAAAAATAACCAAGCGCCCAACGCGTCATCAAAGCCCGTTAGGTGAAATTAGCCAAATTATGGGTGATGAAATGGATCCTGGCATGGAGATCGATATTGCCCTGCGTAACCATGACCTCCCGCATGAGTTCTCTGATGCTGTTGCTGCTGAAATCGCAGACTTAGGTGAAGAGGTTCCAGAAAGCGCCAAAGAAGGACGTGTTGATTTACGTGATTTACCGTTAATTACTATTGATGGCGAAGATGCTCGAGACTTTGATGATGCGGTTTATTGTCAGCGCAAGAAAAGCGGCGGCTGGCGTCTATGGGTTGCGATTGCTGATGTCAGTAGCTACGTAAAAATGGGTACAGCGCTAGATACCGAAGCGTTAGAGCGCGGTAACTCGGTATATTTCCCGGCTAATGTTATTCCAATGTTGCCAGAGATCCTGTCAAATGGCTTATGTTCATTAAACCCAAAGGTTGACCGTTTATGTATGGTTTGTGAAATGACCATCAGTGAAGCGGGTAACTTGTCAGGCTATAAATTCTATCCCGCGTTAATGAACTCTCACGCTCGGTTAACTTATAATAAAGTTGCTGCGATGTTAGAAGGTGATAAAGCGTTATGTGAAGAATACGCTCCTGTGCTAGGTGATATTAAAGAGCTTCATAAACTTTACACGGCATTAAACGACAAACGTTTAGCCCGTGGTGCAATTGCATTTGAAACATCAGAAACGCAATTTGTATTCAATGAAAACCGTAAGATCGATAAAATTGTTCCGCTGGTGCGTAACGATGCGCATAAGATGATTGAAGAGTGCATGATCTTAGCCAATGTTGCCTCAGCTAAGTTTGTTGAAAAGCATAGTGGCGTTGCGTTGTTCCGTGTCCATGACACGCCGGGTGATGAAAAGCTCACTAATTTCAGAGCATTCTTAGGTGAATTAGGCCTTTCTCTAGGCGGTGGTGATAAACCAACCCCTGCTGATTATGCTGAGCTGTTAGAAAAAGTAAAAGACCGTGATGACAGCGAGCTGATTCAGATCATGTTATTACGTTCAATGAAACAAGCGGTATATGCACCTGAAGATGATGGCCACTTTGGTCTAGCGCTAGATAATTATAGTCACTTTACGTCGCCAATTCGTCGTTACCCTGATTTGATCTTGCATCGTACGATTAAGTCGTTACTGATCAAACTTAAGAAACTTGATCAAGACTACGGCAAGAAAATTGGTGCTTATCGTTATGAGAACGAGCAAGTTAGTAACCTAGGTGATCATTGTTCAATGACCGAGCGACGCGCCGATGATGCAACGCGTGATGTGGCTGATTGGTTAAAGTGTGAATATATGCTCGATCATGTCGGTGATACGTTTTCAGGTACGATTAGTACGGTGACTAGCTTTGGTTGTTTTGTGCGTTTAGATGACATCAATATCGAAGGGTTACTGCATATTAGCGCCCTTGATGAAGATTATTATCACTTTGACCCGGTTAAGGCTCGCTTAGTCGCTGAGCACAGTAATGTAACCTATCACATGGGCGATCGCATTGAAGTTAAAGTGGCCTCTGTCAATCTTGATGATAAGAAAATTGATTTAACGCTTAGTTCGTTTAAACCGAAAAAACGCCGTTCAAGTCGTAGCAAGCCTCCCGTAGGCAGTGATAAGTCTGGTTCGGATAAGCCAAATAAACGCTCGTCGGGCAAGCGCGATCAAAAGAAATCGCACAGCAAGTCTGGCGCGAGCAAACCAAGTAACACCAAGTCACGCCCTGGTAAAAATGCGCGTGACAAAAAGAACAATTAAGGTATAGAAGTTAAATGAGTAAGCACGATTTATTATTTGGTCTTCATAGCATTGAAGCGGTTTTAAACAATGAGCCTGAGCGCATTCTAGAAATTTTCGCGCTAAAAGGGCGTGATGATGATCGAATGAATAAAGTAATCAGCTTGGCCCGTAAACACGGTGTCAGTGTTGCTTTTGTGGCGAAGAAAAAGTTAGAAGACCGTGCCGATGGTGAGTCACATCAAGGTATTATGGCTAATGCTCGTGCGGCGCGCGTTAAAAATGAAGCGGATCTTGATGAAATTATTGCCAATAATGAGCAGCCTTTTTTGCTGATCCTCGATGGCGTAACCGACCCACATAACTTAGGCGCTTGTATCCGTAGTGCTGATGCTGCGGGTGTCCATGCGGTTATCGTGCCTAAAGATAACGCCGCGTCATTAACCCCTGTGGTTCGTAAAGTGGCTTGTGGTGCCGCTGAAACGATGCCATTAATTCAAGTGACTAATTTAGCGCGTACTATGCGTGAGATTCAGCAGCAAGGCATTTGGGTTTACGGCACGGCAGGTGAAGCAACTCAAGCGTTATATGAGACTAAGCTAACGGGACCTATTGCAATTGTGATGGGGGCAGAAGGCAGCGGTATGCGCCGTTTGACTCGCGAGCATTGTGATACGTTAGTGTCACTGCCAATGGCTGGTAGTGTGTCGAGTTTAAATGTGTCAGTTACGACCGGTATTTGCTTATTTGAAGTAGTGCGTCAACGCGGGCTTGTGTAAATAACAAGCAATGACAGAGTTAAAAAAAGGATATCGCTCACGATATCCTTTTTTATTGGCGAAAGGTTGAATAATCAGGGCGTTTACCATTGCTCTTGACTAGTTATTCATCTATAATTCGCGTCCAAATTCGGCTATCAATAGTTCCTTGCCCTCATACTGGTCTAGCCGAGCCATGTACGGGCTAATAAACCGTAAGGAAATATAAATGCGTCATTACGAAATCGTATTTATGGTTCACCCTGATCAGAGTGAACAAGTACCTGCAATGATTGAGCGTTACACTGCTTCTATCAAAGATTCTGGTGGTGAAATTCACCGTTTAGAAGATTGGGGCCGTCGTCAATTAGCATACCCAATCGAAAAACTGCACAAAGCACACTACGTTCTTTTGAACGTTGAAGCTGGTCAAGAAGTAATGGATGAGTTAGAGCATAACTTCCGTTACAACGATGCAGTAATTCGTAGCCTAGTACTTCGTACTAAAGGTGCAATCACTGAAGCTTCTGACATTGCTAAAGCAAAAGAAGAACGTCGTGAAAGCAAGCGTCGCGAAGCACCAGCTAGCGAAGCTACTACTGAGCAACCAGCTGCAGAGTAATTTGACTATTGATGACTGAAAATTCAACGGTAATTAGTGGCACATTGTGTTCTAGCCCGAGAAAAAAGGTCAGCCCCGCAGGTATTCCACACACTTATATAGTGATGGACCACCGCTCACAACAGATTGAAGCAGGATTTCCTCGCGGAATATATTGCAGAATGACCGTTGTAATTAGTGGGCAAGATATGCAAGTTACCGCTGAAAAGTTGGTAAAGGGCAGTAATATTAAGGCAAGTGGTTATCTTGTCTGGCATCAAGGCCGAAATAGCTCGCCAAAAATAGTATTACATGCTCATTCGATTGAATTGATGAATTAGGAGAACTCTCCATGGCACGTTTTTTTAGACGTCGTAAGTTCTGTCGCTTCACCGCTGAAGGTGTTGCACAAATAGATTATAAAGATATCGCTACTTTGAAAAATTATATCACTGAAAGTGGTAAAATTGTTCCTAGTCGTATTACTGGTACTCGCGCTAAATATCAGCGTCAGCTTGGTGTTGCAATCAAGCGCGCTCGTTACCTAGCTTTACTTCCATACACAGACTTACACCAGTAAGTCGGTTATTGAATTTTTAGGAGATAGGTAATGCAAGTTATTCTACTTGATAAAATTGCTAAGCTTGGTGGTTTAGGTGATAACGTTTCAGTTAAGTCTGGTTTCGCACGTAACTACCTTTTACCGCAAGGTAAAGCTGTATTCGCAAGCAAAGAAAACATCGCTAAGTTCGAAGAGCGTCGCGCTGAGTTAGAAGCTAAATTAGCTGCTGACCTTGCAAACGCACAAGCACGTGCTGAGAAAGTTAACGCGTTAGAAAACGTTGTTATCACTTCTTCAGCTGGCGAAGAAGGTAAATTATTCGGTTCTATCGGTACTCGCGATATTGCTGATGCAGTTACTGCTGCTGGTGTTGAGCTAGCTAAAAGTGAAGTTCGTCTTTCTGAAGGCGCACTACGTCACACTGGCGAATTCGAAATCGTTGTTCACCTTCACTCTGAAGTTGACGCGACTGTTACTATCGAGATCGTTGCTGAATAATTTCAGTTACTTTTAGATAGTCAAAAAACCACTTGAATTTTCAAGTGGTTTTTTTTTGTCCTAATTTCAAGATTCCCCCTTCTTTTCTATATAGTCCTATTTAGTAGTGTCAAAAAATTGCCAATCTCAGTCAACAGAATTCAAAATCTCATCTAAACTTAAATTGATTAAAGATTAAGAATCTAAGTGAATGTTGATGATGGTATATAAGATATCTATGGAGGGTGTATGCTCAATGAGGTTATTGTACTGCTAAAGAGTTGCTTACAAATTAGTGACACTTCTGATTGGGATGGTGACACGGAGTTACTCGGTGCTATTGCTGAATTTGATTCAATGGCGGTGGTGACTGTTATTACTCAGCTTGAAGAGGACTTTGGCTTAATCATTGATGATGATGATATCAACGCTGAGGTCTTTGAAACAGTCGGCACCCTAACCTCGTTTGTACAAACAAGGTGTTAACAGATAATGAAAGCATCGATGCGCTTTTTTGACAGCTTAGACAGCCGTTTATTGCTTACTGGTTTTGAATCAAAAAAAGTGATCACAAGTTGCATAATTGTGATTATGCCGTTTGCTGAAGAGATGAATAAGAGTCGCCATATGGTGACGCGCTTTGCGGCGGAGCTTATTGAAAAAGTGCACCACGGTGTGGCTGTACATATTGTTGACTTATATGGTACGGGAGATAGTGAAGGTGATCTTGAAACTGCGACCATTAATATGTGGCAGTACAATATTAGTCACTTAGTGTCTTTTGCCAAAGAGCAATATCCGCATAGCTCTATCTCATTGTTAGGCATTCGTACAGGGGCTTTGATTACACTTGATGCTTATCTTAAGAACTTCATTTCAAAGGATGTAAAACTCCTGTTTTGGCAACCTGTGTTCAACGGTTCACAATTTATTAATCAGTTCTTACGATTGAAGCTTATGTCGTCGATGTTAACTGGAACTAAGCTAAGTATGACAGACCTTTTCCAAGAGTTGAAAGTACATGACACTCTTGATGTGTGTGGCTACGTTTTATCACATCAACTGATTAATGACTTTGAACACTTAAACTTTTTCAACTTAGAACAACTTCCCCCAAATTTAAATCTGAGCTGGTTTGAAATTGGTAATGCGCCACAGGCGACTTTCTCCCCTATGAGTCAGAGACTTATTAACCGTTGGCAGCAATCCGAAAATGCTTTGTCTGTCGAGTTTATTCAAGGGGAAACTTTTTGGAAGACTCAAGAGATTGTCATTAATCAACCATTGATTGATGCCACAATAGTAAACCTTGGTATGAATGATGAGTGAGTTCCCTGTGGTCTTTCAAAGTAAAGGCCAGTGGCTTAATGGGATTATTCACACGGGGGCTGGTGATACACATCAAGGCGTTTTAATTGTGGTCGGCGGCCCTCAAACTCGTGTTGGGAGTAATCGTCAATTTGTCTTATTGGCTAGGGCGCTGATGGCTGCTGGTTATCACGTCATGCGGTTTGATTATCAAGGGATGGGAGATAGTGAAGGGAGTGAAGCTAATTTCCTAGATGCTGAACAAGATATAGAGGCTGCTATTAATACATTTAAGTCCAACTGCCCATTGGTTAATGATGTGGCACTGTGGGGGCTTTGTGACGCAGCCAGTGCGATTTTGTTGCATCAGTTTTGTAGGCAATCCCCTCAGATTAATTTACTTATTTTACTCAACCCTTGGGTGCGTACAGAGCAGCTCCAAGCTGAAACAAGAGTAAAGAATTATTATTGGAATAAAATACTTAGTAAGTCATTTTGGCAGCGATTGTTCAAGTTAGATGTTAACGTGTTTACGGCCATAAAAGAACTGATTCAATCGTTAATAGTCATGAGGGGGGCAGGGAAAGCATCGATTAAAAGAGAAAGTGGTGTGGTTTTTCTTAAGGAGAACTATGTTCACTATATGCAGCTAGGATTAAAGGCGTTTAGTGGCAAGGTCTGCTTTATTTTTAGTGGTAATGATATTACCGCAGATGAGTTTAAACAGTTGATTGGTAAGGATTCTAGTTGGAACCAGTTGGTTTACCGTTCAGAGAAGATCGTTCTTAATGAGGTTCCGGTAGCAAACCATACCTTTGCTAGTGTTGAATGGCGACAGAGGGTGATTGATATCACACTTGAGCAACTTAGCCATGTTCGTTGTAAGGCAAGCGCCTCTAAAGATAATTGTGTATTTTAAAAGGAATTACAATGAAACGAAAAATTATAGTTACGTTACTAATGTCGTTAACCCTAATGGCTTGTGGTGATGACAAGACCGCCGAACAATACTTAACAGCAGCAGTTAATTTTGAGCAACAAGGAGAGCTAAATTCAGCGATAATCGAGTATAAGAATGTACTTAAACTTGAGCCAAACAACCTAACTGCCCGTCTCAATTTAGGTAATATTTACCTCAATGACAATGAGTTACTTGCAGCTAAGAAAGAATTGAAACTCGCGATGAGAATCACGGATGGACGTCGTGATGCTATAGTGCCTTATGCAACAGTGCTGAGCTATTTAAATGAGCATGAAGAATTATTGGATCTACCATTGTTAGCGGCGTCGCTAAGTAGTGATAAAATGGTTAAAGCATATTATCTGCGAGGGCAATCCTACATTGCGTTAGAAGATAATGAAAAAGCCATCGAAGAATATACCAATGCCACATCTTTAGATCGTAGTGATCCATACGGGATGTTATCACAAGCGGTTGTCAGCCACCTAAAGGCGGATAAACAGCAAGCTAAAGTGCAAATTAAGCAATTACTAGACACTTACCCGAATATGCCTGAGGCGGTGTTGTTTTACGGCATAATGACTCAAGCAGAAGAAGACTTTGAGACCGCCATTGAGCAATACCGTCACTACTTAACGATTGAGCAGTATAAAGTTGATTACGTTAAGCTTTTGCTCGCCGAAACGCTATTAAACATTAATGATGTTGAAGCCTCCCTTGCTATTCTTCAAGATGTTTTGGAACGCTTTCCATTACAACCTATGGCTAGTTTAATGATGGCTAAAATAGAGTTTGATCGCGAGAATTTCACAGAGTCACTCGACTTTGCTAAGGCTACATTAAATAGAACACCTAAACATTATATGGCCAATTTACTCGCTGGAATGTCAGCTTTTAGGTTAAGTGACTTTGATGAGTCTTATAAACGCCTTAATCGCATAGAGAAAAAGTTAGCTGGGCGTACCTTGCCTATCATTATGCTTGCGATAAATAACATCAAATTAGGCAATATTGTACATGCATCTAAATTACTTAAGTTGGCAGGAACTATTGATGAAAAGAATGTTGATCTATTTTTATTCGCTGCCAATGAGTTTAAAGCAGCTCAGGACTATAGGACGACACTAACTATTCTAGAAGAAGCTGAAAAAGTACAACCTCAGCGTTCAAAAATAAAATTAGCAAAAGGAGAGGCCCTGTTAAGGTTAAATGATCAATCAGGATTGATTGAGTTAGAAAAAATTGTCTTTGATCGTAACTTCACATCCACTGTTAGCCCGATATTAACAACACAGTATATTCGACTTGGTAGAGTGAATGAGCTTGATGCTCTCGCTTTACGTTTAAAAAAAGGGTTAGCGGATAAACATGATGGTTGGATCATGGCTGGGATAGCAGCGATTAACAAAAAAGATTATAGCCAAGCTGAATTAGAGTTCTCTCATATATTAAAAGGTAACCCTGAAAGTGTAGGGGCTTTACTTAACTTGGCTAAATTAAAAGCGCAGGAAAAAGAATATGATCAATCTCTTTCTTTTATCGATAGAGCATTAGCGCTGGCTGCTGATAATTACACTTTATTATCAACCAAAGCTAAAGTTATTTTTCTTAAAACTAATGACTCAGCGAAAGCAAGGGAAGTGTTTAAGAGTGCTTACCAAGGAACACATCAAAGTGAAGAACTCGTTGTTGAAAGAGCGGTTATTTATGCGAGCGAAGGCAAGCCACTTGAAGGCATTAAGCTATTAGAAGAAATACAACAACGCCCAGAGCTTTCAGAAAAATATTGGAACACATTGGGTGATTTATTAGCAAAAACGGGAAGTGAAGGAGAAGCGTTAAAAGTGTTCGAAAAGTGGGCTTCGATTAACCCTCAATCACCAATCCCGATGCTTAAGCAAATTGCTATGACCGAGAGAATGAAGATATATGATCAGGGCTTACTCGTCATTGGACAGGCGCAAGATAAGTTTGCATACCTTAAAAAACTCCAGTTATTAGAAGTTAATTTTTTAATACTCAATAACCAACTTGCTAAAGCAAGAAAGGCATTTTCATTATTAAATAAAATAGATTTTTCCAGTAGTGATTACAGCACGATTGCTGGGGAGTTAGCCTTTAAAGAAAAAAACTATCATGGTGCCATCTTGAAGTTAACGCCAGTTTATCAAGACAAGCCATCGCTACGTATAGCAACGTCGATTGCTGCATCATATTTAATGACTAAGCAGCATAAGGTCGCTATTGATTTTTTGGAAAGTCATTTAAAATCAAATCCAAAGCATTCAGTGCTTTACACTCACCTAGCTTCGGCTTATTCTGCGTCCGGTGATAAGCGAGCAACAGAGGTTTATGAAAAACTATTAGCTCAGTATCCAGAAAACGCTGTTGTATTAAACAATATGGCATGGCATTTATTGATGATCGATGATTTTGATAACGCCTTAAAATATGCTCAAAAAGCACTGACAATCAATGCTGAAAACGCCCAAATATTGGATACGCATGGCATGATTTTATTGAAGTTGTCTAAATATAAACAAGCCGAACAGAGTTTACAAAAAGCATTGCTATTAGAACCTAATGACATTGATATCACTCTACACAACGCTGAGCTGTATTTGCTAATGGGTAATAAAGCTAAATCAAAGCGGTTATTAAATGCAGTTTCACCTGATTTACCTGAGCAACAAGAGAAACGAACGGAACTATTATCGCGAATTTAGCTTTTGCCATAAAATTATCGGTTGAATAAGCAAGACTAATTGTCTATCGAACTCTATGAGGCAAAGCTTGTAATTTACCTGAAAGAAATAATAAGCTTAATAAGAATCGATATCATAAATAATATCGGCTAATAATTGTCGAGGAGTACGAAATGAAAATGCCAAAGTCTAAATTATTAAATTTGCCGATAATAAAGCCACTTGTTAAATACTATGTGAATTATCGCGTGAATAAAGAATCGATCGTTATTGCTGAACACTTTGATCAATTCTTGAATAGTATTTTGGTAACAGATCAAGAGCTTAGAAATGCGGTTCACCATATTCGCTATGACGTGTATTGTGAAGAGCTAAAGTTTGAGCCTGAGAATGAACAAAAAATGGAAGTGGACGAGTTTGACGCATTTTCAGAGTTTTGTATGGTTCAGCATCGTACAACGGAAAATTTTGCTGGTTGTGTTCGCATTGTTTGTCCTAAAGATAGTGAGCAGTTATTACCACTAGAGAAGTATTGCGAGGACTCGATTACGGACGAGGTACTCACGCCTAAAAATTATAGTCGAGAAAGCATTTGTGAAGTTTCGCGTCTAGCGGTTCCAAAACAATTTAGACGAAGAAACTCTGATAAGTTTGAAGGGGCTGCAACGGGTGCTTTTAATGAAGAGCTGTATTCAGAATCTGAGATGCGTTGTTTTCCATTTATTGCGGTCGGTTTATACATTTGTGCGTGTCACACGGTAAAAAGAATGGGCATTGAGCATGCTTTTGTAATGATGGAGCCACGTTTAGCCCGTAGCTTAAAAATGCTAGGAATTAATTTTACTAGAATTGGCCCTGTCGTCGACTACCACGGAAAAAGAGCTCCTTATCACTTAAGCCCTGAAGAGTTTTTAGAGGGGCTATCTCCTGGGTTTAAGCGTCTAAGTGATAATATTTCACGTTCGTTAGCTATCCAAGCTGAAAAGAATAAGCAATAGTCCCTTAAAGAAGTATTTCATTGACTTTGGGATGACCTAAAAATTGTTGTGGGCTTGCTGTTGCGCCGTAGGCTCCTGATTGAAACACAACGATATGATCACCGATAACGATACTGGGAAGCTTGACTTTATGAGCGATGATATCCAATGGCGTGCATAATGGACCAACAATGTTAACAGTTTCTGTTGGTGTATTCTCAAGTTGGTTGGCGACAGCGACCGGATAGTTTTTTCGAATAACTTGACCAAAATTCCCGGAATTAGATAGATGATGATGTAGGCCGCCATTAGTGACAATATACTTAGTCCCTCGTGATTCTTTTATATCGATAACTTTACTAACGTAAACGCCAGAACTTGCCACCAGATAGCGACCAAGTTCCATGACTATTTCATTATTTTGACACAATTTTTTATATTGATTGAGTAATAGATTTAAATTATCACAAATACCACTAATGTTAAGTTCTGACTCTCCTGGAAAATAGGGGATTCCAAAACCTCCACCGATATTGATCGAGATCTTAGACTGTTTAATTCGCTGTGATAATAACTCGTTAGCAAGCTCAAATGTTTTGTTATGAGCTTCAATCAGTGCTTCGGGGTTTAAGTTTTGTGAACCACTGAATATGTGTAATCCCCGAAATTCCATGGCTGAATTATCAATATAATCAATTAGTTTTGTAATTTTCTCACTGTCTATGCCAAAGGGTTTAGCACCACCAGTCATCTTCATTCCAGAGGCTTTTAGCTCAAAGGCGGGGTTTACGCGTAAAGCGACTTGTGCAATGTTGTGTTGGGTTAAGGCTAGTTTCTCAATACGTAATAGCTCTGTTGGTGACTCAACATTAATGATCACGCCGGAGGTGATGGCACTCAGTAATTCTGGGTCTCTTTTACCAGGCCCGGCAAAACTGATGTTGTGGTTTGGCGTGGTCGTCTGAATAGCTTTCATTAGCTCGCCCTGAGATGCAACATCGAGTCCATCGACTAATGGCGCGATAAAGTGAAGTAAGGGGAGGTAAGGGTTTGCTTTTATTGCATAGTGTAATTTTATCTGATTGGGCAGCTGCTGCTTTAATTGCTCAATAGTCTGAGCGATTATGTGTTTATCGTAAGCGTAAAAAGCATTATCGCCTACAATGTTTTCAATTTGACTCATTGTCAGTCCCCCCATCGTTAATTGTGACGCTGATAGAGAGAATCGGGATAATATAGTATTAAAATCATGTGTGACGGTCATAGCTCATCCTGAGTGAAAAGTTGCATATACTCTTTGCTTAGTCGTGCTCGATCAATTTTACCGTTAGCATTATGCGCTAGCTCGTGTAATTGAATGTAGTGAAGGGGCTGCATAAAATTAGCTAAGGATCCTTTACAGTCTTTTACTAACTGTGAATCAATATTTTCATCATCGACTGATTTGTAAATGATGATGAGTCCTTGACCGAGTTCAGGGTGAGGTACGCCAAGAGCTGCGGCTTCAATAATCAATGGGTGCTTATAAATAACCTCTTCTATTTCACTGGGGCTTATCCGATAACCAGATGATTTTATCATGTCATCTTTCCGGCCAACGAAATACATAAAACCATCGCGGTCACGATGGACCCAATCCCCTGAAAATACAGCATATTCTGGTAATGACAATGCGTGGTTACTATTGATTTGTTTAAAGCGAGCGTGGGTTTTTTCGGGAGCGTTCCAGTAGCCTAAACTGACCAGCGGTCCTCGGTGAACCAGCTCTCCCAACTCGCCGTCTTTTGCTATTTTACCTTGTTCATTAATCACCATCACTTCGGCATTAGGAATTGCTTTACCAATGGAGTTCTGATGAGTGTCGATTAACTCTGGGGGTAAGTAGGTTGATCTAAAGGCTTCGGTTAACCCATACATCAGGTAAGGGGAGGCTTGTTTAAATGTCGTTCTAAGTTTTAATAATAAAGCTTCAGGCATCGCGCCGCCAGAGTTTGTCCAGTAACGTAAAGAAGAGTCACTTCCCTTAGGCCAATTGGCTTTCATTAGCTGGGCCCAGAGTGGCGGAACACCAGCTAAGCCAGTGACACGGTAATTTTGGATGACCTGAATAACATCATTGGGCAATAGGTAATCCATTAAGACACAATGAGCTCCGACATAAAAAGCAGTAGTGAGTTGGCTTAAGCCATAATCGAAACTTAATGGTAATAGCGCTAAGATCACATCGTCTTGGCTATTTTCTAAGTATTGGGCGACACTTCGAGCACCACACAGGATATTTTGATGAGATAATACGACCCCTTTCGCAGCGCCGGTGCTTCCTGATGTATAGAGTATGGCTACCATGTCATTGCCAGTGACCGGGGCGGTAATATGGCTGGTTGAATGAGATTGTAGTGTTTGCCAAGATAATAATCCGTGTTGAGATTCATCGGGTGGCAGGTCAGTTAACACGACGGTTGTTAAAGGTTGAATGTTGATCCCTGCATCAAGTAGCTGCTTCCAACGCTGTTTATTGGTGATTAATACTTTGACCTCACAGTCGGTAATAATGTGTTCGACTTGCGGTGGCTTTAAAACATGATTAATCGGCACAAAAGTAAAGCCAGCGGCACTGGCACCAAAAATAGCCACTACTGCATCAATGGTTTTAGGTAAGAAAACTGCAATACGTGTTAAAGGTGGCAGCTGAAGTGCACACATTCCTTGGCGGCATGCTTGCACTTTCTGGTCGAGCTGCTGATAAGAGACTTGTTGGTTTTTAAAGCTAAGTGCTGTTTGATTTGGTGTTTTTTTGGCGGTGTCACTAATTAACTGGTGCAAAAAGATACTCATCCTGATAATCCCAAACTATAGTTAATATCATGTATGTATTAACTTTAGTTGCCAGTTATTAATTTATCAAACTGACAACGGTCATTGCTGCTAACTACTTAGAAGTAGGCATGAATAGGAGTGGGCATGAAAAAAACAGTTTGGACACTACTATTTCTTTGCGGTGTGTGTTGTCTTCCCGGTGAAGTTATCGCCAATGACCTTGTCAAAACGGTTAAGCAAATTAAACCTTCCATTGTTGGTATCGGGACTAGAAGCCCAATGGATTGGCCGAAAACAAAGTTATACGGCACGGGGTTTGTCGTTACCGATGGCCTGCACATTGTGACAAATAAACATGTAATACCTGCCGAACTTGATTTTAATGAGGAGTTAATTATTTTTATTGGCAGTGGTAACCGGCCAGAATATCGAGTGGCACAATTGCTATCAAAATCGGCGGGTTATGACTTGGCTATTCTTAAAATCGACGGCAAACCTTTAAGGCCCTTTAAGCTTGCAGGAGATGCTTTGGTTCCAGAGGGGAGTGATATTGCTTTTACGGGGTTTCCCATTGGGGCTATTCTCGGACTATATCCGGTCACGCATCAAGGGATCATTTCTAGCCATACACCGATAGTAACTCCTGTGTCAGGTTCAGGAGAGCTTGATGTTGCCCATATCAAACGCTTAAAAAGCCCTTTTTTAGTCTATCAACTTGATGCTACTGCCTATCCAGGAAATAGCGGTAGCCCGGTTTACGATAAGAAAACCGGGGTTGTGTATGGAGTACTTAATCGAGTTTTTGTCAAAGAAACCAAAGAAAGCGTTTTAGAAAAACCTAGCGGTATTAGTTATGCGATTCCGGTGAAGTTTTTAAATAAAATGCTAAAGAAGATCGAGTGAGTTATTGATTGGCGTTAACTCCCAATTTATTGTTGTTAAGCCTAACTGTGATAAATGAGTGTTAACTTGGCTAAAGCACTTTGAGCCCAAAAATGCCGGTGCTGTTTTCATTACTTTATAAGCGCCAAGTGGGCTTGGGTGCGAAGTTTTAATTACTCGATGTTTTGTGTCATCAACACCAGCACAACATTTGTGCGCGAAAGCTCCCCAGGCTAAAAAAACAGTATTACTTTGATGCCGATTAATATAGTCAATGGCCGCAAGGGTGAATTTTTGCCAGCCCTTTTTAAGGTGGCTGCCTGCACATCCTGCTTCAACGGTTAATGACGCATTAAGTAAAAAAACCCCTTGATGACACCAGTCGCTTAAATCACCATGTCCTGGGTTTTTAACATTTAAATCACTAGCTAGCTCTTTATAAATGTTAACTAAACTCGGTGGAATTTTTTCTCCACGTGGGACGCTGAAAGATAAACCCATTGCTTGGTTAGCATTGATATAAGGATCTTGCCCAATAATAGTGACTTTTATTTGAGTTAAGGGTTGTTCAAAAGCCTTAAACCATAAGGCCTTTGGAGGGTATATTGTGACCCCTTTTTTTTGCTCTGACTCAAGATATTGCCATAGTGCTTTAAAGTAAGGTTGCGTGTATTGCTGCTCAAAGAATGGCTGCCAACTAGGGTGAATCTGTTGAATAGGAAAGCTCAAAGGGTACCTTTAAATTATCTTGATAGAGTGGTTATAAGTGGCATTATAACAATCTCGAGGCAATAAAAAAGCGTCAGGGTAGACGCTTTTAATAGTAAAGTAAGATGGAAAAGGTGATTAGAAGTCTAACTCGTCAATTTGATAATCATGGCCTAAATCTAGGTCCGATAGCTCTTTTGCTAAACGGTGCCTTTCTTTCAATTCTTCAATTTGTCGCCATTTTTTCTTAGTACTTCCTTTCGGGCGTCCACGCTTGGCTGGTGTGTCAAAGCTTGTTGAAAATTCTAACCTATCCATGCTGTTATCCTCTGTGATTGCCTAGGGTTATAATTACCTAAGCGATCACAGATGGTCAACGATAAAATCAAAAATAGTGTAAAAATAATACTAAAGTTGTACTTATTTTGTACGGTGCTTTATTGTTGAAAAGGACTAACTATTCCAAATGTCTA
Organism: Alteromonadales bacterium alter-6D02; assembly: GCA_002835545.1. GTDB lineage: Bacteria > Pseudomonadota > Gammaproteobacteria > Enterobacterales > Psychrobiaceae > Psychrobium. Next base: position 31,709 of record PIZK01000038.1, read on the forward strand.
GTAGCTTATGCTCTAGTTTATTTTGGTCGATTGCGAAGTTACGAATCCCTTCAGCTAGTTTATCTACGGCCATAGCATCTTGGTTGAATGCCCAACGGAACTGTGGTTCTGTTAGTGGTTCTGGACGAGGTAAAATGTTTTGTTCAGGGTTCAGTTTTTGTATGACTTCACCTTCACTTTGCTCTAACTCTTCTAGGAGATTAGGGCTGATTGTGAGTTTATCACAGCCTGCTAATTCAAGTATTTCACCTGTATTTCTAAAGCTAGCACCCATAACCACTGTTTTGTAGTCATGTTTTTTATAGTAATCATAGATTTCAGATACTGAGATAACACCAGGATCTTCTTCACTTGTGTAGTCTTTCTTATCTGTATTTGCTTTGTACCAGTCCAGAATACGTCCAACAAATGGTGAAATTAAGAAAACATTAGCTTCAGCACAAGCTTGAGCTTGAGCAAAACTAAATAATAGCGTTAAGTTACAGTTGATGCCTTGTTGCTCTAGCTCTTTTGCAGCACAGATGCCTTCCCATGTTGAAGCTAATTTAATTAAGATGCGGCTTTTATCAATACCTGCTTCTTGGTACATGGCAATAATTTGCTTAGCTTTAGCAATAGATGCTTCTTTATTAAATGATAAACGAGCATCGACTTCTGTTGAAATACGCCCGGGAATCGTTGTTAAAATTTCACAGCCAATTGCTACTGCTAAATAATCACTCGCTAATGCAAGTTGCTCTTCTTGAGAGCCATTGGTTTGTTTTGCTTTATTAACTGCTTGTGTTAATAACGATTGGTATTGTGGTAATTGAGCTGCTTTAAGGATTAATGATGGGTTAGTTGTTGCATCTTCTGGCTGATACAGTTTAATCGCTTCAATGTCACCTGTGTCCGCAACGACTGATGTCATCGCTTTTAATTGAGTTAATTTATCCATTATATACATCCATATCTAATTTATTTTCGCATTACTTTAGATATACCATGGAATTTATGAGATCTGTAGCCTCTCAATGTAATTTAGTTACATTTTTATGTGTTAGCGCAATTTTCACCGCCAAAGCGTTATTTCTATCACAGATAATCGGATAAATTGACGGTTGCCCTTCGCGTTGGCATCGGTAAAATGGAATGACTATTCATTCTTAAAAGACCTTGATAATGTTAGCTGTTATTTCTCCTGCCAAAAAACTCGACTTTGATACGCCTGCGCGTGACTTACCTATTCAACAATGTGAATTGCTAGACCAAGCTCAGCTTTTAATTGAACGCTGTAAAGACTTAACTCCAAGCGATATTGCTACCTTAATGAAGCTTAGTGACAAACTCGCAGGGCTTAACGCTGCACGATTTGGTGAATGGCATACGCCGTTTAATCTCGATAATGCTAAGCAAGCTATCTTTTCATTCAAAGGTGATGTTTATGTGGGGTTGGATGCAGAAACATTGACCGATGAGCAGTTGGCTTTCGCCCAAGAGCACTTAAGGATTCTATCTGGATTATATGGCTTGCTACGCCCTTTGGATTTAATGCAAGCCTATCGTTTAGAGATGGGGACTAAGTTAGATAACACTCGCGGTAAAAATCTTTATGAGTTTTGGGGAAATTTAATTACCGATAAACTAAATGAAGCCTTAGATGCAAACAACAGTGCAGTGTTAGTGAATTTAGCATCAACAGAATATTTTAAAGCGGTAAAAGCTAAAAACGTTAAAGCGCAAATTATTACCCCAGTATTTAAAGATTACAAAAATGGGCAATATAAAATCATTAGCTTTTATGCCAAAAAGGCACGTGGCTTAATGGTTCGCTACATGATCGATAAACAAGTGACAACGCCAGAACAGCTTACTGCATTTGATTATGAAGGCTATCAATACGATGAGTCTCTTTCTTCAGCTAAGGAAATGGTATTTACTCGACGTGTTGCCGATTAATAATGACACTTTTAGCATTGACTAGCGTTATGCGCTAGTCAATAACCCTTCAGTACTCTTCTCCTGACTCCTTGCACGGTAGTTTGATGTTTTGTAAATAAAGTGTTGAATATTTGTGCTAGCTACTTTAGTCTAATGACAGCGATGTCATTCCGCCCAGCTGTGTCTGACATCTTGTCAGGCTAGCTTTATGTATGGGAGGCACCATGACGTTACGCCAACAAAATTCTTTATTAATTATTACTATTATTTTTGCGTTATTAACGATTAGTCTTGCAGGTCTATTTGCATTAGATAAGTCGGGGAAAGCGGATAATAAAACCCGTATTACTCAATTGTTTAAAAGTACTTACTCAACCATTATTCAGCTAGAGAAGATGGCCGAGTCGGGGATGGTAGCTGAGAGTAAAGCTAAAGAGATTGCAACGAAAATATTACAACAAAATAAATATATCGAGACTGAGTATGTTTATGTTGCCGATAGAGAATTAATTTTTATTGCCGCACCTCATGATCCGGACTTACATGGAACTTCATTTCATGACTTTAAAGATGCACAAGGCAATAGCGTTGGCTCTTTGATACAACAGGTGTTATCACAAAATAATAATGGAATTACTGAGTATCACTGGAATAGTCGTCGCGATAATAAGGTGGTCGACTTAACGTCAATTGTTCAGCAAACCCCGCGTTGGGGCTGGGTTGTTGGTACGGGAATTAGCCATGCTGAGTCAGAACAACGTTTTTGGAAGCAGGCTGGCTTTCAGGCGATGCTAAGTATTGCTATTTTATTAGTGATCACTGCCTTCTTAATTTTATTTAGACGACGTCTTATGGCTATTCTCGGTGGTGAACCAACAGAAGTGCTAGCATTAGTACAAAGTGTTAGCTCTGGTAAGTTAAACACCCACGTCAACGATTGCGGACCTGAGGGAAGTATTTATCATTCTACAGCAAACATGCAAAATTCATTACGTGAGCTGATTTGCGAAATTAAACATTCTGTTACGGTACTCAATGATAATTTAACCAGTGCTGAGTCGAGTTCGCAGACGTTATATACTAATGTGAGTGAGCAACAACGAGAAACTGAAATAATCGCTCAAGAGATTTTACTGTTAACACAAAGTGCAGAACAGGTCACTTTAAATGCTAATGGCGCTGCAGAAAAGAGTAACAGTGCCAATCAAGTGTCTAAATCGGTTAAACAAACAATCAGTGAAACCAGTGTAAGTTTGAGTAAACTCGAGAAAGATGTGATGACCTCGGGTGAGCGCATTAATGAGCTGGCTGATAATGTGGCAAAAATCGATTCAATTATGCAAGTTATCAATAGCATCAGCGATCAAACAAATTTATTAGCGTTAAATGCTGCCATTGAGGCGGCCAGAGCAGGGGAGCATGGTCGAGGTTTTTCTGTCGTTGCCGATGAAGTGAGGCAGTTATCACAACGAACGCAAGACAGTTCGAGTGAAATCACGCGTATGCTGGAGGTTATTGAGCAAAACACCCGTGGCGTGGTTGATACCGCGAAGACCAATGTGGCTGACTGTGAAGCGACCAAACAAAAATCAGATGAAAGTGTCGCAGGTTTAGAAGAGGTCGCTAAATTGATTGAGTCGACGACTCTAAGTGCCAACGAGATTGCTTTAGAAGCGAATTCGCAAGGCACGGTCAGTGAACAACTGAGAGAGCAGGTTAATAGCATTTCTCAACATACTGAGCAGCTCGTTATTATTTCAGATGAGAATAAAGAGACTGTGAATGCGATAAGGGACATGTCAACGCAGTTGACGGTCAAGTTAGAACGCTTTTCTATTTAGTATTGGCGCAGCATCTTCTATTAATATCTTAGCTAAAGGTATTAATAGAAGCTGTAAAGAGCCGTTCCCATATCTTTATTTAAAGTTAATGTGGATGGTCGCCAGTTTCAATATATACATCACGGTAGATACTGTAACTTGATGAAAGTTTGAAAGGCGCGATTAGCGCCTTTTGTGTCAATAAAAGCATCAGCAAAGATACTATCGTAACTCTATGTAATGAGTAAGCGGTCAAAGTTGGATAGGGCCGTTAAAATCGTTAGTATTTTACTAGTCCGTGAGCCCTTTGATAATAATGTGTGCTCTACCTTTTGTTACTTATATGGTATTTGTTAATTTAAACAATAAATTAGCAGTTATTGGCCTAGAGGAAATATTATAAAATTATTGTTACGTTAAACTAACCAACGAGAATATAAATCTTAGTTTTAATTCTTTATTGTAATACTTCTGTAATATTCCACTCTTACAATCCGCACCAACTTCAAGAGCTGCTGTATTTAGCGGTTAATATTTTTTAGGATACATATGTCTACGTTGTTTAAAGTTTCTCTAATCACTACTGCTATTTTAGCTTCTTCAACTGCTGTAGCTGCCGATATTTCAACTAAAGGTGGCATCGGTATTAAATCTGATGATGGTAAATATAGCTTCAAGTTTAATGGCCGTATTCAAGCGGATGCTGTGGTCTTTAATAGTGATGATATTGATCTTCATAATGGCACTGAAATTCGCCGAGCTCGTTTCGCCGCTAAAGGTAACATTGAAGAGTGGGGTTATAAATTACAATATGACTTCATGTCGAGTGAATCAGTAAAAGATGCTCATATCACTTATAATGGTTTTGATAACACGCAAATTATTATTGGTAGTCAAATTGAAGCGTTTGCGATGGAGCCTCAAACATCATCAAATGATGTGACTTTTATTGAGCGCTCATCGATTATTGAAGCGTTTGGTTTAAATCGTGCAATGGGTGTGGGTGTTCGCCAGTGGAGCGATAACTGGTCACTGAACTACGGTATTTATGGCGCGGATGTAAATAGTAAACATGATAATAAAGATGATGAAGAGTTTGGCTTTAATGGTCGCTTTAATTATGCACCAGTGATTAGTAAAGACGAGTTGGTTTCATTTGGTCTATCTTTTTCATCAAAACAACTAGAAGATGGCGCCTCTGTTAAATTCCGTACGCGCCCTGAATCACATCAAGCGAATGAGCGTATCGTTGATACGGGTTCAATTGCTGCTGACTCATACACCATGGTGGGTTTAGAAACTGCAATGAAGTTTGGCCCTGTCACTATTCTTGGTGAGTACATCCAAGCTGATGTTGATAGTGTGGACATGAAGGACTCTTCATTTGATGGCTACTACGTTTCTGCGTCATACTTATTTGACGATATGTCACGTCCTTACAAAACTAAACAAGGTAAATTCAAGCGTGTTAAGCCTAGTAAAGCAGGTCTATGGGAAGTTGCAGCACGCCTATCAAGCCTAGATTTAAATGATAAAGCTGCTGGTGTAATGGGTGGGCAAGTTGACTCATTAACATTGGGTGCAAACTACTACATCAACGACAATATGCGTGCGATGGTGAATGTTGTTTCTTCTGATGGTGACGAATACGCTGAATACGATGCAACTTCACTAGGTGCACGTATCCAAGTGACTTGGTAATAGAGCCGTAAGCTCATATAAAGCGAGTGCTTGACTAACCTCTGATAAGGACGATAACGTCGGTATTATTACCTTTAGTGTCGTCAGGCAAGCCCGACGAGGTCAGCTCGCATTATTAAGCCCATAGTAATAAAAAACGCCAACATTATTGTTGGCGTTTTTGTTTTTTTTTCGCTTTCGGTTTTATTACTTTTTAGCAGGCAATGGTAGTAGCTTCTCTTCAGATTGCGCTGTTAAGTAGGCAACAACAGCCCAAGCGGCAACGTTTTGACGAAGCTCTTCAGGGTTAATTTTATCCAATGTATCGTTTGCCGTATGGTGATAATCAAAATAGTCTGTACCATCTTGGCGTAAGCTAAATACTGGTACGCCTTTGGCTGGTAATACCGAGACATCTGGGCCGCCTCGTGCTTTATTGTCACCGCTGTTAATACTCAGAGGTTTAAGCACTTTAGTGATTTTTGCCATAAGGTCTAAATTGTCAGGGTGAACTTGAGTGTCAAAGCGCCAAATACTACGTGCGCCAAAGTCTGACTCACCAGCGAGTTTAATCTTATGCAGTTCATTGGCGTTCGCGTCACGATATTCTTTGGCACCGACTAAGCCACCCTCTTCGTTAGCATATAACACGACACGAATAGTACGCTTTGGCTTTAATGGTTTTATGGCATGAGCCGCAGCCATCACGATGCCGACACCGGCTCCGTCATCGAGAGCGCCCGTTCCTTCATCCCAAGAATCAAGGTGTGCACCAATTAAGATGTATTCATCAGGATACTGACTTCCGGTGATTTCACCGATAACGTTATAAGACACTTTTGGCGCGTATGTTTGTGTGCCTAGCTCCATATTCACAACAATTGGTTTATTACGTTTTTTCATTGCTGTTAACATCATTGCATCTGATGTTGAGATTGCACCTGCAGGGATCTTTTCCACCCCTTTTTTATAATTCATATTACCCGTATGTGGCATGCGAGATTGGTCGGTGCCCACTGAACGAATAATTAAGCCGATAGCGCCTTTTTCTGCTGCAACGGACGAGCCGATTGAACGACCTGCAACGGCTAAGCTATATTCTTTACCTTCACGGTGACGATGCATTTTAGCATCGATATAAACGATTTTTCCTTTAACTAAAGCAGGATCTGCTTTCTTTAACTCTGGCACAGAATCAAAGAAAACTAGCTCACCTTTTAGGCCGCCTTGTGGGGTGGCTACACTATCACCTAATGCGGTAATCGCTAAGGGCTGAGGGTATGGACTTAAAACACTGGCATGAGCGTGTCCACGCTCCCAATGGCGAACTTCAACAGGCTGCTTATAAATTTTATCAAAACCCAATTCAGCAAATTTTGCTTCTGCCCAAGCGACTGCTCTAGCGTCAGCGGGTGTACCAGCGAGGCGAGGGCCAACTTCAACGGTTAATGACTCAACAATGTCATAACCAAGATGAGCCCTGAGCGTGGTTTCACGTAACTGTTCTGCATTAGTGATAGATTGTTGATTAAGCGCCGCCATCGCTGGAAAAGCCAAAGAGCTGGCGATTACGGTTGGCAGTATGAATGATTTTTGGATAAATCGAGTAAGCATCGTCTTCCTATTATTGTTCTTCGATGGAAATATAGGCTGACATTGTAGGGGGCTGCTTTTTTTTATTCAACAAGTTAAAGTGAAGAAGATTAGACTGGGTGAATTTTAGGCATAAAAAAACCGGCAAAAGCCGGTTTTTCTACTGAAGATAAGTACTGATTAAAGTGCTTTGATAAGCGAGTTTAAACGTGACTTATGACGTGCAGCTTTATTTTTGTGGATCAGGCCTTTAGTGGCGTAACGATCTAAAATAGGCTGTAATTCAGCAAATGCTGTAGTTGCATCTTCTTTGTTACCAGCTTCGATAGCAGCAGATACTTTTTTCATGTATGTGCGCATCATTGAGCGGCGGCTTGCGTTATGCTGACGGTTTTTTTCAGCTTGAATTGCGCGTTTCTTAGCAGACTTAATATTAGCCAAGGTGAACTCCTAGAACTGTTCTTGTGCGATACTATTTAAAGGTCGGGGATTATGCCCGTTTTATAACCTAAGATCAATCGCGATTTATTAAAAGATAGACATAACAACGTCAATTTTTACCACTACTGGCAAATCTGGCCTCAGCATTTAATTAAAATCACTAAGAACAAAGAATGACCGTTATGATAACGGGCGAATTCTACCAATAAATATTGCCTAGTCCTAGTCTTTATTCAGATAAAATGCAGATTAAAACGAAAATGTTGGCCTGTTCGCAATTAGTTGACAAATTTGGTCACATTATCAGCTTGAATTCATTTATTATATGGCAATTTTAAAATCTCGACATGGATGTATGCTTCATCCCTTTTAATTAGGAAGTTAATTTGAGTAAGAAACTATTGCGCTCGGGCGCTATTGTTAGTGCGATGACGCTAATCTCACGAGTTTTGGGTTTAGTACGTGATGCATTTATTGCGGCTGTACTGGGCGCGGGCCCTGCGGCTGATGTGTATTTGTTTGTTGCTAAAATACCTAACTTTATGCGCCGCTTATTTGCTGAAGGGGCTTTTGCTCAAGCCTTTGTCCCTGTTTTGAGTGAGTATCAAGAGCAAAAGAGCAAGGATGAGATTCGTTATTTTATTGCCTGTGTTTCAGGGACGTTAGGGACCATTGTTACTGTGGTGGCAATACTCGGCGTTATTTTATCGCCGCTTGTGGTTGCCCTTTTTGGAACTGGCTGGTTTATAGAGTGGCTTAATGGTGGCGCAGATGGCGAAAAGTACGAACTTGCCTCTTTAATGTTAAAAATTACTTTCCCTTATTTATGGTTTATTACGTTGGTCGGCTTATGTGGGTCAATTCTTAATGCTATGGGGCGCTTTGCGGTATCTTCGTTCACTCCGGTATTTTTAAATCTTGCGATTATTAGTGCGGTGGTGTTTATTTCTCCGCATTTTGAGGAGCCCGCAGTTGGTATCGCTTGGGGTTGGTTTATTGGTGGCTTGGTTCAATTATTGTTTCAACTGCCATTTTTATATAAAGCAAACATGCTAGTAAAACCTAAGTGGGGCTGGAAAGATCCCGGTGTGGTTAAAATTAGAACATTAATGATACCTGCACTATTTGGTGTGTCAGTAAGTCAAATTAACCTTTTATTTGATACAGTTATTGCCACATTCTTAACTACAGGTTCGGTGAGTTGGTTATTCTTTTCCGACCGTTTACTGGAGTTTCCGCTGGGTTTGTTCGGCATTGCAATAGCAACGGTGATTTTGCCTAGCTTATCTCGTCAGCATAGCGGTCAATCGCCTCAACAGTTTAGAAATACTATGGATTGGGCTGTGCGAATGATCCTGATGATGGGCTTTCCTGCAATGTTAGGGCTAATGGTACTTGCACAACCGATGATCACGGTGTTGTTTATGCGCGGAGCATTCAGCGGTAATGATGTACTGATGGCGAGCTATAGTTTAGTGGCTTATGCGACTGGCTTAGTCAGTTTTATGTTGATTAAAGTACTCGCGCCAGGCTTTTATGCTCGTCAAGATACTAAAACACCAGTTAAAATAGGTATTAAGGCGATGATCGCTAATATGGTGTTTAATGTTATCTTAGCGACAGCGTTGGGTTATGAATTTGGCTACATTGGCTTGGCCTTAGCAACAGCATTGTCAGCGAGCTGTAATGCATTTTGGCTTTACCGACAGCTAAAAGCAGATGGTGTGTATCAATTTTCAGCGCAAACCTTCACTTTTGGTATAAAAGCGGTTATTAGTGCCTTAATAATGGCGTCGGCTGTGTATTATGTTAATCCGACTCATCAAGCATGGCTTGAGATGAGTTTTGATATTAAAGTTTTGGAACTGTTTAAACTTATTACTGTTGCTGCGGTCAGTTATTTTGGCTTATTAGCGGCGATGGGTGTCAGAGTAAAGCACCTTAAAAGTGAGACGCTTAAATAAGCGGCTACTTGATATAGTCAAAAAGGGCGCTAAACAGCGCCCTTTGTGACTAGTGAATCACCCAATACTGTTATTATAGTTGAGTTACGGTATAGCCTTTATCTTTTAATAGAGTCAAGACACTGTCCTTTCCTGCCAAATGGCCTGCACCGACAAGGACTAGTTCTTTATCTGCATCTTGTAGCATTGTTTCGATCTTAGGGATCCAATTGTGATTACGGTCGGTGAAAAGTGCTTTGTAGTGTTTAGGCTCTTGCTCCATTGCATCTTTGAGGATGACTTCATTTATTGCACCCATGTTTCCGGCGCGCCAAGCAACAAATAATTTTTCCATCGTTGGCTTGAATGCAACCATTTCTTTTAAACTTTGTTTTAAAAACTTGTCTTCGAAGCCTTGGCCCATATTCGCTAACATATTAAGTTGAAACTCTGTTGTTTCAAGGTAATCGATCGGCTTGTTATCTTGTTTTGCTAACTTATCAAAGTAAGCATCAACTCCTTCACCAGCAAGTTGCTCCTTTTGAGCTGCCATGACCGTCATCATACTTATGATAAAGCCAGGCTTGAAGCCGTTCAATTCATCGAGATTGACGCCAAACTCGGTGAGGTAATTTGCTAGTTCTTTATATGTTGATGGACTGATAACTTGGTCTAATTTCTTTCCTGTTGGGTAGGCAAGCTTTTGAATCATTGCCATCTGCGCCTCTCGGTCTGATGGGTCAGGCAATTTTGCTTCTAATACGATTGAATCTGCTTGCTGATAAGCTTGTCCAAACTCTTCCGGTAACGGAAATTGAGATGAAGGCAAAATATGGACTGTTCCGGCGACGAATAATTCATGTTGGTTATTACTGACTTTCCATACTGATGTTTGAGCCTGGACGTTTGTACCTATAACACTTGATAATAAAACGGCTACAGCTGAGATTGATTTCATTAATTTAGTTGGTTTCATAATATTTTCTCTTAAAATTTTTTAACGGCTATCGGTGATACGATGAGATTACAGTTCAATCATTTGAACTAGTTGCTGTTCAATTTTCGTCGACATTAATACATTCGCTGTTTGCAATTGCTGATTGATGCGGTGGTCAATGATTGCGGTTAAACTATGTTGTAATTCATGTTGGCTACTCAAAGCTGCAATCTTGGCTTGTGGGGCTGCAAATGCTGCGCTAGACAAAGCCGCAATCTTGGCTTGTGGAGCTGCAAATGCTTCGCTAGATAAAGCTGAGATCTTGGCTTGTGGAACTGCAAACGCTACGCTAGAACATGCTAATAAAAATGCTGTTGCTGAGATTGATTGAACTAGTTTCATTGCTTATATCCTCTTGGTCGCTTGTCGATATTCGTTAAGTATTGTGCTGCTTGTTAAAGTTCAATTTGACGAGCTAAACGTTGCTCAATTTTTTCACTCATCAATTTGTTGGCTGTATTTAGCTGTTGATTGATTTGATGTTCTATCGTTGTTGTCAGGTTAATTTGCAGCTTATGTTGATTATTAAATAGCACTGACTCGACTATTGGCGCGGCAAGTGCTGATGATGAAGATGCTAATAGTAATGATGCGATAGCGATTGTATGTGTGATTGATTTTTTCATTTTATTTCCCTTAAACTAATCGGTTTAGCATTTGTATTTTATGGAGTAAGCAGCGTTGTTGTTGCTGCGTCTCAGTTGATGACGATAAGATTAGAGGGAAATTTTGACGAAGTCGCTTACGAAACGCTGAGGTATTAATTTGTAAGCTTTTATCTTTCTTAGCTTATGATTTTAAAGGTTATTTTGTGGTTGTTATGAAACCTTATGAAAACCTTATATCAATTGTTATATTTGATAAGGTTTCCCCTTAAGTATTTAATTACTAAGAGTTATGTTTTATTTTTCTGGCTGTTGTGGTATTTTTGACCTCGATTTGTCGATGAAAAGGAAAAGTCGTGAACTTTAGTTTTGGGCCATGGGTGTTAATATCACAACGTTGTTTACTTACTTCTCCGGAAGTAGAAAAGGAGCTCGACCCATTAAGTTTTAAATTATTATGCTTTTTCATTGATAACCAAGGCAGAATTATTCCTAGGCAAGAGTTAGTCGAAAAGGTTTGGCAGCAATCCTTTGTCGATGATAACGCGATTAACCGTGCCATCTCTGAACTAAGGAAACAGCTTAGTCACCCTCAATTTAAATCACATATTATTAAGACACATTACCGCAAAGGTTACAGTCTTACGGTAGAGGTAAGTCAAAGCGAACAAAAACTTTCGACTGAATTTGGGGCAACTAGTTCGAACTCAGAAATGAGCGAAGATGGACAAGAACAACTTGTCGAAAGCCTTAAGCTTGCTGAAGCAGAGAAAAAACATACGGAAAATGAATTACAACTAAATGCGAGCGGTCTCAATACCACTAATCATGCGAGCTCAACTACTCCTGAACTGAGTGTCGAGGAGGTATCGGTTAAATCGAAGGTCGCTTTGCATCGTTGGGTCATTGTGGCTTTAATTTTCGTAGTGATTATATTAGCAATTAAGCCCTTTTGGGCAGAGAACGATGGTGAGTTTAAAGTTTCTGAGAAACCTCTACCCACAATCCCGCTAGCCGCTAAACCAGTTGAACGCGATTTTTCTGTCACATCGGCGACTTGGAACCATGGCGGAGAAGGGAATCCTTTAGTTTCTTACGATCGGGAGTTTTTTGCCTATAGTAATACTTATCAAGGGGTGGTTAAGACTTTTGTGAAGCGATTGAGTGATCAGGCCGAAGTCGCTCTAAGTGTACCGGGATTAGAAGTTGGAGGAATATCTTGGCAATTAGGTCAGCAAAAGCTATTAACTTTATTGGTTAATAAGGACCGGAGTAGCTGTGATTATGTGCTATTTGATATGTCGACCTTTCCTGATATTCAACCTCCTAAAACGATAAAGTCGTGTCAGGCATTAACGTATGGCTATGCTCATTTAGATGAGAAAGCAGAAAACCTCTATTATACTCGCGTCGATACTGGTTTTTCTGGTTCTGCCATCTATCAATATAATCTAAAAAGGGAACGTGAGAATGTGCTGTTAGCACCAAGTGAAAATCACTATGGGGCAATGCAGGTACAGTTATCACCTGATGGTAAATATTTAGCTTATTTGTGGTCTCAAGTTAAGTCTTCACAGCGAGTGTATTTAATAAACCTAGAAACGCGTGAAAACCGTTTATTGCATGAAATGCCTTTGGCTAGACCGCATTACTCGCTTAATTGGTTTGATGATGGTAAACACTTACTAACTGCTGAGGGTGATCAGTTAGTGAAGCTAAATATTGATACAAAAGTCATTGAAAAAATTAAGTTACCGCAGGGGCTAATACCATTCTACATGGCCATTGAGTACGATAATCAGATATTGTTATCGCAAAGGGATACTCAAAAATATCAATTAATACGGGGAAGTAAGCTCTTTAGCCATTCGGATATCACATTTACTAATGCTCATGAATCAGAAAGTAGTGATTATTATCCTGCTACATCTAAAAGTAACGAAGAATTACATTATTTCATTTCTAAGAGAACGGGAAGTAGTCAAGTTTGGCGCAGCGAAAAAGGCCAACTAACGCAAATTACTACGGTTAAAAATAGTGTCATACAGCCAATCAGTGGCTTAAGGTTATCCTCTGATAATGAGAGGTTGATTTTTATACAAGGCGGCGACCCTTACCTTATTGATTTAAATGCTAACCAAGAGTATGCAATTGATGAATTAGATGAATTTGAAATTATTGATATCGCCTGGGGGAATGCTCCACACCTTATTTATTTTATTAATGTTGTCGGCGACAATAAACAATTACAGCTTTTTAATTTAATGACTCGGCAAATAACTTTAGTTAATAATGATGGTGCTGAGCGTCTTTATTCGAACGGGGCTGGGGACACTTTTTATTTATTCGACAATAACCTTCATAATATCGGTACTGGTAGCACAATAGCGATTACCATTCCAAGTGATGCCTTTGTTTTTTCAGATATGAATGAGCATTACTTTTTTGGTAGTGATGCGCTATCAACACTTTATCGGATGTCTTTGAGTAATGGGGAAGTTCAAAAGGTAAAAACGCCATTTAGACAGCACCGCTTTAGCATCATTGACGACAACTCTATTCTTTTCACCAAAAGGCAATTTAAAAATACCTCAATTAAGCGTGTCTCTTGGAATTAACGTTGTGAGTTCATATTATACCAATGAGATGGATTATTTAAGCTGCGCCTTAGGCGTGAATGTTATATAATCCGCCAGTTTTGAAGTGGAAGAGAACCTTAGATTTATGCAGTTAATTCGCGGAATACATAATATTACGGCCAAGCACCGTGGTTGTGTATTAACCATTGGTAACTTTGACGGTGTCCATTTAGGTCATCAAGAAGTGCTTAATGGGTTGAAAAAACGTGCAAAGTCTCTTGGTCTACCTAGTACTGTCATGACTTTCGAACCTCAGCCCCAAGAGTTATTTAGTGGTAAAAAAGAGGGCGCTCAACAAGCGCCAGCGAGGTTATCACGCTTAAGAGAGAAGCTTGTCTTACTAGCAGATTATGATATTGAACGTTTGCTATGCGTGCGTTTTGATCAAAAATTCTCGGCAATGACTGCTCAAGCGTTTATCGAACAGCTATTAGTGAAGCAGCTTGGGGTTAAGTTTTTAGTTGTTGGCGATGATTTTCGTTTTGGTCACCAACGCCAAGGCGATTTTGAAATGCTGCAACAAGCCGGAAAAAAATTCGGTTTTGAAGTAGTCAGTACGCAAAGTTTAAAAGTGGCAAGCACCCGTGTCAGCAGTACCTTAATTCGTCAGTGTTTAGCTGAGGGTAAAGTCACTGAAGCACAGGCGATGCTTGGTCACCCGTTTGTTATCAGTGGCCGCGTGCGTCATGGTGATAAAAAAGGTCGTACTATCGGTTTCCCAACGGCCAATATTGCCCTTGATCGGAAAGTTTCACCGGTGCAAGGTGTTTTTGCCGTTGAAGTGAGCTTAGATGGTGAGACGTACCAAGGGGTTGCTAATATAGGGCAACGCCCGACAGTGAAAGGTACTCGTATTCAACTTGAAATTCATTTATTTGATTTTCATGGGGATATCTATGGTAAGTGCTTAGATACTCGAGTATTGAAAAAGATTAGAACAGAAAAGAAATTTGAAACTTTTGATTTGTTAAAACAACAAATTGAAAAAGATGTCATCGAAGCCAAAGGTTTCTTTGGTTTTTGTAAATAGTATTTTGAACCTTAATGGTGTGATTATTAATGAGTGATTACAAAAAGACCCTAAACTTGCCAAAAACTTCATTTTCAATGAAGGCAAACTTGGCAAACCGTGAACCGATGATGCTTAAAGCATGGGATAAGTCGGATCTTTACGGTGCAATTCGTGCGGCACGTAAAGGCCGTAAAAGCTTCGTATTACATGATGGCCCTCCGTATGCGAATGGCGATATTCATATTGGTCACTCAGTAAACAAGATTTTAAAAGACATTATTATTAAATCGAAAACCATTGCTGGTTTTGATGCACCATACATCCCAGGTTGGGATTGTCATGGTCTGCCGATTGAATTACAAGTTGAGAAGAAACACGGTAAGCCGGGTCATAAGATCTCTGAAGCTGAGTTTCGTAAGAAGTGTCGTGCCTACGCGCAGCGTCAAGTGGATGGTCAACGTAAAGACTTTATCCGTTTAGGCGTGTTAGGCGACTGGCAAAACCCATACCAAACAATGAACTTCGATTTCGAAGCAAACATTGTACGTTCAATGGGTAAAATTATTGATAATGGTCACTTACAGCAAGGTGCTAAGCCTGTTCATTGGTGTTTAGATTGTGGTTCATCTTTAGCAGAAGCTGAAGTTGAATATGAAGATAAACGTTCACCTGCAATTGATGTACGTTTTAGTGCTGTTAACGAAGCTGAAATTCTTGAAAAAATGGGCATTGCGCCTGAGAAGGGTGGCAACGGTACTATTTCAACTGTTATCTGGACCACAACGCCGTGGACATTACCAGCCAACCGTGCATTATCAATGCATGAGAAAGTTGAATACGTATTAATTCAGTGTGAAAAAGACGGTCAGCAAGAGCGTTTAATTTTAGCGCATGACTTAATGAACAGCGCCATGGACCGTTACGGTGTTGATAAGTTTAACGTGCTAGGTCAATGTGACGGTAGTGCATTAGAGTTAGTGCAGTTTAACCACCCATTCTATGATTTCACAGTGCCTGTGATTTTAGGAGAACATGTAACTGTTGATTCTGGTACGGGTATCGTTCATACCGCACCGGGCCACGGTCAAGAAGATTACGTGGTTGGTCAAAAATACAACATTGAAGTCGCTAACCCAGTTGGCGCTAACGGTGTGTATCTTGAAGGTACTGAGCTGTTTGCTGGTCAACACGTCTTTAAAGCCAATGATGCAATCGTTGAAGTATTAAAAGAGCGCGGTGCATTAATTCATCATCATGCGTTACTACACAGCTACCCACATTGTTGGAGACACAAAACGCCAATCATCTTCCGTGCAACGCCACAATGGTTTATCAGCATGGATAAGAATGGCTTGCGTAGTCAAGCGATGGGTGAGATTCAAAAGACACAGTGGATCCCAGATTGGGGTCAGCAGCGTATTGAAAACATGGTTGAAGGTCGTCCAGACTGGTGTGTTTCACGCCAACGTACATGGGGCGTACCGCTAACAGTGTTCATTAATAAAGACACTAACGAGCTGCACCCTAATACCAGCGAATTATTAGAGCAAGTTGCACTATTAATTGAAAAAGAAGGCATTCAAGCGTGGTTTGATCTAGAGCCTGCTGAGTTCTTAGGTGAAGGTGGCGAGCAATACGTTAAAGTAACCGACACATTAGATGTGTGGTTTGACTCGGGTGTTACTCACGCTTGTGTGGTTGATGCACGCGAAGAGCTACAAGGTCCAGCTGATTTATACCTTGAAGGTTCAGATCAGCATCGTGGTTGGTTCCAATCGTCACTAATGACGTCTGTGGCGATGAACGGTAAAGCACCGTATAAGCAAGTGTTAACACATGGCTTTACCGTTGATGGCGAAGGCAAGAAAATGTCTAAGTCATTAGGTAATGTGATGTCACCACAGCAAGTGGTTAATCGTTTAGGCGCTGATATTTTACGTCTATGGGTTGCATCGGCTAACTATACGGCTGAAATGTCAGTATCTGATGAAATTCTTGATCGCAGTGCTGACTCTTACCGCCGTATTCGTAACACATCACGTTTCTTATTATCAAACCTAAACGGTTTTGAGCCTGAGACAGATATGGTTGCTAATGAAGATTTAGTGGCACTTGATCGTTACATCGTCGGTCGTGCTCATCAAATCCAACAAGAAATCATTGAAGCGTACGATACGTATCAGTTCCATGTTGTTATTCAAAAACTAACGCATTTCTGTTCTATCGAGTTAGGTAGTTTCTACTTAGATATCATTAAAGATCGCCAATACACTGCTAAGGCCGATGGCCTGCCTCGTCGCAGCTGTCAAACAGCGATGTACCATATTGCACAAGCATTAGTTCGTTGGATTGCGCCGGTATTAAGCTTCACTGCTGATGAAATTTGGAAGTCATTACCAAATGACGAAGAGTTTGTCTTCACCAGTGAGTGGTATGAAGGGTTAACAGCGCAAAATCAAGATGAAACACTGAACACTGAGTTCTGGTTACAATTACAAGACGTTCGTAATGCAGTTAACAAAGTGATGGAGCAAGCCCGTCGTGATGAAGTGATTGGCGGTAGCTTACAAGCTAACGTGACCTTATATGCCGATGATGCCTTAGCTGCTAACTTAAATAAAGTAGCTGAAGAGCTGCGTTTTGTGCTTATCACATCTGACGTTACCATTGTCTCAGGTCAAGCACCAGAAGCGGCAGTCGCAACCGAGGTTGATGGTTTAAGTGTGGTTGTTGAAGCGTCTACTGGTGAGAAGTGTGAGCGTTGTTGGCATCACCGTGAAGAAGTTGGTCAATCGGCTGAGCACCCAACATTATGTGGTCGTTGTATCACAAACGTTGATGGTGAAGGTGAAGTTCGTCACTATGCTTAAGTCTGTTGATACTCAAAATGATATGACTAAACCACAATTAGCGCAAAGCGGTTTGCGCTGGCTGTGGTTAACGGTCATTTGTTTAATCATCGACCAAGTAACCAAGATTTATGTGGCTAATAATTTTAGTCTTTATGAGTCTATTGCTGTGATTCCGATGTTTAACTTAACGTATGTACATAATGAAGGGGCGGCATTTAGCTTTTTAAGTGAAGCAGGTGGCTGGCAGCGTTGGTTCTTTACTGCAATTGCTGTGACGATCAGTTGTTTGTTAACCTATTGGTTACGCGCACTTCATAAAACAGAAAAGCTATTATCGATTGCTTATGCCTTGGTCTTGTCAGGTGCACTAGGCAATTTAATTGACCGTGTTGCCTATGGTTACGTGATTGACTTTTTAGACGTCTACTACGGTAACTATCATTGGCCTGCATTTAATATTGCCGATGCGGCTATTTGTGGCGGTGCGATGCTTATCATCTATGATGCGATAACGAATAAAGATGACCAATCATCTGCTGAGGAAAGTAAAAAATGATTAACGCGACAAGTGAAATAATTTTTCATGTGACGATGAAGCTAGAAGACGGCTCAGCTGCTGATAGCACTAAAGTGAATAACAAACCGGCTAAATTACGCATGGGCGATGGTAGCCTATCACCAGCATTTGAAGCTGAGCTTCAGGGGTTAGCCGCAGGTGACACTAAAGAGTTCACCTTATACGCTAAAGATGCCTTTGGCGAGATGAATCCAGATAATATTTATCACTTAGAGCGTAGCCGTTTTGAAGCAGAAAGCCTAGAAGTTGGTGCTATTATCGCGTTTGAACAGCAAAATGGTACCGAACTACCTGGCGTGATTCGTGAAATCGTTGGCGATTCTGTGACTATTGATTTTAATCACCCGCTTGCGGGTCAAACGATTACGTTTGATGTTGAAATCATTGAGGTAAATGCTTAATGTCAGTCAAGATCTTACGCGCTAATCCTCGTGGCTTTTGTGCTGGGGTTGATCGCGCGATTACTATCGTTGAGCGTGCGTTAGATTTGTTTGATAAGCCAATCTATGTTCGTCATGAAGTAGTACATAACAAATATGTAGTTGATGGTTTGCGTCAGCGTGGTGCGGTGTTTGTTGATGAACTTGATCAAGTGCCAGATGACTCAACGGTTATCTTTAGTGCACATGGTGTCTCTCAAGCAGTGCGCCAAGAAGCTAAGCGTCGAGATTTACGTGTATTTGATGCCACCTGCCCACTAGTAACTAAAGTTCATATGGAAGTGGCTCGTTCAAGCAAGCGTACCACTGAATGTGTGCTAATTGGTCACAAAGGACACCCTGAAGTTATTGGCACTATGGGTCAGTACTCAAATGACGATGGTGCAATGTACTTAGTTGAAACCGTTGAAGATGTTGCTAACTTACAAGTCAGTGACGAAAGTAGACTAAGCTACGTAACTCAAACTACACTATCGGTTGATGATACTAAAAACATTATCGATGCTTTACGTGCTAAGTTCCCTGAGATTGAAGGGCCGCGAAAAGACGATATTTGTTACGCTACACAAAATCGTCAAGATGCGGTGAAGGATATTTCTGAGAAAGTTGACTTGTTATTAGTCGTTGGCTCAAAGAATAGTTCTAACTCAAATCGTTTACGTGAACTGGCTGAAAAGAATAGCACAACGTCTTATTTAATTGATAATGCTGATGGCATTGATGCGAATTGGTTAGATGGTGTCGATGCTGTCGGCGTCACGGCGGGTGCATCAGCTCCTGAAATATTAGTGAATCAAGTGATTGAAAAATTGGTTGAATTGACTGGTGGTGAGGTTGTTGAAAACCCAGGTATTATTGAAGATACTGTCTTTGCTGTTCCTGTAGAATTACGCTAATAAGCTTAAGCTCTGGTGTTAGGCACCAGAGCTACTTTACACTCTTATGCCGCTCGGCTAATAAAGAGTAAAAATGAAAGATTAAAATCATTTTCCATCTGTTTTAACTTATCGATATGCTGTTGATCTAATTCGGTCCCTTTGGTTAATAACGTATTGTGGTTATGGTTCTGAATATCTTTGGTTAACCGATCCCCTAATTTTACTTCTCTGCTATTAACAGCATATTCTGTTTCTTCACCGTCAATGTTTGGCATTTGCAGTAATAGCTTTTTGTAATGTGCCACAATAATCGGGTCAAACACACTGCCTGCTAATTTACTTAATTGGTTTAATGCGGCTTGGGTTGATTGGTTGGCAACTAACTGTCGACCGATAATCAAATTATCAAAGTAAGTGATAGCACTAATAATGCGCGCACCCAAAGATATATCATTGGTTTGTAAACGTGATGGTGAACCGGAACCATCGTAATGCTCTGTTAATTGCTTGATGATTTCCACGACTGGGGCCAACTCATTAATATGACCTAGCATATCGGCACTTGTGCCATAGAACTGTCTAAATGACTTTTTGTCTTGATGGTTTAATGCCTCAAATGGTGTTTGCAGCATGGATTGTGGCAACGCCATTTTTCCCGTTTCATATAATAAAGCGGCAATATAAATTTGGAATACTTCTAATGGCTCTGCCTTGAGCTGCTGAGCAATAAGTTTTGCATGATTAGCAACTCTAAAGTTATGGCGTGTATCGTCTTGCGTATGTAACAAAATCGACTCGGCATAGAGCTCAATAAAGGTTGAGAACGTTTGTTTTAAGCGACTAAAGTAACGTTCTTTTGTTGATGATTCTTTGGCCAACTGTTGTTGATTAACATTAATTTTCTTTTCTAATATCGAGTTTTGAGAACTTAAATTAGCACTTTTGTTTAAATTTATTTTAAGCAAACGCTCTGTTTTTAGCTCGTTGACATAATTTTGATAGGATGACTTTAACTCTGATTTTAGTTCGTTACTGTCCCACGGTTTGGAAAAGTAATGAGTGATTTTACCATTATTTATGGCATCCACTGTTGCATCTATATCGGCATGCCCCGTCAATAAAAAGCGTCTGGAGGTGGGATTGATCTCTTCTACCTTGGTTAAGAAAGTGGCACCATTCATTGTCGGCATTCGCATATCTGAGATGACCAGAGGGAGTGGATGCTCAGCGTAAAAAGCTAAAGCTTCTTCAGGATCAAGAAAGAGATGCAGTTCAAAGTCAATTCTTAAGACCCGACGTAATGCATTTAAAATTTCTTCTTCATCATCAAGGATAAGCAAAGCGGGTTTTGTCATAAAAAATCATTCCATTAATTAAGCTAAACGCTGAAATTATTATTCTTATCCCTCTAGTTATAAATCATTTGCCTGTAAAAAAATATAAAAATATTTAAGCGAATAATATTTTTATATGACGTTTAAATCTGCACAATTTGTAAATCACAACGAGACTTAGCATTTTGCAAAGCAAAATAAAAAAAAGGTTACAGGGAATTCAGTTTTATACTGCATTACCTTGAAAATATTAGATTTATTGATATGGCATTGAGGTTGCAACATACAGCTTAAGAAATAGTTTAAGAGGCCATTATGAAAAATAAATCGTCAACAGTGTGGTTAGTCCTTGATAGTCGTCATTTTGGGGGCATTGAAACTCATGTGCTTGAGTTAGCTAAGGGGTTATTAAAGCTTGGAATAGAAGCTGAGGTAGTTTTTCTTGCTGATTATGGTTTTCATCCGCTTATTCAGCAATTACAGCGCCACGGAATAAAGTATCGTCAATTAAACAATGGGTTTATTTCTTTGTTTTGTGCTCGCTTTGCTGAGAAACCACTGATTGTTCATGGTCATGGATACAAGGCAAATATTGCGGTGAAATGCCTAAAATATTTCAGTATGCAGACCACCATATGTACCTATCATGCGGGGGAGGCGCTTTCAGGTAAGTTAGCTGCTTATGATTTTATTGATCGATGCAGTGCGTCAATTGCCGATGTGGTGATTGCTGTTAGTGATGAAATTAATAAAAAAGTTAGAGGTGAAGCAAAAGTAATAAATAATTTTGTTGCTGTTAAACCGCAATCTTACCCGGGAAAGCAAGTAGCTTTCGTTGGTCGCTTAAGTGATGAGAAAGGGCCACAAGACTTTATTCGATTGGCTCAACATTTCTCCCAACAAAGTTTTCACATTTATGGTGACGGTCCTTTGTTAGAGAGCCTAGCGTTTAGTGCACCAACAAACCTAATTTTTCATGGCTATCAAATTGACATGAATGATCACTGGCAAGATATCGGGCTGTTAGTGATGCCTTCAAAATTTGAAGGTTTACCCATGGCTGCACTGGAAGCGATGTCTCATGGGATCCCAGTTTGTGCTTATGACGTTGGCCGATTAAACAATTTAATTAACCACGAGAGTGGGTGGTTAGTTCCTGCTGGTAACTTTAAACAGCTCAAAAATTGTGTCTCAAAGTGGCTTTCAAGTTCACTAACCGAACACTTCCACCGCACTCGCTGTGCTAGAAAGGCGGTGATAAAAGGTTTTAGTGA
This sequence comes from Alteromonadales bacterium alter-6D02, assembly GCA_002835545.1. GTDB lineage: Bacteria > Pseudomonadota > Gammaproteobacteria > Enterobacterales > Psychrobiaceae > Psychrobium. Next base: position 53,714 of record PIZK01000038.1, read on the forward strand.
TGATGTTGTGATCCCACAAGTGGTGAGTAGTTATAACCAAGCCTTAATTAATAATAATGTGGGGGTCAGTATTGTCTTAAATCGTGAAACAGCTAAGCAACGCCCATCATATGGTTCTGTGTAATGGCCTTAGGAGGCGTTATGGAAAAGGTCGAGAGCAAAAGAGTGCCAATCTTATTTGTACATTACGGTGAGGATTGGATTCGAGGCAGCGAGCGTTGTTTATTAGATTTATTGAAATGTCTTAATAAGAAAACCTTTAAACCTATTGTTTGGTGTAATAGCCAAATAATGGCTGCGCAAGTGAGAAGGTTAGGTGTAACGACTTATTGTCAACCGTTCACCTTGTTGTTGGGTTGGCATAAGCCGTTTTTTGATTTTAATGGCTTTCGCCAGCTAATACATAGAGGCGAGACATTGGTGGATCGCCATCATGTAAAAATTATTCACAGCAATAGCGGTGGGCCCTGTCAATGGCTTAACTTTGTCGCTCGAAAGCGCCAAATACCACTGCTTGCTCACTTACATTGTCGTTACCCTTTGCGAGATCGTTTTACACTCGGGCTACATTGGGTCACCAAGAGCATTGCTGTTAGCCAACCTATTGCCCGTCAACTCCTCGATGATTCAGTCAGGAAGGACAGGGTGGAAGTCATTAGTAATGGTATCGATTCAGCTCGATTGTGCCCTGAACAAGTTATCGATATACGTCAATTATTAGGGTTTGATGCAGGCGATATTGTGCTGTTCTCGACCGGTTCGTTAATTGAGCGTAAAGGGATGGATTTGATTATATCTGCTATCGGCAAAGCGCGATTGCAGTATCCACACATCAAACTCGTGATTGCTGGAAGTGGAGAGTGCCATGAGCAGCTTTGCCAACAGATAGAAGCCTTTGAATTACAAGATTCAGTCTTTTTACTGGGTGAACGGGATGATGTGCCTAGCCTTCTACAAGGAGGCATCGATATCTTTATCTCGGGTGCTAGAGAAGAGGTTTTTGGTCTGGTTCTCGCTGAAGCAGGCTTACATGGTATCCCGGTCATTGCTCCACGCGTTGGTGGGATACCAGAGGTTATTCAGGATGGAGAAACCGGCATCTTAGTTGAGCCAAATGACATTATGCATTTAGCTCAGGCCATTGAAAAATTAGTGTCTAGACCTAACCTGAGAAAGCAATTGGGTAATGCAGCGAAGGCTTATGTTGAAGAACGTTTTTTAATTGAAAGGAATGTCGCGCAGTTTGAACGTTGTTACTGCGATTTAGTTAAGCAGCATCAAGCGACAAACACTGTTGCTTTGAAGCAGGGCTGGTGGCTAGGCCTTAAATCGTTAATCCATTTCATTGCCAAGCTATGGCGAGGACAATTAATCAAACAGTAACAGCTTAGAGGGCTGTATGGGAGGAGAATATGTCAAAGTCAAAACACATTGTGGTATTAGATACGATTGCATTCGCTGGTGGCTCAAAAGTGGCGACGAACAGCTTGTTGTTAAGTATTACTCAGCCACACACTCGTATTACCATTATCACAGGAGATAAGGCGAGCTGGGCCAATAGTCATTATCAACTTCAGACACTTTGGCGCTGGTCGTGGTTAGAGAACTTAGAGCAAGGAATTGGTTACTTTCTACGTCACTTGATCTTAGCGATGAACGTAATGATTGTTCGGGTACGCTTTGGCAAAATTGATGTTGCAGTGGGGGCTTCTGGCCCCGGTGTTGATCTGGCTCTGTACATGGCTCAACTGGTTTTTGGTTTTTCGATTATTCAGCTTATTCATGGCCCTGTTGCTGCATCTCGGACAATTGCACGCTGTCTTGAACGTGCACAAGCCGTGTTTTACTTAGCCAGTACACTCCAGTCTATTTTGCAAAGTTTAGCGCGTTTAATGACGGAAAAGCAGATAGCACAACATCTTACTGCTAGTCATTATCAAGAGTTTAAAAATGGTTTACCTGCGGTTGATTGGCCGAGTCAATGTCAATATCGTCAAGCTCGTATCTTGTGGGCCGCTTCTTTATTAAAGTGGAAAGGCTTGGATTTGTTTATTGAGGCGAGCAAGCGGCTAGTGAGCAAGCAGCCGTTAGACATTGATATATGCTATATCAGACCCGTAGCAACATTACAGCCGGTCTCTCAAGCGCCAGTTCCTTTGATGGCAGACAGAGCTACATCAACCAGCTTAATAAAACAGTGTGGCCGCAGACAATACTTACCTCAAGTGCATTGGTATGAGCAGCCAAAGGATCTTGACGCTATTCGCTCAGGTTGCAATATTTTTGTATCGACCAGTATCAAAGAGCCTTTTGGTCTCTCTATTTTAGAAGCACTTGCAGCGGGCCTTTGTGTATTAATCCCTAGTGATGGCGCTTATTGGGATAAAGAGTTAACGGACGGGCTTAACTGTATTAAATACAAGCCTAATGATCCTCAAGATCTACACCAAAAATTAGACGTTGTTTGTAATAACACTGCACTCATACAGCAAATCGGCTTGCAGGGGCAAGATATTGCTCAAACCTACCAAGCTGAACAGCTTTATCGACCCGTCCATCAAGTGATTTTCTGTTGATACTTTACGCCTCGGCCATGACTGATTAGTAAGTATAAGGAGACGTTATGAAAATCAAAAGTTTGAGGGTGCTACCAAAAAGCATTCAACACACGATGATCTATGGTGTGAGTATTGCGCTAATGAAGTCAATCTCGTTGATCATGTTGCCCATTGTTGCACATTACTTAACACCGTCGCAGTTTGGGCAATTAGAGCTATTAACCAGTATCGGAGTCGTCTTCAGTATTTTGGTTGGTCTTGGCCTTGAAAGTACATTGTTTCGCTTTGCTGGATCCGAAAGTAATGAAGTGAAAAAAAAGCGCATTGCGGGTGGTGTTTTAACTTTAACATTGATTAGTGGAGCCCTTGCTGCTCTAGCGGGTTGGCTAATTGCGCCTATTGCATTGGCACAGTTTGGTTTACCTGTATCGGCATTGCAATTACGACTGGTATTACTGGTGATCGCTTTTGAAGGCGCGATAGCCATTCCATTGGCTTGGCTACGAATGCGAGAACAGGTGACCACTTTCTTTATGTTGACTTGCACTCGAACCTTACTGCAAGCGTTGTTAATCATTGCTTTCTTACGATTAGGGCTGGCCGTTGACGGTGTGTTATTGGCATGCTTTCTGGCCGCGTTTATTCAAGGTGCTTATTTAACTTATGTGATGTTCAAGGAAACTGGATTACGTTGGATTGGCGCGCAATCCTATGTCTTTATTCGCTATAGTATCCCAATTGTTGGGAGTGGTCTCATTGCTTTCTCATTGGCTGGGCTAGATCGCTGGTTGTTAGCTGATTTCGGTAGCTTAACTGATGTGGCGATCTACGGTGTTGCTGCAAAGTTTGCACTGGCTACTGTATTATTAGTACAACCTTTTGGCATGTGGTGGTTACCAAAGCGCTTTACTTTATTGCAAGAGCATGGAGGGCAAGAACGAATAGCACTTTATACTTCAATGGGGATTGTTTTTGTGCTTGTCGTTGCAGTGGTTGTCACCTTCATTGCACCGTTATTGATTCAATGGTTACTACCGAAGGAATATTACAGCGCCATTGAATACATTGCTTTTCTGGTGTTAGCAATGGCGTTCAAAGAAATTTCAGAGTTGGTCAATATTGGCTGTTTTGTTGGAGAGACGACGCGTTGTCAGTTTTTGATCAGTCTCGTGACTGCTATCATCGGTGTTGTGAGCATGTGGCTATGGATTCCAACGTATGGTATTTGGGGGGTAGTAATTGGTTTAAATTGCGCGTACTTCACTCAGGTGCTGTTATTTTTCCTACTAAGTCAATATTATCTGCCGTTACCCTATGCAATGACAAAAATCATCAGTATTGCACTGTTGTGCCTAGTGATTGTTTATAGTTTACAGTTGATAACCATTAATCTTTTTAGTGTTGTCATCACTTCGCTGCTCATGCTTGTAGCGATTGCAGTGAGTATTTATTTTATCTCACAAGCACGTTACCAAGCCCTGGTTCAATTCTTTATTTTACCAAATACATCGAGTAAATCATGAGTCGTGATTATAGGGAATGGGCAGACTCTTCAAGCGCATATAAGCATGTCCGCCAAGCAAACCGCTGTTTGTTTGTGCTGGTGGTGTGTGTGTTGTTCAGCCTGATTTGGTGGAAAATTCCTCATCCGCTACTTATTTTAGTGTTGGCTATCCTTCCTATCGGGGCTTTAGTTGTAGTGAGTGTGCCGTTTTATTTAGTGTTGCTATTTGTTGTTTTCTCTTTCTTTCGATTACATGAGGTGTTCCCGCAACTTTATTCATTAAAAATTCCCTTGTTGCTCTCGCTTGCTTCAATGGCTGGTTTGATATGGCATATTGGGTTCACCAAACGTATACAGCCATGGTGGAGTCGGGAGTTAACCCTACTGAGTATTTTTTTCACATTAATCGCGCTCGGGGTTATTTTTGCCAGTAATCGGCCAATAGCCATTGAGTACTTTAAAAATATCTATTGGAAAATTGCGCTGATGACGTTTGCTATCACTTGGTTGACTAAAAGTGCGAAGGATTTCACTTTTGCTTCCGTGCTATTAACTTGTTCTGGCGTGTTAGTGAGTCTGGTTGCAATATCAAATAAACTTAATGGGATAGGGATGGTTGAAGAGACAAGGGTAACCATTGGACGTGCAATTGGGTCGGTGCTGGGGGATCCTAATGATCTTGCGTTAGTGCTGATGTTTCCTGCGGCCTTTGCGGCAAGTTTGGCGTTGACTCCAGGATTGAATAAATTGACGCGATGGCTTGGCATTATAAGTATTCCTGTGTTGTTTTTTGCTATTTTAGCGACGCAAAGTCGTGGGGGATTGTTAGGCGTATTAGCAGTGTTTGGGCTGTTTTTTTATCAGCGTTCACAAAATAAGTTGGTGTTTACAGGAGTGTCGGTTGCCGCAGGTGCACTACTTTATGTGGTCGCAGGAATCTCGGGACGCTCCTCTGGCGGTGCAGGGGAAGAGGGGATCGATGCTTCGGCTCAGGGGCGCTTATATGCATGGGAAGCGGCTTGGAAGATGGCAGTGGATAATCCACTCTCTGGGGTAGGCATTGATAATTTCTACTCTAACTATTTTTACTACAGTCCACATTGGGATGGCCTAAACCATGCCGTACATAGTACGTGGTTTGGAGTGTTGGCTGAGTCGGGTTTTTTGGGGCTGCTGGTTTTCACTGTGTTAATTTATTACTTATTAAAATTAGGTTACCGCAGTTTAGTAACACTTAATCAAATGCCGGATGCGCCGCCTATCTTATACGCTTGTGCCAATGCCTCTTACTGTGGCTTGATTGGTACTGTAGTCGCAGGCACCTTTCTAACCCAAGGCTTTACCTGGCCGGTGTATATTTTAGCGGCGCTGTCCATGGCTGTCGCACAATGGGTTAAGCGCCACCAATAGTTATGTCTCATTTTGCAACAATCCTTGCAAAACCTTTTGCAAATCACACTTAAGATAAAAGTGTATATCCTATCTTTATGTAATTTAAAAGTTTTTTAGTTGGCATCAATGCTGCTCTTTACTAGGTAAGTTGTAACCGCAATTATCTGCTTAAGGGGTTTATTATGAGTTTCGCAACGTTAAATCACATGAAGTCTTGGCTAAAAACAAGCCGAACTCCTTTTGTTCAATCGTTATGGCGCTGGGCTAAGGCTATTCACTGTGGCGATATTCCATTGCCGAAATCCCCGTATCGAGTGCTTTACTTTTTTCATCAGCTAGTGACCAGCTTATGCAGCTTTATGATGCGCCTTGGTTATTGGACGCCATTATTTAAAAGCCGTACTAAAGCCTGTGGCGGCCAACTATTTCTTTATGGTGGCCTGCCATATATCGCTGGAAATTTAGATATCTCACTCGGGGAGCGCTGCCGAGTTTCTGGGCATAGCACGTTTACCGGGCGGACCTGTAGCAAACAAACACCGATGCTATGGATTGGCGACAATGTTGATATTGGTTGGATGACGACGATTGCCGTTGGTAGCAAAGTTGTTATTGGTGACAACGTACGTATTGCTGGACGTGCTTTCTTGGCTGGCTACCCAGGTCACCCTTTAAATGCAGAAGAACGCGCTTTAGGGCTTGCGGAAACCGATGCGCAAGTAGGAGGCATTATCTTAGAGAATGATGTGTGGTTAGCGACAGGGGTGTTTGTCATGGCGGGGGTAACTATCGGTCAAGGCAGCATTATTGCTGCATCAAGTGTTGTTACTAAAGATATTCCGGCAGGAGTTCTAGCGGGTGGTAACCCAGCCAAAGTCATTAGGAAGCTTTAAAGCAATGATTAATGCAATTGAGTGTAGGAATGAGGAGAATCACATGGCTAAGGACCTTATCGTATTTGGTGAAGACTGGGGAGGGCTGCCTAGTAGTACTCAGCAATTGATTAAGCACCTGTCTAGTGAGCGTAAAGTCGTGTGGATTAACTCTATCGGCTTACGCCAGCCGCAATGGAATTACCGAGATGTTTTACGTGCAATGAGTAAGCTATTTAGTGTTAACAAGCGCAACTATAACGGTCACTCAGAAACTCAGACGGCAATTAGTAATAAACACTTTACGGTCATTAACCCAAAAACAATTCCAGCACCTCGTAGTCGTTGGGCAAGGAGTCTTTCGACTTGGCTATTACGCCATCAAACATTATCTGCTGTTAAACGCTTAGGGTGTCATTCGCCTGTGTTATGGGTGTCATTGCCAACCGCTGTCGATATGGTTGGTCAGCTAGATGAGTCCGGTGTCGTTTATTATTGTGGTGATGACTTTTCAGCATTGGCGGGGGTGGATCATGAAACTGTGATAATACGTGAACGAGAGTTAGTCGATTGTGCCGATATCGTGTTAACGGCCAGTGATACCTTACGTCAAAAAATGAATCGTGCGTCTGCTGTGACTATAGAGCACGGCGTAGATTATGCTCTTTTCTCCAACCATTGTGCGCCGGCATCTGACTTACCTAATCAAGGCCGTCCGATTGCAGGCTTTTATGGCAGTATTTCTCAGTGGCTGGATATTGAGCTGTTGGTTGCCGTTGCGCAACGAATGACTGATTGGGATTTTGTATTTATCGGCGAATCAGTGATCGATATTTCTTCATTAACCAAGCTTTCTAATGTGTATTTCTTAGGGGCAAAAGCTCATGAGCTACTTCCTCGTTATAGCCAACATTGGCAAGTGTCGTTACTACCTTTTCGCCAAAATGAACAAATTAATGCGTGTAACCCTTTTAAGTTACGTGAATACCTTGCTGCCGGAACGCCAGTAGTTAGTACTGCGTTTCCAGCCGTTGAGGCATTTGGTGATGCCATTGCAATCGTCTCGGGAGCAGAACAAATGTGCGAGGCGATTTACCACTCACTCAATGACAGCCAAGCTCAAAAAAAATCGCGACAACTGTTGGTGTGTGAACACTCTTGGCAGGCTAGAGCCAGTGAAGTTGCAGAGTTGGTGGATTGCTTATGAAAGACTTATCTTATCAGTTACTTTATATGCTTACAGCACTATGGCGTCGTCGCTATATGCTGTTTATTCCGCTAATTATTTTACCGCTAGTTGGCGCAGCATTAGGGTTAACCAGTGCCAAACGATTTGAGTCACATACCAGTATGTTGATTCAAGAAACCTCAAAGATGAATCCATTCCTTGAAGATTTTGCCGTTTCGGCAATGTTAAAGGAGCGTTTAGACTCTCTTGAGACCTTATTACATTCTCGCCATATCCTTGGTGCGGTTGCCCAAGAGCTAGACTTGGTGGATGCGCAAACGTTACCTGATGAATACGAGCGCATTATTTCCACATTATCTGCATCATTAACAATGTCTCTTGCTGGTAAGGATTTAATTCGCATAGAGCATAGTGCAGGTTCACCGTCACGTATGAAAGAAACATTAGAAACGGTATCACGCCATTTTATCGAGCAGTTATTAGCGCCAGAACGTTCAAGTATGACAGACTCTGCTTTCTTCTTAGAGGGCTATTTGGAGACAAGACATCAAGAGCTAAAACAAGCCGAGCAAGCATTAGCTGAATTTAAAGGAAGCAATTCATCTAACCTGCCTTACATGCATAGCGCGAATATCACTCGTTTAGCCCAATTAAAATTGAGCTTAGCTGAGAAAATGGCCCAACAAGCCGGCGCGCAAAAAAGCTTAGGGGGGCTCAATCAACAACTGTCAAAAACCAACCCAATTATTGGCAAGATTGAAGACAAGATCATTAAGCTACTAGGGAATCTAGCCCTGCTAAAGGCGCGTTATACCGATCAACACTCAAAAGTTAAAGCGATTAACCGTGAACTTAATAGCTTAGAGTTAGAGCGCCAAGCGTTGCTTTCACAGCAACAAAAAACCATTAGCTCGGACGCGTTATGGGATATGGCGAGTGCTGCAACAGTCAATGATACTGATGCCAAGCAGCCATTATTAATTACTCAGCTCGAAAATCTACAGCAGTCTCGCACCCAGTTAGACTTTTTAACCGAAGAAATCAATTCGCTACAAACCATGATCGCCAGTATTGAACAACGCACGGCGCAGTTTGGCGCGCAACAACAAACCCTGCAAAAACTAGAACGTGATTTTAGGATCAAGCAAGAGCTGTATGAAGAGTTATTACATCGGTATGAGATGGCGCGAATGACTCAAGCCTTAGGCTTATTTGAGCAAAATAAAAGAATCAAGATTATTGATTTACCGTTTACACCAGTACGCCCAAGTAATTTCCCGTTATTTGTTTATTTACTTGCTGGTGCTGTCGCAGGGTTGTCACTAGGCGGCGGCCTGTCGTGTGTCTTTGCACTAACGGATAACACCGTTTATCGCCGAGATGAATTAGAGCGGTTAACAGGTATTCCCGTGTTAAGCCGTATCCCATCTTTTTCATCAGCAAATGCGCAAAATGTGGCTCGATTATCTGGAGGAAAGTATGAAGCATAATAACTTACCCGTTGTTGCACAGGTAGTGCAACATCTGCAACAAGGTGGAATTGAAACCATGGTGCTTGATCTGATGAAGCACCAAGATTTTAATACCCTAATTTTTAGTCTAGAGGGCAGTAAAGAAGAAGCGTTAAAGCGTTGGCCTCGATTAACAACAGTTAGTAAACAACTAATCTTTCTAAACAAGCAACCTGGACTAAGCTACAGAACGTTACGCCAATTAATCTCACTATTTAAGTTATTTAAGGTTAGCGCTGTTCACACCCACCATATCGGGCCGTTGATATATGGCGGCATGGCAGCGAAGCTACTTGGGGTAAAAAATCATATTCATACTGAGCATGATACATGGCACTTGATGAATGTAAAACGTCGTTTCATCCAACGATTTATCTTGAGTGTACTTAGCCCCCAACTAGTGGCAGATGCCGAAGTTGTAGCTGTACAACTACAACAAAAACTAGACTATAAACAGCCGCTTATTATTCATAACGGCATTGATACCGAGCGCTTTGTTCCTGGTAATCAACAATGGGCTAAGAGGTTGTTTAAGTTGGAGCGAATTCCATTACTTATTGGCACATCAGGTCGTTTAGTCCCCGTTAAAGCGCAAGATTTACTGATTAAAGCACTGGCGAATTTACCGCAACAAGTGCACTTGGCCATTGCAGGGACAGGTCCAAGTGAAAAGGAGTTAAAGGCGTTAGCGGTTCAGCTTAATGTGAGCTCGCGAGTTCATTTTTTAGGGGCTATTGACAATATGCCTGCGTTTTATCAAATGCTTGATGTTTTTTGTTTATCTTCCACTCATGAAGGGTTACCACTATCGCCATTAGAAGCGCAAGCTTGCAATATTCCTTCAGTGATTACTCGAGTCGGTGGAGCCGCTGAAGCACTGTGCCCTCATTTTGGTTCATTGATCCCCTCTGGTGATATTGAAGCTATGACTCAAAGTTTACACCGTGAACTTTTTTATGAGAGGGCTTTTTCGCAGTCTTACTCCAATGAATTTCCAATTGAGTCATTAGAGCAGCATTTTGATAGTCCAAGAGATTTTATTGTGAAGCATCGCTGTGTTAAAGCGATGGCTCAAGCCTATGCAAGACTAATTAACCATCAAATGATCGAGGGGGCTTTATGATTTCGCTTTTGTTAATTATTATGACATTAGGGTGTATGTTACTCATTATTTATCACCATGTGGGTTACCCATTACTGTTAAAACGCTTAAGCTCAATGTTTGAGTCTCAACAGCATGTATCAGAGACAATCAGTGTGACATCATCGTGTTTTAATCAGATGTTACAACAAGATTCACTTTCTATAACTATCGTGATTCCCGCTTATAACGAAGAAGCGTTCATTGCTGACAAGATTCGTAATTTGGCAATTCTTGATTACCCAATGGAAAAGTTATCGATCATTATCGTGTGTGATGGCTGCACAGACCAAACAGCAGCAGAGGCTAGGGCTGCTTCTCAAGAGCCGGCATGTACACATTTGCCAATTACCATTGAAGAGTACCAAGTCAACCGGGGTAAAGTGGCGGTACTCAATCAAGTGATGACGGAAGTTACAGCCGATATTGTTGCATTTAGTGATGTATCAGCTCTGATATCAATGGATGCGCTGCAGCAAGCGAGTCAGTATTTTAAAGATGCCAATGTTGGGCTGATCACAGGGCATTACCTACTAGCGCACCCGGGATCTACGGGGGAGCAACGCTACTGGCAATATCAAAGCAATTTAAAGCAACAAGAAGGCGCACTAAACTCAGTTATTGGCGCGCATGGTGCGTTTTATTTGATTCGACGTGAACTCTTTTTACCGATGCCGACAAATACCATTAACGATGATTTTGTCATCGCTATGGCGGTCGTGGAGCAAGGGTATCGTGCTATTTATGCTTCATCGATTAATGCCGTTGAATTGGAATGTGCTAGTAAAGAGCTAGATTTAGGGCGCAGACGCCGTATTGCGGCAGGTAACTTACAACAACTGATCCGCTTTCGTGGTTTATTATCCCCCAAATATCGCGCCGTTGCTTTCATGTTTGGCTCTGGAAAAGCACTGCGAGTATTGATGCCGTTGCTATTAATTGGAGCGTGGCTTGGCAGTGGATTGTTAGCAACTAGCCATTGGTTTTTTTTGATGGCAGCGATAGGTCAAAGTGCACTCTATGCTGCGGTTATCTTGTTCGAGTTAATAAAGCCACAGCAACCCAACCCACTATGGCAGACGCTTTATTATTTAGTCAGTGGTTATACGGCTAATCTACTTGGATGTATTCATTATGCGGTAAATAGAGGTTTCCGCTCATAAACGATCATTGAATAATACGGAGAATTAACATGATAGAACAAGCGATTAATCCGAAAATAAAGTTTTGTAAACGCATTATTGATATTGTTGTTTCTGTAGCGATTCTGATTATTTTTGCTCCGGTGATGGCTATTGTTGCATTGATGGTTTGGCGAGACTCGCCCGGTCCGGTTATTTTTTCACAACAACGCATCGGTTTATCGACGAAACACAGTACTCAGTTATTTAATATGTACAAATTTAGAACCATGGTGGCTGATGCGGAAAAACAAAGTGGTGCGGTTTGGGCTACTAAAGGTGACTCTCGAGTAACCAAGATTGGACGTTTTTTACGAAATACTCGATTAGATGAGTTGCCACAGTTGGTAAATGTATTGCGAGGTGACATGTCTTTAATTGGTCCTAGACCAGAACGTCCGGGATTTTACCAACGTTTAGAGACGCAGATCCCATACTTTGCTGAGCGGACGTTTTTGGTGCAACCGGGGATTACTGGATTAGCGCAAGTCAACCAAGGCTACGATACTTGCATTGATGATGTTCGGACCAAGGTGGGCTATGACCACAGTTACGCCTTGTCCCTAAACTATCCATTACAGTGGTTAGCGATGGACTTGTACATCGCTGCTAAAACAATAGTAGTGATGGTAACAGGAAGAGGGCAATAATCTTTCAGCACTTTATTAAAATGCAATGCAGAATAAAAAAAGAACAGTGGATGTTCTTTTTTTTATTGTGTTTTTTGATTTAAGTGATTGTTATTTATATTTATGTTTGTTTTGGTATGCTCTGTGCAACCTTATATTTGAGTTCCACTAAATATTAAGGTGATGACCATGAAATCATTTATTGAACAAACTAAAAATAATGAATTAATTGTAACATTTCTAGGCGCTATGGATTCTCAAGGGATGGGTTGTAGCCAAGATGATATTGAGCAATTAGCACAAACTTCAGTAGCTAGCGTTATTCTTGATCTACATGAAGTCGACCGCATCGACTCTTCTGGCATCGGTGCCATTGTTTTCTTATTTAAACGCTTAAAACTTAACAATCGAAGCCTTGCATTAGTGGGTATTCATGGCCAACCAAAACAGCTAATCAAAATGCTGCGTCTTCATTATGCGATGCCTGTTGAGTGGCTCAATGAAGAGCAAGCTAATGTAGCAATGCCAGAGGCAGTTAACTCATGAAAATCACTCTATTACAACCAAAAGCACTTGGAAGCTGCTTGGTCATTGCACTGTTATCGACAGGTTGTAGTAGTCGTTTTATGCAGCAAGAGCCTTTAAGTGAAGCGAGATACCCTGTCGAAGTTGATAGCCCATTAGGCCCTGAACATGGTTTACGCTTTGACTTTACACTATTAGTTCAGCAGCTAGATATTTTGATTTTAGAGGGGGCTGAATTATGTTTTCCTGCGACGGTAGTGCAAGCTCATGGGCGTGAGCTGCGGATAAAAAATGAAATTGGTAGTGGTTTATTATACGACGCTGCAAATGACATTATTATTCAGCGCCGATTATTGAGCCGTCTTGAGAAGCAACTTAACTATGTTAATGAGCACCAAGTGTGCGAGTTAGCGAAAACAGAGGGGATGACTTCACCAGGAGCGCTCGCTGAAAAGGTTTCGCAATTATTGAATGTAGATAATCAATTTGCTGTTGGTTCAAGCAGCTTAAACCCAAAATATATTATACGGTTGGCACAAGCAGTAGAGTTGATTAAAGACATTCCACAATACCATTTAAGCATTACTGGGCATGCTGATGACCAAGGGAAAGATGCGGATAATGTCATTTTATCTCGTCAGAGAGCGGAGCAGGTCAGTCGCTATATTCAGGTAATGGGAGTGGAACCAAGCAGAATAGAGATCTCTGCGGTTGGTAGTAATGAGCCATTGATTGCAGGAAGTGAGATGTCAGTTCGCTTAATCAATCGCAGAGTGAGTATTGATGTTATTGATAAAACGATTCGCAGTGCTGGGGAAGGAGATGATCATGCAAACAATTATTAGTATTAAATATTGGGTACTCATTGTGATGTGTAGCTTATTGTTATCTACTAGCGTGGGCGCTAAAGAAGCATATTTAGTGCAGCTCGGTGATGTTGTTCACGTTGGTCTTCCGGGAGAGGAGTCGTTAAATAAAAACTTTACCGTCGATGTGCGGGGGGGGATCAAGCTCCCAGAAGTCGGAAGTATCACTGTGGTTGGGTACTCTGAGCTCGAGTTGAAGCAGATCTTAGTTGCCGCGTTACAGCCCGTTTATCGCGATATGTCTGGGTTTTCGGTTTACGTTGCCAAAAAGCAACTGATGGTCAATGTTATGGGGTACGTTAAAGCGCCCGGGCATGTCACATTACCTGCATCGGCCAATATTCAAATGGCATTAATTGCAGCGGGAGGGTTAAGAACTGGCGCGCAATTAGACAAGCTGCAAATTCGTCGCAATGGCACATCTCAAGTGTTCAATTACAAACAATATTTAGATAGTGGTGATAGTAGTATTCTACCAAATCTACAGCCCCTAGATACTTTATTTATCCCTGCTTCACCGATGGTGGGCAACATTGAAGTTGAGTTTGACCCAGCTAAAGTCGCGAGTGGGGGGGATGCCGCAGATCGCTTAGCAATTAAAGTATTTGGTGAAGTTCATCGCCAAGGGAGCTTTTCATTTAATAACAAAACTAATTTGGTCGAGTTTTTAATGAAAGCCGGTGGGGTGACTCGGTATGCCGGTGTTGAACATATCCGTGTGATCACTGATGGTCAGCCTCAATTATTTAATCTTAAAAACTATTTAGATAGCGGTAATATCACGCTCTTGCCTGAACTTAAGCCCGGGGCGACGATTTTTGTTCCTAAGCAAGAAGAGCAAATAAAAACAGGGGCGAATGTTGTCTACATTATGGGGGAAGTGTTTAAACCCGGAGCATTTGAAGGAAAAGCGGATGCTACTTTCATGGATATATTGGCTAATGCTGGTGGACCTACACGTTTTGCAGAATCGAGACAAATAAAAATAATCAAAGCCTCAGGAGAGGTAATGTCTTTTGATTTAGCGGGTTACACCGAAGGTATTGCGAGTGCTCAATTACCAAGTATTAGCTCTGGCGATGCGATTTTTGTACCTGAAAAAACAGATATGAATGAGAAGTCATGGCTTAAAGTGTCGCCTAATAGAGCGGTTCGTGTCATTGGAGAGGTGGTTCGCCCCGGTCGTTATGAATGGGCGAATGAAATGTCACTTATTGATTTACTTGCTCATGTGGGAGGGCCGACATCACGCGCAGATACGGCAAATATTGATATTACCTCGCCCGACGGCTACGGGGCATTACAGCAATACACGTTTAATTTAGATAACTTCATTAAACAAGGGGTGGCTGAAAGTGCGCTACCTGTTATTCGTGCCGGAGCCACCATTCGCGTTCATGATTTACCAAGTGATCCAAGTGATAATAAAGCGCAATGGGTGAGGCAGTCGGCGGCGAAATCAATTTATGTTTTTGGTCAAGTAGGGGCGCCGGGTCGTTATATGTTCACCGAAGAAATGAACTTCTTGGATATCTTAGCGGCCGCTGACGGGCCAACAGCCAAAGCTGATATTCGAAACATTAGAATTAATCATCGCGGCACAGGACAAGCGCGCGTATCAAAACTTAATTTGGCGCTGTATTTTGAAACGGGAGATGAGCACCTATTACCTGAAATTAAAATGGGCGATACCATTTATATTCCAGAGCGTAACCGAGACTGGTTAGATAAACCTAAAGAAGTGACGGTTCGGGTCTTGGGGGCGGTGAATAAACCGGGTCGTTATAGCTATGACGATACCATGACGATATTAGACTTATTAGCAGAAGCTGGTGGGACTGTTTCAACCGCTTATATTGAAAAAATTACGGTGGTTAACCTGTCTTGCTGTCGCAGTCAGGCACGTACTTTTGACTTAGCCGAATTCTCTGAAACCGCTAACTTTAGTGACTTACCGGTAATTCGAGTTGGTGATACCGTTTATGTACCCGACCAACGAAATACCACTATGGCAAAAGCACGAGTGGGTCTACGGGATGTGTTTGAGCTCGTTTCCTTAGCGTCGTTACTGGGCGTACTGTGATCCGTGGTAATTGGTCAACTTAAGCGATTATAAACTGTAATGGAGGCGATGATGATTGAGATACCAACACATTATATTGAGTTAGAACGGATTTATGCTGCGACATTTTCAAGAGAACGACGAGCGGTTGCTGTTGTCTCTACCTACCCTGGAGAGGGGGTGAGTTCAGTGGTGATGGCATTAGCTAAGCGTAATATACAAGCCGGGCGTTCAACGCTTGTGGTGGACTTTAATCTGCATAGTCCATTGCTAAGCACTCAAGCTCAAGCGCGCGCCCCTCGGTTTAATCGGCTCAAACTCTCAGTGCCAACCTACTCGGCAAAGCAATTGGTCCACGCTCCGATCAACTTTAAATCTTGCACATCAATCATTCCAGTTGCTGATAAACTGTCTATTCTAGCAGGCCCTGCGACGCGTGAGGCCATGCTAAGAATGAGAGAGCCTGAGATGTTACGCAGTAAAGTTAAACAATGGTTGAAGCAATTTGATGTGGTTATTTTTGATACCTCACCAGTGAGCTTAAATAATGGGGGCAACCTACCACCAGAGTTGGTCGCCAGTGCTTGCGATGGAGCGATATTAACGGTACTGGCTGGACAAACGACCACCACTGCGCTAAGTAATACATTGAATAAATTACAAAGCGCTGAGGTGTTGTTACTTGGTTCGGTGATTAACGATCAATACAATCCGACGCTGCGTGATGAGCTGGTTAGGAAGCTAAATTTTATTGGAAAAATTAGCCCGTGGCTTGCTCGTAAACTTAAAGATAAAATTATGCGAAATAATCTGTTAGCGTTAGAAATTTAACGCTAACTATCCCACTCTTGTTTTTTGCGGTAGATTGTCGACGGACTCACTTCTAATAACGCTGCTGCTTTAGCGACGTTACCATTGCAGCTATCAATTGCAGACTCGATCGCCTGCTTTTCAACTTGCCATAAGGGAATGATTGAGGCTGGGTGGCCACTTGTTGAAACCTGTGTCTCTGCTATCGTTTCAACAGCTTCGGTTGTTGCTGAGGCCTGTTGTTTTGGGGGCGATAAGTTGTTAACCATGTTGGATAAGGCTTTAATCAGCATTTGTGAATTGATTTCATCGCCATGGTTGAGCACTACAATACCATGAATGGTATTTTCTAATTGACGAACATTACCCGGCCAAGCGTATGATTTAATTATCTGCAAGGCATCTCGTGAAAAACGCTTAAAAGACTTATTGGCCAATTTGCTGTATTTTTTTAGGAAAAACTTTCCAATGAGTTGAGCATCAAGTGCTCGCTCTCGTAGCGGTGGAAGCGTTAAATTAATCACATTAAGGCGATAGTATAAATCTTCCCTAAACTCATTATTGACCACCGCCGCGCCGATAGAGTTTGATGATGCAGAAATAATTTTTGCATCAAACTTATAGACTTTGTTGGTCCCAAGAGGACTATATTCACGCTCTTGAATGACCCGCAATAGCTTTGCTTGAAGTGGTTTTGATAGCGTGGTGATTTCATCTAAAAATAGTGTGCCTTTTTTTGCAGCAGAAAAGAGTCCTTCTTGCGCGGTAATGGCGCCTGTGAATGCGCCTTTGTTATGGCCAAACAATTGTGACTCCATGAGGTGTTCACTAAAGTTAGCACAATTGACCGCAATAAATGGTTCCTGATTATTCGGGCTTTCGGCATGGCAAGCTTTAGCGACAAGCTCTTTACCTGTACCTGTTTCACCCGTAATAAAAATAGGAGCATGGGTTGCTCCCGCATGACTGATATTTTCAAATAACTCATGCATTGTGCTGGTGTTAGCGATAATACCGTGAAAGTTAGAGTTCGGAACAGATTGACTCTGCGTATTTAAAACTGCAGCGGGTTTTGATTGTTCAACAGCCGCTAATGCCTGTTCAACAGTGATGGTAAGTTCTTTGTTATCCCAAGGTTTACAGATAAAGCGTTCAATGCTGCCCTGACTGAACGCTGATGATACCTTCGCAAAATCTTGATAACCAGAAAGAATGATACGCTGAGACTCTGGCCATATTTTTTGTATTTTAGCGAGAAGTTCACAGCCTTCTAAATCTGGCATGTGTTGGTCAGATATCACCACGGAGGGAAAATTATGTTGGCAATAGGCTAATGCGTCTGTTGGCGAAGTATAGGTGACGATATTTACGGGAAGTGATCGTAACACACGTTTTAATGCCGACAGAATCTCTTGCTCATCATCAACTAGTAACAAGGTTGGTAGGTTATTTGTTTGTTCTATCATCAAGCTGATCCCTTAAACATTATTCCTTTACCTGAGTATAAATAGATTAACGCAAAAGAGAATCCTTGATTAGTACTTTTACTCACTGCATTACTTATTTCTGTTGTTGTAGTGGTAATGTATTCATTTATGTGAAGAGACTTGATTTTCTACTCACCTGTCCATATATAGTGATATAAGGCTGAATTGTTTATGGTTGCTTAAAGTTGATGTGGCGTCTTTTGATATCGATGTGTTTGATAGTTGTATTAGCGATTACTGCTAATACGCCTGCGCATGCGATAAATAACGCCCCTGAAGTTACTGAACTTACGATAGTACCCAAACAGCAACTGACTAACGCATCGTCAAATATGCTGTTTAAGTTACTTGATCAGCAAGAGCAATCTTCTAGTGAAGATATTTATAACCCTCCGCGCTTTTACCGCGCGAATGTGTCTTGTTTTTTAGCTGAAGCGCAGCAACAACCACAATATGGCTTGGTGTGTGAGTTTTTCGAACCGAAACTATCAGCGGCCTTATATAAAAACCTCATTACCCCCCCAAAACTTCCTCACTGGTTTGAACAAACCAGTTTTAAGAAAACCACCTCACGTATTTCCGGTTGGAAAGACGCCAATATGCTTTATACAACATTGTTAGATCCTCTTAGTTAATCTCATTTTTTCAATGCTTTATTTAATTCTTTGAGCTCTCCTCACCTGACGGTTGGATGGCAAGCGGAATAAAACTATTTATTACAACAGTATTTGACGACTAAAAATCGTCAGCTTTTCCGATCGTTTAATTTACTTAGCACTTTGCTAGGAGAACTTTTGGTCAAGCTATCATTGAGATTAACTAATGAAACCACCGATTAGAAAGAAGCCGCTGCAATTTAAATGGCAGCAATTACTAAGTGTCATTGTTCTGCTATTTTTAATGGTCAGTGCACTACCTAACATATATCAAGAGCAGTTAACGATTTCTTTAACTGCAAAAGAGCGCCTTACTTTTACTGACGACACTAATGACAAGATGACTGTGCCGCGATTAAAGTCTCTACTAACTTCACAGGGCATTAGTGTTTCACAAGCCAACGCTACAGGGAATAACATCGCTATTACATTAGCCGACAAAGCTGATGAAGCACACGCGATGGCTATTCTTAATCAACAGCTTGAACAACATTTTTTCATAGCGAGTTCACTAACAAGCTCAATGCCGTCATGGCTTAAATCCACAGGCGCTGCGCCAATTAAACTGGGGTTGGACTTAAGCGGCGGTGTATTATTTGTATTAGATGTTGATGTTGAGCAAGGGATTGTTGAGCAATTTAAAGGAATGAGCCATGAGCTTAAATCAATTATTCGAACCAATAATTTGCGCGGCGCCAAGGTTGTTCAACCTAAGCCGACTCAGCTTCAAGTGATTGGAACACGGTTATCATCTGAGCAACAGTCGTTATTAATCGCAGAATTTAATCGTGCTTATCCAGATGTGACGGCGCATAAAAAAGCCAATAAAATTACTTTCAATTATTCTCCACAGCAGTATGAACTCTTCCACCAACAAACTATGGACCTCGCGCTAAAAACAATGCGCGGGCGTATTGAAGAGTTGGGAATCACAGAGGCGGTTACTCAGAAACAAGGTCGACACCATATTCGAATTGAGCTTCCTGGGGTACATGATCCGGCTCAAGCTAAACGTATCATTGGTGCGACGGCGTCATTAGATTTTTATCAATTTGCAAATAATGATTCGACGGGAGTGTTTCGTATCAACGATTCTAGCGGACAAATGCTCCACCTTAATCCCAAGTCTATCTTTTCAGGCAGTAATATTAAGAGTGCTCGTGCGGGTCAAGACGAAATGGGTCTGCCATTAGTTAATTTGGTATTAGATAGCATAGGCGGCCGAAAAATGACTGAGTTTTCTCGCGATAATGTTGGCAAGCCAATGGCAACCATTTTTTCTGAGTATTATCGTGATGCCAATGACCAAATGCTTAAAAAGCAAAAGGTCATTAATGTCGCTAATATTCAACAGGTTCTAGGCTCACAATTTAGCATCACTAATATGTCAAGCGCAGAGG
This sequence comes from Alteromonadales bacterium alter-6D02, assembly GCA_002835545.1. Lineage (GTDB taxonomy): Bacteria > Pseudomonadota > Gammaproteobacteria > Enterobacterales > Psychrobiaceae > Psychrobium. The sequence continues at coordinate 73,497 of PIZK01000038.1, forward strand.
CTGCACAGGATCTAGCGTTGTTATTACGCGCAGGCTCGCTGCCTGCACCGGTCACCATTGTAATGCAAAGAACAATTGAAGCGAGCTTAGGAGCTGACAATATCAATAATGGTGTTAAGGCACTTATTCTAGGTATTACTTTTACTTTGATCTTTATGGGGCTGTGTTATCGACGTTTAGGCTTAGTGGCCAATGTTGCATTAGGTTGTAATCTGGTGAGTTTGTTAGGACTGATGTCTCTCTTGCCGGGGGCTGTATTAACCCTGCCAGGAATTGCGGGGCTGGTACTTACTGTGGGTATGGCAGTAGATACTAACGTGCTTATCTTTGAGCGAATTAAAGAGGAAATAAAGCGAGGGCGCTCAACATTACAAGCGGTGGAAATGGGTTATCAGAACGCTTTAGGACCTATTTTAGATGCTAATTTGACGACGCTAATCACCGGCATCATTTTGTATGCGATAGGCTATGGCCCGGTGAAAGGCTTTGCGTTGATTTTATGTCTTGGCATTTTAACCAGTATGTTTACTGGTGTTTTTGTCTCAAAAGTTTTAACCAACCTTGTCATTAGACAGAATAAAACTCGTCTATTTGGAGCTGCATCATGAAACACTTAGCTGCTTTTTTATTGAGTCGTTTAACTCAAATTCGTATTGCTAGTTTTTATCTATCAATGTTTTTTATTGTAATCGCGCTATTAGGAGTGCTAGCGAAGGGGATTAACTTTGGTCTAGATTTCACCGGAGGTTATTTAACCGAATTCTCGTTCAATCAGCCATTAGCTAAAGAAGTTGTGACGAAACACTTAGAACAGCATTTAACGGGGCCTTTTGAGTTAAGTTCTGGTCAAAGTGGTCATTATTGGACATTACGTCAGGCAGATGATGGCGCGAGTGTGATAGCGAAAGAATGGTTTGATCCATTTGCACAGACATTATCGGCGCAACTGGGTTTAACAGTAACACTACAAGATTCAGTTTATATTGGTAGCCAAATTGGGGATGAGTTGATTAATCAAGGAGGCTTGGCGCTAATGGCAGCGATTATGGCAATTTTGTTCTACCTGTCTTTTCGCTTTGAGTGGCGGTTAGCACTTGGCGCTGTCGCGGCGTTATTCCATGATGTGATTATTGTTATTGGCGTATTTGCATGGTTTGGCATATCGTTTGATCTGACTATTTTGGCGAGTTTACTGGCGATTATAGGCTACTCACTCAATGACTCTATTGTGATTGGCGATAAAATTCGTGAATTAATGCAGCAAAATGCAAAGCTTGATAAGCCGCTTGACCAGCTTATTAATAGTGCTATAAAAGCCACAATGCTCCGTACGGTGATCACATCAGGGACAACCTTAGTGACAATTGTGTCGGTTTGGTTATTAGCTGGCGCGTCATTAAGTGGCTTTGCGACCGCATTATTTACTGGGGTGATCATGGGGACGTTTTCATCAATCGCTATTTTGGCTACGGTGCCTCAGCTAGTTGGCTTAACGGTTGATTACTATCAAAGGAAACAAGAAATAGGCTGTGATTTGCCTTAGTGAGATAGCGTGATGATAGTGTTTTTTATCATCACGCGCTTCACCAAAGTAGGAGAAACTTATGTTTTCATTAAGTATCCAATAGCGTGCTTAGTGACTATGCCACTGAATAACTAAATTCAATGCCTATGGCTTGTAGATACTCTTTCTCTTTGCTTAAGGCTGCGATTAGAGCATCTTGGGGCGCTGATGTTTGTTGAAATCTTGCATGCACCGATGATAGTTGAAACGAGACCTTACACGGAATAACAGGTAAGTTGATCCGGCCTTGTGCACAAAGAATCGCAAGACGCATTAACACTAAAAGGAGTAACTGGTGTTTACCAAGCTCCGTTTTGTTTTCTGCGGGTAAGGTGATGTTTCGGCGATGACTTTTTACGAGATCATGAATGAGTTGTTTCTGTGTTGAAGAGAAGCCTAACATTTCACTGTGCTTGATGATGTAAGCACTGTGGTGCTGGCGTTTTTTTGCGTTTATCGATAGTCCAACTTCATGAAGTTGAATAGCTGTTGTTAAGCAATCAAGCTCTTCTGTGGTTAGAGAGATGCCTTGGAGGGGCAATTGCTGGGTTATATGATTTAGCTGTTTGATGACTCGGCGATTGTAATCAGCGTCAGTTGGGTAGCGTAATAACATGCTACTAATCGTTTGTTGGCGGGTATCAGAATCAATATAGGAATGACTAAGGCTATAAAGCACACCTTCACGTAGAGCTGCTTGGCAATGGCTTAACTCATCTAAATTGAGCTGTTCAAAACACGCTAATAAGATCGTCACCGCACCTGGTAAAATGGTTAACTTTTCCTCAGGAATATTATTAATAGGGACATGGGTTAATTTACCGCAGTTTATCAACTGCTTCCTCAGCTGTTTTAACCGTTGTTTAGTTATCTTATTACTGCCATAGAGTTGTTTTAGTACTTGTTGAATCAGCTTGATTGATCCCGACGTGCCAAGGGCAAGTTGCCAGCTATATTTTTTGTAACGTTGTGCGATGCTTGATACTTGAGTCAGAGCGACATCATAGGCTTGAGCAAAGCTTTCTTTGGTGATGGCTTCTGGGTTAAAGTACCGTTTACTTAATTGTCCGGAGCCAAGCTCTAAGCTATCTTTTAGAACTGCCTCAACTTGATTGCCAATAATAAACTCGGTACTGCCACCGCCAATATCAATCACTAGCGTCTTAGGCTTTAAGGTGTGTGTTTGAGCCACGCCCTGATAGATTAAGCTGGCTTCAGTTTTGCCATCAATGATCTCTATTTTATAAGGGAGAACTTTATAAGCAGCGTCGATAAAATCTTGTCGATTAACGGCTTTACGCAGGCTTTGCGTCGCGACAATCTTGACGCTGTCGTGCGGCAAACGACTAAAACGTTGTCCAAACTGTTTTAAGCAATGGATACCGCGGGCTATGGCACCACTATCTAACACGTTGTCATTATTTAACCCTGTGGCTAAGCTAACGCGTTGCTTGTATTTATCAAGAATAATTAATTGACCTTGATGTTCTTTTGCGATGATCAAGTGAAAGCTGTTAGAACCTAAGTCCATGGCAACAATGTGTTTATTATCCGTCATGAGGCGACCTTATTTTTTGAGGGCTCGATGTCTTTGTGGGGTTTATTTGGCACTTCCTGTAATTGCTGTTCCAGCAGGTAATCGTAAATGCCTTGTTGGGCATGACAGATGGCAGCCCCATTTTTTTGATATGCATAAGGGTTCGTTTGCTCGGTATTTAACAATCGCGCCTTGGTATTATCTTGCAGTTGAATATTGATGATTTTAATAATGGTTTCTTTGACTTCGGGACACAAAATTGGGCAACCAACCTCTATGCGTTCATCGATATTTCGATGCATCCAATCAGCAGAAGATAGATAAACTTTGGGCTGCCCTAGGTTAGTGAAGATGGCAATGCGAGGGTGCTCAAGGTGACGACCTACGATACTGGTGGCCTCAATATTTTCACTTTGTCCAACTACTCCGGTCACTAAAGAGCACACGCCACGTACAATTAACTTTATTTTGACCCCGGCATTATTGGCTTCATAGAGTTTGGTGATGAGTTGGCGGTCGACCAAATTATTCACCTTGATAATGATGCCACTGGGTTGTTGATTTAATGCCGCTGCAATTTCTTGGTCAATGAGCTGCTCAATGGATGAACGTGAATTAACTGGGGAAACGACAAGGTGTTTGAAAGCAAACTTTTTATATGGACTCTTGATAAACTCAAACACGTTTGCCACTTCTTGTGTGATCTCGTCATGACAAGTAAACAGGCTAAAGTCAGTATATATTTTGGCATTTTTCTCATTGAAGTTACCGGTACCAATGTGGACATAACGCTTGAGTTTTTTGCCTTCTAAACGAGTGATTAAGCAAATCTTTGCATGAACTTTTAATCCGGGGACGCCATAACTGACCTCGGCACCAGCGCTTGAAAGCTTCTCGGCCCAAGCCAGGTTTGCCTGCTCATCAAACCGCGCTTGCAGTTCGATATTCACTTTAACGGATTTGCCATTTTTCACGGCTTCAATGAGGGCCGAAACAACCCGAGATTTTTTAGCGACTCGATAGAGGCAGATCTCGATGCTTTGTACCTTGGGATCAAAGGCAGACTGGCGGAGTAACTCGGTTAAGTGAGAGAACTTATGGTAAGGATAATAAAGTAAGATATCTCGATGGTTGATCGCGCTAAAGGCATTCTTATAACGGCTAAAGTATTGCTGTTCAATGGCCGGAAGTTTTTTAAACTCTAGCTCTTTTTCACCGATAGCAGGGAATTCTATAAAATCTTTAAAGCTATGATAGCGCCCGCCAGCAATGAGTCCTTGGTCGTTATTGATTGATAAACACTGGGTCAAACTATCGAGCATTTCACTTGGCATTTTATAATCATAAACCAAGCGGACTGGAGCGGCATAAGAGCGTTTTTTGAGACTATTATGCATGAGCTCTGATAAGCTTTGGGTGAATTCTTGTTTGAGATCGAGTTCCCCATCTCGCGTTAGCTTCATCGAGTACGCGTTGATGGTATCAAACTCGAAGAAGCCAGCAAAGATCTCACTGAGACTATGGCGGATAATGTTGTCAAGTAAGATGATGTTTTTACTTGATTTAGTTGCTGAGTCGGGCAGCTGGACAAATCGAGGAACGTTATTACTCGGCACTTCAACAAAGGCATGTTGCTTGTCTTTCCCTTGGCTCATCTCCACCATTAAATAGGTACAATCATCATTAATGTGATCGGTTAGGTTGATTTTGTCGTTAATGATTAAAGGAAAGATGTGACGACGAAGCTTTGTTTGATAATAGTGAGTTAACCAGTCAGCCTGCTCAGGTGAGAGCTGTTTCTCATTGATGAGATGGATATTATTTTGGCTTAATTCTCTGAGTAAAATAATATAGCTTTCATCAAACTCACGTTGTAACGCAATGACCTTATTTTGAATCGCGTTAAATAATGCCCAAGAGTGCTGCTTTTTTTTATGGGTTGCTGCAAATAACACTTGGCGGCGAACATTTGCAACTCGCACCCGGTAAAACTCATCCATATTACTGGAATAAATACCTAAAAAGCGCAATCGTTCAAGTAAAGGGACGCTGCTGTCTTGAGCCTCTTGTAACACTCGATGGTTAAAAGAAAGCCAGCTGAGCTCTTTTTCAAGGAACTGAAACTTTTCCATATATTCATTTTCTCTTGATCCAATTTAGCGGCATTCTAAATGGAGCAAGTGACATTTTTGTGTCATTTTTTTGAAGTTAGTATGACGACGGGCTTGTTATTTTATGAGCGGTTTAGGAGCAAAAGTAAGTGCCTTTAAAAGGGGGGGATAAAGAATTAGCGTGATGACTTGCTCATCACGCTAATAGGGCGGTGTACGAAATTAATTTAGCAGTAAGATAGATTTTATTTCTAAAACGGCTTCACCACCTAATTTATCGGTTAAGTCAGGCACAAAATATATCGCCGAGACATTCTCGGGTACTATGCCGACATCAGGCGAGTTATTAGGTGTCCAGCTTGGACGTTGAAAGCTATCAAATGAAACCGTTTGTTTAGACCATGTCGTTGCCGCTGGTACTTTTGTTTGGTAGTGAGCAAAGCTATTGTCGCCATCTTTACCGTAATCTTTTTGCGAGAGTTTAACAATGAGCGGCTGAGAGCTTTTGTATTCAATGGTAACTTGTTGTGAATTACCTAGTGTTTTTGATGGTAGATCATAAATCAATTCAATCCATGAGTTATTGAATTTATCAACACGAGGCACGCGGTTGAATTTAATCCAGATGCCATCTTCTTTAACTAATTTTTCATCTAATGTCGCCACACTACCATGAGGGTCTACATCATAGCGCCAATCGCTAGCATTCAATTGATCCGGTTGATTTGAGTTGGTAGAGCAAGCCATTGGTAGCGTTAAACTTCCAGCCAATAACAGGGCGAGAGGGAGAGATTTTATTGTTCGAAACACTGTTCTTATTCTTTTGCCATAATATGTCGTGTAATGATAAAACAATCTTCTTACACTTAACACATAAACTTTATATGCTAAAACAAAGGTTAAAGCGAAAAAAGATTCTGGCAGCTGTTTACGGCAATGAGGAAAAGGGCATTAAATAGTGGCCTAACAGAGATTTATTCGATTGTTTTGATGCTATTGAAGGAATTAAGACTCGGTGGTATCTAAATAATAAAAACACTTGGACGACATAATATCGCTCTAGCCCCAATTAACCTCCCTAAGGCGTTACGCCAAGGTCTGATACTTATTCGTGTTTACTAAGATTACACTTGCAGTAAGTTAACATTTCGCGGTATAAATTAAACATATACAAAACGCGTGTAAATTGCATTTAAGGCTGTTGTGACTATTCAATATCAACGTATCGTTGTCAAACTAGGAACCAGTGTATTGACCTCTGGTGGAAGCTCGCTTGATCGAGCACATATGGTTGAACTTGTTCGCCAAATGGCGTTCCTGCATAAGCAAGGCTGTGAAATCGTATTATGTACTTCTGGGGCCATCGCTGCTGGGCGAGAACGATTAGGGTTTCCGGCGCTATCAGACAGTATGTCTACTAAACAAATGCTAGCTGCTGTAGGACAGAGCCAGTTGATTCAAACTTGGGAAAACCTATTTAATATTTATGGTTTACACGTGGGCCAAATGTTATTGACTCGCGCTGATTTGGACGACCGTGAACGTTACTTAAACGCAAGAGATATGCTTGAAACCTTACTTAAGCATAAAATTATTCCAATTATCAATGAGAATGACGCAGTTGCAACGACTGAAATTAAGGTTGGGGATAATGATAATTTATCTGCATTGATGGTGGGGTTAGCCGATGCTGATTTGTTAATGCTATTGACTGACCAAGCGGGTCTTTATGATGCTAATCCACGAACGAACCCTCAAGCTAAGCTTATTGCAAAAGTTGATGTTATTGATGATGAATTAAAAGCAATGGCTGGAGATAGCGGTACGAGTTTAGGCACAGGTGGTATGGCGACAAAATTACAAGCCGCTGAAATTGCCCGCCGTAGTGGTAGCGATGTCGTTATTGCAGCAGGTCATCATGACAATGTCATTATTCAGGTTAGTCAAAAACAAGCAATAGGCACATGGTTCAGTGCGATGAGTAATCCACTGGAAAGTCGTAAACGTTGGCTATTGGCTGGTCCTGGCCCTGTCGGCACGATCTGTTTAGATGATGGAGCAGTCAATGCGGTTCTTTCTAAAGGCAGCAGCTTATTAGCTAAAGGGGTCTCAGCTGTTCAAGGTGAGTTCCATCGTGGTGACATGGTGGTATTAACTAACCCTCAAGGGGGGGAAGTTGCGCGAGGTTTGGCTCGTTATAGCAGTGATGATTTACTTAAAATTAAAGGCCTGCATTCGCAGGAGATAGAGACTGTCCTTGGCTATGGCTATGGCAAGGTAGTCGTACACAGAAATAACTTAGTGGTGCGATAAAATGACACAAAATATTGATATGAATAAGTTAGGCCAGCAAGCGCAGCAAGCTAGTTATGAGTTAGCGCAAGCATCTACGGCACAAAAGAACACCTTGCTTGAGTTAATTGCTCAAGGGTTACGAGAACAACAGCCTCAAATTCTAGCGGCGAATGCGATTGATATTTTAGGTGCACAGCAAGCGGGTTTAGATGAGTCATTGATTGATCGGCTATTACTTAACTCCGAACGTCTAAATGCAATGGCTGATGATGTTCAGCGTTTATGTCAGCTTGATGATCCTGTTGGTGAAGAGACTGAGTCAAAGCTTTTGGAAAGTGGGCTGCGTTTAAGCAAACGTCGTGTCCCGATTGGTGTTCTTGGGGTGATTTATGAAGCTCGCCCTAATGTGACTATTGATATTGCTGCTTTAGCACTTAAAACCGGTAACGCCGCTATTTTACGCGGTGGTAAAGAGACAATTAATAGTAATCTCGCATTATTAAACATTATTTCGCAAGCGTTAGTAAGTGCAGAGCTACCAACACAATCTATTCAGTATATTGAAAACACCGATCGCGCACTCGTTAGCCAGCTTCTTACTCTTGATCGTTACGTTGATATGATTGTGCCTCGAGGTGGAGCAGGTTTACATCGCTTATGTATCGATCAAAGTACTATTCCTGTGATCACTGGTGGTATTGGTATCTGTCACCTCTATGTCGAAGGAAGTGCTAATGTAGCTAAGTCTGTCGATATTATCGAGAATGCTAAAGTACAGCGTCCATCTGTCTGTAACGCACTTGATGTCGTCTTGGTGGATAAGTCAGTTGCAAACTCGTTTTTGCCGCAACTTGTTGAACGCTTAAATAACAGTAATGTGGCATTAAAGGCAGATGAAAGCGCTTTGGCAATCTTACGTGATTGTCACTTAGATGGTGTCACGGTTGATGCGGCTGATAAAGGTGATTTTGACCAAGAGTGGCTATCATTAACGCTATCTATCAAAGTTGTTGATGATATTACTCAAGCTGTTTCTCATATTAGAGCGCATAGTAGCCAGCACTCGGATGGCATTTTGACTGAGTCACTGAGTAAAGCTGAGCAATTTGTCAATCAGGTCAATTCTGCAGCCGTTTATGTTAATGCGAGTACACGTTTTACCGACGGTAGTCAGTTTGGGCTCGGGGCGGAGGTCGCCGTGAGTACTCAAAAGCTTCATGCTAGGGGGCCAATGGGCCTTAAAGAGCTTACAACCTATAAGTGGATCGGTGTTGGTGATTACCTAGCTAGAAAGTAAGCGTTAGTGTAAAACACACTTTTGACCACCTAATAGCCCTAGCAACGTTCAATTGCTGGGGCTATTTTTTACATTAAACATGGAGTGGTTAAATTGATTACTTATTGGTCTTTATTGTCTGTATTTTGTTATTGATATCAGGATGGTAAGGTGGGTAATATTTTTATTTCTTTGTAAGTTTTTGATATTAAGTTTATTTTGTTTTTATTTTCAAGTTGGCACTTCGGTTGCAATTATTAAATCAACTAACCAAAGGAACTTGATTATGAAAACTTTAACTGCGATTTTATCTACTTTAACATTAACTATTGGCCTAACTGGTGCTGTAAATGCTGCAACTCTAGAAGCAACTGACAATTCAGCAAGTACTAATATTTGTATGAAAGCTGCTCAAGGTAAGAAGGTGGCTCTACATCATGCAATTAAAGAGTCTAAATTAAGCAAAGACTATGTTGTTAATAAATTAAGCTGTAATGATCTAAGTATTACCGCGTTCGTTGCTCAACACGGTAGCTCGCCTCAGAAGATTAACAAGTATCTTGAAAGCTACCGTCACTCGGGACACGTAACCATTGCTAAGGTATCTTCGTTATAAGTTAGTTAAGATCATTAAAAGCTCTTAATTGAATAAACGAAGAACAGTACTCGCTACGATATTCGAGTCACCAATTTAAAGATGCCACGCTACTGATTGAGTAGGGTGGCATTTTTCATGGTCTAAAGAAATAGTTTACCTGAGCAAGCTTTTGCGATAATGAAATGAGTTTCACCAGTTCTATAAATTAAGTGTTCAATTGTGTAATGTGAATAAACGGACTAATGCATAGGCTCTAAGCTCTAATAGAACTGAAGGGTTGATATGCGTGCCTTCAAGGCATTTATTAAGTCAGTGAAAAGTGTTCAGGTTATTAATGAAATAGGTATTAGTAATATTGCCAGCACCTTAAACGAACTAACGTTGAGCTTTAAGATTGCGTAACAGCGGTGTATAAACAGGCTAATTCTATGGCGAGTCATAGAGTTAGCCTGTTTTTGAAAATGCGATAAATTATTTATTAAAGCAGCTTTCCAAAAATTTAATGGCTTGCGCTTCTTCAGGCGCTAACTCGCCATCTGATAATGCTACCCCTTTTGCTAACGCGAGGGCTAAACTCTTAGCAGGGCTGTCGATAATGTGTTTAGTACGATGCAAGATATAATCTTCAATCATACTTGTTTCGATCGCCTCTCTAGCTGATAAGCTAGCACTATGTAAATACTCCAATGGCGACTTTTCGTTTTCCCAGACTAAATCAACCATCCAATCGAGGGTGTATTGCATTTCTTTATCTTCAACAACACCGTCAATTTCAACGAACAGTACGACAAGGTCGACTAAGGCTTCACGTTGTAATTGCTCAACACAAACGCCCATATCAAAATTATTTAATAGCTGTTCAAAATTCATTTTTTTATTCCTTTATTTGTTATCTTGCATGAGCTTAAACTCGTCGACGATATGTTTAAGCAAAAAGGTTTCACGTTCAATCGACATGCCTTTTTTATCGCTGTGTGCCATCGTATGCTCATTATGTTTTATTGCATCAAAAATATTAACCCATACTGGGCGCATACCATTAACTACCTCATAGTCCTCTAGCCTAGTCATTCCTAGCTCGCTGTCAATATCACAGGTGTAACAATATGATTCCATATGCATGGTATCAAAGTCTGGTTTATACCACGGACGAAACTCTTCATAACGGCCGTAAGGCTTGATATTGGTGATATTTTTAGCACCGGTTTCTTCAATCAGCTCTCGCTTTAAGCCACAGGTTAAGTCTTCACCTTCATCAACACCACCGCCAGGTAGGGTGTAATCGTGATAACGCTCGGTATAAAGCAATAAAATATTCTGGCCTTTTAACACAATCGCGCGCGCTGCTTGACGATGAAATGTGGTCCCGAGTTTTTTTTGACGTTCGGGGTGAGTGGCTGATTTTAAAAGGCGCATAAAACTAAGGCTACAATAATGAATGAGCGCGTATTATAGGATAATCAAAGGTTAGTGCCAGCGAAAAAGTCCAACATGCTTACGGTGGTTGATAAAAGTGATCACATTATCGTTTGAGTTATAAGCTAGCAGCCAACTTAATAGGCTACCTGCCTTACCATCGTCTATTTGACGCACTTGCCATGATTGGGTGATCGGGTTGTAGCCGTAAAAGTTATTTTTGTAAGGGCCGCCAATTATTAAGCCATTCGTCGAGTCATAGGTAAATACGGGGTAACCCTTTTTTTCTTTTGGGTAGGTATGAAGTTTAGTTAACGTTGATTGTTGTAGGTTGCCTCGATTTAAATTGAGCTTAGCAAAAGAAATTCTATTTTTATGCTTTGCCCCTTTTTCTGTGCCAAAAATATACATTGCCTGATCGATTGCCGAGTAAACAAGCGACCCTGAGTAGGGGGTTATTCTTGGGTACTTTTTCGGGTAGTTTGATAAAAATCGTTCTGTGGTGTGTGTAGCTGGATCGTAAGCCCAGATATGCAACCTATTCATACCAATGATCTTCTTAGAAATAGGATCGTATTCCGCAACCCCACCATAACTGCCAAAACCACCGACTTGCTTAGGATCTAGGATTTTCCATTGCTTATTAACTAAATCATAACGTCCATAAGCCTTGCCAAAATAAGCTAATCCCGATCCTTTTCCAACAATGGAAGGACCTGTGCCACTTTTTAGTAAATAAAAATGAGGTTGGTGCTCGTTAACCACCAACAAATCATAGGTGTGCCGTCCAACGGGACGCGGGTAATTTTCACCCTCTAGTCCTTTAAGCCAAAAACCACGGTCGTTATTATCTTGATGGTAATAGCGTTTCGGTGTTGGTGGATACAGTGGTGAGAATTGATTACTAAGCTTTTTAAAACTAAAACGATAAATAGCATCTGACCACGTCGCTGAATGACCGCCGCCAAATAATAATAGTTGATTATGATGTTTGTTATAGACCATACCGCTATAGTCGGTGACACTCCCTGTATTGGGTTCACCTTGTGGTTTTTGCCATTGTATTTTGCCCAGCATCAACACCTGATTTTTACTCAGTGTTTGTAACTTCGGATCACTTTGGATTATTGAAGCCTGAGAATCTGCGTATGTAGCTAGGCTATAAAAAAAAGCTATGATGATGCACAAGGAGCGTTTGGGGAGTTGCATATCTGTGATAACCCTCTTCATACAAGAAAGTGATGTTTCATTCTGAAACAGCTTAAGCATAGTTGTAAATCTTCATTTTAGCCGCAAATGCCAGCAGCGATGATAAAAACTATTAGGTATACTGTGGGCATTGTTCTTTTATGTATTTAGTTATCGATGACACAACAGGCTCCCTTTGAATTACATCTATCTGTTAAACAAGCGGCTCCAGCAATTGAGTTGTTACAACAGCATTGTCAGTTATCCAAGCAACAACTAAAACAAGTGATGCACAAGGGAGCGGTGTGGTTAACGACAGGCAATAAAACCCAGCGACTACGTCGTGCAAAAAAAGAATTAACCATTGGGCAAGAACTACACCTTTATTATAACTCTGACGCATTAAGTGATGCCTTTACTCCGCCGCAGCTCGTTGCTGACTTGCAAGAGTACAGCGTGTGGTATAAACCCTGCGGTATGATGAGCCAAGGCTCTAAATGGGGAGATCATTCCACAGTCGCTCGCTTTGCTGAAGTGAATTTAACACCGCAGCGTCCAGCGTTTATTGTTCATCGTCTTGATCGCGCGACTCATGGTTTAATTTTAATTGCCCATAGTAAAAAAGCTGTGCGTGAATTAACTCAATTGTTTGAGCAGCGCTTAATAAATAAAAAGTATCAGGCGGTGGTTAAAGGTCAATTTGGTGAGGCACAAGAATTTAATCAAGAGATTGATGGGCGCAGTGCTTACACCAAAGTGACAGAGTTGTGTTATCACCCTGACATGAAAGCTAGTTTAGTCGATGTTGAGATTGGCAGTGGTCGTAAGCATCAAATACGTCGTCACTTAAGCGAAGCGGGTTGGCCGCTGATAGGGGACAGGCTTTATGGCGGTGATGATACCGCCACAACAAATTTGCAACTGTGTGCTTATGAGCTGCGTTTTGACTGTCCACTCACGCTGAAAAAGCAGCATTTTAATGTCCAGCCTCAGCTAATCATCACTAAAGACTAGTTTTCTAACTTGTCTTTGGCAAGCGCTGGGTTTGCATACATGGTTAATAACCAGCGTTGTTGTTCGTTAGTGAGGTGCTGCATTCGTTGAGTTAACGTATGTAGCATCGATGCATCTTGCACTTCGCTTTCTAATTGCTGTTTGGCTGCAAGGTTAGAGTCATACAGACGATAGTTATTGATGATCTGACGATCGATTTCTGCGGCAATGGCTTTAGAATCTTGATAATCACCTAACACAGGCTGGCCAAATTCGATGTGAACACGACCTTTGTGACCGATTAGCCCTTGAGTGATACTCTTAAGATCTTCCCCTTCGGCTTTTTGGTAGCTGCCTGTCGCTTCTATAGTCGCTAACTCAATCGCTTTGTCACTATCACAAGGGTCGTATTCATAACTAATAGAGACAGGTACGATATTTAACTCAGTTAGGTATTGCTCAATCGAGGTGTCTTTACCTTTATTTAATAACAGCATTGAGATAAGTGCTGCATTAGTCTTATCAAGCCCGTCTTTAGCCCGGCCTTCACGTTGTGCAATCCACACATTAGTATTGTTGTCATTGAGTGTGTGATGAATGTAGCTTGAAAGGTTTTTTGAGGCCATCAACATCGCGCGTTTGGTCTTTTCGCTACGCTTAACGATGAAACTCTTATTGATACGCATTAAGTCAGAGACCCAAGGTTTACTTAGTAAGTTATCACCAATGGCAATCTCAACGGTATCAATACCATTTTTATACAGTGCTAAATTGACTAATGCAGGGTCGAGTGCGATATCACGATGATTACTGATAAATAGGGTCGGCTTGCTCATGTCTAAGCTTTCAAGGCCGTGATAAGTAAAGCCGTCAGTACTCTTCTTAATTAAATGATGAAGATACTTGGCGATTTCTTGCTGGAATTCACCGACACATTGAATCTTGTTCATACGGAACTTAAGGTAATGTTTAACTAGCCATTGCGTGGTTTTTGGTAGCGCTGAATAGAGTTTCGGTAACACGTAGCTGGCGATTGAAGAATGTAATGCAGGTTCGTTGACTAACTTCTTAATTACTACAGCGGCCTCATCATCACGAAAAGGTCTTATATCATCAAACATTTAAAGCTCTCAGTTGGAATAACACGGATGAAAAAATAGTGAGTGGATTTATCACAGCGTGCAGTATACCCAATAAGCCTTTCTATGGTGATCAGAGCAGTACGCTTATCACTAGAAATCATGATCTAAGACAAGCTAATGGACTTTCATTCAGTGTCGGTTCGGGTAGTACGAGGTATAAATTATTTAATCTGGGATAGTTAATATTATAATAAACTGTCAATGTACTGCTTAGTTGAGTTTCAAGGAAAAAATGATGAACTTCAAACACATTCCTCTGGTTTTATTGTTTATTTCGTTTTTAATCGCATGTAATGATGACAACGCAGTTAAGAAAAATCAGAGTTCTTCAAGCCAAGAGGCAAGTTCTCTAGAACAAAAAACGAGTGCCTTGCCTGTTAAAACCAAAGTGTCAGGAGAGCCAACATTTAATAAAGCGAAAGTGCGTAGTGATTATAAGGATACACCACTTCGTGTTTTAGATGTCTCGGAGCGAAATGTAGACGGTAAGAATGTAATTGCTGTGACGCTATCAGTGCCATTAGACCCTGCAATTAATTTTCAGCGTTATCTTAGAGTGACTTCTAAGAATAAGGCCGTGGATGGTGCTTGGATTATTTCAAATTCGGGTAAAACACTCTGGTTTCCTTTTGTCGATCCTGATACCAATTATCGTGTGGTGGTTCATCACGGGTTAGAGGCTGGTAATGGGCAAAAGCTAGCAACAACGGACAGCGCACAAGTGACGACGAGTCGACTTGAATCCAGTGTAAATTTTGATACGACGGGGGCATTTCTAACCCAAGGGCTAGGGAATGGTCTGCCAGTGGTTGCGGTGAATACCGATGAAGTCGATATTAACTTTTACCGTATCAAAGAAAAGAGCCGCCATCATTTTCTACAAGAGATCGCCGATCATCGCTACTACTGGGGCATGGATCGCATTACTCAATTTGGAGACTTAGTGTATAGCGGCCGCTATGCGTTAGATGTGCCCAAGAATACACGAGCTAAACGCAGTATTGATATGGGCGGGGTTAGCGAACTTAATCAACCGGGTATTTATCTTGCGGTGATGGCGCAAGCGGGGAAGTACGATAAACATCAGACGATGTGGTTTTCAATCACGGATATTGGCTTACACGCACGGTTTTATCAAAAGCAGCTTGACGTCTATGCGTCATCACTAGTTTCAGGTAAGCCGCTTGAGCAAGTTGATGTCTCTTTGGTTGATCGCCAAGGGGTGGTATTACAACAAACCTCCACATCGCCTAACGGTGAAGCCTCTTTTGACGGTAACCTCAATGACGCAGCGCTGATTGTCGCGCAAAATGACCATCATTTCTCATTGATTGAAATTAATAAACCAGCGTTAGACTTATCTGAGTTTGATTTGGGCTTGCGTCCTAATCGCGCTCAAGAGCTATTTATCTATGCACCCCGAGATTTGTATCGCCCCGGTGAGGTGATTGACTTTAACGGTTTGTTACGTGACCAAGATGGTCGTATGGTGAAACATAATAGCTTAAGTGCGGTGATTAAAAGCCCTGATGGGACTAAGGTAAAATCATTTCAGTGGCAGGGTGACGAGCAAAACTATTTCCACTACCAATGGCAAATTCCAGCCAGCGCACCCGTCGGCACGTGGCAACTAGAAGTGAGTAATTTAGGGCGTGATAGCTTTAGCTTTGCGTTTAAAGTTGAAGAGTTTTTACCTGAGCGTTTAAAGCTAACTTTTAACCCTAAAGCGACTGCCAAGCGAACGGTCATTGGTAAGGGAGAGCAGTTTCAACTGCCTGTTCTGGGTGAATATTTATATGGCGCACCAGCGGCGGGTAATCGTTTATCAACTCAAGTGAGTACTTCATTATGGCGTAACCCTGTTGAGTCATTAGCTGATTTTGAGTTTGGTGATATCAAACAAGGTCAATTTAATAGCCGTGAAGAGTTAAAAGATATCGAGCTCGACTCGCAAGGGCAAGGTACCATCACGTACCAAAACGATTGGGCAGCGTTAACGAGCCCATTGCGTGTACGTTTCATTAGTAGTTTGTATGAGTCTGGCGGTCGTCCCGTTTCACGTGTTCATTCAGGGCTGGTATGGCCAAAAGAACAACTATTGGGGATTCGTCCACACTTTGGTGATAGCAACCCTGATGCGCACTCAACAGTGAGCTTTGATGTGGTAAAAGCGTCATTAGCCGGTAACAAGTATGCGGCAACTAACCTTGATATTAAGTTGATTCGTGAAGATCGTCGTTATTTTTGGGTTTATTCCGAGAGCCAAGGTTGGCATTACCAATGGACTGATAATGAATACGTCGAATTAACTTCAACACTTGATATCGCTCAAGACGAGATTGGAGAAGTTAAGTTTCCTGTGTCTTGGGGGCGCTACCGTCTAGAAGTGCGTGAACCTGCGCTGGGTTTGAGCACTAGTGTGCAGTTTTACGCCGGTGAAAACTGGTATGAAGATTGGCAAAACAGTCAGTCTGGCAATGGTGCAGCACGCCCTGACAAAGTGGCGTTAGCACTGGATAAAGCCGCGTATCAAGTCGGTGACACGGTTAAGGTGAATGTTGTGCCGCCACAAGCGGGTGAGGCCATTATTATGGTGGAAGGAGATAGCCCGCTCTTTATTAAGCGTCAGTTTATTCCGGCACAAGGTGCAACCATTGAAATTCCTGTTGCTGGTAGCTGGCAGCAACATAACCTCTATATTAGCGCGCTGGTATTGCAGCCGGGTGATAATATTAAAACCATCACTCCTAAGCGCAGCTTTGGTTTAATTCATTTGCCACTTGCGCGTGAAAACCGTCAATTACAGGTTAATTTTGATGTACCAGACAAGGTCTTGCCTAACTCGCAGCTAGAGGTGAAACTTAGCGTTACTGGGGAGCTAGTAAGCACTGTGAATATGCTCAGTAACGAAGCGAGGAGTAAAGTGCAGCCTGTCTTTGTCACTGTCGCTGCGGTTGATGTGGGTGTGTTGAGCGTCAGTGACTTTACCACCCCAAACCCCTTTGAAGCGTTCTTTGGTCAGCGCCGCTATCAGGTTGACTCGCGTGATGTGTACCATCAAGTGATAGAAATGAGCTTAGCCGATAAAGCAAGACTGCGTTTTGGTGGCGACAGTGATTTAAATCGTGGCGGTAAAGCGCCGCAATCAGAGGTGCAAATTGTCTCACTGTTTAGCGGTGTTGTTGCGGTTAATGATGATGGCACGGCGAATATTCCCCTTAAACTTCCTGATTTTAATGGCAAGATTCGCTTGATGGCAGTGGCATTTTCAGCGGATAAGTTTGGTCATGGCGAGCAAGAGGTGACTGTTGCTGCACCAGTGGTAACACAAATAGCGATGCCACGCTTTTTAGCTCTTGGTGATAAAACCACTGTTGCGTTAGATGTCACTAATTTAAGTGGCAGTAAGCAAGATTTAGCGGTGAACTTTACCGGTCAAGGCTCGATTTCAACTTTTTATCAATCACAAATGTTAACACTCGATGACGGTCAAAAGACCACTTTATTTTATCCAGTTGAGGCGACAAGTTATCAAGGTCAGGCTCGCTTTTCGTTATCCTTAAGCAGTGAAAGCCTTCAACTAGTGATTAATCGTGATTGGGCTCTCGGTATGCGCCCTGCCTATCCTGCCACTTTTACTAAGGTGCAAAAGCTCTTAAAACAAGGGCAATCATTATCACTCGACCCTAAACACATTGAGCCGTTACTTGCAGATACTATACAGGTGTCGTTGAATGTGTCGTCCCGAGCTGACATTGATTTACAAAGCCAGCTTAATCATTTATTACAATACCCGTATGGTTGCCTTGAGCAAACTAGCAGTCGCGCCTATCCATTGATTTTGGCCACCCCGAGTAAGCAAAAGTTAGCTGGAATTAAACCTGTCGCAGAAAGCAAACGACTATCAATGATCAATAAAGGTATTGAGCGTTTGGCGATGCTCCAGCTGAGTAATGGGGGTTATGGTCTCTGGAGTAATACCTCACCTGAAGAGCATTGGTTAACGGTGTATGTAGCTGACTTTCTGCTCAACGCCCGTGATATGGGGGTTGGTGTCCCTAACGAAATGCTTGATAAAACATTAAAACGCTTACAGCGCTACTTATCACGCTCAGGCCGTTTTTATAATGAGCGTTGGAGTGATGATCAAGACCACTACAACTTTGCCTATAAAGCTTATGCTGCTTATGTTTTATCGCGAGTTAATCAAGCACCTTTGGGAACATTACGAACCTTAGCACTGAGCCAAAGCAAGCATGCGCGAAGTGGTTTAGCACAAACGCATTTAGCGGTAGCGTTGACCAAAATGGGTGATCATAAATTAGCTCAGTCGGTTCTTGCTAAAGCGTTAACTAATCTGCCACGTAAGCGCCAAGCGTATTTGGCTGATTATGGTAGTCAAATTCGAGATTATGCTTTGATGATTGATTTAATGCTAAGTCATAAACTTGAGCCTAAAAAAGCTATTAGTATGAGCTTTACACTTGCTGACTTACTGCGGCAGCGACAGTACCTTAGTACTCAAGAGCGTAATGCACTATTTTTAGCTGGAATATCATTAAAAGACTTTGACGGGGCTATATGGGCTGCTGAAATATTGATTGGTTCGGCACAGACTAAATTAAATCAAAGTGCCAGTTATCAAAGTAATCTCGCCCCTGATGCGTTAACTCAAGCGATTAGCATTCGCTCAGATCATAATGCTCCCTTATTAGCAAACTTTAATATCAGTGGTTATGCTAAGAGTGCACCACAAGCGATGGGTAATGGGTTGTCGGTTAACCGGCGCTGGTACACGGTTAAAGGTGAAACGGCTAATTTGAACGAGGCTAAAGTCGGTGATTTATACCTTGTACATTTAGTGGTTAACGCTGAACAGCGAACCCCTGATGCACTGCTGGTTGACCTTATTCCTGCTGGTTTTGAATTAGAAAACCAAAACCTAGCTCATTCGATTAAACTTGATTCAGTATTAATTGATGGAAAAACTATTCCACAATGGACTCGATATAACCATATCAAGCATCAGGAATATCGCGATGACCGCTTTGTCGCTGCACTTGAGGTGAGCAAGCGGCGTTCTAGCCACTTGTTTTACTTAATGCGCGCAGTCACTCCTGGTGAGTATCAAGTGCCGTCAGTGTTGGTGGAAGATATGTACCGCCCTGAAATACGTGCGATTGGTAAACCACAGGGAATGGTTTCAATAAGTCAGCGTCCATAAATAACCAATGAATTACTGGCTAATCAAAGGGAGAGACTGGGTAATGGCAAGCCGTAACTGGATTAAGGCTCGCCCTTTTACGTTGATGCTATTAATCATATTGGTGTTTAACTGTGCTGGGCTTAAATTACTTGATGTGTTTTATCCGTTGCAGCTACCCGAACAACAACAGCAGTTTGCTCGAGTTGTCGTTGACCAGCATAATATACCGTTACGTACCTTCGCTGATAAAGATGGAATTTGGCGTTATCCGGTGACTATCGATGAGGTATCGCCGCGCTATATTCAAGCGTTGCTTAATTATGAAGATCGTTGGTTTTGGTATCATCCCGGAGTGAATCCGTTTTCTATTTTGCGTGCTGCTAAACAAAACATCGTTAATGGTCGTATTATTTCTGGCGGTTCTACGTTATCGATGCAGGTCTCACGAATTTTATACCCGCATTCACGCAGTTTGTGGGGGAAAACTACCCAGTTACTGCGGACTTTACAACTAGAGTGGCATTTAGAAAAGCGCGATATCCTTGAGATTTATCTTAATAACGCGCCTTTTGGTGGCACCATCGAGGGAGTACAGGCGGCCAGTTATACCTATCTTAATAAGTCGGCTAAAACACTCACCCATGCTGAGGCGGCACTCTTAGCAGTATTACCGCAAGCCCCAACGCGCTATCGTCCAGACTTACATAACCAGGCGGCACAGCAAGCACGAAATAAAGTACTCAAACGTATGGCTGACTTTGGTGTGTGGTCACAAGAAACTATCGAAGGTGCGATGCTAGAGCAGGTCTTTAGTTATAATTTTAGACCGCAACAGTTAGCGCCATTACTATCGAGACGGCTGTTAGCCCGCGCTATGGATCAAGCGGTGGTAAAAAGTACGATTGATAGTGATTTACAACAGGGGCTTGCTCAGGCATTAGCGTCTTATATGACGCGATTACCACAACGTAGTTCAGGGGCAATTATGGTGGTGGATAATCATACCTCAGCGGTTAAGGCTTATATTGGTACGGCTGATTTCGCTAATTCATCGCGCTTTGGTTATGTCGATATGGTGCAAGCAACTCGCTCTCCTGGCTCGACACTTAAGCCTTTTCTTTATGCTCTAGCACTAGACGAGGGGTTAATTCACTCACACTCATTACTCGCTGATGTGCCAAGAGAGTGGGGGGATTATAGGCCGAGTAATTTTAGTGGCTTATTTCACGGCCCAGTGTCGGCACACGATGCCTTGCAGCGTTCATTAAATATTCCAGCGGTTGATTTATTAGAACGTTATGGCGCTAATCGTTTTGTAGCGCGGTTGCAAAATGCGGGGTTAGCATTAACAATCCCACAAGATAAACCGAATCTTGCGGTGATTTTAGGTGGTGCAGGGACATCATTAGAGCAACTAGTACAGAGTTACTCAGCGTTTGCTAATCAAGGGCAGGTAACAAAGCTTCGTTTTTTACAATCGGAGTTACAGCAACCTAAAGTGACACGCAATTTATTATCTCCTGCCAGTGCTTGGATCGTGCAACAAACGTTATCGGGTATTAGTCGACCTGATAGCATTAATACTTTAGCAGCAACCCGTATACGTGATCGCTTTGCGTGGAAAACGGGCACCAGTTATGGCTTTCGCGATTCATGGGCAATCGGACTTAACCAAGATTATACTATCGGTGTATGGCTTGGACGACCCGATGGAACGGCGATGGCAGGGCACTATGGGCGTGTAACTGCGGGCCCATTACTCTTTACTGTGGTGGATCAGTTGATTCATCGCTTTGCTGAGATTGAACAACCAGATAACGTGACACTTGAGACGATTTGTTGGCCGTTGGGCACCTTAGCTAAGGATCAACCTAAAGGCTTTTGTCAACGACAGCAGCAAGCCTGGATTATCGATCAAGTTATACCGCCAACATGGCACAGTGCTGATGTTGATGCATGGCAAGGCGGGGTATTTAAGTTTTGGTTAGCCGCAGATAGTCAGCAACGTGTTTCAATGTCGTGTGCAGTTGCTCAGAAAGTCCCTAAACAGGTCGCATTGTGGCCAAAAATTCTTGAGCCGTGGATAAGTCCAAGTTCTCGCCGCGAGCGGGTGATCCCTAAGCTTGACCCGCGCTGCGCCAATGAGGCTATAGCAGTGAGTGCCACGTTAAAAATAACTGGCGTCGAGGCTGGGAGTATCTACCGCAGTGCCGGAAATAGTTCGCAGTCAGCGAGCATCTGGCTTAAAAGTGTGGGTGGTTCAGGTGAAAAGCATTGGTACATCAATGGGCAACATCGCTATACCACCTCAGCTAATGGCAAGGTCGAGCACGTGTTATCAGAAGTTGGTCAGCAGCAAATTATTGTACAAGACCAACTGGGGAATACTGATGTGATCAGCATTATGGTGCAGTGACTGGGTTGAAACAGTTGCCCTAACATCGCGTCGCCCTGAAGATGTTTAATTCAGGTGGCCTCACATCGCGTCGTCCTGAAGGTGTTTAATTCAGGTAGCTTCACACCGCGTCGTCCTGAAGGTGCTTAATTCAGGTAGCCTCACACCGCGTCGTCCTGAAGGTGTTTAATTCAGGTAGCTTCACATCGCGTCGTCCTGAAAGTGTTTAATTCAGGATCTTGTTTTGATTTAAAAGAAGAGCTCAGCCAAAAGCATACCAACGACAGCAGTTAAAACTGTGATGACATTTGAATAAATAATGAAATAACAAGTGATTATAGACAGAATAGGTCTAACGTTTAGGTTTTGAATTTTTTATAAATAAAGAAGGGTGTGATTGGATGCGGGAGCTAGATTTGAACTAACGACCTTCGGGTTATGAGCCCGACGAGCTACCAGACTGCTCCATCCCGCAATCACGTTTCGGTATACACCAAGAGAGTTAGTGAGACTAACAACCTTTAAAACATTTGAACATTGATTGGATGCGGGAGCTAGATTTGAACTAACGACCTTCGGGTTATGAGCCCGACGAGCTACCAGACTGCTCCATCCCGCAATCAATGATTCTGAGTTAAATTAGTAATTGGATGCGGGAGCTAGATTTGAACTAACGACCTTCGGGTTATGAGCCCGACGAGCTACCAGACTGCTCCATCCCGCAATCACTAATCTTTATCCAAGTTGCTTCCCTAGTGGGTTACGCCTTGTCTCAGATGGGCGCTATAATAGAGAAATTATTTTTATTTGCAAGTTAAAAGACTAATTTATTTGTTGCCTGGTTCAAAATTAAACGCTAAACGTTGTTTTTGCAACTTTATCACGATGATTTCACCTCTTTTACAAATAAAAGGTGAAAGAGAGCCATCGTTAGAAAACTGCGTTACTCCGCTTGTTCTTTTAATTTTCGGTTCTTAACAAACTTCTCAATTCCTTTGCCTGTCGTTGCCCATATCATTAGACCACACCATGCAATAATCGAGAATCCAGCCGGAACACAGGCTGCCAAAATCAACATAAAATGCTTGCGGTTGAAAAAGAGTGCCAAAATTGCAGGCAAAAACCAGATGGCAAGGAATGCGATTATAAATAGCGCAATTGTTAAAGGGCTTGCTGAGTTTAGTGCTGACTCTATTTGACTGAAAAATTCCATGGTTATTCTTACCTTCTTAATCTTATGTTATGTGTTAAGGCATAGAATAGAGGGTTAATAAGCTGATGAGGTATAAAAAGTGTTGAACGGTTTATTTTAGTGATTTGATGTGTATTTTATCACAGGGTCGGTAAACGACCCTGTAATTTATTACTTTTAGTATAGGTGAAGTAGCTGGTTAATATTAAAATGTGCTCCTTGGCCAAATTCAAGGCTGAGCATTTGTTGTAACTGGCTAGCTGCATCTTGGTTTGCGCCAGCTCTCTTCATTAACCCATGAGCAACTAAGGAATCAAACTTCTCATCGATGTTATTGGTCTGCTGGGCTTGATAAAAGTAATTTAAATATTGCTCATCGACTAATTGGGTGAGCAACTGCTGTGCTATATGTACCCGTTCCTGCGCTAATCTTGGGCTCAATGCTGTTTTGTTTAACACTTCCATCGGGTTAGCTGCTAATCCAATGATAGGGTGCGCTGGGTGACTATCGTCCTGAGAGTCCACCATTACTTTTGCCGTACGAGTTATTTTGTTTACTGTCAGGTACAACACACTTGTCAGGGTATTGGTTTGATGCTGCTGGATATATTCATAATCAGTATACACCGGCACCTCAACTACAGGCGGCGTATGTATTAGCGCATCAGCAATGTGCTCTTGTTGATGATTTATCTTATTTAATTTTTTGCGCTGTTTAGTTAAGCGCGATGCAGCCTTCTCGTGCTGTTTTTTATGGTACTTATGCTCGTTATTGACATCACTTAGCTGACGCTCCAACGACTGTTTGCGTTCCGTTGTTAAATTAGTTGCAAGTAACTTCATTTCTAATGATTGCTTACGACTCGTAAATTGCTGTAAAGATTTCTTATGTTGATTAAGCTGGCGAGTTAGCTTTCTAACACTGCGCTTGATCGAGTACCTGTCGTCTTTAATGTCGGCGAGTTGATGTTGCAGATCGAGAATGTCAGGGTTAGCGATAGTTTGGCTACCACTGATGTATTGTGTTAGGGCTGTTGAGTTTGACTGCTGTATTTCAAAAATCGGATTTGATTGTGCGAATTTCAGTTGCTTTATATTGCTGTTACGTTTGTTTACTACCTGTAAACCATCAATATTCACAGCAACAGTATTGTCGAGGTAGATATTGTTTGGCTGGATATTAACTTTTATTTGACTTTTATCTCGCAGCTCTCGGTATAAACGTTGATAGGCTGATGTTGCTGATGAATTAGGTGTTAATTGTGCAACCTTGGCATACAGTAGCAGCGCTTTGGCTGTTTGGCCGTTTGTCTCTGCGTGTTGTGCTTTGACTAACAAGTCAGTTGCCCAGCTTGCTAGTAATGATTTTGCATGCGTTAACTTGTCGCGAGTTAATTGGTCGTTAGGCTTTTCTTTGAGCGCTAAAGTAAACTCTTGCACCGCGAGTTCATACTGTTGTGAAACCATTAGATTTTCAGCCGATTCCATATAGTTTTTATGTGCACAGCCCGACAGCAATAATACTGCAGATACAATAAAAAAGCTTAATGCTCTGCTGCGATTGAGTAATCGAGTTTTAGGAAACAATAGGGCGATCATAGGACGCGTTCCTTATATAAAATTAAGTGCTGACGGAGCAGTAAACTCAAATAATTAATGAAAAAATAAAAAGGCTATTAATCTAATTTATAAAGATAAAACTGAATAAGAGCTGACTTACTATCATACCTTACTTTTTTTGCTAAATAGATTCATATTTATGCGTTTGAACGGGATATATTTAGATACATTTTTAAATGTGAATACACAATTCACTTATGCTATAAAGACCGCCCTTTTAATAAAGTATACAATTTTCTTAAGCGAGAAAAATATGAACAAACTAGTCAGTGGTTTGTTACTTAGTATATCGGTGGTTATAACGTCCCCATTGATGGCTAAAGGCAAACCGTTTGAAGATAAGTTTCGTCAGTTAGATGAACTTTTACCTACACCTAACACTTACCGCACTGCATCAGGTGCCCCTGGACATGAATATTGGCAACAAGAGGCCGATTATAAAATTCGTGTAAAACTAGATGATGAAAAGCAGACCTTAACGGCTTCAGAAACCATCACGTATAAAAATAACTCACCAGACACACTTACTTACCTTTGGTTACAACTGGATCAGAATCGGTTCAAGCGAGACTCCTTAGATAAAACCACTCGGACAACTCGCTTAAAACAAAGCAATCCAAAAACAAGCTTTAAATCAATGCGTGGTCTGGTGAAGTCACAACAGCATGATGGCGGTTATGACATCACCAAAGTGACGGATAAGAATGGGCGTGACCTGCCTTATATCATCAATGATACGATGATGCGTATTGACTTGCCTACTGGGCTTAAACCACATGGACAATTCGTGTTTAACATTGATTGGAACTATCATATTCGCGAACAGAAAGTATTAGGTGGTCGTTCTGGCTACGAATACTTCAAAGAAGATGAAAATTACCTATATGAAATTGCCCAATGGTTCCCTCGTATGGCGGCTTACTATGATGTCTATGGTTGGCAAAACAAACAGTTTTTAGGTAATGGTGAGTTTGCCTTAGAGTTTGGTGATTACGATGTTGAAATTACCGTACCGAGTGATCACATTGTGGCATCAACCGGTGAATTACAAAACCCACGTAGCGTACTAACTTCGGCTCAGCGTAAGCGTCTTGAGAAAGCAAAATATGCCGATAAGCCAGTGATCATTGTTTCTGAAGAAGAAGCGACGGAAAAAGAGAAGACCAAGTCATCAAAAATGAAGACATGGCGCTTTAAAGCTGAGAATGTGCGTGACTTTGCTTGGGCTTCATCACGTAAATTCATTTGGGATGCACAGGGGTATACTGAAGGCGGCATCGATACGATGGCCATGTCTTATTACCCAAAAGAAGGTAACCCGCTCTGGGAGCGTTACTCGACAGAAGCGATTATTCACACCATAGAGCATTACAACAAATACAGTTTACAATACCCGTACCCAGTCTCTATCTCGGTGAATGGTCCTGTTGGTGGCATGGAATACCCAATGATTACCTTTAACGGTCCGCGCCCAAAAGTTGATAAAAAGACTGGTGAGAAGACTTACTCTAAACGTACCAAGTACGGATTAATCGGGGTCATTATCCATGAAGTTGGGCATAACTATTATCCAATGATTGTGAACTCTGATGAGCGCCAATGGACGTGGATGGATGAAGGGTTAAATACTTTTGTACAGTTTTTAGCTGAGCAAGCGTGGGAAGAAAAATACCCATCACGCCGTGGCCCTGCACGTAAGATTGTTAACTACATGAAGAGTAGTCATCAAGTGCCTATTATGACTAACAGTGAGTCTATCTTACAGTTTGGTAATAATGCTTATGGTAAGCCTGCAACAGCATTAAATATCTTGCGTGAAACCATTATGGGCCGCGAACTATTTGACTTTGCGTTTAAAGAGTATGCTGAACGTTGGAAGTTTAAACGCCCAACACCTGCTGACTTTTTCCGCACCTTAGAAGATGCGTCAGCGGTTGATCTTGATTGGTTTATCCGCGGTTGGTTCTACACCACCGATCATGTTGATATCTCGTTAGATCGCGTAACTAAAATGCATATTGGTAGCCAAGATCCTGAAGTTGAAAAAGCATGGGATCGTGAGCAGTTTAATAAAGAGCCTGCAGATATCAGTGATCTTCGCAATCAAGGCATGCCTGTGCGTACTGATAAAAAACCTGAATTGTTAGATTTTTATAACGAACATGACAAGTTTACAGTGACTAACCATGACCGTAATAAGTACAACAGTAGCCAAAAGAAATTAGAAGATTGGCAGCTTGAATTACTAAACAATGGCAGCAATATTTACACCGTTGATTTTAGTAATAAAGGTGGTTTAGTGATGCCAATTATCCTTCAGGTTAAATACGCTGATGGTAGCGATGAAGTATTACGCATCTCAGCACAAATCTGGCGTAAAAATACAGTGAAAGTATCTAAGATGCTAATCACTGATAAAGCGATCAAGGAAATCGTACTTGACCCTTATTGGGAAACAGCAGATGTTGATGTTAACAACAACTACTGGCCAACCCGTGTTATTGAGTCACGTTTAGAGCTTTACAAGCGTAAGAAATCGAAAAGTTTAATGGAAAAGTACAATGAAAAACTTAAGACGGATGACGATGCTGATAAAGAAACAGACGCGAAAAACGAAGACAAGGAAGCGGCATAATTGATGGCTATTCGCACCTTATTAATCACGCTAATAATCAACCTTGCTTGGGTAACCAACGCAAGTGCCCATACATTTTTTGTTGGTAGCACTGAAATATCAGTTAACAAGTTTACTAAAAGTACTGAGATAATTCATCGCATTACCAGCCATGATCTCGAAGCATTGTTGTCTGATAAACATCAACAACGTATTTACGCTGATAGTGATGAATACCTTAAATTAGTCCAACAATATGTTGAACGAGGTTTTGGACTAGTTGGCACTAATGGTAAACCAATAAAAATAGAGTTCGTTGGCATTGAGCCCGGGGTTAATGATACTTATATTTATCAGGAAGTTTTGGGATTAGAGTCAATTAGTGGGGTCGCTATATTTCACCAGTTATTAACGGATTATTTCCCAAGACAAAAAAATCGAGTGAATTTTGAATCGCCAAAAATCAAAGGTAGTTTATTGTTTGATGAGAAAACTCACGAGGCAGTAATCAACTAGATTTAATAGTCAGAGTCGGTTTTTGTGTAATTTTTGAGCCCAACATTCGTGTTGGGCTTTTTATTTAGCCATACATACTATTTTAACTTAGCTGTATTTGACTATCGGCTGCTATACTTATAAGTTATATATTAACTTTTAATAATAACAGTGATTTATGCTCGTTTATAGCGCAAGGCAAGCCATCTTAAATAGACGCTCACAAGTAGTGGCCTATGAGCTGTTTTTTCGTAGCGGCCCTGAAAACTTTTTTCCTGCTGATGTTGACCCTCATGAGGCTACCTCAAAACTTATCGGTCGAACGCACTTTAATAAAGGTATTCGGCCAATCACTGGCGGTAAACGCGCATTTATCAACTTCTCTGAAAAATCCTTAATTGATCGTTTGCCGCTACTATTGCCCCAAGAAGATATTATTATTGAAATCTTAGAAGACGTTAACCCCACCGATGATGTCTATCGTGCTTGTGTTGAGTTACATCGTTTTGGCTATCGTTTTGCGCTTGATGATTTTATCTATAAGCCTGAATGGAAGCGTTTTATTCGCTTAGTTAACTTAATTAAGTTTGATATCCAGCACACCACTCTTGATGAAATCGAACCGGTTGTTAAAAAGCTACGCGAGAAAAATGAGAAAAAGCTGTTGGCAGAGAAAGTGGAAACTCAAGAAGAGTTCGACAGAGCGGTTAAAATGGGCTTTAGTTTCTTCCAGGGGTATTTTTTTTGTAAACCTGAAATGCACTCAAATCATGAAGCGGAAGCCAATGAGCATTTGATGTTTTTAATTTACAAAGAAACGATTGCTGATGAGCTTAACTATAAAAAAATTACCCAGCTGTTAGAGCAAGACAGTAACTTAATTTATAAATTACTGTGCTTTCTTAACTCAGGCGGCTTTCCACTAAAAAGTAAAATCAAGTCGGTTAAGCAGGCGTTAACCTACTTAGGGGATGATCAACTTAGGCGTTTATTGTCTTTATTTGTTACCGCTATTCTGGCGTCGAATAAGCCAGTGGAACTGATTAAAATGTGCGTTATTCGTGCTAAGTTTTGTGAATCAGTGTCCCGACAAGTAGCGCCTACGTTGGTGGAAAGTGCTTTTTTAATGGGAATGTTTTCTTTAATGGACGCAATTCTGGACTCAACTATGCATGATGTTTTACAGCGGTTAGCAGTTTGTGACGATGTCGCTGAAGCATTACTTGATACAACCGAACGTAGTCAAACACCTCTGAGCTTATCGTTACGTGCGATAAAATACTTGGAGCAAGGGCGGTGGTATCAAGCAGAACGAGAAGCGATTAAATTACGTCTAGATAAAAAGCAATTGTCTAAGCATTATCAAGATGCTGTGATTTGGGCTGAATGCATACAAAATGGTAGTAGTAGCTTTGATCCTAATGGCTAATATTTATTGTTGTCAGAACACGCTAACGTAACAATTGAAACCGCGTTAATTTAATGACAGCGCTAGTTATCTAGCAAGGGGAAAGTGATGAACATTCCAGTAGTAATACAGGCTGCTCGCCCTAATTTTTTAATTCTAACACCGGTATGCATTTTCTTAGGTGTTGCAGCATCGTTGGTAACACTCACTGAAATCAATTGGCTTTTCTTAACCTTAGCAACGTTAGGAGCGCTTTTGGCGCATGTCAGTGTTAATACTTTAAATGAATATGCAGATTTTAAAAGCGGCTTAGATAGTCAAACTATTCGCACCGCATTTAGTGGAGGCAGTGGCGCGTTACCTAATAACCCCAGCGGCGCGCAAGATGTTCTGATTGTTGGTGTCGTATCTCTCTTATTAACCGCTGTCATTGGTTTATATTTCATTTTCCAATATGGCTTAATAATTTTAGGGATTAGTGCACTCGGCGGTGTCATTATTGTTAGCTACACTAATTGGCTCAATCGTCACCCTTGGCTTTGTTTAGTGTCACCTGGGCTCGCGTTTGGTGTATTAATGGTGGTCGGTGTTGAGATTGTGCTCACCGGAAAAGTTGAACCGAGTAGCTGGTTAGTCGCATTGGTACCGTTCTTTTTAGTCAATAATTTGTTACTACTTAATCAATATCCAGACATAGAGGCGGATAAAGTGGTCGGGCGACGTCATCTTGCTATTACTTATGGGGTGAATACGGCCAACATTATTTACGCTAGTTTTGTTGTAGCTACAGCACTGGCCATTATTGGTGGTGTGTATTGGCAAATGTTGCCGATGACTAGCCTTGCGGCGTTAACTTTATTGCCTGTGGCATTATTTTCGTTATGGGGGGCGATGAAACACCGTGAACAAATCGGCCTTCACCCTAAATACCTCGGTGCCAATGTGGCTGTGGCGATTATTACTCCGTTATTGTTAGCGTTATCGCTAATTTGGCATTAGCAATAACGTCCTTTCGCTGTCTCACCCACACCGTCTTCCCGGCATGCTTTTAGCCGGGATCTCGCTTTGCTATCAAGGCAGTTTACAGGTCAAAACGAGATCCTGAATTAAACACCTTCAGGATGACAATATGTGGCAGCCCCGACACCGTCTTCCCTACATGTTTTTAGCCGGGATCTCGCTTTGCTATCAAGGTAGTTTACACGCCAAAACGAGATCCTGAATTAAACACCTTCAGGATGACAATATGTGGCAGCCCTTACACCGTCTTCCCGGCATGTTTTTAGCCGGGATCTCGCTTTGCTATCAAGGAACTTTACAGGCCAAAAGGAGAACCTGAATTAAACACCTTCAGGATGACAATATGTGGCAGCCCCGACACCGTCTTCCCGGCATGCTTTTAGCCGGGATCTCGCTTTGCTATCAAGGCAGTTTACAGGCCAAAATGAGATCCTGAATTAAATACCTTCAGGATGACAATATGTGGCAGCCTCGACACCGTCTTCCCGGCATGTTTTTAGCCGGGATCTCGCTTTGCTATCAAGGCAGTTTACAGGTCAAAACGAGATCCTGAATTAAACACCTTAAGGATGACAATCTGTAAATACATTAAGGATT
>PIZK01000039.1 GCA_002835545.1 Alteromonadales bacterium alter-6D02
CCAGTATCGTCCACCATTCTTACTCCAAGAATTAAAACTAGGATATCCCCTGAGGACGATTAGCTCAGTTGGGAGAGCATCGCCCTTACAAGGCGAGGGTCACTGGTTCGAGCCCAGTATCGTCCACCATCATTATATTCCTGTAGTACTCTCTTCTTAATTCAATATTTAAACCTCCTTAAGTAGCTTAATTGACTAATCTAAAGTAATAGATAACTAGTTATATTGAGAAAAATTAATGATTCACGATCCTGCGGTACTAGAACGACTCGAAAACAGTCAAGCACGTATCACCAAAGCCGTTTTTCCTTTTAATACCAACCATCACGACACTTTATTCGGTGGGCAAGCGTTAGCGTGGATGGATGAAGCAGCCTTCATTGCCGCAACTCGTTTTTGCCGTAAACGTTTGGTCACCGTTTCTTCTGACCGCATCGATTTTAAACACCCTATTCCCGGTGGCAGCTTAGTTGAATTAGTAGGTCAGGTTGTCCACGTTGGACGTACCAGCTTAAAAGTTGAAGTGAATATTTACGTTGAAGATATGTATCAAGATCACCGTGAAAAAGCGATAACGGGAACCTTTAGCTTTGTTGCAGTGAACGAAGAAGGGAAGCCAATTCCAGTTTTGCCTGTGCTATAGAATAGTTTGAGGTTAGGTAGGACAATACCAACTGCCCTACCCTCATCAATTTAACACTAACTTAAGCCCGTCACCCGATCGCCGACCAAAGGGTTTGATGCTCTCTCTTTACCAAATGTAGAGTTTGGGCCATGACCACAAATAAATTCAATGTCATTACCCAACGGCCATAATTGACTACAAATCGAATTAATCAAGGTTTGATGATCCCCTTGTGGGAAATCTGTTCTGCCAATAGAACCAGCGAACAATACATCACCGACCCAAGCTAGTTTCAGAGCTTTGGATACAAACACTACATGACCCGGTGTATGGCCTGGGCACAACAGTACATCGAGTACTTCATTACCCACAGTTACCGTATCACCATCTTCTAACCACCGTGTCGGCTCAAAGACATCACACACTTCAAACCCAAACATCTGTGCTTGCTGAGCTAAACCATTAATCCAAAACAGGTCACCTTGATGCGGACCTTCAATCGTTAAATTAAGACGTTTTGATAATTCACTTGTCCCACCAGCATGATCAATATGGGCGTGCGTCAACAAGATTTTTTCAACACTAATTTGTTGAGTATCGATAAAAGACGTGATTTTTTCGATATCGCCACCAGGATCAATTACTGCGCCGATATTTGTTTCATCACACCAAATAACTGTACAGTTTTGCGCGAACTGAGTTACAGGAATGACTTGGTGCTTCAGCATAACAACTCTCTTTTAATAAAAAATAATAGTGAGTGCACAGTATACGCGAAGCATTCGCATGACAAAATCGGCAAAAGGATCAATAGCAGAGTTATTTTAGTTTATACTTAAATAACCAACTTAATTGACTAATAAATAGCTTTTATTCAATATGTTAATATTACTTCACTGTTATCTGCAATCTTGTCTAGTTTTTAAACAGTGATTTTTATAAGACGGGTTAAGGGGTCATACGGAGCAGATGAATTTCTTTTTGCGTATAGTTTGCTTAGGTTTAATCTTACTTTGGCCATTAAGGCAAGAAGCTGATGCGCAGACATGTCAGTGGCAATCGCCTGAGCCAGAACCGCTTAACTTTGAATTAACTTTACCAACCACACCCGCTCCAGATTTCCTCGATGGAAAAAGTATCGGCCACATAACATTCACTCGTTATAATGTTTTTAACCCAGAAGACCCCAAGGAATCTAACTTTCTATATCGCTGGCTCAATGACGTTCATGTGATTAGTCAAGAGCAAGTAATCAGGGATGAAATTTTATTTCGCGAAACAGACCAGTACAATGGACAATTATTTGCCGAAAGTGAACGAATCTTACGTAACAATAAATACCTCTACGATGCACGAGTGCGCCCGCTGCGTTTATGCGGTGACAAAGTCGACATTGAAGTTGTTACCAAAGACGCTTGGTCAATCACCCCAGCATTTAGCATTTCGCACAAAGGTGGTGAGACAACCACAAAAACATCGATTACAGAGTCAAATTTTTTAGGCAGCGGCAAGCTTATTTCCATTTCCCAAGCCAAGGATGATCAGCGCACCGAGTATACAGTGCGCTATAAGGATCCAAATATTGCAGGCACTCGACGTAAAACAGCAATAGAGATTAGTGACAATAGTGATGGTTACCGCCAATATTTTTCTCTCGACTTACCCTTTTATTCATTAGCTAGTCAGCGAAGTTACGGCTTTAGTTTCAACAATGAACAGCGTATATCCCCTTTATATTACCAATCAAAAAAAGCCATCGAACTCGATCATAAAAATCGCATTTATAATATTTTCTACGGCCGCTCTAAAGGCTATATTGAAGACACGACCAAGCGCTGGCGCTATGGATTCACTTACCGCCAAGATACATTAAAGCCTGATGCTGTTATACCTAGAGCATTTGGATTAGATAGTCCTAATCATCTTGCCTTGACAAGCCAAGCTCAACACCAGCGAACCTTATTATATCCATGGCTGGCATTT
The DNA here is from genome assembly GCA_002835545.1 of Alteromonadales bacterium alter-6D02. Lineage (GTDB taxonomy): Bacteria > Pseudomonadota > Gammaproteobacteria > Enterobacterales > Psychrobiaceae > Psychrobium. The sequence continues at coordinate 2,609 of PIZK01000039.1, forward strand.
GACTATATTGAAAATAGCTTCACTACCATTGAAAATTTCCACTCGATTAAACGAACTGAAGATATAAATCTAGGCCGGTCCCTCACTGGCCGTATTGGTTACAGCCATCACTCTGTCGCTAACGATATCAGCCGAGTCATCTTTAATATTCACTCTCAAAATGCCATCAGAAAGCAGAAGCATTTATTAACTTTTGACACTCAAGTCGATGGCTATTGGCAAAGTAAACATAACAAGTTTGAAAATTTGGCGGCTACGTTTAATGGTGCTTATTACCATTTTTATGATTCAGACTGGGTATTCTTTAGCCAGATAAAATATAACATGTTATATAATCCACATCAGGAAAATCAACTGTTCTTAGGCGGAGATACTGGCTTGCGAGGTTACCCTTTAAGGCACCTATCCGGAGAGCAAACTGGCGTATTAACCTTCGAGCAACGTTACTATAGTGATGCTTATTTATTTCGCTTAATTCGTATTGGTGCCGCATTTTATGTTGATATTGGAAAATCATGGGGTGATAGTCATTTACTCGAACAATACGATAAATTATTAACAGCAATGCCCCCTGAAGCCCAAGTAACAGCCATAGAGAAGCAAGATAAACGTTGGTTAGCAAACGTTGGTATAGGTCTTCGCTTTACCCCTAGCCGTGTTGATGCCAATCATGTTATTCATGTCGATCTAGCCTTCCCTCTAGCTAATCGGCAGGATATCAAGTCATCGCAATTTTTAATCAGCGTTAAGCAATCATTTTAACTTAGGTACTGATCAAGGACGCTGTCATCAACAGCATCATCGTTCCATTTAGCACGGATCTCTTCTAAACGCTCACTATGCTCTTGGCGTAATTCGCGGCGAAATTTTGCAGCAACAAAGCGCGATTTATCTTTTTTACTAGTTAAAACTAACGGTGTAATAGCAACAGATTTCCCCGCTTCATTGACGGCGACCATAGTAAAGTAGCAACTATTGGTGTGGCGTATTTCACGAGAATGAATATTTTGCGCAAGTACTTTAATCCCAATCTCCATTGAGCTCCGACCCACTAAGTTAACATGAGCCAGGAAGGTTACCAGCTCTCCTACATGTATCGATTGTTTGAAGCGAACCTCATCGACCGATAAAGTCACGACATAGTGCCCACTGTACTGAGAGCCGCATGCGTAAGCGACTTGGTCAAGTAAGCGTAGTAACGCACCGCCATGAACCTTCCCAGAGAAATTAGCCATATCTGGTGTCATAAGCATGGTCATTTTTAAGCTAGAGAGCTCCTGCTGATTAATAAATGGCATAACGTCCCCTTTAGATGATAGATAGTTGATTTAGAAACACCATAATTTAAAGTGTCTCTTTTAAAAGTAGGCTAAAGCCTGAACTAAAACAATGCTATGATCAGTTTGAAAAGTAAAAGAAAAGGTGACTCCCATTATGGCACTATTAGAAAATCAGGTTGACATTTGGTTAGTCAAACCACATCACATAAGCTGTCCCAACCAACTAGCTTATTTTAGACAACAATTAAGCGAACAAGAGCGGGCAAAGGTTGATAAGCAATATAATCAAGAAGGTCGTCATAGTGCACTTGTCACTCGAGCGTTAGTGAGGAATGTATTATCTAAATATCACAGTACTATTGCACCTAGTGACTGGCGATTTGGCAAAGGGTTTAACGGTAAGCCCTTTATTAGCAATCCCAACGTAACACTCGACTTTAATCTGTCACATGCACAAGGCTTAATCGCTATTGCGGTCAGTCATCAGCTAGAGCTAGGCATTGATGTTGAATATATCAAACGTAAAGCCAACACATACAAACTAGCCCCGCGCTATTTTAGCCCTTATGAAAATGAAGCTTTAGCACAACTCCCTTACCAGCAACAAGCTATCGACTTCTTTAATTTTTGGACTTTGAAAGAGTCTTATATCAAAGCCTGTGGTGATGGTTTAGCCATTCCATTAGATCATTTTTGGTTTAAAATAAAATCTTTTGATGACATAGAGTTAGGCTTTAGTGAGTTACGTAATGACTCACCCACTCAATGGCAAAGCTTTCTGTTTGAGCCAACGCTTGAGCATAAAATGGCACTTACCGTCAGAGCTAACAGAACAGCGCCATTAACGATTAATCAATTTAACTTCATTGAAGACAATCTGATAACTCAACTATAAATCTAGAGTAAATAGTCTTGCTCAATTGGAATGAAGTGGTCAGCAGCTTGCACCAAGGCATTAGCGGTTAATTTAAGCACACCATAGACAGTCGTTGTTACATTGTCGCGTTGCTTGATTTCATCAAGTAGTATCGCAAAGTCACCGTCGCCGGAAAGTAAAATAACTTCATCAACCTCATTAGCACTGCGCAGTACATCAATAGTAATACCGACATCCCAATCCCCTTTAGCACTCCCGTCGCTACGTTGAATGAAAGGTTTGAGTTTAATGTTAAAACCAATGTGCTTTAGCGCACTTTGAAACTTTTGTTGCTGTTCATCACCACGATCAATAGCGTAGGCGTTTGCTTGCACGATGTCGCCACGCTCACTGAGTACCTGCCACAATTTACGATAATTAAAGGGGCGCTGATAAGTATCACGGGTAGTGTAATAAATATTTTGTACATCAACAAATAACGCTATTTTCTTCACAGCAACTCCAATAATGACCTGTTTATAGTGCTGAACATTACAGTATCTGCGCATGACAAACAATGCCATCAGATTGTGCGAGCGAGTTAGCAGCTTCCGTCTTATGCTTAAGATATCTCAATAATACCAACGTAAAGCTGGTATACTACGCGCCAATTATTTTTAAGAAACACTTCAACGCTAGGGCTGCTACTGTGCAATCAAACGATTTTTCTCAACTATCTCTACATCCGTCACTGTTAGATAATCTAAAAACCTTAGATTATAAAGAAATGACACCGATACAAGCACAAAGCTTGCCGCCTATCCTTGAAGGTAAAGATGTTATCGCCCAAGGTAAAACAGGCTCAGGTAAGACAGCAGCCTTTGCGTTAGGTTTATTAAATAACTTAGACGTTAAAAAATTTCGTGTTCAGTCATTAGTACTGTGCCCGACTCGTGAGCTGGCGGATCAAGTCGCCAAAGAAATTAGAAAGCTAGCGCGTGCAATCCACAACATCAAAGTCTTAACCCTGTGTGGTGGTACACCAATGGGGCCTCAAATTGGGTCTTTAGAACATGGCGCTCATATTATAGTCGGTACACCGGGACGTATCGAAGATCATTTATCTCGTGGGCGATTAAAACTTAACCACCTAAATACTTTAGTGCTCGATGAAGCCGATCGCATGTTAGAGATGGGATTTCAATCGGCATTAGATTTAATTTTCTCGTTATGTCCAGCCCAACGTCAAAATCTATTATTTAGCGCGACGTTCCCTGAAGGCGTTAAGCCAATTGCTAAGCGATTAATGACCGACCCAGTGAGTGTTGAAGTAGCATCAACTCATAGTAATGACAGTATCGATCAAGTGTTCTATAAAGTTGATGATAATCGCCATCGTAGTCACGCGGTACGTTTAGTATTGCAGCAGGCTAAAAGCGAATCTACGGTTATTTTCTGTACCACAAAACGTGATGTCCAAGACCTTGCTAGCGACCTAAAAGATTATGGTTTTAATGTGTTAGCATTACACGGCGATTTAGAACAACGCGATCGCGACCAGACATTAGTTCGTTTTGCTAACAAAAGTGTCTCAGTCCTAGTTGCGACCGATGTGGCCGCGCGAGGTCTTGATGTAGACAATTTAGATGCGGTTATCAACTACCATATCTCTAGCGATCCAGAAGTGCATGTCCATCGTATTGGTCGTACAGGCCGTGCTGGCGGTAAAGGCAAAGCTTACTCGCTATTCGCCGAAAAAGAGTTCAACAAAATTGGTCGTCTAGAAGAATTTTTAAATATTACTGTAGAGCCAAGTCCGTTACCTGATAATAGCGTATTAGACCAACCTATTCAGAAACCTAAAATGGCCACGCTACAGATTGATGGTGGTAAAAAACAAAAAGTACGCGCCGGCGATATTCTTGGTGCTTTAACTAGTAAAGGCGGTATCGCAGGCAGTGATGTTGGTAAGATTCAATTATCTGATAATTGGGCTTATGTTGCTGTTGCCAGTAACGTTGCCAATATAGCACTCAAGAAAATTAGCGAAGGTAAGCTTAAAGGTCGTAGCTTTAGAGTTCGTAAATTTAAATAAGCCGTTATCTATCATTTTATTAAGCCCACCTACATTCGCTGTAGCGTGGGCTTTTTTATGACTAGTTGTTGAACTTTTTTCACCCTATACACTCGGAGTACTATCTGTTTCTTGTTAGAAATTGTTCTCATTCTTTGCATTTAGGTTAATACGGAAATGACCAACGCCTCTTCACACTTTATAACCCTCTCTTTACTCGGTCACGGTTTGCTGTTCGCCTTGCTTTATCGCTTCCATCAAGATACTGCGCCGATACCAAAACCACAGCCGACGATCACTATTATTAAAGCAAGCCTATTGGCGCCTCAACACATGCCCAGCAAGATTCAAGAAGAAGTCAGCAAGGACGCCGAAACACCACCTCTTCAACCACAAGATGAGCCACATCAGGACAATGCAGCGACAGAAAATATCATCGTTAAAAAAGAAAAAATAAATGACAATCAGTCTTCAGAAATGATCAGAAAACCCTCAGCATCACCAGAGGTATCTTTAATCAGTCAAGCCAAGGAGAATCCAGAGCAACCCGTAAAGCCTTTTCCCTCTGCGGCACAATTAATTGCCAATTCAAGGACAATACTCGCTAAACAACATCAACAGCAGTTAAATGCCAGCCACCACAAGTATGGTGAAAAGCGCACCGTATCGAGTATGACTAAATCCTTACCGAGTCATGATTACACTGTCGTTGAACATAACGTGAAACAGCCGGGAGAATATAAGATTTATTGCGACTCAGGCGCAAAAAAAGCATTTCTCGTTGCCGCATCTCTGTTAGGTGGTCAAACAAAGTGTGAAAAGTTCAATTTAGATAATTATATTAAACCTCGAATTAGCAACAGAACTAAACAGGCTAAATAACCAACAAATATTGTTTTTTGTGAGCTTATCCTTACTGCTTTATATTGATCGATATCAATTTCTGTTATCATCACGCGCTTTAGTCACCAGTCCAATGCTGTTGGCTATCTATCATTTTTTCTCTAAAGCACTGGATTTACGATCCAGCCAGTTCAATGGACTTATACTATGACTAATAACTTTACTGTTTGTGCCCTTTATAAATTTGTACGCCTCGAAAACTACATAGAGCTTCGTGACCCGCTATTAGCAACCATGGAAAAAAATGAAGTACGTGGAACATTACTGCTCGCTCTAGAAGGGATTAACGGGACAATCGCAGGCCCACAACAGGGGATCGATAATGTACTCGCGTTTTTAACAAATGATCAACGCTTAGCTGAATTATCTTATAAATTGTCATTTAATGATGAAAACCCATTTCAGCGTACTAAAGTGAAATTGAAAAAAGAAATCGTCACCATGGGTGTTGAAGGTATCGACCCAAACCATGTAGTCGGTACATACGTTAAACCTCAAGATTGGAACGCACTTATTTCAGATCCAGAAGTAATCGTTGTTGATACTCGTAATGATTACGAAGTTGAGATTGGCACATTTAAAGATGCACTCAATCCAGATACAGAAACATTTCGCGAATTCCCACAATACGTTAAAGAAAATCTAGACAATACTAAGCACAAGAAAGTCGCAATGTATTGTACTGGCGGAATTCGCTGTGAAAAGTCAACGGCCTACTTAAAAGAACAGGGTTTCGACGAAGTTTACCATCTTGAGGGCGGTATTTTAAAATACCTAGAAGAAGTACCAAAAGAAGAGTCGCTGTGGGAAGGTGAATGTTTCGTGTTTGATGGCCGAGTCGCTGTAAACCATGATTTGGAGCAAGGTCAATATGACCAGTGTTTCGCCTGCCGTTTTCCTTTAACTGAAGAAGAGATGCAAAGCGAGCATTATGTGAAAGGGGTTAGCTGCCATCGCTGTCACGAAAGCGTTACAGACGAGCAACGAGCACGTTTTGCTGAACGGGAGCGTCAAATAAAGCTAGCTGAGCAACGCGGTGAAAATCACATTGGCGGTGATGTAAAACACATCATCAATCAACGACGCGAGCAAAAAAATGCTAAGAAAAACGAAGCAAAAGTTAAATAATCGCATTTATTTAACTTTTGTTAACGATTTAAATAGGCCAATTTAATTGGCCTATTTCTTTTTAAATTCACACCTGCTCTCACTTTTATAAAAAGCTACCATCTCTCTTGCTCTAGCCTATCAAAGCCATTTGTTAAAATTGTGAATACTAAAACACACTTTGTTGCATATTGTCAGTTTCCCTAAAATCATTACACGCGTAAGGTAAAAGCGATTTTAAAATGGAATAGTTTCAGTATGTTAAAAATGAATAACAGCAAGGTATTTCCTCGCTTTACTACTTGTGCAGCACTAGTATCATTAGCAATGACAAGTCATTTTGCGCAAGCGAAGACCAGTATCACCATCCCACAAATTAAAAATAAAATAGAAATTGATGGTGAAATGAACGAAACAGCATGGGCCAATGCAACAAAACTCGACTTGGCTTATGAAAAGAACCCAGGAGAAGGGATAGCTGCAAGAGTTAAAACTACCGCCTATTTTTATGAAGATGGCGAAAACCTTAATGTTGCCATCGTTGCTAACGACCCAAACCCAGAACAGATCCGCGCACATTTATCAGATCGAGATAAGATGTTTCAGGATGATTGGGCCGGGATTGTTATCGATACTTTCAATGATAAACGGACTGCTTATGAATTCTTTGTCAATCCAATAGGGGTGCAAGGTGACATTCGCATGGAAGATAATAATGGCTGGCGTGAAGACACCTCTTGGGATGCCATTTGGGATAGTGCAGGAAAAATAACCGACAAAGGTTATATCGTTGAAATGAGTATTCCTTTTAAAGCACTACGTTTCCCTGAAGCCCAAGGTCCTTTGACGTGGAATATTGCAGTATTACGTACCTACCCTCGCGATCACCGTTATCAATTTACCAACTATAAAGATGATCGAACCGTGCAATGTAATATTTGCCAATTCGACAACATCTCTGGCTTTAGCAATATAAAACCAAGTAAAAATATTCAAGTAACCCCAACGCTTACGATAAATCGTAGTGATAAACGTGAAGCTGAACAGGCCAACTGGGACAACGGTGATGGTAATACTGATGCTGGTATTGATCTGCGTTGGGGCGTTACGCCCGATATGGTACTAAATGCAACTTTAAATCCTGACTTTTCACAAGTAGAAGCAGACTCAGGCCAATTAAATGTAAACAATACCTTTTCCTTGTTTTATCGTGAAAGACGCCCATTTTTCCTTGATGGTGCCGATTATTTTGACGGCGAACGCTTAAACCTTGTCCATACCCGAAACATCGCTAATCCTGATTATGGGGTTAAGCTCACGGGCAAAACAGGCAACCATACCTATGCTCTACTTTCAGCCAATGACGAAGCCACAGCCTTCTTATTACCCGGCAATCAAGGCTCAGATTTAGCAGAACTAGATAAAAAAAGTCAAGCAACAATCGCGCGCTATAAAATGGATATAGGTGAACGTTCAAGTATTGGTGCTCACTTAACTAATCGTCAAGGCGATGGTTATAAAAATACTGTAGCCTCAGTTGATGGGCGTTATTGGTTTAACGATCAAGACAGCTTTTCGTACCAAGCAGCGTGGTCTGACTCAGACAACAACCCTCATTTGGTTAAAGAGTATGAGCTAGAAGAAAAGCAAACAGGCCATGCTATTTCAATGCAGTTAAAACGTGATACTCGCGATTATACCCTCCGCGCAAGCTACAGTGATACTGGAGAAGACTTTCGCGCCGACTTAGGCTTTGTTAGACAAGCAGACTATCGCCGCGCCGTGATCGGTGGTGAACGCAGATGGTATGGTGAAGATGGTGCAGCATTAAACCAATGGGGGTTTTGGAGTGATGTAGACCGCACTGAAGACCAAAATGGCTTATTGCTAGAGGAAGAGGCTGAAATACATTTAAATTTACAGGGCCGTCATCAATTCTACTCAAATATGGGTGTAGTTACACGTAATAAACATCACAAAGGAAAGTATTTTGATGAAACACAGTTTATGGCCTTTGCGCGTATTCGCCCTGTTTCTGCGATTAATGTCCGCGCCTTTACCAGAATCGGTAAACAGATCGATTATGCCAATGTACAACTAGGTGACACATTTGTCTTAAATAGTGGCTTGAACTGGAATGTAAACGATCATTTATCTATCGACCTTGACCATAATTACAATCGCTTAGATGTTGATGAGGGCAGACTGTTTACGGCTAATTTAACGGATGCACGTTTTACTTACCAATTTGACTTGAAAAGCTATCTGAAACTAGTCATACAATATCGAGACGTTGATCGTAATGTTGAATTGTATAAGACACCTGACGATTACGATGCATCCTTTAAAGGCTTCAATACGCAACTGCTTTACTCATACAAGCTCAATCCACAATCTCTTATCTTCGTTGGTTATGCTGACAAAGGACAACAAGACGATGAGTTTGATAAACTAAAACGAACCGATAGAACCGTTTTTGCTAAATTCAGTTACGCATGGCAAATGTAGCCTGAATATAAACTAATAGACTGAGTTAGCACTATAAGTTGCTCACTCAGTCTATACTTAATGGAGTTTTTATTTTAATCTTGACCATAAGCATATATATGTGCAAAAAAATCCAAGTTTAATAGTTGATTAGTGAGGTAAGTTTACATGGGATACGATGCGATTGGCGAGTCATCCAGTGTTAAGCGCATTCACGATCTGGTTAAGAGAATAAATTCACAGACTCGCACTAAGTCTTCGCTCTATGAACAAGCAGCCACTTACTTTGCTCAACTAGAACACACAGACAGCACACTAGAAACACTTAAACAAAACGTTGCCGACGCGCAAGTGCAAGCTGACAGTTCACAAGACAAAAAACGCACGCAACAGCTCAATAAAATCCTCGAGCTAGCTAAAATAAAACTCAGTGATTTTGAAGCAAAGCTCCAAGCTGAGCGGCTTATGAGAAAAGAACAAGTTACCGATGTGTGCTTAACAATCCTCGAGTATTGCCAAGGAAAAAATAAAGCCGACCGACAGCGTAAGCTTGCTAAAATTTTAGGAACCTTAGTTCTAGCTGGACCAGACACGCCCAAACTTGCCCGCACTTACAATCAACGTGCCCAACATTTATATCATGCACTCTTAAGTCATCAACTCTTAAATCAACTGATTGAAGACAATTTGATGAACAATCAATACATCAAGCAACATGCTGACACACCGGAACTATTTCAAGACCAAGTAATCATTCCTTTATTAACCGCCGCATTAATGCAGCATGTGGGAAATTACCATCCGGACGCACAACGTATTCTACATGGTGACGATAATGAACAAGACCCTTTTAGAGTATTAGAACAGCAAGAACGCCTCGACTTATTAAAATGCAATTACCAGCAAACAATTAATTACCTCAATCACGGTTTAGGTGTTGCTAATTACACCGGCTTATCACGTGAGGAAGAGCAACAGTTTAATCAAGTGGAACATGATAAATTAGCATTTATTAACACACTAATTAAAAAAGCACTCTCGCCGAAACAAGGGTTGGGAAACCTGCTAAAAGTTCCACAGATATACACATCGGTTGTACTTTCAACAAAATTAAACTTTAACTATGAGTTTTTACCTAGAGCATTCGTATTACTAAACAAAAGTGCTGAGGGTGGTGGGTTAAGTAAAGCGGTCATTAATTGCTTTTTGAAAATAATGGGAAACTTCCCTCAAGGCTTTGGTGTTACCTATATTCCTAAAGGCAATGATGGTGAAGACCTGCAGACCTATGAATATGCTATTGTCAATGGGCTCTACCCAACTCACCCCGAGTACCCACGCTGTCGTATTGTTTCTCGTAAATTAGTATTTTTTACGTCAGGCAGTAACCTGACCATTGAGCGAGTTAACAACCTTTACTACCCGCCGACAAAAAGAAAATTAGAAACAATAAGTAAAGAACGACTTGAAGCGATATTAAGCCAACTACGGGGCAGTAGTAAATTTGATAGTGCAGAGCAAGATAGGATCCCAAGCTATTGGAAGCCTCACGACTTCTTTATTTATACCCGCAATCAAAATTTGTGGAATATAATATAATACTAAACACATTAAGTAATGTGACCTTATTGTGTCTTAGACATAAAATGCTTGAACAAGGCGCACTCAATCCCAATCATTTTACCTAGTACTATTGGCCAAATATCTGATGGAGTTGATGAAAACTTCACTTTGCTAAGGGCGGATTACCCCCCTGGCAGCCCAAATAATAATGAGCTTAGGATAAAAACAAAAATTGAAGCTAGCGCAAAATAATACGCAAGAATGAGTGACCAACGCCGATCTTCACAAAATAAAATCCCATTTTGTAAGCCTGACGAGTCATAGCGTTTATTAAAGAGGTACCCTGTTATCACCCACGCTTTAACCATAACTTTAACAGGAGAATCAACAGACAAACCTGTGTGAAGCCATAATTGAGGGTGCCATTTCTTTAGCTTTACCAAAAAAGTAAAATAGAGGGCGTAAAATATTCCAAGCATGAGCACTAACAATAACGCAGCTCCTTGCGTTGGGTGACTAATTAAATCCATTTAATCCACCGTAAGACGTGCAATGATATTGAGTTTTATAAAAGACTAGACTAATTTTTATCGATAGCCAAGTAAATTTTAGTCTTATCTTTTATTCAATTAGCTATTTCTTCTTTAATTCTGGCCAAACAAACTTTTCAGGTTGTTCAGACTCTTGATTTAAACACGTTTCAAGATAATACTGCTCCACCTGCTCTCTGGCCCAAGGTGTCTTTCTTAAAAATTTTAAGCTAGATTTAATGCTTGGGTCATTGTAAAAACAACGAATTTCAATCTTGCGACTTAAATGTGGAAAGCCATGACGCTCAACTAAAGCAGTCACAATGTTTTCTAGGGTTAAACCATGTAAAGGGTTGTTCGGTTGCTTTTGACTCATAAACTGTGCTTCTACTTTACTCTAATGACAATAAATCGATTCACCCCAGTTTAACAAATCAAAACTAGAGTTTATAGCAAGCAATGATGAACGCGCGCGAAATCACTGTGAAATCCGCAAAATATCACTTGTAACTCTACCTCAGCCCTTTATTATCCCCTCATGACTTTTTAAACAAGCGAAACTATGAGTAAGAAATATTATGTAATCTGGAAAGGCGAAAAAACCGGTATCTTTGATTCGTGGCCACAAGTTAAAGAATTGATCGATGGTCGCAGTGATGCGCAGTATATGGGGTTTTCGTCAAAAGAGCTTGCTCAGGCAGCATTTAAGGAAAGCTACACTCGTGCTTTAATGAAACGTTCGTTAGAAAAAGAAGGAAAAAGCAAACCACCAGCTTCAACGCCTAACTCAAGCCAAAAGGCAACTCGAGCTACCTCAAGTGATATTGCCATCTATAGTGACGGAGCATGCTCCCCAAACCCTGGACAAGCAGGTACAGGCCTTGCAGTCTACAATAAGAATCAACTCGAACAATTACTGTTTGGTTTATACGAGTCTCAAGGGACAAATAACTCTGCCGAGCTTTACGGGCTATTAGAAGCATTAAAACTGGCTCAAACGTATCTAGAAAAAGGTCTTTCGGTTCAAGTATTATCAGACTCTAAATACTCAATTGATTGCATCACTAAATGGGCCACGGGATGGAAAAATAAAGGTTGGACACGAGGCAAAGGTGAACCCATTAAAAACCTTGAAACAATTAAACAGGCTTATAGTTTATACCAAGAGTTAAAAACTCATATTACTATTACCCATGTTAAAGGTCACGCGAACATAGAAGGAAATGAATTAGCTGATCGTATGGCTGTCTATGCACGCATGACAAAACAAACCCGCCTGATTGCATACCAAGAAACAATGGATATCAACACTATTTTAGCGATGCCGTCAGGCTAAGTAAGTTAACATTAGTCAATAATCACTTGCTGATAAGCCTTTACTTCAGCAAGTGATTGCCCCTGCTGTTTTTGGTAATGTGTGAGTGTTCTGCTCAAATAAGCTTGCCCAACGGCTCCACTACCATGCCACATCTTATTTCCAACTAAACTAACTTCTGGATAATTTTGGTCTGAAGTAACATGAATCATTTCATAAAAACGTTTATTCTCTTGTAGCAATTGTTCATCCACTAGCCTGAGGTCTAACTCGCTTAGTGTTTTTCGTAATTGATAATGTTGCCGCAGTGGGCAAAGCAAAAATTCTAGTTGATGTTGTGGGTTTTGAGCAACTATCGCTTTGACAAACCATTGAGTCAATTCACCACCAACGCCAGCAATGATAATCAAATGACGTTCGCTAACGGGATACTCACTGAGAGGAAGGCTAGCCACATCAAGACAGTGAACATGCCACAAGGGCTGGTGTAGAAAATGTCGCGACAATTTTTCAGATAGTTGCGTCATAATGGTCGGAACTATATCGACAAAATGGATATTTGACTGGCGTTCACTTTCGCCCACCTTTTTATGCTGTTGTTTTAATAGTTCAATTCCCAAAAAACCATGATCACAACAACAATCCCAAATATGAGGGTACGGATATTTAACCATAGTGGCTAATTGACTTAATCGTTTACTATTTTTCAAGATTCTCTCAAGCTACTTAAGGTGAAAAAAGGGCGTCAGTTGACGAAAAGTGAAGTTTAATCTCGACTCTTCAACTTTTAAGCGTTTAGGTAAACAATGTTGCCATTGCTGTTGCATAGGAGAATGCATTAATAACAAATCACCTGAATGTAATGGGATTGTCACGACTTCACGGCTATTATTGTGACGCAATGAAAAGTCCCGACTAGCACCAACCGATATAGAAGCAATCGTTGCGCTCCTAATTAGCTCCGGCTCGTCATCATCATGCCACCCGACATGCTGCCTCCCATTAAGATACTGGTTAACCAACACACCATTGAAGTAAAGACCAAAATCATTGCGAAGTTTTTGCTTTAGTTTATTCGCATACTTAGGCCACGGTTGTGCATTAATCAATAATGAAGAGTACTCATAATCGCACCCTTCATCACCAAACCAAACTTGACGACAGGCGATGGTTCGAAGTTCACCGCGTATTTTAATTTGAGGTTGCTTAAAAGCAAATGTTGCCGCTTCTGTTTTTAGTGCCCCTTGCTGGGCTGGATTAAGGTAGTCTCGAATTAACGTTACTGGTGGTTTAAACCCACTATGAGTCTGAATATATGATTGTTCATCCTCACCAAAATGAATCGTTCGCTGCTGCATCGTCTAGCCTTGCCTACCATGGGCTCATAATTTTAGGGAGTGTTCGATTAATCTTGCTCAATAGGAATAAGCTAAGTAAAATTAACACCATAGTTCTTTCGTTCATGCTAAGTGTTATGTCGCAATCATCCTCTGTTTCTACAAAAAAATCACCACCACGCATAGGTATTATTGGAGGAGGCGTTGCAGGATCAACCATTGCGCTTCATTTATCAGCCCAACCGCTCGATGTAACTTTACTTGAACAAGGGCCTAGTTTAGTCAATGGTCCACCTATTTGCCACCTCCATGCCGGTGGTAACCTCTATCGTGAGATAGACCAACAACAATGCCTCACTCTTTTACGACAATCTATTGATACCCTAAAGCTTTATAAACACAGCGCTGATTATCGACCGACAGTGATCGCTATACCGCAACGAGACCCAGGTGAAGTAAAACACTTATTGCCTCGTTTACAGTTGCTTCGTGATGAATATCATCGACTTGTTGTTCAAAATACGGAAAATAAAGTATTAGGTGAACCTGAAGATTATTATACCTTAATTGAACGTGACGAACTTGAAGCATTGGTCACCAAGCCTCTGCCGGCCCAGCCGCATACATTACAAGATTGGTTGATCCCGGTTGCAAAAACACTCGACTTTAACCAAATAAAGTTTCCACTGATCATTGTTCAAGAGTATGGGCTCAGTGTTTTTCGTTTGGCCGCCACCGCAACTATTGCCCTTGAAGCACAGCCTAATTGTCATATTGCAACCCAAAGTCAGGTTAAGAATATTCAACGCATCGATGGCCAATGGCAGTTAACAGTTGAACAGCAAGGTGTGACTTCACACCCTCAATTCGATTACATAATCAATGCGTGTGGTTACCAAAGTGGTACTATCGATGATTATATTGCTCAACCCGTTGAGCGATTAGTGGAGTTTAAAGCAGCCTATGTTACGCAATGGTCACAATGTCAGGGACAATGGCCTGAAGTCATTTTCTATGGCGAACGAGGAACACCAAACGGTATGGCACAATTAACCCCCTACCCCGGTGGTTATTTCCAAATCCATGGCATGACCCAAGACATCACCTTATTTGAGCAAGGATTAGTTAAAAATTCAAAACACTCAGCACAGCCTCAGCTCGCGCCACGTTTTATTAATAAGTTGACTAAGCAATGGCCTCCGCAATTAATCAAAGAACGAAGTCAAAACGCGATAGACTTTATGGCGCACTTTATCCCGAGCTTCGCCACCGCTGATATTGGTGGTAAGCCATTATTTGGCGCTCAGCAAATTCCAGGGCAAGATCCCAGCTTAAGGGCGGCGGGGGTATTCTTTAACCAGAAAAACTATGCCCGTTGTGAGATTGTAAAAGCCTCATCAGCAATTGACGCCGCACACGCCATTATTGATGATTTAACAAAGCTGTCATTTCTAGACGATCATTTAATACCCGCAATTAGCCCATTAACGTCCCCTATCACTGATAAGAATATCACTACAATAGGCATTGCTTTGGCCAAAGAGCGGGGTTATCCAGCTGCTTTAGCCAATAGAAATATAAAGAAATAACCAACTTACTTGAGTTGTAATTGTATATAGAGCTTCTATAATTAAACGAGTTTTTACCATTTCTATCGTTGCACACCAAGTTCATGAAAGGATATAAAAGTGAACATGAGACGTTCAATATATACATTCTTAATGGTTAACTTCATTTTGACGTGTTGTTTATTAGTACCCTCTGTAATGGCGACGTCTAGCCAAATAGCCAGTCTGAAACAGCAGTTAATAGGTGGTGGAAACATTATTTATATGCGTCATGGCAAAACTAATTATCAGTCCGTAGATAACCCTTACTCTGACTGTCTTAGTCAACGTCGCCTTTCAAAAAATGGTATTAACCAGTTGCAAAGAATTAAGCGTGGTATAACACAATTAAACATCCCAATTAGCCACGTTTATTCAAGTCCCTATTGTCAATGCACAGAAACCGCAGCGATGATGGATAAAAATTTTATTATCAGTAATGACCTCACATTTTCGTTCAACCAAAACCAACACAACGTCAATTTACTCGCTCAGAAACTAAAAAGTTTAATGCTCCATAGTCAGCCTCAGCAGAGTAATATTATGTTTGTTGGTCATACTAGCAACCTCTACGACAGTTTAGGCATTTGGCCTGAAGATGATGCAATGATGGTTATTTTTAAAGTAGTAAATGATAAATTAACTCATCTTGGTAATATTTCACCACAACAATGGCAAACCGATGATAATACTTCCCCTCTTAAACAAGCTGTCGAGATAATTGAGTAACTAAACCATGAAAAGTTATTCACTGGGCAGTTTAAGAAATCGATTTCTCCTCATTCCTGCAATTGCAACGGTACTTTTTGCTTTGTTGTTTTCCGCAAGTAATTCAATCATTGCGTCTCACAGTCAGTTGTTTTTTAAGATTAACCAAGACAATCTTCCCCATATTAGTAAGATAAATCAATTATCAGCACAGCTCATCAATAATCATGTCAATTTAAGCACGTTAATTTCCGATTCATATCAAGCAGCTGATGAGAAAAAGTTTTATATCGACGGCAGAGTCATTATAAATAATGTATTCAACATTGAAGAGAAACTAACCGACACAATAAGCAAACACCATCCATTGTTGGGTAGTGGACAAACAATCTCAAAACAAGCCACAGAAAATTTCACCAAGTATCGCGAAAGTGCTGTTTTAACGATCGAGATAGCGAGTCAAGGCTCTCCTCTAGCGTTCAGTCAATTAGCAACGACCAATCAACATTTTAACCAACTAAACACAAACTTTTTAGATATATCAAACTTTTACTTGTCTAATATTAGCAATAGTCAGCAGAAAATTGATAGCACCCTCTTTGATCAAGAACTGATTGCTGTTATCTCGGTGTTACTCATTATCATTATGATGTTGGTTGCATGGTACGGTGCCAAATTAATGAGTAGGGATTTTGAGGCGATAAACCAAGCACTTTTCAATTTAACTCAGCAAAAAACTGATATCCAACTGCCGAAATCGAGTAACTATGAAATTGCTAAACTAGTTGATGCATTAGTTCAATTCAAAGAGACTATTCTTACTAATCAATACCAACGGGCTGAGCTAAACGAAATGGTTGCTGAGCTTAATCAAAGTAAAGATCACTATTTCAGCCTGTTAGACTTAACGGCTACAGCGATTGTAACAATTGACAGTCAACAACATATCGTACAATTTAATAAGGCAGCAGAGCGAATGTTTGGTTACTATGCTGAAGAGATCATAGGCCAACCGTTAGTATTATTACTTCCCAAAGACGCTCGAGATACACACCCCAAAAAGGTTGAATCTTTTAAGAAAAAGTATATTGAGTTTCAGCAATTACATGGAAATAAGCTATTACGAGGGTTGAGGAAAAATGGTCAAGAATTTTTTGTAGAGTTAGATATCGCCAAACTAACTATCAATAATGACTCACTGAATATGGCATCAATCACTGATATTACCGAGCGATTAGAGCAACAAGAGCAACTTCAACAACGCACACAGCAGCTGGCCCGGAGTAATCAAGAGCTAAAAAGCCATAAAGTCCGTCTTGAACAATTAGTTAAACAACGAACAAATGAGCTAATGCAAAGTGAGTCGAACCTCACGTCAGCTCAACAACAACTAATCGAGAGCGAAAAGATGGTCCTACTTGGGGAAACCGTTGCCAGCACAGCCCATGAGGTTAACACACCGTTAAGCATAGGGGTTACCGCGGGGTCACACTTAGAAGAAGAAACAAAGCAACTTGAACACTTATTAGAGACTAATCAACTCAGCCGTTCACGATTAGAAAAGTATACTGACACCGTTAAACAGAGTGCACAAATTATCCTGACTAATATGGCACGAGCAGCTGACTTAGTTAAAAGCTTTAAAGAAGTTGCTGTCGATCAAACCTCAGATGCAACACGTGAATTCAACCTCAAGGCATACTTAGATGAAATTATTCTGAGTCTAACCCCTCGAATAAAAAAGACCACACATACGGTAAAAATCGACTGCGATAGTCAAATCAACCTTTATACTCGCCCAGGCGCTATCTCACAAATTGTGACTAACTTAGTGAATAACAGCCTTATTCATGCATTTGAAGATAGAGACGGTGGACTGATCACTATCGTTGGAAAGATGATTAATGACAACGTTAGCTTAGAGTACCGCGACAATGGGGTAGGGCTCAGTGAAAGTAAACTAGCACAAATATTTGAGCCCTTCTTTACCACTAAACGTGGCGAAGGTGGCAGTGGTTTAGGCATGCACATTGTGCAGACATTAGTAACTCAGTCACTTAAGGGAACTGTAGAATGTCATAGTAAGCAAGGGGAAGGAATTACCTGTACTATGACTTTTCCAATCAAAGTGCCGGAAATAACAGAAGGTGACTAACGCAAATGACTCACTCTGTGCTAGTCACACTCAATAAAGAATTATAGCTCACCCTGCCATGTATCCACTTCCAGCAAAATTGACTGCTCCTGACAACTTAGCCAGATTTGGCCGTCGCTAATAGAAAACTGCAATTGCATAGTTCGACTGACTAAATCTGCTAACGCTTCCATCATTGCATCATCAACAAAATGAATCGTTAAATTACTAAATTTTTTACCTATAGATTGATGTTGCTTCCACCATTCTCTTGCAGCATTGCTACCATAGGTAAATAGAACGGCTTTTTGAGCTCGAACGCTGGCTTTTTTTAAGCGCTTTTCATCAGGTAACCCTAAATCAATCCACAACTCAATGTCATCACTAAAATTCTTCTGCCATAACTCGGGTTCGTCCTCTTCACATAACCCTCGAGTAAAGACCAAACGTTCATTAGCATACATAGCCCACGCCACAATTCTTAACATCATCCGCTGAATCGTTTCCGATGGATGCTGTGCAATAGTTAAGTTTTGATCTAAGTAGATCCCGTGATCCATATTCGCAATATTAACATCAGCCTTATAAATGGTCGCTTTCTGTGCCATGAGTGTTTGTCCAATAACAAAATTTCGCTCATAGTACGCCTTTGGCCCTGACAGTCCACCACTATTTACATTAATCGCTTAAGATAAAATCATCTTTCAGTAGGAAATTGTCACAAATAGGCTTGAGTCCATTGGCTCAGTCAAGCAATATGGTCAAAGGATGCAATTGGAATAATTAAATAAATGAAAAAACTAAAGATAGAGCTGCTGTTAACGGGCAATGAACTTGTCTCGGGCGATGTTGTAGACACTAATTCAGCGTTTATAGCACAACAGCTTGGCGAGTTAGGTTTAGAGGTCGCGAGACGCGTCACCTTAAAAGATGATACAGAATTATTAACCGAAGAAATCATTCACTTAAGCCAGCGATCCGACATTTTGATAATTAACGGCGGTCTTGGACCAACAGTCGACGATATGACAGCACAGGCTTTAGCCGATGCAGCTAATTTACCTATTTCATGTCACCCCAAGGCTATTGCGCATCTTGAACACTGGTGTCAAAAACGTGGATTTGAGCTTGATGGCCCCAATAAAAAACAAGCGATGTTACCCCAAGGCTGTGATATCTTAGCCAATAAAAACGGCAGCGCAGTTGGTTTTTCATTGACACTGAATAACTGCATCGTTTTTACAACCCCTGGAGTGCCGCACGAATTAAAAACTATGCTTAATGATGAAATCATTCCCAAACTTCGTCAATACAGTGATTCAGTACATACAACTGACGTCAGCCGTTTTTTAGTCTTTGGTCTTGGCGAATCAACTATTCAGGGTCTGGTAGATAAGCATTTACCCGATTGGCCAGCAGACATAGAGTTAGGCTTTCGTGCTGCTCGCCCCTATGTAGAAATAAAACTCACCTCTCATGCTAAAAGTGCTCATCAAACAAAAGTAAGCTGGCAGCAAAAGCTAGAAGAACTATTGGGCGCTCATATTATTGGCCCAGATAAAACAACAGTTGAACAGTCATTAGTTGAAACGTTAAATAGAAAGAAACAAAGTGTTACCTTCGCCGAATCTTGTACAGGTGGGCTAATGGCATCAAAATTAACGTCTGTGCCGGGTTCTTCAAGTGTCTTTGGTGCAGGGTTTGTAACCTATTCCAATGAGATTAAGCACCAAGTGCTGGACGTAGACCAGCAAGTTTTATCTATACACGGTGCAGTGAGCCAGCCAGTCGTCGAGCAAATGCTGCAAGGCGCGCTACGCCATAGCCAAGCAGACTATGGTGTGGCAGTCTCAGGGATTGCAGGCCCTACGGGCGGCAGTGATGAAAAGCCCGTCGGGCTTGTTTGGATCGCCTGGGGAGATAAAGATAACCATCAAAGTATCGCGCTATATATTCCAGTTGAGCGTCACTATTTCCAACACTATGTAGCAACCGTTGGTTTGGACCTCGTTAAGCGCCATATTAAACAAATCGATGAGCAACCACTTTACTTGGTCTCACGCCAGTTCAAGCCTAATCAAACGTATTAGATTACGTTAGTTTCCCATGGTATGTAACGAATCCAACATACCATGGTAACGTCCTATTAATAACGTCTTTTAACTTGTTCGGGCATCGAGTTTAGTTGAAAATTAACCATGTAATCAAAGCTCGTTAATAAAGAGCTGTAATCTTTTTGTTCGACCTGAGACAGCAGTGTATAACAGGCTTCAAGAGTCGACAAACTATCGCTACGGCTCGACTTTCGAATCCGATAGTTACTTTGATTATCAACATCAATACCTATTCGAGTCAGCTCGGCTAACACTGGATTGAGACAAAATATTTTGTACGCTTTCTTCCAACTGCCATCAATGACTATCACAACATAATCGTTCAACTGTTGGTCTGTTTGTGCTATTTCTTGAGATAATACTTGCGGAGATATCGTTTCATCACCAGGATACAATAGCAATAACTTCTTATCCGACGCTGTGAATAGTTGCTTAAACTGCTGATCATCAGAGAAATCCTCACCCACTAATATTTGACAGTGAGAGAGAGATAATTCTAATATCTTTGCTGTGCCTCTAGCATGTTTAACTTCACTTGGGTGCTGTAAAATAACGACATTGAGCTCATTATTTTGCTTAGTTATTGTGTGACAAAAGCAGGCAACAAGTGCCTTATTACATTGTGAACACTTAGCTCTTTTACTCATTACGCTCTCAATTATGACTTAGCTCTGTGATTTGTTGTCATTATAACGATGAGATACACTAACGAAAACATCTCCTTTGTGACAAATGATACAAACATGATAAAAACACCACTTACTTCTTGGGCTGTGCCTGTTCTCATCACTGTTCTATGTGCAGTTTTATACGCTGTTCAAGACACTGTACTCATGCAGTTAGAGTTTAACCGAGAGTTAATTGCTAAAGGGGAATATTGGAGACTACTAACAGGTAATTTTCTTCACACTAACCATTGGCATTTACTATTTAACTTAGTGGGATTATTATTTCTTAGCTATATGTATAACCCACATTTCCCCCCTCTTAAGTTTAGTTTTTTCGTGTTAACAAATGCCGCTTTACTAGGTTGCGCTTTATATTTATTCAGCCCTAACATTGAGCTTTATGTTGGCTTGTCGGGTGTGCTTCATGGCTTATTTGTTTATGGCTGCCTAAGTGATATAAAGACAGGAGACAAAGTCAGTTACGTGCTTTTAGGGGCAGTTATTGCTAAAGTTGTCTATGAAAGTATCTATGGTGCGAGTGTGAAGATGAGCGAGTTAATTGACGCCAACGTTGCAACAGACGCACACCTTTTTGGTGCACTCATTGCTATAATTTCTTTCTTGACCATTGAACTCTCTCAACGATTAAAGAGAGTTCAATCATATTAAGCTTAACGCGTTAGCAATAAATCGTTAAGCTTAGCAATTTCATCACGCAATTTACCCGCATCTTCAAACTCAAGATTACGCGCGTGCTCATACATTTGATGCTCAAGGCTATTGATTTCCTTGGCAAGATCAGCCGTTGAAGTATTAGCATATTGCGCTGTTTCTTCTGCAACGGCCAAGATTTCTTCATCACCAACATCTAAATAATCAGTAACGGACTTGTTTAAACCTTGCGGAACAATGCCATGTTCAATGTTAAACGCATGTTGTAATGCTCGTCGTGATTCAGTGGCATCAATGGCTTTTTTCATCGACTTAGTGATACGATCACCGTAAAGAATTGCCTTACCATTAAGGTTACGCGCGGCGCGTCCAATGGTTTGAATTAATGAACGTTCTGAGCGCAGAAAACCTTCTTTATCCGCATCTAAGATAGCCACTAGAGACACTTCAGGCATATCTAAGCCTTCACGCAATAAGTTAATCCCGATTAGTACATCAAATTTACCCAAACGCAAATCACGTATAATTTCGATCCGCTCGACAGTGTCAATATCAGAATGCAGGTAACGAGCTTTGACACCGTGTTCATCTAGGTATTCTGCTAAATCTTCCGCCATCCGCTTGGTCAACGTAGTCGCTAAAACACGCTCTCCCTTTGCGACCCTGATTTGAATTTCACTATATAAATCGTCAACCTGTGTAGCAACAGGCCTCACCTCAATTTCAGGATCGAGTAAACCTGTTGGCCTAACCACTTGACGCGCAACATCGTCACCTGACTTATCAAGCTCATAATCACTCGGTGTCGCCGAGACATAAACCGTTTGTGGTGCAATCGCTTCAAATTCTTCGAATTTTAATGGTCGATTATCAAGAGCAGAAGGCAAACGGAAACCATATTGCACTAGGTTTTCTTTACGCGAGCGATCGCCTTTATACATTGCGCCAATTTGCGGAACAGTCACATGCGACTCATCAATAATTAGCAAGCCATCATCGGGCAAATAATCGATGAGTGTCGGTGGTGGCTCTCCTGGCGCTCGTCCCGATAAATAACGAGAATAGTTTTCTACACCTGAACAATAACCCAGCTCAAGCATCATCTCAATATCATAGCTAACTCGTTCTGTAACACGTTGCTCTTCAATCAATTTATTAAGGGATTGCAGTTGCTCTTTGCGTTCGCGTAATTCTTCCTTTATTTTATCCACTGCACCTAATATAGTCTCTCTTGGCGTAACATAATGGGTTTTAGGGTAGATAGTAAAACGAGCAACTTGACGGTCAACTGTACCTGTAAGCGGATCAAATAACGAAATACGCTCGACTTCATCATCAAACATCTCGACACGCACAGCTAACTTCTCAGAATCTGCAGGAAAAATATCTAACACTTCACCACGCACACGAAATGTTCCGCGAGCAAACTCCATGTCATTACGTTTGTATTGTAATTCTGCTAAGCGGCGCAAGATCGCACGCTGCTCCATGATGTCCCCCTGACGAAAGTGCAATAGCATTTTCATATATGACTCAGGATCACCTAACCCGTAAATGGCAGAAACGGAAGCGATTAACACAACGTCTCGGCGCTCAATTAACGCTTTGGTTGCCGATAACCGCATTTGTTCAATATGCGCATTTACCGCGGCATCCTTTTCAATAAAGGTATCTGTTGAAGGGACATAGGCTTCAGGCTGATAATAATCGTAATAAGATACGAAATATTCAACAGCATTCTCTGGAAAAAACTCTTTCATCTCAGCGTAAAGCTGCGCAGCTAAAGTTTTATTTGGCGCTAGTATCATCGTTGGTCGACCTAACTTAGCGACTACATTAGCCATTGTATAAGTTTTACCAGAGCCAGTAACCCCCAGTAGGGTTTGATGAGCCAACCCTGAATTAAGACCATCACAAAGCTGTGCGATAGCGGTTGGCTGATCGCCTGCTGGTTGATATTCCGAATTTAAAGAAAAGGTCATTTAGAGTTCTCTAGTGCTATATCATGATTGGATTGTGATGATAAGTTGGTGTTGCCTGCCAATTGATGCAAGTGAAACCTCATAATAACAAAAGCAATGAGTCCCGTTAAGCCACCAGCGATAGCAACGCCAATAATTAAACCTGTAACCTCACCTAAATAACCGCCAAAGAAAGCCAAAGGCAACATCAAAATGAATAAACGAATAATATTAAGTCCAATGGAAATCATTGGTTTATGCAATGCGTTCAACGAAGAGTTACTTAAAATAGTGATTCCTGCAAACCCGTGAGTCAGTGGCATAATTAAGAGGTACAAGGTAATAATTTCTATCACTTGTGGGTCTGTTGCAAATAAACGGGCAATGTACCCCGAAGATAAAGCTAAAATCAAATAAATAGCCGCTTGCCATAACATCACAAATTTAATGCTAGAAAAGTAGCCTTGCTTTACACGCTGATAATGCCCTGCCCCGAAGTTTTGGCTTATAAACGGCGGAAGAGACATCGATAGAGCAAGCACAACGATAACAGCAAAAGACTCTATCCTTCCACCTACACCAAATGCAGCCACTGCTTCACTCCCATAAGTAGCAACAATCGCAGTTAAAATACTCGATGAAATCGGTGTCATCATATTAGAAGCCGCTGCAGGTAAGCCAATGGCTAATAATTTCTTACTAGAGTCAATCACCTGGTTGAGACGGTAGCCCCACCCCAACATTTGATAAGAGATGGTCAAGCGATAAAAAACAATAACACAACATACGAAACTTGCTAAAATACTCGCAATAGCCGCGCCTTGAAGCCCCATAGGTTCAATCGGGCCAGCACCAAAAATAAAAATAGGATCGAGAATTGCGTTAATTATTGCCCCTATCCCCATCACTTTTGCAGGGGTTTTGGTATCGCCTGAAGCACGCATCACCGAATTACCAATCATTGGCATGATCAAAATTAAGCAACCAAACAACCAAGGGCTCATATAGAGAGAGATCAATTCAATCTCTTTTGTACTAGCACCCATCGCACTAAATATCACATCATGCAGCCAAACACCTACCATGGCTAAGCCATAGATTAATATTGCAGAAACAATCAAGGCAACCGATGCATGTTGCCTTGCTAATTCTTTATTATCTTGCCCTAATGTTTTTGCTACGACTGCGGAAACACCTACCCCCATTCCAATAGCGAGGCTAATTAATGTAAACGTTACAGGGAAAGTAAAGCTAAACGCAGCTAATGATGTAGTCCCCAGCATGCTAACAAAAAAAGTATCGACGATATTAAATGACATCATAAGAATTAATCCATACGTCATTGGAACAGTCATACTTTTGAGAGTCGAATTAACTGGAGCCGTTAATAGTGCAGTTGAGTTCATGAATTTTACGCTAGTTAAAGTGGGAGCATTATCCTAGCAGAAAGAGAAATGACAATGAACTAAGTGACAAGCAACATCTAATAAAAAGTGTTAAAGAATATGTTTTCATCAGCTGTGGTGGTAATACAACCTAGCTAAAATTATTTACCTTTAACCCCTTGACTTATAACAAAGCTATACTATATCTAGTTTAACGGCATACATAATAATAAAACTCATTTAAATAGGATATAGAATAAGTTATCCAACGCTTTTAATTCCTACCTTTTTTAAACTGTCAAGTAGTTACACCTCACAAATCACCAGCTAGAACAAATCTCTTGTTACATTATTGACATGAGCTAACCTGCTGAATACATTATAAATTCACTTTTTGTTCAATTTTCAACTAATCTTAGTGAAACCCCTTATTTCATTGGGATTAGCCCACATTAAAACATTTAATAAACATAGTTATCCACAGTTTTAGTGGATAACCCACCAACCCCTTATAGGGTGAGGGATTAGGGATATAGAAAAAAAACTAAAAAAAACACTAAAAAATATTTTTACATCCGACATCAACATTTCGAACATTTATTGTAAACACACGATAACCAATACCAAACCTCCTTAGTGGCTTAAGCAGCCTTCCCCCTCTTTCGCTGATTAACACCAGCGAAGAAAGAAAAAGCTATTGCATGGCCTATAGTTCTTGTTAAGGCTCAGATAGCCAATGATATATGCGCTGATTATCGAATCTGCAACATCGTAACACCGATCTCGGATCGACAATGGTAACTGTTGCCGAAGTTCGATAGTAATGCCCCAGATACTAGAAAAAGTGATGAGTGTAAGTCTTTTACATCGTTAACCATTACATTTTGGATAATAAAGGGCTATTTCGCATATTTATACGTCGAATTGTATAAGTGTTGCTCAAATGGAATTTTTTTATAAATACAGTGTTGACAGTTAGCACTCCAATCTTTAATATGCGCTCCGTCTTCACCGACAATCATTCATTCCCCAATAGTTCAGTTGGTAGAACGGCGGACTGTTAATCCGTATGTCGCTGGTTCGAGTCCAGCTTGGGGAGCCATCCTTTTAGGATATGAATGAAAGTTAGTGATACAGTGATTCCCCAATAGTTCAGTTGGTAGAACGGCGGACTGTTAATCCGTATGTCGCTGGTTCGAGTCCAGCTTGGGGAGCCATTTAGTTATTTACATCTACCAAAATAACAATACAATGGTTTCACACAATAATAATTCCCCAATAGTTCAGTTGGTAGAACGGCGGACTGTTAATCCGTATGTCGCTGGTTCGAGTCCAGCTTGGGGAGCCATTATTATTAACAACTAAGCACCTTGCTTATAAATAATTCCCCAATAGTTCAGTTGGTAGAACGGCGGACTGTTAATCCGTATGTCGCTGGTTCGAGTCCAGCTTGGGGAGCCATTTATCTTTCTATTCTGTATTACCCAGACAATCTTGTTCTTCCTTTTAAATTATCTTGATCTCTTGACTTAAATTATTTTTTCTATCCTAATATCAATTTTATTAATGGACTAGAGTACTTGTACAGTGCCCCTATAAAAGGCTATGTCGCAGTTAACTGTTGTATATTTTTAATTGCATAAAAAACATTTGTATCAACTGTTCCCCCTTCGACATCCCCTACTATCTGTCATCAGCGACCTTTAAGAGAGTGGATGTTAGGAGAAAACTCAGGGATGGTTTTTGAGGTTTTGGCGCAGAACACGCATCAAGTTCGTTCAATTATCATAGCTAGCCCTACCCCATGAAAGGTAAGTAACTAATTTACTGTCCTATTTGCAAAAAACATCCCTGTCATTTGTCCTGTAGAGCAGCTATTACTGCCTTAAATTGCCCCCAGCCGTTTAATCTTTTGTTACCTTCCTATAAGAAAAGTAACGGGTATGCTCAAAAAAACGCCACACTGCTTAGCAATTCGTCTTATCACATCAAACTTCAGTTGTTATTAACGAATCGCAACCGCTAATTAAGATATCACCAATAACCCCTTTCTAGACAACAAAGAGGTTAAGAGGTGCCATACCCTTTCACTACGAAGCAGTACATAACTGTTGCGGTACCTTTTTTGTACGCTGACTAATTAATACGCCCACCCCCACCAAAGCACAACTTGCTAATTGACTCATTGTTAATGTTTCATTGAGTAATAACCAAGCGAGTAACACTGTAAATACAGGTATCAAATTACTAAACGAGCCAGCAATGGTCACCGGCACTCGCGCAATGGCATAGTTATAGCAAAGATATGCACCAAGGGTGACCACTGCCCCTAGATAGATAATCGCCCCTGCCCCGAAACTGTCAAAGTGCGTTGGAAAGGGCTCTAACAACATAAACGGGGTGAAAAAAATGATGCCAACAAACGCAGGGAATGCCGTAAGAAATACAGGCGAGTAACGCGCACTAAAACGTTTTAATAACACACTATAGCAAGCTGCACAGCACATCGCTAAAAACTCTAAAAAGTTTCCCCATAAAGGGTTTGGCGCATCTTCAGTCACTTCACTGCCTAGTGACAGGCCAATCACCCCAGCAAAAGCAAGCAAAAAGCCCACTAGTTGGCGGCGAGTGATCCGCTCTCCAAGTGTGAAAAATGCGATAACTGCGATTAGTAACGGTAAAATAGCGGTAATAGTCCCTGCTTGAGATGCAGAGGTATTTAGCAATGCCTCTGCCTCAAGGACGAAATAAAAGCATGGCTCAAGCAATGCCATCAGCCCTAAGAGCTTATAATCACCGGCTCGATACTCAAAGTTAAAGAACTGCTTAATAAAAAATACAAAGCAGGCTCCAGCTACCATCATTCTCGCCCAGATTACAAACATCGGTGAGTAGCTTGCAAAAGCGACTTTTAGCGCAATAAAAGAACTTGCCCACAGCAACATCGCAACGGACAAGATCAGCATAGGCCCATAAGCAGGAGTAGTTTTGTTCATAAAATTTCATTTGTGGTGTAAAAACAGGCGGCAAGTGTAAATCAAAATAAAATAGATGCAATAAATTATAAAATAGACCCAGAATGCATAAGCAATGACACCTTGGGTCTTCAGTTTATTTTGATCTTGTGCAAGTGACGTTAAATAACTAAGTCTTGGCGCTAACACTTACAACATACAAGGTTGTTTCTAAGTGAATAAACAAGGATAATACGCCCATTGTTTTTTAGGTCAATTAACGCTAATGGTTGAGTATTTTTTACTGCTAATTGGTACAGTTTTAGTCAATAACTTCGTACTAGTTAAGTTTTTAGGTTTATGTCCCTTTATGGGGGTCTCCAGCAAACTTGAGTCCGCAATTGGAATGTCGATGGCGACTACGTTTGTCTTAACTATTGCGTCTTTATGCAGCTATCTAGTCAACCACTACTTGTTAGTCCCATTAAATATTGAATATTTGCGCACCCTTAGCTTTATCTTAGTTATTGCCGTTGTTGTACAGTTCACTGAAATGGTGGTGCGTAGTACCAGTCCTGCACTATATCGCATGCTGGGTATTTTTTTACCGCTGATCACCACTAACTGTGCAGTTCTTGGCGTCGCATTATTAAACACCAATGAGCATCATAATTTTATTGACTCAATTGTTTACGGTTTTGGCGCGGCACTTGGCTTCTCTCTAGTATTAATCTTATTCTCGGCGATGCGGGAACGTTTAGCGGCCGCAGACGTACCAGCCCCATTTAAAGGCGCTTCAATTGCGATGATTACCGCAGGCTTAATGTCATTGGCATTCAGTGGATTTACGGGGTTAGTGAAGTAAATGACAGTTATTTTAATCGCAATCCTAGTCCTTAGTGCATTAGGGCTCATCTTTGGTGTTCTATTGGGGTTTGCTTCAATCAAGTTTAAAGTTGAAGAAGATCCTATTGCAGAAAAAATTGATGCTATCTTACCGCAAACGCAATGTGGCCAATGTGGCTATCCAGGGTGTAAGCCTTATGCTGAAGCGGTTGCCAATGGGGACGCTATCAATAAGTGTGCTCCAGGCGGTCAACAGACAATAGAAATCATTGCCGATATGATGAATGTCGATATTCCACCAGCTCAAGGCGAGGAAGTCGAAGAACCAGTAAAGAAAGTCGCTTTTATCATCGAAGATGATTGTATTGGCTGTACCAAGTGTATTCAGGCCTGCCCAGTCGATGCAATTTTAGGAACGACTAAACAAATGCATACGATTATCACCGATGAATGTACTGGCTGTGATCTTTGTGTTGAACCTTGCCCTGTTGACTGTATAGAAATGATACCAGTCAAACAAACGACCAAGAATTGGAACGCTCAATTAACTCTGATTCCTATTAAGCAGTTGGAGTCATAACGTGAAAACTATTCTAAACTTAGTCGATGATGGTCAATTGTGGCAGTTTCACGGTGGTATTTACCCACCCAGCCGAAAAGAGCGCACCAAGGATCAACCAATCAGTTTGCTCCCGGTACCACAACAATTATTTATCCCACTTTCACAACACAGTGGCGCAGCAGCCGTTGTGTGTGTAGCCGTTGGTGATAATGTTACTAAAGGCCAGGTCCTAGCAAAAGCTGACGGATTTATCTCTGCAAATGTATTGGCACCATCAGATGGCACCATTACTGCCATCTGCCAACACCCAGCCTGTCACCCTTCTGGATTAACAACAGAAACAATAACGTTAACAGTCAATGACACTGACGAGCAGGCACATCCTGTCTTCGCACCATTATCGACGCAAGCGACACCAGCTGAAATTTTAGAACGAGTAAAAGCAAGTGGTATCACCGGGTTAGGTGGTGCAAGCTTTCCAACATCGGTAAAACTGTCAACTAAAAGACCCATTGATTATTTAATTCTTAACGGCGTTGAGTGCGAACCTTATATCACTGCTGATGATTCGTTAATGCGAGACCGTGCCAATGATATTGTTCAGGGTATCTTAACTCTTAAACAACTAATCTCGCCAAAGCGTGTCATTATCGCTATTGAAGATAATAAGCCTGAAGCAATCAAAGCCATGGAGAAAGCGCTATCTGTTGCTAATGTCGACTCGCATATACTGGTTCGCCCAATACCAACCGTTTATCCCGCTGGAGGAGAAAAGCAGTTAATCGAAGTACTGACGAGTAAACAAATACCAAAAGGAAAGCTGCCAGCAGATATTGGTGTAGTTGTACAAAACGTTGCAACCGCCTACGCAGTTAATCAAGCGGTTACTCATGGACAACCTCTGTTAGAGCGTATTGTTACTGTTTCTGGTGATTTAGTGTCTCGCCCGGGTAATTACCAAGTGCCGCTAGGTACTAGTATTGAAACCCTCCTTATGCAGTGTGGTTTTAAACCAGCAAGCAAACAAAAAATCATCGTGGGAGGACCAATGATGGGTTTTGCTTTGCATGATATTAGTGCGCCAGTTGTTAAAGCAACAAACTGTATTATTGCGGCCAGTATTAATGAGTTACCAGATGCCCCTTCTGAGCAAAACTGTATTCGTTGTGGTGACTGTGAACAAGTATGTCCTGCAGAGTTATTGCCACAGCAATTACAGTGGTTTGCCAAAGATAAAGACCACGATAAACTCATCGAACACGATCTATTTGACTGTATTGAATGCGGTGCTTGTGCATACGTTTGCCCTAGTGCAATCCCACTCGTTCAATATTATCGTGTTGCTAAAGCTGAAATTAGAACGGCCGAACAAGAAAAACTACAAGCAGCCCGTGCCAAGGAGCGCTATGAGCTTCGTCAAGCACGTTTAGAGCGTGACAAGCAGGAACGTGAAGAACGCAGCCGACTAGCGGCAGAAAAACGTAAAGCAGCGATGGCAGGAAATAAAGATCAAGACGCGATTGCTGCAGCTCTCGCCAGAGTAAAAGCTAAAAAAGCTGGGCAATCA
The DNA here is from genome assembly GCA_002835545.1 of Alteromonadales bacterium alter-6D02. GTDB lineage: Bacteria > Pseudomonadota > Gammaproteobacteria > Enterobacterales > Psychrobiaceae > Psychrobium. Next base: position 33,239 of record PIZK01000039.1, read on the forward strand.
GTAGAAGAGCCGACCAAAGAACAACCTAACGATCGCGTTGCCGCAGCGATCGCCCGAGCAAAAGCCAAAAAAGCTCAAGCGAACAGCTCTACAACAGAAGCAGATTCGACGTCTCAAAATGAACAGCAATCTCGCGTTGCAGCAGCAATTGCGAGAGCAAAAGCTAAAAAATCGCAAGCTAAACCTTCACATAACGACGAGCAAGTTTCAAAGACTGTCACCGAAGTGTCAGTAGAGAATACATCCGATGACAAAAAAGCACGCATTGCCGCTGCTGTTGCCAAAGCAAAAGCCAAAACTCAGGCTAAAAAAGCACAGCCGGATGAATCTCCTGAGGCATTAGAAGAGGCAGAACCGTCAGTGAATAGCGCTGCCGACGACAAAAAAGCACGCATTGCCGCTGCTGTTGCCAAAGCAAAAGCCAAAGCTCAGGCTAAAAAAGCACAGCCGGATGAATCTCCTGAGGCATTAGAAGAGGCAGAGCCGTCAGTGAATAGCGCTGCCGACGACAAAAAAGCACGCATTGCCGCTGCTGTTGCCAAAGCAAAAGCCAAAGCTCAAGCTAAAAAAGCACAGCCGGATGAACCTCCTGAGGCATTTGAAGAGGCAGAGCCGTCAGTAGATAGCGCTGCCGATGACAAAAAAGCACGCATTGCCGCTGCTGTTGCCAAAGCAAAAGCCAAAGCTCAGGCTAAAAAAGCACAGCCGGATGAATCTCCTGAGGCATTAGAAGAGGCAGAGCCGTCAGTGAATAGCGCTGCCGACGACAAAAAAGCACGCATTGCCGCTGCTGTAGCCAAAGCAAAAGCCAAGGCTCAGGCCAAGAAAGTAAAAACAGATGATTATAGTCCCAAGGCTACGCCATCAGAAGACATGGTTGAGCCAACAGAGAATTCTGGGATAGTACCTACCAAGGAACTAAGTAATGAAGGCATTAGTCCAGAAGACGCAAAAAAAGCGCGAGTAGCTGCAGCAGTTGCTAAAGCTAAGGCAAAAGCACTGGCACGGAAACAAGGCCGACACTCAAACGATGATAATCAAAATTCTTAGGTATTAAAATATGTTTTTATCAGTTACTCCATCTCCTCATAAAGTCGGGCAAGCGAATACCGCCAAAATGATGCGTAATGTTGCTCTCGCAACGCTCCCCGGCATCATCGCATTAATGTACTTTTTTGGCTTTGGCGTTCTTATCCAGCTAGTTATATGCATGTTAACGGCTGTTATCACTGAAGCGCTGATTTTAAAAGTTCGAAAGAAGCCAATTAGCCTGACTCTAAAAGATAACAGTGCATTATTAACTGGCTTACTTTTGGGTATTTCAATCCCTCCCCTCGCACCGTGGTGGATAGGGGCCTTAGGTGTTTCATTTGCAATCATTGTTGCAAAACAACTCTATGGTGGCTTAGGGTTTAATCTATTTAACCCAGCAATGATAGGTTACGTATTATTACTAATTTCATTTCCACTACAAATGACCACTTGGCAGGTTCCTTTTGAAGTGGCACAGCATTCACTATCTTTTATCGATGAGTTAAGCGCGGTCTTCTCTGGGTACACGACCAGCGGTGTGAGTGTTAATGACTTACGGTTAACGGTCGACGGCATTACCATGGCGACCCCCCTTGATAGTTTAAAAACTGATTTAACTCAAGGACTAACCAGTAGCGAAGCAACCAATAAACCAGCTTATAGCACAATGGCGGGCTTAGGCTGGGAGTGGGTAAACCTCGCATTTTTGCTGGGTGGATTGATTTTACTAAAGCTTAAAATGATCCGCTGGCATATTCCTGTTGCGATGCTCTCATCATTATTTTTATGTACACTTATCGGTTACTTGCTCGCACCAGATAGCCATGGCACCCCGGTGTTTCACCTGTTAAGTGGCGCGACTATGTTAGGTGCATTCTTTATAGCAACCGACCCAGTCACCGCAGCAACGAGTAATAAAGGCCGCTTAATTTTTGGCGCTTTAATCGGTGTATTAATTTATATCATTCGTAATTTTGGTGGTTTTCCAGATGCAATTGCATTTGCCGTATTGCTCGCGAATATGACAGTCCCTGTAATCGATTACTATACCAAACCTGTTAGTTATGGTTCTGCAAACCATCGTAAGGAGGTTAATGATGAATAATGTTATTACCAAAAATGGACTTATCCTAGCGGGTTTTGCCCTATGCGTGACTATGATAGTTGCTATCACACATCAAGGGACAAAAGAGAAGATTGCTGAGCAAGAGCAAAAACAACTGTTAAAGATTCTCGACCAAGTTATTGACTCGACAAGCTATAATAACGCCTTATACAAACACTGTGTTCCTGTACTCTCTGAACAATTTCTTGGCAGTAAAGAAGAACAACGTGCTTTTGTGGCTTTACATAACGAGCAACCCGTTGCGATAGCTATCGAAACCATCGCACCAAATGGTTATAACGGTAACATCGACCTTGTGGTTGGTATAAATTATCAAGGTGTTGTGACTGGCGTTCGTACTTTGAGTCACCAAGAAACTCCGGGCTTAGGCGATAAAATAGAAATTAAAAAAGCACCGTGGATTACTACCTTCAACAGTAAATTTATAACCAAACATGATGATGAGCAGTGGCAAGTTAAAAAAGACGGCGGTCAATTTGACCAATTTACAGGTGCAACCATTACCCCAAGAGCTGTCGTTCAAGCAGTTAAAAACACGTTGGTTTATTTCAAACGTAATAAAGAGACATTATTTATGAGTACTGCTCGTTGTGGAGAGTCAAAATGAATCAATACGCTGAATTAACCTGGCAAGGCTTGTGGAAGAATAACCCCGGACTAGTGCAATTGCTAGGCTTATGTCCATTATTAGCCGTGACTTCAACAGTGACTAATGCCATTGGCATGAGCTTAGCTACAATTGCGGTAATGATTGGCTCCAATGCGACAGTATCGTTGATCAGAACATGGATCCCAAAAGAGATACGAATACCGATTTTCGTGATGATTATTGCTGGCTTTGTTACCTGCGTTCAATTGCTGTTTAATGCTTATGCTTATGGTCTCTATCAATCCCTAGGCATCTTCTTACCATTGATCGTCACCAATTGTATCATTATCGGGCGAGCAGAAGCTTACGCTTCTAAGAATACTCTTCTACCCTCTGTCTACGACGGTTTTATCATGGGTATTGGTTTTAGTCTCGTCTTAATCATTTTAGGAGCTATTAGGGAAGTACTAGGTCAAGGCACCTTATTCGATGGGGCAGAACTTCTTTTAGGTGAATGGGCCAGCTCATTACGAGTTGAAGTGATGCAACTGGATCATTCGTTCCTGTTTATCATGCTACCTCCTGGTGCATTTGTAGCCTTAGGCTTTATCTTAGCGGCAAAGAACAGTCTCAATAGTCGAATGGAGTCACTTGTTGAACCACAAATAGAAGCAGATAAACCACAACGCGTTCGAATTAATAAGGTCAGTTAGTCACTATGAACAAAGTGAAGCGTCAACAAATTTTAGAGATCCTAAGGGACGATAACCCACACCCCGAGACAGAGTTAGAATATAGCTCACCATTTGAGTTATTGGTGGCAGTAACACTATCTGCACAAGCAACTGACGTAAGTGTTAACAAAGCGACACGTAAACTATTCCCAGTTGCTAATACACCGCAAGCGATTGTTGATTTAGGCGTTGAGGGGCTAAAGACTTATATAAAAACTATCGGACTGTATAACTCAAAAGCGGTTAATGTGGTTAAAGCTTGTCAGATGCTAGTTGATCTGCATGATAGTGAAGTACCGCAGAACCGTGAAGCATTAGAAGCCCTACCGGGCGTTGGGCGTAAAACAGCAAATGTGGTACTCAATACGGCATTTGGCTGGCCGACAATTGCCGTTGACACACACATTTTCCGTGTATCAAACCGTACCAAATTGGCTATGGGAAAAAATGTCGATCAGGTCGAAGAAAAGTTACTAAAAGTTATACCAAAAGAATTCAAAGTGGATGTTCATCATTGGTTGATTCTACTTGGGCGCTATACCTGCGTCGCAAGAAAACCTCGTTGTGGCTCATGTATTATCGAGCACTTATGTGAATATAAAGAAAAAACAGAAATTTAACCGGAGACACTATGCGATTTCTACACACCATGTTACGAGTCGGTAATCTAGAGCGCTCAATTAGCTTTTATACCGAAGCACTGAACATGAAGCTATTACGTCAATCTGAAAATACCGAATATCGCTACACCCTAGCCTTTCTGGGCTACCAAGATGAAAGCGAAGGTACTGTATTAGAATTAACCTATAACTGGGATACTGACAGCTATGATCAAGGCACTGCATTTGGTCACCTCGCGATTGGTTGTGACGATATCTACACTACCTGTGAGTCATTAAAAGCTGCAGGCGCTGTGATTTGTCGAGAGCCAGGTCCGGTAAAAGGCGGCACCACTGTCATTGCCTTTGTCGAAGACCCTGATGGTTATAAAATTGAATTGATTGAAAACAAGCACGCTGGTAAAGGGTTAACTGGGTAATAGTAAGCTAGAGGCCCCGCTATGACGCGAGTTAATTAAGTGTCATAGCACAATAGCAACAAACAAGCCTATAAATAATCTTTAGTAATCAGATTGGCACCTCTACTCCCAGTTTATAAGCTTAAATACCGGCCGTTGAATGAACCTTTTAACGGTTGCATTAAACATTATTAAGTGAGGTGTTAGTTTGTCATAATTGTGCTTACTTTTGACAACGATTATTAACATGAAACCAATTTCCCACAGTAGGAAAAAATTATTGTATTCGCTTTACTTAAGTAAGCCGCGCAATAACATCATCTAATGCTTTCTCGCCTACCTTACCCCAACTGGTATCGATAATTACTGTAGTAAAGTCTTCCTAAATATCGCGTACAATGATGGCAACCTCCTTTTTGATAACCCCTGAACCTTATTTTTTAATTTTCCGCTGACAAGCTAAAGCAGATAAGCTAACTCGGTCGCCAATCACAATAGCTCATCGATTAAAATCATTAACACGAGGTTAAAGTCCATCACGGTGAGCAGGTCGACTGCACATGATAAAGGTTATGCAAAAGGGGTATGGCTGATAGCAATTACTGGCTTATGCTTGCTGCTCATGACATGTGTCCAGCACACAAACCAAAGTACGGTATTTATAGCAGTGAATAGTTAGAACAATGAACAGGAAAAATAAAGTAAGTTGATAGAGGATGTACCTGTGACAGTTAACAATAAAAAACAGCACTCATTTGAAACATTGCCATTGATTAATTTCATGCGTTAAACTGCTGAATTAATTAACCAAGTTTAGTTAAAGGCGTAAAAACAAATGACCAACCATCTCAACAATAACTCACAAATTATTAGCTTAGTTGGACAGTATATTTATGATCACAGTGACCAAACAATTACTTTAGAAGCGCTAGCAGCACATACTGGCTTTTCAAAGTTTCACTTCAATCGCATATTTTTTGCCGCGACAGGTTTTCAACTAGGCGAATTTATACAGCGACAAAAACTAGAAAAAGCGTTTTATTTAATTAAAGAAGGCAACGAAAACATTTTACATGTTGCATTGTCCGTTGGTTATGAATCAGCTTCTTCTTTTACCCGCGCATTTAAAAAGAATTTCTCAGTAACGCCAAGCGACATTATTCGTGGCAAGCTGCCAAGAAATGAGCGTGCGGGTAGCTTACCTCCTAAAAAGCTAATCACTGAACAGGTACTTAAACCAGTATGGAAAACACTGCCATCCAGAAAAATATACGGACTATATGGTAAAGGGTTTAGTAAGCAATCTTTTTCAGTTGTTGCCGGTCAATTATACGGCCGTTTAGCCGAGCTATCGGCACCACTCAGTTATTCACAATTGCAACCTATTGGCGTGTCTATTGACAACCCTTGGGCAGGAGAGCAACAAGAAAGCCGTTTTTTTGCTGGTTTTACTGCAGGGTTATCTGATGCTCATTCAGAGCTAGAAGTGTTCCATTGGCAGGCTGGGCAGTGGGCCTGTTTTACGCATATTGGCCCACATAGCACTATGTGGCAAACGATTTCTCAAGTCTATGCACAATGGGTTTTGCCTCACAATATTAAGCTGAAAGATCAGCAAATTATTCAGTTATATTTGAATAACCCTTTAGAAACTAAGCCCGAGCTAATGATGACTGAATTATATTTTGCTGTTGAAGAAAACCCTTAGCGCATTCCTGATTAATTAAACCGCACTTTCTGCACAGATGAATTTTGTACAAACCGGTATAGTTAACAAATATCATTTTTAGAACAAAGAGATAAAGCCATGACTGATAAAATAATAAAACTGTGCTGGGCTGTTCTGACCATAGTAGGAGTCTTAACAAGCCAGCTAACGTTAGCGAACAGCACCACGACATTAATGACAACGGAAGTTGATTTTTTTAATCAACAAGCCAATCGCCCAACTAAGATAAAGTTCTGGTACCAAAGCGATGTAGAAACATGTAACGCTAAGCTCTGTCTATCGAACAGCCAAAATCCTCAACGTATCGCAATTATTTCACATGGAGCATTCGGCTCTCCGCGCTCAATGAATTGGTTAGGCTATTCATTAGCTTCTCAAGGATGGCTGGTCGCTGGAGTCGCTCACTATGGAGAGTCTTGGGTCTATGGACAAGAAACAATCGACCCAAGCACAGTAATGCGTTTTTGGCACCGACCTCAAGACATTAGCTTTGCCATCGATAGTTTAACAAAGCATCAGCTGTTTAATATTCCTCTGGTTACCAACAAATTATTGATGATAGGTCACTCTTCTGGCGGTTTCACTGCGCTAGCAACCGTTGGCGCCAAGTTAGACGCAACAAAATCCCAAGCGTATTGTTCTTCAAAAAAAGCGCTCAAAGATAAGGGCTGCCTCTACAGTTCTAAAAAGCAACACCAACCAATAAGCAAAGAAATGATAAATAAAATTGGCCACCTACAAGATCAAATGCAAGATGAGAGAATTGTTGCGGCGATTGCATTAGATCCCGCTTTAGGTCATGCAACAAGCAAGCAAAGCTTGCAAAGTATCAACGTGCCTACACTAGTGATTGGCTCAGTCAATAACGACTTTTTGCCATTTAGCGAACACGCCACATACTATGCTAGCCATATAAAGAATGCTAACTTGGCCGGCATAAAACACGGGGCTGGTCATTTTATTTACATTGATCAATGCGATTCGGAGATAAAAGCAAATGGTGTTCCTATTTGTAAAGACAGAGACGGCGTAGACCGCAAATTATTGCAGAGAAAAACCCTAGGTCATATATTTAGCTTCATAAATAAAAACAATTTAAGTTAAACATAATGCCCTACTGCATCAGTTTTTAGCATAATTGAAAACTATGTTTATCCTGCGATTCAATAACGCTCCATCACAAACTCAAGATAAAACTAGATGACAAGCTATTCATAGGGCTCTAGTGTAATGTTGCGCTCAACAACATGGTAGCAGGAATCGATTGACTATCGTTGTACTTTGGCTACACAACAAAGGCTATATTTAAACATAGCGACCGCCGTGCAATTCGCACCAAAACTGCCATCTTTAATCGGTAATAGATCGAAAAAATGATTACAGCTGTGCCAAAGAGATGATGGTTGGTATCTACCGCAAGCTTCTGTTGAGTGTAATTCCTGCAAGATGAGGAAACTGCACAGAGGCATAATTGAAATATCTTGAGCAAAAGAAAATAGTGAAATGGATATATAAGCACAGGTACTATTCAATAGCACGCATCACGTGGCAAGTCATCACTCTAGAGCCTCAAAGACGCTAGTTTTCCTTTTTTATAGAGGGCCTATCGCGCACGATTTGGTTAGATTGATAGAAAATAAATACTGGGTAAGGATGAGTACTTAAATAAAAAACCGCTGCGACATCAAGCTATAGCGGCCTTCGTCCGTTCATTAAAGCCAGCTAATAACCGCGATTCATTGTGATCACAACACGCCTGTTGGCATCACGTCCTTGAATCTTTTGGTTTGACGCAATATGGCGCTTTTCGCCATACCCATTGACCGTGATTTTATTACCTGCGATACCAACTTCTTCAAGTACTTTCTTCATTTGCTCGGCACGTTTTTGTGACAGCATTTCGTTATTATACCGGCCACCATAACTATCAGTATACGAATCAATGACCACCAATTCCATTTCTGGTTCATGCTTCAAAAAGTCCTGGATCATTTTAAGCTTATTCTGCGAACGGCGATCAAGTTCCTGACTATTCTTCTTATAATTTAAGGTAGTGAATGAAATGTCTTCAAAGCTATAAGGTAACAAGTTTGCGACACAATCCATAAACAACTCATGCTGAGGCGCAAAATTAACCGCTGAGACAGCAACAGCAACGGTATCTCGTTGGTTATACCAATCTTGATAAAAGAACGTTGGGTGCATTCCTTTTTCGAGCTCCCCGAGCATCATCCAAGCTTTGTCATCTTCAAGCTCACCATTAAACTGCTTGAAGTAAGCAATGTCGGTAATATGCCTCGATGGCATAGAACCACGCCAGCTTGGGGCAATAGAGCGAAGCTCTACTTCAGTTCGCTGTGCTGGCTTTAAACGCATAGCAAGTTCAAAATCTAAGTTTATATTTTTGTTGGCAACACTCGAAAAGTTAGCCAGACCGTATCTTGGGATATTATGCTCTAGTATACAGGCCGTTGGCGTACTCTTAGTGAGAGACCAGCTTGATTGTTCAATTGATGCCGAATAATTCTTCATCATTGCCTGACTACTAAACGAGGTCGTTAATAGAGCAGAGACGACAATAGCTACTTTTCGTATTCCTACCATAATAAGATCCAACAAATAAACGATTTCATACAAAGAGTATCGGCAAAAAACCTCGATACTTTAGTGAACTTTACATTTTTTAGAAATTAACCACTACAACTGCCAGAATAACCATGAAGAGATAAAATTGCTACTAGTAGTCAGTTAAAGAATCTTAGATAATATACCTTTACCACTACTAGATAGTTTATACATGTCATCTAATCAAGCTCCTTTATTTAGCCAGCGTTTTCGTGGCTACTACCCTGTCGTCATTGATATTGAAACTGCTGGCTTTAATGCACAAACAGACGCAGTCCTTGAACTGGCTGCCAGCGTTTTATCCATGGATGACCAAGGGATACTAACTATCAAAGAAACTCACCACTACCATATTGAACCGTTTGAGGGCGCAAACCTAGAACAGGCATCATTGGATTTTACAGGTATTGATCCATACAACCCGCTTAGAGGTGCAGTTAGTGAGCGCGACGCTTTACATGATTTGTTTAAAAATGTTAGAAAATCAATGAAAGCAGCAGGCTGCCATCGAGCTATCTTAGTTGCCCATAATGCTGCATTTGATCAAAGTTTCTTTAAAGCTGCAACGGCCCGTAGCGGGTTGAAACGAGATCCATTTCACCCATTTGTAACATTCGATACCACAACATTATCGGGGCTTGCTTTAGGGCAAACCGTTTTAGCTAAGGCATGTAAAGAAGCAGGGATCGACTTTGACGGTAATGAGGCACACTCAGCACTTTACGATACAGAACGTACCGCTGAGTTATTTTGTCATATTGTCAATAAGTGGCAAACAATGGGCGGTTGGAGTTTCCCAAGCCCCGACGAAGATCAGGCCAACCAATAAATTAAAAACCACTCCTACTGCCCTGATAGCTATATTCAGGGCGTATGCAAGCTTCAAAACCATACCAGCAGTAAGCTAGGCACTCTTAAAACATTTCTATTTTGATACGTTGAGCTTACATTACATGGCGCTATACCTCTTAAATTAATTACGTGACCAACTTAAGCACTACTTTAATGAGTTGCAGCCCTAACATCGTCCAACGCAGTCATTAACAGATCCCAGCTAAAAACCTGCTGGGATGACACTATGGATTTAAACGCAAAAAAGCCGCTACATTCTGCAGCGGCTTTCTCTCGATAGGTGATTGGGAATGCCCTACTCCCTCGGCTCGCTTTCCCTCGGACAGCGTTCGAGGAAACAAGAGACGACTAAGTTGGGGAACCCCCACGCGGCCACGTTAATAACAACGTACACCTTAACTGTATTGCACTGTGCAGTCCCTTGAACTAGATTCAAGGAAACAAGCTGTGCCTATGTTGATCCGCGAGCGATGATCGTTGCCTCGGCGCAACATCTTTTCACTACACAATGATGTAGGCTTATCGTCACGCGTAAATAACTAAACATCAGAAAACAAAAAAACCGCTACATTTCTGCAGCGGC
>PIZK01000004.1 GCA_002835545.1 Alteromonadales bacterium alter-6D02
CGCTCGACTTGCATGTGTTAGGCCTGCCGCCAGCGTTCAATCTGAGCCATGATCAAACTCTTCAATTAAAATTTGATTGCTACATCTAAGTAGCTAAGGTCTCAATGAATACTAGCTTAACCTTCATCTAAATTCGAAAACCTAAATGATGTTACGCTTATCATAACTACAAGTTATTGCTAACTTGTTCGTGTAGACATATTCAATTAAGTACCTTGATACTCAACTTCAAATGCCCACACAGTTTATTTGAATACTAATTGTTAAAGAACGTTTTAGCTCAACACTCTAATGAGTGGAGCAGCGCTTGGGGCCGTGTGGTCCGTTGCGTTGGGAGGTGCATAATACGCTTCCCAGTGTTGAAGTCAACACTTAATTTTACTTTATTTTAAAACACTTTTTAAAAAGTGATTTAAAACGTTTTAAACTAATCGTTTTCCTTCGCTAACTCGTGTTGCTAGTGCCTTTCAAGTTACCTCGACTCTTAGTGTCTTAGCGCTCTAGCAGTTGCTTCCCCGTGTCAGTGGATGCGCATTATAGGGATCTTCTGACACATGGCAAGGGCTTTTTTGATCTTTTATTTTAAGCGTCTATAAATGAGGCGATCTGCCGATAATTCAGCTTAATTGTCTATTTATTTTACGCTAATGCTTGTTCTATCCATTGGCCAAGCTTATTTAGCTGAGGTTCGCACACCCAATGCTCCATCGGATACTGTGACCATTGCACATTAAACCCTGCATCTGCTAATTGTCTCGCCGCTTCTTTACCTGCGGAAAAAGGGACTGTCATGTCTTGTTCGCCATGAGAGCTAAAGATAGGTGTTTTACTATTAATAGCCTGACTACCAAATGTTGGCAATGATTGTTCAGCTAAATAACATGAAAGACCTGCTATCCCTGCTACCTTTTGCTTAAGGCGTAGGCCTGTATATAGTGCAAGCACCCCGCCTTGCGAGAAACCAGCAATAATAATACGTTCTGATTTAATCCCACTATTGATCTGCTCTGCCACCAGCTGTTTTATCAGTAGTTCACTTTGTTGGAGTGTAGCAAGGTCTGCACGTCCTTCGAGATCCATTGTTTTGATGTCATACCATGAGCGCATCACATAGCCACCATTAATAGTGACAGGTTGTTGCGGTGCATTTGGGAAGACAAAGCGAATGCGATGATTCGAACTTAACTTTAATACAGGAACAACATCGGAAAAACCTTTTGCTGAATCCCCCAGTCCGTGTAGCCAAATAACCACGGCATCGGCCGTTTGTTTTGGCTCTTTGACAATTGACTGTAATTGCTTGGTAATAGTCGATGGCATTATGTTGGCTCGTGTAAAGTAACAACAACACCAGATTGACGCTCGATACTCTGAGTTATTAATGTTAATAACTCATCGCCGGTACGATTGTCGATCCACTTTTGGTCTGCTAATTCAAAATGATGACCATCAAATTTTGTCGCAACCCAAATTTGGTGTAGCGGCTCTTGGCGGTTAATAATGATTTGGCTGCCATCACTAAAGGCTAATTTTAACACCCCAGCTGATGTCTCATAATCAAAGTCGACCATCGCATCGTCTAGTGCTTCTTCAATGGCCATTAAGTAGTCGTCTACAATTTGGTGAAATTCGCTATCGTTCATATCATCCTCAAAAACATTGCTTTTCCTATATACAATGCGATTATAGGGCTAATTGAATTAATAAGCACCGGATAAAAGATGCTAAAACTTACAATATTTACTGTTTTGTTGATTTTATTATCTGGCTGCGGTCAAAAAGGGCCGCTTTATCATGACAAGCCAGAGCAACAAAAAAATCAGCCTCAACCTACGCAACAGAAAGAACAAAACTAATGGACTATTTTAACTTCAAACAACAACAGCTTTTTGCTGAAGAGATTCCAGTAACCCAATTAGCAGAACAATATGACACGCCACTTTATGTTTATTCTCGGGCAACTATAGAACGCCACTGGCATGCATTCGATCAGGCAGCAGGCGATCAACCTCATCTTGTTTGTTACGCTGTTAAAGCAAATTCAAACTTGGCCATCTTAAATACACTAGCTAAACTAGGTTCTGGCTTTGACATTGTTTCTATGGGTGAACTAGCTCGTGTATTAGAAGCCGGTGGCGACCCTCAAAAAGTTGTGTTCTCTGGCGTTGGTAAATCGGACCAAGAGATTCGTTATGCATTAGATGTTGGCATCTATTGCTTTAATGTCGAGTCTGTTCCTGAGCTAGAACGTATCAGTGCTATTGCTGCAGAACTTTCTTTAGTTGCGCCAATATCTATTCGTGTTAACCCCGATGTCGATGCGGGTACTCACCCTTATATCTCAACGGGATTAAAAGAAAATAAATTTGGTATTAGCATGGAAGATGCCATTGCCGCTTATCAGTTTGCTGCTCAGTCACCATCGCTAGCAGTAAAGGGGATCGACTGTCACATTGGTTCACAGCTAACGGAACTATTACCTTTCACCGATGCCCTAAAACGTGTCTTAGGGTTGGTTGAGCAATTGAAAGCGCAAGGTATTACGATTAGCCATATTGATGTTGGCGGAGGCTTGGGCGTTACTTATCAAGATGAAACACCTCCTCAACCAGCAGAGTATGCCAGTGCATTAGCTGATTGCTTAGTGGATCACCCTGAGCTAACTATTATTTTCGAACCGGGGCGTGCGATTATGGCAAATGCTGGGATATTAGTTTCTAAGGTCGAATACTTAAAAGAAACGCCTGACAAAAATTTTGCCATAATCGATGCCGCAATGAATGACTTAATCCGACCTTCACTATATAGTGCATGGCAAGAGATTGTTGAAGTTAAACAAACGACACAAGCCACTAAAAATTATGATGTGGTTGGTCCTATCTGTGAAACCGGTGACTTTTTAGGGAAATCACGTGATTTAGCCCTAAACTCTGGCGACTTAATTGCCGTACGTTCATCAGGTGCTTATGGTTTCACAATGGCATCAAATTATAACTCTCGAGTAAAGGCAGCTGAAGTCATGGTCGATAAAGATCGCGCCATCCAAATTCGCCAACGCGAAACTTTAGCTGATTTATGGCGAGGCGAAGCAAAGACAATTGATGATTAATAGCTTTTAACTGATCAGTTGTATAATTATAAGAAATTAAATGTTATTAAATTTTTCAAAGATGCACGGCCTTGGTAATGACTTTGTCATGGTCGATGCTGTGTCGCAGAATGTATTTCTGTCTAAAGAACAAATCATTCGCTTAGCGGATCGCCATACCGGTATTGGCTTTGACCAATTACTAATGGTTGAAGCTCCTTATGATCCCGATCTCGACTTTCATTACCGCATCTTTAATGCTGATGGTAGTGAAGTCGAGAACTGTGGAAATGGCGCTCGCTGCTTTGCCCGTTTTGTCCGCTTGAAAGGCCTAAGCAACCGTTATCGCTTAGGCGTCAGCTGTAAAGGCGGTAAGCTACAGTTAAAGCATGAACGAAATGGCTTAGTTACTGTTTCTATGGGGGTACCGCAATTCCAACCATCGAAAGTCCCTTTTCAAGCCAATAAGCAAGAAGCTAATTACATTCTTCGTACCGAAGAGCAAACTGTTTTATGTGGCGTAGTCTCAATGGGCAATCCACATTGTGTTGTTACTGTAGATGATGTAGACACAGCACCCGTTGATACACTAGGTCCTGCATTAACATCACATGAGCGCTTTCCTGAACAAGCTAATATTGGCTTTATGGAAATAGTTTCTCGTAACCACATAAAACTTCGAGTATTTGAGCGTGGTGTCGGTGAAACTCAGGCTTGTGGTACAGGCGCTTGCGCAGCTGTAGCCGTTGGCCAACAACAAGGTGTACTAGATCATACCGTTACCGTTGACTTACCCGGTGGTAGCCTCAAAATTAATTGGCGAGGAGATCGCAGCGTCTTGAAAATGACTGGTCCGGCGCAGCATGTTTATGATGGCCAAATTAAGCTTTAAATTAGATGCAGTTTTAACAACACAGTTGCGATAGTGAGTTTACGAGCATGAGTACAATACAAGAATTATCGGATCTACTAGATGAGTCAATCGTCGCAGAATATTTAGAGCAACACCCTGATTTTTTTCAGCGCCACCAGCAATTATTATCAAAACTAAGTTTGCCCAGCGCACAGCAGGGCGCGATCTCTTTAGTTGAACGCCAGCAGCAATTAATGCGCACTAAGATCAATTCATTAGAAGATGAAATTACCTCACTGATGTCGATTGCCGCGCAGAACCAAGCGCTATATCAAACATTCGCCAAATTATTCTTTGAATTATTACAGTGCAGTAACGTCATTGAGCTTAAGCACACATTATCGCAATACTTTAATGAGCAACTGTCATTAAGCCCAACCACTCTTTTCTTATATTCAACAGAGGCACCAACAGAGCTAGCGATAAGACGAAATGAGTTAGAGAACTTACTCGTACAGCGTCTTGGGCGTGCTAATCATTATTTTGGTCGTATCAATCAACAAGAGCAGCAATTATTGTTTAAGCAACCAATCATAGGGTCTGTCGCTCTAATCGCCTTAGGTAAGCATGGCGAGCAAGGATTATTAGCTATTGCCAGTGATGACCCGCATCACTTTCACCCCGAAGCGGACAACTTGATGCTGTCGCAATTATGTCGTTTAATCTCAAGCCTCATTCAGCGAATGCTTTAGCATTCGCTCAGTGCAATTATCTCACCATGCATTTTTATAAAACTTATCAGCGCCCCCTTGCCATAGGTTTCGATTTAGATGATACCTTATATGACAATCAACCGGTTTTAGCGCACGCCGAGCAACAGTTACAACAATATCTTCTGCAGCAATTTCCAAAAACTAAAAAACTAACACTTAATGACTGGCTACAACTACGCTTAACCGCGGTTGTCCACCAGCCAAGCTTAGCTCATGACATTTCATTATCCCGCCGAGTATCCATTGAACAAGGGCTACTCTCATTGGGTTATAGTGTTGATGAAGCAGTGATGGGTAGTCAACGAGCGTTAAGCGTATTTTTACAATGGCGCAATAAAATCACCATTACACCAAACACTCTCAACACATTAACTGAACTAGGTAGACAGTTTCGCTTATTTGTTATTTCAAACGGGAATGCCGACATTCACAAACTGGGGCTAGGTCATTTATTCGAATTTGCACTCCACCCTAATCAACACTGCCCGATGAAGCCTGCCCAGTGTTTATTTACTCAAGCACAACAGCGGTTAGCACTCCCCCAACAATCAATACTATATATTGGTGACCACCCGATCTCAGATATTGTTGGTGCAAATAACGCAGGCTGGCAAAGTGGTTGGTATAATCCAACACAACAATTAATTCAGCACAGAAAAGGGTCGCTGCAACTCCCAACATTTGAACTGTCGACTATTACTCAACTAAAACAATTACTCAAATAGCGTTATCGTCACACCCTATATTTAAACCACAAACAGTGTATTTACGTACAGTGTTTGCTATAGTTGAGCCATTATTCAACAACAAGAACTTTAATGATGGACGTTTCCTTACTACTCGATGGCTTAAATGATAAACAGCGTGATGCCGTGGCAGCACAACCAGGCAATCAGCTAGTATTAGCAGGCGCTGGTAGTGGTAAGACTCGGGTATTAGTTCATCGCATTGCATGGCTATTAAAAGTAGAGCAACATTCAACGTTTTCTATTCTAGCAGTAACCTTTACCAATAAAGCGGCTAAAGAAATGCGCTATCGTGTTGAGAGCCTGCTGGGCGATCAACTGGGTAAAATGTGGATCGGGACCTTTCATGGTATTGCCCATCGCTTGTTGCGTATGCACTATAGCGAAGCTAAGTTACCTGAGAACTTTCAAGTGATCGACTCTGACGATCAATTTAAAATGCTTAAGCGCATTTTAAAATCAATGAACCTTGATGAGAAAAGCTTTCCACCACGCCAAGTACAGTCGTATATCAACAGCCATAAAGATGAAGGGCTCAGACCTAAGCATATTGAAACTTATGGCGATGCGTATGAAACAACCATGCGCGATCTGTATAAAACCTATCAAGATGCCTGCGATCGTGCCGGCCTAGTCGACTTTGCTGAATTACTACTGCGCGCACATGAGTTATGGCTAAATAACCCACAAGTACTAAGTCATTACCAACGACGCTTTAGCAATATTCTGGTCGACGAATTCCAAGATACCAATAACATTCAGTATGCGTGGATTAAGATGCTGGCGGGTCAGCACAACAATATTATGATTGTTGGCGATGATGACCAATCAATCTATGGGTGGCGCGGCGCTAAAGTTGAAAACCTACAACGCTTTTTAACCGATTACCCTAAAGCGCAAACCATCAAGCTTGAACAAAACTATCGCTCCACCTCAAATATTCTTGAAGCTGCTAATGCAGTGATCAGCAATAACACTGAACGCTTAGGTAAAAAATTGTGGACCGAAGATAACAAAGGCGACCCCATTTCTCTTTATGCTGCATTTAATGAATTAGACGAAGCTCGATTTATTAGTAATAAAATTAAAGAATGGCACGAGCAAGGTGGTAACTTAGAAGAAGTGGCTATCTTATACCGCAGTAATGCTCAATCACGCGTGATTGAAGAAGCGTTACTAGCACAACAATTGCCTTATCGTATCTATGGCGGTTTACGCTTCTATGATCGTCTAGAGATAAAAGATACCTTAGGTTATTTACGTCTAATGAGTAATCGCGATGATGATGCGGCATTTGAGCGTGTGGTTAATACTCCTGCGCGTGGTATCGGTGCAACCACCCTAGATAAACTCCGCCATAATGCCCGTCAACAAGGGATGACATTATGGCAAGTGAGTAAATTACTACTTAGTGAAAAGATACTGACTGGGCGTGCGGCCAATGCAGTAAAAGGCTTCCTGTCTTTAATCGAACAATTAGAAGATGATAGTGCCGAAATGAGTCTGCGCTCAATGACTGACTTTGTGGTTAATCACAGTGGCTTAAAAACCATGTATCAAAATGAAAAAGGCGATCGTGCCCAAGACCGTATCGAGAACTTAGATCAGCTATTAACGGCTATGAATGATTTTATTATTCCAGAAGAAGCGGAAGAAATGACGCCATTAAACGCCTTCTTATCTCATGCAGCACTTGAATCAGGTGACTCTCAAGCCGATGAATATGACGATGCGGTACAACTAATGACGATGCACAGTGCCAAAGGGCTCGAGTTCCCAATGGTATTAATCGCTGGTGTTGAAGAAGGTATGTTCCCAAGTACCCGCACCATGGAAGAGCCGGATAAAATGGAAGAAGAACGCCGTCTCGCCTATGTTGGGATCACGCGGGCGATGAAAAAGCTCTATATTAGTCACGCCGAGTCGCGCCGTTTATACGGCCAAGAAAAGTTTCATAAACCATCACGTTTCATTCGAGAAATCCCCAGTGAGCTCGTTGACGAAATCCGCTTAACCACCCAAGTGTCTCGACCAACACAGTACAATCGCTTTAATCAAAGCCAAGAGCAGTTTAACGAAACAGGTCTCAGTTTAGGTCAACGTGTAACACATAGTAAGTTTGGTGATGGTACGATTATTAATTATGAGGGTAGCGGCGCACAATCTCGGGTTGAAGTGAGTTTCGATGATGTCGGAACAAAATGGTTATTTGTTGCCTACGCCCGACTTGAAGTGATTTAAACTACCCGTTAAATAATTGGGTTAACTAAAAGCGCGAGTGTTTAACTGGCGCTTTTTTTGTTTTGGCATGCAAATTTGAGAGGCTTAAGCACGAATGTTGATAAACTGTGACTTAAACAAAAAGCCTTGCACATAATCCACCCCAATCTCTTGAGCAAAGGCGAAGTCTTCCTCAGTCTCAACACCTTCTAAAATAAGTGGTTTATTAGCCGCCTTGGCATAAGAAATCAACGCATCAAGTAACGTTAAAAATGCTGGCCGATGGCGGTTTAGCATAACGTAGCGATCAAACTTAATGTAATTGACTCGCTCTAATACCAGCGTCGAGAGCATCGAGTGTTCGTTACACACATCATCTAACGCAGTCTTGATATTGTTTTCCTTCATCAGGTTAATCATTTCCAGACTTTTTCTCGCATCACTAATTTCTGAGTTTTCGATTAACTCAACCACCAAGGTCGTGTGATACTCTTTAAACAAATTAAGAAATGCATTTGGCTCATCATGTCTGTCACACACAAAGTATGAATCTTGATCGAGGTTAACAAATAATCGATGTGAGTGAGGAGCATTAGCCAATTGTAACTTCTTCTGCGCTAGCTCCACCTGATATAAAGATAATGGATTATCATGTAATGCGGCAAAGACATGATCGGGGCGAATAGGCTTGTCCGAACAATTATAAAATCGCGCAAGCGCTTCGTAAGCAAACACCTCTTTATTTCGAACGTCAATAATAGGTTGATACTCTACGCCAAAATTCTTACTTTCAATTAAATGAACCAATTGCACCGTAGAGAGCATGGTATCGTTAATACACACTGATACTTCCTTAAATAAACAGTAACGATTGCGACACATAATGAATGATAATTATTTTCACTACAAGTGAAAATCCGGCTTGACCAGTTGATAGGCTACTATGACAGCACTCTCAAATATCCAGAGCAGTCTGAACTGTGAAGTCTCGTTTTTACCCGCTACAATATAAACAATTACCTCCAATTTAATGACACCATGAATACACTGCCAATTTTATATAGCTTTAGACGATGCCCGTACGCTATGCGTGCGCGTATGGCAATCTACCTTAACGACACCACAACAGAGTTACGTGAAGTCGTTTTAAAAGATAAGCCACACTCATTACTAGAATATTCTCCAAAAGGTACTGTGCCAGTGCTCGTGCTAGCAGATAGCCAAGTAATTGAGGAAAGCCGTGAAATTATGGACTGGGCCATTAACAATGCAGCTAGTCCGACTTTGGCATTGGCGACAGCGACGCAGGTTGAATTGATTGACTACAATGATAATGATTTTAAGCAACAACTCGATCGTTATAAATATTTTGACCGCCATCCTGAGCACACGCAGAGCGAGTACCGAAAGCAAGGCGAGTTTTTTCTACAAAGACTAGAACAAATGCTGACCGAACAAGATTTCTTATTCGGTGATAGCTATAGTTATGCTGACATCGCAATATTTCCTTTTATTCGTCAATTTGCTCATGTTGATAAAACTTGGTTTGATGCTGCTCCCTACCCTAGGCTCCAACAATGGCTGTCGAGCTTTCTAGCCATGCACGCTTTCGCGCAAGTGATGACAAAGTTTCCGCAATGGCAACCTAATCATGAGGTTTGTCACTTTCCTGCCACTGAGGTTGCATAATGATTTGTATTGCTCACCGTGGCGCTCGAGGCTATGCACCTGAAAATACCCTAGCCGCTATCGATGTGGCATTAGAACAGGGCGCAACATGGATTGAAATTGATGTTAGAGCACATTCAGGTCAAGTCATTGTATTACACGATGAGTACCTTGATCGCACCACCAACGGCCACGGTCATATTGAACACTATAGCTTGAACGAATTACGCCAGTTAGATGCAGGCAACGGTCAACAAATCCCCTTATTAAATGAAGCAATTGAACTTGTTAATCACCGCGCAAAAATAAATATTGAATTAAAAGATGCTAATAGCGCAGCGTTGGTTCTCGCATTAATTGAACAATATGTGAGTCGAGGTTGGCAGTATCAAGATTTTTTAGTCTCTGGCTTTTTTCATCATCAACTACAATGGATAAAGCAACAGCAACCACAATGTCGTATTGGCGCATTAAGCGCTGGAGTTATGCTTGGGTATGCCGAGTTTGCACAGCAGCTTAACGCTTGGTCAATTAACCTCTGTGCTCAGTCGATTAATCAACAAATAATTGATGATGCTCACCAGCGCGGCTTAAAGGTATTTGTTTATACCGTCAATAATCATCTACAGTTTGACGAGTTTGCTGCGATGGGAGTCGACGGTTTATTTACTGATTACCCTGAGCGAATGCTACACTGGCTCGATGAGCAAGCGTTATCATTACCCGGCTGATAACGCTTGCTTTTTCCTGCGATGATTCATTAAACCATCGTAACTATAAACAATAAGAGCCAGCCAAATAAAGCCAAAGGTTATCGCTTTTTCCATTGAAAAGGCTTCTCCATAAACAAAAACTGCCAATAGCAGCATTAGACTCGGCCCAATATATTGAATAAAACCTAAAGTTGATAATGGTATTCTGATAGCAGCCGCTGAAAACGCTAATAGCGGTAACGTTGTCACTACACCCGCGGCAACCAATAATAGGCTATAAGTTAAGTCACTCATCAGTAATTCAATCGAGCTATGATCAATTAACCATAAATAAGCTAAAGCAACGGGTAATAAGAACAACGTTTCTACAAACAAGCCACTCAACGCATCGATATTAATTTTTTTTCGCAGGAGACCATAAATACCAAATGAGCTAGCTAATGCCAACGACACCCAAGGTATAGATCCGAATGAAATCAGCTCAACCAACACGGCTATGGCGGCAAGAGCCACAGCAGCCCACTGTAATCGTCGCAGTTTTTCTGCTAAGAAAACCGTACCTAACAAAATGTTAAATAGGGGATTAATATAATAACCTAGCGACGCATCAAGCATTCGATCATTATTGATAGCCCAAATAAATAATAACCAGTTAAAAGCAATAATGACGGAAGTCACCGCCAGTAAGAGGATTTTTTTTCGCTGAGCAAATAACTGCTTGATATTACTAAAACCGCGCATTAGTGCAATTACAATTAATACAAAAGCAAAAGACCATACTACTCGGTGTAATAAAATGTCGACAGCGCCAATATCGCCTAGCGCTTTAAAATAGAGTGGCGCAATCCCCCACATGATATAGGCGCTAAAAGCGAACATTAGCCCATGTTTATATCGTTGCTCAGCTAGCATAGCACTACCCTTAAAAAAGAAAGCCGATAGTTTAAAGGGTAATCTACGACAAAGCTATTAATGAGATAGCTCCGTTCTTCCGCGAATGTAATCAAAAGGGTTGGAGAGGCAACAGAGTGACCGTTATTTACTGGTGTGCAGTAAAAAAAAAGCACCATCAAATGATGGTGCCGCAAATAATCACTTACAGGAAACATGAGAGAGATAACTCAATGTCAATTTAATAGAGCAGCATAATCTTTATTAGTTCAATATTTATTTAATTAATTTTGATCTACGCTGATTTATTTACTCAGAGTATTTAGAAAGTGAACTGCATCAAGTACACTAGCGGGTAATTTAGACAATGAGAACCTGACAATGAGCAACACCGATAATGAAACAACCCATTTTGGCTATGAACAAGTAAAGGTTGAAGAAAAAGCCACCAAGGTCGCTGACGTTTTTCATTCCGTTGCCGCTAAGTATGACATTATGAATGACTTAATGTCATTTGGTGTTCATCGCTTATGGAAGCGTTTTGCCATTGATTGTTCCGGTATTCGTCCTGGCCAGAAAGTATTAGATCTAGCCGGTGGTACAGGCGATTTAACGGCCAAATTTTCTCGTGTTGTTGGCGACAAAGGTCAGGTCGTATTAGCTGATATAAATGATTCGATGCTTAAAGTAGGTCGTGATAAGTTACGCGATCTAGGTGTCGTATCTAACGTTGATTATGTGCAAGCCAATGCAGAAGCATTGCCATTCCCAGACAATACATTCGATCTTATTACTATTGCTTTTGGGCTACGAAACGTCACCGATAAAGATAAAGCGTTACGTTCAATGTACCGTGTATTAAAGCCTGGTGGACGCCTCTTAGTATTAGAGTTTTCAAAGCCAAGCAATGAACTTCTCTCTAAAGCTTATGACATGTATAGCTTTAACTTACTACCAACAATGGGAAAAGTCATAGCTAACGATAGTGAGAGTTATAAATATTTAGCAGAATCTATTCGCATGCACCCAGATCAAGCGACATTACAAGGCATGATGGATAGCGCTGGTTTTGAACAAACTCAGTTTTATAATTTAACTGGCGGTATTGTTGCATTACACCGTGGTTATAAGTTCTAAGGTTGCGTCATGCCCTTCCCTACTTTAATCAGTGCTGTTGTTGAAACAGCACTCAACCATCTACTTACATTAGATAGAACCCACCATTTACGGATGCAACCATTGCTAGGAAAGACCATTGCCGTCACCCTAGCTGAATATAAGCAGCCTCTATATTTTCACTTTAGTTCAACAAAAATCGATGTGCTCAATCGTTATGAAGGTAAGTGTGATGTTGAATTAGGATTAGCCTTAAACACGCTTGCAGCCTTAAAAAACACGCCGAATATCAGCGAACTGATAAAACAAGATCAGCTAGTTATTCAAGGTGATATCAAAGTTTTACAACAGTTTGCCGACTTAGTAACGGAATTAGACATCGATTGGGCTGAACTTTTGTCACACTACACGGGAGACCTAGTTGCACATCGAGCGACTTTAGGTGTTAAAAAAACCTTATCAGGCCTCCATCATAAAAGCCTGGAAAGTAAACAACAGTTAGCCGAGTATTTGTCACAAGAAAAACGGCTCGTTTTAGGCCAGCTAGAATTTGTACACTTTAGCGATCAAGTCTCAGAACTAGAGCAGCGTACAGAACGTTTACTACAATTAACTAACTCTCTTGGAACGCATTAATGAAGTTCTCTCGCCTACGCCGCTTTTATCAATTAAATAAAGTTTTCTTTCAATATGGATTAGATGAATTCATTCCATGGCACTTATTGCCTTGGTATGCACGTGCTGGACGTTATTGTTTCTTTTGGCTCACCAATCAACACCAAGATAAATCCCAAGCCGAACGCTTGCGCTTAAGCTTAGAAAAGCTCGGCCCCGTTTATATAAAGTTTGGCCAAATGCTGTCTACTCGCCGCGATTTACTCACTCCGGAACTAGCCAAAGAGTTAAGTAAGTTACAAGATAATGTCGCGCCATTTCCTAGTGAGCAAGCGATAGAGCTGATTACAAGAAACCTTGAGCAACCTATTGAGAAAGTATTCGATCATTTTGATTCAGTTCCCCTCGCCAGCGCATCGATTGCACAAGTGCATACTGCAACATTAAAAGAAACGCAGCAGCAAGTCGTCATCAAGGTTATTCGTCCTGAGATTACTAACATCATAAAGAGTGATACCGATTTAATGGCAACCTTTGCCAAGCTATTGACCAAGGTATTACCACAACACAGTGAGCGATTGCGCCCAGTCGAAGTCGTTGAAGAGTATCGTCGTACCATTCTCAATGAATTGGACATGAGTAAAGAGGCAGCCAACACTCAGGTGTTACGCAGTAATTTTACCAACTCAGATTCATTATACATCCCTGAAATATACCCAGAGTATTGCTTTAAAAACATGCTAGTCATTGAGCGTATCTTTGGGATACCTGTTGCAGATATTGAACAATTAAAAGCACAAAACACGGATCTTAAACTATTAGCGGAACGTGGTGTTGAAGTCTTCTTCACTCAAGTCTTCCGTGATAGTTTCTTTCATGCAGATATGCACCCAGGCAACATCTTTGTTTCTAAAGAGACACCCCATAATCCAAAGTACATCGGCATTGATTGTGGCATTGTAGGGACATTAAACAAAGAAGATCAGCGCTATCTTGCGGAAAACTTTGCCGCCTTCTTTAATCGTGACTATCACAAAGTTGCAACGCTTCACGTGGATTCAGGGTGGGTACCCAGTGATACCAATGTTGAAGAATTTGAGTTTGCTATTCGTCATGTTCTCGAACCGATTTTCGCTAAGCCGCTAGCTGAGATATCCTTTGGCCATGTATTAATCAACCTGTTTGATACGGCTCGTCAATTTAATATGCAAGTTCAGCCTCAACTAGTGCTGCTTCAAAAAACTTTACTTTATATTGAAGGGCTTGGCCGCCAGCTCTACCCAGAACTCGACTTATGGCAAACCGCCAAACCGTTTTTAGAGCGCTGGCTTAAAGAGCAGATGGGGCCGCAAGCGTTTTACCAAGCAGTAAAAGCGAACGGGCCATTTTGGCTAGAGAAGATGCCTGAACTGCCAAATTTAGTTTATGACAGTTTAAAGCGTCAGCAAAAGCAGCAAGCACAATGGCAGAAGAATCAACAGCGATTACTGCGCAATCAACACCTACAACAGCGGAGCCAGTTCTTTTTAATTATTGGCAGCTGCCTGCTGCTATCAAGTACGCTACTTTACCTTCATGATAAGAGCGATGGCTTATTGCTAGCAACAAGTATTGGTTCAATCTTTTGTTGGTTTAAAGCATGGCAAGATAAAAGCAGCTATACAGACTAGTCAAAAAACGATTAGAATAGGTGTAATTAAGTTTTTATAAGAATAACTGGAGCCGTTATGGGTAACATTGGAATTTGGCAATTATTGATTGTTGCTGTGATCATCGTTTTATTATTTGGTACAAAAAAATTACGTAACTTAGGTAGCGATCTGGGTTCTTCTGTAAAAGGCTTTAAAAAAGCGATGAACAATGATGAGTCACAGTCTTTAGATAACAAAACCGCTGATACAACAGCGACTAAAGAGCAGGCTGAATCGGTAGAAAACAAAAAAGAGCAGGTTTAACTCTTTATGTTCGATATCGGTCTGTGGGAGCTCATTGTCATTGGTATTTTAGGGCTTATTGTTTTAGGTCCTGAACGGCTACCAACAGCGGTTAGAACTGTGTCAGGCTGGATTAAAACCACACGACGAATGGCCCAAAACGTTAAGAATGAGCTTGAACAAGAACTTGAAATTGAAAAGTTACACAGCGATTTGAAAAAAGCTGAAAGTATCTCTAGCGATCTTAATAGTGAGGCGATTCCTGAAGAGTTAAGGAAGTCGGTTCAAACATTACAACAGGCCGCCCAAGAAGTTACTCGCCCCTATGAAACTAAACCGAGTAACTCGACTCCTCCAGCTAAAGAATAATTATGTCAACGTCTTCGCAACCGCTTATTTCACACCTAATGGAACTTAGGAATGGTTTATTAAAAGCCATTTTTAGCGTTCTGCTCATTTTCATCGGTCTCGTCTATTTTGCGAACGATCTTTACATATACGTTTCACAACCATTAAAAGAGCAATTGCCCGAAGGGACGTCAATGATTGCGACAGGGGTGACATCATCATTTTTCGCTCCTTTTAAGTTAACCTTGATGTTGTCATTTTTTATTGCAATTCCTTTTGTGCTCCATCAGATCTGGAGTTTTATCGCCCCAGCGCTCTATAAGCACGAAAAACGTTTGGTTTTACCTCTTTTATGCGCCAGCACAATCTTATTTTATGCAGGTATAGCCTTTGCCTATTATGTGGTTTTTCCAGTGATATTTGGTTTTTTCACTAGTGTAGCTCCTGAAGGGGTCACTATTGCGACAGATATCGAGAGTTACCTAGACTTTGTTCTTAAGCTATTTTTTGCTTTTGGTTTTGCCTTTGAAATTCCTATTGCGATTATCTTAATGTGCTGGGCTGGTGTCACTACACCAGAAAGCCTTAAAGCAAAACGTCCCTACGTTGTAGTGGGTGCATTTGTAGTTGGTATGTTATTAACACCACCTGACATTATTTCTCAATCGATGCTCGCAATTCCAATGCTTATATTATTTGAATGTGGCTTACTCATTGCTTCACTCTACCGCCCAAATACTGACAACAACACCGTCGAAGAGTAGGTTTTATTTATGAAATTGTTATCACTATCAATCACTGTATTACTACTAATTGCATTTAATGCATCTGCAAAAAGTACTCAAGATAAAATACAACACTGCGCTAAATTTGAAGATAATAAAAAGCGCTTAACATGTTTTGACTCACTAGTAATAAAAAAGGAAAAAGCACCTAAAGGTAAAGAGGTCTCGCTAGCTAAGTCAGAAGTAATACTAGAGACGGCTAAACCAAAAGCAGTGGTAAATGTAGCTGAACCCAAAAAACTTACTCAACAGTTTGGTTTCGAGTCAAAAGTTATTACACAAACACCGGAATCGCTAACGTTTACAGTACAAAAAGTCCAAAAAAATCCTCATGGAAAATTAAAGATTACCTTTAAAAACGGTCAAATTTGGCAACAACGAGACTCCAAGCGTTTCCGTTTAAAGACAGATGAGCAGGTTATTGTGTCAAAAGGAGCCTGGGGCTCATTCTTTCTTCAAAAACCAACAGCCAATAGCCGTATCAAGATCAAGCGACTTAAATAATGCCTGAGTCTTATATAGATATAGCTGTCAACATCAGTAATGGTCCGCTAGAAACTCGCGTCGAGCAAATCATTGAAGAGGCAAAAGCGGTTAATGTTAATCATTTAATCGCTTTGGGCTGTAACATTGTCAACACTGAAAAAGCCATTTTATTAAGTAAGCGGTTCCCAGGTTCAATTTACGCAACAGCAGGTATTCACCCGCATGATGCAAAAACTTTTGATCAACATTCTATCGCTCAACTATCAGCTTTTGCACAAGAGCCGACAGTAGTCGCATTGGGTGAGTGCGGTTTAGATTTTAATCGTGATTTTTCTCCGAGACCAAAACAAGAGTATGCATTTGAAGCTCAACTAGAGTTAGCAGCTACCCTAAATATGCCTATCATCATGCATCAACGAGATGCTCACGACCGCTTTATTACAATTTTCGAACGATATAAAAGCGATATATCTAAAGGGGTTGTTCACTGTTTCACTGGTGAAGAAAGTGAGTTAAACGATCTATTATCTCTGGATTTACACATAGGCATTACGGGATGGATTTGTGATGAGCGGCGCGGGTTACACTTATTAGAGAGTGTTCACTTAATCCCAGATAACCGTTTGATGTTAGAAACGGATTCCCCATATTTAATTCCGAGAGATTTGAAACCAAAACCCAAATCGCGTAATAATGTACCGGCAAATTTGCCTCATATAGCAGCACGCGTAGCGCAAGCAAGGGGTCAATCGTTAGAGCAGCTATCAAAGAACTGCTATAAAACCACTAAGCAATTTTTTGACATTAAATAAAACAAAGGTTAACTAGATGTCTCGATTAACACTGCATTTAATATTATTAATCGTTACAACCTTCACCTGCTTAGTGTCATTTTCTTCATGCGTTATCGCCGTAGAAAAAAACTCCGCCATCAATGTTGATGAATTAGTCATAGAGCGCCTTAATAGCGACCATAATCAGCTTTCGTTTTCTCAAGTTAGCAAACTACATAATGATCAATGGCATCATGCAGCACGAGACAAGACACTAAGAGCAGCTAATCAATGGATTAGGTTTACGTTGAAATCTGAACATTTCCAACACGGTTCAGAGCCCCTCTTATTAGAAATAAGCAACCCATTAATCAGTAGCATTGAAGTTCACTTGATAGATGAGCAGCAACATAGCAGTTTCATCGCTGGTACTGATCACCCTGTTTCATTTCGCCCGTTACTAACACGAACTTTACTATTCCCTTTACCAAAACCTAATGGAAAGATGCTAACGGTTTATCTAAACTCGAAAGATATTGCGGCATACTCCTTACCATTTAGGTTTATTACCTTTACCGATGCCAGTGCCGAAAGTGAAGCATCTAGTATTACAACAGGCATGTTAATAGGTGGACTGCTAACGATATTAATGTGCTGCGTATATGTGTATTCAGTAAACTTAAAAAGAATTTATGCTAATTTCGGTGCCTATATCGTAACCTTACTCTTTTTGCTATTAGCGATCGAGGGGTATTCAAGCTTTTACTTATGGCCAGACTTTGCATGGATGCATAATATTTCCACGCCATTGTTAATCGGCGCCGCATGCTATTTCCTTATTACAATCTCTCTGTCAATTCTAAAGCTAAAAAGCCTATTACAGGTGAAAGTTTATCGAATGTTCACTTGGTTTGGTTCAGCTACCGTATTAATAAGCTTATTGACCTTAGTGCTACCAGAGCAGCTAGACTTTTACCTCGGCGTAACACTTTTTTACTTATCTGTAGCCGCAATCACGTCAATGCAGATTATAAGCCTACGAAAAGGCGAACAACCTTCCAAGCTTTTTTTGGCCTCCTTCATCCTCTTGATTGCAGCTTTTAGCTTAAAGTTAATGCAGGTAATCGGCTTGATTACGTTTAATCCGATAGTTAACAATCTTTTCCAAATCGGCGTTTTTGCACACGTATTAGTCCTTGCAGTCCAGCTAGCAGAAGAGTTTAATAACAAACAATATAAGCGTATCAAGAAACAACAACAGCAGATCATCACACACCAAAGGCTTGCAAAAGACTATTTAGAACAACTTACTGCTCATCAAGAAGAGCAAGACACATTAGAAGCCACTGTTGATGAACGTAACTTCGAACTTAATATGACTCTCTTAGAGCTTCAGGAAAAAAATCGCCAACTCGAAGAGCAAGCCACTAATGACGCCCTCACTGGAGCAAAAAATAGAAAGTTTTTTGACCAACGGCTAAGTGCTGAGTATCGACTCAGCCGCCGTCAGCTCACTCCACTTTCGATGCTGTTGTTAGATGCTGATAAGTTTAAAGATGTTAACGATACTTACGGACATCTAGCCGGTGATGATGTTTTAGTCGCCATTAGTCAAATTGCAAGAAATGCATTAAGTCGGCCTAATGATTATGTTTGTCGTTATGGTGGGGAAGAATTTGCGATATTGTTATCAAATACTGATAGCAAAGGGGCAGAAAAAGTTGCTGAACTAATTAGACAGAAAATCGAAAGCACTAAAATAAAAACAGAATCTGCACAACTAAACGTGACTGTAAGTATAGGAGTATCAACTATCATCGTTGATGCTGAAACGCCAGAAACCGCTTTATTTTCAGCAGCAGATAAAGCGCTTTATCAGGCAAAAAATTCAGGTAGAAATCAAGTTGTTGCCGCTTAAATATCAAAAAACTAAGGAGTAAAGTGTGAACCTCGTTACTGGAAGTTACCCGAACCGCCGTATGCGCCGCTTAAGAAAACATGACTTTAGTCGCCGTTTAATGTCAGAAAATAATCTGACGGTCAATGATTTAATTTATCCAATGTTTGTGGTTGAAGGTAAAAATCGCCGTGAAGAAGTAGAATCGATGCCTGGTGTATATCGCATCTCGATTGATTTATTAGTAGCTGAGGCAGAAGAGTTAACATCACTTGGGATCCCCGCTATTGCTTTGTTTCCTGTTACCCCTGCGGCGTTAAAATCGCTGGATGCTGAAGAAGCCTATAACCCTGAAGGCCTGGCTCAAAAAGCAGTTAGGGCCGTCAAATCAAAATGCCCTGAACTTGGGGTTATTACAGATGTCGCCTTAGACCCATTCACTATTCATGGCCAAGACGGAATAATCGATGAAGATGGCTATGTGCTCAATGATGTAACCACTGAACTACTAGTCAAGCAAGCACTCTCTCATGCTGAAGCAGGAGCGGATATGGTCGCGCCATCAGATATGATGGATGGGCGTATTGGCGCAATACGACAAGCGTTAGAAGAAGCCGGATACATTAACACCCAAATCATGGCCTATTCAGCAAAATACGCTAGTGCCTATTACGGTCCTTTTAGAGACGCAGTAGGTTCTGCAGGCAACCTTAAAGGCGGTAACAAGAAAAACTACCAAATGGACCCGGCAAATAGCGATGAAGCAATACATGAAGTCGCTTTAGATATAGCTGAAGGCGCTGACACTGTAATGGTTAAACCAGGCATGCCATATCTTGACATTGTACGTCGAGTGAAAACTGAATTAGCAGTTCCTACGTTTGCATATCAGGTCAGTGGTGAATACGCGATGCATAAAGCTGCTGCACAGAATGGCTGGTTAGATGAGAAGTCTGTTGTGATGGAATCATTGTTGTGCTTTAAACGTGCCGGAGCGGACGGTATTTTGACTTATTTTGCTAAAGATGTAGCTAAGTGGTTAAAAGAAGATTAAGACCGTTATTTTGAAGCAGAAAGCGAGTAAGTTACTCACTTTCTGCTTCCGTTTTCAAAAAAGTAATTAAACAGCTCGAAGACTGATCAAATTGAAGTCAGTTAAGATTTCAGCAGTGCTGAACTTCTCTGTTCTGTTAATAACCACCGCTTTGCATTTTTTTGCTCTATTAATGTATATTGCCAAAAATGATCGTAAGAAAGACCATCCGTTATAGTCACTGTTTTATAGGTTTTAACATCACCAAGACTAGCCGCCGGTTCATTAGAAGACTCGATGCTCAATAATGTTGTAAGGCTTGAAGGGGCAAGCTGTTTTGAGGTTGTTACTTTTTTTGTGTGCTGATCAAGACCATTGAAAGGTTGATAAACGACCGTAAACGAAAGGTGCCGATTAAAGTCCGACGATGACATCGCAGCAACGTCTGTATACCGCTTACCATCAATGTCTGCTTTAGATTCAACATCACCTGCTGTGGCAAAACCTGCGTTAGCAGAAGAAAACAGAATCAACCCAGCTAGACCAAATACTTTATTCATTTCTTATCCTTGTAATATAACTTCCTGAAAGTATTTTCGACTATATATCAAACTCTAAAGTAAAGATAGTGGATAGTGGATAGTGGATAGTGGATAGTGGATAGTGGATAGTGGATAGTGGATAAAAACTGAAATAAAAGTGAGCATAAAAATCAAACATAAAAAAACCCAGCCGAAGCTGGGTTTTTTAAGTGGCTTAGCTAAAAGCTAAACCTGAAGAAATTAATCTTCTGAAGACTCTACTTCTTGTTCAACTACTGGGCGGTTAACTAGCTCAATGTATGCCATTGGAGCGTTGTCACCAGCACGGAAGCCGCACTTAAGAATACGAGTATAACCGCCTGGGCGATCTTCATAACGTTTACCTAGGTCGGTGAACAATTTGCCTACAACCGCTTTATCACGTGTGCGGGCAAATGCTAAACGACGGTTAGCAACGCTGTCACTCTTAGCGAGTGTGATTAATGGTTCAACTACGCGACGCAGTTCTTTTGCCTTTGGCAAAGTTGTCTTGATAACTTCGTTTTCTAACAAAGATACCGCCATGTTACGGAACATAGCTTGACGGTGACTGCTGTTACGGTTCAGTTGACGTCCACTCTTACGATGGCGCATGACCTTATCCTTTTAACTAAATCTTGTTCGACTATAACAATCTATAAAAACTATAGGCTGTCAGCGATACTAGCCGGTGGCCAGTTTTCAAGGCGCATACCTAAAGATAGACCGCGTGAAGCAAGAACATCTTTAATTTCAGTAAGCGATTTCTTACCAAGGTTAGGAGTTTTAAGTAACTCAACCTCAGTACGCTGAACTAAATCACCAATATAGTGAATAGCTTCGGCTTTCAGACAGTTAGCCGAACGAACTGTGAGTTCTAGATCGTCTACAGGACGCAGCAGGATCGGATCGAACTCTGGTTTCTCTTCTTTCTCTTCTGGCTCAGTTACATCACGTAAATCTACGAATGCATCTAATTGCTCAGCTAAGATCGTTGAAGCACGACGAATCGCTTCTTCAGGATCAAGAGTACCGTTAGTTGTCATATCAATTACTAACTTATCTAAGTCAGTACGTTGTTCAACACGAGCTGATTCAACGTTGTAAGCGATACGAACAACAGGGCTGTAAGAAGAGTCAACTAACAAACGACCAATAGGACGTTCTTCATCTTCGTCAGATTGACGAGCTGTAGCTGCTTCATAACCACGACCCATTTCAACCTTGATACGCATGTTAACTTCGCCATCATTAGTTAAATGACAAATTACGTGTTCAGGGTTTACTATTTCAACATCACCATCATGGGTGATGTCACCTGCAGTCACAGGGCCTGCACCACTCTTGGTGAGTGTCAACATAGCTTCAGTTTTACCTTCAAGCTTAATAGATAAGCCCTTTAGGTTTAGCAAAATCTCAAGTACGTCTTCTTGAACGCCCTCTTTAGAGCTGTACTCATGAAGTACACCATCGATCTCAACTTCGGTCACTGCACAACCAGGCATTGAAGATAGTAAAATGCGACGTAGCGCATTGCCTAGTGTATGACCAAATCCACGCTCTAAAGGCTCTAAAATAACCTTTGAACGGGTAGCACTGACTTGCTCGATATCGACCAGCCGTGGCTTTAGAAATTCTGTAACAGAACCCTGCATTGTGTCCTCTCTTATTATTAGCTCTACTTAGAGTAAAGCTCGACGATCAGCTGTTCGTTGATTTCCGCAGACAAATCACTACGTTCTGGAAGGCGTTTAAAAGTACCTTCAACTTTAGTGCTGTCAACTTCAACCCAAGCGCTTGGCTCGCGTTGTGCGGCCAATTCTAATGAAGCGGCAATACGTGCTTGCTTCTTAGATTTTTCGCGAACGCTGATTACGTCGCTAGGCTTAACGTTATACGACGGAATGTTTACTACTTTACCGTTTACTAGAATAGCTTTGTGGCTAACTAGTTGACGTGACTCAGCACGTGTAGAGCCGAAGCCCATGCGGTAAACAACGTTATCCAGACGACCTTCAAGGATAACTAATAGGTTTTCACCTGTGTTACCTTTTAGACGTGCTGCATCTTTATAGTAGTTACGGAATTGCTTTTCTAATACACCGTACATACGACGTACTTTTTGCTTTTCACGTAATTGAATACCGTATTCTGATAGACGGGTTCTGCGCGCTCCGTGAACACCAGGCACTTGCTCGATGTTACACTTAGAGTCGATTGCACGAACGCCACTCTTCAAGAAAAGGTCAGTACCTTCTCTACGGCTTAGTTTGAGTTTTGGACCCAAATATCTTGCCATGTTTCTTCTCCAACTTGCCTAAGACGTCTTAAACGCGACGTTTCTTAGGTGGACGACAACCATTGTGCGGAATAGGTGTAACATCAGTGATGTTAGTGATCTTGTAACCCACTGCATTTAATGCACGGATTGCTGATTCACGACCTGGTCCCGGACCTTTTACGAATACTTCAATGTTCTTTAAACCGTATTCTTTCGCAGCTTCACCTGCACGCTCAGCAGCAACCTGTGCAGCGAACGGAGTTGATTTACGAGAACCACGGAAGCCAGAACCACCAGATGTTGCCCATGAAAGAGCGTTACCTTGGCGATCAGTCAACGTAATGATTGTGTTGTTAAAAGAAGCATGGATGTGTGCCATGCCGTCTGCGACTTGCTTACGTACGCGCTTACGAGAACGTGATGGAGTTTTAGCCATTATTTATCCCGCCTACTTCTTAATTGGTTTACGAGGACCTTTACGAGTACGAGCGTTAGTCTTAGTACGCTGTCCACGTAGAGGCAAGCTCTTACGATGACGCAGACCGCGGTTACAACCGAGATCCATTAGTCGTTTAATGTTCATAGAAACTTCACGACGTAAATCACCTTCAACGGTGAATTCGCCAACGGCGTTACGTAGAACATCTAATTGTGTTTCGTCTAATTCCTTGATCTTAACATCTTCAGCAATACCCGTTTCTGCACAAATAGCTTGTGCACGAGTAAGACCGATACCATAAATGGCAGTCAGTGCGATTACTGTGTGTTTGTGATCAGGAATGTTAATGCCAGCGATACGGGCCACTGTAGCACTCCTCTAAGTTTAATGGACTGGGGTCGAAAAGCCCGTTAGGATACTCGACCTCATGTCAGTTTGCAAATAATATTTGCACCAAGTTTAATTAAGCAACTTGGTGCAATATCTGACGATATTAGCCTTGACGTTGTTTATGTCTAGGTTCTACGCAAATTACGCGAACCACGCCATGGCGTTTGATAACTTTACAGTTACGGCAGATTTTCTTTACCGATGCACGAACTTTCATATCATTACTCCGATATATATTCTTAAGTTGTCAGCCTATCGGCCAACACCTTTAAGATTTGCTTTTTTCATGACCGAATCATACTGATGAGACATCAGATGGGTCTGAACTTGAGCCATGAAATCCATGATTACCACAACCATAATCAATAGCGATGTGCCACCGAAGTAGAATTGTACATTCATAGACATGGTCATGAATTCTGGTACCAAACAAATAAAGGTAATATACAACGCACCCGCGAAGGTTAAACGTGTCATTACTTTATCAATGTATTTTGATGTTTGCTCACCAGGGCGAATTCCTGGAACAAATGCACCACTTTTCTTCAAGTTATCTGCAGTTTCACGCGGATTGAAAACAAGAGCCGTGTAGAAAAAACAGAAGAAGATTATAGCAGCTGCATAAAGCATTGAATACAGTGGTTGCCCCGGCGCAATTGCCAGAGAAATATCAGCTAGCCAAGTCAAACCTTCTGTTTGACCAAACCATTGACCCAATGTACCTGGGAACAGGATGATGCTTGATGCAAATATTGGTGGGATAACACCCGCCATGTTTACCTTTAACGGTAAGTGTGTGCTTTGCGCTGCAAAAACCTTACGGCCTTGCTGACGTTTCGCATAGTTTACCACAATGCGACGCTGCCCGCGCTCGACGAACACCACAATATATGTGACGGCGAACATAATTCCGGCCAATAACAATGCCAGTAGTATATTTAAATCCCCTTGACGCGCTTGCTCAACTGTTTCGCCTAGTGCAGACGGTAGACCGGCAACAATACCGGCAAAAATTAAGATTGAGATACCGTTACCGATACCACGCTCTGTAATTTGTTCACCTAACCACATCAAGAACATTGTACCTGTTACCAAACTCACTACTGCTACAAAGTAGAAAGCAGGGCCTGGATTAGCTACAAGTCCGTTGATAAGGTTTGGCAACCCCGTTGCAATTCCGATTGCTTGGAATGTTGCCAACACTAATGTGCCCCAGCGAGTATATTGACTGATCTTACGGCGACCAGCCTCACCCTCTTTTTTAAGCTCTGCCATAGCCGGATGTACCACGGTCATTAGCTGCATGATAATACTTGCAGAAATGTATGGCATGATCCCTAAAGCAAAGATAGAGGCACGTTCAAGGGCACCACCTGAAAACATGTTAAACATGCTCAGGATAGTTCCTTTTTGCTGTTCAAACAGCTGGGCTAGTACAGCGGCGTCAACACCAGGAATTGGCACAAATGAGCCGGCTCTGAACACGATAATCGCGCCTAAAACGAACCACAAGCGTGCTTTCAATTCTGAAAGACCACCTTGCGCACCTTGTAAATCTTTTCCTGGCTTAGCCATCAGCTACTATTCCTCGATTTTGCCACCGGCAGCTTCAATAGCTGCGCGAGCGCCTTTAGTTACACGTAGACCTTTAACGGTCACTGGACGCTCAATAGTACCCGAAAGTACTACTTTAGCAAACTTAATGTTACGTGTAATAACATTAGCTTCCATTAAGCTAGCCAGTTCAACTACGTCACCAGACACTTTAGCAATCTCGTGTAAACGAACTTCAGCTGTTACCAAGGCTTTACGTGAAGTAAAACCAAATTTTGGTAAACGTTGTTTCAAAGGCATTTGACCACCTTCAAAACCTGGACGTACACTACCGCCAGAACGTGATTTTAGACCTTTGTGACCACGACCACCAGTCTTACCAAGACCAGAACCGATACCACGGCCTACACGCTTAGCTACTTTCTTAGAACCTGCAGCTGGAGAAAGAGTATTTAAACGCATGTCTTAATCCTCTACCTTAACCATGTAGTAAACTTTATTAATCATACCGCGAACAGAAGGAGTATCTTCTAGTTCAACAGTGTGGTTAATGCGACGTAAGCCAAGACCTGCTAAACAAGCTTTGTGCTTAGGTAAACGGCCGATTGAGCTTTTTACCTGAGTTACTTTAACTGTTTTCTTAGCCATTTCTTACTCCAGGATCTCTTTAACGCTCAGACCACGTTTCGCAGCAATAGCAGAAGGAGTATTCATACCTTCTAAAGCGTTGAACGTTGCACGAACGATGTTGATCGGGTTAGTAGAACCGTAAGCTTTAGATAGTACGTTTTGTACACCTGCAACTTCAAGTACTGCACGCATTGCACCACCGGCGATGATACCAGTACCGTCTGATGCTGGTTGCATGTAAACTTGTGAACCAGAGTGCTTACCTTTGATTGCGTGTTGCAATGTAGTACCACGTAGGTTAACAGTTACTAAGTTACGACGCGCTTTTTCCATTGCTTTTTGAATAGCAGCTGGAACTTCACGTGCTTTACCGTAACCAAAACCAATTTTACCTGCACCGTCACCAACTACTGTTAGTGCTGTGAAGCTAAAGATACGACCACCTTTAACTACTTTAGATACACGGTTTACTGCGATTAGCTTTTCAGCCATATCGCTTTGTTGTTGTTCTTCAAACTTTGCCATGCCCTACTCCTAGAATTTCAGACCAGCTTCACGTGCAGCATTAGCTAATGCTTCAACGCGGCCGTGGTATTTGAAACCTGAACGATCGAATGCAACAGCTGTTACACCCTTTTCAGAAGCACGTTCTGCAACAGTTTTACCGACGATAGTCGCCGCTTCAACGTTACCAGTGTTCTTAAGTTCAGAACGGATCGCTTTTTCTACAGTAGAGGCACTTGCTACTACTTCGCCAGTACCAGCAGCGATTACTTGAGCGTAGATATGGCTAGATGTACGGTGTACAACAAGACGCGTAGCGCCTAACTCAGCCATTTTTGCGCGAGTGCGAGTAGCACGGCGCAAACGAGTTGCTTTCTTATCCATCGTAATTACCTACTTCTTCTTAGCTTCTTTACGGCGAACATGCTCATCAGCGTAACGAACACCTTTACCTTTGTAAGGCTCTGGTGGACGGTATCCGCGGATTTCAGCAGCAACCTGGTTTACAACCTGGTTGTCTACGCCCTTAAGAATGATTTCAGTTTGACTTGGAGTCTCAGCAGATACACCTTCTGGAAGTTGGTGTACTACAGGGTGAGAAAAACCAAGTGAAAGATCGATTGCGTTACCAGAAACTTTAGCACGGTAACCAACACCAACTAGCTCAAGTTTCTTTTCGAAACCGTTGCTTGTACCTATAACCATGTTGTTAACTAAAGCGCGAGCTGTACCAGCTTGTGCCCAACCGTTCACTGAACCTTCAGCAGGTCCAAATGTAACAGCATTGTCTTCAACGGCTAAGGCTACTTCGCTATTAATAACGCGAGTTAGTGAACCTTTACTGCCTTTAACAGTAATTTCCTGACCGTTTAGAGAAATCTCTACGCCAGCAGGAATTGCAACGGGTGCTTTTGCGACACGTGACATTATTAACTCCTTATTAAGCTACGTAGCAGATGATCTCGCCACCCATGCCTGCAGCACGTGCAGCACGGTCGGTCATCAAACCTTTAGAAGTAGAAACTACAGCAACGCCCATGCCACCCATAACTTTAGGTAGCTCGTCTTTGCCTTTATAAATGCGTAAACCTGGACGGCTTACACGTTGGATAGTTTCAATAACTTTTTTGCCTTCGAAGTACTTTAAAGTAACTTCTAATTCTGATTTTACGTCACCAGAAACAGCGTAGTCAGTGATATAACCTTCCTCTTTAAGTAACTTAGCAATTGCTACTTTAAGTTTTGAAGAAGGCATTGATACAACAGTTTTCACTGCTTTCTGACCATTACGAATACGTGTTAACATATCCGAGATAGGATCTTGCATGCTCATATTAGCTTACTCCGATTACCAAGAGGCTTTTGTTAAGCCAGGGATTTCACCACGCATCGCAGCTTCGCGAACTTTGATACGACTCATGCCGAACTTACGTACGTAACCGTGTGGACGGCCAGTAACGTTACAACGGTTGCGAGCACGTGACTTACTAGAATCACGTGGCAATGATTGCAGTGTTAAAACTGCATCCCACTTTTCTTCTTCAGAAGCAGTAGTGCTGCTGATAATCGCTTTTAGAGCTGCACGCTTTTCAGCGAACTTAGCAGCTAATTTTTCGCGTTTGGCCTCGCGGGCCTTCATTGATTGCTTTGCCATAACCCTACACCTTATTTGCGGAATGGGAAGTTGAATGCGGCTAACAGAGCACGACCTTCAGCATTGTTAGATGCAGTAGTACCAATGGTAATATCCATACCACGGATTTTATCTACTTTATCGTAATCAATTTCTGGGAAGATGATCTGCTCACGTACACCCATGCTGTAGTTACCACGACCGTCAAAAGACTTATCGCTTAAACCACGGAAATCACGGATACGAGGAATTGAAATAGAGATTAAACGCTCTAAGAATTCCCACATACGTTCGCCACGTAGAGTTACTTTACAACCAATAGGGTAGCCTTCACGGATTTTGAAGCCAGCTACTGATTTACGAGCTTTAGTGATCACTGGCTTTTGACCAGAGATAGCAGTCATATCTTTAACTGCGTGCTCTAAAACTTTCTTATCAGATAGTGCTTCACCAACACCCATATTTAGGGTGATTTTTTCAATCCGAGGGACTTGCATGACACTGGTAAAGCCGAACTCTTCTTTAAGTTGGTTTACAACAGTCTCGTTATAATAACCATGCAGTTTCGCCATCGTTATCTCCGAATTAAACTAGTTCATTATTAGACTTGAAGAAACGGACTTTTTTGCCGTCTTCTAGTCGGAAACCAACACGACTTGCTTTGCCAGTGGCGTCTACAAGTGCAATGTTAGATACTTGGATTGGTGCTTCTTTCTCAATAATACCGCCAGCTACGCCCAATTGTGGGTTTGGCTTTTGGTGTTTCTTGACAAGGTTTACACCTTCTACAATTGCTTTGCCGTCGGCTAAAATGCGAGTAACTTTACCCGTTTTGCCTTTATCTTTACCAGCAATAACAATGATTTCATCATTTTGACGAATTTTCGCTGCCATGATTAATTCCTTACAGTACTTCTGGAGCCAGAGAAACGATTTTCATGAACTTTTCTGTACGTAGTTCACGCGTTACTGGACCAAAGATTCGAGTACCAACAGGCTGTAAGTTAGCATTTAACATTACAGCTGCATTGTTGTCGAAACGAATTGCGCTGCCGTCTGCACGACGGATTGCTTTAGACGTACGAACAACTACGGCGTTCATTACATCACCTTTCTTCACTTTACCGCGAGGAATAGCTTCTTTAACAGAAACTTTGATGATATCACCAACGCGCGCATAACGACGGTGAGAACCGCCAAGAACCTTAATACACTGTACTCGACGTGCGCCAGAGTTATCTGCTACGTCAAGTTTAGATTGCATTTGGATCATATTATATGCTCCGCTATATTTAACTAAATCCACATCGACTGATATGGACCCCTTCCCATTAAGAGGCGCGATAGTATAACAAATCAAATTTTATATAGATAGTTAAATGTTCATTGAATATACAATTATCGAAAGTCACCTTTTTAGGGAACTATCGCATTCAAAATCAACAACATAAGACAAAAACATCATTAAACGAGCTTATATTTTGACGTGATTTTGTTCACAATATTCCAGATGGTAAAAAAAAAGCGACCCGAAGGCCGCTTTTTAATCATCAGATTTACTTAATTGAATTAAGCAGTTTTGATGATTGATTCCAGAGTCCAAGACTTAGTCTTAGATAGAGGACGACATTCGCGAATCGCTACTAAGTCACCTTCTTTACACTGGTTTGTCTCGTCATGAGCATGGATCTTTGTAGAGCGAGTTAAAAACTTGCCATACATAGGATGCTTTACACGACGTTCAATAAGGACAACAATTGATTTGTCCATTTTGTCGCTAACTACGCGACCTTGAAGAGTACGGATCTTATCGCTCATTATGCACCTGCCTTCTGGTTTAGAATGGTTTTAACACGTGCGATATCGCGACGCACATTCTTTAACAAGTGAGTTTGAGCAAGCTGACCAGTGCTATTTTGCATACGTAAGTTAAATTGCTCACGTAATAATTCTAATAGCGCTGTGTTCAGCTCTTCAACCGACTTTTCTCTCAGTTCGACTGTATTCATTACATCACCGTCCGAGTTACAAAAGTAGTTTTCATAGGAAGTTTAGTTGCAGCCAGTTCAAATGCTTCACGAGCAAGTTCTTCTGGTACACCTTCCATTTCATATAAAACGCGGCCTGGTTGAATCTGACAAATCCAGTATTCAACGTTACCTTTACCTTTACCCATACGAACTTCTAATGGCTTAGAGGTAATTGGCTTATCTGGGAAAACACGAATCCAGATTTTACCTTGACGCTTAACATGACGAGTCATAGCACGACGTGCAGCTTCGATTTGACGAGCAGTAAGACGCCCACGACCAACCGCTTTAAGACCAAATTCACCGAAAGAAACTTCAGATCCTTTAGCTACGCCACGGTTACGGCCTTTGTGCATTTTACGAAACTTCATACGTTTTGGTTGTAACATGATTCAGTCTCCTATTTACCGCGTTGCTTACGCTTAGCTGGCTTCTTAGGCTCTTCTGTTTTAAGTGGTAAACCACCTAGAACGTCACCTTTGTAGATCCACACTTTGATACCTAAGATACCGTATTGTGTTAGACCTTCAGCCGTTGCGTAATCGATGTCAGCACGAAGAGTATGTAGAGGTACACGACCTTCACGATACCATTCTGAACGTGCGATTTCAGCACCACCTAGACGACCACCAACTTGTACTTTGATACCTTTAGCGCCTTGACGCATTGCGTTTTGTACTGCGCGCTTCATAGCACGACGGAACATAACACGACGCTCAAGTTGACTAGCGATACCTTCAGCTACTAGTTTAGCATCTAGGTCAGGCTTACGAATTTCTGCAATGTTGATTTGCGCAGGTACACCAGTAATTTTAGTGATGTGCTTACGTAGTTTTTCAACATCTTCGCCTTTCTTACCGATAACAACACCAGGACGAGCAGTGTGAATAGTCACACGAATGCTTTTCGCTGGGCGTTCGATAACGATGCGAGATACAGAGGCTTTAGCAAGTTCTTTTACTAAGAACTTACGAACCTGGTGGTCACCGTGTAGGTTATCTGCAAAATCTTTTGATTCCGCGAACCAAGTAGAATTCCAAGGCTTCGAGATACCTAGGCGGATACCATTAGGATGTACTTTTTGTCCCATTGCTTGCTCCTAGCTATCTGAAACAATCACAGAAATGTGACTGCTACGCTTAAGAATACGGTCTGCACGACCCTTCGCACGAGGCATGATGCGTTTCATAGTAGGGCCTTCGTCTACGAAAACCTTAGCTACTACTAGCTCATCAATGTCTGCACCTTCATTGTGCTCTGCATTAGCCATTGCTGACTCAAGCACTTTCTTAACTAGACCAGCCGCTTTTTTAGGGCTGTAAGTTAAAACGTCGATCGCATCTGCAACTGATAAGCCGCGGATTTGATCTGCTACCAGACGTACTTTCTGCGGAGAAATCTGGGCATAACGATGTTTAGCAAGAACTTCCATCTTTAACTCCCTTATTTCTTCGCTTTCTTATCAGCAGCGTGGCCGCGATAAGTACGAGTTGGTGCAAATTCACCCAGTTTGTGACCGATCATATCTTCGGTAACAAATACTGGAACGTGTTGACGACCATTATGGACAGCGATGGTCAATCCGATCATATCAGGAATGATCATTGAACGACGAGACCAAGTCTTAATAGGCTTTTTGCTCTCGCTTTCCACTGCTGTCTCTACCTTCTTTAACAAGTGTAGGTCAATGAAAGGACCCTTCTTGAGAGAACGTGGCATAGTAATTCCTCTTTAAATTACTTGTTAGAACCACGACGGACAATGTACTTGTCTGTGCGCTTGTTCTTACGAGTTTTGTAACCTTTAGTAGGTACGCCCCATGGAGTCACAGGATGACGACCACCAGATGTACGGCCTTCACCACCACCATGTGGGTGATCAACCGGGTTCATCGCAACACCACGAACGGTAGGACGAACACCGCGCCAGCGGTTTGCACCAGCTTTACCAAGGCGACGAAGCATATGTTCAGCGTTACCAACTTCACCGAAGGTAGCACGACAATCTGCTAAGATTTTACGCATTTCACCACTACGTAAACGTAGAGTTACATAAGCGCCATCTTTTGCGATTAACTGAGCATAAGTACCAGCAGAACGTGCAATTTGTGCACCTTTGCCAGGCTTCATTTCAACATTATGAATAACAGAACCAAGTGGCATGCTACGCATAGGCATAGTGTTACCTGCTTTGATCGGCGCTTCCATTCCAGAAACGATTTGATCACCAGCTTTTAGACCCTTAGGTGCTAAAATGTAACGACGCTCACCATCCTTGTACAGTACTAGTGCAATGTTTGCACTACGGTTTGGATCATATTCCAAACGCTCTACTGTTGCAGGGATTCCATCTTTATTACGTTTAAAGTCAATCAGACGATAATGGTGCTTGTGACCACCACCAACGTGACGAACAGTAATACGACCGTTGTTGTTACGACCGCCAGATTTGCTTTTGCTCTCTAAAAGAGGTGCATAAGGCTTACCTTTATGCAGCTCAGAGTTCACTACCTTAACTAAATGGCGGCGACCCGGAGAGGTAGGCTTACATTTAACTATAGCCATCAGAATACTCCTCTATTACTCAGCGCCGCCAACGAAATCGATATCACTACCGTCTTTCAGCGTTACGTAAGCTTTTTTCCAGTCGTTACGACGACCCATGCGAGCACCAGTACGTTTTGTCTTACCTTTAACATTTAAGGTACGAACAACGTCAACTTCAACTTCAAAAAGTTTTTCTACAGCAGCTTTAACTTCAGCTTTAGTTGCAGTATTAACTACTTTGAAAACGATGGTGTTGTTAGTTTCAGCAGTCAACGTACTCTTTTCAGAAATATGTGGACCTACTAAAACTTTTAATAAACGTTCTTCAGTGATCATGCTAGCATCTCCTCAATTTGCTTCACTGCAGCAGCAGTGATTACAACTTTGTCGAAACCAACCAGTGATACTGGGTCAAGACCTGCAACGTCACGAACATCAACTTTGTATAAGTTGCGAGCAGCTAAGAACAAGTTCTCTTCTACTTCTTCAGTAACGATTAAAACGTCTTTAAGTTCTAATTCTTTTAGTTTTGCAACTAATTCTTTAGTCTTTGGCGTTTCAACTGCAAAGTTTTCAACCACTACTAAGCGTTCTTGACGAACTAACTCAGAGAAGATTGACTGTAGCGCAGCGCGGTACATCTTGCGGTTTACTTTTTGGCTGTGGTCCTGTGGACGAGCAGCAAAAGTAACACCACCAGAGCGCCAGATTGGGCTACGGATTGTACCAGCACGTGCACGGCCAGTACCTTTTTGTTTCCAAGGTTTGCGACCACCACCACTCACTTCTGAGCGTGTTTTTTGCTTGCGGCTACCTTGACGGGCGCCAGCAGCGTAGGCTACAACTACCTGATGAACCAGAGCTTCATTAAAGTCACGGCCAAAGGTAGCATCAGAAACTTCAAGAGCGTTACCCGCGTCTTTCAATACCAATTCCATTACTATCTCCTAACTATGCTTTAACAGTAGGGTTAACGATAACAGTGCCGTTTGTAGCACCTGGGATCGCACCCTTTATCAGGATTAAATTGTTTTCCGCATCTACGCGAACAACATCTAA
Source organism: Alteromonadales bacterium alter-6D02 (assembly GCA_002835545.1). Lineage (GTDB taxonomy): Bacteria > Pseudomonadota > Gammaproteobacteria > Enterobacterales > Psychrobiaceae > Psychrobium. Next base: position 33,566 of record PIZK01000004.1, read on the forward strand.
ACGCTGAACTGTAACTCTTTCTGCACCCATGTGACCGGCCATTTTCTTACCCTTGAACACACGTCCAGGAGTTTGACACATACCGATTGAACCAGGGGCACGGTGAGAAATAGAGTTACCGTGAGTAGCATCTTGCATTGCAAAGTTGTAACGTTTAATAACGCCAGCAAAACCTTTACCTTTAGATGTACCAGTAACGTCTACTTTAGTGTTCTCAGCAAAAACATCTACTTTTAGCTCAGCGCCAACTTCGATATCATTACCTTCGCCTTCATTAAGGCGGAATTCCCACAGACCGCGACCAGCGTCAACACCAGCTTTAGCAAAGTGACCTGCTTCTGGTTTGTTTACGCGACTCGCTTTTTTAGCGCCTGTGGTTACTTGAAGTGCGCGGTAACCGTCTGTCTCAAGAGTTTTAACTTGAGTAACACGGTTCGGCTCTACTTCAACAACAGTCACTGGAATTGATACACCATCTTCTGTGAAGATACGTGTCATTCCAACTTTACGACCGACTAGACCAATAGCCATTGTTATAACCTCTTACCGTCTTAGGATTAACCTAAGCTGATTTGAACATCAACACCAGCAGCCAAATCTAAACGCATTAAAGCATCAACAGTTTTTTCTGTTGGCTCAACGATATCGATTAGGCGCTTATGAGTACGAATCTCGTATTGATCACGCGCATCTTTATTTACGTGCGGTGAAGTCAATACAGTGAAACGCTCTTTACGTGTTGGTAAAGGGATCGGACCACGTACCTGCGCACCAGTGCGCTTGGCCGTTTCCACGATCTCACCAGTAGACTGATCAATCAACTTGTGATCGAATGCCTTAAGGCGGATACGGATTCTTTGGTTCTGCATAAGACCAGAGCTCCAATCTAAATTTACACGACAAAAAAGCCCCTCACACAATCTCTAAAGAAAAGTGGAGAGCTAATTTAGTTAAGTTCGACCCCCAATCGGGGCCGCTGTATAACCAGTAAGTTTACTTACTGGACACTGAATTGATGTTAGACACTAACTCAGTGGACGCGAATTATATGCTCATTTTTTAGCAAACGCAAGTCTTTTATATTGTTGTGCTCAGATAATAGTTCTTCGAGCACTCATTTCGCGATTAGGCGAAAGATGGCGGCATTATACTCAAATTCATATTGAGTGCAAGTAGAAAATTCACACATTAATGCCTTACTACTTTACTAACTTTCTGCGTTTAAGCCATGGATAAAACTGCTGCTTCAACCACCCTTGAGGCATGCCACCGCCAACAATTCCGTAAGCTTTAGGCCATTTACTTTCGCCTGTCACCGCAGTTTTCAATATATAGTCAATAAATGAAAAGTGAGCCGCATAGTTACGATCAATCGCCGCCTTATCAGAAGCATGGTGCCAATGATGAAATTGTGGTGTCACGAGTATATAACGTAGCCAACCTATATTTATATTAACATTAGCGTGGTTAAAGACCGCTTGGAAGCCAACTATAATGATATAGGCATCAATCACCGACTTTTCAAAACCAAAGACAAAGATTGGGGTAAGCACAAAACAGCGTGTCACAATAAGTTCTGCGATATGCTGTCTAGACCCCGCTAGCCAATCCATGCTCTCAACACTGTGATGTACTGAGTGGAAGCGCCATAGAAATGGGACTTCATGATACGCGCGATGCAGTGTGTATTGAACCAAATCGGCCATGAGTAACACCAAGAATAACTGCCCAAGCCATGGTAACTGTTGTACCGATGATTGGATAGCATCACTAACAGCCCAACCAAAGAATACATTAACGAATTGATTCCCTGCTATCAAAGCAAAACCTATAATTAGATGATTAATCAAGAAGTGCTGTAAGTCCGTTTGCCATTCAGGACGAAGTACGGGTTGCTTTCTAAATGGAAATAGCTTTTCTATCAGCACAAATATTAAAGTCGAACCAAGTAAGTCAAGGATAAACCAGTCAAGACCCAAGTACGGTGTATTATCTGGAAAGTCACCAACCTCGACTCGATGCCCGCCTAATGCAATTGTCACTGAAATAAAACACCATGCAATAACTGCCGCACGCTTATTCACATTACGAATAATATTCCACAGCCCTAAGCTACCTGAAATAACCAATGCAACAAACATCACATGCCTGATGACATTAACATCATAAGACTGTCTCAATTGCGGAGTTGTTAAATATTCAGGGAAGTGAAAAGCAATGACACCGAAAAAAGACAACACAGCAAGAGCAACAGCCATATAGCCACTGAGTCGCCCGTCACCCACCTTAAAGCTGCCGCCATCTAATTTATTTAGCATAAGTGTTTATTCGTTTAAAATTATCGTTGCTAAAAAATATCAATTAACTCATAGAAATGCAAAAGGTCACTACATGTAGTGACCTTGATAAGTTATGCTAGCAATCGTTAATTAAAAGCGTACATTGACCCCAGCAAAGATTGTTCGGCCTACTACATCATAGACCGCGGGCACGGTTCCAGCATCGTTACCATTTGGCACTTCTTCCGGCTCCTTATCAAATAAATTATTAATACCAGCACTAAATGTCACTGCATCATTGAATTGATAAGCCCCTGACACATTGTGATAAACCACTGAAGCCGTATCAAATGGTGTGCCGTAGTAATCACCATCCATACCACTTAAGAACCGAGCGCTATAGTTCAGTGATAAAGCATCAAGTTGTGCGCCAACTGTTAAGTTTGATTTCAACTCAGAATATGCACCGTTATTACCATCAATGGTACCAGTATAATCAACACCGTCCTCTTCAAAGTTTAATAAGAAGGTGGTATCTAAGTTCAACTTCCAATCAATTGCGCCAGAGGTAAAACCATACTGCATATTCCAATCAACGCCAGACGTCTCTTGATAACCAACATTCGTTAGTGTGGCTTGCATCTCATCTAAGTTACCTTCAGGAGTAACATTAATAATCTCACACGCATCCGTGTCACCGGCATAACAATCATTAAGTGACGTCTGTACGTTGACTCGTGAGATAGCATCGGTAATTTTAAACTGCCAATAATCAACCGTCGTACTAAAACCATCCAAGCTCGCCGGCTCATAAACAGCTCCTAAGGTTAACGACTTACTCTGTTCTGGCTGTAAATTAGGATCCGAGGTATAGATCACTTTAATTTGCGAGTCTTCCTCATTGCCCCACGGGTCAGTTAGGTAATCAAATGAGCCAGAATCACCACCGAATAGCTCAGCAACACTTGGTGCACGGTAACCTGTCGCTAATACACCACGAAGTTTTAATTCATCGGTCGCCGTATAAGTATTACCAACTTTCCACGTTGTAGCAGAACCAAAAGTTGAGTACTTATCATAACGAACCGCAAACTCAGAAGTTAGTTTATCCGTGACTGGTACACTTAACTCAACATAAGCCGAGCCTGTTTTATACGATCCCTTTGTCGCATCTTGCTGCGCCGCTGTGCTATCACCATCTTGCACGACTTGATCAGGCGTATACCACCCTTCATCTCGACGATACTCAACACCGGCTGCAAATGCGGCCACATCACCATTTGGCATCTCCCAAGCATCACCCGACACCAAGAACGAGGCTAAATCTTGTTTATTACCGCCACTCGCTACATCGGTATACGAGATGTCATCGACAATATCTTGGCTTAACGGGTTACCTGAAAACCACTGGTCTTGGTGATCATAAATAGATTGCTCCATTTTTGTTGCGTTAATACTATTGTAAGTAACATCAGATGCTTCATTAGATCCGTGAACATAAGATAACTCCCAGTTCACGCCATTTAAAATATCAAACTCACCGATAGCTGAAATAGAGGCACGTAAGGTATCAGTATCTTGTTCATAGATACGGTTACCTGCATCTGTCATTCGACGTTTATATTCTATCGAGTCTAAATCTAAGCCTGGAATTCCAACATCTGGTGTGCCACCAGGGATATTTAATTTGTCCGTGTCTAAGTCTACGCTGGCCGGTTGTGGGGCCATTTGCTGATTGCTCTTACGATTAGTAAACAACACATCGGTATTTAATTCGAACTGTTCAAATTCATAGCTACCTTTGGCAAATATACTTAAACGTTCTGATGGTGTTTGTGCATACGACTCAGCGGCATAATCATAACTGGTATCACGCTCTTTAAAGCCCCCATTTCCATCCGGAACACGTCCACCTAAAGTGCCCTCAGGAATAAACGAAGACTCTCCCGCTGGGATATAGTCACGATCGCCCTGCATTACTTCGCCACGATCGGTATAGGATAGACCAAAGGTGGCGTTACCCTTTTCAAAGTTTCTCCCGACTAATATGCTCATGTCAGCAGATTGACCATCACCTTTACTCGATTGGTTGCCACTAATATCTACTTCAACTCCGTCAAAGTCTTTCTTAGTGATAATATTGACTACACCAGCGATTGCATCCGAGCCATATACAGCAGAGGCACCATCTTTTAAAATCTCAATTCTTGCAATCATTGCAACAGGGATTGTATTTAAGTCTACAGTTGAGTCAGCGCCCGTACCTGAGTTAACCATACGTTTGCCATCTAGCAACACTAATGTACGTTGCGATCCCATTCCACGTAAGTTAACCGTTGCAGATCCACCAGAGCCATTATTAGTCGTTGCCCCTAGTGACATGCCAGCTGCTGCTGATGTTTGACCTAGAATTTGATCAACTGATGTAAAACCACCAGCTTTAATTGCATTAGCATCGATAATGCTCACAGGCGAAGCCGTTTCCATATCAGCACGGCTGATACGCGAGCCAGTAACATCGATACGTTCAACTTCTTTTTGGTTAATGTTCGTTTCATTGGCGTAAGTGCTAATCGCTAATGGCATTGTTAATACTGCTAATAACTTCAATTTATTCATCATTCAACCTTTTCTCTGTTCAATCTATGAGCTTGATTCTAGAGTGGTGAAAAATAAATTAATGTTGTCAATCGTCATAAACTGTTATCAAATGTAACGATACTTCCAATTAATAAAAGTGCCTATGTCTGCTCTACTTAAAACGCTAGCTTCTGAACTCAATACCTCTATTAATAGTATTCAATCAGCGATTCAATTATTTGATGAAGGGGCAACCGTTCCTTTTATCGCACGCTACCGTAAAGAAGCAACAAATGGCCTCGACGATGGTCAGTTACGAACACTGGATAAGCGCTTAAAGTATTTGCGTGAATTAGAACAACGCAAACAAACAATTATCAACTCCCTCATAGAGCAAGAGCAGCTGACGCCCAAACTAAAACAACAAATATCGCAAGCGCAAAGCAAAACATTATTAGAAGATATTTATAAACCTTTTAAGAGTAAACGTAATACCAAGAGCCAGCAGGCTATTGATGCAGGATTATTACCTCTGGCTAAACATTTATTGACACAACCTCGCCAATCACCGACTCATTTAGCTCAAAGTTATGTACGAGCAGATAACAAGTTCAATGACTCACAACTTGTACTTGATGGCGTGCAGGCAATTTTAATTGATCAAATGTCTGATAACACGAGCATCGTAAAACAAGCAAGAGAGCTACTATGGGGGCGGGGCTATCTACAGACTAAAAAAGCGCGTAAAAAAAACCCGCCAATCGCCGAACAGTTATGCAATAAATTCAGTGATTATTTTGACTATAGTGAACAGCTAAATAAAGTTCCCCCGCACCGTATTCTTGCTATTTTACGTGGTTACAATGAAGGAGTTTTACAACTAACCATAAATCCAGATCCGTATAGTGAGACTAACACTGGATTAGCAATACTTTTAGCCCACCATAGAATAAATACTCAATCGACTTCAGGACAATGGTTAGCAGACACAGCCACCAAGGCTTGGAAAAACAAGCTTTACCCGAGCCTAGAAACGGAGCTAATTAACAAGGTAAAAGCTCATGCACAACAAAGTGCAATGGATGTCTTTGCTGCCAATTTACATGATCTATTAATGGCTGCCCCTGCGGGCAACCAAATCACATTAGGGTTAGACCCTGGTATTCGTACGGGTGTAAAGCTGGCAATTATTGATAGCAATAATAAAGTTCTAGCCACTGACACCATTTACCCTCACGCTCCGCGTAATCAATGGCAAGAGTCTATTGAACAGCTCGCTAAGTTAATCAAGCGCTATCGAGTCACTTTGGTTAGCATTGGTAATGGCACTGGCTCTCGAGAAACAAACAAGTTAGTACAAGACTGCAACAAGCTCCATCAACTTAACATCACCAGTATAATTGTCAGTGAAGCCGGTGCATCGGTATATTCCGCCTCCGAATTAGCTGCTGCGGAGTTCCCAGAGTTAGATGTTTCATTACGTGGAGCGATATCTATTGCGAGGCGTTTACAAGATCCACTTGCAGAGCTGGTCAAGATCGATCCAAAAGCAATTGGTGTAGGTCAGTATCAGCACGATGTCAGCCAGACTCAATTAGAACAGCGTCTTGATGAGGTTATCGAAGATTGTGTCAATGCCGTCGGAGTTGACCTTAATATGGCATCACCTGCTCTTCTTTCACGTATCAGTGGATTAAACCAAACATTAGCAAAAAACATTGTTGCTTACCGCGATGAACACGGACGCTTCGAACAGCGCAGTCAGTTATTAAAAGTCTCACGTCTAGGCCCTAAAGCATACCAACAAGCGGCTGGCTTTCTTAGGATCACCGATGGCAAGCAACCATTAGATGGTTCAGCCGTTCACCCGGAAAGTTACTCGTTAGTCAACGAAATTGCCAATCATTGTCAACTAACGACCCATCAACTAATTAGCAATACAACTGCTCTACATACACTCGACCCACACCAGTTTATAAATCCGAACTTTGGTTTACCGACTATTAAAGATGTACTCAAAGAGCTTGAAAAGCCTGGTCGAGATCCACGACCTGAGTTTACATCAGCATCCTTTAAAGAAGGTGTTGAGACAATTAACGATTTACATGAAGGTATGCGCTTAGAAGGGGTGGTAAGTAATGTCACTCACTTCGGTGCTTTTGTGGATATTGGCGTACATCAAGACGGCTTGGTGCATATCTCAGCACTCGCCGACCATTTTGTCAGTGATCCTCGTGATATCGTAAAAGCTGGGCAAATTGTTAAAGTTACGGTTACAGAAATAGACGTCGCTCGAAAACGTATCGCCTTATCGATGAAATCTGATACCCCAGCTAATGCACAACAGAAAAAGGCCCAACCAACATCAAGAGAAACGGATAAACCCACACAGCGCCACAACAAACCAGCTGCTCACCCAGTGAAATTGGCACCTCAACATAACACCATGCAGCAGGCATTTAAGCAAGCGGGACAAAAATCAAAAGGATAATACAGTTAGACTTGTTGTTGTAATTGAGCAGGCTCAAGTGCTTGGCTTGCTTGATTATAATAGGCATTAATATGTTGAGTGCGGTTCTTGATCGTTTGCTGAAAAGCAGGATCTTGTGCTTGACTAATACGACGGTTAAAACTGTCTGACTCGACTTCGTTATTAATACGGTAACTAGGGCGCTCTTCACTGGCTTGTCGTTGGTCAGCAAGAATATCTTGTCTCGCTTCACTAGCCATCTGGGTAGCTTGCGCTGCAACACGTCGATCTTGCCCTGAAGGGCTGGCAGGAGCTAAGGCTGCTCGTCTAATTTGCTGTGCCTTTAAGAGCGTTGCTTGTGGATCATTGGGAATCTTCGAAGTATCAATAGAGACTTCACCACCGACGGCATACTTATTGCCATCTGGCCCCGTTTGAAACGAGTAACTTGGAGAGCCAGCATATTTACCACCGACAGCTGCGTGAGCTTGTTCATGAGCAACGACCTCGGAGTCACGTCGCTTTAATTGCTCAATTTGCTGCTGTTCTTCTTCCGTATAACGCTCATTAGGTTGAGCTGAGTTTCGTTTACCCTCTTCTTGTTCCTCGCGACCTCGCTGCTCCCCTTGCTGCTCTTCCCCTTGTGCAGATTGCTCTTGACCATTTGGGTCTTGCTCGGAAGCATCTCGTTCTTGATTTGTCGAATCCGTTTTTTCGGGAAGGCTTGGATTTGTAAGATCGTATGTAGGATTTAACGAAGGAGAAATAGGCGCAGGCTGAGCTTTATCACGCTCACCAGCCACTGGGGGCTCAGCATTACCTTGGGTTAATGCTTCTGTGGCAGGAACAATCGGACGAACAGCACTCTCACGCACTACACTATCTGTAGCGGGGTTAGTGGTGACCAAACTCACATTTGGGTAGTTCGTCGTAATATTCATCTAGCACTGAGTAATTGGTCGATGCCTAAGCACGAGTATCAATAAGACTACCAACCACTTCATCGGCAGTAGTAATCACTTTTGCTGCAACTTGTGCTTCTCGCTCAGCCACTTTAAGACTAACCAACTCTTCAGTGAGAGGTTTTGTTTCTTGAACTGCCTGTTCAGTTTCAACATTAGTACTGCTACTGCGCGCTTGTATATTGTCAGTCTGTTGAGAGGCTATATTAGCTGCACTTTCAGAAGCACGCTCAGTGGCAGCTTGAAAACCTGCAACACCAGAATCAAAGGCCGATTGGATTACCATAATTCGCTCCTCATCCCACGATATAGTTATGATTAATTATTGACCATTATTTATAAAAAAGGAAGCTTTTTATCTTTCTAAGATCAAGAGTCAACGACTTTATTTAAGGTAAATGTGAGTAACTCTTCAATAAAGTCTTGATGATGCGAAATAAACGGCGCATGAGATGCTTTTTGAAAAACGACTTTCTCACTCTGTGGTGCTAACTGATCGATCGCTTTAATCGCTCGATGGCTAACTAATGAATCTAAACGGCCATACATCCTTAAGAATGGCTGCTTAATGTCGGTTAATTGCTCTCTTAAATCAACAGAATCTAATAAATCCAATCCAATTTTTAGCGCTGATTCATTGGGCAATGGACGTTGCTGAAGAATACTTTTTAAGTTCTTGATATCTTGCTTAGCAGACTCGCTTCCCATGGCCTGTATAGCTAAAAATCGCTCCAATGTAACCGCAAAGTCCGTTTTTAGTTGAGATTGAAACATGTTAAGAACATCAGGCTTAATCCCATGCCAATCGGCATCTGCTACAAACTTAGGTGAGCTCGCTACCGTCACTAACTTGCTCACTAGCTGTGGGTAGCGAGTCGCCGCTTGCGTTGCGACTAGGCCACCTAAGGACCACCCCAACCATATCGCCGGTTTATCAATTTGCTTTGCTATCATATCCACCCAACAACTTAATTGAGTCTTTACAGGCACTTGGTTACTATGACCAAAACCGGGAAGATCAACAACATGCACTTCAAAATGCAACGCCAAAGTGTCAACAATATGATGCCATACCGCCCCATTTAAGCCCCAGCCATGAATTAAAACTAACGCAGGCCCTTGACCACTCACTTCAACATTTAACTGATCAGTCACAATTTCCTCGACTACACTGGTGGGATGAAAATATTCAGAAACAGTGTAACATTTAATAAGTTTTACGCAGGGGTAAATTATCTGCGTAACGCACTACCTCACGCCTGTTTACTTTGCCTCAATCCAACTGAACATTATCAACAATACTTATGTAATACCTGCAGAACCGACTTACCCTATGTGGATTACTTATGCTTAGGTTGTGCGATACCATTAACGAGTAATAATAAACTATGTGGTAACTGCCAACAATCTCCACCGGCATATCACTTAGTTACGGCGGGAGCCTATCAAACTCCTGTTAAAGAATTAATTTCAGCACTCAAATATCGCAATAACCAATTAATCGCACACGAAGTTGCAGACCTACTTGCCCGCCGTATCACTCAGCTGTTGGCTGCACAAACCATTAACAAGCCAGACTTTTTGATTGCTGTACCATTACATTGGAAAAAGCACTACCAACGAGGGTTTAATCAGGCAAATCTAATCGCCGAGTGTTTAAGCCAGAAACTAAATATCCCCATCTTAGATTGCTGCCAACGTAATCGATACACAAAAGCACAAGTGTCATTAACGTTTAAACAACGACAGCATAACCTTAATAAGGCATTCAGTATCACCAAACCAATCACAGGACATACCATTGCACTAGTGGATGATGTTTACACCACAGGAAGCACCTTACACGAACTCGCATCTACCATAATACGCGCCAAAGATGTCGATATTCAATTCTGGACAATAGCTCGAACCCAACTTGAATAAACTCATTATCTAGCTACTTAAACTCTATCGCGACATGCAATTTAGCGGTAGAATAGTAAAACCTGACCAAACTTGTCGGATTAATTGAATAAGTATGATTTATTCATTAGCAGAGTTTAGTTAGCATCACATTTAGTAAATCTCATACAGCAAAAATAATAGAATGAGGTATACGTTCAAGTTGTTTGGCAAGCCATATCATTAGCACCAACAACAGAATTATTTTTAATAGCAATTTTGAGGCACCTTATGATTTCAATTTCGGAACAAGCTCAGAGTCATTTTTGTGAACTGTTAAGCAATCAACCAGAGAATACGGCAATTCGTGTTTTTGTTGTAAACCCTGGGACACCTAATGCAGAATGTGGTGTGTCATATTGCCCACCAGAAGCATTTGAAGAGACTGATAAATCATTTGAGTACAATGGTTTCTCTGCAGTTGTTGACGCGCAGTCTGTGCCTTATCTAGACGAAGCAGAAATCGATTATGTCACCGATAAGATGGGATCACAGCTAACGCTTAAAGCACCAAACGCGAAAATGAAAAAAGTAGCTGAAGATGCTCCACTAGTAGATCGTGTTGATTATTTTATTCAATCAGAAATTAATCCTAAGTTGGCGAGCCATGGCGGCCAAGTAACACTAATGGAAATTACTGATAATGGTACCGCGATCCTACAATTTGGCGGTGGCTGTAACGGTTGTTCAATGGTTGATGTAACATTAAAAGAAGGCATTGAAAAAGAAATGCTAGAAATTTTTGCGAACGAGCTAACAGGTGTTAAAGATATGACTGAGCACCAAGCTGGCGAACACTCTTACTACTAAGTATCGTGTTACAGCAAGTGAAATATTGGCTTTATCGCCAAGGAAATAACCCGCAACGTAGTGTGCGGGTATTTTTTTGTGGTTTATTAAGCTTCTGTTCTGGCCTTGGCTTACTCTCTTACCATCAGCAAGGTACTAGTTGGCAAGGGTATCTAGCCGTTATCATTATCACACTAAGCTTAATTACTTGTGCCTATGGTTACTTAGGTATCGTTGCGAATCGATTAAGTCACTTGATTGACCGCGCTGAACAAGCACGACGTAACAATCCTCATGATTAATTGGTTCACCATATTATTAACTCACTAACTGACTGGCACAAAAAAGCCCAGATAATTATCTGGGCTTTTTATTAGAACTTAGACTCTTAAGATTAAGAGAACTGGTTCATTGTGTTGTCTTCACCAGCCGCTTTCAGTGCAGCATCACCAGCGAAGTATTCTTTGTGATCATCACCCATGTCTGAACCAGCCATGTTTTGATGTTTAACACATGCGATACCCTGACGGATTTCTTTACGTTGAACACCAGCAACATAACCTAACATACCTTGGTCACCGAAGTACTCTTTTGCTAAGTTATCAGTTGATAACGCCGCAGTGTGGTAAGTAGGTAGCGTGATTAGGTGGTGGAAAATACCAGCTTCACGTGCTGCATCAGCTTGGAAAGTACGGATCTTCTCATCAGCTTGTGTTGCTAATTCAGTATTGTCGTAGTCAACACTCATTAATTTGTCACGATCGTAAGCTGATACGTCTTGACCTGCTTCAGCCATTGCATCAAATACTTGTTGACGGAAGTTTAATGTCCAGTTGAATGAAGGCGAGTTGTTGTAAACAAGTTTAGCGTTAGGTACGACTTTCTTGATTTCATCCATCATGCCGCCGATTTGACGAACGTGTGGTTTCTCTGTTTCAATCCAAATTAAATCAGCACCGTTTTGTAGCGATGTAATGCTGTCTAAGATACAACGAGCTTCACCAGTACCTTCTTTAAATTGGAATAAGTTGCTTGGTAAACGCTTAGGACGAACTAATTTACCGTCTTGCTTGATAATTACATCACCGTTACCAACTTGGTCAGCCGATACTTCTTCACAATCTAAGAATGCATTGTATTGGTCACCTAAATCGCCTGGTTCATTTGTTACAGCGATTTGCTTAGTTAAGCCAGCACCTAGTGAGTCTGTACGTGCAACGATTACACCATTATCAACACCTAGTTCTAAGAAAGCGTAACGAACAGCATTAATTTTAGCTAAGAAATCTGAATGTGGAACAGTTACTTTACCGTCTTGGTGACCACATTGTTTCTCATCAGATACTTGGTTTTCAATTTGAATACAACAAGCACCCGCTTCAATCATTTGCTTAGCCATTAGGTAAGTCGCTTCAGCGTTACCGAAACCAGCATCGATATCAGCAATGATTGGCACAACGTGTGTTACATGATTATCGATTTTATCTTGGATAGCTGCTTTTTCTGCTTCTGGGGCTGCATCTAATTCGCGGAATAAGCCACCTAACTCACGAGCATCAGCTTGACGTAAGAAGGTGTATAACTCACCGATAAGAGAAGCAACAGAAGTCTTTTCGTGCATTGATTGGTCAGGAAGTGGACCGAACTCAGAACGAAGTGCTGCAACCATCCAACCTGAAAGGTATAGGTAACGACGATCAGTGTTGTTTTCAAAATGTTTCTTGATAGAAATCATCTTTTGCTGACCGATAAAGCCATGCCAACAACCTAGTGATTGCGTGTACTTAGATGTATCGTTGTCATAGTTTTCCATATCACGACGCATGATATCAGCTGTGTAGCGAGCAATATCTAATCCATTTTTAAAACGATTTTGCAGTCTCATACGAGCTACAGATTCAGGATTGATTGCGCTCCACGCGTTACCTTCTTGTTGACAAACCGTTGCAACGTTATCAATTTCTCTTTTGTAATTAGACATAGCAATAATCCTTACATTGTGTTTTAAATATCAAATATTTTGAAGTGGTTGAAACAATATACCGCTTCGGACAGACAAATATTAGCCCTAAAACACACCATAAAATAACTTTATATATTTTATTACCGACATTCACACGATGAATAACTTAACAAATTAACAACATAAGAACAACACACCACACCAAACTACAACCTTAGTATGACAATAAGTAGACCTAAGTAGCTAATTAAAAACAATGCCTTATATTGACGCAGATCAAAATGACCCTTTTCGACATTAATAAAACACGGAGTAAAGCAACACAAAACAAATCAAACACACGTTTTAATAATTATTGGAAATATTTTAATAATTCATGTAACTTATAGTTTTCCCATAGGTATTAAGAACATGAATATAAACAAGATCGATCTAAATTTACTAATTTATCTCGATGTATTACTGCGAGAAAAAAATGTCACTCGAGCTGCAAACCAACTAAACATTACTCAACCAGCCATGAGTAATGGATTAAAACGTTTAAGGACATTATTTAATGATCCTATTTTAGTTCGCACCTCTGACGGTATGGCACCTACTGAACGCTCACAAGCCTTAGCCCCTGTGATTCGTAAAATCTTATTAGAACTAGAAGAAGCATTACAAGACGAAGATAACTTCAACCCTGCCACCAGTGATCGTGTATTTCGATTGATGGCCAGTGACTATGCAGCTTCAACTCTTGTACCAACCCTGTTGAGCAACATAAGTAAAATCGCACCGCACATTAGCATTGATATCATGACACCAAGCGATATTAACTTTCATGATGTTGAAGCCGGCAAGGTTGATATGGCGATAAATCGCTTTGAGGAGTTGCCACAATCTTTTCACCAGAAAACCCTTTGGCGTGATTCATTTACCTGCTTGTTAGCAGCAAATAGCCCTATGGTTAATCGCTTTGGACTACAAAGTTACCTCAGAGCTAAGCATATTTGGGTTTCTAAGACCGGGTTTGGTGTCGGCGTGGGTATGGATCCTAAAGATGTTCAAAAACTTGGATGGGTTGATGAAGCATTGGCTAAAATTGGTGAAAAACGAACCATCAAGGTCTTCACTCGTAATTACAATGTAGCGATCCAACTGACTCAACAAGACCAGCTCATTGCAACACTTCCTAGCAAAGCAGCTATGCGTTTTGAAGACGATCCCCATTATACTAGCCTAGCTCCTCCTTTTGAAATCCCAGATATTGAACTAAAAATGATCTGGAGCCCTCTATTGCATCACGATGCCAGTCATATTTGGTTTAGACAGCAAGTCATTGAAGCTGCATCGAGTTGTTAGTAATAAAGTGATACACTAGAGCACACATTATTGAACTATGTTTAGCGTATCACTTTATGACCGAATTACAGTTTTGGCAACTTGTTAGTACTACTGACCCTCTAGCCGACTCAGACCACTTAGCAAATAGCTTAACAGAGAAATTGACACCTCTTGGCAATGAGGAATTAGCAGCGTTTGATAAAATTTTTAATCAAAAGATGCGCCAGGCATATACTTGGGATCTATGGGGAGCCGCCTTTGTTATTGCTGGCTGTAATAGTGAGTTCGCCTTTGCTGAGTTTAGGTGTTGGTTAATTTCACGGGGCCAAACAATATTTGAACAAGCACTAGCCAACCCTGATAGTTTAGCGAAATTAGAGATTCACCAGAAAGATGAGTACGCTAACCCTTACCTTGATGAATATGACTTAATCGCAGGACAACTGTACGAAAACCGTACCGAGCAAGAGCTACCTTTCGTCCCCTCTGGTCAAACACAACCACAAGGGAAGCGCTTCAAAGACAAAGCTCGCTTAGTGAAAAAAACGTACCCTGAATTATTCGCCAAGTATTGGACTGGCTAGCTTAATCGGCTTTAATTAATGTAATCATCAAATTCTAAGGTAATGACTTCCTTAAGCCGTGATTTTGCCCGAAATAAAACGCGATCAAATTGGGACGAAGTTAAATTAAGTTGATCACAAACCGTTTTCTTTTCTTGTTGATGTAAAAAATAGCTAGTTAAGAGTTGCCTATCGCGCTCGGTAGGCAATGAATCAATAGCATTGGTTAATAATCGCGTATTATCATCAGTCACCACGCAATCAAAACCACTCATGCCATTATCTTGTAGACTATCAATACTCTCATTATCTTCATTATATTGGACAATTGTCCTATATGTTATTGCCTGATAAATTAAGTGAGAAGCTGTCGATGTAATGTAATATTTCAATGCCTCTGGTTTTAATAATTTACCCTGCCGTAGCTTAATAATCACTTGCGTAAAGGTTTCTTGGAAGATATCTAGACTGATTTGTTCTTCATTTAACTTAGAATGAATAAACGACATTAAATAAGCTGAAAAGCTATTGATTAGCTCACACTCGGCATGGCGATCATTCAATTTTATCCGCTCAGCAAGCGAAGCCATTAAAGCAATGTCATTAACATTAACGTAATTGTGTGAAATATAATACTCTGAATTCATAAGATATCCTTGCCACCTAGTCACGTCTACACATGATCTTGATATCACTATCTCATTTAAATTTAGCCTATGTATGTCAGTTTTTCTTTCTGATGTTACAAATCATGTCATGACATATGATCATTACCGCCACAAAACTCAATCAGTAAATAAGATAATCTTCATCTATTCAATCAATTAGTTTTTTTGTTTAAATAAACAGCAATATTTAAGCATCATTATAAAAAATAAAATCTTACATTTGGCATAAAAATATAGTGAGAGGAAATCACAGTACAGTGCACTTATTAGTAGACTGAGCAAGGACACTATGGATAGCCATATCTAAAATGTTGTAGGTTCAACGTCAGAAATAAATAATCTGGAGAAATACAATGGGCATTCTAAAATTAGCAATAATAACCAGTTTGACTCTCTCTTCTATGGCAGTAACAGCGACTACATATAAATTTATCCCAGGCAATAATGAAGTTGGCACAAAGCTGTGTGTTGAAGCAGGAAGTAATGATCTGAAAGGCTATAGAAGCGAGATGCGTAGCCATCGTCTCAATAATAGACGTATAGCCAATAATCTTACTTGTAATGGCGAAAATGTCGCAAGTTTCGCAGAGCGATACAACGCGCTAAAAACCGCCGCACATATCAATAAATTCCGCAAAAATAGAGTGACAATTACTGATCTTGCAGCGAATAAAAGTCCACAAACCTCTGACACTGAAGTTATCATTGTCACAGTGAATTAATATTCAAAAAAGTGATTTATATAAAAGCCCGAACGGCCCTTCATTTATGGGCCGTTTTTTATTTAAGAGGTATTTAAAAATTAGCTAGCAAAGTCCCTAGCCTTCCAAAAACTCCCATTTAACCATTAATATTTTAAAGCCAATGTTACAAATCATGTCAGACTTGCAGTCGATAGCAGGTTTATTAAAGCCTAGCATCACTATAAAACCACCCAATGATCACCAACTTACAACGACTAACAAGTCACAATAGGTACATTTAAATTCACCTAAGCATTCATAAAATTTTACATTTAGCACTCATTATTACTGAGAGAAAAACACAGTAACAACCACTTATTAAGTACTGTTAAAAAATGAACATATTGTGGCCAGGATTTGGCTAACTTAATCATCAAATGTATTTGGAGAAATATATGAAAATCTTAAATATTGCATTGGCTTCAGCTATTATCGCTACATCTTACAACGCAGCAGCAACTACCTACCAATTTATCCCTGGGAATGATGCACCAGGAACAAAGTTATGCGTTGAAGCCGTAAGTGGTGATCTGAGAGGTTACAGAGAAAAGATCAAGGAGTATCATTTAAAAGACAAAACTGTAGCCAATAAGTTAGAATGTAATGGTGAGAATATAGCCAATTTTGCTGCGCGATATGATGCAATGAATACTGCTGTTTATATTAATAAATACCGCAAGAATAGAGTATCGATTACGGATTTAGCTGCATTAAATGCTAAGAAAAAAGATTTAAAAGATACTGTAATTATTACCATCAATTAACCCTACCGACAGCACTAAAGATGAGTTAGCCGCCTGCTATGTAACTAGCGACTAACTCACTGCAGTATCTTTAGAAGCTCCAGCGCAAACCAACTTTAGCACTGACGCCAGGCAATGGTGCTTGCTCCTTTAAGAATGAACTATGCACATTGGCTTTTTCATCAAAAATATTACTAAGCTTTAAGTAATACTTTAATTGACCTGTCACCAACGCCTGATGCTTATAAATACTTAGATCTACTAGTGTATATGCATCTGTAGGCTCTTCTAAATGAGCAACATCAGACTGTTTCGCATAATAGCTGGCTAACAAGTTAAAGTGCCAATCTTGATGTTCATAATTCATCTGCGTTGCAAAGCGCATCGGTGGAATACGTGGTAAATACTCCCCTGACTCTTCTAACTCCGCAGCAGTGTAATCGATAAAACTGGTCAGGGTTAAATGATCATTATGGAAGTAACTTAACTGTAATTCACCACCCTTTAACACTACATTATCCTGCTGATATTCATATATCGGCAAACCATGATCATTATGTAATGGTGAAAGTGCCTGATATGCAAAATTATCAACCTCACTATAAAATAGTGACGCAGCTATAACGACTTTATCACCGTCATAACGCCAGCCTAAGTCAATCGTCGTAGCGTCTTCAGTCTCAAGCTTATTATAATCAGAGCTTGGTATTAGCAAAGCATCATCATGCTCTGACGCCATATTAAAATATACGCCAACATCAAAAGAAGCTGTACCTAAGTGCTCCCCAAACGAAAATAATTCATTTGCACTAAGTGCCCGCTGGCTATGACTTAGATTTGTTAATAATTGGTGCTGTTTATTCACCTGCCAGCTCATACCTGCTGAGAAACTTGCTGGTGTGAATTGTACATTATCTACTGCACCAGCTAACTCTAGATCAGGGGTGATATCAACCTGCTCAATTCGTGCACCAACATGTAGTTCAACCTGATCAATTTGACGTTTTTGAGTTAAGAACAATGCCCAAGATTCCGTTATTGTGCTTGGCGAATTAGCTTCTTCTCCCACAGGATTCGTTTCATTGTTTAAGTAATGAATACCTGCAATACCTTCCCATTCTGGAAGCCATTGATGCGTTAACTGTAATTTAGCTTCACTATTTAAGGTGTCGATTTGTGTTGCCACATGCCCGTGTTCAATTTCTTGTAATTGATAATCCGTATAGGCTGCTTTTAACGAGAGTTCACTGACATTTGTAAATGGATTAAACCATTGGCTTGAAAACTGCACTCGATATTGCTCAGTTTTCGCGATAGGCAAGGCTTCGTCATGTTCATGCTCGTGCTCATCATGCTCGTGCTCATCATGCTCATGCTCATCATGCTCATCATGCTCATCATGCTCATGACCAATTAAGCCATACTCTGATTTAATGAAACCGACCGAAATACCTGTCACTTGCTTATCAGTAATGTAACTAGTACCAAAGGTAAGGCCAGAGCTTTTAGCTTGGCTATTTTCTATATGGTCTAACTTGGTATTTTTATCTTCATCATGGCCGTGGTCATCATGCCCGTGCTCTTCGTGGTCATCATGCTCGTGTTCTTCGTGGTCATCATGCTCATGCTCTTCGTGAAGGTAAAATGATGGGGTTTGCATTTCTTGAGCATCACGAACGAAGCCGTCGACATACAAACCAATATCACCTTGAGCAGTAAGCACTTTAAAAGCTGCATTCTTTTCTTTATTCGCAGAATTAAAGCTAGCACTTAATTCAGTGCTTGTTTCATCTACAAGTGCTTGCGGAATACGTTGGTCGACAACATTAACAACACCACCAATGGCACCACTACCATGAAGTAGTGTTGCAGGCCCTCTTAATACTTCAATCTCTTGCGCAGTACTAGACTCACTACTGACTTGATGATCAGGCGCACTACGTGACGCATCTCCCCCATCTAAACCGTTTTGCATGACCTTAATACGAGGGCCATCTAGGCCTCGGATAACAGGACTAGAAGACGATGGACCAAAATAACTTGAATGTACACCAGGAATGGTTTTTAGTGTTTCACCCAAGCTGCTTGCTTGCATAATATCAAGTTGCTCGCGCTCCACTAATGTTGAGGAAATCAAAGAGTCTAAGTCACTACGCAAAAGATGCGCTTTGGATTTCACTTCAATGGTTTCAATTTGCTCTGCAGACTTTTTTTTGTCTGAAGTGTTCGCCTCAGCAGCAACACCCGCAGAAACAAAATAACCACCAGCCAACATACCGGTTAATACTAAACTCTTTTTAAACATCTCATACACCAAACGTTATAACATTACAACCCGACGATGCTATAACATAACAATATAAAGTCAACTGTTTATTATAACTTCGATTCAAAAAAACTATACAAAGGTCTAACCCTCGTATCACTACTAGTATAGCTAAGGCCATGGTGCTTTCAGCTTTCACAAGGTAGTATTTAACTATTAAAAGAATAAAAGGAATAACGTCGGTGACAAACAAAAAGAATAAAATAGATAATGAAAAGAACGTCAATGTAACTATTTCTGCACATTACGATGTCATTGTTATCGGCACAGGCCCTGGTGGTGAAGGAGCTGCAATGGGCCTTTCAAAACAAGGGAAAACCGTTGCCGTTATAGAACGAGCTCATGATGTTGGAGGGGGCTGTACTCACTGGGGAACGATCCCGTCAAAAGCATTACGTCATTCTGTATCGCGTATTGTTGAATTTAAAAAAGGCGGATTCGATATTGGAAATGGTCTCGGTGAGAAGATGACATTTCAAAGTATCCTCAAGCACACTGAGCGTGTCATTAAAGATCAAGTAAAGCTAAGACAAGGGTTCTATTACCGTAATCAGTGTCCAATTTATAACGGCGAAGCCAGTTTTGTCACCAATAAAATTATTGAAGTAAATCATAATAACGAAAAAGAGTATATTAGCGCCGATCAAATTGTCATAGCTACAGGTTCACGCCCTTATCGCCCTGCAGACGTTCAATTTAATAGCTCACGAATTTACGACAGTGATACTATTTTATCTTTAGACCACCAACCTAAAAGCATTATCATTTATGGTGCAGGTGTTATTGGGTCAGAGTACGCTTCAATTTTTCGTGGCCTTGGTGTCCGAGTCGATTTAGTCAACACTCGTGACCGCTTATTGTCATTTCTCGATGCTGAAGTCACTGATTCGTTATCGTACCACTTCTGGAATAGTGGTGTGGTGATCCGACATAGTGAATCCTACGAAAAAATCGAAGAGACGGCAGATGGTGTCATCGTACACCTTGAGTCTGGTAAGAAAATGAGGGCAGACTGTTTATTATTTGCCAACGGTCGAACGGGTAATACAGATAAACTAAAGCTGAATAACATTGGGCTTGAAGCGGACTCTCGCGGGCAAGTAAAAGTGAACTCCCACTACCAAACGAGTGTTGACAATATCTACGCAGTCGGCGATGTCATAGGCTACCCTTCTCTTGCGAGTGCAGCCTATGATCAAGGACGAATTGCAGCAAAAGCCATGGCCAGTGGTAATTGTGAAGAACAGCTAACTCGTGATATTCCAACCGGTATTTATACTATCCCAGAGATTAGCTCAGTTGGTAAAACCGAACAGGAACTAACGGAGCAGAAAGTCCCTTACGAAGTTGGACGAGCCCAATTTAAACACCTCGCACGCGCACAAATTGGTGGTATTAATGTAGGCTTCCTGAAACTATTATTTCACCGAGAAACAAAACAAATTCTTGGTATCCATTGCTTCGGCGAACGCTCTTCTGAAATCGTTCACATCGGGCAAGCAATCATGGAACAGAAAGGTGAAGGTAATAACATCGAGTATTTCGTCAATACGACATTTAACTATCCAACCATGGCAGAAGCCTATCGAGTAGCGGCACTTAATGGCCTAAACCGTCTATTCTAATTTACGAGAGGATACAAAAAAGGCAATCAATGATTGCCTTTTTTTATGAGTATCGTTTATTTAGCTCGCTTTACTCGCACACTTAATACAATGTTGAGTATACGGTAATACTTTTAAGCGCTCGATATTGATTGTTTCACCGCAGTCTTCACAAAACTCGTATTCACCCTCTTTCATGCGATGTAGCGCGAGGTTCACTAGTTTTAATTCGCGGCGCATTTCATTACCAAGCGCATCGATAACTTCATCATTTTCGCGTTCTTGAGCCTGCTCAGACCAATCGGAGTTAGCCTCAGTAGTTATATGGTTAACAATCCGTTCTAATTTATCGGATAGCTCTTGCTGCATTTGAATTAACTGCTGACGAATATTTTGTAATTGCTCCATACCTACCTCACTAAATTAGTACACGAGTCATTTCTGATGCTAAGACTCCGAACTGATTAATTTCAATAAGCCAATCATAAACGCGCTTTAAGGATACAAACTTGATCTACATTACAAATTTATTTATCTTCCGCAATTATTATTTTAGACCAAGGGAAGCTCTGATGACCAGTTACAACAAAATTGGGATTTGCTAAAGTATCTCTTAAATTATAGGTCAAACGATTCAAAGACAGATCAGTAATATCACCACCCGCTTCAGTTAAGATACAATGAGCAGCCCCGGTATCCCACTCACCAGTAGGACCCACTCGCATATAAATATCCGCACCGCCTTCAGCAACTAACCCCGCCTTAAGCGTTGCACTCCCCATTGGAACCAATCGATATTCATAGTCGGCAGAAACCCTTGAAAGTACGGTCTCTTTACTCTGACGCAAACTGACCGCAATAGAAATACCCTCATTTGCGTTATCATTGACTTTAATGGGAATAAGTTCATTACCTTCCCGCTTAAATGCGCCTTTACCCAATGAAGCCAAGTAACAACGATCATGTATTGGTGCGTATATCACACCAATAACAGGAATATTATTTTCAATCAGCGCAATAACAGTGGTGAAATCGCCACTGCCTGCCACAAATTCTTGAGTACCATCAAGCGGGTCGATTAACCAATAGCGTGACCATTGTTGACGATTAGCAATCGCCTCAGGTTTTGACTCTTCGGACACAATAGGAATTGTAGGGGCAAGCTTTAAAAGCTCAGCACAAATAATGTCATTGGCAGCATAATCGGCACTAGTTACTGGTGACTCGTCCCCTTTGGTATAAGATTCATACTGACCAGCATCATAACAGCGCTTGATCTCGGCCCCAGCTTGGCGGGCAATCTTTTCCACTGCTAGTGTTAATTCACATAAATCCATAAGAGCCCCCTAATTAAATGGCTAATCTTGTTTGCGCCATCAGTAATGCGGCAACACATCGAGCATCATTAAAGTCTTGTTGTACCATTAAGTTGTCTATACCCGCGAGCGGCCATTGAACAACCTCTAGTGGCTCAGGCTCATCCCCTTCAAGCCTTTGCTCATACAGCTCTTCAGCAATAAAGATATGCATTGTGGAGCCAAAATAAGTAGGGGCCATTGCCAATGACTTAAGTTTAGTAAACTTAGAGGCTCCATAACCTATTTCTTCTTGTAGCTCACGGTTTGCTGCCTGCTCAGGCGTTTCTCCGGGGTCAATTAACCCCTTAACAAAGCCCAATTCATAAGTATGGGTACCACAAGCATACTCTCGAATTAATAACATCGTCTTTTCATCGAGTAAAGGAACAACCATCACGGCACCATGCCCACCACTGCGCATGCGCTCATACTGGCGTTCAACGCCATTAGAAAACTTGAGTTCTACCTGTTCAATCGTAAATAAACGGCTTTGTGCACTTACACTAAGCGATAAAATTTCAGGTAATTGATTGGGTTTATCCATGATCGCTCCACATCGTCGATGTTCCTATAGTGCCATCGTGTAGTTAATTAGATATTGTCCATTAGGGTTAGGCTGCCCCATAAATTTTAATAAATTAACAAAATCTTTCGGGGCATTTGCGGGCGGCTTAATGAAACCTGTCGTAGTCAATCGTTGACTTTTATCCAGAGTAGCATCAAGTTTAATTCCTAAGCTATTTGTATTCGGCACTAACTTAGCCACTAAGTTTCCTTGGTCACAACCAAGTTTAGCCTGTGCGCGTGTGACATCAACCTGGCCAAAACCACTCGATACTACCAACTCATTAACGTTCAATTGACCATTCAATTCTTGACACCAAAGGCCAGTATAATGATAAGCAGACACGTCTAGATTTGCTCTCCCAGACGCACTAAGCCCCATAGGTAATGCGACAACTCGAGTTAACTGTTCAATAGGCGCTTGTAATGTCAGACCGTCAATCAGAATTTCATTGTGCTTTACAGTCAGCTGACCAGCCCCTTGAATCTCACTTTGACGGCTACCTAACTTAATATCAAGCTGAGCTGAAGCCGATACAAGCGACAATGGGGCTAATTTCCAATGTATCGGTGCAACTGTTAACCCTTGATAACTCAGTGAACTCACTTGCCCCTGCCAAATCGAGCCAGATACGGCACCCAATTTTATTTGTGGAGGCAGTTTCACCCATGGCAATACGGCTGTTGCAGGCATAATCGAGATTAAAAATACGAAATAAACAACGGCGGAAGCAATAATATAACCAACTATTTTCTTCATTGTTATTTACTCACTACCAAGCGTGTTTTAACAAAACCAGGTAAGCCATCGCTACGAAAATCAACCACATCAACCGTTAGTCCATACTCTAGCTGTAATGTCTCTATCCACTGCAATAGTACGCTAAATTCAGCTTTATCAATCATCACTTGAAGTTTGTTGTTCTGCGGCTGTAACCTGTTGACAACCAAGCTATATTGGCGCGATGAATTATTAATCACTCGCTGTAAAGGTAAATTGCTACTTTGAACATTAACACCACCAGCAGCACGTAAGCTGATAATACGATCTGCGTTGGTTTTAACCCATTCTAATAATTGGCTCTCACGCTTTACCGCTTGTTCAGCTTTAACTAAACGTTGCTGTAATGGTTGATATACAAGAAAGAAAATACCCGCGATGAAGATAACTAGCCCCATGAGTGAAACAAGTCTCTGCTCACGTTGATCTAAACCGTTAAACCATTGCTTCATGATGCTACCTTCATCGTCAATGCAGCGGTGACTTTGCTGCCCGTATTATTCATTGCGCCAGATGTGACAGAGTATTCTCCTACCAACACACGTTTAAACTCTTCTAATTGCTGATAGCTATCACCTTCAGCTTGTAACCTCAGCTCTTTTCTACGTGCGTCAAATTTTATTGACGCAGGTTTTATCGTCGGTACTTGCTTGAAAGCCTTATTCAAAGTAACTAGCATATTACTCAATTGCATATCGCCACTACCGCCTGAGAGTTGACCAAGTTGCTTTCTCATTTGACTTTTTAACTTGATAACCCGCTTAACCCCTGGGTTTAACTGTCGATAAATCTCTTCAGATTGTTGTTTAAGTTGAACACTTTGCTGTTCCAATTTTTGCGCACGAAAAAACTGTTCGACAAAAATAAGTAGTAACGCAATTACACCCACTACAGCCACGTGGCGCCATAGCTGAAAGGTGATAGGCTGCTCTTTTTCTTGCGCATACTCATCCACTAAAAAATTAACCGGGTTTGCTTGTATACCACAGGCTAATAACTGCATAGGCATCTGTAATGTTTGAGCTTGCCAATCCACCTTGTCGCTCTCTATTACTTGATCTACTCCATAGTTAGCCACTTGTAATCTTTGCTCAGCCTCCAGAGGTGCAGTAATACGCTGTATGTAGACGTCGCTCCACTGCAAATCAATAGTGCAACCTTGGGTAGCAGTTTGCCTGAATAACAGGTCTTGACCTAACTGCAATGCACTAAGACCAGCGTTATCATTATAAGGTAAAGCCAGATAATCAACACTCATGCTATTAACCACCAGCCCAGCCTGAGCTAACCAATCAACCCATTGCACCATTTGCTGCTTAGCACAGACATACACGCCCTGCTTATCCCCTTCTGCAGGAGGATAAACAAAGTGCAATAACTCAACATCGGTTGCTAAATCATCTTCCAACATATATGGAATAGCTTTGAGTGCTTGGCGTCGATTACTTTTTGGTAACTCAACTTCAAAGTAATTAACTTCACCACCAGACACTAGCACTTGCACAGTACGCCCCTTGGCCTGCTCAGTTAAGTTATCTAGCTCAGCTGCATCATTAAGTTGCCCCGATGCAATAATTTCCTGATCTTTATCAGAGAACACCACCCAGTTAACTGGCTGTTGTTGCTGGCCACCTAAGCGTATAACTAATCGTTCGCTCACTCTATATTCTCCAACATCATCTTAATCATTTTGCCCAAACTGGCGTTGCGTCACTGCCAATTCGCCTTTTGCATTACGAGTAAAGGTACTAGCTAACGTAAAATTGTGCTCATCAACAGTAAAGGTCAATACGGATTGAAAATTATTGCTGATGATCTGTAATTGCTCTTTTATATCAGCGTTAACGTCAGTGATAGCACTAATTTGAGGAGTCCCCCAAAAATCAGCCACATCATCATAACCCTCATCATCACGATTGCCGATTAAGGCCTGAGCATCATTTAAGGTTAATTTACCCTCAAACAAACCAACGAGAAGATGCGCTTGGTCTGCTGATATAGTATTCACATTAATCGCTAATTCTTGTTCAGGAAGTACACAAACATACGGCCGAATCAATCGATAGATTGCCGCTGTTACACCTTCTATCGCTCTGAGTTCAGATACATCGACCATACTGTTATTTGCGGTCAAATACGGCAATTGCTTACTGCTATAACTATCGTCTTCAGCACCAAGGCCACCGGTGATTTGCTTGTCACTGTCCACCCAGTCTTTAACGCGATTTTGCACCATTTCTGCTTGATAGCTATCTAAGCCGATCGCCAATAATAAGTGTTCAAATTGCCGTTGGGCTAATGACTCTTTAACGGGGCCACTTGAGGGGGCCGCTTGTACCAAGGCGTTTAAATTAAAGCAGCTATGTAAATCCTGAACAGCACCTGATAGTGAGCCTGCACCTAGAGGTACAACCATACCTTCACGTGCCCATAATTGCTTTAAATGAACCTTGGTTTTATCGTCTTTGTAGTCTTGCTCAAGGACTTTATAAATCAGTTGTTCACCTGCTAATGCTGACCACATTGCTTGCTGATAAGCCTGCTGATTGATACTGCGACTTAGTAATAAGTGTAATCGACCAGTCATATTCGCCGCAATAATAACAACCAATGCAACCACCAACATCACCGTTATTAAAGCAACACCTCGCTGCGGCTGTAAACGTTTAAACATCATGACCACCGGTGACTAAAAACTGCCACTGTACTTGGCCAAACCTTTCAGTGGTGAATATGACTTTGACTCCTTGCGGTAATGCTTGCTTATCCCATTTTTTGAGCCACTTATTGTTGTCATAGTATTGAAATTTCAACCCTTCAACATCATCAAGGATCACACTCACCTGTGGTTCCTCACCTAACGCAGGGTCAGGGTATAAATAATACAGGCGCTCTAACTTATTTTCACGAAGTCGGTAGCCCATTGCCTGCACATTCCCCCGAGGAAATAACTGAGCAGGGTTACGCCATCCTAAACGAGAAAAGACGATACCATCATCTTCACTATCGATGACACGTTCACCAGCCACAAGAAATGTTTTATTTGGCTCCTCCCCCCCAACCCGATTACCACGAGCAACCATTTGCATGAAATCACGCTGCATAATTTGATAAGCACGTTGCATAGTAGTAATACGTTGAGATGCCTTTATTGAAGCTTCATTACTGCGTAATACCGATGATAGGACCTGTGATGATGCTAAACCAATCATACTAAAGATGGCGATTGCGATTAAAATCTCTATTAAAGTGAAGCCTTTTCTGCGTGAAGTACCCATCATTTCTTCACCACAAAAGTAGTTAAATCAGCCAAAGCATTGGTCGACTCTTCTTCAGCAAATAAGCGTATATTCACCGAGCGAAATTGTGGATCATCAGTTTTTTCAACTTGCTGTAGCCAAAACCATTTTTTCCCTGAAAGTTCGACTTCACCTCGCTTTACACCTAAGCTAGGAAACGTAGTGTCTAATTGTACATCCACTAAATGATTATTAGCTAGCCACTGTGCCATCGTCTTTTGTTCAAGATAGGATAATGAACGTATATGTTCACTTGCCACATTAACGACTGAAAGTGCTGCAAGTGCGAAGATAGCCAGTGCAGCCATCACCTCAATAAGCGTCATTCCACGTTGGTTACGGCTTTTCATTACCATCTCCTACCGTGATCAGCCCTAATGAGTCTGCGGTTAATGATACGCGATAATCTTGCTGCTCTTGACTTAAAAAACGTGCATTATCATCGCTGATGCGTAAGGTAGCCTTAAAGGGAGTTAACTCTCCTGAAGATAACACCAATACCTGAGGTATATGTTGCTTTTCCTTTTCATCAAGCTCTCTATCCACCTCACGATCTTGAAACAGTTCACTCGATGAAAAGTCTTGTTGCTCTGGCAGCCACATAAAGCCTTCGACTTCCAATGCGACTATACCATTTTGAAGTTGTTGCTCAGCGAGTGTTTTATCATCAATAGCTTGCCAACGCTGCTCAACCAACTCAACGAAATGGTACTTATGACCATTAAAAACAATACCAAAATCACGTGAAGTAAGTGTTGCACGATCAAGCGCATATTGCGTTAAAGCGGCTAGTTTATGCGTATCACGCTTGAGCTTTTTTTGTGGACCACTGCTGTCCACCGCAAACATTACCGCCGTCGCTGCCAGGCCCATTAACAGAGCAACAAGCATGACTTCTATCAGCGTAAAACCAGATTGCTTTAACGACCTGGTTCTAGCAGGTATGGCGATGTTAAACACAAGCACAATAAGTCTATTCTTGTTCTGCTAAATCATGCATGTTCCAGTTGCCAATATCATCATCAGTCCCTTCTTCGCCATCTAGGCCTGCAGAAAAGATATCATACTGACCATTTTCACCCGGACTCAATAACAAATAAGGATTACCCCAAGGATCATTCGGTAAACGCTTAATGTACCCAGCTTGTGGGTAATTACGTGGCACAGGATCCATTTCAGGCTTGCTAACCAACGCTTCTAAGCCTTGATCAGTCGTAGGGAAACGGTTGTTATCTAACTTAAACATATCCATCGCCCCTTCTAGGGTCGTGATATCTGAAATCACTTTTTGTTGTTGTGCTTTATCTTTGTTGCCTAAAACACTTGGCATGACCATCGCCGCTAAAATACCTAAAATTACGATAACAACCATAATTTCAATAAGTGTAAAACCTGCTTGGTTACGTCGTTTCTGCTGCATATTTTCCTCTAGCATCAATCAATAAATTAAATAAAAATCTGTTATTCCGCTTTAGCCAACTAACGTATTCAGGGCTAAAATAGGTTGTAAAATCGCAATCACAATAAAAAACACAATAACTGCCATGGAGACAACGATGGCAGGGGTGAACACACCTAAGGTCATATTAGCAATCGCTTCAAACTCTCGATCTTGATTATCTGCAGCGCGTCCAAGCATTTGCTCTAACTCACCACTTTTCTCTCCTGATGCCACCATGTGTAACATCATGGGTGGAAACAATTTAGTTTGCTGTAATGCGGCACGTAAACTTGAACCTTCTCGCACATAATTAGCCGCGACCATCACTTGCTCTTCCATATGGCGATTCGCAAGTACTCGGGCTGAAATTTTCATACTTTCCAATAAGGGCACGCTCGATGAGGTTAAGATACTTAAAGTTCTCGCAAACCGTGCCGTATTTACTCCGCGAACCACTTTACCAATCAGCGCTATATTTAAGAGCTTATGATGGACTTTTAGTTCAAAATCCGGTCTCTTTAGTGATTGCTTAAAAACGACTACTGCCGTTATCAGCAAGCCAATAAAAATCAATCCATAATCACGCACGCCATCACTCAAAATAATCAACAATTGAGTGGCCCACGGTAACTCTTGCCCCATGTGAGCAAACTGCTCAATCACCTGTGGCACTACAAAAGCTAATAACAAGGCGATAACGCCGATAGCAACCACAGTCAACATCGTTGGATATATCATTGCTTGCATTAATTTACTGCGCATTGCCTGACGCTGTTCGGTGTAATCCGCTAGGCGATTGAGTACAACATCTAAATGCCCAGACTTCTCACCAGCAGCCACCATGGCAGTATAGAGTTTCTCAAATATCTGCGGGAACTCAGCCATTGAGTCAGCCAGACTATAGCCTTCGACTACACGACTTCGTACCGCCATTACTACAGATGTAATCTTAGGCTGATCACATTGCTCGGCAACGGCTTTTAAGCTTTCTTCGATTGGTAAAGCAGACTGAATTAACGTCGCAAGTTGGCGCGTAATTAATGCTAAATCCGCGGTGCTGATTTTATGCCTTGACTGCGCCTTGCCTTGCTTATTACTGGCACTGGCTACTTGTTTTACATCAATTGGCATTAACTGCTTTTCACGCAGCTGGGCACGTACTTGGCGCGATGAATCCGCGTCAATAACCCCTTTTGTTTCCTTACCGCGTTTATCTAACGCTTTATACTCAAATGCTGCCACAAGTCACCTACTCTTCGCGTGTTACACGTAGCACTTCTTCTAATGAAGTAATACCGGCAAGCACTTTAGAGACACCGTCACTGCGAATGCCTGGGCTATGTGTACGGGCATAACGCTCAACATCAAACTCACTAGCCCCTGAATGAATCATTTCACGGACCGTATCATCCACTTCTAATAATTCATGAATACCTGTACGGCCACGATAGCCTGTATAATTACAGTGCTCACATCCTGTCGCACGATAAATGGTAGTATTAGGATCGGTTTGCCCTAAAATGGCTAACTCGCTGGCATCGGCTACATGCTCTTCACGACATTCTTCACACAATGTTCGCACTAAGCGCTGTGCTAGCACCCCCAGTAAACTCGAAGAAAGGAGGAATGTCTCAACCCCCATATCTTGCAAACGAGTGACGGCACCTACTGCCGTGTTGGTATGGAGAGTTGACATCACCAAGTGACCGGTCAAACTTGCTTGAACAGATATTTGTGCCGTTTCTAAATCTCGAATCTCACCCACCATCACTACATCAGGATCCTGACGTAAAATAGCTCGTAGCCCTCGAGCAAAAGTCATATCGACTTTACTATTAACCTGTGTCTGGCCAATACCATCAATGTTATATTCAATCGGATCTTCAACGGTTAGGATATTCCGATCGTTCGTATTTAAGTCAGTCAGGCCAGCATATAAGGTGGTACTCTTACCTGAGCCTGTTGGTCCGGTTACTAAGATAATGCCATGGGGGCGATGAATCAGGCGATCAAATCGAATACGAATACTGTCTGTCATGCCTAAATCAACTAAGTTTAACTTAGCCTGATTTTTATCAAGTAAACGTAATACAACACGTTCGCCATGACTCGACGGCATGGTTGATACACGTACATCAACAGCTCTACCAGCAATGCGTAACGAAATACGACCATCTTGAGGCACACGTTTTTCGGCAATATCTAGCTTAGCCATGACTTTAATACGTGACACCAATAATGAAGCAAGCTTGCGGTTTGGCTTTAACACCTCGCGTAAAATACCATCGACACGAAAGCGAATATTAAGCTGCTTTTCAAAGGTTTCAATGTGAACATCACTGGCCCCTTCTTTGATAGCTTCGCTAAGTGTTGCGTTGATTAATTTGATAATCGGTGCGTCATCTTCAGACTCTAATAGGTCTTGAGTTTCAGTTAGCTCATCAGCCAAAGTAAATAAGTCAACATCATTACCTAAGTCTTCCACCAGCTGCTGGGTTTCTGAAGTATCGTGCTGATAAGCAATGGTGAGTTCGCGCTCAAACTCATCCTTATCAACTAGACGTAATTCAGCATGCTGCGCAGCAAAACGACGTGCCTCAAGTAACGCACTCATCGTTGTATCTTGATGATAAAACAACACCGCTGGTTGTTGCTCTTCAATTAACAACACCCCATGGCGTTTAGCAAAGGCGAAGTTTAATCGCCCAGCTAATGTGATAGCCTCAGGTGCCTCACCTTCCATTAGTGGAGCTACCTCATCAACGTCACCTAGATTACTCATCGCGACCATCTTCCACAGTGTCCGTTTTACCTTCATGCTCTTTCAAGAAATCTTGTAGCGTTTTAGGTAACTCAACCGGCTTATCTAATTGATTAAGCATAGGCTGATCAGTAAATGGCATTAACGAAATTCCGTCATCTTGTTGTTCTAACTGGACCGCACGGATCATATTGTACTTACGAGAGCTCAAGCTACTCATCGTCGCGGCATCACGAATAATCGTTGGTTTAATGAAAATCATCAGATTACGTTTTTGCGTTGAGCTCGACGTCGAACGGAACAAATGACCTAATATAGGGATATCGCCTAGTAGAGGTACTTTAGACTCGGTTTCCTGAACACTTTCATCAATCAGGCCACCGATAACCACGATTTCACCATCATCAACCATTACATTCGTTGCCACAGAACGTTTAGAGAAAATAACATCGACCGCTGTGCCAGCCGTACCGCCTTTCACCCCTGATACTTCTTGTTCGATAGTTAGCTGAACCGAGGTACCTTCATTGATTTGTGGTGTAACTTTTAACTTAATACCGACTTCACGACGCTCAATGGTTTGGAACGGGTCTGAAGTACCGCCACCAGCGCTTATTGAAGAACCAGTAATGATCGGCACATCTTCACCCACAATAAACTCCGCTTCTTGATTATCAAGGGTGGTTAGATTAGGTGTTGCTAGGATATTTGACGTTGATGATGCACTCACCGCTTCAATAATTGCGCCCCAATCACCTTTTACTAATCCCGCTAATGCACCGTTAACCCCGGTTAATACTTGGAAAAGTTGGGTAAAGTCAGGTTCTGTTGTTTGGTCTTCATTTTTAGTCGTTGCACCTTCAGCCGATATAATCGTCGAACCTTTTGTCGTAACCGTTCTAGCTGATAGAGCACCACCAACAATGTTACTAATCGGGGTACTGTTATTAAACTGGATCATGCCGCCATCTTCACTGGCCCATTGCACGCCTAAGTCGATGCCGTCACCTTCACTCACTTCTACAATAATTGCTTCAACATTAATTTGAGCACGGCGAAAATCTAACTGGCGAATCACACTATCTAAACTACGCATCACATCCGGTTGTGCGGTAATGACGAGTGAGTTTGTATCTTCGTGGGCTTGAATATTAACATCACGTTTGTTGCTTTGGGCCTTAGCTTTTTGAGCACCAGAGCCATCTTTAATCGAGTCAGCTACGCCGGTTAAAACTTGAGCGACTTCTTTTGCTTGTGCATATTTCAAATGCACAACCTTAGTATTTCCTGAACTCTCTTGTTCGTTATCAAGACGCTTAACTAAATTGACCGCACGCTCGCGAGCACGCTTTTCGCCACTCACAACAACACTATTGGTCCGTTCATCAGCAACCAGCTTAGGTGTTAGCTGATTTGAGCTTTTACCTTTACCGCCAGCAGAGTTTGTAATGATTTGCTCAATAATACGAACCAGCTCTGGCGCAGAAGCATACTTTAATTGCACGATTGCTACTTCTTGATCACCTTGCTTATCAACGCGGCGGATCATTTCAACAATACGATTCACTTTAGCAGCTCGGCCAGTCAGCATAATAACGTTCGATGGGTCATGGGACACAATGTTACCACCACCACTATTATCATTTAATTGACGTAGAATTGGGGTTAACTCTCGCACTGGCACATTATAAACAGGGACAATTCGAGTAACCATCGCATCACCAACGCCTTTATCATCAGCTCCTGTTACAGGAATAGCGGATGATTTGGCATCTTTATCTTTAATGACTTTAAGAATATTGTTATCCATCTCAACAACGGCATAACCATAAACCTCTAAGACACTTAGAAAGAATTGATAATATTGTTCTTCATTGAACGTTTCATAGCTGCGGACATTAATTTTTCCACGCACATTCGGTTCAATGATAATTGTTTTGTTAAGGGAACGACCAATGGTATTGATAAACTCATTGATATCAGTCCCTTTAAAGCTCGCAGAATACTGACTTGCCATCACAGGTGGCATAATAAGACTACTTGCCATTAATAATAAAGCAGCACATTTCCCTGTAGGGATAAAGCGTCTAGTTGCAGACATTTATAAAATTCCTTCGCGTCTTATTCTATTGTGGTAATGCAAATTGGATATCCGTCAACTGCCCTTCGCGCTCAACGGTGATCATTAATTCGTTCATATTCTTAAGTTCAGCCATCACTTGCATGGCCTGAGACATATCGGTTAAATCATACGAGTTTATCGCCGTCGCTAAATCATTTGGTTTAAGTCCTGATTGATTAAACAAAGCAGGGTTTCTTCCAGCATTTAAGCGATAACCTTTTATTTTTCCATCTCGTTTAACTGGCGTAATTGAAATGTAGTCTGTAATTTTTCCCGGATTCTTTAATATCTCACGGCGCGTTTTAGCTAACTCAGCATTTAAGTTGCTACTCTTATGATCCGTCATTCGTGAAGGCGAAACGCTTTTCGTCGTATAATCAAAACCATCGAGCATTAATGTTTCAAAGCGACCATTATTTTTAAGGATGACACGATCCGGGTGTATTTCAGAGACTGTGGCCCGAGTAGATTTAATCTTTTGGTTAATAATATACGTTTCTTGCGATCCTTGATGTTCAATAATCGCCATCGAACGCTCTTCTAGGTTATGAGCAACGACACCTGTTAAGGTGACTTTAAGACGTGTTTTTGGGGCTTCTGTAGCCACTTTTTTTATAGGTGCAGCCTTTGGGGCCTCATTCGCTTTACCAAACCAGGTAAAACTTGAATAGTCGTTGCCTATATTACTTTGAGTATTAACCTCTTGGGCTGTAGGCTTCCAAGCTATAGTTTGCTGTTCAGGCGTTAAGAGCAGCCATGTTAACTCAGCAATAAGATAGAGAACAAAGACTAAGACCATAGCAAATATCACGTTAGCAATTCGGTGCATCGGCAGAGCTAAAGCAGTCATTATTTTATTCATAGTTTCCATCTATCATCGCAACAGCTATTTATCAGAGTTCATTAACGAGTTATTGTTTTTGCGAACTATTATCAACAGCCGACTACTATACTATTCTATGGCCTCGGTCACAACCATAGATAACACAAGACAAATCACGCTAAACACATAGAAAAAAGCTTCAATTTATGCTACTTTTTGCAGCAGTTTTTCATCGAGTACTGTTATCATGAAATCATCATCTCAAGACACCAAGCCTATCGCTGTCCGTTTAGATAAATGGCTGTGGGCTGCTCGATTTTACAAAACACGTTCCATTGCACGCGACATGATCCAATCAGGAAAAGTTTCGTATAATGAACAACGAGGAAAACCGAGCAAGCCTGTTGAGATCGGCGCTATGATAAAGCTTCGTCAAGGCAATGAAGAAAAGCAAGTTGAAATCCTTAAGCTCAGTGATCAACGACGTGGTGCTCCAGAAGCTCAGCTGTTATATCAAGAAACACAACCGAGCATCGAGAAACGTGAAAAAAATGCTGAATTACGCCGATTACACGCTCTAGATAACCCTAGACCCGATAAACGCCCAGATAAAAAGCAGCGAAGAAAAATAATCCAGTTTAAGAATCAATAATTTAGTAAATGTTGGAATGCAAGTGAAAGATCAATTAAACCGTTACCTATTTGATAATGTTCATGTCCGAGGTGAACTCGTTCAAGCGTCAAATACCTATCAAGAAATCATTGAAAACCATGATTACCCTGCGCAAGTAAACCAAATCATTGGTGAATTATTAGCTGCAACATCAATGCTAACAGCGCTTTTAAAGTTTGAAGGGGATATTGCGGTGCAATTACAGGGCGAAGGGCCTGTACCTTTGATCGTTGTAAATGGCAATGACCAACAGCAGCTACGTGGCGTTGCACGTATCACCGGTGATGTTATGACGACCAATTTAACCGAACTATTTCACAAAGGATATATGGTTATCACGATCACGCCAAAACAAGGCGAACGTTATCAAGGTATTGTAGCTTTAGATAAAGACTCTTTAGCTGAGTGTTTAGAAACTTACTTTAAGCAATCAGAACAATTGAAAACCCATTTTTGGTTACGCGCGACAGCAGATAACGCTGCTGGGATGATGATTCAAGCATTACCAGAAGAGTCAGAAGAAAGTGACGTAGAATATGATCACTTACGTCAAATCACTGCCACGATCAAAGATGAAGAGTTATTTTCTCTTGAAGCCAATGATATTCTGACCCGGCTTTACCATCAGGAAGAGGTTAGAGTATTCGATCCACAACCCCTTTCTTTTAGTTGCACCTGTTCACAGGAGCGCAGTGCTGGGGCAATTATCTCGGTAGGACAAGAAGAAGCAGAGTCGATTATTGCAGAGCAAGGCAGCATTACCATGCATTGTGACTACTGTAATAAAGAGTATATTTTTGACCAAAGCGATGTTAAAGCTTTATTTGATGATTCAGATCAAAATAAAACGCTCCACTAGACTTCATTAATAAATTTAATCAAGTTAATCTAAAGGTCTATTATTCTTAATAGACCTTTTTTTATACCCAATCCTCGCACGAGTTATTTAACCGCCATAAAAATGTAATACTTTCACCTCGACTTACATAATTTTTTATTCTAAATTATCTATTTACTTTTGTTTAAAAAACAATCCATTAGAACAACAATTGTATGATACTAAGGTAGTTAGACTAATATATATGAATAACGTGGTTTAAATCACACTACAAGATCCTGTACAATCGCGTTAGCTATTGAGCTAGATTACACAACCTTGATGTAATTTTAATTTATTACTTACCACTCTCTAGGAGCAGCAAAAATGACCGTCGCCACAGCTGGTAACAATACTATTGATTTAACAAAATATGGTATTAACGACGTCCAAGAAGTTATTTATAACCCTTCGTATGATTTATTGTTTGAAGAAGAAACAAAATCAACGCTTGAAGGCTATGATAAAGGTGTAATTACCGAATCGGGTGCGGTTTCTGTTGATACAGGGATTTTTACCGGTCGCTCACCGAAAGATAAGTATATCGTTCGTGATGACACGACACGCGATACAGTATGGTGGTCAGATCAAGGTAAGAATGACAACAAACCAATGAGCACTGAGACTTGGACAGAACTTAAAGGTTTAGTTTCAACTCAATTATCGGGAAAACGTTTATTCGTAGTAGATACATATTGTGGCGCTAACGATGATACTCGTCTAAAGGTTCGCTTCATCACTGAAGTAGCTTGGCAGGCACATTTCGTTAAAAATATGTTTATCCGCCCTTCAGATGAAGAGTTACAATCATTTGAACCTGATTTCGTTGTAATGAATGGTGCTAAGACAACAAACCCTAACTGGGAAAAACAAGGTCTTAACTCTGAGAATTTCGTTGCTTTCAATTTAACTGAACGCATGCAGTTAATTGGTGGCACATGGTACGGCGGCGAAATGAAAAAAGGTATGTTCTCAATGATGAACTACCTATTACCATTACGTGGTATCGCTTCAATGCACTGTAGTGCAAATGTTGGTGAAGATGGTGATACAGCTGTATTCTTCGGTTTATCTGGTACAGGTAAAACGACTTTATCAACTGACCCTAAACGTCAACTAATTGGTGATGACGAGCACGGTTGGGATGATAATGGCGTATTTAACTTTGAAGGTGGTTGTTATGCTAAAACTATCAACCTAAGCAAAGAAAACGAACCTGATATCTACCATGCGATCCGCCGTGATGCTTTACTAGAAAATGTAACCGTTGCAGCTGACGGTAAGATTGATTATGACGATAACTCTAAAACAGAGAACACTCGCGTATCTTACCCAATCTATCACATTGATAATATCGTTAAGCCAGTGTCAAAAGCGGGTCATGCTAAGAAAGTGATTTTCTTAACTGCTGATGCTTTCGGAGTATTACCGCCAGTATCTAAATTAACACCGGAGCAAACACGTTATTACTTCCTATCTGGTTTCACTGCGAAATTAGCAGGTACAGAGCGTGGCATTACAGAACCAACACCAACATTCTCTTCATGTTTTGGTGCGGCGTTCTTAACTCTACATCCAACGCAATACGCAGAAGTGTTAACTAAGCGTATGGAAGCGGCTGGTGCAGAAGCTTACCTAGTCAATACAGGTTGGAACGGTACTGGTAAACGTATCTCAATTAAAGCAACTCGTGCAATCATCGATGCAATTCTAGATGGTTCAATCGATAAAGCTGAGAGCCAAAACCTACCATTCTTCAACTTAGAAGTACCAACTAGCGTTGATGGTGTTGAAGGTGATATCTTAGACCCACGTGATACTTACAGTGATACCACTGAATGGGAAACTAAAGCTCAAGATCTTGCTGCTCGTTTTGTCAATAACTTCGAAAAGTTCACTGACACTGACGAAGGTAAAGCATTAGTTGACGCAGGTCCTAAACTATAGAACCTTAGCGCTCACTTTATAAGCCGCCTATTAGGCGGCTTTTTTGTTTGTGTAACAGAAGTGATATAATCAAAATAATTTGAATTGCAGGTAAATAATATATATGAGCGACTTAATCGAAAAGCCAACCAAACCCGCCGATGATGACTGTTGCGGTGGCGGTGCTTGCTCACCGTGTGTATGGGATCACTTCTATGAACAGCTCTCCATTTATCGTAAACAACAGCGACAATTAGCTGCCCAGCAAGAACAATCGGATAAAGAACACTAAGCTCTTTATCCTTTAGTCTAGAAACGTACAAATCCCAACCACCAAAACTAAATGATAATGATTAACAGTATCAATTATGTTAATCTTTAGTGCTCGAAGATACTTGAAAGTTTATCTACTTAACGGGCCGCATTTTGAAAAACCTATTTTCCACAATATCTCCTCAACACTGGCAGATCCTTTCCCGAATAGCCATTGCATTATTTGGTGGATACCTGATCACGACACTATCAACAATAGCGATTGGACTATTACTTGGTTTATTCACTGATACAAGCTATGCGATTCATATCGGTTTACTCTTAAGTTTTACTATTTATGCAGCTTATGCGATGTATTGCTTTAGTTCGCAATCAGTAAGAGGCCTACTTTTCTCAAGTATTATGAGCTCTATTGCCTTAGTTATCCTCATTGCTATTCTCGAACAGGTTATCAGCTAATGAAAAATACATTTAGGCAATCAATGAAATGGCTTCACACTGGCGTAGGACTAATTGTTGGTTGGGTCCTGTTTTTTATGTTTATCACTGGAACAGTGGGTTACGTTTATGAAGAAGTTAATCGATGGATGCAACCCGAGCGTCCGTTGATTACTCCTCATATCCCTAAAACAAAACTGATCGATACTGGACAAAAATATCTAGAAATTCACGCAGCTGATTCAAAGTCATGGGATATATTTTTACCCAGCGCGCGGGATGGTAACTTACAAGTTGGCTGGCGCGCGTCTGCAAAAGAAGGCGAACGCAGGGGGAAATATATTAAGAAAGTTATTGATCCCCAAACGGGTGAAGCAGTGAACACTAGAGATACGATAGGAGGACGCGTTCTATATCGAATGCATTATCGTCTTCATTATATGAGCACAGACATAAGCTATTGGATTGTTGGTGTCTGCTCGTTAATTTTACTCATTGCCGTTGTAACAGGCGTAGTGATTTACAAAAAGATTTTCGTTGATTTCTTTACTTTTCGAGCTAAAAAGGGGCTCACTGGTTGGCTAGATATACATAATGTCTTTAGTGTTGCAGCACTACCCTATCATTTCATGATTACTTACAGTGGCTTAATTTTCTTTCTATTTACTTATATGGCTCCAAGTGTCGATTACCAAACTAATGAAGAGCAATATAAACAATTACGTGCACAAATATTTCCAAAAGTTCAAAGCGTAGAGCCAGCTAATCTTCATGCCCCATTACAGCCTTTATCTAAAATGTATGTACAAGCTCAACAAGTATGGGGGGAAGATTCACTTGACCGAATTGAAGTATCATTACCTCAAGATAAAAATTCCCGGGTTAAATTTGTCCGTTGGGAAACTGATATTACCTATAATCCTTATGATTACGTCTCCTTTGATGGGTCCAGCAGTAAACTAATTGAACAACCAATTAAGCAATATACTGTACCAGCGATGATTCATAATGGGCTGTTTTCACTGCATGAGGGGCAATTTGCAGGTCCGCTGTTACGTTTATTTTATGTGATTTCTGGTTTACTCGGTGCCGCAATGATAGCCTCAGGCTTAATCCTCTGGACTAGTAAGCGCAAACCAAAAGAAATGAAAAAAGAAGGTGGTCCTAGTTTTGGATTCAAGTTAGTTGACCAATTAAATGTCGGTACAATTATTGGTTTCCCGATAGCACTCGCCTGTTTATTCATCTCTAACAGGCTCCTGCCATTAGATATAGTAAATCGCGGCCAATGGGAAGTTCACATCATGTTTATTGTTTGGGCGATAATGTTAATTCAACCTATGTTTAGACCGACCTCCAGAGCATGGTTTGATCAATCCTTGATCGCTGCAATAGCATTTAGTTGCATTCCATTAGTTAACCTATTGACGACCGATCGCCACCTAGGTGAAACCTTATTTATTGGTGATTGGAATTACGCCGCTTTTGACTTATCTATGTTAATTATTGGCCTATGTTTTACTGCAGCAGCAGTCAGGCTAAAGCCAACAGATCCTTTAGAGTCAGCAATATATCGACGAGAAAAAATAACAGCTACACTAGCCACAAAACGAATGGGGAGAACCTAATGATATCTCTACTATGCTTTTGTATTGTTGCCATGAGTAACTTTTCCCTGGTGTTAACTAAGCACAGAAAGGAAACGATCCCCCAAAATATAACACTACCAAATACGGCCTATTTGAAAGCTTCAGCTTGGTTGATAACAATGCTAAGTTTAGTCGTTTCAGTTATCCAGTTTGGATGGTCGATAGGCCCAAGTGCCTTTTTTGGTTGCTTAACCATAGCTGTATTAGTCGTTGTATTAACCTTAACTTATCAGGCTAGATATTTACTTCATATAACATTAATTAGTGCGATTGTAGGCGTTATCGAACTATTGTTGTAAAAAGACG
This sequence comes from Alteromonadales bacterium alter-6D02, assembly GCA_002835545.1. Lineage (GTDB taxonomy): Bacteria > Pseudomonadota > Gammaproteobacteria > Enterobacterales > Psychrobiaceae > Psychrobium. Next base: position 73,817 of record PIZK01000004.1, read on the forward strand.
ATATACACTGCACACTTTAACAATCAACCATGTATTCTTCGGTCTTCGTTATTAACTCACTGACGAATTAACTAACAGGAACACACAAAGTAGTTTGCTAAGTACCAGATAAAACAGTGTTGCTATCGATGACACACATTATTTTGCAAACACTTATCAATTAAGTAAAATGAATCACGAAACGCACTCATCTATCAGGCGCTCCACAATTTCTAGGATGTCAAAACCCAACTTCAGTTATTCACTCGCTTAAAGTGGAGCGGCATTGCGTTAGCTGTCCAACATCAGGTTATCTACCTAGGAGCACAGTCTCCCTCATTACACCCACATTAATCACAGCCACTGTAGTGACCAAAGCCCCACAACGAAAAAGCTCTCGCAACATAATACGTTATTTCAGCTATATAGGTATTAGCAATGTCCTGCTCTCTTGAGCAGTAGTCCGTCAAACAACGGTCACTGCAACGAGCGATGATCGTTGCCTCGGCGCTACATCGTTTCACTACACAGTGATGAGGCTTATCATCACGCGAAAATAACTAAACATCAGAAAA
>PIZK01000040.1 GCA_002835545.1 Alteromonadales bacterium alter-6D02
ATGCGCCTTAGAGAAATGTTTATGCAAGGAAAACTTGATGCCATTATTGAATACTCCGCAGTGTTGCTTCACGATGAAAACATTAACATTCCCATTGAGCACCTATCTTTTCATCAATTAAGTAACGCTAAAGAGTTTATCTATGGCTATATAGCATGTTCGTTGTCAATTAATGCAATGAATTATCAAAGGGCGGTTAGTACATTGTTGGAGGTTCACGTATCCATGTGTTCTGCAGGATATGTCGAAGAGTTTTTAAGGGTATCTAGACTATTATTCAACTCAATCACATGGACAAAAAAGTCTCTTTCAAAACTCACTGGTATTGAAAACCTAATACGTGATACTGCAAAATCTTCAATAGAGTTTGGGGATGATGATTTTACCGATTATTTAATCGAGAACTACGAATCACTGATAGAGAAAAAAGAAGATAACTATATACGTCTATGCAACATAAAATCTTACTATTTTTGGTTCAAAAATGATTACGTTAGTGCCATTAATTGTTGTGAAGAAGCTTTGTATTTATTGGAGCGTGCAGGGCAGTCAGATAATTATAGTATTAAGCATCATCTAGCCTTAGCCCAACGGGATTCTAAAGACAAAGAAAACATAGATGCTGCACTGGACTTTTTTATCAAAGATAACTCACTGTCTGATTTAATAAATATTGAAGTTTTACCTGAAAATGGAGAAAGTACAACTTATGGTAATGTGGGGAAATGCCTTTTCTTTAAGAAGGACTTACACTCGGCTCTAACTTGCTATTACAAATCTTTTTTTTATATTTTTGAGTCCGGTACTATTGATAGGCTCTTGAACCTTGGCTATGCATCGTTTTGGATCGCAGAAGTGTTATCTGAAACAAATCAGAAAGAGCCTGCCTACTATTTCTTTAAGTATGCTTTTAACTGCTGGAGTAATAGCTCCCCAATCCTTGTCAGTCGGAACTGGACCGAAAGGTCTGAACTTCATCAGAGTAAGCAATATAACAATATAGCTTCCCAAGAAGACTGGCGGGTTGAGAAGTTTTGTATAAGTTGGATAGAAAAAATCATGTCGAAGAAGTTAAATTAACCTCAATTAAGCTTTTATAGTACATCTAGCCTTTAAAGCCTACGCCCGGCTAGCGCTGGGCATAGAGTTGATTTTAATCTGATAACTTTACTGACTTCGAATCTTTCGACAATCAAGCTCTCCAGCAATAGCTGCCTTAATGATCGTAACGATGATTAATAGATAGGTTTTGTTGCTCACCTTAATGGCATACACTCCTTTCTGTAGTTCCAGTGGCTTATTGGCATGGCGTATCTCAAAGAAATAACCATTGATATAGTCACCAATCGATAACTTCGTTATTCCCGCAGTCCAGCACCCCGTCGTTCCCGTAGTGTTTTAAGCGGGAATCTTGGGCAGGGTTTGCTGGCAGTAAAAGATCCCGGCTAAAAAGACTACCGGGACAACGACGTGGTAAATTATTGGGACGAAGGGATTAGCTTGTCGTTATCGGCTCAAACGCAGTCATACTGTCCATTAAGGTGCTATTGCCCAAACCGTGGTTGGGGAAAATATTGGCAAAGTTGCCTTGTTCACCGTGTAAGGCCATGTAATTTAAAATCACGGTTTCTACCAGTAAATTAACATTGTTAGCCGCTGGGCTTGAGGCGGTTTCAACTGAGGCGTCGCTGCGCATATAACCAATTTGTTGGTGTCTTGCTTGCTCATCGGGGGTTGCGCCGAGTAATTGCGGTGTACCTGTTGGGTTATACACTAGAAAGAATGAAGCGGCGGTTGATGAGTTATCGCCCGTCCAGACGCCTTTGCCACGGCCATTGACTGATTCATCAATCATGCCGTTACTCGCGACAGAGCCATCACTAAAGACATACATCATCAGCGGCTGGCCCATACGCGCGGCGTATTCAAGGCAAGCGCCCATGCAGCGGCCTGCGCGTAAGTCTCGTATCTCGCCTGTTGCGCGATCGCCCGTATGATAATCGAAGCCACCCATGGTGATGGTGCCAGCACCGCTATAGCCGTTAACAACGAGTTTCATTATCGAGGCTGTTTTTCGAAACTCGGCATCATTTTCTATTTCTTCGCTGCTAAAAATACCTTGTTCGCCAACAATTTCAGGGTCTTGTAATGGGTCGAGTGAGCTAGGATCGCCAAAGCGATCGGCGATATCGGCCGTTTTGATATAGCCACAGCGAACGAGATCTTTAATGACATCATCCTTGGTGATTTGGGTGCTTTTTTTCGCCAAGCTCATCGCGCTGATCCGTTCAATCGACTCCATCACCGCAACGGTGTCATCTTGGCTTAATAGGCCGACTAAATCACCGGTATCAACTAAGCCAACAACATCGGACGGGCGGTCGATTTTCGTCGGGCGCTTGGTTAAATCGATCATGCTTTGCACCGCAACCGAGTTGCCGCCGGAGTCTGAGCTACGAGAGCCTGCAAGGGTTAACAGTGAGCCGTCAGCGCCAGCTTTATTAATCCCATACATCGGGTTATGAGGATTATTACCACTGTCATTTTCAGAGCGGGCGGGGATCACCGCGCCATTTATATTAGCTCGGTTAGTCGGACTGACCTTTTCTAAAATCCCTTGTAAAAATTGGCTATCTGCATGAAACGATAAGCCTAATTCAGAGTTGATAAAATCACTAAGACCATTGGCTGGGTTCATTATCGATGGGATCATGTCCCCGGGTAAGCCAAGTTTGCTATAGCCTGCGGTGCTTAAAAAATCGAGTTGACCACCTTGTTTACCAACCAATACATTTGAACCTGAAATGTTGGCACCGCCTGCTAAATCAAAACAAATAAACGGGATTTTCCCCGCGCCATTGGTTGAAATGCCGCAGCTGGCTTTTAATGCCTCAAGGTCGGGGGAGAGGGCGGCATGCGCCTGATTTGGACTAGCAAATAAGCCTAAAATTGAGCCCGCGCATAACGTACCAACCCCTGCGGCAAAGCCTTGGGCGATGAAATCACGGCGGCTAATTGGCTTCGAGTGCGAGTTATGTAATAACGGTGCATCTGGCGATAGTGGTTGTTTAGACCGGGCCTGTTTAAACTTAGTCATGACGGCTCTCTTATTGCAATAGGGTAATAGCACTACCGACCACAGCGGCGCAGTTTGCTTTGATTATGGTTAAGGTGCGTTGATTATTACAATCGCTTGGATTACTACACAGGCTTAATTTATCGGTTAATAACTCAAGCTCTTGTTTAACCTCGGCTCGACTTGCCTGATTGTCTAAGCCTGTCGCGATAGCCTGTGTCAGTAATGGATTAATGATTAAATCCTTACCACCGCTGGTAAAAGCATCACTGGGCACTTGGTTAAAGTTAAAGCTTGGGAAGTAGTTAGCTCGCGCACTAGGATCATCAACTAACGCGCTACAATACTTAATCGCCAGTTGACTGATTGCCATCTGATTAGAGGCTAAAAAGCCGTTAATATCTGTGGTTGAAGGCAGTTGCTGTCTTAACTTATCGTAGGTTGGTTTAACCTCGGTGTTTTGCGGTGAAACCCCAGTAATTTGCGCCATACTGCGGTTAATTTCACTAAACAGCCGAATACCAAGACGCGATTGTTCTTCAACGTCAGCTGGGGTTGTCGGCGCAGTAACTACAGCATCGACGCGAACGTGTTGATGCGTACCGAGCTGCTCGAAGGTTAAGAAAAACTCATCGAGTTCACTGCCATGCTCAAGTGGGATTAACGTGCCTAAGCCAGAGATTGGCTGACCACTGCCGCTGGTGTAGCTATCAGCGTTTAAGGTGAGCTCGAGCTTATCAAAGGCTTGTCCAATGCTTGGCTCTGCGCCATTGATGCCAATTCTCATGTTTTTAACCGCAATGCCTTGTGGCGCGGCATTGGGGTCGAGGCTAATAAAAAACGGCTGTTTAAATAAGTAGCTATAGTTATCAAATTGACTGACTTCAAACACAATATAGCTTTGTGCCACCGACGTTAACTCACTGACACCAAATAATAAATAAAAGCGTTCACCGACACCGACACTGTGGTTTTGGCGGATTTGCTCAGGCGCTAACGCACGGTTGTGAATGGCTAACATTCGAATGCTGCCAAGCCATGGAAACTCCCCCGAAACCTCATTACCCAGCACCAAGGCAAAAGTAGGGTCCCACTCGGCTAATGAACCGGGAGTGACGTCATCCTCATCGCCCGTATGCTGACCATTTACAAAAATTTGCCGACCGTTAATTGGATCATAGTTAATCACGACATGTTGTAATGAGGCCTGTAGCACTTCAGCGTCTGGGTTGGTGGATAAAGCGGGCAAGCCATTAACGTTCGTTTCAGCGGTGCGCAACAAATGATCGTAGTTATACAGCGTTTGACCAAGAGTGACGTTGCGGCTGTCTTTGCCGCCCGAGTAGCTCACAATACGTGCCGGACCTTCTTGTGTAACATTGGCTGGGGTGACCCATGCTTCAATTGAATACTCTCCCGTTGCACTGATCAAATCATAGAGCTTTTTACTGCTCGAGGTAGAGCCCTGCGCGCGACCGCCATTTAAATGAATACCCCAGCCGCCGACCCAAGACACGTCTCCGTTAAACTGTAAGTCTAACGCTGGTGAAATACCGCTGGTATCAAACGCGGTTTGGCCGCTGCCTGCTTTAAATTGATATTTTGCGATAACATGTTGCTCAAAACGGCTACCGCCACTAGCGACAATGCCCTCTGGCAGGGTCAATGCTTTACTGTGCACAACATCATCGGCAAGGGTGGTGGTCGGCACTTGCTGTGCTAGCGCATTAACTGCATCAAGCATGCTTTGGCCATTTGCACGGCAATCACTCCAACAGTTATGAAACTCATCTGTTAAACGCGCCACTAAGCGGGATAATTGCGGATTATTGAGATCAAGCTTAGTTGCTGCCGCTTGATAGGCGATATCAACATCGGCTTCAGCAAAATAGGGTGATATTGGAAATTGTGCGCTACTAGCGTGACAATCACTGCAATAGGTTTGAGTGAGAGGATGCACAGTCGTGGCAAAGGCACTGCTATTATCAGGCAGGCGTTTATTGCTACCGGGGCTTTTATCAATAGGCGCAATCAGCTGAATGACATTACTTTGTTGTTCAACGTCTAGCCAATTGGTTAACCAAGTCGTTAAGATATCACTACAAGCACTGTCACTACTCAGCCAGCAATTATGACCATTAGCGACCTTTTCAATCAATAGTGACTGCTCTGGCTGTTGTTTATTAATGATTGCGCTAACCGCGCCATAAGCTAGGTTCACATCATCTGTACGAGCAAATTGCGGATTTTGTCCGCTTTGGTTGTGGCAAGCGCCACATTTATCCTCGCCAACTACGTTGTCCCACAGCTGATTTTTAAATTGCTGAATATCTGCCGTCTGGGCTGTTGGGCCATTATAAACAAAGGGGCCAGTGGTTGTTGGCGGCGGCTCTGGTGTTTCGGTAACAGTCGATTCACCGCCACAGGCACTTAACAGCAAAACGGATAATGGAAGCAGTAACGAGAGTCTCATGGCTAGCTTCCTTTGCAATAGTTAGCGGCTGATGAAAACAGTGGCTTAATTTGATAGTGCCTAGTTTTAAACTCGCTAACCATGGTGGCAACTTGTTGGCGGTCTTGGGCGTTATCAGGCTCGCGTAAACATACATTATTAAACACTTTCTTCGCCTGACACTGGGCAAAGGCTTCACTGTTGGCTAATTCTTGCCCTAATGATTTTGCGCCATGGCCTTGGGCCGGCAGGGTGGTGTTCCACCCTTGGTTGGCATTGACGCCGCTGCGCCAATAGTTTGTCCACTGATCGTTGTCAGTAATAAAGCCGTACTTAAAGTTATTGCTATTGATATGATATTTAGCGTCAACTCGCGTGCCTGTTTGCGAGTCGATAACTCCCGCTTGGTTGTAACTTAGCTGGCCATTATCGCCATCTGGGTCTGAGTCACTATCGTAATCATAATTGTAATAGGCATAGGCTTGGGCGAGTGGGTCCATGCCGGAATGACACCCCGAACAAGAGTTCATAAACAAGCGGCTATCACCCCCAGGGCTGCGACTGACGTCTTGGCGGATACGGTCGGGCGAGCGGGTGGTGTCTTTAAGGGCTTCAAGATCGGTGCATAAATGATTGATTAAGGTAAAGCGCAGCATGGCACGGTTGGTACCGTCTTTAAAAAAACTTTTGGCGGCCGCTCGGCTGGTGACAACCCCTGCGGTGGCTGCCGCTGGAATAGCAGAGAGTTGAGATTGTGTTTGCGCTTGTAAAACATCTTTTAAATCGATACCGATGGCTTCAAGGGCGGCATAATGGCCATTGTTGCTCGCCGAATAAGCGGGTACATTGGCTGTGTCATTGGCGATATAGACAATGTCACCGGATAACACTTCTCTAAAATCAACGTCATCACGCACCATACCAATCACTGTGGCTGTGTAATCATTGAGCGGGACAAAGATATCCGCATCGCGGTTAGTCCATGGCGCAGACCAATTTTTTAAGGTGATGTTATAGAAGCTTGGGTTTTCCATCGCAAGGTAGGCAGCGGCTTCGCTGTTGTTTTGCTCAATGTATTGCGCCATGTGCGATAAGACGGTTTCATCAGGGGCGATACCGGTTAAGCGAATGTGCATGGTCGTGGCTTGATCCCGCTCATTTGCAGCACTAAAGTATGAGGTGGTAACTCCGAAATAGCATAAAATAAGCAGTATCAGTACTTTTTTTATGCTGTTATTGTCAGCGAAGTGTTTGTAATTTCTCACGTCCGAGTCGCTCCTGAGCGTCAATAAACTCAGTCAAATCACTTTGACTGATGACTTGCAATTATCAACGGTATCTTTATTATGAATGTGTTCAATATAGTGTATTATGTTCTGGATTGAAAGTTATCTCATGTGGGTTTGTTAACTTATTTAATTGATTAATAGATATTTTAATATTCTTTTTTTTATTAATGTTCCGTTAAGCTTAAGTCGGGCTTAATGGCCAGTTTTATGATGGATTATGACTGAGTGAAACACCATTACTTAACTTTTTTGTGCTTAGTTTTCCTTATTGGCTGTGGTGGTCAAAGTGAGGTTAGTGAGCAATCTATAGACAAAGATCCCGTTGTAGAATTGGTGCCTATTTCCTACGTAAAAAGGACTAGTTTTAATGACGAGGCAGTCTTAGGCCGTACCGTTGGTCAACTCACTGCTTTTCAGCCAGGTGCCGCGCTTTTTTATCAAGCAAGTCCAAACCAGCAACCAGTCAATATATCTGATCGCGCATTTTTTAACGCCGACCAAGCCGTTACTCCTTATGATGTTAAAGATGTTGAGGCCTCATACGACGGCAAGTTTTTGTTATTTAGCTTGCGCGCGCCAAACATCGACGGTGTGGATGATGATCAACAACCGAGCTGGAATATTTGGCAATATGAAATAAGCAGCCAGACGCTAACTCGCGTCATTCAATCTGACTTAGTGGCCGAGCAAGGCCACGATACTTCCCCTTATTATTTACCTGATGGGCGCATTGTCTTTAGTTCAACGCGCCAAGCGGGCAACAAATCAATCTTACTTGATGAAGGAAAAGCGCAATATAGCGCGTTAGATGATAATCGAGACCAGTTCTCTTCTGTTTTACATGTAATGGCTAACGATGGCAGCAATATCACGCAAATTTCATATCATCAGGGGCATGATTTTGATCCTGTGGTACTGAGTAATGGCAAGATAGTTTTCAGTCGCTGGGAGCAACGAGGTTTAAATAGCGGCGTTTCATTGTATCAAATAGACTCCGATGGCAAGGGGCTCGAGCTATTGTATGGGCGTCATTCGCATCAGCAAGCCGACCCTGATGTACAATTTATTCAGCCACGAGAAATGCCCGATGGCAAATTATTGGTGGGGCTGAGAACATTTGAGCAAACTAACCACAGTTTTGATTTTGTTTTGATTGATACGCAACACTATATTGATAGTAATCAGCTGGTGGACAGCACTCAAGAGATAGAAAGCACAGGAAATGAACAAGGTAGTGAGGTGATTGAAAGTGCTGCCCAAGCTCCAGCGTTATTTGCAGCAAGCCCACTTAATGGTGCTATCACACTCCAAGGCCAGTTTAACCGAGCAATTCCCTTATATGACGGTTCAGAGCGCTTGATCATTGGCTGGAGCCAGTGTCGTGTTGTTGATCCAAGTGATGCAAATAATCTGTTGCCCTGTACTGAAACCTTGCTTGCTAACCCCGAAGTTCAAGCTGCACCTGAGCTCTTTGGTTATTGGCTTTATGATCGCCAAAGCAATACCCAAACACCATTGGTATTGGCAGAAGAAGGGATTTATTTACAAGAAATTGTTGCCCTTGATGATAAGCCTTATCCACAATCCACCCAAACCTCGTCATTAACGACGGAGTTACTTGCGTTAGAGCAAGCTAAGATGGCGATTGTTGATATTCGCAGTGTCTATGATTTTTCTGGTCAAGATATAGCAAGCCCTAATTTAACGACATTATCCAACCCATCCCTAACGACACGTGACGATCGCCCGGCGCAATTTGTTCGGATTATTAAAGCCGTGTCTATCCCCGATGATCAAGTGCTTGATTTTAACAACCGCGCATTTGGACGCAGCCGCGCGCAATCGATGCGGGATATATTGGGGTATGCACCTGTTGAACCTGATGGGTCGGTGCGCTTTAAGATGCCAGCGAATATGGCTTTTTCTCTTGAAATATTAGATGCAGCGGGCAAGCGCTTATCTTCACGTCATGAAAGTTGGCTGCAATTAGCGCCCGGAGAAGAGCGTCAATGTAATGGTTGTCACACTGCGCAAAGTACCTTGTCTCATGGGTTGATAGGACGGGGTATTGACTCTATAAACCTTGGCGCTGCCAGTAACGGGCCATTTACTGGCAGTAATGATACGATTTCTGCGCAAATGAATGAAACGATGGCACAAGCCCGTGCTCGTGTGATGGGGCTAAATCCATTATCACCAAGCCTCGACTATGTTGATGTGTGGAGTGATAGTACTAACCGAGAGGTTGATAACGCTACATCATTATCTTATGACCAGCTGCTAACCGCCGCCCCGATCAGTGATAACTGCCGTGATGATTGGCAAAATCATTGTCGCATCTCAATTCACTTCCCTATGCATATTCAGCCGCTATTTGATCTTGACCGCGCGGTGCTTGATGACGATGGTGAGACTCTGCTTGCACAAAACCGCTGCACCAGTTGCCATAGCACCAGCGACGATGATGGGCTGGTGCGAGTTCCTGACGCACAACTCGATTTAAGGGCTGACCCTTCCACCGATGATACTTTTTTTACCACTGCTTATCGTGAGCTGTTGTTTAATGACAACGAACAAGAAATTGTTGAAGGTATTTTGCTTGATAAGTTAGTGGAAGTAGTGGATGAGGCGGGAAACCCCGTATTGGAAACCGATGAAAATGGTGAGTTTATTTTAGACAGTGAAGGGCAACCCATTGTGGTCATGCAAACCGTTAGAGTACGTGCGCCGTTGTCATTGGCCGGTGCGAGTCGTAATAATGACTTTTTCGCATTATTTGCTGATGGTGGCAGTCACGAACATCGCTTGAATCAAAGCGAGTTACGACTGATAGCTGAATGGCTCGATATTGGCGCGCAATATTATAACGATCCCTTTGCAGTGAGCACTCAATAAAATGAAACAAACAACTTCAAGACTAACGATTTCTTTATTGTTTGGTGCAGCGCTTGCTGTCAGTCGCATTACCTGTGCGCAACAAGTTAATGACGTTGAGTTTTCGGGAGAGCTTCAGCATGAGCCTTACTATCAAGTAGAAGTAATAGCGCCATTTATTGAGCTTCGTTCAGGACCTGCTAGCGGTTACCCTATTTTTCATGTGGCTGAACAAGGCGAAAAGCTCTCAGTAGTTACCCAGCGAACGAGTTGGTATAAAGTTATCACAATAGAGGGCGTCAGTGGTTGGGTATCGGTGTTGGCATTACAGCAAGCGCAAGAAGGCAACACAAAGGAGCTGGTCAGTGAGTATGGCCTTGCAGCATCAACTCCTTTTGAGCAGCGCACAATGGAGTTTGGCATTCATGGCGGTGTGCTTGAGGGAGTTTCAGCGCTTGGTGCTCAAGTGAGTTGGCAATTTACCCCAACGTTAGCGGCATCACTTCATTATGATCAAGCGCTAGGGGATGTCTCTGAAAATAGAATTGCCAGTGTTTCACTGTCTCACCAGCCGTTTAAAGAGTGGGCCTATTCGCCATATTTTGCGATAGGTGCAGGAGTTATTGATACCAAGCCTAGAAGCCCTTTGATTGGTTCTGGCGATGAAAGTCGTCGCTCTGATGCTTTTACGTTTAGTGTTGGGGTCAAAAAACACGTCATGAGAAATTTTATTATCTCAATTGAATACAAAAATATTTCCGCGCTAACCAAGCGTGATGAAACAGAGGAATTAGAACAGTGGACCACAGGTTTTTCAGTATACTTCTAGCCGTTGCGACCTTGCTATTGCCATTAACGGCAGTAGCCAATACGGACTTAGAGACCAAGACTAATGCGATTAATCGGGCGGCAAATAAAGTAGTGAGTGAGCCGGTGATTGACCCGAAAATAGCGCGGCGTCAGGTTGACGAGTCGCTCATTGATGTCGACGACTTTGAGATTGGTATTTTTGCGGGAATAATGAATATCGAAGATTTTGGCAGTAATTCGCTGCAAGGTGCTTCACTTTCATATCATATTAATGAAAATATCTTCGCGAAAGCGCACTATGGCCAGTCAACGGCGGGGCAAACCAGTTTTGAGCGATTAAGTGGTGGCTCGCAATTGCTAACCGATGAGCAACGAGAACTCAGTTTCTATGATGTGTCTTTGGGCTACAACTTCAACGGTGAAACATTTATTAGTCAGCGCACCGTATTTAATTCATCACTGTATTTAATGTTAGGGTTCGGTAGCACCGAGTTTGCAGGCGATAATCGTTTCACGGTCAATGTGGGCGCAGGTTATCGGGTGATTTTATCGGATAATTTTATTGTTCATGTTGATATGACCGATCATATTTTTGATAACGATGTGCTTGGCGTTGAAAAGACCACGCATAACTTAGCTTTTACTGCAGGCGTTAGCCTGTTTTTTTAAACCGCTTTAATAAGATTTTGGAGCAATGATGCGTATGTTTAAAATAGTTACTCAATTAATGGCGGCATTGATGGTGTTAATGGTTAGCGCGGCCAATGCGAGCGAAGAGAAAACTATGGCTCAAGATTTCACCCTAAAATCGCTATCGGGTGAAAACCTGCGCTTACAAGAAATGCGTGGTGATGTCATCTTAGTTAACTTCTGGGCGACATGGTGCGGTCCATGTCGTAAAGAAATGCCTTATTTAGATGAATTACATCAAGAGTTTGCTGATTTAGGTTTTAGTGTTTTAGGCGTTAATGTTGAACAAGACAGTAATCTCGCGACAGATTTTATTAACGAGCTAGAGGTCAGTTTTCCCGTGTTGTTTGATAATAAACAACAGGTTAGTGAACTCTATAAGGTTGATGCGATGCCAATGACGGTAATGATTGACCGTAATGGTTACCAGCGAGTCCTGCACCGCGGCTATGTCGATGGCGATGAAGAAATTTACCGTAAAATCATTAAGGAGCTGATCCGTGAGTAAATCGCTGAATACCCGTTTAAAGTCATTTTTAGTGGTGTTGGTATTGCCCACGTTGTTTGCCTGTCAAAATACCTTAAAGCCATGGGTAAAACCGTATGAGCGCAATAACTTAACGTTAGCGGTCATGGACTGGGAGCTCGACCCCATCGCTAACGGTTATCGTCATCATGTCTATCAAGCCCGCGAAGGAGCTAGGGGAGCAGAGGGTGGCTCGGGAGGCGGTTGTGGCTGTAACTAAGCTATTGGCTGCTGCAACGACACTTGTTGTGCTGTTGTTAGTCATTCTGACGGGGTCGTTAGTGCCGATTAGTGTCAGCAAAGCTGCGGTATTGCCCAAAGATCGCGCTGATGTGATGTATCACAGCTATCAAGGTGGCGGTATGTCTATTGATGGGCCATCGATTTTAATTCGTAAAAAAATGAGCAAGAACATATCAGCATCTTTTAATCATTATGTCGATACGGTGAGTAGTGCCTCTATTGATGTATTGGCTACCGCCAGCCCTTATAAAGAAGAGCGTTCGGAACAATCTCTTGGCCTTAACTATTTACAAGATAATACGCTGATTAGCGTCGGTGTCAGTCAATCGAATGAAAATGACTATCAGGCCAAGAGTTTTAATTTTGATTTAAGCCATGAATTTTTCGGTAATTTAACGACTGTCACCATGGGGCTTTCCAAGGGTAGTGATGAAATCACGCTTAATGGCAATGACAACTTTTTTGAGCAAGCCGAGCAAACCAACTATCGCTTGGGTTTGAGTCAGATTCTCACTAAAAATTTTCAGATGGGCTTGAATCTAGAAGCCATCACCAATCAAGGTTATTTAAATAATCCTTACCGGCGTTACCGTTATTTAGATGACGCATCGGCAAGTGGTTATAGTTACGCAACAGAGATTTATCCCAATACTCGCACCAGCACCGCAGGGGCTATTCGCGGTCGGTATTTCTTACCTTATAACGCGGCGGTGTATGCCAGCGCACGTTTATTTTCTGATACTTGGGGTATTCAAGCCAATAATTACACCGTAGGTTATAGCCAAAGCTTTGCTGATAATTGGTTGATTGATGTTCATCTGCGTTATTACCAACAAGATCAGGCGGATTTTTATCAAGATATGTTTGAGCGTAAAGATCAGTTTAACTTTATGGCGCGCGATAAAGAGATGAGTAGCTTTAATGATTTAACGGTTGGGATCAAAGGGCGTTATTTATTTAAATTTGCGCGCACATCGTGGGCGCAAGCAAGTTCGGTTAATGTATCCCTTGAGCATATCAAGTTTGATTATGACAATTTTCACAATGTCCTTGTTACTGCACCGCAAGGCGTTGGTACAGAACCTTTGTATCAATTTTCAGCGAATGTCATCCGATTTTATGTGTCATTGTGGTATTAAGGAATAAATCATGAAGTTTATCTATGTAGCATTAGTGATGGTGTTAACGCTCAGTGGCGTGCAAGCGCAGCAAAGGCAAAGCATTAATCAAGAAATCCAAGCCTTAAAACGTCAGGTTATCGCTTTAAATCGTGACTTATATATTTTAGAAGAAGACTTATTGTTCCCAACGAATACCCAAGTGGCGGTGTATCTATCTATGGATATCGGCAAGTTCTTTGAGCTTGATGCCATTGAGTTAAAAGTTGATGGTCAAACAGTGACTCATTACCTATATACCGAAAAACAAATCGCCTCGCTCAAAAAAGGGGGGGTGCAGCGGCTTTACCTTGGTAATGTCAGTCAGGGTGACCATCAAGTGACAGCAATTATACGTGGTATTGGGCCCAATCAACGTGAATATAAACTTGGCGCGAGTGATACTTTTACTAAAGATAAAAAAGCGTTGTCAGTTGAGTTAACCATACGTGACTCGCTAGAAAAAGAGCAGCCGATTGTTGAAATGGTTAGACATTAACACATGATTTATCAGCGATTGTTAACTCGCCCACGAACTATTGTGTGTGCAATATTAAGCCCAATACTATTTAGCGTAACAGGGGCTGTGGCTGCTGCACAATCACAAGTCGAGCATCACATCAGTGATCTTGATTATGGGGTCGCCTTATATCATTACTATCAGGGTAATCACGAGCAAGCGCTGACAGAGCTGGCAATTATTGAAAAACAACGAACCATTAAGCATCAAGGCTTAGCACCAGAGCTGGTAAAGGGGGGAATGAGTTTGTCTTATGGTTTGTATGAGCAAGCCAATAGCATTTTTACACAATTGTTATCTGCGCAAGGTGACACTTCCATTCAAGCTGATGCGTGGTTTTATAGCGGTCAATTACATTATCAAGAAGCCAATTGGCTTGCTGCTACGCGGGCTTTCTCTAAGGTAAGCTCAAAACTATCAAATAAACATCGCGATGAGTTTTATTATTTTAAAGCGCAACTTGCGCTTAAATCCCTCGATTTTGAGCAGTATCAGCAATATAAGCAATTAATTTCTGATAGTAGTAGTCATGAGCCGCAGGAACTAAATCCTGCACATCATTATCACCAATATCTTGATCATAACCACCTGTTACAAAAGATCAGTGCCAAGCAATTAACCTTTGCCGATTTAACCTTGTCCATCTCAGGAACAAACCCTGAAATGATAGCCCTAGCTGATCGCAGCTATTTAGCCATGGGTTATGCGTTTATCGAGCAAGGTAATAGCCATGCCGCGATTAATGCTTTTAAGCAAGTTTCTCTCGACTCCTATTTATTTGATCCCGCTATCTTAGGTTATGCATGGGCTCTAAGCAGCTTAGGTCTTCATGGGCAGGCCCAAAGCATATTAAATAAACTGACTTCAAAACCAGAGCTTAACGTTTATGTGCAAGAAGCACTTTTAGCCCAAGCCTATGCCAGTGAACAACTTGGCGATGAGCAGGGCGCAGTCATAAAGCTAACCAGTGCCTTAAAGCGGTTTAAACAACAACAGGAGCAATTAGAGGTCATGCAAGGGTTGTTAACTCGCGGGCACGCTTGTTACAACGCTATGATTTTGAAAAAAACTGTCGCTGATTGTAATGCATCGCAGCAATTTAACGATTTGGCGCTGATTGAACTATTAAGTGATACGCGGTTTTCCACTTATCAAGCACAGTTACAGCAAGTTAACCAATTAAAGCAGCAATTTAAGCAACAACGCGACAAACTTGAAATTTATCAGCAAATGTTAATTGAAAAGAAACATACTGCTCAAGCGCGCTTAGGCAACATTGAATTAGCCACCTTAAAAACACAGGTTGTACGTTTGAGCGAGCAACGAGATAGTTTGGTTTCGCGGATTCATGCTGCCAAAGGGGAAGACGATGGCGAATTCTTTTTACCCGCAGCACAAGTTGCCCACCAACAAAAAGTGACGCAAGCACTAGATACGCTTGCCTTGCTTAAAAGTAAGGGGCACGACGTTACTGAGCAAGCGCGTAGGCTGTCGTTTATACAGCGATTGGCGCTGTGGCAGCAAGACTATGATTATGCGCTTAACGTCAATACTACTATGCAGTTGCTTAAACAACTTAATGCGGAGTTATCGCAGCTCTTAACTAGCTATCAACAATTGGCAAAGCATGTTGCACAGGTTGCGAATATCGATGCTGAGTTAAAACAAATAGGTAGATTACAGGACAATATAAACCAACAATTTCGTCACAGTGCCGCTATTTCTGAGCGCATCGAGCAAGAGTTCGCTGTGGCGCTATCTGATTATTTCACGCAGAGACAACAGCAACTGCAGCATAATATTGCAGCGGCAAAGCTTGCGGTAGTACAAATGCAGGATGTGGCTTATAGACCGGATGATATCGGAGACGCCAATGAATAGCCGCATTAATAAGCTTATTTTGGTCAGTTTATTGAGTTTTCTCATACTTAGTTGTAGTCAATGGCAAGAACAAAGCCGCATTGATGTGAGGCCAACCTTAGCAGATATTGAATTAACCGTGAGTCCACAGGTTAAAACCACGCTTGTTAAGCCTAGCATTGCCATGCTGATTAAGGACTATCGCGAGTTAATTGCTCTTAGTTCTGAACCTGTGATTAAAGAACAACTGAATTACCGTTTGGCGCAACTGTTATTGATTGAAAACGAGCAAGCGCAAGAAAGTGGCGATCGCCTGAGTCATCAGGCTGCGGGCTATTATGATGATGCAATCAACGCTTTTAATACCTTTTTAGTGGATTATCCTAGTAGCAGCCAACGTGAACACTTACTTTATCAATTAGCCAAAGCGTATGAATTACAGGGTGAAAGTGAGTTGAGCTTTCAAACGGTGACTACGCTGACCACTGAATTTCCAGCGACCCGTTATGGCCAAGAGCTTTACTTTAGGCGGGGTGAATACTTGTTCGCTGCCAATCGCTATCGTGCCGCGGCGCGGTCATATCAGCAGGTAATAACAGGGGATATTAATTCACCATTTTATCAAACCGCACTTTATATGCTGGCATGGGCTGAATTTAAGCGAGAAAATCATTCGCAAGCGCTACTGCACTTTACCCACTTGCTTGATATTAGTTTGCCACAACGAGCGACAACTGACATTGAGGTTGCTGCGTTACCAGTAGCAACAAGACGTATGGTGCAAGATAGTTTACGGGTGATGGGGCTGATCTTTTCAGATGGCTCTGCCAATGGTGTTGCAGTTGAGAGTGGCGCACAGGCCTTGGCGCAGCATTTTGAACGCGTCGGCCCGCGCTATTATGAATATTTAAATTATCAGCATTTAGCCATGGGGTATCTTAAACATAAACGTTATCGCGATAGCGCCGAAACCTATGGCGAGTTTGTCAAACGTTACCCTACCCACGTCAAGTCACCACACTTTATGGTCAGTAAAATAGAGACCTATCAGCGTGGGCGTTTTGCTGCGTTAGCGAATAATGAAAAGCGTCAGTTTGTCGCTGACTATGGAATTAATGGCCCTTACTGGCGCATTTGGTCTGGGCAAGATAAAACGCCGTTAATGCCTAAACTTAAAACGTATTTAGTGGAGTTCGCTGAGCAGAGTTACCGTATTGCTCAGGATAAAAAACAACAAGGATATTCGCAAAGAAGTATGCGAGGCAGCAAAAATCAAGCCGATGTGACGGCGCTTTATGCTGACGCCGCGCGCTGGTTTCTAGAATATCAACACACATTTAACGATAGCGCTAAAATGAACTTTCTTTATGCCGAGAGCCTTTTTGCCAGTGGTCAATATTCACAGGCGATTGACGCATATTTAACCTTTGCTTATCAACGTGATGGAACCAAGGTGGCTGATACCCCCCTTAACAGCCAAAACGATGAAGCGTTATATCAAACCAATAGCAAACGCGCTGATGCCGCTTATGCTGCACTATTGGCTTATGATAAGGTATTGCAGCAAGTTAGTAATCATACAGCTAAAGTTAGCGCGTCTCAGATGAGAACCATCACAAGTGATAACGAAGCGATAGATTGGTTGCAAGCATACGAGTTAAGTGCGCAGCAGTTTATCGACACTTTCGCCGACGATGAACGTAGTTTGGCGGTGTTGTCACTACTTATGCATCAACGATTTAATGGCGAGCGCTTTATTGTGGCGATGGATAGCGCTCGTCAACTCTTGAATTGGCCGCATGAAGTGGCAGGCGCGCAGCAGCTGGATGCGCGAATGATTATCGCGCATAGTCAATTTAATCTTCAAGATTATCAGCATGCAACGGCGAGCTATCAACAAGTATTGAGTATGCTCAAACACAATGATCCGCGACTAACGAGCATTACCGAAAACTATGCGGCAAGTCTATTTAAACAAGCTGAGCAGCACATTGAGGCGGGGCGCTTAGCCCAAGGAACTGAGTTGTTTATTCGCGTGATTGAGCAAGCGCCAACTAGCTCAGTTCGTAAATTAGCCCAGTTTAATGCGGCGCAAAACCTTTATCAGCTCAATGAATTAGCCCGAGCTACCCACTATCTAATCGACTTTCGTCAGCGCTTTACCACAGATAAGCTAGCCAAAGATATTGAAACGCAGCTAATTAGTATTTACGTGGAGGAAAACAAATGGGCAGAAGCCGCTAGTGAGTATCTTATGTTGGTTAATAAGTTAAATGATAAAACCTTGCAACAGCAACCATTGTTCATGGCCGCGAGCTATTTTGAAAAAGCGGGTGACATTGAACTAGCGCGGCTCAGCTATCGGCGCTATGCTCATGCCTATTCACAACCGTTTTCTCGTGCCATTGAAGTGCGCTTTACGCTTAGTGAAATATATCGAGAAAGTGGTGAGCAATCGAAACGACGTTTTTGGTTACGAAAGTTACTCAATCTACATGACAACACTCCCGAGCAAGTAACAAGCCGTTCAACAGCACTGGCGGCGATGAGCGCGATGGTCTTTGCTAGAGATGCGCAGGCTGAATTTGATCGAATTAAGTTAACATTACCGCTGCGTAAAAGCTTACAACGTAAAAAGCGCAGCTTAACTAACGCGCTTAAAGCGTATCAAAAAGCGGCTTCGTATAACTTGGCCAAATATACTACCGAATCAACCTTTCAGATGGCGCAAATCTATCGTCAACTAGCCCAAGATTTACTGAACTCTTCCCGCCCCAGTGGTCTTGATGAGCTGGCGCTAGCGCAATATGAGATTTTGTTAGAAGAGCAAGCATATCCATTTGAGGATAAAGCCATTGCGATTTTAGAAAGCAATACTCAGCTTAGTTGGCAGGGATTATATGATGAATGGGTCAAGCAAAGCTTTGCAACGTTGTCGGAGCTGATGCCTGGTCGGTATAATAAACAAGAAACCTTTGCTACAACTTCAGCGCTAGATGGACTTTATTAATCTAGCAACCCTGAATTGGCGATAAGATAAAGAAGAGGGCAGTGATGAGAGACATGAAAAGTAAAATATGGCTAATTGCGATACTGATAAACTCTTTGGGTCTTACTCATGCCGTTATGGCGCAGCCAACCAACAAGCAATCAAGTAAAGTGGAGATTGCTAAAGAGTCAGTGATTACCATAGAAACAACCATAGTTGGCACGAAAGAAAAACCGACATTCTTATCGATTGTGCCATGGCGAGTTTTACCTGATGCACGCCACGGCGTTGTTGAATTACGTCGTCAACTGCAGCAACAGTTAACCCCAATTGAGCCGAATGAGCTACGTAACCAATTAAAGCTGCAGAGTAAGCTTGGGCAAAAAGAGAGATTGCCGAGTGAATAAATTGAAAATAGAGTCGATTTTTAAACGAATATCACCCTCGGTGAATATTTTGTAGCCAAACAAATGAACTTTGTTGTATTTACACTTTACAAACTTAAATGAAGTCACTAATATGCGCTTCACCAGCTGCGGAGAGATGGCAGAGTGGTCGAATGCACCGGTCTTGAAAACCGGCATGGGTTAATAGCCCATCTAGGGTTCAAATCCCTATCTCTCCGCCACTAATTTAGAAAAGCCCGTTAACATGAAAGTGTTGGCGGGCTTTTTGCTGTCAGGTACAAAACATTGGGTTAATAGCGCAGTTAGGGAGATTCAAATTCCTATCTCTGCGTCACTTATT
>PIZK01000041.1 GCA_002835545.1 Alteromonadales bacterium alter-6D02
CGAAAGGTTAAACTACCCACTTCTTTTGCAGCCCACTCCCATGGTGTGACGGGCGGTGTGTACAAGGCCCGGGAACGTATTCACCGTAGCATTCTGATCTACGATTACTAGCGATTCCGACTTCATGGAGTCGAGTTGCAGACTCCAATCCGGACTACGACGCACTTTCTGGGATTGGCTCCACCTCGCGGTTTTGCGACCCTTTGTATGCGCCATTGTAGCACGTGTGTAGCCCTACTCGTAAGGGCCATGATGACTTGACGTCGTCCCCACCTTCCTCCGGTTTATCACCGGCAGTCTCCCTAGAGTTCCCACCATTACGTGCTGGCAACTAAGGATAGGGGTTGCGCTCGTTGCGGGACTTAACCCAACATTTCACAACACGAGCTGACGACAGCCATGCAGCACCTGTCTCAGAGTTCCCGAAGGCACTAAGCTATCTCTAGCAAATTCTCTGGATGTCAAGAGTAGGTAAGGTTCTTCGCGTTGCATCGAATTAAACCACATGCTCCACCGCTTGTGCGGGCCCCCGTCAATTCATTTGAGTTTTAACCTTGCGGCCGTACTCCCCAGGCGGTCAACTTAATGCGTTAGCTGCGCCACCCAACCCTCAAGGGGTCAGTCGGCTAGTTGACATCGTTTACGGCGTGGACTACCGGGGTATCTAATCCCGTTTGCTCCCCACGCTTTCGTACATGAGCGTCAGTTTTTGTCCAGGTGGCCGCCTTCGCCACTGGTATTCCTTCAGATCTCTACGCATTTCACCGCTACACCTGAAATTCTACCACCCTCTACAAAACTCTAGTTTATCAGTTCGAAATGCAGTTCCCAGGTTGAGCCCGGGGCTTTCACATCTCGCTTAATAAACCGCCTGCGTACGCTTTACGCCCAGTAATTCCGATTAACGCTCGGACCCTCCGTATTACCGCGGCTGCTGGCACGGAGTTAGCCGGTCCTTCTTCTGCGAGTAACGTCACAGCTAGCAGTTATTAACTACTAACCTTTCCTCCTCGCTGAAAGTACTTTACAACCCGAAGGCCTTCTTCATACACGCGGCATGGCTGCATCAGGCTTGCGCCCATTGTGCAATATTCCCCACTGCTGCCTCCCGTAGGAGTCTGGACCGTGTCTCAGTTCCAGTGTGGCTGATCATCCTCTCAAACCAGCTAGGGATCGTCGCCTTGGTGAGCCATTACCTCACCAACTAGCTAATCCCACTTGGGTACATCCAATCGCGAAAGGCTCCGAAGAGTCCCCTCCTTTCCCCCGTAGGGCGTATGCGGTATTAGCTATCGTTTCCAATAGTTGTCCCCCTCGACTGGGCAGTTCCCCAAGCATTACTCACCCGTCCGCCGCTCGACGCCGAATAGCAAGCTATTCTCGTTTCCGCTCGACTTGCATGTGTTAGGCCTGCCGCCAGCGTTCAATCTGAGCCATGATCAAACTCTTCAATTAAAAATTTGATTGTCACTTACCCTAAATAAAGAGTAAGTAACTAAGGTCTCAATGAATACTAGCTTAACCTTCATCTAAATTCGAAAACCTAAATGATGTTACGCTTATCATAACTACAAGTTATTGCTAACTTGTTCGTGTAGACATATTCAATTAAGTACCTTGATACTCAACTTCAAATGCCCACACAGTTTATTTGAATACTAATTGTTAAAGAACGTTTTAGCTCGATTAACCTAAGGTTAAGAGCAGCGCCTCAAACCTTGTGGTTTGTTGCGTCTAGGGCTGCGCATTCTACGCAATCCTGATTTGAAGTCAACAGTTAATTTTAAAAAATTTAAAACTCTTTAAAATAACCTTGTTTTCTTCTCTAACCCTTACCAACGTTACTTCTAAGAAGCTCGTTGTCCGTGTCAGTGGTTGCGCATTATAGGGAGTTCAGAATCAGTTGCAAGCGCTTTTTTAACTTTTATTACTAAGCGGTCAAAAAACACTCTTAGTAAGTTTATCTTTACGATAAAGAGCCAAAAAGCAGCCATAATGGCTGCTTTTTATACTGTAGCGCGATAATACATACTAGAAGTCTTTATTATCTAGTTTAATACTATATTTCGTTAAAGAAGCGTGACTCTTCTTTAACGGTAACTCTTTCACCGGAAGGTAATATTGTAGTTGCGCTAAACTCAACCTTTGCAATGTGCTTTTTAAGATTATACGGATCAATAGAAATACTCATCGGTAAAGTAAGCACTTCACCAGCTTTCACAGGTACGTTCTTTGGCCCATTCCATTGATAACCTTCAATTCCGTCAAAATCTAATTGATAGACGAGGTCTTGCTCAGTTTTGTTAAGGACCTTTAATGTATATACGTTTTCAACTAAGCCCTCACTACTAATCCGATAGAGCTGATTACGATCTCTAATAATATCTAACTTTGCAGGTTGGATGCTCATTAAGAAATAAACAAATACACCACACATTACTAGTAATACAGCACTGTAACCTAAAAGCTTAGAACGGACGATGTGAGTTTTTTTGCCTTCCAATTGTCGTTCTGTAGTATAGCTAATTAGCTTTTTATCATAACCCATTTTAACCATGACATCATCACAAGCATCGACACATGCACCGCAATTAATACATTCATATTGTAGGCCGTCCCTAATATCTATCCCCGTCGGACAAACTTGAACACACAAATTACAATCTATACAGTCACCTAAACCTAACTCTTTTGGGTCTTTCTTCCTTGAGCGGGGACCTCGATCTTCACCTCGGCCTGCATCATAAGCAACAGTATAAGTGTCCTTATCAAACATCGCAGACTGGAAACGAGCATATGGACACATATGTAAACACATAATTTCACGCATCCACCCTGCATTGCCATATGTGCAAAATGTAAAGAATAATACCCAAAAGACAATTATCCCACTTGAGTTCCAGGTGAAGAAATCAATATACAACTGTTGCACAGGGACAAAAAACGCAACGAAAGTTAATGACGTAATCAATGAGATAAACAACCATACGGTGTGTTTAAGTGTTTTCTTCCAAAACTTTTCTAACGTCAGTGGCTGCTGATCTAACTTTTTTCGCTTATTAAACTTACCTTCTATTTTTTCCTCAAACCAAATAAAGATAAAGGTCCAAATGGTTTGCGGGCAAGTATAGCCACACCATACCCGGCCAATAAAGGTGGTAACAAGGAATAGTGCATAAGCAGATATCATTAACAGTGCAGCAAATAACACTAAATCTTGCGGCCAGATTATTAAGCCAAAGATATGAAACTTCTGCTCAACCAGATCAAAAAGTATAGCCTGTCGATCGCCATAAGGTATCCATGGGAGAATGAAAAAACCTAGCATTAAGATCCAATTAATACGTTGCCTAATCTGAGTGAAAAAACCATCCACTGCACGCACATAAATTTTTCGTCCAACGCGATTATCTTCAGGTGGTTTATTTTTGCCCTTCCTATCACTTTTTTTGGGGTCGATCACTTTTACCGCGATTTTATTGTCCATCGAACTTCCTAAATTAGCTATTGCTTTGCGAACTATGTAATATTGGTCTATGAACCCAATAACTTAACCGATGATTAAAATTATATCAGTTCAACTTTGTTATAAATACATTTAAAGGCTGTCGCTTTGATGTGGGATAAATATGAAAAAACTATTTATTTTTATTTTATTACTAATGCTTCTTTTTCAATTTCGAACACACCCGCTTGTGGAACCACACTTGTCTACAGTGAAGCAATTAGTCTTAAATAAAGCTGAATTCACTATGGGTATTGATAACTTCAATCATTTACAGACTGATCTTCGTAAATTGAATAGTAAAATATCGAGTTATGAAGTTGATTACATCGTACAACATATTACCAATTATGAGTCTGCCAACCAATTTTGGGACGCTAGATGCAGTGACCACACATTATCACATTCTGTGTTAACCGGTTATGCCATCGAAAATATATGTCAGGTCTTAGAAAAGCACCTGCAATAAAAAAGCCGATAACTAAATTATCGGCTTCATATCTATTACCTTTCAGGTCCTACTTACTCAACAGTCACCGACTTAGCGAGGTTTCTTGGCTGGTCAACGTCCGTCCCTTTGATAATTGCTACATAATATGACAATAACTGTAATGGTATTGTGTATAGAATTGGGGCAACTATTTCTTCAATAGCAGGAACATCAACAACACGCATTGTGTCGTCACTAATAAATTCACTAGCCGCGTCAGCGAAGACATACAAGATACCGCCACGAGCACGTACTTCTTCAACGTTGGACTGCAGCTTTTCAAGTAACTCATTATTTGGAGCAACAACTATAATCGGCATTTCTGCATCAATTAACGCCAAGGGTCCATGCTTAAGCTCACCGGCAGCATAAGCTTCAGCATGAATATAGGAAATTTCTTTAAGCTTTAAAGCACCTTCCATTGCAATTGGATACTGATCTCCTCGACCCAAGAATAAAGAATGATTCTTATCGGCAAACTCAGGTGCAAGCGCTTCAATTGAATCACTAAGAGATAAGCTTTCTTCAATCTTCGCTGGCAGAGCATTTAAGCCATCCACAATAGCTTTTTGCGTTTCATCACTCATACCACGCTTCTGACCGATAGCTAGTACCATCAGCAAAAGACCAACTAACTGAGTAGTGAACGCTTTTGTTGATGCAACACCAATTTCTGCGCCAGCTTTAGTCATAAACGCTAAATCAGACTCACGAACCAGCGACGAACCATCAACGTTACATAGCACCAACGATGACATGTAGCCAATGTCTTGCGCTAAGCGTAATGCTGCTAATGTATCTGCTGTTTCACCAGATTGAGATATGGTTACAAGCAAACTATTTGGCTGAACAAATGAACGACGG
This sequence comes from Alteromonadales bacterium alter-6D02, assembly GCA_002835545.1. GTDB lineage: Bacteria > Pseudomonadota > Gammaproteobacteria > Enterobacterales > Psychrobiaceae > Psychrobium. The sequence continues at coordinate 4,860 of PIZK01000041.1, forward strand.
TATCTAAACTCAGAGGCAATTTCTACATTACATGAGATACCTGCTAAACCTTCTAGCCAATAACGAGCAACCATTGCTGCATGGTAACTAGTACCACAAGCGATAATTTGAATATGCTCAACTTTTTCAAAAACAGTTGATGAACCAGCACCAAATGTATCTTCGACAACAACACCATCGGTAAGACGTCCAGCTAGAGTATTACGTACTGCTAGAGGCTGCTCGTAAATTTCTTTCAACATGTAATGGCGATACTCACCTTTACCGTCGGACTCAACAGAAATATCAGTTACTTTTGCTTCTCGCTCAACCGGGTTGCCTTTGTTATCAAAAACATTTATCTCAAAGCGAGAAACCTCAGCGACATCCCCTTCTTCAAGGTACATAAAGTTATGTGTTACTGGGAGCAAAGCACGTAAGTCAGATGCTATAAAGTTTTCACCAAGACCCAAGCCAATCACTAAAGGGCTACCAGAACGAGCAACAACCACTTTCTCTGGTTGTTTGACATCCATTATTACCGTGCCATATGCACCGCGCACCATTTTAGTGGTTGCTTGAACAGCCTCTAATAAGCTATCAGCGCTCTTGAGGTTTTCAGCAACAAGGTGAGTTAGTACTTCTGTATCTGTATCAGAAAGAAATACATAACCTTTTGCCGTCAGCTCTTGACGTAATTCAGCATGATTTTCAATAATGCCATTGTGTACTACAACAATATCACTACCAGAAGCATGAGGGTGGGCATTAGCTTCCGTTACACCGCCATGTGTCGCCCAACGTGTATGAGCTATACCAGTGCCGCCAGTCACGTCATAGTCACGAACTTTATTTTGTAATGACTGTACTTTACCAACACTACGAACTCGTGAAAACGTTCCTGGTTGAGCAACAACAGCTAAACCTGCAGAGTCATAGCCACGATATTCAAGACGCTTTAGGCCTTCGAGTAAAATTTCACTAACATCACGCTGTGCAACAGCGCCAACAATCCCACACATTACTTATTCCTTTCTATTTGATCTTCTGTGGACGCGGCCAATTTTTAATATGACGTTGTTTAACACGTGTGATAACCAATTCACCATCAGCAACTTCACTTGTTACTGTAGAGCCAGCACCCACAGTGACATCACGGCCAATTTTAACAGGAGCAACCAATTGACTATCAGAGCCAATAAAGGCGTTATCACCAATTTCAGTTAAATGCTTATTCGCACCATCATAATTGCAAGTTATAGTGCCCGCACCAATGTTCACTTCGGTACCTATAACAGCATCGCCAAGATAAGCTAGGTGACCAGCTTTTGAACCTCGACCTAGTTGCACTTTCTTCATCTCAACAAAATTACCAACATGAGAATCATCAGCCATTTGACTCTGCGGTCTTAGGCGGGCAAATGGTCCAACTGAACAGCCTTTACCAACAATCGATTGTTCAATAATTGAATTTGGCTTAATTTCAGTGTTATCAGCGATAGTACAATCTTGTAAAATGCAATTAGCGCCAATTGTCACGTTATTACCTAAAATGACTTTACCTTCAACAATGAGGTTTACATCAATCTCAACATCTTGACCCACCGTTAAACTACCACGAATATCAACACGAGAAGGATCACGCAAGGTTGCGCCCGCAACCATTAAGGCATGCGCTTGTTCTAATTGATACGCGCGCTCTAATTGAGCTAGTTGCAGTTTATTATTGACCCCTTCAACTTCAATCGCCGATGCAGGGTGCGCAGCAATAATCTCTTTACCTTGCTGGTGAGCCATCTCGATAATATCAGTTAGGTAGTATTCTTTTTGCGCATTATCGTTGCTCAAGTTACTTAACCAATACTTCAAGTCAGTTGCATCAGCAACCAAAATACCCGTATTAATCTCTTTAATAGATAATTGCTCAGGGAGTGCATCTTTTTGTTCAACAATACCGACAATCTTACCTTGCTCTCTCACAATTCGTCCGTATCCAGTAGGATCAGGAAGAGAGACCGTTAATAATCCAATACCGCCTTGTGGCTGTGCTGCAATTAAACGCTCAAGGGTTGCGGTATGAATAAGCGGAACATCACCATATAGAATTAACACTTTGCCACTATCAGGTAACTCAGGCATTGCTTGAGCGACGGCATGACCAGTACCTAACTGCTCAGCTTGAAGAGCCCAACTAACATCTCTGTGAGCTAATGCTTGTTGCATTTGATCACCGCCATGACCATACACTAACTGGGTGCTTGAAATGTTTGGCAGCTGTACTGCCGCATCGATCACATGCTCAACCATTGGTTTAGCAGCTATTTTATGAAGAACTTTTGGCAAAGCAGAACGCATTCGGGTGCCTTTGCCCGCTGCCAATATAACAAGATGTAATTCCATATAGATATGTTATGTAAAATTTTTGGAAACTGCATTGTAGTCAAAATAACCAGCAGTGTCGAGGTAAGGATTTAAAATGAAATGTGCTTCATGTAACAAAGTTCGTTAACTTTCATCCTTTATTACAATACTACCGTTAGAACGTTCAAAGAGCTCTTTTGTAAAATTTTCAACTTCTCTAATATCTAGCTCAACTTGATATTGAATGAGAGCCCCATATTCACTTTCACATCTAACAACATCATATTGCTTAACGAGTTGTTCAATTAAACGAGTCCACTGATAATCGGTTGAAAAGCTCAACCTTTGACAAACTACCTTCTCTATCGTAGTTGCCTGTGCAAGCGCTGCATTAACAGCCGCGCCATAAGCACGTGCCATACCACCAGTACCCAACTTTATTCCTCCGAAATAACGGCTGACAACCACCGTAATCTCCCCAATATCACTACCTTGTAACACATTGAGCATTGGACGCCCTGCACACCCCGAAGGCTCGCCATCATCAGAGAAGCCAATGTCGATCGAATTGTCAGGACGGCCAGCAACAAATGCCCAGCAATTATGATTTGCATCGGGGTGCAACTTTTTGACGCTCGCAATAAACTCCTTAGCTTGTTTAACACCAGATGTAGGCGCTAGATACGCTAAGAATTTACTGCGCTTAACTTCTGTCTGCACCATTAACGGCGCAGACAGCGTCTGATAAGGACTATCTTTCATTGAGGTGACTAGCTCAGCCCATTATCTCGTGTCATATTCTCAACATGTGTCGCATGCACAATGACATTATCTTCAATTCGAATACCACCGAACGGTTTAAACTGTGCAACTTTCTCCCAGTTAACATACTGTCCATTCTCAGTAGCTTTTAGTTCAGCTAATAAGCTCTCGATAAAATATAGACCAGGTTCAATAGTCATTACTTGTCGTGCTTCAATGGTTCTTGTACAGCGTAAAAACGGGTGGTCATCAGGAGCAGCGATATGGGTACCTCGTTCGTCAGCCATGAAGCCCCCCATGTCATGTACTTGCAAACCAATGAAGTGACCTAAACCGTGAGGAAAGAATGTGTTGGTAATTTTCTTATCAAAAATATCAGTAGCAGGAAGATTAACAATATTGAAGTCCGATAATACTTCGGCTAGCATTTTGTGCATTTCAATATGCAAGTCGATGTAACTCACTCCTGGCTTGATTTGTTCAATAATAGCTAGCTGTTTTTGATCAACCGCAGCAATCAGTTCAGCAAACTCATCATCAGCAAACGAATAGGTCCGGGTAATGTCAGAAGCGAAGCCATTGCAGTTGGCCCCAGCATCAATCAAAAATGATTTAAACTGTTGCGGCACTTGCTGCTCAAGAATCGTGTAATGCAAAATTGCAGCATTTTCATTTAGGGCAACAATGTTGCCATATGGCACTTCATTTTCTGTATGCTGTATAGCTTTAAGGTAACTCAGTTGAATACCATATTCAGATTTCTGTGCCATAAATGCTTGTTTAGCGGCTTGATGCCCTTTCACTGCAAGCTTATTGGCCTCTCGTAAACAATACATTTCATAATCTGTCTTATAAGCACGATGATAATGGAAGTATGATAAGACTTCTTCTGGGTTTAAAATCCCAATATTAAGTACTTCAGCAACGTCAATATGCTCACCTAAATAGGCAGCCCGTTCAAGTGATTTTGGTAAATGGTCAGCAATTTGATCGGCTTTTTTAAGTAAAATAATATCAAAAGCATCAGTCCAAAAATCATTAGGCTCATCAGGAACTTTATGCCAAAAGTCTACTGGTCGATAAAAAACTAACTTTGGTTTTGACTCTCCATCGACGATCACCCAACAGTTCGGGTTATCAGTCACCGGTACCCATGCTTTGAAATGAGGATTTACTTTAAATGGATAATCCATATCATCCAAAAACTGGCGATGAGCTTGACCAGAATGAATGATTAGGCTCTCAATATTTTCACGCGCTAATATTGTTTTAGCTCGTGCATTTAGTTCACTAATATGTTGCGCGAACAAGGTGTTTAATTGAGTCATGAGTACTCCGAAAGAATGATTTACATGCATCATACCCCACCGCACTCTATATTAAAAAACTCTTACTTTAAAAACTTACTAAGCCGACTTCAAATAATGGTCACTTTACTGCTTTAGCATGAAAAAAGAACTATTCGATATTTATTAAAAAACAGCAAGAAACAACCTAAGCAATTTATTTTAAAGAATAAAAAAACAAACCACCCAACAAAACAAACACTAGGTTAAAACATTTGTTTGAATTATTGGTTGATATTTCGTTCAACACAAGCGAAACTTAGAAGTTGCTGTAAACAAACAATTACATGATCAGCCATTTTAATCCTACACTAAGTGATGGGTTAACCAATGTTATCGACGAGGGAACAAACAAATGATTTATCAATCTAGCACCCTCTCTGTAAGCTTCATAAAAGAGGGTATTGCAGAGTTAAAATTTGACGCAACTGATGGTTCTGTTAATAAATTTGACCAACAAACGTTAAAATCATTCGAAGAAGCAGTAAATGCACTTAGTAACCAAGATGGTTTACAAGGTGTTGTAATGACCAGCGGTAAATCTGCATTTATAGTTGGCGCAGATATTACTGAGTTTATGACCCATTTTGATGCACCTGAGCAACAATTAAGTGAATGGTTAACTCAGGTCAATTCAACATTTAATGCTTTTGAAGATCTCCCTTGCCCTACCATCTCAGCGATTAATGGCTATGCCCTCGGTGGTGGTTGCGAGGTTGTCCTCTCAAGTGATTATCGTATAGCCGATACAACTGCTGTCATTGGCTTACCGGAAACTAAGCTGGGTATCATGCCAGGCTGGGGTGGTTCAGTTCGTTTACCAAGATTAATTGGTTGCGATAATGCACTCATGTGGATAACAGCAGCAACAACTAACAAAGCCGAAAAAGCATTAAAAGATGGTGCAATCGATGCCGTTGTAGCGCCAGAGAAATTAAAACAAGCAGCAATTGAAATGCTTGAAGATGCAATTGCCGGTAAATTCGACTGGCAAGCACGCCGCGCAGAGAAATTAGCCCCTCTAACACTCTCGCCAATTGAAAGCATGATGTCATTTACTACGGCTAAAGGTATGGTCGCTTCTAAAGCAGGCAAACATTATCCAGCACCGATGATGGCTTTGAAATGTATCGAAAAAAGTGCAGCGATGACACGTGATGACGCGCTAAAAGTTGAAACGGCAGGTTTTGTAAAACTAGCGAAAACAGATGTTGCTCGCTCATTAGTTGGTATCTTTCTAAATGACCAGTTAATCAAAAGCAATGCAAAAAAAGCATCAAAACAAGCACAGCCAATTAACCAAGCAGCAGTATTAGGCGCTGGTATCATGGGTGGTGGTATAGCTTACCAATCGGCAAGTAAAGGTACGCCGATTGTGATGAAAGATATTGCACAATCAGCATTAGACTTAGGCTTGAATGAAGCGTCAGGCATTTTAAATAAGCAGCTGAAACGCGGTCGTATTGACGGTAAAAAGTTAGCCAAAGTATTAAATAATATTACTCCAACGCTAAACTACGAATCAGTTAAAGATGTTGATATTGTCGTTGAAGCAGTTGTTGAAAATCCAAAAGTTAAAGCGATGGTATTAGCAGAAGTAGAAAACCACGTTACTGAAGACGCAATTGTAACTTCAAATACCTCAACTATTTCAATTAATGAATTAGCAAAAAGCGTTAAGCGCCCAGAAAAGTTCTGTGGTATGCACTTCTTTAACCCTGTACATAGAATGCCTTTAGTTGAAATTATCCGTGGTGAAAAAACGTCAGATGAAACGATTGCAACCGTAGTCGCTTACGCTGCCAAAATGGGTAAGTCCCCTATCGTTGTTAACGACTGTCCAGGCTTCTTCATTAACCGCGTCTTATTCCCGTATTTCGGTGGCTTTGCAAAATTGATTAGCGATGGCGCAGACTTTGCCAAAGTTGATAAGGTAATGGAAAAAGAATTTGGCTGGCCAATGGGTCCAGCTTACTTACTTGATGTTGTTGGTATGGATACAGCACACCATGCTCAAGATGTAATGGCTCAGGGCTTCCCTGATCGCATGGCAAAAAATGGCAAAGACTCAATCGATGCTATGTTTGAAGCTGACCGTTACGGTCAGAAGAACGGTAAAGGTTTCTATAATCACAGTGTTGATCGCCGTGGTAAACCGAAAAAAGACGTGGCGCCTGAAGCACAAGAATTAATTGCTGCTATTAGTAGTGAGGCAAAAGACTTTAGCAGTGATGAAATCATTGCTCGCACGATGATTCCTATGGTTATTGAAACGGTTCGCTGTTTAGAAGAAGGAATTATTGCAACGCCAAACGAAGCTGATATGGGCTTAGTCTTTGGTTTAGGCTTCCCTCCATTCCGTGGTGGTGTATTCCAATATATTGATACCATGGGAGTTTCAGCCTTTGTAGAGTTAGCAGATAACTATGCTCACTTAGGTGAAATGTACAAAGTAACTGACGCTATGCGCGAAAAAGCCGCTGCTGGCACAACCTACTACAACGCTTAGGCAATTGGAGATTAATATTATGAAAGAAGTTGTCGTAATCGATTGTATTCGTACCCCTATGGGCCGTTCAAAAAATGGTGTTTTTCGTAACGTACGTGCCGAAGAACTTTCTGCACATTTAATGAAAGGGTTATTAGAACGTAACCCTAGCGTTGATCCTGAGCAAATCGAAGATGTGATTTGGGGCTGTGTACAACAAACATTAGAGCAAGGTTTTAATATTGCACGTAACGCATCAATTCTTGCTGGATTACCAAAAAGTATTGGCGCAACAACGGTTAATCGCCTTTGTGGTTCATCAATGCAAGCGTTACACGATGCCGCCCGTTCTATTCAAGTGGGTGATGGAGATATTTTTATTGTCGGGGGTGTTGAACATATGGGACACGTACCGATGAATCACGGTGTGGATTTTCACCCTGCAATGGCCAAAAAAATAGCTTCAGCCGCTGGTATGATGGGACTAACTGCAGAAATGCTAGGTCGCATGCACGGTATTACACGCGAACAACAAGATGAGTTTGGTGCTCGTTCACATCGCTTAGCGCATCAAGCAACAGTTGAGGGCCGCTTCAAAAGTGAGATATTACCAATCAATGGTCACGATGCTGACGGGAAACTCGTTCTAGTTGAAGATGATGAGGTTATTCGTCCTGAAACAACAGTTGAAACATTAAGCACACTGCGTCCTGTATTTGATCCAGTAAACGGAACCGTAACAGCAGGCACATCTTCAGCATTATCAGATGGAGCATCAGCAATGCTCGTAATGTCTGCGGAAAAAGCTCAAGAACTAGGCTTAACACCGCGAGCTAAGGTACGTTCTATGGCAATTGCTGGCTGTGATCCATCAATCATGGGTTATGGCCCCGTGCCAGCGACTCAAAAAGCGTTAGTTCGTGCTGGTATTACGATGGAAGATATCGATATTGTTGAGTTAAATGAAGCATTTGCTGCTCAGTCGCTACCGTGTGCAAAAGACCTTGGTCTACTCGATAATTTTGATGACCGTGTCAACCTTAATGGTGGTGCTATCGCACTGGGCCACCCGTTAGGTTGTTCTGGTACACGCATCTCAACGTCTCTGATCAATATAATGGAAGAAAAAGGTGCTAAATTAGGCTTAGCAACGATGTGTATTGGTTTAGGTCAGGGCATCGCAACAATCTTCGAACGTCCATAATACAACTAGTACTTTGCACGTTACTTACTTAAAGCCGATAAATTTTATTATCGGCTTATTTATTGGCTTATTTACATGGTCAAGATCAAATAAGTTATAATCTACTCTCTTGCTATTGGCAATCAAGTTACTGAGTCGCTAAAATAAGCCTTTTTAGATTTTGGAAATAACCATAGTGAGCAATTTTGAATCGCAACATCAACTTGATGCTATCGGCTTACGCTGTCCAGAGCCAGTGATGATGGTTAGGCAAGCAATCAGAAAAATTAACAGCGGCGAGACTCTTTTAGTTACTGCAGACGACCCTTCAACGACTCGCGACATTCCTAGCTTTTGCCGCTTTATGGACCACACATTAGTAAGCTCTGACATAGAGAAACCGCCGTTTCGATATTTAATAAAGAAAGGTTAACGAACTCTAACCCCCTATCAAGATATACCTGCATCTCGATTAATATGAATCGCGCACAAAATCCAGTTACAACTAATCGCTATATTTCAAAAAATATATGGGTATGATAGTGAATCGCACCATCATACCTAACAACAATTATAATCATTAGGAGATCAAATGAACTTCCGCCTAGCTAAACCACTCATCGTAGCCGGTTTATCTTTAGCGCTTTCTAGCCAAGCGTTAGCTAAAGAAACAACAGACAAGAAAGAGTGGGATGTAAACTCTCCTCAAGGTGTTTTTGAAACAATTAATATTAATGTTTCAGAAGGTACTTGGATGAATGTCGATGTGAGTCCAAATGGTAAAGAAATTGTTTTCGATCTTTTAGGTGACATCTATAAAATGTCAATCAAAGGCGGTGAAGCTATACCACTTGCTAAAGGGATTGCGTGGAATATGCAACCAAAATTCAGCCCCGATGGTAGACATATCGCTTTTACTTCGGATCAAGGTGGTGGTGATAATATTTGGATAATGAATAGCGATGGTTCTAACCAACGCGCTGTAACTAAAGAAACTTTTAGGCTTCTTAACAGTCCAGCATGGAGCCCTGATGGCAACTATATTGTCGCAAGAAAACACTTCACCTCATCTCGCTCTTTAGGTGCGGGTGAAGTATGGATGTACCATAAAACCGGTGGCAGTGGTGTAAAACTAACAAAGCGCCCAAATGACCAAAAAGATTTAGGTGAACCAGCATTTTCACCTGATGGTAAATACGTTTATTTTAGCCAAGATGCAACTCCAGGTAAGACCTTCCATTACAGCAAAGACTCCGTGAAGGGTATATACAAAATAAAACGTCTTGACCGCGAGTCAGGTGAGATAAAAACCATCATTAGTGGAATGGGTGGTGCTATTCGCCCTACGCCTAGCCCTGATGGTAAAAAGTTAGCTTACATTTCAAGAGATGACTTCCAGTCATCAATTTATATTTACGATTTAGAGACTGGCGAACACACAAAAGTGTATGGCAAGCTTGATCGTGATATGCAAGAAACTTGGGCTATTCATGGTGTATATCCAACCATTGATTGGACCCCTAACAATAAATCGTTAGTCTTTTGGGCTGGCGGTAAAATTAACAAGCTTGATTTAAAGAAGAGTGATAGCAAAGTAATTCCTTTCAGCATTACAACAACGAAACAAGTTCAACAAGCATTACGCTTTAAACAAAATATTGAACAGTCCGAATTTGATGTAAAAATGCTACGTAATGTTCAGGTTTCACCAAATGGCGAAAAAGTCATTTACGAAGCTCTAGGCAAATTATGGGTGAAATCATTACCTAATGGCAAACCAAAGCGCTTAACCAAACAAGATGACAATTTTGAACTAAACCCGCAATGGTCGCGAGATGGGAAAAAGATTGTTTATGCAACTTGGAATGATAAAGAACAAGGTAGTTTACGTGTAGTTTCATCTCGCAGCGGTAAAGGAAGAACTATCACGACAGAACCAGGAAAATATGTTGAGCCTACCTTTTCTCCAGATGGTAAGACCGTCGTTTTCCGCAAAGCTGGTAGTGGTAGGATTTTACCGCGAACATGGTCCTTAAACACGGGGTTATATCAAGTCGCTGTTAATGACGGTGAGCCGAAGCTGATTACCGAGTCTGGTTTTATGCCGCAATTTGGCGCTGACAATGACCGTGTATTCTTTATGGCTTATGGAAAAAACCAACAATTTCATAGTATCAAATTAGACGGTAGCCAGAAGCGTAAGCATTATGAAAGTAAGCTCGCTACTGAGTTTAAAATCAGTCCAGACGGTGAATATGTTGCATTTGCAGAACGTTTCAAAGTTTATGTAACGCCATTCACGCCAACGGTTGAGCCTCTAACAATTGCGCCATCAGCAAAGAATTTGCCTGTAAAAGAGCTATCAAAGCGTGCTGGTGAGAATATTAGCTGGACTCAAGACAATCAAAATTTATATTGGTCTCTAGGCCCTGAACTCTACAGTCATAATGTTGGCAAGTTATTCGAATTATCGGCGTCGACTGAAGATAAGCCAACCGTCATGCCAACTGAAGATGGCATTAACATTGGTTTCACACAAAAAGTGGATGTTCCACGTGGAACAATTGCCTTTGTAGGTGGACAAGTGATCACCATGAAGGGTGAGCAGGTTATCAAAAATGGTACTGTCATTGTCGAAGGTAATGTCATTAAAGCTGTTGGAAGCGCTAACGTCATTGATGTACCTAAAAACGCTAAAGTTATAGACCTAAAAGGAAAATCAGTGATGCCTGGTCTAATTGATGTGCATCATCATAGTAGCCAAGGTAGTAATGAAATCATCCCACAACAAAACTGGGCTAACTACGCTGAGTTAACATTTGGTGTCACAACAACACATGACCCATCAAATGACACTACTGAGATATTCGCGGCCAGTGAATTACAAAAAGCAGGAGAAATAGTCGGACCTCGATTATTCTCAACAGGTACTATTGTCTACGGTGCGCATGGTGCAGGTTATACCTCTCACGTTGATAGTTTAGATGATGCTAAGTTTCATATCGAGCGGCTAAAGAAAGTGGGGGCATTTAGTATAAAGAGCTATAATCAACCACGACGTAATCAGCGCCAACAATTAGTTGAAGCGGCGAGACAGCTTGAAATGATGGTTGTTCCTGAAGGTGGCTCATTACTACAACATAATTTATCAATGGTGGCAGATGGTCATACAGGAATTGAACACTCAATTCCGCCAGCTAAAATCTATGATGATATAAAGCAATTATGGAGCCAAACTGATGTTGGTTATACACCAACATTGGTAGTTGCCTATGGCGGTATCTGGGGCGAAAACTATTGGTATGATAAAACCGATGTTTGGACGAATCAAAAATTAAACAGCTTTGTTCCAGGTGATGTATTTAAACCGCGTTCAATGCGACGTCCAAAAGCACCCGATCATCACTATAATCACATAAGTAGTGCAGCTGTAGCTAAAGAGTTACGCGATCTCGGTGTGAAGGCTAACATTGGTGCTCATGGACAACGTGAAGGTTTAGGTGCCCATTGGGAAATGTGGATGTTCGAGCAAGGTGGTATGTCTCCACTCGAAGCTATTCGTACCGCGACTATAGATCCGGCACATTACATTGGTATGGACCATGCGATTGGTTCGATTGAACAAGGTAAATTAGCGGACATTATCGTCATAGACGGTAATCCATTAGAAGATATCCGTGTTACAGAGAAAGTGATTTACACCATGGTTAATGGACGTTTATATAACGCTAATACTATGAATGAAGTTGGCCATGCTAATAAGAAGCGCCAACCATTTTTCTTTGAGGAAAAATAATATCTCTTAGTATCAGAGATTGAAATAGAAGCCAGCTTCTCTTATAGATAAGCTGGCTTTTTATTGAGAGCCAACGTTGCCCTCATAATAATCACAACCAACGAGGTGATCATTAACCATTCCTACTGCTTGCATAAATGCATAGCAAATTGTCGGACCAACAAAATTAAAGCCCAGTTTCTTCAATGCTTTTGACATAGCAACCGACTGCTCTGTTTGTGTTGGGACCTCATCCATTGTTTTGAATTGATTAACCTTAGGTTTCCCACCAACAAACTGCCACAAGAACTGGCTGAAATCTTCTCCTTGTTCGACAAACTTTACATAAGCCTGAGCATTTCTGACGATAGAGTTAATTTTAAGTTTGTTACGTATTATCTGTGAATTATCCAACTGACCATCTAAATACTCAGGGCTTAATTCGATGATCTTATAAGGATCAAAGTTACAAAATGCGTCGCGGTAGCCTTGCTTCTTTTTCAAAATAGTTATCCATGATAAACCCGCTTGCAGCCCATCGAGACACAACTTTTCAAACAATTCTAAAGCGTCATATACGGGGCGCCCCCATTCCTCATTATGGTAATCGATATAAACCTGTTCGTGATTGACCCAAGGACAGATCGTTTCGTTAGACTTTGGCATAGTTATTTACTCAAGTTTTAATATTGTCGTTAAATTACCCTACTATCAAAGCACTTGTCGGTGCTATAATCAAAACCATTTTTCAATCATCGGCAAGAGTTATAATTTAAATTATGCCTAAATACGATACAAAGACATTCCAGGGTTTAATCCTTGCATTGCAAGACTACTGGTCACGCCAAGGCTGCGTTATAGTTCAGCCGTTAGATATGGAAGTAGGTGCTGGCACATTCCATCCTCAAACATTTTTACGTTCATTAGGTCCGGAACCAATGAGTAGTGCTTATGTTCAACCTTGTCGCCGTCCAACGGATGGTCGCTATGGCGAGAACCCTAATCGCCTTCAGCACTATTATCAATTTCAAGTTGTGCTAAAGCCAAACCCAGATAACATTCAGGAACTATACCTTGAGTCTCTAAAAGAGCTAGGGGTTGACCCGCTTGTTCACGATATTCGATTTGTTGAAGATAACTGGGAATCACCAACCTTAGGTGCTTGGGGTTTAGGCTGGGAGATCTGGCTTAACGGTATGGAAATATCTCAATTCACTTACTTCCAACAAGTTGGGGGATTAGAGTGTACTCCAGTAACTGGTGAAATCACTTACGGCCTAGAACGTCTAGCAATGTACATTCAAGGTGTGGATAGTATTTATGATTTAGTATGGACAGATGGTCCATTAGGCAAAGTATCTTACGGTGATGTTTTCCACCAAAATGAAGTTGAGCAATCGGCTTACAACTTTGAACATGCCGATGTTCCAGCTTTATTTGCACAATTTGATCAGTGCGAAAAAGATAGCCAAAAGTTAATTGAAGCGGGTCTAGCACTACCAGCTTACGAGCAAGTAATGAAAGCATCACATGCATTCAACCTGCTCGATGCTCGCCACGCTATATCAGTGACTGAGCGTCAGCGTTATATCCTTCGTGTGCGTACATTATCTAAAGCTGTTGCCGAGGCTTACTACGCCACACGTGAAGCTCTAGGCTTCCCTTTATGCAAGCAAGACAGTACAGAGGATAAATAAGCATGTCAGTTGAAAATTTAATTATTGAATTAGGTACTGAAGAGCTACCACCAAAATCATTACGTACTTTAGCCACAGCATTTAGCGATAGTATTCAAGCACAGTTAGAAAAAGCTGATATCGACTTTGACACTGTCAAATTTCTTGCCTCACCGCGTCGCTTAGCCGTGTCAGTAACAGCATTAGCTACGGGCCAAGCAGATAAGATTGTTGAGAAGCGTGGGCCTGCAATTTCTTCTGCATTTGATGCTGATGGTAACCCGACTAAAGCAGCCCAAGGCTGGGCTCGCTCAAATGGGATTACGGTTGAGCAAGCTGAGCGTTTAAAAACAGACAAAGGCGAATGGCTACTTTTTAAGGCTGAAGTAAAAGGCCAAGCAACTGTTGAGCTTATCCCTACGATGGTAGAGCAAGCCTTAACTAAGTTACCAATCGCAAAGCCAATGCGTTGGGGTAATAACTCAATGCAGTTTATTCGCCCAACCAAAACACTCACTATTTTATTTGGTGACCAGTTAGTTGACGCGACGGTTTTAGGCTGTAAATCTGACCGTATTATCCGTGGTCATCGCTTCCATTGTGACCAAGAGCTAATCTTAGATCATGCAGATAACTACACGAGCCTGTTACGTGAACAAGGTTTTGTTATTGCTGACTACGAAGAACGAAAAGCACTAGTAAAAGAACAAGTCATTGCAGCAGCGACGAAGGAAAACGGTGTTGCTGAAATCGATGATGACTTACTTGAAGAAGTCAGTTCGCTTGTAGAATGGCCGGTCACTTTTGTTGGTAGTTTTGAGGATAAGTTCCTTGATGTTCCTGCTGAAGCACTCATCTACACCATGAAAGACAATCAAAAATACTTCCCGCTTTTAGATAATGACGGTAAGTTAATGGCGCGCTTTATTTTCGTTTCAAACATCGACAGTAAAGAGCCAGAACAAGTGATTTCAGGTAACGAAAAAGTGGTTCGCCCTCGCCTTGCTGATGCTGAGTTTTTCTATAACCAAGATCAAAAGTCAACGTTAGAAAGTCGTATCGATAGCTTAGATAGCATCTTATTCCAAAAGCAGTTAGGTACACTTAAAGAAAAGTCTCAACGTATCGCTGCGCTTGCTAAAGTTATTGCAACCAAAATTGGTGCTAATGATGCAGATGCCGAGCGTGCAGGCTTACTGTGTAAGACTGACTTAATGACAGATATGGTTCTAGAGTTTCCTGATGTTCAAGGTGTCATGGGAATGCACTATGCCCGCTTTGATGGAGAATCAGAAGATGTTGCGGTTGCATTAAACGAGCAATACATGCCTCGTTTTGCTGGTGACAAGCTACCAGGGTCATTAGTGAGCTGCTCTGTCGCTTTGGCTGATAAATTTGACACTCTAGTTGGTATTTTCGGCATAGGCCAAATACCTAAAGGTGATAAAGACCCATTTGCACTTCGCCGTGCAGCCATCGGTGCATTACGTATTATCGTTGAAAAAGACTTAGACCTTGATTTAGTTGACCTAGTTAAAGCGTCTGCAGAATTATACGGTGAGAAGCTAAGTAATGAAGTTGAAGTAACTGTTGTCGACTTTATGTTAGGCCGCTTCAATGCATGGTATCAAGATCAAAACGTTGATACCAACGTTGTTAAAGCAGTAATGGCACGCCGCCCAACTCGCCCTAGTGATTTCAACAAACGTATTGAGGCTGTGACAGCGTTTAGGGCTTTAGAAGCTTCTAAATCACTTGCAGCAGCTAATAAACGTGTTGGTAATATACTTGCTAAGACAGAAGCTAATATTGCTGAATCTGTCAATGAAGCACTACTCTCTGAGGATGCAGAAAAACAACTGGCTAATGTTGTTGCTGAAGTAACTACTCAATTAGTTCCGGTATTTGCAGCAAGTGATTACAATGAAGCATTGACTCAACTGGCCCAATTAAAAGACCCTGTTGATGCATTCTTCGACAACGTGATGGTCATGTGTGATGATGAAGCTGTTAAGTTAAATCGTTTGGCTTTACTAAACATTTTACGTAATCAATTTTTAAACGTTGCTGATATTTCATTATTGCAATAATAAAGATTGAATAAACTACAAAGTAACAAGCCTCAACAGTAAAGCAGTTGAGGCTTTTTATTTATATCACATTGTATTCAAGTAAAATTTCTTTATAAGAACCATTAGCAATAATTTTGGCTAACCCTTTATTAAACTCATCACGTAGTGTCCTATTGGTAAACTTCACATCTCTAGCAGATTTTTCAAAAAGCTTATAATACTTTGTATCACTGCTTTCATGACCATTTAATTTTCTTTGCCAATAATCAAAAATTCGTTTATCAGAGATCACCACATCAAACTCTCCGGAGTGTAATAACTGGGCATGCTTTGCTTGATTAGGTAACTCGACATAGCTAAATCGATTAGACTCTATAGCATCGTTAAATGCTTGGCCTAAATACGTTCTCGCGCCAAGAAATGCTACAACTCTTAACCCAGCTAATTCATCTAATGAAGTGATTCGTTTAAAGCCTAGGGTGATTGCATAATTATGATAAAAAAACGTATTACGTGAGGCGTAAACATCAATCGCTAATGATTCAATTAATGAGCTCTGTTTATTTTGTGCGACACCATCAACAGCACCAGAAGATAATTCGCTAGAAAGTGCTAAGGTATTACTTAGCTTAAAGGAAGTACGATAGCCTTGCGTATGAAACGCAGCATTAATGATTGCTATTTCAAGGCCGCTGATCTGCCGCTCAAAGACATAGGGCGGCATTGGTGAGTTGATAGCGATGGTGACTTGCTTTGCACTCGCAATAAAGCTAAGACATAGCAGCGTTAAAAACGCTAATAACTTGCTCATAGTTCCCTCTACGACAAAAGTTAACATGTTAAAAAGTGGGCGCTATTTTATACACAAAGACAACATAAACTCAACAAACTTATTTTAAAAATCAATAGCATAAAAAAAAGGGCCTTTAAGGCCTAATGCCGTTCACTTAAGG
>PIZK01000042.1 GCA_002835545.1 Alteromonadales bacterium alter-6D02
ACCAACTGTAGTATTGTTCATTTTTTGAGACTCCAAATTATATTTAATAACAATTGCTTGATAAGTATAGCAATTGGGAGAGGGAGTCTAATTATCTGTTATGTTTTAAGGAGTTGTATTGAGTAATCTTTCTTTAAACTTGTTGATCGATGCGGGACTTATTACAAGCTCTGGCAAAGTTGTGGATCTCAAAAAACTTCCTGCGAATGAAATATCAAATAGGTTATCTCAGTACAATAGGGGGAGAATTGAAACTGCTGAGTCAGAAATAAGCAATCACGAATCCACTGATAAATTAAGTGCACTATTTAGTACTGGATCTACGAGCAAAAATACAGCCAGCATCCTTTCCTCATCGTTAGTTTATGACTCTATAGTGATTGATGACCCAATAGTAACTTCTTCAAATGAAATAAGCTTTGACAGGTTAGTTCGAGGTTTAAAGTTGTTCGAGTGGGGCTATGAACTTATAAGGGCAAACTTTTTAAAAGTTTTACCAATTTCATTTTTCAATAAACCGAGCAATGATATACCTTTACTTTTGTCCGATGATGCTTTCAAATCTTGTATCCCACCCAAAATACATGACTTTATTCATGAAAATGCAACTCTTAAATCTGTTGTGAGGTCTGATAAAGGAGAAATGCTAATTTTATCTGAAGATGCCTATAAAAATAGACGAACAGCTTTAAATGTTGAGTTTATAAATGATTATTGGAAGTCAGGAGTTAGTCTCTATTTGTTTGAAACTCTAGAGAATTGTATTGAAGATGAATCTGGAGGCTTTGCCTGTCAAAAAATTTGGAACCCAGAAGGAAAGCTTGAAAAAGAAAGGTTTAATACTTGGGCTTATCAAGCAATAAACCAAGCAATTCGCTGTCGCTTAAACAATATATACAATGAGACTTTTCTAGCAGAAAGGCTTGGTCATACTTATATTACAGAATCTTCATTTGAAGCAAAATTTATGAGCATGTCTGGTGATACAACTTGCAGTACAGGTTCAATATCAGCAAAGTTTTTAAAGGCAAATAACAGCTTTATAAATATTGATTCACCAAACACAATTTTAGAGTTGAGAAATAAACATTCTGAAGCTTTTGAAAGGTTTAATTTTTCTTTACAGTCCATTTCAGAAGAATTAAGTGGTGTTGATCCTGAATTGTTCGATAGAAAAGCTGAAAATCTATTTCACAAAGAGATTTTGCCACAAGTTGATGAAATAAGAGATAACGTAAATTTAATATCAAGCTCAGGAGTCAAAGGTGCATTGGGCAGTTTAGTTGGTTTATCTGCTGCTATTGCTACAGGCTCATCTTTACCGTTAATTGCGAGTATAATGAATACAGTGTCTTCAGGTGTAACTGAGGCGTTCCCTGCAATATCTCAGCAACAACGATTTCAAAAAAGACCCGCATATATTTGGCATCGTGTGACAAAAACATACTAACAAGAATAGGTGTCGCGCAGCTAACACCTTATTCGGGTGTTGGACAAGTGAAGCTATTAACGCAAGGCGAGTTTGGTTAGTGTATAAAGCGTATTCATTTTATATCAAGTGGTTAGCCAATATTGACTGCTTTTCTTTTCGTTATTTCTCCTCTCATTTAGTTAACGCCATTCTCTTTATTATCGGAACCGCTTAGCTCGTTCGAGTAACTCCCGTGCATATCATCTCGTGTTGGCAACAAGGACACTTGCGTTTAGCGAGTGGTGATGTCGGTTGAGGGGCTGGAACAAGCAAGTGTGTTAGCGACAACAACAGGCTTACCATAAGCAAGCGTAAGGCTTTTACATTACCGCGCAAAAAACCGTAATCACGCACTCGCTGTAACCCCTTAGGCAGCACATGCTGCAAGATAAGCCATAAAAACTTGAGTGTGGGTAAGGGGGGGAGAGCAGGACGCGGAAGCTATGCGGTCAAGCTTGATGGTACTCCAAGAGTGCGTTTGAATCAGGCTATTAAAATACTTCTTCAAATCAACAGTGGTCAGAGTATCGGGTACGCAATCAAAATACTCAGTAATACGGCGAACGGCACGGGCATAAGCATCAATGGTTGATGGGCGTTTACCTTGTAAGCGAAGGTTGATAAGATGTTGTTGATAAAGGGTATTGAAACGTTGTTGTTGAGCGATGTTCATTGTGATGTCTCCAGTTAAAACGCACCCAGTGGTGGTTTATCTGGTTAAGTATGAACAACCGCGAGTATACTCTGCCGCGGAGCGGCTTCGTTCAACAAGTCATTAAAGCAGGACAAAAAACAGTTGGCTTTTTCTCCTGCGTCGCTTATTTTAGCTAACAATAAATTGCCCATTATTTGGACGTTGGTTTAGGAGAGTTATGAAAGTTATCCATTATATCCTAGCAATTTCAATTGCACCCTTGATACCATTTGGTTTCTATTTTTCTCAACACGAAATGAGCTTTTCTAATAATCAAATCGACTGGGGAGCTTTCGGAAGTTTTATGGGAGGTGTTTCAGGTCCAGTAGTTGCTGCAATTACTTTAATGTTTTTAATTCAATCATTTAGGCAACAATCTAAAGTTTCTTCAATACAAGTATATCTCACTCTATTGAAAGACCATGTTGATTATGTGTTAAATTATAAAACCCAATATTCTGGAGGCTATGAGGGTATCGAGTACCTCGATTATTTATGGAAACAAACGTCAATATTCGATGACGATATTACTGAAATTAATATTAAATCTAGATTTGAAAATAATATTGCTCAAATTCAGCCATTAGTAGAGAACTTTAAGTTTGTATTGAAGCAAATTTCGAAAGACCAATACTTGTCTGTCGATGAGAAGAATAGATTTATAACTTTATATTATTCAAGGTTGACCTCTGTTGAAATAAAATTGTTTTTATCTGTAGCAATCGTCGACACTGAGCTTCATGTTTTACTTTCAAAATATAAGTATGATTTACATATTTCAAAACCAAAAACCGAAGATGCTTTAGTTGATTTTCTTAAGCGTCGAATTGAAACATAACACCCGAAGCCCTTCCTTTTATAGTAAATAGTGCAAGGTGTACCAGCGATGTTCAAGCCAAATCATTAAACTCAAGGCGAGCTTTGCCCCTTCTAGTTACTTCTCCTCTTGTTTTTGTTTACGCCATTCTCCTTGTTATCGAAAACGCTTAACTCGTTCGTGTGACCCCTCATCTCATCTCGTGCTTGAATAGGTTGATGTATAGCACCTCGTTTATCAATTAAAACAGCAGCTTGAATAAATGTTTTATGAGTAGCTAACCCAATAAAAACTATGTTATTGTTATGCATGCTAGCCCCTGTTTTTAGTTATTTAATAAACTAATTATGGCTCAGGCTTTTGAAGTTAACCCACGAATTGGAGGCTAGTCTCGTGGGGAGTCATTATGTCTAATGTAAAAAGGATTTGTACACATGAATATTAATGCGGCTCTATACGGTCAACTTGTTTTCCTTTCCATGTTTATTATTGGTGGTTTAAGTTACTACTTAGCTAAACGTAAAACGTCTACACCTAAAATGGCCACACTAATTGGTGTGTTATTATGTATTGTGCCTCCACTTAATGTTGTGTACCTAGTTGTTTTAATGTTAAAAAATGATGTTGTAGTAAAACAGAGCCATGAAACTTCGTTATGATTTGCATATGCAAACAAGGATAGGTGGAGCATAGCAGGCACCAGAAATTGGCCTTTCTTCCTAATCTTTTAAAGATTCGTTTGGTAGCACCTGAGTGAATAATTGTACCGACTATGTACAGTTATGTTTTCTGGCTGTTAACAATTAACAGGCAGGTTACTAAGAAATGGCTCACTAAATTGTAAGTAGTCATGTCAATTTAACAGTAAGACTGTGAGTCCGTTTACATATTGATCGTCATTTTCTTCCACTTCCTGTGGCGCGATGGCTCCATTTCTGTGAAATGAATAACCCTGTAAGCCATCTATGGCGCGGAATATTACAAGTTTCTGCTAAACAATATTTGATCCATAAATCTGACTGAGGGGCTTTGAGCACTTCATTTGGATTTGCTGAGGGGATCAATACTCTCATCACGCCTTAGCCATTGGTATTAGCATCGTTTTAGTTATTGTTATAATATAACGACATTCGCAAATGCGGCGAAAAATATAAAAAGTGATGATTATACGTCACCCTATTAAAGGAAATAATAATGCATAAGACAAAGTTTGCGTTGTCGGCGCTGGCTATTTTTGCCTCCGCAGCTACAGCAACTGAAAAAAGCGAAGAATGGTTTTTACACAGTAGTATCTCACCTGATAGTAAAACAATTGCATTCTCTTACAAAGGCGATATTTATACTGTCCCAGCTAAAGGCGGAACAGCGCGACCTTTAACACTACATAACGACTGGGATGGACACCCTATCTGGTCCCGCGATGGTAAAAGTATCGCTTTTGCCAGTGATAGAAATGGTAATTTAGACGTTTACGTCATGCCAGCAAAGGGTGGTAAAGCCAAACGACTAACCTATCACTCTTCACATGATATTCCACAAGATTTCACCAAAAACGGCAAGGATATACTCTTCACTTCAAGCCGAATGGACTCTAAGCAATCGACCGTATTTCCAACCTCGCGTTTAACGGAAAGTTATACCGTTTCAGTGAAGGGCAGCACTCCGAAAATGTTGTCAACGATTCCTGCATCAGAGTTGCAGTATTCGCCTAATGGTAAGCAAGTGCTGTATCGTGATGAGAAGTCTTATGAGAACCAGTTCAGAAAACACGATATCTCAGCCTTTGCGCGTGACATCTGGCTACACGATATCCGTTCGGGTGAGCATAAACAGTTAACCACATTTGAAGGGGCCGATCACAACCCGGTTTGGAAAGACAGAAACACCTTCTATTACACGTCAGAAGAAAAGTCTGGAGCCTTTAATGTGTGGCGAACCGATACTGACGGTAGCGGCAAGAAACAAATTACTAAGTTTAAAGAGCATCCTGTGCGAAGCTTATCCATCAGCGATAACGGCACCTTGGCCTTTGTTCATCATGGCAGTGTTTACACCAGTAAAGGTAGCTCAGCTAAGCGGGTAAAAATAGCAATTGCCAATGACATCCAAGAAGATGATCTACTGCCTGTATCCTTAGGCGGTAAAATTACCGAATACGCTGTCTCGCCTGACGGCAAGGAAGTTGCCTTTGTTGCTCGCGGTGAAGTCTTTGTCGCCAGTACCGAGTTTAAGACAACGCGCGCGGTGACCAATACGCCGGAGCAAGAGCGTTCGGTTTCTTTCCATAAAGACGGTAAAACGCTGCTATATGCCGCTGAGCGTGAAGGAACGTGGGGTTTATATGAGACCACTATCGAAAATGAGTCTGAACCATACTTTTTTGCCGCGACGACGTTAAAAGAGCAAATGGTTCACTTAGCTGATACTGACAGCTTCCAGCCTGTTTATTCGCCTGATGGCACGAAAATAGCGTTCTTATCACAGCGTGATGAAATACAGGTTCTAGACCGCAAAACTAAAAAAGTTAAGGTTGCTTTAGGTAAACAACATAACTACTCATACAGTGATGGTGATATCTCGTTTGCGTGGGCGCCAGATAGTTACTGGATGACCGCCAGCTTTTCACCACGTGGTCGTTTGTTCGTGAATAATGTCGGAGTGTTCCCATCTGATGGCTCTGAACAGCCTAAAGATATTAGTTTATCAGGTTATAATGACGGCTCTCCAACGTGGCATACCGACGGTGAAGCCGTGTTATGGTGGAGTTCTCGCTTTGGTCAGCGTGATCACGGCAGTTGGGGGCGTGAAGGTGACGTGTTAGCCGCGTTTTTAACTCAAGACAGCTACGACAAGTTCCGTATGTCAAAGGAAGAATACGCGTTAGCAAAAGAGCTTGAAGAGAAAAAAGAAGAAGGGTCTAAAAAGTCTGACTCTGACAAGGATAAAAAAGACGCGAAAGAGATTAAGCCGGTTGACATTGAATGGGATAACCTTGAGCGTCGCACCGTTCGCCTGACAGTACATTCGTCAAATTTGGGTGAAGCGTACCTGACCAAAGATGCGAAAGATCTGTATTACTTAGCGCGCTTTGAAAACGGTTACGATTTATGGCGTCAGTCTGTGCGTGGCAACAAGACCGAGTTAGTGGCCAAGCTTGGTGCTAATTCAGCAAGTATGTCATTTAGCCCTGACGGTAAGAAGGTATTCATCCTTGCTGACGGTCAGTTAAAACAAGGCGATGTCGGGGAAAATATCAGCTTAAAGCCAATCAGTGTTAATCCAGTGATGCAATTACAAGCCGCTGCAGAACGTGAATTTATGTTCGATCACAGCTGGCGTATCATTAAAGATAAGTTTTACCGCGATGACTTCCACGGCATTGACTGGGATGATGTGGGTCAGTCTTACCGTAACAAGCTATCGTCAATAGGTCACGGTCGTGACTTTGCTAACATGTTCGCGGAAATGACGGGTGAATTAAACGCGTCGCACATTGGTTCATCTTATCGCCCGAAACGAGCGGCTAGCGATGATAGCACGGGTCGCTTAGGCTTGTTTTTTGATCACCGCAAAGGCTTGGTCGTTGAAGAAGTGTTAGCCAAAGGGCCATTTGATAAGGCCAACAGTAAAGTTAAACCGGGTGTTAAACTGACTGCTGTTAATGGCGTTGAGTTATCAAAAACACAGAACCTTTACCAACTGTTAAACCATACGGCTGGTAAACGTGTCAGATTTACCTTTGAAGATTCACGTGGAAGAAGCTTTGATGAAGTGATCAAGCCGACTTTTGGTCACACAATCGATAACTTACTCTATCAACGTTGGGTTAGCTCGCGAGAAGCACTGGTTGAAAAACTATCTAATGGTCGCCTGGCTTATGTCCACGTTCGTGGCATGAATGATCCAAGCTTTAGAACTGTGTATTCGCGCCTTTTAGGAAAACACTTTGATAAAGAAGCGGTTGTGGTCGATACGCGTTTCAACGGTGGCGGTTGGTTACATAATGATTTAGCTAAACTGCTGAGTGGTAACGAGTACTTCACTATGCATGTTCGTGGTCGTCAATATGCAGGAGACCCACTTGATCAATGGAACAAGCCATCCGTGTTGCTAATCAACGAAGGTAACTACAGTGATGCTCATGCGTTCTCTTACACCTATGATGAATTAAACTTGGGTGAAATGGTTGGTATGCCGGTTCCTGGCACAATGACCGCTGTTTGGTGGGAAATGGGCATTTCAGGTG
Source organism: Alteromonadales bacterium alter-6D02 (assembly GCA_002835545.1). GTDB lineage: Bacteria > Pseudomonadota > Gammaproteobacteria > Enterobacterales > Psychrobiaceae > Psychrobium. The sequence goes on from PIZK01000042.1 coordinate 7,229, forward strand.
ACTTCCGTGCTGGCGTACCGCAAGTAGGTATGAAAAACACGCAAGGCGGCTACCTTGAAAATAGCCAAACTATGCCTGATCACCTAGTGAAAAATGATCCAGAATCTGTATCAAAAGGGCAAGATAAGCAGATTGAGAAAGCGGTTAACGTATTACTTAAGAAATTGAAGTAAAAAGTTTATTACTTTTAAAATCGTAACCCTGTAAGAATCCGCGTTTTGAGCGGATTTTTTTTGACCGCGTTTTGAGCGTTAAAAATACGATAGGGTGGCGAAATTACCCCTGAGTTGACCCCGCTATAAACTCTCTTGCTAGTATCGGGCAGGCACTAGTTTATTGCTGCTTTAATCCAATCAAGCGCTTCATCTCGCTCGATAAATACTTGGATATTTAACGCTGATGAACTAGGGATCGCAGCAGAAAAATCGGCGCTAAACTTGGCCATTTTTGATGGTGCATACACTGCAATTTTGTTGACTTCATCAATTTGACCAAATAATGACAGCGCATCAAAATGAGTCGAGTAGGAGTTTACTTTATTGATGAGTAATGAAAATTTATCATTGAAGACTGACAACATGAGCATGTGGATCTCTTCAACCATGGCTACGTCAATCTCAGTACCCTCATTGACCGTGATCTCACCAATGTCATCTGCAAGCATTCTTAGGACTCCATAAGAGAAGTCGTATGACTTGACATGCTCTGCTGAATAAACTGAGTGAGATATTGAACATTCCGTGTGCAATTTTCGATTCCTTTGAAAACTCTATTAATGTTTATTGTAGTTCACTGTGCCTGAAACTTCAGTATACACAATTTTTTGACACTAAAAACAACATATCATGTTAAAAATTGTTATCAAATGAACCGTTTTATTAATACCTAAAATACTGTTACGTTAGGTTTATTCTGAGACATAACAAAGAGCCTGATGGGGAAGTGACAATGAAAAAAATACAAGTCAAAGTGAATGGCAAGGTTCAAGGCGTCTGGTTTCGTCAATCGACCAAACAAGTCGCACAAGAACTAGGCATTGTTGGGTATGCCCATAATTTGCCTGATAGTAGTGTTGACGTGGTAGCGATTGGTGAAGAGGAGTCAATTCGTCAACTAATTCACTTTCTAGAAAAAGGCCCAGAGTTAGCGTTAGTCACAGGCATTACTATCAGCGATTATCACGGTGCAGGCTTTACAAGCTTTACCACTGATTAATACACAATAGAGTTTAGCTATTAGCTTGTTCTAACCTTGCTTTGGCAACGTTGGTTATATGCCCGTTGAGAAGCTGTGCACACTGTTGATTTATTGTTTAGTTGTTCTGATATTGAAGCGTTGATATGTTGTTCTTGTTTTGAGAATAGCTTGTTCTCATAAAGAAGGTTTATTCCTAAGAAGCCATTACTTATTATATTTACTCAAGAGATAGCTTTTTAACAAAGATAAAGGACATCATGTGTTTAATCGAATCGATCATGTTGAAGTGGTTGTGCATGATCTAGCGAAAAGTATTGAGTTTTATACTGAAAAATTAGGTTTTTGTGTGTTATCTCGATCTAATCTAAACTCTTCGTTTTTTAATGAAGCCGTCATGTTAGGCCAAAATGATATTAAGATTGAGTTATTAAGTACACACAATAGCGGCTCTAATCTTCCTCCTCAAGTCAACTACGGCATCAGGTTGGCGGCTCTTTCTGTTACTTGTATGCGTAAGGTCCTTGATAAGCTTGCTCATCAAGGGGTTCACCCTGTGTGGGGACCGCGTGTCATTGGTGATGCCATTCGAGCTGAAATCTGTGATTTTGAAGGTAACCTTATTGAATTACGACAACAACAGGAGAATTGTGTTGAGTAAGCGAGCTAGTATAGAAATGTGCGATGTTCCAACTGATAGCCTGCTATCTACAACGCTGAGCAATGCGTCCTTTTTTGATTCTTACCAATTTAAAAGCCAATTCAATCATCTCAGTGCGCTCGATATTTGGTTAGCGCATGCAGCAGCCACACCGTGGTGGGTCGATTCATTAATGACATTACGTAATCAAGTCGTGTCGTTTTTTGGTTTAAAGAACCTTGGCCAGATTAGTGCCATTACCACAACTAAAACTGCACAAGAGTATCAAGTTGGTGACAGAGTAGGAATTTTTTCCTTACATGCTTTGAGTGACAATGAAGTGATCTTAGCGGACACTGATAACCACTTGGGGGTTAAAGTGTCAGTACTAAAATCAAGTGAAGAACATGGTCAGGTCACCATATCAACCGTGGTTCATGTCCACAACAGGTTAGGCAGAATCTATATGATGCTGGTTAAGCCTATTCATCGTGTCATTGTTCCTGCATCAATTAGGCGCGCAGAATTTTATTAATAGCTTTTTAAGTTAAGGAAAATGAAATGAGAACAGTAATAATATTAGCAAGCGCTCGTCAGGGTGGTAATACGGCGTTGTTAAGTGACGTTGTGAAAAATAACATTCAAGCTGATGTGCTAGATTTATCTGATTATGCGATTGCACCTTTTGACTATGAATTTGGCAACGGCGGCGATGACTTTATTGGGCTTATCGATAATGTACTAACGTACGATCATGTTGTGTTTGCTACTCCTGTTTATTGGTACACAATGAGTGCGCAGATGAAGGTTTTTTTCGACCGACTAGCAGACTTGTTATTTGTTGAGAAAGAGCGCGGTAGGGCATTTAAAGATAAAGCATGTAGTGTACTAGCAACGGGGCATAGTGAAGTCCCCGCTGATTGTTTTGAACCGCCTTTTATTTTATCCGCTGAGTATTTAGGCATGAGATACCAAGGAATGCTGTATTGCTCATGCCCTGATGGCTTTGTTAAAGCGGACCATCAAACTACGATCGCAGACTTTATCGAATTGACCTTTCACGCTTGATTTGAAAACGTTATCACGCCAATCCGATGGCATTAGTCGATGACTCTATCGGTTAATGCCATTTTAGTGTGTTCAGACTCTCACTTATTTTCAGTTTGCTGACTCAGCATTAGGCCCATCCTTCCACCTGAGTACTCCTTCGATGTTTAAACCTTTTCTCTGCTCGCAACTCATCTTAAAAAGTGACGTTATTGCGCCCAGTCAGATTCGCAATAAACTAAATGTGCTTTTGGCTCATCGGGTAAATTAAGCGTTAGTCCAGACAAACTTTGCTGATAGAGTGTTAATCGAGTGTTATCTTCGGGCTGCCATAAATGAGGTTGCTTAGTTTTTAATTGAGTTAAGACATTTATTGCTTGGCGAGCTTGTCCATGTTCAAAATATGCTCTGGCAAGATAGGTTGCTTGTAATCGAGTTGTCACTTTCTCATCAGCCATATCGATCACCGATTGATAGTCTTCACGTTCTAAATGGATACGCATAATAGAATAGTTACTATAACCCAAGGTGGTTGCTAGATTGAGTTTAGCATTGAGAGTCTTTGCTTCTTCAAGCTGAGTCAGTGCCAGATCAAATTGCCCCAATTCAGTGTATGCCCAGCCGAGAAAAACTAGCGCACTGCCGTGAAGCTCAGGGGTTGGTTCGTTGCCAATAAAGCGTTTCAAGTGGGTGATAGCTTGTTTTAGTTTGCTTTCATCTTTGCCGTGACGCCCTAAAGACTGCTGGTCTAGGCCTTGATCGAGCATGGCAAAAGCAAGGTAAAAATCACTTATCTCTACCAAGGGCTGTGCGCCTAAGGATAACGCGATGTCCTTAGCTTGGGTAAAGTAGCGGCTTGCTGTTGCACCATCGTGAAGTTGCATGTGGTAAAAGCCGGCGTAGTTTAAAGCTTGCGCTAACTCATATGGTTGACTTAACTGTTCATACAAGGCGATTGCATGCTTTAGGGCATCAGCTCTTAGTGATAAAGCAAAGGTATAGTTTTGTGCAATGGCTAGTTGACTTGCCGCGATCATGTTTTTATTGGCGAGTTGCTGATAGAAATTAAGAGCTTTTAACAGTAATGCTTGATTCTGTTGCAGGTTGTTATCGGGGGCTTTTTCAAGTCCTGCGTTGTTAGGGCTGCCTAGATAGAATAGCTTATCTGCCTCAATATTAAGCTCGGTATTCAAGCTTTGTAATTGCTGGGCTTTCTCCTGCCAATGATTGTGAGCGGCCCAATCTTTATTTTGCCACGACAGTTTGGCTTGTAAGCGATAACTGCGAGTCATTAACTTAGCGTCACTAGCTGCTTCTGCTTTACTGATGGCTAGAGTTATCGCCTCTGCTAGGGCATCGTCCCCACGGCGAAATGCCAATTCTGCTTGCCAGTAATGAATAAAAGCATTGAGTGTGGGATCGCTGACTAATGCAGCAGGTGGGATCAAAGTAAATTGCTCTATTGCTTGTTGCCATTGCCCTAATGAAATTGAGCTTCTAGCGCTATAGGCTCGTGCCCAGTGATTATCTTCTCCAAGTAGTAATGAGGCTTGAAAATACTTGTGCGCTTTTAATGGACCTTCCTGTTGTAGTGCTTGCATTCCCTGAGCTAAGGCTTGTGCAGCAAGCGGGTCGTCGACCTCACTTGACTGCTGGCGTTTACGCTGTGGGATCAGCAAGTGCAATAGTTGTTGTGTTACCGAGACAAGTGAGGCAGGAAGTGAAGGGTAGGTTATGCTGCCTTGTTGAGTTCTACCGTCGGCATAAATGATTTGGAAGTCGAGGACTTGCTGTTCACCATGTAATCGTACGCTGGCAAAAATAGCCGCTTCAAGTTGGTGTTCTTTTAATAGGCTGCGAATGTGAACGGGCAACGCAGGCCAATCTAGCTGAGCGTCCAGTAATAGGGCATTCGCGACATCAGGTGGTGTCACATGTAGTTGATTATTATCGATGGCGTCAAGGCGCTGTAAGTCGATAGCGAGCATATCGGCTAAACCAAGCTCTAGCCATGCCATGCTAGCTTGTTCGGTCGCATTAATAAAAGGTAAAACCACCACAGACTTTACACCTGATTGTGAGGTCGTTGTCTCGGTCTGTTGTGTCGCTGAAGAGTTGTGGTGCTGCCATAGAGCCATCGCTGAGCACAGGATGATAACAAATAAGCCTATATAGCGTCTAAGTTGAGTAGTAGAGCGAGACCGTGGTGATGCTTGCTTGTTAGATTGCTCATCCTGTTCGGTAATTAAATGCGGTTGGGAATGATGGTCGTTTGTCATTGCAGCAGGAGGCGCTAATGACACGTCAATGACTTCACCCAGTGGTTGTATCCATTGGTAACCACGTTGGGGGTAGGTTTTTATAAAAGTTGGTGCCTTGGCGTTATCGCCTAGCGCAATTCGCAGTTCGCGGATACTTTGGGTTAATGAGTTTTCGCGATAATCCCCGTGTTGCCATAATTCGGCTAACAGCTCTTCTTTACTAACAATGCGATCTCGCTGCGTTATCAAGTAGCTTAATAAGCTAGCCACTTTATGACGTAATTCGACTTGTGTGTGTTGCACGAGTTCGTCACTGGTTGCTGTGACGTTGTTGGCATCTGAGCATGAGCGGAGAGTACCGCTGCTATCATCGAAATGAAATTGCGCAAATTGATAAATAGGCATGGGGTGTCATCGTTAGTTAATGCATTAATTGCGGTTCATTCTACGTGATTAAACCGTAAAATAACAAGAATATGACTTTTTTAGCCTGACTAAGTTGTGTTTGTAACTCGCTGTTAGTTAGACATTAATTGTTAGTTGTTGTCTATTTTATAAATATTTCATTACGATTTTATCTCGATTTTACTTTAATTCTATTTCTGTTTGATACCTCAACCTCCCTTTTACGCTATAACAGTTTTCCAAGCGAGTAACGGCTAAACAACACGTTGAGTCATTTAACTAACAATAGGGGATTCAATGGAATCTATTATTCAATCGGCATTGATGGATGGGCGACAATCTTGGTATGTGATTGGGATCGTCTTTGCGACGGGATTGTTAACGAGCTTAACCCCTTGCATCTATCCAATGATACCAATTACTGTCAGCGTCATTGGCAAGCAGGCTAAAAGTAGCCACAAACGAAATAGCGAGCATCCACAGCACAGGCATTATCAAACGGTCATATTGTCATTAATTTATGTACTCGGATTAGCGCTGGTGTATGCAGGTTTAGGGGTATTAGCCGCGAGTACAGGGCAACTGTTTGGCGTGGTTGCAAGCCATCCCATTACTTTATTGTTTGTGGCTGGCTTTTGTCTAGTGATGGCTCTGTGGATCTTAGAGTGGGTGACACTGCCTAAACCTAGGTTCTTAGTTAAATTGTCTGAGCACCAAACGTCGACTAATCATGGATGGCTTAACGTGTTTATCGCGGGCTGTTTATCTGGGTTAGTCATGGCACCTTGCACATCACCAGTGTTAGGGATGTTGCTAATGTATGTTGCCTCTGAGGGGCAGTTAGCGTGGGCCGCCTTGTTGATGTTTACGTTTGCACTTGGCATGAGCGCATTGTTGGTACTAGCGGGTAGTGTGAGTGGTTTTGTTGCAGTTTTACCACGCTCAGGGCATTGGCTCAGTGTCGTTAAGTGGCTTATGGCGCTACCCATGTTGGGTGTTGCAGTCTATTTCAGCCTTCAAGCATTACCGCTTTCTTTTTCTTTTTAATTAGCCTAGGAAATCACATGAAACGATTTAATCAAAATGTACATAAAGCATCAAAATTTAGGAAATTAGCACCGCTCATCTTTGGAGGGTTGTTAGGAGTATTTAGTGTAAATTTAATGGCAAAAACGCTAGATATTGGTGATAGTGCTCCTAGTTTTTCGGTAAAAACGTTAAATGGAACCACAGTAAATCTAAGTGATTTTAAAACCCAAAAGCCTGTTTATTTAAAATTTTGGGCCACCTGGTGTACTTATTGTAAAGTGGAAATGCCTCATTTACAGGCAATGTATGACCAATACGGTGATGATATTGAAATTTTAACGGTTAACATCGCAATGAATGACTCAGTTAACAATATCAATACTTTTTTTCAACAGAATGGGCTTAACTTACCCACTACGTTTGACAGTGACGGTAGCTTAACTAGTGCTTACGGTGTCGTGGGTACGCCATTTCACGTGCTGATTGATAAACAAGGCGACATTGCCTATCGAACATTTTTGGTGACGGATAAACTCGATCAGACGATTGTGGAATTAGCAAAAGGAGCAGCACAATGAAAATAGCGACTTGGTTAACACAATTATTGATGCTTGCTGTGGTGAGCGCATCGGTATTTTCCGCTAACGCACAGCGGACAGAATTAAAGCTATTGGCTGAATTAGAAACGGTCACAGGGCAAACTATTGCGCGAGACAAATCAAAAATGACTCACCTTGTGTTCATCGATATCTGGCGCAGTTATGGCGGCCAAGGTGATGAGGAAGTGGTCAATTCATTACCCAAGGCATTTTTACAGCAAAGCCAACAGATTTGGCTGCAACCTGAAATTAATGTTACTCAAGCGCAGCTGATAGAGTTTCAACAGCACTTTCAACAAGTATCTCCATTAGTGTTTGACCGTCAGTTTAAGCTCATGCGAGCGTTTGGCGTTTGGCAGTCACCATTTCATGTTCTAATCCAAGGCAATCAACAGATTTTCTCTGGCGATGCTAAGGCGCTTCGACAGTTCATTGATAACAAATACGGTGAGCAGTCAAGGCTGTCTATCGCGTCAAAAAATGATAAGAAAAGAGAGCCTCAACACGCTGAAGAAAAACTACCTGTAGAAGAAGGATATTCAGCTGTTGTGAAGTCGATTAAACCACATAAACCGCGGGTGGGTGATACAGCGCCAACGTTTTCGACCCATTCTTTACAGGGTAATCCCCTGACTCTCGATTCTATGTTAGCCAAACTTCCAAAAGGGGACTCGTTAAACCTTGTTTTTATTGACGCTTTATGCCCAATGCCTCAATTTCCAAATTGTGAAAGTAAGCTCAAGAAACTTAAAAAGTTAGTCGCAGATAACCCTCAGAGGAAGTGGCTTGGAGTGGTTAACTCATATTATGTTGATGAAGCCTACGTGAAGCAGTTTTCGAACAAGTTTGAACTGAAGATCCCGTTAGCATTTGATGCTGAGAACGCTATTTATAAAGCTTATGATGTTTATGCGTCTCCGTATCAAATTAAGGTGAACCATCTCGGGCGAATCGAGTTACGCAGTGATGTAATGCAGTAAAAAGGTCTCTGAAAAAAGCACTGTTTGTTCTAATTTAACGAACAAACAGTTCGCTTTATCACGGTTTATTTCGACTAACAGCTATTTTAGGATAGAGGCGATTGATAAATTGTTGGGGTGCCTTCCCCGCGGAAAATAAAACTATGGTGTGTTGGTGCTGATTGGCATTGGTTTCAATATTCCTTTGTTGGAGTGAGTGAAGTGAACAGATTAGAACAGAGACAACAAGTAAACCGATTTATCCATTGGCTTTTTGCTTGTTTTATTATCACTATGCTAAGCGTTGGTTTTTATATGAAAAATACCGACTATTCAGCAACCTTGTATCAGCTACATAAAGCGTTTGGCGTGGTTTTCCTTAGTATTATCTCGTTGAGATACTATTGGCGAATTAAACACCCCTGGTCAAGTGTAGAGCAGGGAACAGGGCAGTCAAAAATAGCTAATAGAGTACATTGGCTACTCCTAACACTGATGGGACTTATGCCGATCACTGGTTTTTTACTTAGTGCATTAAGTGGCTTTGGTATCCACGTGCTAGGGTTGTCCATTGTTCCACAAAACATGGATGTTGCTGGTAACATCGTGCCATTTCATGAGGCGACTTACCAACTGTCTAAGCAGCTCCATTCGATATTTGCTTATAGTTTCGCTGGCCTTATTTCGCTGCATATTACGGCAGCATTGAAGCACCATTTCATCGACAAAGATGCTACTTTGAGTCGGATGCTATCGGCTAAATAAGCCCAAAGAGGATGACCGGAAAAGCATTTTAATCAAGTGTTATTGAAATTTCACAATGCGCGGATGACTAACCGACTTGAGTTATTAAGGGGTCGTCTAAATTATTGGGATGACTGACTAATGTCGGCACATCGAAAGAACAGCCTTGATTCAAAAAGTGTTTGCTAAGGCCTGTTGCAACTTTTCTTAACGGTGCATTGAGACAGCCAAAGCACTGTATCTCAGTGATATAACGCTCTAAAAAACCTGTTGTACCAAAATGTTGCCATTGAGCGACACGCACTAATTCATGGAAATGCGTATTAATATCTAAGGCCACATGTGGAAGAATATAGTAAGTGTTTTTATAGGTGAACGCATTAAGTTCTTTATTCAATAAGTCATCTAAGCCTAACTGTCGTAATTCAGACCTATCGGGCATTGGGATCACGGGCACAATGACAAAATAACTGTTTTGTAGGAAGTCTAATGAATAAAAGCCATTGAGCTTTTCAAGTAAACAAGTGCAGCTTAGCCTTTTATCTTCATGGTATTGATTGGTCTGTTCAATCCATTGCTCCAATGCTTCTACCATGCAACTCATTGCCTTTGGCCCTGAAGTTGGAAGTGAGTGTTAGGCTGGTTGTCGCTGTCCAAGACGAATAAAGCGAAAAAAACGAAAGAGAAGAGCGCTAACCAAAACATGATAAATCCTTTTATCTACTTGAAATTATTTCTATAAAGCTAAAAAATTAGGCAAATTCTTTCTAATTTGCTTGCCTATGCAACTAAAGTGGAATCATCATAGTGCAAAAAATAGTATATTTCAATTTTCTAAAGTAAGCTTTTCTGACGTTATATTGTTTAATCTATTTCAAAATATATAAAAGGAAAACCCGAACAGCTAACCCGTTTAGCGGCTTTATAAGGGTTTAAACCGCATGAGTAACAATGGTAGCAACGTTAAATTTGCGATAAGCGCAACTAACATAGCAAAACCAGTTAACAAGCCAAAAAACATTGATGGATTAAAGTTCGATAGTACAAAGATTGAAAAACCGAAGGTGATTGTAATCGAAGTATAATACATCGCACGCCCAATACTGGCGTGTGAGTTTAAGATGGCGACTTGGTAGTCTTGATGTTTTGCATATTCAACTTTAAATCGATGAACGTAGTGGATTGAGTCATCAACAGCGATACCGACACAAATAGCGGCAATAGTAATGGTCATAATATCCAATGGGATATTAAGCCAGCCCATCAAACCCAGCACCATCGCTGCGGCGACTAAGTTAGGGACTAGTGTGATCAGTGAAAGTGAAATGTTGCGGTAAAGCATCAAGAACATCAGAAAGATACAAAAGAATACGGTACCTAAGGTATAAATTTGAGAGTCGAATAAGCTTTGTAGCATGTTGTTATATAAAACCAACATACCTGAGAATTGAATCTGTTCTGGGGCTAAGTCAAAGTTATTGACCAAACCTTGCTTGATGTTGTCCAATAACTCTTCCCGTTTTAGTGACCTATCACTCTCAAACACGCGGATACTAAATCGAATCTGGTTACCATCTTGTGAGATATATGGATCGATAATCACCGATTTAACAGACAATGGTAGCTTGCTATAAACAATAGACAAGGTGAAGTTATCGTTTTTGGTTTTAGGCTCTATTTGATTTATCAATGACAAACCAGAAGACACGGAAAGCACTTTACCCAGCTGCGGTTGGCTATCTAGGTAATGATGAATACTTCGCACTTCCTCAAGCATCGTGGGGTTAAACCAATAGCCGTTGCTGATTGATGCAAGCTCTGGCTCTTCGTCATCGAATAAATCGGACTCATCGAAATCTAAATCAAGTTCGTCATCAAGCGCATTGAGTGGCTCTTTACCTGTATTGTTGGCAATCTCAGTTGGTTTTGGCGCATTAATAATGATATCTAGTGGAGTCGTGCCTCCAAGTTCCTTATCAATTAATGCCATCCCTTGGTAGATTTCTGTCTCAGGTTTAAAGTAATCAATAAAGCGGTTTTCTACGGTTAGGGATGAAATACCAATCACGCACAGTAAAATGATGATGAGGTAACTAACAGCGACACTAAGTTTATTGCGGAATAAAATTTGTGCAACTGTCAGAACCAAGCGCTTCGTTAAGTTTTGTTGGTTTACTGGCTGACCAACAGGTAGCAGCATTAACATGGCTGGGAAAAAGGTAAACGCCATGATAAAAGATACCGTGATACTAAGTGTCATCATCCAACCGAAATCGATAACGGGGCGAATCCCACTTACAACCAGTGAAACAAAGGCAACGATGGTTGTGACTGCAGTAAACAAACAAGGAATAAACTTTTTACGCAGCATTGTTCTAACCAATATTAATTGGCTGGCTTGAGGATTTTGCCAGTGTAGCTCTTGATAACGTACAACCAAATGAATAGTGAGTGATAAGGTTAGGATCAACATCAAGGATAAAAAATTTGATGATACAACGGTCACGGGCCAATTTAACCATGCCAACAACCCGAGCATTACGGCTCCAGTGACAAAGCAGGTGACTAACGGTAGTACGACCCATTGCAACCGTGAAAAAGCTATCGCGAGTGTAATAATAATAAAAATCAGCACCATCACGCCAAGCGTTGTTAAATCATGTTGGATAAAAGCAATTGAATCAGCAGTAATCATGGGAATACCACCCAAATGGAGAGTTGTATCGCTGCTATATAGCGTCATTAATTGTCTGATATCGGCTATTAACTTTGCTTGCTGGTGCTGAGACGTCTTTATATGTTGGTTAAGTGCGGTGTTGTGTGAACTTAAGGCTTGGCGAAGCTCAAAAGACAACGGTTTGTTATCGACTAATGATTGGGCATGTTCTCGCTGTTGTTTTAGGGACTCAAGAGCCTCATCTGATTTTAAATAAATCAGCAATGCCGTAGTGTTACTGTTGCTACTAATTAATAAATCTCGATAGAGGGGGCTAGATATAAGCTCTGTTTTGGCAAGTTGTTGATCTGTTCCATGACTTAATAGCGTTGGTGTTCGTTGTTGCAGCTCTTCGGCTGAAATTGCTGGGCTATTAATTAAGGGGACATTAAGAATGCTAATAACGTTTGAGACACCGTTTAGGGCTATTAGCTGGTTTGAAAGCTGTTGTAACTTTTTAAGACTGGGTACAGTGAACAAGTCCTGTTGAGGGCTAAACGTCATAATCAAAAAATCATCGGAACCATAACGGTTCTTTATTTCACGATAAAACGCCAAATCAGCATCGTTTTCGATAACCAAGGTGTCACTTGATGCATCTAATCTAAAGTTTGGTATTTGGAAAATGAATAACAAACTAACCAGTAAAACTAACAAGCAAGTCTGTTTAGGCTTAGCAAGAATATATTTAGAATAGAGCGATTCGATGTTCGGTAGCATAAGGGGCTTATTTGATTTTTTATTAATTAAATTATGGACTCATTACAGAGCGGCGTATTGATTTTTGTCATGAACCATCGAATAACTCGCTATTACGTGATTAATTTTTTAATGAGCTTTAAGTTACTGTTCAGGCTATCAAGCTCATTGAGAATAGTGGTTGAGATGAATTGAGCATATCAACAGCGTAAAATGAAACAACGGCAATGTGATGTACCTTACATAAATGCCCTTTTAAACTTAAATGGCTAAAATCTAACCCCACTGAAATATTACTGTCATATTCATCTGTTCTAATGCCCGTGTCAAAAAACTGAAACACAGTTGTCACAACAACGTCACTAATAATTCGCGTTGGAATGATACCCAAAAGGTAAAAAGATGAATACAACTCAACAACCGCACACACTAACAAAATTTTTAAATTGGTCAGCGGTCATTTTCTTAGTCTACTGTATGCTAGTTGCTGTAGGCAGCGTCAGTAGTGGTTTTAAATTATTTTCTGGCGGTAGTGCCGGAGCTGCACAAATTTTTGAATTTGCAACCAACCCATTTGTTGCACTTATTTTAGGTACATTAGCGACAGCGCTGGTGCAATCTTCTTCAACGGTAACAGCCGTCACTGTAGGTTTAGTCGCTGGTGGCTTACCAATCTCAATTGCAATCCCATTAATTATGGGTGCCAACATGGGCACCACGATTACCAATACCATCGTTTCTATTGGTCATATTCGTGAACAAGCTGATTTTAAGCGTGCTTTTAGTGCGGCAACGGTTCATGACTTCTTTAATTTAATGGCGGTAACAATCTTCCTGCCATTAGAAATGATGTTTGGTTTATTAGAAAAACTTGCTAGAACGACAGCGCACTTTTTTATCGGTGGTAGTGATTTATCGATGAAAGGGCTAAACTTTATGAAGCCGCTGACTAAACCCGGTGTTAACTTTATCGGTGATTTAGTGTCATTCGTACCGGGTAAAATGGCCGGTGTCGCGATGGTTATTGTGGGCGTGATGTTAATTCTATTTTCTGTGACGTTCTTGGGCAAAGTATTAAAGAAAGTATTAGTGGGTAAAGCGAAGAGCATCTTACACGGTGCTATTGGTAAAGGGCCAGTTGCTGGTATCACATCAGGTGCTGTTGTGACGGTAATGGTACAGTCATCATCAACAACAACGAGCTTAATGATCCCATTAGCGGGTAGTGGCATGTTTACAACGCGTCAAATTTATCCATTTACGCTAGGTGCAAACATTGGCACAACCATTACGGCATTATTAGCGGCCACTGCAATTTCTGGTGAGATGGCTCAAGCAGCACTAACCATTGCATTAGTACACTTCTTCTTTAACGTCCTTGCTGTAGCGGTGATATATGGTATTCCAGTATTACGTGAATTACCGTTAAAAGCTGCTGACCACTTAGCTGAAGTAGGTACAAAAAATAAATTCTTAGCGTTTAGTTATGTATTTGGTACTTTCTTTGCGCTACCGGGTTTAATCTTAATTGGTGCTCGTTAAGCTCAAACTAAGTATCAACAATAAAGCGGCGATAGGCTATTAACCTATCGCCGCTTTTTTTTGAGCAAGTTTAAGCTAATACTTGTTCGATATAAGGTCTGACAGCCGCTTCAGTCTGACAATGATTGGGTATTGAGATACTACGATAACCGTCACCGACAAAAGCACGGTCAATTTCAATAAGAACGCCCGTTTGATCGCCATTATCGACAAAGGTTACCTCAAGTTCTTTCGCGCCAAAAAATGAGCGAGATTCAGGCTTAAATTCATATTCCTGATAACAAGGCAGCTGAGAACTAAAGTTAGATCCTCTGACTCTTCCAGCTTCGATATCTACTTTGAATAGACGGTAACCGCTTTGTGAAATAACATCGAGCACGGCAAGTTGAGTCGCAGACGGTACAATGGATAGACTGTCTTTATCTGAACCATCAATACCGCTTTTGATATCAAGACCGGTTTGCAGCCATACTTTTGAAACCGATTGACCAAATAGCTGTGTCGCTGGTGTTTCGGGGTGTAGTGTTAGGGTAAATTGATGGGTTACCGTTTCGCCCGGTTTGATAGTAATATTTAACGGTTGATTCCAATGTTGCAATACAACATTTTTGTTATATTTAATATCGTCTTCGCCAATTGAACTTTCTGCTTTAGCTTGTGCCATGATGGCTAGTTCGATTGCATTAAGCTCTTGCTCCACGTCGCCACCAGTGATCACCACTTCGATATCAAAGCTACTTCCTGCCGTTAGTTGGTTACTTAACAAAATGGCATCAACTTTAGCCTTACCGATGCCAACACTGGCTAATAACTTCTTTAACATTTCACATTCCTTAGATAAACGTTTAACTCATATACTGTCATACGAATATAAATAGTAATTAAACGTTTATAAAGAGAATATTATCGCAGGATGTAACAATACGTGTCAGGTGGTTATCTGTTGCTAAGGGGAAGCTGGCGTGTGTGGTTGGCTAGGCAGGGGGCTGACACTTAATTGTATCAACCCTTAAACTGACCGTCGTTACTGCATGTGTTGCTGTTGACGTTGTGCGAGTTTATTTTGGCTGCTTGCTACTTTTTGTTGGTTGCCATGTAAATCAAGGGTATTAAAGTTACCTTTGAGTTTAGAAGCGTTAAAGTCTAACTCCATTGCCGATAGAACTGCGGCGTGTTTTTCTGGAAATAGCTGCGCTATGGCTTGAGACAAGTATTCAAATAGCTTTTTTAGATTAATTTGATGGGTCTGGCCCGTTTTTTCAAAAATCCAATCGGCAACGGCCATAAAGTTATCAAATGGGTTACCGTCGAGCAAATGTGGCATCGTATGCTTAAAGCGCCCTGAATTACCCATCATATCCCAATAGCGAGCGAATCGATTAACATGTTGCATCGTTGCAAAGTCAACGCGATCCGTACTTAAAATATTAAAGGGTGGCAGCGGGTTAAAGCGTAAATCAAAGGCTTCAGTATGGCGGATGATTGGGCTACCTTTAAGGCGCTTTAAAATGCCTAATTGAATTTCATGTGGGCGGCACAGGTAGAGCTCGTTAAAACTTGCTCTAAAGGTGTCAAAGGTTTCACCCGGTAAGCCGAAGATCAGGTCGGCATGAATGTGAGCACTGGTGTTTTCACGAAGCCACAACAGATTCTCTTTCGATTTTGGGTTGTTTTGCTTACGGTTGATATTCACTTGAACCTCTGGATTAAAGGTTTGAATACCGACTTCAAACTGCAAGCTACCTTCTGGGAACTGAGTTAACAGCTCTTTAAGCTTTCTTGGCAGATGATCGGGCACTACTTCGAAATGAAGAAATAGCTCATCACTCATCTTATCTAAGAAAAACTGCATGATTTGCATCGTGGTTTTTATATTTAAGTTAAATGTGCGGTCGATAAACTTAAAGTTACGTGCGCCGCGTTGATAGAGTGTTTCCATCTCCTCTAAAAACAGATCTAATTCAAAGGGGTTTGATGCAGTATCTAATGATGATAAGCAAAACTCACACTTAAACGGACAGCCACGTGACGCTTCAACGTACAGCAGTCGGTTTTTTAAGTCTTCATCAGTGTAATATTGATAAGGTAGTTCAAGATCGGGCAGGGCAATTGGTTTTGATTTTAAGACTTTTTGCGCTGGCTCGGTATTGTTGATGATGTCTTTACACAACAGATAAAAACTTTCATCCGCAGGGCCCGTTAATACATAATCTGCCGACTCAACAATGGCTTGATTATTTGACTCATAACTAACTTCTGGCCCGCCCAACACTATTTTTATCTCTGGCGCTATTACTTTCAATAGGCTCACAACGTTAGTTGTTTCGACAATATTCCAAATATAAACCCCAAAGCCAACAATATCAGGTTTGGATTCTAAGATGCGCTCCACAATATCAATAGCACGGGTTTGAATAACAAACTCTTTGATTTCACAATTACCTTGCAGCTCTTTTAAGTTCGCGTAGAGATAACGTAAACCTAAACTTGCATGAATGTACTTGGCATTAATTGTTGCTAATACAATCTTAGCTGAACTGTCGAGCGCTTCATGTTGGTGAGTCGGGTTGTACTCAATAGGCTCTGACGTGTCAGCGGCTGCGATATCGATTTGCTTAACGGAAAAATCTGAGCTGAATTGTTGGGTTGCCATCGTGTTCTTAAATATCTTGAAAAGTCTGGCCGCCATAATACAGCAATAAAGCAGGATATTCAGTAGCTGATTTTATTGAAGGGGGGAAGCGTGAAGTGAGCGGCAATCTCCCCATTGTGATAACGATGACGTGAGGGAGGAAGTAGCCATAGCATTGGCCACTTCCTGCTTAACCTAACAAAGCATTACCGTTGATTAGGTCGTTTCATCATCATTTTCATTTTGCTTTTTTATACTTTCTTTTTGTTGCTTAACGGTTTGCAGCGTTCGTTCAACATAAGGATCGGGAAGTACCATTTGTACTAGGGCGCCAACAGCATAAGCGGCGGTGCGACGTTTTTTGGCCCACTGGGTTAATTTAATCCAACAATAAATTAAAATCACAAACAATCCCCAAGGGAGTAACTGGCGCGTTAATTGATGATTAATCAGTTGAGTCAGTAATTGATGAAGCTCAGGGAGAGCCCCTTGTTTGAATATAAATGTTCCTGCTGTTATGCATAAGGCAGCAGTCAGTAAGGCCACGGTTAGTAAGGCAGTAATGGTTTTAGTCATAATAATCACTCTTAAGTTTCGGGTAAGCCACAAACAAGCCTTTCTTATTTAAGGCTAAGAGAGTGACTTGTTGCGCTGTTATGGTGAGTTTTTAAGAGTTAAAACGTTGACGTTGGGCAAATTGAATAATTGTCACAAATGAAAAGTGAGTCAGTCGTTGCTGTTTGATCGCAAAGGTTTGCTGTTGTCGCCAGCGCCAGTCAATGGTCAGGTGTTGGTGATAGTTGTCGATTAACGTTGAAAATAGCTGTGTGTTGGCGACTAACGCATAATGAACGCTAGTGTTGACTGATTCGGGGGGCTGGTTTTGTTGAGATAGTACGGGCTGAGAGTAGAATTCATCGGCTCGAATATGCTTTTTCGGGTGTGTGTCACCGAAGATGACCCCAAAGAAAGCACTGAAAGAAAATATGCTTATCAGTAGTAGGCAAAAAACCAAGTGTATTGTTTTACTTCGCACTTTCCCTCCCTTCGATAATAATCTTTTTCTGAATATGTTATAGAACTGGGGGAGCGGCGAGCACTTTTCAAGTGGCAAGTGGCAAGTGGCAACGTGTGTTGAGTCAATGTGACGGTGTTATGACTACTGCCGTGTCATCAGCGTTGATACTGGCAGTAGTATATTAAGCGCTTAACGGAGTTTAGCTGCTTGCTTGTTGTGGGTTATTAATTGCTTTTTTTACAAAGAGCTCCACAGGTATGAAAGCAAAAGGCACGAGAGAGGCTAAAAATAATAGTGTAGAAACCTTTCCTGACCAGCGCTGTTTATTACAGACTTGCATTGATAAGAATACATACATCATAAACAAGATGCCATGGGCCATACCCACTTGTGAAACGAATTCACGACTCACAAACCCCATCGTAATACTTAATATGGCTATATACGATAGCCCCTCTAATAAACTAACTGCTCGAAACAACGTAAGCATTATTGCCCCTTGATTTGATAGATAATTGACCTAAAAATGACTAAATTATCTAACTGCTAATAAACTGGATGCGGATCATAGCAGATTTTGTTTTGGCTTGGGGGCATGCGTAAACAGAATTAACCTTTTATTTGTATTTTTGTGCCAACGGTAACTAAATTCATAAAATCATCCATCTCTTGATTGGTTAAAGCAATGCAGCCATCGGTCCAATTAAAGAGCTGCATGATAGGGGCAAACCAGCCCAAGTCATTTCTTTGACCGTGCACCATAATAAACCCACCTGCTGAGACCCCCAATTTTTTCGCCTGTGCTTTATCGTGTGTGTTTGGGTAGTTGATATGCATCGCGCGATAAAATGAAGAGTCTTCTTTTTTGTAATCGAGGGTATAAGTGCCTTCAGGCGTCCTTTCATCACCTTCTTGTTGCTTATGCCCTTGCGGATTACTACCCAAGGCTACGTTATACTCACGTACAATTTGACCATGGCTTAGCAATATCATTTTACCCGCTGATTTATCGACCTTGACCAAGTCAACGGCTGAAAACGCTTGAGTTTCACATTGCTGAATTGACGCTAACCAGCGACCTCCTGAATCTAAGCAACTATCCTGATTGATGAATTGTTTGGCGAAAGAATAAATCGCGATAGCTGCGATAATAATGATTGGGTATTTAATGACGTTTAGTCGCACGGTTTATCCAATGAGTTAGTTGGTGGTACATCCGGTTGAATATTATACTTAGTGCTGCTTAATAATAAGTGAATGAGCAGCATGAGGTCGGCGTATTTTTAGGGTGATTTAACGCCGTTTAAAGACATGGCGACTAGAATTAAGAGTAGGTGTCCTAGCTGCATAAGGATGTTCTCGATGTTTTTGTCTGTATTGTTTAAGCAAGCACTCGCATGGCTTATTTTCTTTTTTATGTGTAGTGTAGGTGGAACGGCGTGTAGCGATACAAGTAAAGAAAAGATTAAGTCACCGAAGGTTCTACTTGCTGAAGTAAAGGACATTCAAAAAAAGTGTTCCATTAATAATTTAGAGCTTTCCTTTTATGGTAAGTGCCATAATGATCTAACTCGTATTAAACTCTACACCTTTAACCTTATCCTGACAGGAAGGGCTTCCAAAGATAATTATGAGTCAGTGATGTCGTATATCGACATTGTTGAAGTGGAGCTGGAGGCGATTACATCTAATCGTTTAAATAATAAAAACTAGCTTCGAGTCTGTTGTTAAGTCTATCTGATAAGGGAAGCTTGACAGTTTTCTCTAGTTGGAGGTCATAGCGTTTAGGTGTAAACGCCTTCTTGCCCTGATGGTTTAGCTATCGCATTGCCATTTCTATCATGGCGGCCATCAATTTCAGGTGTTGAGAGTAAAAATGCATGAAACTTAACAATACCGTATTTCTTTCTAATACTATTTGCCCAAATTAGACCGAGGATAGCGCCGACAACTGCACAGCTACCGATGAGATAAATCGCTTGCGCTTGAGGTAAGTAATTTAATGAAATAGACCCTACCAAGGTGAATATGATCATTGGCGTAATGACTATTTGTAAGAATAAAACCGTTAGAACGTAGACTGCAATTAACGCAATTTGCAGCTCGCAAAAAAGCGTGAGGAGATATTTTAACGTTTTGGTAATCACACAAATCCCTTGTGAAGCAGATATTAAGGTAGGCAGAGGCTGGTGGTATAAGACACGCCCGAATAGTTTTGTGTATAATAGTTACAAACTTATTATATTTCAACTTGTTGTTTGTTGAATCATCGCAACTAAAAAGAGAGGGCTTTGAGGAGAGCACAATGTTAGCTCCCCTCGTGAAGCCTAGTTAGATTATCACTTAATTGTTCTTTAATACCCTATGTTCTTTTCTTAGGCCGAGAAATAAACTCACACACATCACAATTAATATGACTGTGAATGGTAGTCCAACAGTAATCGCTGCTGCTTGAAGTGCACCTAGGGCATCTGCGCCACCACCAAATAAAAGCACGGCGGCGATAACTCCTTCTAAAGTTGCCCAAAAGACACGCTGTACCACAGGAACATCGACTTTACCGCCCGCGGTAATACTATCAATGACAAGAGAGCCTGAGTCTGATGACGTTATAAAGAATATCAATACCAGCAAGATCGCTAGGAAAGAAGTAACGGTGGCTAATGGCAGGTTTTCTAGCATCTGAAACAACGCTAATGAGCTATCACTAATCCCATTGGCCAGTTGACCAACCCCATTCTTAGCTTGCTCAAGCCCCATGCCACCAAAAGTCGCCATCCATACTGTTGTTAGTAAGGTAGGCACAAAGAGTACGGCGAGGATAAACTCACGAACTGTTCTTCCCCGTGAAATTCTCGCGATAAACATCCCAACAAAAGGTGACCATGAAATCCACCACGCCCAATAGAAAATGGTCCAGCCGTGATAAAAGGTAGTATCTTGTCGGTTTACCCAGTTACTCAGGGGGATAATGTTTTCAGCGTATGCAAGCAGTGTGGTGCCCACACCATTAATAATTAGAGTAGTTGAACCGGTGAATATAACAAATAACATCAATATTAATGCGAGTGACATGTTGATATTACTTAATACTTTGACGCCACCCTCAAGCCCTCTGACGACGGAAAGTATCGCAATAAAAGTTACCGCAAAGATAATGGCAATTTGCGTGGTAATGGTATTGGGCACATCAAACAGAAAATGAAGCCCGCCTGCGGCTTGTTGCGCGCCAAAACCTAAAGAGGTAGCTAGGCCAAAAATAGTTGCTAAAACGGCTGTTGTATCAATGATATTACCTGGCCAGCCCCACACTCGTTCACCTAATATAGGAAAAAAAGTCGAGCGAATAGTTAATGGCATATTGCAGTTATAAGTGAAGAAGGCGAGCGATAAGCCAACAACGGCATAGATTGCCCACGGATGTAACCCCCAGTGAAACATCGTCGCGCCCATCGCCATTCTAGCCGCTTCCGCAGTACCCTCTGGAGTGTTTAATGGTGTTCCGTACCAGTTAGTAAAATAACCCACGGGCTCGGCGACACTCCAAAACATTAAACCAATGCCCATGCCGGCCGAAAAAAGCATCGCAAACCAAGACAATACACTAAAGCTGGGCTTGGCATCAGCCCCCCCGAGGCGAATCTTACCGACGGGTAATATCACTAAGGCCAGACAAAACAGCACAAAAAGATTACCGCCTATCATGAATAACCAATCAAAGTGATTAATAGACCAACCTTTTGTTGCATCAAACCATTGTTTTGCAACATCAGGGAATATTAGGGTTAGTGTGACAAATAGCGCGATTAATGTTGCTGAAAATAAAAATACCGAATTGTGTAAATCCATCCCCATGATTTCAACATTGTGCTCACCGACCTCGTGTGCCGTTTCATAAATTGGATCTTCGACTTTATTTTGTTCATTATGAAGTACTTCTGTATTTACCTTCACCATATTCTCCTAGAAGTACCAACCAATATTGATATTTAAGCGCGAATGCCATTTTAGCTGACCTTGATCTATGCCAATACCGGGTCCACCGGCAAACCACATATTTTTACCTGCAACCCAGTCGATATAGGTGTTTATACCGCCTTTAGTTATCAAGCAGCCTGTTACATTTTGTATCGAGTTCGCTAAGCCAGAATGATCAGAGGCATCGATGTAGGTACTGTCGTTATAACAGGTGACAGAGTCTGCAAAATCGTTCATGACGGACATTTTTTTTGCAAGGTTAACGCTCACAAGATTAGCTTCGGTTGCTATCTCAAATGGAAACTCGAATGCAGCTAATGTGATGCGGTGATCAGCGGTCTCCAAACTGCTCTTTGAGTCATAGTGGTATTTAATAAATTGAATTTGACTGTTCCAACCGTCATTAAAATGGCCATCAAAATGAACTCCAGCAGCCCAATGATTGCCGCGCTCTTGGTTAGTCGTGTTTCTAAACTTCCCAGTTTGTAAAGAAGTGCCTAGTGTATGCTTGCCCCATTGATATTGCACTCGAGCGTTTAATTGGCCATCTTCTTTGTTGCTTCTCGCTTGGTCATATGACGATGAGAGATCAAATGAATAACGGCCCCATTGTGTCGGGTCATCATATTCGCTATTTAAAAAGTAGGCAGTATCAAGCGTCCAGTTTCCTTGTGTATGATGCCACTTTATCCCCGCATCATAGTCATCCTCAAGGCCAAGATAATAAGTTCCGCCAAACCAGAAACTATGCGAGGCATAAGGTGCGATCCCAAAAGGAACTTGCGTTAGTCCGACACGGATTGTGTTTGACTCGTCGATGACATAGCCAACTTCAGCATGGTGAATCGCTTCAAAACCTTGATACCATCGGTATTGTGCATCGAGAAACCACTTTCCTTGCTTGACATTGGCATCGATTCTAAACAGCTCAAAATCGAAAGTCCCATTATTGTCTGGGCCATAATCTTTCCAAGCATAATTAAGCCTAACTGCGCCACCAATATCTATCTGAGCTTCAGTTGTTGCAGCTTTTAAGTCAGGGTGAGGAATAAGGAGGATTGTTGCAATACTAGTAAACGTGAGGAGTTTGATCACAAACTTCGCCTTTTTTCACGATAAAACATAAGTATAGCTTGTACTGCATGTAACCTGACTCTTTCTTTCTTCTAAATATGGCATACCTATCACAGACTTGATAATTAAAACGTTAAAACCAGTTGTAGTGGAACCAATGGGAGGGTGTTTTCTTCTCATTATTGATTGTAACGGCAACAAGTGGGCAGTTTTTCTGTGCCATTGAAACTAGTTAATCTCTGCCTTTAGGTTTATAAGTGGTGGAATTTATGTGATATTAATGGCTATCTAAAAGAATTATCCGACAACATTTACATCGCTGTGTGGATAATAAAAAATTAGTTAGTTTTAGGATCATGAATGAAGCTTCGTACATTAGCCGTTTTAACACTTTTACTGTCTGGCTGTTCAGCCAACTCCAGCCTGCGTGCATACGACAATAGCCTTGAGCAATTTGACGGGATTGAAGTCAATGAACAACATCAGTCGGTGATTGCAAAAGCTAACTGGCACCATGGGGCTGTTGATTGTGATAACAATCAATCTGCAGCGCATGAGGTTTATCAGCATGATCAACAAACGTTTATCATCAGACAAAATAAATGTTTAACATTTGAAGCACCTTTTATTTATGTCTTCGTTGGCAGCGAGAAAATCTTGCTGTTAGATACCGGTGCACTTACCGATGAACCTAAACACTCCTTGTATCAAACCTTACAACAGACACTCGGTCGTGAGCAGCTTACGCGTAAAGAACTGCTTGTGTTGCATTCTCATAGTCATAGCGATCACTATCAAGGCGATGCAGGCTTTGAAGGGGTGGAAAATATTAAGTTAGTGCCGACTACTGCAAGTGATGTGAATCGATTTTTGGGCTTTGACAACTGGCCACAAGGGCAAAAAGTCATTGATTTAGGAGACAGAGCTATCACCGTACTCGCAACACCAGGTCACCAAGAAGAAGCTATCACGCTTTACGATCATAAAAACCAATGGTTGATGACCGGCGACACCTTATACCCCGGTTTAATCTATGTGAAAGATTGGCAGATGTATCGTAACAGCATAGAGCGGTTGACAACATTTGCATTAAACAATCAAGTTACTGCGATTTTGGGGGCTCACATTGAAATGAAAAAACAACCAAGTTTATATTACCCAATCGGCTCGACTTATCAGCCAGATGAAGCAAGCCTTGATTTGAAGGTGCAAAGCTTGCATCAGCTCAATGCTCAGTTACAACAACACCAACAGCCGACAGAAATCATTTTTGATCGCTTTATTATCAAGCCAATGAATGGTTTTCAACGTTTGCTCAGTAATATTGCAAGGTGGATTACACAATAATAAAAACAACTTAAGGCGACTTTAATTGATGTAAGATGCGGCAATCTTCAATTTGGTCGTTTTCACAACAAGATGCCAGCTTTGCTAGTGATTGCTCTAATAATGCCAACTCTTTTTGAGTTTGTTGAATGCGGGCGAGTTGGTCATCAATAATTTTATCAACCGTGTGACATGACGCTTTGGGATCTTGTTGCACATCAACCAGCTGCTTTATTTCACTGATAGCAATGTTGAGCTCTCTACAGCGCCTAATAAAGATTAGGGTTTCAATGTCAGATTGTTGGTATTGACGATAACCATTGCTAGCACGTGTTGCAGGGGTTAATAATCTCACCTGCTCATAATAGCGAATCGTTTTTACAGGGACTTGAGCTACCCTCGCCAGTTCACTTATTTTCATCTTGACCTTCTAGTGACTGTAATCTTTATAATGGAGCATATCATTTGTTAAATCACCTTATAAGAAACAATCTATGTCTTATTCTTTCTTTCCCGTAACCTTTGCGCTGCCTCTCATTTTTGTGCCGTTAGCTCATGCAGGCCAATCACATGAACATGATAAAAATAACGATCACGGGCACGAAAAACAGCATCACCAAGCTCAAGAGCATGGCCATGAACACGATCACATAGAAAAGATCACAGTACAGGCAACGCGCTCAGGACGTATTGCTGATGAACAACCGATTCGGGTTGAGCTTATCAACCGAGAAGAAATTGAAGAAAAAGCGGCAATGCGCCCGGGTAATATCTCGATGCTCGTTGCGGAAACTGGCGGCGTTCGTGTTCAGACGACATCACCAGCGTTAGGCAGTGCCAACATCAGGCTGCAAGGGTTATACGGTCGTTACACTCAGCTCCTTGCAGACGGCTTACCTTTATACGGCAATCAAGCTGCTTCTATTGGCTTATTGCAAATTCCACCAACTGATTTGGGACGGGTTGAGATAATCAAAGGCTCAGCGTCTTCACTTTATGGCGGCTCGGCATTAGGTGGTGTGATTAACCTTGTGTCAAGAACGCCGGGCGATAAATCGACAGGTGAAATGCTCATCAATTTAACCACCGCTGACGGTCAAGATGTCACCACCTATCTCGAAAGCCCTTTGACTGACTCGCTTAAAGGCTCGTTGACTGCTGGCGCGCATCGTCAAAGCGGTCAAGATATTGATAGCGATGGCTGGCTTGATCTGGCTGAGTATGAGCGTTATACGGTGCGTCCGCGACTGTTTTGGCAAGGCGATGAAGGCCAGACGCTATATGCTACATCGGGTTTCATGACCGAGCAACGAGACGGGGGCAATGCTCATGATGGCACCGTTGCTGATGGTAGCTTTTTCAAACAATCACAAGACTCACAACGCATCGATGGCGGTCTTGTTTTTGACATGCCAATATCAGACGAGCTGACTTTTAATGCACGAGCCTCTGCGATGGTACAAACGCACACGCATGGTTATGGTCATGCTTTTGATGATGACCAACATGAAAGTTATTTGTTAGAAAGTAGTATTGCTGGTTACAGCGAACACAGTGATTGGGTGGTGGGACTTGCTTATCAAGCCGACATTTTTGCCTCTGATACCTACTCTGAGTTCGATTATTCTTATCAAGTGCCGGGAGTTTTTGCTCAATTAGATTATGAGCATGCTGATAGCCTAACCACCTCTTACAGCGCGCGAGTCGATGAACATAGTGAATATGGCACGCAATTTAGTCCTAGAGTCTCATTGCTATATCGACCGGGTGATTTAACGATTAGAGGGTCGTACGGGCAGGGCTATTTCGCGCCAACACCCTTTGTTGAAGCCGTTGACGCGGCTGGGTTGTCAAGACTGGAACCCATTGGACACTTGAAAGCAGAACAAGCGGAAACGGCTTCGGTTGATGTCACTTATACCTTTGACAGCATTGAAACCAGCCTAACCTTATTTAGTTCAACAGTCGATAATGCCACTGTGTTGCAAGCCGTTGCATCAGATAACACAGGGGCGTTAAATAGGGTAAGACTGGTTAATGCAGAGGGGCAAAGTAAAATTCGCGGCTCTGAGGCGTTACTTCGTTACTACTGGCATGACGTCAAATTAACCGCAAGTTATTTGTATCTAGACGCCACTGAGCGTGCACCCAATGGCCAAGGCACAAGAGCGATTGCATTGACACCTAAGTACTCGGCAGGTTTTGTTGCGATGTGGGAGCAACATGGTAACTTCAGAGCAGGTTTTGAAGCCTATTACACAGGGTCGCAACGCTTAAATGATAACCCTTATATTGAAAAGTCTAGCCCATACTGGCATTTAGGTTTAATGGGGGAGATCACTGTTGGCCGATTCAGCTGGTTTATCAATTTAGAAAACCTACTTGATGTTAAACAAACTGATGAGCACCCATTACTCTTGCCGGCGCAAGCACCAAGTGGTCAATGGACCACGGATATCTGGTCACGCAACGACGGCTTTATTGCCAATGCTGGGGTTAGGATTAAGTTTGGTGGTTAGTGAATAACGGTTGAGCTTTAAAAATGCAATGCCTGCGAAGTGCAGGTATTGCCTTTGATTAGATATACTTTTCCCTGACACTGCTGCTAGCTTTTTCGGTTGGTCAGGAAGATACCTAACGCAATAATGCTCGCTCCTAACAACGTAGTTTCTTCAATCGTGTCACCAAATAGCAGGTAAGCACTGACAGCTGCTGATACTGGGGTTAAATAAAATACACTTGCAACTTTGCTTACTTCTCCTCGCCTGATCATTAAATAAAGTAAGCTCAGGGCTCCTAATGACACACCTACAGTCATGTAAACAAGCGCAATGATGAACTCGCTTGTTAAAACAACGTCAAAAACATCAAAAAAAGGTAATAATAGCAGGCAGATGAAAGCAGAAGTCAGTGATTGAATAGCGCCACCGGAGAATAGCGCCATATTCTGACAAAAACGCTTCTGGTATAAGCTACCAAAGGTCACGCCCAGCAAAGCCAGCACGGACATACCGATGGCAACCCAGCTAAAAGGGCCTGTTTCAATTGACTGACTGACGACAACAGCCACGCCTAAAAAACCACAGAACAGCCCTAACCACTGTGATGAATTCATTTTTTCATTAATTAACGTTTGTGCAAACAAGGCAACGAGGATTGGTTGCAGTGCGATGATTAAGGCTGAAAGTGCTGGAGTTAAGCCCATATCAATTGAGACGAAAACGCCAATCGAGAATAGGCACACGGTCAGGGTTCCTGCTATTGCAATATGTACAGTGTCACGCCAACTCGGACGTTGTTCACCAAACCAATAGGCGATAAAAAAAAGTAATATGCCCGCTGCAAAAAACCTTAAAGTTAGAAAACTTAACGGCGAAGAATGCGGGAGCCCAAGCTTTGCACCCACAAAACCACTGCCATAAAGGAGCACAAAAAAGAACGGCAGTGCAAAGCGGTTGATGTCACTTGTCGACGTTCTAGAGCTTGTATTGGAATTCATGCTTTATTCTCCATGAAATAGCAAGTTATGTACTAGGTGGTACAATTAGGTTTTGTACCTTATGGTACAATCGGACGAAATGCAAATATTCAAGGGTTAAATAATGTCTCAACCACTTAAAAAAGAGCGTTTACCACGTGGTCAAGGGCGAGAACGTATTTTATCTGCTGCGACAGAACTTTTTTTGAGAAATGGTTTTGAGGCAACGAGCCCTCAAGCCATTTATGCTGCAAGTGGCGTTGGGCAGGGGAGTTTTTATCATCATTTTTCAAATAAAGATGACTTAGCCAATGCCGTACTGGAGCAAATTGTTGAAGAAAAGACCACTGAACTAAGCCACATTTCATCAACAATATCCGACCCGAAAAAACGTATTGAGGCATATTTAAAATTGCCACGTCAAGGCACGGCTGGCTGTAAGTTTGGACGCTTTATGTATGAAACATCAGCGCAAAAGCATGAATTGAATAAGCCTATTCAAGAATTCTTTGATGAACTATTTGTTTTTCTTAAGCACAATTTCCAAGCAGCTCAAGATCAAAAGCTGATTTCATCAGATTTATCTGCTGAAGATTTGAGTTTCATTTTGATGGAGCAGATCCAAGGAGGCTATATTATGTCGCGGATTTATCAGAGTGATACTTGCCAAGTACATACTCTACAGCGTTTAGCAAAGCAGTTCGGGTTAACACTTTAACAATAACTGTAACTAAACTTCCCCACAAGGCGGCTGTTATGAGGAATCGATAAAGCGCTTCACTGGCTGCCTAGCAACATACATTTAACTTCAGAATAAACCTACCGTTCTGTGTTGATAAATGTCGCATTAAAGAATATCACTTTGATGCGCTTATAGGCTGGGTTAGTGGTCTACTTTAAAGCGATGAAATCATCTACCTTGATGAACCTTAAAAATACATTTCCTTATGATATAAAAATTGACTGTTAATGCTCATTTAAGGGACTAAATTACCTTGCTAACATGCTGTCGCAGAGTAAAACCGAGCAGACTGTCCCACATTGATTCTTATTAGGTGGATTTACCATTCATGCTAACTATTTTTCGTCACCATCGTTACTTTTTGACAAGCTATACGCGACTGAACCAGCAATGAGGCCAAACGTTGAGCCGAAAACAAGCCCTAGACTCACATCCCCAAACAGAGCAGGGCCAAATGTAATTCCTAGACCTGTTCCAAATACCAAACCAATCCCGGGGAAACTGATAGGCGGTAATTTGTTGTGCTGCTTACTCATAATATAAGCCCTTCTTTGAATTCGAAAAACAACCTGTATTTATAAAAACGAACGACGGAATGTAATAATCCATTTATTCAGAGAGTTATCAACCAATAACGGTAACTCTTATGCCTTTAAAGGTAAGCGGTCAATTAACCCCACCTAGCAATGTTAATGGGCTTTTAGA
>PIZK01000043.1 GCA_002835545.1 Alteromonadales bacterium alter-6D02
CAGTCTAGTGATGACTTGCCGGGCTAACGATATTAACCCCTATTATTACTTCCTTCACTTGTTCAAGGTGATACCGACCTTGGATGATACCTCTGACTTAACAGCACTCATGCCGTGGAGTGTGCAGCTAGATTACGCATCAGACTAGGCGTAACTGGTTAGTTGCGCGTTTACGTATACATTTACATTTAACGATTTGGAAATCACATGGAAAGTATTTATCAAGGTATAACGGAGACAGGTTAGAAAATATGCGAAATAACAGCTTAGACCCGTCACAGTTTTTCGACTCAAGTACATGTCCTATGTACAACTCTGTGACTGTAGGAAATAATGGTCAAGACCCTGAGGATGATATTAGAACCAACCGAAACTGGAAACACGTTGGCGAAGAGCGAGATTACTATGAGGAACTGAGGTAACTATGATTAATAATAAACTTAAATTGACTGCATTTGCAGCGTTAACTCTCTTTGCAGTGAACTCTAATGCAGGCTTGATTGATATAGACGGGAACTTTAACGTTAAGCATCACCATAAATTACATGAAACTAATCCTTTGGTTGATTATGTCGTGTCTGACAGGTTTCAACACCCGCAAAGCTCAATAGTTGTTTTGGCTAAAAGAGTTCAACATAAGGATGGTGATGTAATTGGAAAAGTAAGCGTATTTAATGGGAAGACAGAATTATGGTCTGGTGATGGCTTATTCTCAGAAGTTGTGTATTCTGAAAATGGAGAAGCTATTTTGCTTGTGAGAAAGTACCCTTCAAAATTAGAGTCAGTGATCATACATAATGGAAAGGTGAACATTTTTACTCAAAAGTATGCAAAAGCATCCATTCCAGAGTTTAATGAACAGCTTACATTCCACCAAATATCTAACAATGCGAAACAGATTTTAAGTTATGAACTTTATGATGGTAGCATTTCTAACCTATTAATTTGCACTCTAGTTAATCAAGAGTCCCCTTGCGATAAGTTGCCAGTAAACAAGATGGATAATAGCTGGGAAGTGGACGCTGTTATTAGTGCTGAAAATGAAGTGTACTTATTAAAGTCAAATGAACTTTTAAAAATCTTTAATAATACAATACATTGGCAAATAAAGTTAGATGATGATTTTGACTATTTAGGCCAAACCTATGAAAAGCTATCACTTTACAAAAACTTAGTGATAATATCTTATAGCGAGAAAGTTAAAGTTTTCGATAAAGATAGTGGCACTTTATTATGGGAGATGGGAAGGAAGGTTGATGACGAAGCTTTTGGCTCTCTTTATCATATATATGTTGATAATGATAAGCTAGTTCTTCCGCTTAGAGAGAAAGGGCAAACTGCACATAAAGACTTAGTCCCCTTTATTCAATAAATATTAAGGATGAATAACAAAGGCTTTTATGCCTTTGTTATCAGTTTATGAACCAAAATATAAACGAACTATTGCTTGAGCGCTACAAAAAAAAATTTAGAATAGAATCATTAGGCATATTCGGATCTTTTGCTAGGGGCTCAAAGGAATATAATGATATAGATGTTATTATAATTACTAAACAAAAAATATATCGTAAAGATAGCTTTTTATACGAAGGAGTAACATTTGATGTCATTATATCTCACTATGAGAACTTTCACTTTTTATGTAATAAAAGCCATCAAGAGTGGGTATTTATTTTTAAAGATATAAAGGTCTTATTAGATGTAAACGACAGGCTTTTATATTTGAAAAAGCTAACGAGCCAATCATTTAAATTAGGACCCACAAAAATTAGCCGTGGAGATTATCGAGAATACTTCAGTAAATGTATTTCATCTCAAAGAAAGCTAGCAAGCCAGTTAGAACAAAATGACACTTTTCAATTATATGCAATTTTAGGTGAATTATTGACATATATATTGATGTTATGGTGCGGTGTTAACCAGGTCTGGTTTGATAAGAGAAAGTCCTTATTACATTTGCAATTACGCGAGCATTTTCCTGATTTATATACTCTATCTCAGGGGGCGAAAAAGGAGCAATGGATTGATATGAATAATGCTATAAGTGACGTGCTGATTGATATTAGTAACATCTCGGGATACGAGCCTCGAGGTGATATTGTGAAAGAAATAGATCTTAGGTTTGGAAGGTAGTACTTCAATTGATTTACAAGTACTAATGACATGAGTTATGACTACATTGGAATGGTCCACATAACCTTTTCAAGATTATATCAATTATACTCTTGTATCGTCATTAAGATTCATTCAGCCTCTAAATAATTATTTTGCCTTTTGCTTAGACAAAAGTTAAATGCTTAATAGTTATATGGCTTCAGGAGTAATTAGTGAATTTAGCATCATTTTGCTGCTCAGAATCACAAATCTAACTGATGAAGTAAAAATGTGAGCACCTCCCCCCCAGGTAAACCAAAGTGTGTAGTCAAAGACTGGGTTATATGGAATATTGAACCATCACAATCCGCGCCTGATTTTGTAATATCGCTGATAAAGGCCGATTACATTATTTACGATGAGCTCGATAGGTTTCCTGCTGGCGGGTGGGTGCGAACATCAGCAATACTTAGTATCCACGAGTATTGCATCTTTGCGACAAATAACACTAACTATATTTTGGTGGGAAGTGGCGCTAGAAAAACGTCAAATTTAAAGGCATGATGAGTTTTTTAAACTTAAGAATAAAGCAGGTTACTCCTGCTTTTTCTGTTCCCCTTGAGCTTCCTCATTACTTTTAGGCTTTTTAGTGAAAAAACGTTGGTCTATGCATAATGCTAGCAAGTGATTAATGGACTAAGTGGTGCAATCAACATAAATAAAAGTGAACAAAACCAACTGATAAACAAACTGGCGATGATCCATGCGAGCTTTTCTTGACGTCCCACTTTTTGTGACCGAGCAATGAGTATAATTGGCATCACCCACATAATGAATAAAACAATCAGGGCTGCACCAACAAACTTTTAACCGATGTAGATTGGCCTTTAGGCTACTAACTATGAAGTTAACAGCATCAAATACTCAGCTGAACACTATTGCTTTATTTTTTATCATAGATAACAGACTATTTATTGACTGCCAATACAACAAACGCCAGCATCAAAAACACGTAAAAAATAAAACTCGACATTGATTACATGATGGTTATGGGATGAGGTTGATCTTAAAAGGTAAATACTGGCTTAAAACGAACCACTTATCTTCAACCCAAATTCGTCTAAGCTAGACTGATAAGTGTTTTCTGCCCATGCATATAGAATACCTTAAGGAATTAATAGGTTAGCTATGAATACTAACGATGATGTACCTTTATCTATGCAACCGTTTAACCTCAATTAAAACCGTTTATCTACAATACTTTCACTTTGGCACCTTTTTCACCTGCATTTTTGAGTTTTCTCTAACATAGGCAAAAAAAGGAGAAGCATTATGAATAACACTTTAAAAGAGCAAACAATAAATAAATTCACGTCTTTATGCGCCATGTTTATGCTGTCGTTTTCAGCGATTGCTACTGTTAACGCTGCTGAGCAAGTAAAAGACAATATAGAGCAATTATCAAAAGAAATAGAGTCGATACGTATAAGCCATAACGTTCCTGCTATTGGGGTAACGCTAATTAAATCTGGCGAAGCCAAATATACCCAAGTATTTGGCGATACTAGTAAAGTTTCAAATACGGCAGCCACCGCTGATAGCCTTTTTCGCTTTGGTTCGATTACCAAAGTAATTCCGGGTATTGCGATTCTACAATTACAAGAACAAGGCAAACTTTCGTTAGACGACAATATTAGAAGCATTGCACCAGAACTTGCCTTTGAAAACCCATGGCATGCCACTAATCCGATAAAAGTAGAACATTTATTAGAGCATACAACAGGATGGGACAGTCATCCGGCTGAGCAGAAAATTTATACTAACGATAACAATGAGTTAAAAGAGGTACTTGAAATTTACCCACAAAGCCGTGTGAGTCGTTGGGTGCCGGGCACTCGTTCTGCATACAGTAATACGGGGCCAACCGTGGCTGCACGTATTGTAGAAATTGTTACAGGTATGTCATTTTCAACCTACGTGCAAAAACATATTTTTCAGCCGCTACAAATGCACAATAGCCACTTATTAAAACCAAAAAGTTGGGATACTCAAGGCGTGTTACCTTATTTAAATAATGGTTTGTCAGCAGGGTATGAACATATTGCGACCCGTCCAGCGTCTTCATTAACAGCTTCAATGACCGATATGAACCAACTGCTTAACTTATTTTTATACCCCGAGCAAAGTAAAATATTAAGTGCAGCTTCCGTTGAGCGTATGCAACGTATTGAGTCTGAGTTGGCTTATCAAAATGGTTTAGTTAGCTTTCAAGGTTTTGCTCATGTTAAAGATATGATTAATAATGAGCTATTTTTTGGCCATAATGGCGGAATTCCTGGCGCTATTAGCAGTTTGCGGTATAGCCCAACATCAAAAACAGGTTATGTATTTGCGTTAACCAGTGCTAATGGTGCTGCATTTTCAAAAATAAAAAAGGTATTAACTAAGTTTATTCAACAAGAAAATAGTGAAACTAAGCTAACCAGTTCAGCTAAAAAAGCACTTCATAGTGATTTCAACAACGCTGCGGGGCTTTATACCAAAATCAATTCAAGCATGAGTTTAGGCAATATTATTAGCTACTTTAGCGATGCGGTTCAGGTGACCGCAACAAAAAATACCTTAGCCTTTACCTGGCTTAAAGGTGGCTACCAATTAAGCTATCACCAACAAAGTGATAGCCCCGTGCTAAGTAATAAAGATGGATTACCACAAGTAACTTTGGCGCAAGACCCAATTGAAGGCCAAGTGTTGTTAAGAAATGCCGATGTTTATGTGCAAACGTCTCCGGGATTATTTTATGCAAAACTTGTAGGGCTATTACTAAGTATTGTGCTTATTGTTACCAGTATTATTTATACTTTGTATACGTTTTTTGTTCGCCCTGTAATTAAGTTGGTCACGAAAAACAATGCGTCATTATCTCAGCCAAGAACTTTAGTTTGCGTAAGCTCAACGCTGTTACTTACTGCAATAATGCCGATATTACTCGTTGGGGAGTTTGCCTTATTTAATAACCTTTACTGGATCAGCCCACTATTAACAGTGATGAGTGTGTTATACCCTTTGATTACCCTTATAGCTGGGGCAAGTTGCATAAAGCATTTTAAAAATATTAATAAAGGGTTCCATCGCCTTTACCTTAGCAGTATAGTATTGGCCCACTGTGTGTTAGCACTATATTTATTGAGTTATCAACTTGTTGCAGTGACATTATCTGCTTAAATTTACAAAATATTCAGGGCACGCTATGTGCCCTATTTACTATGATGAAACTATACTTTTTTCCGCGTGACCCTCGATTTTGGCTTTATCACTGCACAGCACTTATTGCTGTGATAGCTGTCGACTTATTTACTTCAGCAAACAACGGTCAAATCAATGTAAATATTGCCAAGGTTTCTGCTCTTTTTGCACTACTATTCACTGCAACGACACTGAGCTTTAGGTTTGTTTTTAACAAACAATCTTGGTACAAAACGGTGTATCACAAACAAATTCCGGGCTTACTGCTTGCTGGAACGTTTATGTCGTTACTTAGCACAAGTAGCATCATTGTTATTAGCTATTACACACCATTTTTTCATTCCATTTATAGTAGCTATATTGGTGAAAATACCAGCCTAGCGACGGCTTTTCAGTCAGCCTTTATGGTAAAACAGTGCTTACAAACACAACTATTTATTTGTTCTTGGATTTTTATTTACACTAGTATTACCCACCAAAGGCATGCCACCAACGCGCAAATGCTGAGCTTACAATTAGAGAACTCATTAAAGTCGGCACAACTGGAAAACCTAAATACTCAGCTTAATCCACACTTTTTATTTAACGCATTAAACAATATTCGCTTTATGATTGCGGAGTCTGTTGAAATGGCCGATGACATGATGGTGACTTTATCAGAGCTATTACGCTACGCCCTTGAAATATCACAATCGCATAAAGTACCACTGCATATTGAACTAGATATGTTAGATAAATATATGCAGCTGATAAAAATGCAATATGAAGATAAGCTCTCGTTTAGCGTTGAAGAACCAGAAAACAGTCATGCGATTATGATACCGCCAATGATGCTACAACTCTTGGTAGAGAATGCGGTAAAATACGGGGTTGAGCGTTCAACAAAAGCCGGTCATATTTCACTTACTTCAAGCCAAAATACGCACAGTGTAACGTTAAAGTTAGCCAACTCACTGCCAACACAAAATGATGAATCAACAGCAAGTATGCAAATTGGGCTAAACAATATTCGTGATCGCCTAACACTACTTTATGGTAGTAACGCCTCGTTCAACACTGAAGTGTTAAACGAGGCGTTTGTTGCAACACTATGCTTACCTAAGGAAAAACAATGATAACGGCCGCTGTAATTGAAGACTCCCGTTTAGCACGCCATGGCTTAATTCGCTTACTTGCTGCACATGACGAAATAAACGTAATAGGTGATGCTGACAATGTAAGTAGCGCACTAGAATTAATTGAAGCTCATTCACCTGACGTGCTTTTTTTAGATATTCATATGCCTGGTGAAAGCGGTTTTGATTTACTGGAAAAACTTAACTATTCACCGCAGGTCATTTTTACCACCGCCTATAATGAACATGCTCTACGATCATTTGATTATAATGTGGTTGATTACCTTTTAAAGCCCATTAATAAATCACGCTTAAGTGATGCTATTTATAAACTAACCATTAATAATCAAAACACTCAACATGATGTGTTAGAACCCTTAGCTAATAACACTGAAGAGACTAATGGCTTTACTGAGACAGAAGTAACAGAGCCGAAACTGACCATGACCAGTAAGGTATTCATTAAAGATGGTGAACTTTGTCATTTAATTCCGTTAACAGATATTGATTATTTTGAAAGCTGTAAAAATTATACTCGCGTGTTTTTTTGCAATAAAAATGCCTATATTAAGAAGCCGTTAAGCAGTATTTTAAACCGCTTACCAGAAAGTGATTTCTTGCAAGCTAACCGCCAACAAATTATTAATTTAAACGCGGTTAGCCAAACCGACTTAGGGGTAAATGATAATTGCGAAATCCTGCTAAACCATATTACCCCTATTTCAATATCACGCAGAAATATGCAGCAATTGAAAAGCCGCTTAGGCTTTTAGGGTAAATCAACTTTAACAATCGCTATGCTCAAGATAACTAGTAATTGATGACAAGGCATGGATTGCAAAGGTTTAATTACCTTTATAGCTGAGATTAACAAAACTAACATGAGCTTATGTAGTTCTTATATTACTTCACTAATCTAACGAGGTTTTACGTATCCAAACCTAAACAATAAATGATAAATAGCCTACCCCTTTAACTAATTAAAGAAGAGAATAGCTACCTTATCTGCAGTAAACAACAAATACCAAACATAAACTAGACAGTCACTTTAATTGCCCTCAAGACTACGCCCTGTGTGTATTACGGTTTACCCAAGAGATGATCAGCAACCCCCTTAAACATACTCAAGCAAACCATTTTACTTTGCAGGTTAATGTCACCCACGTTAACCAACACCCGCTGTTAATTGCAAAAGCATATCACAATCAACCAGAGACCCACTTACCAAAACAAGGGAACGGGTTAGCTGGGTTAAATGATCGAATGGTACAATTTGGCGGTGAATTTTCACAACATCTTGAGCAAGAAACACTGATCAACACCATGACATTACCACTAAATGTAGAAGAAAATAGCCATGATAAAGTGCCTACTAGTTGAAGATCAGACCTTAGTTCGTTTAGGCCTCGCTAATTTACTTAACCTCGATAGCGCCATTAATATCGAAGCCCACGCTGAAGGTGGCTTGCAAGCGCTTGCCCAATTAGCAGAGCATAGCGTTGATATTGTTTTACTCGACATGAGAATGCCGAACTTAGATGGGCTCGGCGTGCTGCAAAAAATGCGTGAAAAGGGTGATAAAACCCCGTGCTGATCATTACCACATTTGAAGATTGCGATGTATTAGTCACAGCCCTTAACCTAGGTGCTCGTGGCTATGTGCTTAAAAACATTGAGCTTGAAGAACTCATTAGCGCTATCAAGCAGGTCGTCGCGGGGAAGCGAGTATTGCAAAGCGCGGTAACTGACTTTTTACTCAAAAAGCAATTAAGCCCTCAGCTCTGCTTAACGGACAAAGAATAAACCGTATTGCAGTGTATGTCTTTGGGGATGTCGAACAAAGTGATTGCCAAAAAATTAGATAATTCTGAGGGGACTATCCGCAATCATGTGTCACAAATTCTTGCCAAATTAGACGTAAAAGACCGCACTCAGGCCGTTATAAAAGCCATTAATCAAAACCTAATTTAATACGCGAACAACACCAAATTACTATTTTTGATTAGGGTATGTTGATGAGCAAAGAGCGCTTTTTAAGCGCCACTATTTGTCATTAGGCTTAAGTGGTGCAATTAACATAAATAAGAGTAAACAAAACCAGCTAATAAATAAACAGGCGACTATCCCGTCCCACTTTTTGTGGCCTAGCAATGGGTATGATTGGCATCACCCAAATCTTGATTTCAGACATTAAAGATCTTCAGTGTCTGCTCATGGCACTCTCCAGCCACTCGACAACATAAAATATTGATAATAATTGGCAAAGTATTTTACTGTGTCGGATGGCGCTTCGCTTATCCGACCTACACTGGCACATAGAAGTCCCTCAACCCTAACAGACAATTGTCAATGCTACCTAGAGTTAGATAATTACAGCTTTCTCCTGAGTGTTGTTCCTGTATGTAATTTACAAAAGTGTTATGAATTTTATAAATTAACCTCAGATATTATGAAGCTTGGGTTTTTCAGCAAAAAACTGATTTAAAGTGTGGCAGACAACATTAATAGTCGTATTTAGTCGATTAAATTTTACCTCTAACACAGTCCTCAGTTAAACAATATCGTTACAGACTGGGTTTTTAAATATAAATCAAATTATTGGGTAGGTTAGAGCTTATTACTTTATCAATATGGTTTTGCATTACTTGTTTGAACTCTTTAAAAATGATGATAGCAACTAAACAGAAATTTAAAATCATATCTGTCTAACTGCTATTTATCTGAATACTAGTTATGACACACTAATTGGTATGTATGAATTTCTTTTTTGCTTTTCCATTGCAATGACCATAGCTCGCTATTATCGACTGGACTATTTGAAATGCTTTTAATTAGTACATCAGTAAACGCGCAACTAACCCG
>PIZK01000044.1 GCA_002835545.1 Alteromonadales bacterium alter-6D02
GGGGTTAATTGACCGCTTACCCATATTCTTCATAATCATCATGAGCGCATTCCTTACACCACCGCCAATAATGAGCATACTTAAGATTTTGCTGTAACTTAGGCAGCAACTTGAAACTCGGCCCGAGCTTTAGTAATTCATCATTAAACAACTCAAGTTCTGTTAATGTTAAGAATGAGCGATAATAAGGAAGTAGAGTATGTTCTTTAAGTATAACCTCAAGCGGCATAGTCTCTTTATAATGACTAGCTAAATCACGAAAAACAGGACGCCAAATCGCTGAAGGCGTTAATTTTGTCAGGTTTGACGATACTTTTTTGCAAGTCATCAAAAAGTCATTTCGCCCTGTTAAATCAAACCACCTAGCCAAGACACTAAGCAAATGCTCGTTAGGGAATAAATACGGCAACTCAACATTATTGTTCATCATTACCTATCCCCTGTAAAAATTCATCAGAAGACAAGTCACTAGATACACTAGCAACTGTGCCTTTTGAATTATCATCTGTTTTCAAAACTTTTGTAGGGTTGCTTTGTTGTAACTTAGCTATATTTTCAGCTTCAAGCTTTTCGCTATTAGAATAGGTAGGTTTTTTAGTCGCTATATCACGTATTAAAGATTCAAACTTTTCAGGGTTGTGCTTCCTCAAAGCAATTAACGCAGGATCAATCAAACTAAATTGCTGATCATAAACAACTCTTAATAATTCAGGGCTGAGTGTTGTAAAACCTTTTGATTGGTCGGTGACTTTATTAAAATCATGCTGCACTGCTTCATGATGCAAAAGTGCTAATCGAGTCATAATGGCAGGAAGCCCGCATGATAATCGGTGAAATTCAGATCGAAACTCTTCTAAGCGAGTAGTATTAGTATCTAATATGAATGCACGGGGAAATAAAGCATTAAACAGGGTATTAAAATGTTTAGAATCAAACTTATTTAAACCAATAACGAATTGTCTATCGCTAAGCATACGTCTAACAATAGTAATATCATGACCTATGCGATGGTCATCCTCTTTGAGTGTTTGAAACAAATCAACACCTTGCCGGGTACAGCTTAAAATAACGGGAATGCCGATTTTATTAAATAAGCTTTCCAGTAATTGCAATGAAGGGCTATGTTCAACTTTTTTATAGCCTAAAATAAATTGTAATTCATCAATGTGAATTAAGCCTAAGAAATGCTTCATCGCTACATGTTGAACAGCGCCAAACATAACATCAGCACCAAATTTATTTTTATCTACCCATTCTTTTTTATGCTCAGTACCAAGTACATCATCTACCGCTTTAAAAAAGTTAGCGCACAAAGCTTTAGGGGAGCCTGTAGCCGGCATATCAATCGATAACCAATTCAATTGCTTTTTATTAAAAGGGGTTCCCTTATAGCTGCTATGCTGTACAGCTTGTGGAGTCTTGCTTAGTACACTTCTTATTAACGTAGTTTTACCGGTTCCTGATTCACCTGAGACAAGAACAGATGGTGCTGTTGTAGGAGCTAGCCCAGGGTAGTTTTCAGGTTTATACAGTTTTTTTTCACGTAATGAGTGTGCAATATTGGTATTTATTTTTACTGTTTCCGCAGAGAATGGGTTCCTATGGGTATAACCGAAAAGCTTCAAACTCATGATTTTATTATATAAAGCCTGAGTATAAGGGTGAGGCGAATTAACAACTGATAATTGTCTGAGTTGCGACATTTGATAAACTTCAGGTAGCTGCCAATAATTATCCTGAGCATTGGGTAAAATTGTTAATGAATCGATCAACTTTTCGTTCGATAACTCAACCTGAATCGATTCCGACAAAGGATTGTTATTTAAATTTAAATCAAGGTGCTTATTATAACTTGCAGGTAATATCATGATGTCTCCTATAACAACGCATCGTTGTCAGAATCTAATTGAGGTTGAATTTGGGTAGGTGCTTGCGATAAAAGATCGCCCTGCAAAGCCAATTGATGGTCAATTGCTTTGATTACATGCTGAACGGCAACGAATACCTTTTGGCGCTGCTTAATATCTCTTTGCACGCTTTTAGAAGTGTTTGTATCAGCACCTTCGATGGCATCCTCATTTAACCGCTTAAGCTCGGCTAATAAGTTGTTTCTTTGGATAGTCAGCTTTTTAGTATTTAGCTTATTTTGATGCCGTTTATCTTTAAACTGCTCTAATAAATGCTGTACTGGCTCCCAATGCTGGCCAATAAAAGGGCTACCGTTGTTAACATTTTTCAAATCGAAACGAATATATTGACCGTCTGCCGTTTTATGCCACAAACTTGAAGTCCAAGATTTAGGTCTCTTAACAATAATCTTGAAAGAACCATTTAGGTTGGCAACTTTGAACCAGTCAGCTTCCTTTGCATAATCGGATAAGTACACTAAACCTTTAAAGTAGATCCCGTCCCCTCTGACAGTTGCTTCTTCCTCAGGAAGAAAAGCCCAATGGATACGGCCAGGGTCTATTTCACGACCATCTCTTCCACCATTCATTTCTTGCTTTAGTCCATGTAGGTAAAGTGCTTCAGGTGTGATATCAATACCTGATTGAATCGCATTAATATCAAATCGGTGAAGTCTATCTGCTGATTTATTATTCTTAATGATTAGGTCAATTAACTGTATATTTATTGAGTCGTAATCAAGAAGTGCCTGCTGAGACGCATGTTGTTCTCCACGCTGGGCATGTTGATTTAAAGCTCCTGGAACAAAGTGAACCCCTTTATTTTCTCAACACCTGAAAGCGCCTTCTACTGTACCTTTTGCATCCCCTCTGTAAACAGCGGCAAAGCTATAACCTCGAATACCAAGCTCAGCCTGCAAGACTGTACTAATCACTTTATCGGGCTGCTCAGTTCCATTATCTACTGCTGCTTGTACTGGAACGTGATGAGCTGGCCAATCACCTTCAGTTATTGAGTAATTAAACCGTGCAGCAAATTCAACTTTACATGAACAAGCATTAACTAAAGCTTGTGCTGCCCCCTCCCAATTAGGTCCATCAAACCCTAAATAGAACCCAACAATCATTGTTGAGTAAACATCAATAACTAAATAAAGGACAGGACGCCCCATACTGTATTGGCCTGTAGTATCGAATGGATATCTCACATAAACATCAAGTACAGTAGCATCAATTTCATAGCGATATGTTGATCCGATAACCCCCTCTAATGCAGAGCCTTGTCTATCAGCGAAATCTTTTTCGTAACTAATATTTCCGTGTTTAATTTGAAGGTATAACTGTTTATCAATAATGCGTTTTAAATGGTAATAAACCTGCTCTTCAGATAAGCAGTCTTCTTCTCTTTCGAAAGGAATTCTAATTTGGTGAATTTCACCTTCAATTTCCCGTTCTAGAATGGTCGTTTCAAAGTTGAACTGATAAAGCTCAATCGCTTTCTTAAACGTAAAGTTAGGATATTCTTTTTTACCTTTTTCAGACTTTAAAAATTTAACTAGCTTCGCAATATTGCTTTTATGTTCAGCAGTAATACCAATATTAGGGGCTGAAATCCTTGCCTGTCTAACGGGTTTACGGCCTCTTTTAATATTTCTATCTTCAATTTTTAGAGGGACTTTATAATTACTGCCAGAATTTTTAAGCTTACAGGGCAACAATGCATTAGGATGACAACCAAAGACAATATAACGATTCAAGGCATTGTAATAAGCTCCTTTTGTTGTCCATACCTCTTTCTTCTTATCAGAATTAACCTTAAGTAATTTAGCTTTTAGCAAATCAGCGTTAGCTAAATTACTTTTAATCAGCTCCTCCAGCTCATCTGCTACACCTTCACCATAAATATATTGATTAATTAGCTCAGGAGTCGTTAAAGGTGCAGTTAACCAATGCTTCCAATCCCGATTAATGAGCCATGTTTCACGACTCTGTTTAATAAGCTCTTTATCACTAAAGGACATCTCTCCTGGATAATCAAATTGCTCAGATTCAACGCCTTTTTTGCGTATAAGGGCGACTAAGTCTGTTACTTTCCAGGCTTTAGGTTTAGAAAAGTTATCCTTACTACTAACATGTTTAGCATCTGCAACGGCAGCGAAGCGATAATCAAGACTCACATGACAAACCAAGAGTTCTTGCTGAGGGCTAGGAACTTTAATCAATTGACCGACATAAATCATAATTCGAGCTCCACTGGGCGGAACAACCGAATATGTTTATCACAATTGATAGGTAGTAAATTATGCAACCCCATATACTGAAAAAGGCTCTGGATATGCTGAAAAGACTTACCAGTTTTGACTTCTAACGTCTTAAAGTGATCTTGCAACCACTTGTGTGGAGCTAACAGCCAAGCTTCAACAAATCCAATAGCAAATTCAGTGAGTTCACTTTTTGAAGCCTTAAAATCATACGCTAATTCGAAGTAATCAAAATTCCATGCTTCAGCCTTTGTGGCATCTCGCTCGGTAAGCACGCGATAATTAACACCTCTTGCTTTCCAATATTGCCGCTCGATATCAAACTTCTGCCACGAGCGAGGTTTAATCTTATTTACCTTACCATCTACTTCTTCATAAATTTGCTCCCAGTACTTAAAGGTGTATGCGACACGGTATGTTGAACCACTTTTATTGTAAACGCGCAACTAACCCGT
>PIZK01000045.1 GCA_002835545.1 Alteromonadales bacterium alter-6D02
AACCCCTTAATTGGGCGTTAGCACTACTTCAAATTAAGGAGCACATCGAACATGGCAAATATTTATAACGGGTTAGAATTTAAAACTCAACTTGAAGCTATCTGGGCTGCGTTCTTTGATTTAGCTGAGTGGGATTGGTGGACTAATCCTGTCGCTGTTGGTGACTGGAAACCGGATTTCAAAATTACATTTAAATGTGGTCACTCTGAGTGTGGCGGTAGTCATACATTATTTGCTTCAATGATTCCTGTTTCATCACTAGATGGGGTAAAAGATCATCCAAGCCTTTCGCACTCTTTTGGGATAGCAAATAAAGATGGTTATTCTCTCGCGGATGGTGGAGCTTTATTTGGCACTCGTCCTGTTGCTACAAAATGGGAAATTGCTCATGGCTCAGGAGGTGGTATTGAAGACGTATTATCTCGTGTTCATAATGCCAATGAGTTATGGGAAAAAGCAATAGCATCAGTCAGGTAGTGCTAACAAGCCAATCAAGCAGGACTAAAAACAGTTTGCTCGGTTTCGCTTCGCTGCACATTTTAGCAAACCATTTTTAGCCCCTTATTGGGGCGTTATATTCGCAGGGAAGATAGGTTATGCGTCCAATATATTTAATTGTTTTATTATTACTATCTTTGACTGCACAAGGGAAAGAAATGCGGTACCCAAATGATGAAAACGGCCACGTGTTGCAAAGTATGCATGAGCGAGGCGTAAAGCTGAATCGAGAATATGAAATTGATTTTTTTCATCTTTTCAAGGATGAAGATTCAGCTGTTAAAATGGCGTATGAAGTTGACCATTCATATAAAAACCTCAAAGTTGCTATTTACTCAAACGAGGTATCAAAAGGCTTTGATGTATACGTTTCTGTTCATATGGAACCAACACATGAAAACATCACATATGTTGAGAGTACATTTGCTGAAGTAGCAAGAAAATATGGCGGGAAAAGTGATGGTTGGGGCTTCGAAAGCGAATATAACAAGCCCATAAAGGCTGATTCGCAATAAGGTCACATTCGTTGCAAAAATAAAAGGCGCAACAAATGCGCCAGCATTGCTCTCGGCTTATGGGAGCGTTATGTGCCAAGGATGAAATCGATGCTCAAGTATTTATCAATTCTATTTTTTTTAATCCCGATTCAAGCTTTAGCTGGCAAGTATGCGAGTGAAGCAAATGATAATCCATTTGAAAATGGTGAACTAAATGCAAAGTATGAAGGTGAAGCAACCGCTTTAGGTGGTACTGTTTTAAAACATATTGTCGTAAACAATAAGAACTTGTACTTACTCGACTTAAAAACTCCACCTATTAAAAATATATGGGTAACAAGCTTTATTAAACCTCAAGGTAAAGAGATCGTCGAAGTTGGTGATAATGTCATTTTTAAAGGTTATATTTCTGTAGCTTCTAGTCTAGATGATACCGAGAAACTGGAAAAAGCTATTAACTCAAAAACATTATTAATGGCAATATACGCATTAAATAAAGGCACATAACAAGCCATTACAGTAACGGGACTGCTAACAGCTTGCTCGGTTCCGCTTCGCTTCACAATTTTAGCAAGCTATTATCAGCCCCTGAATGGGGCGTTAGGCAACACAAGGATGTTCAGTTGAACCCGATAGATGTTATCAATTCTAAAAAGCAACA
This sequence comes from Alteromonadales bacterium alter-6D02, assembly GCA_002835545.1. GTDB lineage: Bacteria > Pseudomonadota > Gammaproteobacteria > Enterobacterales > Psychrobiaceae > Psychrobium. The sequence goes on from PIZK01000045.1 coordinate 1,657, forward strand.
TTTAGCTAGGTATGCCAATCAGAATGGTTCAAATGGTGAGTTAGTAACCATTGAGTCAAATGACAATTGGATCCCTAGACCCAAAGGAAATGAATTAAAGCTTTTGCTATCTGCACTTGAGGAAACTGGTATTTCGATTAAACGTTCGAGTTTCGATGCGTTGTCAATTCCGAAAGGAGTTACTGTAGATTTTAATGACCTTGAATCTATTAAAGGTTCGCTTTCGAAAATAGTCTTCATTGAAATTAAGTCGGCTAATCAAGACCGTGTTAAAGAAGATTTTACTGGCTTTTTCTTTGCCTTAACTGAGAACGAAATCAAAGCTGCAGAAGCATTAGGAAATAGGCATCAAGTTGCCTTATATAATAAGAAAACATCTGAAATATTAATGACTACTGTATCTGAAATTATTAACAGGGCTAAATCATCTACTTGGCAGGTTTCAGTTCAGTTGTAGGTTTTGCCTAACAAGAGACTATGGCGT
>PIZK01000005.1 GCA_002835545.1 Alteromonadales bacterium alter-6D02
TACTTTTAAGCGGATTGGTATAACTCGGGGGAATAGGGAGGGAGTTTGATGGTTGAGCGGTTATCAAACTCAAAAGCAATATCATCAGTGTGCCAGCCTGCACCATCCATAATGACGACGGCATATCGGCCAGCTTCTGTTTTTTCTGATATCTGCGATAAGTGTTGGATCATCATTTCTTTAGAAACTAGCGGTGTAATGATCGCTTCTGTTTCGCCTGTCGCTGGGCAGACGGCTCCATACATATAGGCATACTCAAACTGCTGTTGTTGGACAGCTCTTGGGCGAGTCCCCGTTTTTGCCCAAATTCTTGTTGTTGTGTTTTGTTGACCAAAACGACCCTCATCTTGAAACCAAATATCCACTTGCGACAAAGACACTGTACCAGGGATCGTTTGGATCATTGTATGTTCAATTTTTTTAAACTCGTCTTGCGCTTTTTGTGATTGTTTTGGGTGTTTTGAACGGCTTGTGATCCAACTAAAGCCTATCTTTTTAAGCAGCTTGTATACGTGATTGAGGTGGTAATCAACGCCAAACTGAGTTGATATATAGTCTTTAATGTCATGACCAGTTAATCGACCACCAACGTCTGATTTTGCTTGATGCTCAATATAGCTGGCGAGCTGTTTTGTTTGTTGAGGTGATAGTTGGGCTTTCCTTCCAAGACGAGGTTTATCTTCAAGGCCTGATAAACCTTGAGATAAATAGTTCGATACCCAGTTGTTAACACTTCGTCTGCTAACCTTCAGTGTGTTGGCGACAAGCGTTCTATTTTGGCACTCCAAAAAGTGTGCAACGGCTAGTAAGCGAATACGCTTGTTAGCATTTTTTTCTTTCTTCGATAGACGAATTAATTCATTTGAATCGATTAATGCCATAGTGACTGTGACGATATTGGTTTTAATACCAATATTAGATCATACTTTTAAGCGGATTGGTATCACTCATGAATACTTTATTTGCCTCAATTTTTATTATCAGTCAGCCTGCGTATACTAGTGACATGAACTTAGATCCTCTTGATGATAAAGGCGGGATAGAGAAAAAAATTGAGATTAAAGCGAAAGCTGGTAAACCAACTAGTATCTTTATTGATGATAATGGGAAAGAGCATAAGTTTGTTCTCTCTGCTGGAGAGATTAAAGATATTGATTTGTTGAAAGAGAAACTAGCATTGCTAAGTGATGATGCATTTGAAAAAGTCACAATAGCAATTAAACGTCTTCATATGAATATTGGTACTCTGACAGCTGATGAGGTTGTGTTTCTTGAGGGCGCTGGAGACGAAATAGTAGCAGATGTCGTGACGCTCAAAGAGTTAAAGCCTTATGATAAGGTTGAAAGGTTAGAAGGGTTAAAAAAGCTTGAACAATTGATGTTTCGTGAACATGCCCTAGCTGTAAGAGCACGTATTGAGGCTGTCCATGAGTTGGAGTTAGTTGAGCAAGAGTTAAAAAATATTGAAAGTGAACGTCATAAACACAAGTTTATCGTCATTGATGGTAAAGAAGCTGACATTGTTTACAACAATAGCGGTGAAGCTCCAGCTAATAGCAATGTCTATAAATTCAAACTTGACCAAGAGAATGTTGTTTTGAAAGGGCACGTTGATGCTATTCTTAAATTAATTAATCATGGTGAGTTTAGCCCTGAAGAGCTAGATAAAATTCAACAAATACTCGATAGTAAAAGGTAGAGAGGCACCTTAAATATTTGGCTTAAGGTGCGGTCCTTATAATCTATGTCAAAACCCAATAAAAAATTACCTCAAAAAGCAGTTAAGATATTTTGCTTTAATTGTCGCGCCTTGCTTTATAAATATCGTAAAGGGGGAAAGGGCAGTTTAGTTAAATGTTTCAAAGAAAGGATTACCGAGGATTACACCTCGGTATCGGGTATGTGCCCTGAATGCGAGCAGCAGTTTGCTCGAGAAACCATGATAAGAGGTGCTCCGGCTTTTAAAATTATTGGTGGTAAAGTCTTCGTTAAGTAGTCAGTTTTGTAAGGTAGCCGCTTTAGTTTTTGGTTAATACTTTACAGCCTTGCGTAATTGCTTTTTTTCTCCTCGCTGATTTTTCTTATCGAGACGTTTCATTTTGGAGCCAAAGGTTGGCTTAGTGGCTATCCGTCTTTTATCTTGCGTGTTAGCTTTTTGTATTAATGCGGCTAACTGGGCTAATGCCTCTGATCTATTGGCGTCTTGGCTACGACTCCCTTGGCTTTTTATAATGACTTTTCCTGACTTGGAAATCCTATGGTCTGCCATAGTCAGCAAACGGTCTTTTAATCTTTGAGGTAAAGATTCGCTCGCCTTAATATCAAAGAAGAGGTGAACGGCTGTTGACGTTTTATTGACGTGTTGGCCACCTGCACCTTGAGAGCGAATAAACTGCATCTCGATTTCAGTATCATTGATAGTGATGGAATTTGATATTTTGAGCATATACATTGCCTAGCCAATACGAGAGTAAATAGAGAGATAAATCAGTGTTAATAAGCTAATCTATATATGTAGTTTACTTTAAAAAGGATCAGATATGCTCGTTTCTAGTGGCGATAAACGTGTTTTTTCAAGAATGAATGTTGAAAGTGACGTTAAATATAGAGTTAGTAATGGTGCTGAAACCTTCCATGGCCAACTACTAAACCTCAGCGCAGAAGGGATTTCATTCCGTTCAAGCCGCCAACTGGTGATTGACACACAGATAAGTATAGAGGTTATTTCTTCAGGAGGCGTCCCACCGTTAGTTGCTAGTGGATTGGTTTTACGCTGCGATGAAATGGCGTCAGATGACTATCATATCGCGTGTAGTATTAAAATTTGTGGATAATTTTGATACTTAAGTCCAGTACTTTATCGGAGTAATAATGATAGCATGGTGGTAATATTTAATACCTTAACTTAATAGGGTTATTGCTATGAGCACTGCTATTATTTCACACTTTGATTGCCGCCGTCATAAGATGACAGATGGACACCCAGAAGATCCCGCTCGTATTGACGCGGTTTCTGATAGGTTAATTGCAAGTGGCTTGGAATATAGCCTAGATCATTTCGATGCTAAACCAGTAAATAAAGCTGATTTACTGCGAGTTCACGATAGTTTATATCTTGCTGAGTTAGAGGAAATGTTACCTAGCGAAGGCCTAGTTAATGTTGATGCTGATACTCAAATGTGCCCTAATACCCTTAAGGCTGCGGTGCGTTCCGCTGGCGCTGGTGTGCAAGCAGTTGATTTGGTTTATGGGAGTGATCATAAAGCGGTTTTTTGTAATGTTAGGCCTCCTGGTCATCATGCTGAGCGCGCTAAAGCAGGGGGGTTTTGCTTTTATAATAATATTGCCGTCGCTGCTGCATATGCTTTGGAAAAGCTAAGCCTTGAACGAGTCGCCATTGTCGACTTTGATGTTCACCATGGGAATGGGACTGAAGATATCTTTAGAGATAACGACCAAGTGATGTTTTGTTCTGCTTTTCAGCACCCGCTTTTTCCTTACTCTGACATTTCGACACCTAATCCCTTGCATATCAAAGCACCATTAAAAGCGGGGGCGGGGTCACAAGAGTTTCGTAATGCGGTGGAAGAATATTGGTTGCCTGCCTTAAGAGAGTTTAAGCCTCAGCTATTGTTCATTTCTGCTGGCTTTGACGCCCATCGTGATGATGATATGGCGGAAATGAATTTAGAAGACTCCGATTACTCGTGGGTCACTGGACAACTAGTCGATTTATCACATGAGTTAAACTGTGAAGGGATAGTCTCAATGCTTGAAGGTGGTTATGTGCCTGATGCCCTAGGACGAAGTGTCGTTGCTCATGTCAGATCATTAGCTGGCCTATAGTAATAGGCTAACTAACCTTTTACTTGAGCTGAAAGGGAAGTCACTTTCTTTTTCGGGATTAAGCGACCTGATAATAATCAGAAGTTGCAGCTAGCTCTTGATTCAACACTTGCTTTGCTAGAGGTACACATCCACCACACTCGCTAGCGATGGCGAATTTTTCTTTTAAACACCTCATTGTCTCACCACCATCTTTCACCGCATTGCGGATATCAGTATCGGTAATTCCAAGGCAGACACAAACGTACATGAAAATAATTCCTACTAAGATTTATTTGTGAAGTATAAATGATATTGATTTGTATTTGAAGTTTTTTTAGGTCGTTTTGTGAGCTGCTTTTCGTATGAAGGAGCGATCTTATTGATGTTCAGTAGGTTAACGTAAAAATTAATTTTTAAATACTATTAACCTACTGAAAGGGACTACCGATGTGATTTAAGCTAAGTTATATGATTGGAGATCGAGCTTCATTTCAACCCAACCTTCTTCAATATCAAACTTGACCTTGAAGCCTAGTTTTCTTGCAAGGCTAACCATTCCTGCATTTTGTGGTAACGTTAATCCAAGCATAGTGACTGTTTCACGGTGCTTACAGTAATCAATCATTTTGACCATTAACTTTTTACCTAAACCCTGGCCTTGCATATCACTTCGAATAACAACAGCAAATTCGGTTTCATGGTTTTCTGGATCTGTGATTGCTCGCACAACGCCGAGTGTATGGAATTTATTATCAGGATCACGATAGGTCGCGATAAAAGCCATTTCACGGTCAAAATCAATTTGTGTCATTTTGGCCATTTCTTCATGGCTTAATTGCCCGACTTCGCCAAAGAAACGCTTATAGCGATCCTCTTTACTGAGGTTGTCGTTAAATTCAATGTGGGATTGTTCATCTTCCGCTTTGATAGGGCGGAGTAAGACTTCCCGGCCATCCCGAAGTAAAAACAACTCTTCTAGCTCTTTAGGGTAAGGGCGTATAGCAAGGCGCTGTGCTCCGTCACTGTCACATGCTTGTAGCTTTATATTCACATCAAGTAATGTGATGTCCTCACCACTAACTAACATCGGGTTAATATCGAGTGAAGCTATCTCTGGGCAGTCAATAATCAAGTAGGATAGCTGAGTCAATACGATAGACAGCGCATTAATATCTAAAGCTTGTATCGCACGATGATCTTTTATCTTTCCTGCTTTTAATGCGCTGATTAACATGTATCTAGCTAGTGCAGTATTAAGAGGGGGGAGCGCTACCGCTGCATCTTGTGCGACATCCCAATTAGACCCTCCTTCACCAATGTATAGAACAGGTCCAAATACGGGATCATTATGCATGGCAAAACGCAGCTCTTGAGCACCTGCGGTGGATGCCATTTTCTGAATAGTTAAGCCATTGAATGAAACGTCATCAGTATAAGCTGCCACTCGCTCTAACATTCCGTTGGCAGCCACTTCAACTTGCTCAGCACTATTTAAGTTGAGTACAACGCCACCGATGTCTGATTTATGAGTTAAGCTAGGCGCACCGATTTTCAGTGCGACAGGAAAACCGATTTCTTGAGCTGCCTCTTTCGCTTGCTCTGGTGTATCAACTAACTTCGTTGCAAGGGCTTTTAACCCATAAGTTGCTAAAAGTGGTTGGGCTAAATTTAAATCGATGATTGAGTGCCCCTGCTGAATTAGGGTTTGGGCAATTTCTCTTACTCTATTTGGGTCTGTTGCATAATGGCGAGAAATAGATTTAGGGGTTTCCTGCAGTAAGCGTTGGTTGCGGCGATATTCAACCATATGCATAAATGCACCTACGGCACCTTCAGGGGTTCTGTAAGTGGGTAAACCTGCTTTTCTGACAATTCTTCTTGCAGCATAAGCTGAATCTTCACCAATCCAGTTGGTTAAAATGTTAATTCGCTTTGCATGCTTATTGGTTTTTATATGATTAACGATTTCAGTTGCAAAGTCTTCACCTGATGCCGTAGCACTTGGTGAATGGATAATGAGCAAAGTATCTATTTCTCTTGATTCAAGTATTGTACCAACCGCTTGTGCGAACCTTTTAGGGGTTGCATCCCCTGCGATATCAACGGGGTTGGTATGAGACCAATAGCTTGGCAAAAAGCCATTTAGCTTTTCGAGTATCTCGGGCTCCAATTGAGCAAGCTTTCCTCCTCGAGAGATTAAAGCATCAACTGCCATAATCCCGGGAGCTCCACCGTTTGTTATTACCGCGAGGCGTTCCCCTTTTAAAGGTTTTGAGTAGGCGAGCGTTTCAAACGCTGCAAACAGTTCGTGTAAATCATTAACCCTCAGCATACCTGAGCGTTTGAATGCCGCATCGTAGACGACATCACTTCCAGCATGTTGCCCTGTATGCTTAATCACTGAAAGTTGTCCTTCGTAGGTTCGCCCAGATTTTATCACGATGATTGGTTTTGAACGGGCGGCTGTACGCGCTGCTGACATAAAGTGGCGATGATCGTTAATACTATCGATATAAAGCAAAATTGCTTGGGTTTTATTGTCTCGCCCTAAATAGTCGAGTAGTTCGTTAAAGTTGAGATCTAAGGTTTCACCGACTGATACAAAATGAGAGAAGCCAATGCCTTTATGATTAGCCCAGTCAAGCATTGTTGTCGCAATAGATGAGGATTGAGAGATAAAAGCCACTTTTCCTGGTAGCGCTTGCTGATGAGAAAAGCTTGCGTTTAAGCCTAAGTGAGGGATTTGCATCCCTAGGCTGCTGCCTCCGAGTAAACGAATACCATAAGATTTGGCAATTTTTAATACTTGCTGATTACCTGATAAACCATCTTCTTCTGGGAGTTGATCGATTCCTGCCGCTAATATAATAACGTATTGGCAACCTAGTTCTCCCAACTCAGATAAAATCGAGGTTACCTTTTTTGCACTAATTGCGATAACTGCTAAGTCAGGAATATGCGGCAGCGATGCAATATTTTTATAAGCCAAAACACCACAAACTGCAGCATGTTTAGGGGTGACTGGCATTATAGGACCACTAAAGTTACCTTGTAGTAGATTCCTCATAACCAAGTTACCAGCGCGGTTAATATTATTTGATGCACCAATGACAGCGATAGACTGTGGATTAAGTAAACGATTTATCGGGTTACGGCTCATAGCTAAGTCCTAGTGTCTTTATAGAGTGAACTAAATTATTGAGAATAAAGTTAAAGCTTATGAATAACAGCTACACGTTAGTGTAATAATAAAAGCTAAATATTGCGCTATGTTATTCAGTTTTTATTGGTAATAACTTGATTTAACCCCATACTTTATACAGTTTTAATCATGAATTATTAAATCTTGCACTCGGTGTCGAAGGTGTTTGCTTTTATTTAGCTTAAGTTCAGCTTTAGTAAGCTATTTTTGAACTTTTGCTAGTATAATAGTTCACAGCTAAGATGAACTATAAACGCTTAATTAAGGTATTTTATATGAAACGATTAAACAAAAAACTTTCCGTGGCTGCGGTGGTTATCTCAACACTCTCTCTATCTGCTTGTCAAACGACAGATCCTTATACTGGCGAAACGAAAACAAATAATGCTACGAAGTATGGTGTAGGTGCAGCAGTTGTTTGTGCACTTATTGGCTCGAAGAAAAATAGTAAACATGCTCGAAATGCTGGGTTAGGGTGTGGCGCAATCGGTGCTGGTATTGGTGCCTACATGGACTCTCAGGAAGAAGAAATGCGTAAAGAAATGGCCGGTACGGGTGTACAGGTCGAGCGAAACGGAGATCAGATTCGTCTAATTATGCCTGGAAACATTACTTTTGAAACATCTAAATATGATATTAACCCTGGCTTCCATCAAACTTTAGGTGGTGTGGTACGGGTCTTAACTAAGTTTAAAGATACGCAATTAATGGTGGGTGGCCATGCTGACAGTACTGGTAATGCACAGTCTAATCAAACCTTATCGGCAAACAGAGCTTTATCTGTTGCTAACTACCTACAATCACAAGGCATTGCTTCAAATCGTTTGATGAGCCGAGGTTTTGGTTCTGATATGCCAATAGCATCTAATAAAACGGTCGACGGTCGACAAGCAAATCGTCGTGTAGAACTTGATATTGTTGCGATCAAGCAGTAACTACATATTCGCTCTCACATTCTCGTCACCTAACTTATTAGGTGACGTATTTTAACCACTCACCCCTTCATTTCGTTGGAAAGTGTATAATTGTTAGTAATTTAATTTATTTTTATGATAGGTTATCAATACCTGAATCGTATCATGAAGATCGTATCTGTAATTCAACCTTTATTTTCATGATCAATTACTATCTAGGTCGCAGTATATGAACCTATCACAGAAATTTTGTTGTCTCAGTTTTCTTCTTTTTATGGGGGGCCTTAGTCTATTCCCTACTAAAACATTAGCTGAGAACGCACAATTTACTCTTCAGCAAGGGCCCGTTAGCTCTGCGAAGTATACCTATTTTGGTCCTGAACAAGGACTAACGAAACCCACAGTGACTAATATTGTTCAAGACAACAATGACTTTCTTTGGTTAGGTAGTTTAGGTGGCGTGAGTCGTTTTGATGGAACAAATTTCAAGCTATTTAATAAAGAAAACAGTGCACTTTCAGATAATTATATTAGAACCCAATACGTTGATAGCAAAGGGCAACTGTGGGTTGGAACTGATAATGGCTTAAATCTTTATTTACCTTCTCAAGAAGACTTCTTACACAAGCCATTTAACTTAGCGGATCAAGAAATTTTAAGTATTTATGAAGATAGTAAGGGTAATTTATGGGTAGGGACAAAAACAGGCTTACATAAATACGATTTTGACAGTGAGCAATTTGAATTGCAGAACTTTCATTTTAAAAATGAAAGCCACTCAGTGAAGGAAGTGAAGACAATTTATCAGGCCAATAATGACTTATTGTGGTTATCAAGTCGACTTGGGGTGAATTATATTATTGACTTAAAAGGAAATGCTTTAAAAGAGATTAATAACTCAAGTGTTCCAAACGGTACTATAAACGAAGTTGTAGGTGACGGTAGTTCACTTTATTTAATATACAAACGTAAGATTGTTCGATATAGCAATAACTCCTTTGCAACAGTTTTACAGTTAAATGATGATGAGTCCGGTGAGCTTTTTTCGGGAGCGTTCGATAATGATCATCGCCTATGGGTGGGCTCTTCAAACGGAATAACAAAGTACAAAGTATCAAATCAACAATTAGAAGTTTTAGAGAGGCTTAATAATAGTCAAACTGTTCATAGTGTTTTAAAAGATAAATATGGCACGGTGTGGTTTGGCACAAATGTTAGTGGGTTAGTAAAGCATACTGAGCAGAGCCATTATTTTAAAGACCTTAGCTCAATTGGGAGTGAACCAGAACAAGAAGCAATTTGGTCTCTTGAAGAGGATATGAATGGTGACGTATGGAGTGCGAGTAACTCGTCGATGATAAGGAGACTTAGTTTAGATTCTGAAAAAATTACACTGTTCGAAACTAATATGCAAGGAACAAAAACATTAGCGTTCGATAATGAAAATTACCTTTTCGTTGGTGGTGATAGTGGTTTATATCGATTTGATATTCGCGCTTCTAGTTTTGCTGAATCTAAGAAACTGATATCAGATAAAGAAGTGACATATATAGTTATTGTTGATGATTTCCTTTACTTTGGATCATGGGGGGATGGGCTATACCGAGTTTCGCTTAACGAACATTTAAATATTGAAGGTGGACAGTTATTTAGTGAGCAACCTGCAGCACCTAAGCCTCTTGAAAGCGTTTTAGGTGATATAGAAGCCACTACTTATGTGACTACACTGACATCTCATGAGAAGAATATATATATTGGTACATTCCAGGGGCTGATTATTGCTGACTTGGAAAGGCGAAAATCTATTGAGTCTCATTTACTTAAGGGGAAAACGGTTAGCTTTGTGCACGTAAATCCGCGCGGTATCTATGTTGCAACCACCTCGGATGGTATTTACTTATTAGATTATGAAACTTTAGAACAGAAAAATCACTTTGCTGCTCCCTCCTTGTTAGCTCGTAACATATATTCTGTATTAGTTGATGATTTTGGCAGGTTATGGCTTTCAACAGATCAGGGGATCAGTCGAGTTAATGAAGACAATTCAATAGAGCACTTTAACAAAGCTGACGGGTTGTTGGGCACCGACTTTAATGATAATAGTGCTCTTTTAGCGTCAAATGGGCTTCTCTTCTTTGGCGGTGTCAGTGGGCTGAATTTCATCGATAGCACAACTAAAGAAGGTGAGAAGGTTTTAGATGCTCATCTCTTATTTACAGATTTTAATTTGTTTAACCGTGACGTGAAAATTGGAGAAGTAGAGGGGCAGCTTACACGCCTCCAGCGCTCGATTATTGAGAGCGATTTGGTGACCTTAAATTATAGCGACTACCCATTTGAGTTTACTTACAACTTAATTAATTATCCTCGACCGGACAAAGTTTCTTATCGCTACATGATTAAAGGGGTTGATGTCGACTGGATACCAAGTAAATCAACAAGAACAGCTACATATACAAACCTAAACTTTGGCACTTACACCTTAGAAGTTGAGGCTTTTCTAAATAATGGCTCTGAAAAGGTTGCCTCTAAGTCAGTAGAAGTTAACATTTTACCGCCGTTATGGTTATCTAAATACGCACTGTTTAGCTATATCGCTATTATAATTATCATTGCCATCATCATTATACGAGTTGTTCAACAGCGCCGTGAATCTGCATTTAAATTAAAGCAGAGCAAAGAAAGACTTGAGCTTTCCTTGTGGGGAAGTGGTGACCTGATGTGGGATTGGGACTTAATCACTAACAAGGTCTACCGTACCAAGCATTGGCAACCTTTTGATTATGAGGGTTTGAAGGATTCATCTTATGAAAAAATTCATCCAAATGACCGCGACCATGTAATCACTTTATTAATGGAACATATCAAAGGCGATAGTGAATTTTTTGAAGCTAACTATCGAATAAAACGCCATGATGAACCAAATAAATGGGTATGGATTGTTGACCGAGCTAAAGTGGTCTCACGTGCAATAGATGGCAAAGCGACGCGTATTGCTGGCACTATTCGAGACGTTACTGCATTGAAAGACGCTGAGCTAAGGCTTAACTTACAAGCTGATGTAATGGAAAATATCTCCGATGCAATTTATATTTTAGATCTAGAATTTAATGTCGTTGATGTAAATAAGTCCTTTGAAAAAATTACTGGGCTATCTCCTGAAAATGTCATCGGTAATAAACGTATCTTTAATACTTACCCTGGTGGCGTTACAGAGCAAATTCAAGCAAGGCTCGCTCAAGGGATTGATTGGGATGGTGAAGTTAAAACGCTTAAAGCTAATGGTAAGTATTGTTACGTAGAGTTACACTTCACTTCAATGCGTGATGGTGATGATGAGGTGAGTCATTATGTTGCAGCCTTTTCAGATATTACCAACCGTAAAGAGACGGAAGAAGAGCTTCGAAACCTATCTAATATTGACCCTCTGACCCAGCTTCCAAACCGCTCTTATTTTCAATATGCTCATCGTAATTTGATTAGACGTAAAGAGCCACATGCTCTCCTCACTATGGATATTGATAATTTTAAGAAAATCAATGACTCAATGGGGCATGATGAAGGCGATAAGCTGCTGTGTATGATCGCTGAACGTATTGACCAAGAGATCAATTGTCAGCACCTTCTTTGCCGCCTCGGAGGCGATGAGTTTGCCGTTCTTTTAGAAGATATCGATCAAATTAGTACGATTACCCAAGTGCTTTATGAAATAGAAAACTCAATGCAGGCTCCATTCTATCTGGCAAGTCAGGTACTTGTGATGAGTTGTAGTGTTGGTGTTGCAATTTATCCGAATGATGGTGAAACCGCGGAAAATATGTTGCAAAGTTCTGATACTGCCATGTACCACGCTAAATCTGAAACAGGGTTTAGCTATCAATTCTTTAGTTCCTCGATGAATGATTCAGCGGTACGCCGTTTACAAGTTGAAAGTATGATCAGACAAGCATTAAAAAATGATTGGTTTGAAGTGTACTACCAACCTAAAATTGATATTGAAACAAAGGAAGTTTCAGGTATGGAGGCCTTAGTCAGACTAATTCACCCGGAGCTAGGTATAGTTAGCCCTAATGAATTTATTCCGATAGCAGAAGACACGGGATTGATTATTGCAATAGGTGAAAAAGTATTAGAAAAAGCATGTTTTGCAACCCAGCAATGGCGGAAAAATGGCTTATTTAATGGGCGTGTGGCAGTTAATCTCGCTGCAAAACAGTTTGCACAAGAAGATTTACTACAACGAATTGAACATACGTTAGCGTGCGCTCAATTACCTCAGGAGAACTTAGAGCTAGAGATAACTGAAGGTACCGTCATTGAAGACCCTGAGCTCGCTATTGCAACGATGGAAAAATTGACGAGTAAAGGTATCCATTTGGCGTTAGATGACTTTGGAACGGGTTACTCATCACTGAGTTATTTAAAACGCTTCCCGATTCACACTTTAAAAATCGACAAAGCATTTATTGACGATTTAGCCGTTGAAAAAGGCGAGAGCCATATGGTGGCGTCAATAATATCTATTGCTCATAATATGGGGCTTTCCGTTGTTGCCGAAGGTGTTGAGGATAAAGATCAGCTACAAGCACTGTCTTTACTGGGTTGTGAAACTGTTCAAGGCTTTTATTTCTCAAGGCCACTCTCAGAGCAAGATTTTACTTCATTTTTATTAAAAAGAGCGTCTTTGACACAGAAAGAGTTTTATAGCTAAGCTTTTGAAAACTGGCATGGTATTCGCATTTATTTAATCGTTATAACAAAAAATTGACAATTAAATAACTTTTTAAGGGATACTTATGAAATCTTTATTATTAACTTCAGTGTTAGGTTTATCTTTAGTTTCTTCAGCTGCGTTTGCTACTTCACTTTCTGGGGAAAACTCTGCATGGCGTAAAGCGGATGCAAAACCTTCAGTAGAAGCTAAAATAGAAGAAAAGCAGAGCTGGCGTGCGATTAGCATTAAGCCTGTTGAGACGAGTGACCAAGCAAAAGAAGCTGAAGCTTGGCGCAAAATTAAAGCTTGGCGTAAAATCAAGTAAGACGCTTCGCGAAATTGATAGAGCCTTTCGAGGCTCTTTTTTTTGCTTTAAATTATACCGTGGCAAGCTTTTACCTAGTTTGCCGGAAAAAATGAGCCCAAAACTGCCGCTTTTTTGGCACCTGTAACTCGTGGCAGATTACCCGTCAATTTATTGTTAAAACAATAGGCTAACCAAGCAAAAGCGATTGCTTCAACCCATTGTGGATCTATGCCTGCTACTTCAGTTGATTGTATCTTCGTATTCGGAAGCAATCGAGATAGTCGCTTGATTAAATGAATATTAAAAACACCGCCACCACAGATGTATATCTGATTTGGGGTTCCTATTCCCTTAATATCTTGAGCAATAGACGCGGCAGTTAATTCGCAAAGCGTTGCTTGAATATCGCTGGCTGATAATCGGGAATAATTTAATAAATGCTTATCTAACCATGCTAAGTTAAATAGCTCTCGCCCAGTACTTTTTGGGGCTGCTAGTTTAAAGTAAGGCTCTTGTCGCATTTGTTGTAATAAAGCCTCATTTACCTTGCCAGATGCTGCCCAAGCCCCTTGAGAATCAAAGCTTTCACTAGGGTGATGCTTGTTGTGCCATAAGTCTAATAAGGTATTGCCAGGGCCTGTATCAAAGCCACAAACATCACTTGTTTCTCTGCCGAGCCAAGTAATATTTGCAATACCACCGATGTTGAGAATTACTCTACTTTGGTTTGGCTCATGAAATACAGTTTGGTGAAATGCCGGTACTAAAGGTGCGCCTTGCCCCCCTAATGCAATATCTTTTCGCCGAAAATCAGCGATAGTATCGATGCCGGTGAGCACTGATATTGTATTGGGATCACCGATTTGAATGGTGAAGGGGTGGCTCTCGTTGGGCATATGCCTAACCGTTTGTCCATGTGAACCAATTGCAATTACGTCTTCAGGGGTTAAGTTTACTTTTTTGAGTAACTCATTGGTTGTTTGTGCAAAGAGTTCCCCACAAGCTCGATCGCATTGTCCTAATAAATTAATATCTTGGGTCGAGGGTTTGGATAGGTGGTGAAGTTTTTCTAATAACTCATTAGGGATTTCTTTGGAATGTGAGCTAACTAAAGATGGCTTGCCATTGTTAAAGCAGACAAGCGCTGCATCAACACCATCCATACTAGTGCCGGACATCAGTCCGACATAGTATTGTCTAGAAGAGTCATTATTCATTGTTCGTTGCTAACATAACTCTTTGATTAGCAGATAATTGCTCCATGCGATTTGACGCAATCGCTAAGAAAGCAGACTTTTCGTCTCTATCTATCGACTGTGATTTAGGCAATTTAACGGTACGAGGATTACGGTGAGAGCCATTGACTAAGAATTCATAGTGTAAGTGAGCGCCGGTAACGCGGCCAGTTGCTCCCACATTACCAATACGTTGACCTTGTTTTACTTTTGCCCCTTTACGAACAAACTTTTTTGATAAATGAAGATATTTAGTGACGTACTTTTCACCGTGTTTAATAAATACGTAGTTACCATTGTACTTATTGTATGCTGAAGCGATAACTGTTCCTGAGCCCGCAGCAACCACTGGGGTGCCCGTTTTTGCAGCATAATCGATACCATTATGCGCTTTGACGCGTCCGGTTACTGGGTGTAAGCGTCTAGGGTTAAAGTTTGAACTAATATATTTGAAGTTTACCGGTGCACGTAAAAACGCTTTACGCATACTACGCCCTGTTGCCGAATAATACTCTCCATCGGTATGTCGAATAGCTTGATAGCTTCGGCCCTGGTTAATGAATTCGGCGGCTAAAATTTTTCCAGTTTTTACTTCAACACCATCGAGATATTTTGTCTCATAGACGAGGCTAAAATGATCGCCTTGACGAATGTCTAAACCAAAATCAATATCCCAACCAAAAATGTTGGCTAAATTCATGATAACTGAAGCTTCAAGGCCAGCGTCTACGGCAGCATTCCAGAAGTTTGAGTTAATGGTTGCACTGGCAATTCGTTCTCTGGTTTCTAAATCTTTAGTTACTTTTTCTACAGTAAACTTATCATCCACTTTAGTAATTTCTAAAGTATTGATGATGTCTTGTTGGTATTTTAGCTTAACTAATTCTTGTTCGCTGTTAGCACCAAAGTGGATAACTTGCCCCGGCATAATTTTTCTTAATGCGCTAGTGGCCTTACCTAAGCTAGTAATTTTATGTAATGTTTTGGCACTAAAACCTGCGCGATTAAAGATTAAAGCAAGGTTATCTCCAGATTTGACCTTGACCTTTTTCCAATGTAACGAATCCATTTGTTTAAGTGCTGTGCCTGACGGTTCAACCTTTGTTGTTGAGTTTGCTAATACCTCAGTACTTCTATGGGGTATTGCTTGTGGTGTTACGTGACTAGGCGCTTCAGGTAAGCGACTCATTGGGGCTAAAGAAGAACCTGCCGTTGGAGCGATATTCGTAGTGGGTACATCGACAGTATAGCGCTTTGCTACTTCTAGCGTGCTAGCAGAATCGGTTGACTTTGAGGCTTTAGCATTATCGCTCGGCAATAAAAATAAAAAACCAGTGACCACAGAAACCGCGATAAGTAACTGTTTATGACGAAGAGGTAACCGCTGGTATAAATGAGTCATAACTTAAAATACAACCTTTAAATTAATATTTGAAAAGGGGGGCTATTTATACTCTATATAAGTTCTAATTAGCTTCTTAATAAAGTAAGATTACCAGCTTTATTTATAACCTTAAACCTACAACTCAGATTTGGGTCAAGAAAATGCTATATTTTTTAATATTTATAACATTTTTGTGCCATTTAGTCGCATTTTAGGTTTTATACAACATTCAGGAGAGCAGTGAATGTCACAAGTAGCTGATGCACTGGCAGAGATTCAACGTGGTGCTGATGAAATTCTTGTTGAGCAAGAATTAATTGAGAAACTAAAATTAGACCGCCCACTTCGTATTAAACTAGGTGCTGACCCTACCGCACCAGACATTCACTTAGGTCACACCGTTATTCTTAATAAGCTGCGCCAATTTCAGCAGTTAGGCCATGAGGTTACATTTCTTATTGGTGACTTCACCGCAATGGTTGGGGATCCAACGGGTAAGAATTCAACACGTCCTCCACTGACTAAAGAGCAAGTTTTAAAGAATGCAGAATCTTATACTGAGCAAGTGTTTAAAATTCTCGACCCTAACAAAACTAAAATTGCATTTAACTCGACTTGGTTAGAGCAACTAGGTGCGGCAGGGATGATCAAGTTAGCATCAAACCAAACTGTTGCCCGCATGCTAGAGCGAGATGATTTTAAAAAGCGTTATGCCGGTGGTCAGCCAATCGCGATACATGAGTTTTTATACCCGTTACTGCAAGGTTGGGACTCAGTAGAAATGGAAACGGATGTTGAGCTTGGTGGTACAGATCAGAAGTTTAACTTACTAATGGGACGTGAACTACAAAAAGCCAATGGTCAAAAGCCGCAGTGCGTGGTAATGATGCCATTACTTGAAGGTTTAGACGGCGTTAAGAAAATGTCTAAATCTGCAAATAACTATATTGGTATTAATGACGCTCCATCTGAAATGTTTGGTAAAATCATGTCTATTTCAGATGTCTTAATGTGGCGCTATTATGAATTATTAAGCTTTAGACCGCTTAGTGAAGTCGAGCAATTTAAAGCCGATATCGCTGAAGGGGCTAATCCTCGTGATATTAAAATTGCTTTGGCTAAGGAAATTATTGCCCGTTTCCATACTGAAGAAGATGCTGAAAAAGCGCATCAAGAATTTATCAATCGTTTCCAGAAGAAAGCTATTCCAGATGAAATGCCTGAATTGGATTTAGACGCGATGCCAATTCCAAATCTATTAAAAGAAGCTGGCTTAGTGACTAGTACATCTGAAGCGAACCGCATGATTAAGCAAGGTGCGGTCAAAATTGATAGTGAAAAATGTGCTGATAATAAATATCAAGCTGAAGTTGGTACCACCAAGGTTTACCAGGTCGGTAAGCGTAAGTTTGCACGGATCACTATAAAATAACGGTTAAGCTTGTTAAAGTCAGCCCGTTGAAAAGCCGGTTAATGATCCTAGTGATTGTTAATCGGCTTTTTTGTGCAATAAAATCTCTAGCTCTCATGAAATAATGATGCTTTAATGATTACATTTACTGGTCAGTCCAGAGGTTGTTATGGAATCAAGAGTCAAGGTTGAATATAGAGAAAAGATAGCAATTGTTAGTCTTAATCGAGGTGAGAAATACAATGCGCTCGATATGGCCATGTTTGAAGCTATAACTAAAACTATCAATGAACTAAAACTAAATCGTGCCATTCGCGCAGTAATCCTCCGTGGCGAAGGTAAAGGCTTTTGCGCTGGCTTAGATATGCTTTCGGTAATGAAAAAGCCACTTAATGTTCCTAAACTGTTAAAAAAAGAGCAAGGGAATTTATCTAACTTAGCACAAGATGTTGGCTATTTATGGCGTTCAGTCCCTGTGCCTGTTATTGCAGTAACCCATGGTTCATGTTTCGGTGGTGGAATGCAAATTGCTCTAGGGGCTGACTTTCGCTATTCAACCCCTGATTGTCGATTCTCAATAATGGAAGCTAAATGGGGGCTTATTCCTGATATGAGCTTAAGTGTTACTTTAAGGGAGTTAACACGTATTGATGTCGCTAAAGAACTAACAATGTCTGGTCGAGTTTTTGAAGCGTCAGAGGCGCTTGAACTCGGGTTAATTAGTAAAATTAGTGATGACCCTTTCCAAGAGGCTTTAGCCTTTGCTCACTCCCTGACTAAACGTTCCCCTGATGCTGTAATGTATGCCAAGTCGTTATTTAATGAGACGTGGCTTAGCGATGAAGCCAGTGCCTTAGATTGTGAAACACGTTATCAAAAGAGACTGCTAGGACGCTGGAATCACTTGGTTGCAACGAGTAGAAACTTCTTTAAAAGCCCGCTAGGTTATAAAAAGCGTGATAAAAGTTAATACCACGCAATATAGTCTACATTCGAGTTACATGTATTGTTTAAATAGTTTATCAAGGTTCGTGCGGCGTAAGCGATTTAACCACTTTCGTACAATTAATGGATAATCGTTTGCTGTCTGGATTTGGTTCCAGTGCTTCACTTCTGTCGTATGCTTAATGATTTGCTGATGTTCTTGAGCAAAAGTGTCAATCAACTGGCCCTGTTTGTCATCAATCATTAGGCCATTTTCTATATCCAAGCGCCAAGCTCGTGGGTTAAGGTTATTGCCTGTTAATAAATGATAACGATCATCAACTTTCATTCCTTTTAAGTGGAATGAATTATTGTCATGTTGCCATAAGCGAATAGTTAATAAGCCATTATTGATCGACTTCTGATGGCGCTTAACAAATTGCAATAACGTTGTTTCGTATAAGTAGGGTACTAAGCCAATCTTATTAAAAGGCTGATCTTCTGGAATAAAGAAATCACTGGCTCTCTTATCACCGACTATAATTTCAATTTTTATTTTTCGACGCAATAACCTTGCAATATCGCGTTTCAGTACGCCGGGTAAGTTGAAATATGGAGTATACAAAACAAGGTTGTCTTGAGCTTGCAGCATTTGCTGGTGGATAACCTTGTTCAGTTGGTTATTACGTTTGCCCAAGCCAATTAATGGTGTCACGGTTAAGTCAGCGTTACTGTGCTGCGGTAGCTGGTATTTTACTCGGCTAAGCTGTTTGTGTTGATTGGCGACTTTTTTCTTGAATTTATTATCAAGTACTAATGGGTAACGATTAAATAGGTAAACACCTTCGCTTGGGATTAATGCGTCATTCAGGTAATCAACAAAGCTATCGGATAAGGCAATGGAGTTGATGGTGCAATAGCGGTCGTAGCGGTAACGCTCTTTATAGTGGAGGTAAATATTATTAATACTTGCTCCGGTATATAACAAAGTGTCATCGATAACTAGCCCCTTAAGGTGTAATACCCCAAAGAGCTCACGTTGTTTTACTGCAACGCCATAAAACTTGATTAAATCAGGGTGCGCAATATCGATATCACGATAAAAAGCGGCATTCCCTTCTGAATTTTTTTGTCCTATTAAGCCTCGTCGTGCTCGATGAAAATCGACAAACACCTTGATCTCTAACTCTGGACAGCGCTGTTTTGCGGCAATGAGGTGTTCAACAACTAAACGTCCTGCTTCATCATTCTCAAGGTAAAGGGCCGTAATATATATACGAGTTGTTGCACTATTAATGAGGGACAGTAGTTGTGTTAAATAATCCTTTGCCGTTAACAGCACTGAAATATCAGCGGCAGAAACCGATGAGCTCGGAAGTGTTTCTAGGAGTTGCTTTCGACGATAAAGGTTAACCATGACTCAGTTATAATAATGATTTGTAGGCTCACTTTATCTCGGAATGAGTGACATATAAAGCCTTTGGCATATTTTTTTATTACTTTAGATTTAACTTGGTCAAAAAACTCGCTATTGAAGCTTTACTCATGTTTTTTATTAAGAATGAAGGGCTAGGTTTTATTAAACCTAGTAAATAAGTTTAGCATATGCACTCAGTATCAAATGAGAGGTTATATTGGTTGTATCAAGAAAACCTGATGACCGACGTCTGCGTTATCTCCTTAAACCATTAAGTTTGTTGCTGACATTAGCCAGCTATGCGCTCTCTTTTAATTTAAGTAACTCTATCGAGAAGCGCAATAATCAATCACTACTTATTAACTAGCTTAGGTGCTGAGTAATATAAAGGCGCGCGCTCTTTTGCTCACCGGGGGCAATAAACCACTGCTGATCTTTTATCGCTCCGCGCTCAACACAAACAAATTGGTGATAAAACTCTTCCCCTATATCAGCCATATTACTTGCTAACTCTTGACCAGGGTTCCAAGTGATCACACTAGGGCAATTGTCGCCAGCAATGATTAACTGATGCTGTGAGTTTATTGTTTGCTCTCCTTGAGTTTGTGTAAAGTATCGGTCCACCTCTGTGCAAAAAGTCAGTTCACCTAAGAGCGTGGCTTCTAGTTGGTTAACTGTATCGACATAATCTTGATTATCCAACCCTGTAACATATGTCTTGTTGATGTCATCGACATTAAAATAACTGTGTAGTGCCCACTCACAAGGGATTGTTTGTTCGCTTTGGTTTTCGACGCTAAATTCAACCGTCAATTCTCTGCCTAGAGTGAAATGAACTCGCATTGTGAACTCATAAGGAAACACTTTGCGCGTCATTGTATTAGGCGTTAGTGACAGAGTGACTTGCTGGTTCTGGTTATCGAGAGTTGATACATCATCTAATTGCCACAGGCTAGTTCGGGCAAAACCGTGGCTAGGGTATGGCTTACACGAGTGAGCGCCAAACCATGGTGCGCAAATTGGAATTCCACCACGAATTGCTTTACCTTGCTCAAACGTTGCCAGTGGACTAAGCCATAACACTGCTGGCTTCCCCTTAGGTGTAAACTCTAAAATTTGACCACCATAAAGGGATATAACCGCTTGGCATTGCTCATTATCAATGATAAGCAATGGTAACGCTTGCGTCGAATGGTAATGTTTTTGGGTATCACTAAATGTAATACCTGTTGGAAGTGCAGATTCTTTTCGTTCCATTGGCATCGCTTGTCACTACAAATTATGTTTTTCGAAGTATAATAAGCAATGAATATAGCAATAACCCACCGGAATACCAAGCGAGAGAATTGATTTGCTTATATTGCTGGGAAGAAAACGGATAATATAAATTATGAAAAAGATTGCAGTTGCTGTTGGTGTTGTAACTAACCGCCAAGGTCAAATACTTTTGGCGCTTCGTCATGAGCACCTTCACCAAGGTGGAAAATGGGAGTTTCCAGGTGGGAAAATTGAACAAGGAGAGCAAACATTTGACGCATTGAGCCGTGAATTGAATGAGGAAGTCAATATCAATGTTGAACAAGCGAGTCCGTTAATTAAGCTCGAATATGACTATGGAGATAAACTTGTTGTACTTGACGTGTGGCAAGTCAGTGAGTTTAGTGGTGTTGCCCAAGGCATGGAGCAACAGCAGATAAAATGGGTCGATAAAGTCGACTTAGCGAATTATCAATTCCCTGATGCTAATCAACCGATTGTTGATCTATTAATCAAAGAGTAACCTTACTATTAATACCAGTCTGGTTATTCATCTGGTTGAAAAAATTCGTCATTTAATGGCAAGTCAAATTCATCTATCGCTAGTTCATTATTTAATGACGGGCCTGCAATGGTATTATTTTCACTTGCCCATTCCCCCAAGTCGATGAGTTTACAGCGCTCACTGCAAAATGGTCTAAAAGTACTTTCTTTTATCCATAGTACAGTTTTGTCACAAGTTGGGCAGTTTACTTCAGTCATGGAGCTCTCTTTGATTAGCAGCAGGCAAGGGCGAAGTTTATATCATGAAGTGGTTGCTCATTCCAAGAGATAAAGCGAATAGAATAACGATTACGATAACCACTAATGCAAGGGTAGCAACCTTGATGAACGGCTACTTTTATTCTCACCAGTTGGCTTTCGGTGCAGCCATCCTGGAAAAAACCATCGGTTGCCACCTGTTCGTAATACGTTGAGGACTCCCTAAGTAACTGAAGTAGTAGAGTGACTGCTTCAATGGTTTGTTCAAAAGGTGCTAACCATTTATTGATATCACTCAAACGTTGATGTTGGGGTAAATGCTGCCAATAATGAAGTAGTGGTGTGTCAAACTCACAACCTCCACCAGGTAGGGATTGTTTATTCTTTATTTGCACTAGCAAAGGGTCTTGGCTGATTAATGCATGTACTTTATTAGGCTGAGCTTGGCTAAAGTTAAAACTATCAATTTTTTTAATTAACTTATTTAATTGCTCTTTGTCGATACTTTCAACATCAAACCACTGGTTTAAAGAAACCTTTCTCGTGTCCAAGTCACGTAATAGCTCTTTTTTGAACTCGCCACGATCCACTTGCTCTGCTAACGTAAATAACGCAGAAAAGAATGGTTTAAATAACTCTGGCTGTTGTAAGCTTTGGTATGCGTGTAATTGCTTACTTAGCTGTTCGATACGTAAATAACATCGAATTTTTTCTGTTAATGGATACTCATAGATAATAGTGTCAGACATAATAATTATTATTGTGTATGTAATATAACTCACCATTCTATTAACATTTGTTGTTATTATTTTACATTGTTAATGTTAATACCTACTCAATGCTTTATAGCTTGTTGAATAGTGAACCAGTTTTTATTATTGTGCTTTAAATAAAGGTTTTTGATCAACCTTTTAGTTTCCGGTTCCTTCCAGAGCACGTTCAAGATAGCTATGATGCAATTTTTTTACATCATTAGTCAACTTATTGATCATTCCTGTGTTTTCTATAATATCATCTGCATGACTTAAGCGTAAATTACGCTCCAACTGCGATGACATTATTGCTTGTGCTTGGGCTTCATCGCAACCGTCTCGCTCCATAGTTCGTTTGAGTTGTTGTTGTTCCGAAGCGTCAATGATTAACACGCGATTTACCATTGTCTGAATGTTGTTTTCAATTAACAAAGGTGCAACAAGTAAGCAGTATGTTGATTGAGTTTGTTGCAGTTGCCTTGTAATCTCTTGGCGGATTATTGGGTGGAGTAGTTCATTTAACCAAGCTTTTGCTTGGTTATCAGCAAAAACGATCCGACGAAGCTCAGAGCGTTTAAGTTCACCTTGTTCATCAATCACGGCATCACCAAATTTTTTAGCGATGGCGTTCAGTGCATGAGTCCCTTGAGCAACAACCTCTCGAGCAACAATGTCGGCATCAACCACATCAATGCCTAACTCCATAAATAAATTAGCAACCGTTGTTTTACCGCTAGCTATTCCGCCGGTTAGGCCGACAATATATTTTTTATCAGCTGGCATACTCATAGCCCAATAGATTGGAGGTATAACTGGTTAATTTGTTCACCCCAAATTAATGCAATCCAACCTGCAATTGCTAAATAAGGACCAAAGGGGATAGGGATGTTTTTATCTTGCCCACGGACCGCTAATATTGTGATGCCAATAATTGCACCAACAAGTGATGACAAAATGATCGTTAGTGGCAAATACTGCCAACCAAGCCAAGCACCGATTAACGCAAAGAGTTTAAAATCACCATAGCCCATGCCATCCTTGCCGGTGAGTATTTTAAATAACCAAAATACAGTCCATAAACTCATGTAACCAGCAACAGCACCAATGACAGCACTATTTAAATCAACGAATGTGCCGTTAAGGTTGATGATTAAACCAAACCATAGCATAGGTAAGACGATGGAGTCGGGCAACAGCATGGTGTCAAAATCGATAAAGGTTAAAGCGACTAGGCTCCATGTAAAGCATAGCGCTGCAACACATTGCCAAGTCGGACCAAATGTACAAGCTACAACCAAAGATAAAATCCCCGTTATTAACTCGACCATTGGGTAGCGTGTTGAAATGGGGGTTTGACATTGGCTACATTTCCCTTTCAGCCATAAATAACTAACAACAGGGATGTTTTCTCGTGCCGTAATTTGATGTCCACACTTAGGGCAGCCTGAACGAGGGACGATTAAGTTATATGCCGTCGCGTGCTTAGCAGTTGAATCTTTTTCATCTGGTAGCTCAAAATACTCTTTAGCTTCAGCTTTAAATTCACGCTCCATCATAATGGGCAGGCGATGGATCACCACATTGAGAAAACTGCCAACTAATAAACCGAGTATTGTAATTACCCCGTAAAAATACCAAGGGTAATTAACCATCACATTTACAAAATCATTCATTTATTCGTGTTCTTTTAGCTTTTTTTTAATAGGAAAAATAGGGGGTTAAACAACATTACCCATTTCAAATATCGGTAGATACATGCCGATGATTAAGCCACCAACAATGGTACCAATTACGACCATTAACATTGGCTCGATTAAGGTGGTTAGCCCATCAACCGCATCGTCAACTTCCATTTCATAGATAGCAGCAACTTTATTGAGCATGTCATCAATAGAGCCAGCCTCTTCACCAATCATTATCATTTGAATAAGCATATCGGGGAATACGCCAGTGGTGCGCATAGCTATATTGAGCATTAAGCCAGACTCTACTTCTCGTCGGGCACTGAGGATCGCATCGCGATATAATGCATTGCCTGAAGCTCCTGCGGCCGATTCTAAGCCTTCAAGTAACGGGACACCTGCGTTAAAGGTCGTTGCTAGTGTACGACTGAACCGTGCGATTGAAGACTTATGTAAAATTGATCCGATGATAGGAAGTTTCAATAGAACATGGTCAGTTTTATCTCGAACTTTTTGTGAGTTAAAGTGGGCACGCTTAAAGGCAAAAATTGAAAAGCCTAAAACGCCAAATATGATGTACCAATAGTCTTGCACCGCGCGGGAAATTTTTAGTATTAATTGAGTAAACGCTGGCAGTTCTGCTCCGAAACTAGCAAATATTTCTTCAAACTGTGGCACTACAAAGATTAATAGCAACATAGTGACACCGAACGCTACCGCAATAACAGCGGCCGGATAAAATAATGCTTTTTTAATTTTTGACTTTAGCGCTTCAGTTTTTTCTTTATAAGTCGCAATGCGATCGTAAACCGTATCTAGTGAGCCTGAGTGCTCACCTGCCGCCACAAGGTCACAATATAAGTCGTCGAAGTATTTTCGGTGTGGGCGTAGAGAGTCAGCAACAGGCACGCCGGCTTGAATATCATTATTAATAGCCGTGAGTAGCTCTCTCATTTTTGGCTTTTCATGACCATCTGCAACAATCTTCATGCTTTGAACTAGCGGTACACCAGCAGATAACATTGTTGCTATCTGGCGTGTTATCATCGCCATATCCATCGGAGTAATTTTGTTAGATGAACCGAAACTAAATAATGGCTCGGGTTTCTTTTTTAGTTTAGTAACATTGACACCTTGCTTACGTAAAGCATCTTTGACGTCTTTCTCACTAGCCCCTTTATAGTCCCCGGAGGTTCTTTCACCTTTGCGGTTTATCCCATGCCAAATGTAGGTGTTAATTTTGGCTGTGGATTTGTCTTTTATGCTAGCCATATAAATCCCTATGAATGCATCCAGTGGTATTAACTTAAGCTAAATGCTTATTATATTGCAAATCACTAATGATATTTAATTTACTTGTAAGCATTTACAAAACTTCGCACATAATGTCTTAATTAGAAACTCGTGACTCGATTAACTTCTGCAAGACTTGTGACCCCTTGTAAGGCTTTTAGTAAAGCTGAGCGACGTAGGCTATTAACTCCTTCATCTGTTGCAATTTCAGCAATTTGTAACGAGTTACCACCTTCCATAATGGTTTTACCAATTTGTTCACTCATCGGCATAACCTCGTAGATACCGACACGGCCTTTATAGCCTCCAGAACATTTATCACAGCCAACGGCATGATAAAAGTGAGGCTGGGCAGCAATTTCTTCTGCTTTAAAACCGAGTTTGACTAGTTCTGCTTCAGGCAACTGCTCTGACTGTTTACAATGCTCACAAAGGCGCCTTGCTAATCGTTGGGCGATAATGAGGCTAACAGAGCTTGCGATATTATAACCCGGCACCCCCATGTTGACTAAACGAGTAATAGTTTCAGCAGCCGAATTTGTATGTAGTGTTGATAACACTAAGTGACCAGTTTGTGCTGCTTTAATAGCTATTTCAGCGGTTTCTAAGTCCCGGATCTCACCCACCATCACAACATCAGGATCTTGACGTAGGAAAGCACGCAGCGCAGAAGCAAAGTCAAGTCCTGCTTTACTATTGATATGAACTTGGTTAACGCCGGATAAGTTAATTTCTACGGGATCTTCAGCTGTTGAAATATTACGTTCAGGCGTATTAAGGATATTAAGTCCAGTATAAAGAGAAACGGTTTTTCCAGAACCTGTGGGTCCTGTTACTAAAATCATCCCTTGCGGCCGTTTTAAGTTTTCTTCATATAGGGCGCGTTGCTCCGGCTCATAACCTAATACTTCAATACCCATCATCGCAATCGATGAATCTAAAATACGAAGCACTATTTTTTCACCAAACAAGGTTGGTAATGAACTCACCCGAAAGTCGATGGATTTCTTACTCGAAATCTTTAATTTGATACGACCATCTTGAGGTACACGCTTTTCGGCAATATCCATTTTCGACATGACTTTTAATCTTGCAGCTAACCGAGAGGCTAAATAAGCTGGTGGACTACCCATTTCGTGCAAAATGCCATCGATACGAAAGCGAACCCGATAGTTTTTTTCATAAGGTTCAAAGTGTAAATCAGAAGCGCCTTTGCGTATCGCGTCCATTAATAGCTTATTGATATAAATAACGATGGGCTGGTCATCAGTATCTAAGTCGGAATCTTGGTTGGTAGCAGGGCTTTGGTCATCGACATCAATCGCTGAAAGCTCATCTTCATCAAAATCATCAAGCGATAATGCGCTAGAATCAGACTCAAACAAAGTATTAATGACTTTACTGAGTTGATCTTCGGCAACTAAAATGGGTTCAGTGCGCATCCCAGCATTAAATTGGAACTCTTCAAGGGCGTTAATATTGGTTGGGTCGCCAATTGCAACATACAACCGATTGCCACGAGTGTATAAAGGCAAAGCTTGGTGCTTTAAAATACGCTTTTCATTGAGTAAATCAGAAGGCAGCTGTGCTACATCGAAGTTATTGATATCAAGTAAAGGAATAGAAAATTCAATACTGCATAAATTGGCTACGGCCGTAGCATCAATTAATTTCTCTTCAACTAAATAGCTTAAAAAAGGTTTCTTATCCCTATCACACTGCTCAGCGGCTTTTTTGGCAACCTCAGCAGTTAATAGCTGATGCTCGACAAATAAGTTGAGTAAACCGTGAAAGGATGAATTGCGCGCCATTTACTTAAAACCCAAAATAAAAAATGAAATTAATTTCATCAGCTTAAACTAAAACAAAAGCGATGACTATTAAATACGACCTTTTGAAGTACCTTTAATCAATATAGCCACATAATGCTCTAAAAAACATATATCTAATATAATCCTTTTATCTGATGGGGTTTAATTAAAGATTACTTGGCAGCGTTTCAAGGTACTGTTGTTTCTAGTGAACTATATTTTATTGTACTTTCACCACAATGAAATGTGGAAAAGAGAGTATATGAGTCAGTCTTTTATAAGTTGTATTTTTGTTAATCAAGTGCTAATTTATCTGTAGCCGCTTAGAAGCGCTGTATTGTTTTAGTAACAGGCTAAAGTGGTCAATGAGCAGCCAAGGCAAATTAGAAAAAGGTTAAATTATTGATGGTATACAATATTTTTGATCGTTAAATTAGCATCGGGTGTTCCCGTATTATTGAAACATGGTTATACTGTTTTTATTAGTTAAAACTAAACTAATTTACAAAAACAATAACTGTGAGTTTTCTCAAAGGAAAAATATTATGAAAAAAGTACAACAAGGTTTTACCTTAATCGAATTAATGATCGTTGTGGCAATCATCGGTATTCTGGCTGCTGTAGCGTTACCGGCTTATAAAACATATTCAGACCGTGCTAAGTTTTCTGAGGCCGTCTTAGCAGCGACTCCAGCCAAAACTGCTGTTGATATGTGTCTTCAAACTCAAGTGTTAGCTAAATGTCAAGCTCTGACAGGTACAGGCTGGAATGCTTCTTCGAATATTGACACTGTAGCTGTTTCTGCTGACGGCACTACGGCTGTCTTTATTACTGTAACGCCTGATAATTCTGGCCCTGCTGGCTTTGCTGCTACTGATACTTACATCTTAAAAGGAACTCCGAATGCTGGTGGCTCTGCTGATTGGGTGGTGGTTCAAACGAGTGGTTGTATCACATCTGGTTTATGTTAATCCTTAGTTCTTGCCACTTAGAATAATCACAGCGCTAAAAGAAGAAAGCTCCATCCGGAGCTTTTTTTATATCCAAAGTTTCATATTTTTATTTCAATCGCATCGACAAGTCAGTTGCCTTAACATGCTTAGTCAAAGCGCCCACCGAAATATAATCGATACCTGTTCTCGCGAAGTTTGCAATCGTTTCGATAGTCACATTGCCAGAGACTTCAAGTTTGGCTTTACCCGCATTTAAAGCAACAGCCTGTTGCATCATTTCAATATCGAAATTATCTAGCATTACAATATCACTGCCAGCATTTAATGCTTGAGTAAGCTCTTCAATGCTTTCTACTTCAACTTCAACCAGCTTATCAGGGTTTAACTCACGTGCTTTGTCGATAGCCTGTTTGATACCACCACAACCCATGATGTGATTTTCTTTAATTAAGTAGGCATCAAATAAACCGATACGATGGTTCGAGCCGCCGCCACATTTTACGGCATATTTTTGTGCAGTACGTTGCCCTGGAATTGTTTTACGCGTATCAAGTAGGCGTGTGTTGGTGCCTTCGATGGCGTCGACATAGCTTTTTACTGCGGTCGCAGTTCCTGACAGCATTTGAATGAAATTTAATGCGGTGCGCTCACCCGTTAATAAAATGCGTGTTGGGCCAGATAGCTCACAAAGCACTTCATTAGGCGCGACAATGTCACCGTCATCAACAAACCAATGAATAGCAACTTCACTGCCAAGCTGTTTAAATACTTCTTCAGCCCATGCTTTGCCACAAAAAACAGCAACGTCACGACTTATGATGGTCGCTTGAGCGGTATTAGTCTCAGGGATTAAGTTAGCGGTAATATCGCCTTTGGTATAAGACTGATATCCAAGATCTTCATTTAGCGCCTGTTCTACAGCAGCCTTTATATCGTTTTGTAACATAAGTTCTTCTTTCATTGGCTTTGTGACTCGAGTTATTGGGTTAACGTGAGTGTATTATTTCGTTGCACTAATTCTAACTGTTTTAAGGCATTCATGCCCAGTAAAATTGTGTTATTCGTCATGCCAGGATTAAGGTTAGCCGTTAAGTTATAAAACTCGATATTTCCCAAGCTTAAATGTTCTATTTGCGTACTAGAGACGGTGACTGTGCCATTAGCTGTATGGACGGTCTGTTTTCGACCTGATTGTAAGTTCAGTTGCTGCTGCAGGTGCGCTGGAATCGATATTTGTGTTGCGCCAGTATCTAATAAAAAAGTCACAGGAACATTATTAATAGTGCCTGTAGCGATATAATGCCCCATTCTATTTTGGTGCAATGTTATGCTTGAACGGCCTTGCGCTGTGATAGTTGATTGGATTTGCTCATTAGGGTTAATTTGTTGATCTATTTTGTCCTGAAAAAAATACACTAATCCAATTAAGGCAAGGCACCAAAATATGACCCACATGCCTTTTCCAATTCTTTCCATTAGAGGTGTCCTTACTGTTGAAAAATTCATTCAATATAAAGTTAAATTAACATAATCTTCGAATTGAGGGTAATAGATGTAGCGTGCTAAGACTGCTGGCCTTTGCTAAAAAGGTAAACTCTTTTATCATGTAAAGATTAAATTTTTATCGCTAGCAACTAAGGGCGGTCATACAGCTGTTGGGTAAAATAATGAATGTAATAGATAGAACATCGAAGCAGCAGTACCAAGCTAGCTCGATTAATAACACTGGTTGGTTAACGCATACTCGCCACTGTCCGTCACCGCACTTCAATCAGCGGCCCATGGGCTGTGCTATTTCGCTATTAGTGATTCATAACATTAGTTTACCACCAGGGAAGTTTGGCGGTAGCTTTATTGACCATTTATTTCAAGGGACCTTGGATTGTAATGCAGATCCTTTTTTTGCTGATCTTGAAGGATTACGTGTGTCGGCTCACTGTATGATTAACCGCACAGGAGAGGTCACGCAATACGTCGCGTTTAATGAGCGTGCGTGGCATGCGGGAGTTTCCAGCTTCGAAGGTATGGATAATTGTAATGATTACTCAATTGGTATTGAACTTGAAGGAACCGATACTACTCCGTATACACCAGCGCAGTATGTAACACTTGCTACACTAACTAAAAAAATTCAACAGGCTTATCCTAATATTACTAACCATCGTATCACTGGGCATAGTGACATCGCTCCTGGGCGTAAGACCGATCCTGGGGCAGCATTTGATTGGGGACATTTTAGAGAGTTGCTGGCCTTATCTTAATGACAAACTGAATACCTTTAGGATAAGATTCTGTTTATTAAAACTTATTAACGAGATAATTATGGCTTTATTTGCCTTACTAGCTGCTTTGTTTATCGAGAGAATGACCAGTCTAACCCAAGGTTGGCAATTTCAGTACTGGTTTGAGAAGTTAGCGTTAAAATTGGCGACGACGTTTGAGAAAACGTCAAACAGTTTTAAGTTATTAGTTCTTGTGTTGCCCGCGTTGATTATGCATATAGTGCTATCAGCAGTTGAAGGGGTGTTATTTGGCATTATTTCTCTAGTAATATGGACCTTAGCGACTTTAATGTGTGTCGGCTGTGTTTATTATCGGACGCTGTATAAGAAATACTTACTTGCGGTAAGCCATCAAGATGTGCAAGCAAGTTACCATTTAGCTTCACAATTGGCCGATGTACAAGATATTAATGTTGATAATAAAACGATGCTTGGCGCTCGTGTTGGACGTCAGCTGACTTGGATTAATTATCGCTTTTATTGTGCTGTTATTTTGATGATGGTGATTGGTGGACCTGTAGCTATGGTATTTTACGCAACAGTTAGAGCCTTTGATGTAATGATGTTTAAAGGGCAACTGCCGGATTCAAACGTTGTTCGGCGTTTATTGTTTATACTCGATTGGCTACCAGCGAGAATGATTGCTTTGTGTTATGTGTTAGTTGGTAATTTCTCCCATGCTATTGGCGAATGGGGTAAAACCATTGCGCAACCAAGTCTTGCTACCTATGACGTATTAACTCGTGTAGCGATGGCTTCAGAACAATTTTCTTATGACCAGTTTTCACAAGGTGAGGATAGTGTATGCATGGAAAGCACTTGTCGATTAGTGAAGTTAGCTAAACGCACTGCTGTATTGCTTGTTGCTGTTATCTCGATGTTGACGATTGCTGGGGTATTAATTTAGCCCTGCGACTCCTAAAGCTTTCCGATATGAGATCCTCGAGGCGGTTTAATCGAGGATCTCATATCGCACGTTAATTTAATTCCGTTGCCGCACATTGAGCAACATTCCGACCTAAAAACATCACAAGAATGATGATACCCATCAAAGAATCAAACGCTCGTTTAAAGGTCTTACCAATTTAACGAAATGCGAGTTTCTTGTCATACCTCTCCTTGGCTAAAGTCTGATATCTTAAGCTATAAATCCGTCAAAGGTTGTATTTACGCGCTTGGAAAACTTTAAATGATTTTTCTAAGTAAAATTTAATTTAGACTAAAGTTGATTTTTTTGTGCAGTGATTGGGTATAATCGACAGGCAAAAGTGGACATTAACAGTATTCTTTGCTAAATTTCACATTAATGGTTAATTGGTAATACCAATTGTTGTGAGAGGGAATATGACCTATCGTAAAATCAGGCAGCCAAAACTTTCCGATGCGATTGTTGAAGCGCTTGAGACAATGATTCTTGAAGGGACATTACGTCCTGGAGAAAAGCTGCCTTCAGAGCGAGACTTAGCGAAGCAGTTTGAAGTGTCTCGTCCTTCGATTAGGGAAGCAATTCAAGCACTTGAAGCTAAGGGCTTGTTGTCACGCCGCCAAGGTGGTGGTACTTATGTACAAGACCAGTTGTGGCAAAGCCTCAGCGATCCTGTACTAGAGCTAATCGCAAATGATCCGGAAAGTCAGTATGACTTGCTTGAGTTTCGTCATGCGACTGAAGGCATGTTGGCGTTTTATGCCGCAATTCGTGGTACGACAACTGACTTTGAACGAATCCGTTCATGTCAGGAGGCGATAGCACAAGCACAGCAATCACAAGATATTGATTTAGAAGCTAATGCTATTGTGGAGTTGTATAAAGTTGTCGCAGAAGCGTCACATAACGTTGCTATGCTTCATTTAGTATTGAGTATGAGTGAGCTATTACGACAAAATATCGTACAGAATTTAGCGCTGCTATACCGCCATGAAAAAGCAGTAGAAGTAAGTAATAAACATCGTAGTGCATTAATTGAAGCCATTGTGTCACGAGATTCCGAGCAAGCTAGAAATGCATCGAATGCTCACTTAGCTTACATCGAAGAGGTTTTACTCTCGGTGAGGCAAGAAGACTCAAGAGTACAACGCGCACTGCGTAGAATACAGAATAACGACCCTGCCTAAGTGTAGGGTTTTACTATTTTAGCTAGTTTAAAAAGATTGGTTATATCGCCTACTGATTAATGCAATAACGTAGACATTGCACAGCAGAGCATAAAACCACTGAAATTATAAAAATATAAGGATAAGACAATGTCTGACATCAACTTACACGATGTAGACCCTCAGGAAACTGAGGAGTGGATCGATGCTCTTGAAGCAGTTCTTCAAGAGGAAGGTCCTGAGCGTGCTCACTATTTACTTGAAAAGTTAATCGATAAGGCGCGCCGTTCAGGTGCTCACCTGCCTTACACTGCCACTACTGCCTATGTAAACTCGATCCCTACGGGGCAAGAGCCACACATGCCTGGCGACCAACAAATTGAGCGTAACATTCGTTCTATGATCCGTTGGAACGCACAGGCAATGGTATTACGTGCTTCTAAGAAAAACTTAGAGCTTGGTGGTCACATTTCAAGTTTCGCATCGTCTGCGACCTTATATGATGTTGGTTTCAACCATTTCTTTAAAGCGCCCAATGATAAAGATGGCGGTGACTTAGTCTATTTCCAAGGTCATATTTCTCCAGGTATCTACGCACGTTCTTTCTTAGAAGGTCGTTTTACTGAAGAGCAAATGGATAACTTCCGTCAAGAAGCAAACAGCGACGGTTTATCGTCTTACCCACACCCTAAATTAATGCCTGAATACTGGCAGTTCCCGACGGTATCTATGGGCTTAGGTCCAATTCAAGCAATCTATCAAGCTCGTTTCCTAAAGTACCTAACAGATCGTGGTATTAAAGACTGCTCAGGTCAAACAGTTTACTGTTTCATGGGCGATGGTGAGTGTGATGAGCCAGAATCACTAGGTGCAATTGGTCTTGCCGCTCGTGAAGGGTTAGATAACTTATGTTTCATCGTTAACTGTAACTTACAACGCTTAGATGGCCCTGTTCGTGGTAACAGCAAAATCATTCAAGAGCTTGAAGGTGAATTCCGCGGCGCAGGCTGGGAAGTTATCAAAGTTATCTGGGGTCGTTACTGGGACTCTTTATTAGCGCGTGATACTAGCGGTAAATTATTACAGTTGATGGAAGAAACCGTAGATGGTGAATACCAAAACTGTAAGCAAAAAGGCGGCGCATACACGCGTGAGCATTTCTTCAATAAATACCCTGAAACAGCCGAAATGGTTGCGAACATGAGTGATGAAGATATCTGGCGTCTAAACCGTGGTGGTCATGATCCAGTAAAAGTTTACGCAGCTTACGCAAAAGCGAAAGCAACGAAAGGTCGTCCAACAGTAATTCTTGCTAAGACCGTTAAAGGTTACGGTATGGGTGACTCAGCTGAGGGTAAGAACATTGCTCATGGCGTGAAGAAGATGGATATCGACGTGATCAAGCAGTTCCGCGATCGCTTCAATATTCCTGTATCTGATGAAGATTTACCGAACCTGCCATACTACCGCCCGGCTGAAGATAGCCCTGAAATGAAATACATGAAGGCGCGTCGTGATGAGTTAGGTGGCGTATTGCCTCAACGTTTACCTAAGTTCAGCGGCGAATTAAACGTGCCAAACTTGAGTATCTTTGATGCAGTATTAAAAGGCTCTGGTGAGCGTGAAATCTCAACCACTATGGTAATGATCCGCTTAATGACAGCGTTAGTTAAAGATCGTGAGATTGGTAAGCGTATCGTTCCTATCGTACCAGATGAAGCACGTACTTTCGGTATGGAAGGTATGTTCCGTCAAATCGGTATTTATGCACATGAAGGTCAAAAATACGTTCCTCAAGATCGTGACCAAGTGGCTTACTATCGTGAAGATCAATCAGGCCAAGTATTACAAGAAGGTATTAATGAGCTAGGCGCAATGGGTTCTTGGGTATCGGCGGCAACGTCTTACTCAGTGAATGACTGCCCTATGATCCCATTCTACATCTACTACTCAATGTTTGGTTTCCAA
The DNA here is from genome assembly GCA_002835545.1 of Alteromonadales bacterium alter-6D02. Classification (GTDB taxonomy): domain Bacteria; phylum Pseudomonadota; class Gammaproteobacteria; order Enterobacterales; family Psychrobiaceae; genus Psychrobium. Next base: position 34,188 of record PIZK01000005.1, read on the forward strand.
CGTATTGGTGACATGGCGTGGGCAGCAGGTGATATGCAAGCACGTGGCTTCATGGTTGGTGGTACGTCAGGTCGTACAACACTTAACGGTGAAGGTTTACAGCATCAAGACGGTCATAGCCACATTCAAGCGGGCACTATCCCTAACTGTGTGTCTTACGATCCAACTTACGGTTATGAACTTGCTGTTATCGTCCAAAACGGTATTGAGCGTATGTATGGTGAAGCACAAGAAAACATCTTCTATTACCTGACAACGCTAAATGAAAACTACCAACAACCAGCAATGCCAGAAGGCGTAACTGAAGGTATCATCAATGGTATTTACCCATTTGCTACGGTTCAAGGTAATGGTAGCAACACAGTTAAATTATTAGGCTGTGGTACTATTTTTGAGCAAGTTCGTAAAGCCGCTGATATCCTTGCACAAGAGTATGGCGTGACAGCTGAATTATACAGCGTAACTTCTTTCAACGAATTAGGCCGTGATGGTCAAGATGTAGAACGTTGGAACATGCTAAACCCAACAAGTGAAGCTAAAGTTCCTTACATCGCTGAAGTACTTGGTCAAGACGAAGATAACGTAGTTATCGCGTCAACGGATCACATGAAGTCATTCGCTGAGCAAGTACGTGCTTACGTTCCTGGTAGCTACAAAGTATTGGGTACCGACGGTTTCGGCCGTAGTGATAGCCGCGCTAACTTACGTTCTCACTTCGAAGTTGATGCAGCTCATGTTGTTGTTGCCTCTCTTTCTGAGTTGGTAAAACGCGGAAAACTTGAGCAATCAGTACTATTAAGCGCGATGGAGCGTTTTGGTATCGATGGCGATAAAATTAACCCACTTTACGCATAAGGCTAAATAATATGTCTGATTTACAAGATATTTTAATCCCTGACGTTGGTGGGGAAGAAGTAGAAATTATTGAGATTTGTGTTGCTGTTGGCGAGACAGTTGAAGAAGAAGCGGCATTAATTACCGTTGAATCTGATAAAGCATCAATGGATATTCCTGCACCGTTTAGCGGCACAATTAGCGAACTGAGTATCAGTGTTGGTGACAAAGTGTCTGAAGGTATGCGTATTGGTGCAATGGCTACAGGTGCAACAGCACCGGTAGAGGCGCCAGCTGCTGTAGAGGCTTCTACTCCTGCACCAGCTGCTCCTGTAGTTGAAACGGCACCTGTTGCTGCACCAACAGCGACTGCTAGCGCAGTTCTGGAAGTCCATGTCCCTGATATCGGTGAAGACGGTCAAGTTGATGTTATCGAAGTATTAGTTAGCGTTGGTGATGTTGTTGCTGAAGAAGATGGCTTAATTACGCTTGAAACTGATAAAGCAACCATGGATGTACCTGCGCCATTTGCTGGCACAGTGAAGGAAATTAAAGTCACTGTCGGTGATAAAGTTGGCGAAGGCTCTTTGATTGTCCTTATTGAAACGGCAAGTGCTGCCTCTGCACCCGTTTCTGCACCTGTTGCAGAAGCTCCTGCTCCAGCTACCCAACCAGCTCCAGCTTCAGCACCTGTTGCTGCACCTGCGGTTGCTTCAGCTCCAGCATTACAAGATGTTGCGGTACCAGATATCGGTGAAGACGGTGAAGTTGATGTTATCGAAGTCTTAGTAGCTGTTGGTGACACGGTTGCTGAAGAAGATGGCTTAATCACTTTAGAAACTGATAAAGCGACGATGGACGTGCCTGCTCCTTTTGCCGGTGTGGTTAAAGAATTACGTATCGAAGTCGGTGGAAAAGTTGCGACAGGCACTATTATCGCCGTTATTGAAACGGCTGGTGGTACTGTTGAAACCGCTCCAGTTGCTGCAGCGCCAGCTCCTGTAGCTCAAGCTGCACCTGCACCAGTTGCTGCGCCAGCGCCAAAAGCGCCGCCGGTACCTCATCATCCATCTGCAGGTGATAAAGGCAAGCGCACTAAAGCACATGCTTCACCGTCTGTACGCCGTTTAGCGCGTGAGTTTGGCGTTGATTTGTCACTTGTTACGGGTACAGGTCGTAAAGGTCGTGTATTACGTGAAGATGTACAGTCATACGTTAAATATGAACTATCTCGCCCGAAAGCGACGGCGGCAACAAATACTTCAGCTAGTAATGAAGGTGGTTTAAGCGTTGTTTCAGCTAAGCCTGTGGATTTCTCGAAGTTTGGTGAAATCGAAGAAAAGCCGTTATCGCGTATTCAGAAAATTTCTGGTCCATTCTTACATCGTAACTGGGTAACTATTCCACATGTTACTCATTTTGATGAAGCGGATATCACTGAATTAGAAGTGTTCCGTAAAGAGCAAAACGCTTTAGCTGAAAAGCAAAAGCTAGGCCTTAAAATTTCACCATTAGTGTTTATCATGAAGGCGGCAGCAAAAGCGTTAGCGGCTCACCCAACGTTTAACTCATCGTTAAGCCCGGATGGTGAATCGCTTATTCTTAAGAAATACATTCACATTGGTATCGCGGTTGATACACCAAATGGGCTTGTGGTACCAGTGGTGCGTAATGTTGATCAGAAAGGTATTCATGAGCTATCTCGTGAGCTAGGTGAGATTTCTAAGAAAGCCCGTGATGGCAAGCTTAAAGCGGCTGACATGCAAGGTGGCTGTTTCACTATTTCAAGCCTTGGCGGCATCGGCGGTACGGCATTTACGCCAATCGTTAATGCGCCAGAAGTGGCTATCTTAGGTGTTTCTAAATCAGAAATTAAACCGAAATGGAATGGTAAAGAATTTGAACCTAAATTAATGGTTCCGCTATCTACTTCATACGATCACCGTGTGATTGATGGCGCTGAGGCAGCACGCTTTAGTGCAACCTTAGCTGGCGTGTTATCAGATATTAGACGCCTAGTTCTTTAAGCCAAGTTTGTTAATTTTGAAGCCGCTTTCGAGCGGCTTTTTCTTTATAGACTAATTACTGAAATAAAAATCATTAGTTGGTAGTAATTTCGCTATACATAATGAGTGTAGCTCGCTAAAATTGCTGCAATTTATAAAAAGACACATTTCGCTCTTGTAACAAGAAGCGAACACACATCGAGGTGAAAATGAGCAACGAAATTAAAACTCAAGTTGTTGTATTAGGGGCTGGTCCTGGTGGTTATTCTGCAGCGTTTCGCGCAGCTGACTTAGGTCTAGACGTTGTATTAGTAGAAAAATACGCAGAGCTTGGCGGCGTTTGTTTAAACGTTGGCTGTATTCCGTCTAAAGCACTATTACATGTTGCTAAAGTAACTCAAGAAGCAAAACACATCGAAGCACACGGTATTTCATACGGTGAGCCAACAATCGATATTGCTAAGATCCGTGGTTACAAAGAAGGCGTTGTTAACAAACTTAGCGCTGGTGTTGCTGGCATGGCAAAAATGCGTAAAGTTAAAACAGTGACTGGTACGGCTAAATTCACTAGCACAACTAGCATGGTTGTTGAAGGCGAAGAGAACACGACGATCAACTTCGATAACGCGATTATCGCTTGTGGTTCACGCCCAATTGAATTGCCATTCATTCCACACAATGACCCACGTATCTGGAACTCAACTGACGCACTAAAAGTTGAAGAAGTGCCTAAGAAATTATTAGTGATGGGCGGTGGTATCATCGGTCTAGAAATGGGTACTGTATACGAGTCATTAGGTAGTGAAGTCGACGTTGTTGAAATGTTCGACCAACTTATCCCTGCTGCTGATGCTGATATGGTTAAGCTATACACTAAAGCGAACAAAAAACGTTTCAACTTAATGCTGTCAACTAAAGTGACTGCTGTTGAAGCTAAAGATGACGGTATCTACGTTTCTGTTGAAGGCAAGAAAGCACCAACTGACCCTATTCGTTACGATGCAGTATTAGTGGCTATCGGTCGTGCACCAAATGGCTTAATGATTGGTGCTGAAGGCGCTGGTATTGCTGTTGATGAGCGTGGTTTCATTAACGTTGATAAACAAATGCGTACCAACGTACCAAACATCTTTGCTATTGGTGACGTTGTTGGTCAACCAATGCTTGCACATAAAGCAGTACATGAAGCACACGTTGCTGCAGAAGTTATCGCTGGTAAGAAGCACTTCTTCGACCCTAAAGTTATTCCTTCAATCGCATACACTTTCCCTGAAGTTGCATGGGTTGGTCTAACAGAGAAAGAAGCGAAAGAACAAGGCATCAACTTTGAAGTTGCTAAATTCCCATGGGCAGCAAGTGGCCGTGCAATCGCTTCTGACGTGTCAGACGGTATGACTAAGCTTATCTTCGATAAAGACACTGACCGTGTTATCGGTGGTGCTTTAGTAGGTGAAAATGCGGGTGAACTATTAGGTGAAATCGGCCTGGCAATCGAAATGGGTTGTGATGCAGAAGACATCGGTTTAACGATTCACGCTCACCCAACACTTCATGAGTCTATCGGTATGGCTGCTGAAATTTATGAAGGTTCTATTACTGACTTACCTAACCCGAAAGCGGTTAAGAAGAAAAAGTAATTAACGTGGATTAAATAGAAAAAGGGCTGTCATTTGACGGCCCTTTTTTATGGCTATGTCTTAGTTAGCTGTTGTAGATATTTTATTATTTTTAAACTCAATGCATTAAATATAGCAGACTACTTTTCAGCATGAGGTATTCCCCGGTATTAATTGCCTTTAAGTGGAGAGCTGTTAGGATAAAAATTCAGGGACGAATTTTTAGATTTTAGCGCATGGATGCGCATAAAAATCGGTGACGTTAAAACAGCTTTTCACTTAAAGGTCAGCAATTAAATTACGGGTCGCCTTTGCAAATAACATCCTTGTTATTTGTCCTACGGACCAGCTAAAGCTGTCTTAAATTGCTCCCTGCAATTTAATCTTTTAGTTACTTTTCTTTGGCGAAGCACAAAATTGTCTGGAACAATTTTGTACAGCGCGGCTGCCCGAAGGGTGAAATACATGGATGTATTTCATATAAGAAAAGTAACTGGTGTGCTCGAGCAAGCTTCACATTAGTCAGCAACTAGTCTTAGCACATCAAAGATCAGCTGCCATTAACAAATCGCAACAGTTAACAGCGACATAGCCTTTTTTATGGGCGAGGGGTTTTTATCGAGGATTTTATATCACGCGCTGTTATTTTGAGTGCTATTCTTCGTCTTCTTCATCTTCGCTTTTCTCTGCTTGGTAGAATGCAGGGATAATGCGGATGCTTTGAACCTTGTTATTGTCAACGCCAATCACTTCCAGTGGATAACCTGCTAGGCGGATGCTGATGCCCGGTTCTGGGATATCTTGGAAGTGCTCGAGCAATAAACCATTAACGGTTTTTGGCCCATCAATCGGGAAGTGCCAATTCATTTCGCGATTCATTTCTCGGATATTCATTGAGCCCTCAACGATGTAACTGCCATCTTCTTGCAGTTGTATTTCATCGCTAACCGTTGGGGTTACGTTGGTGGTAAAGTCACCGACAATCTCTTCTAGAATGTCTTCTAAGGTTACTAAGCCTTGAATATCACCGTATTCATCAACCACTAGACCAATACGCTCTTTATTCTCTTGAAATTTAAGCAGTTGTACATTTAAAGAAGTCGCTTCAGGAATAAAGTACAATTCGCGTACTGAGCGAATAAGGTTGGATTTATCAAATTGATCTTTCGATTGTAAGTGCATTAAATCACGGGCGTGAATAAAGCCAACAGCATCATCAATTTTATCGCGGAATAATAGAATACGGGTGTGCTGAATATGGCGCAGCTGTTTTTGAATACTTTTCCAGTCATCGTTGATATCAATGCCGGCAATCTCACTGCGTTGCACCATAATATCTTCAACAGTCACTTTCTCTAAATCGAGAATACTGGTTAGCATGTCTTGGTGCTTTTGCGGGATCATACCGGTGGTTTCACTCACAATAGAGCGCAGCTCGTCACTACTTAATTGATCAACGGTCTTCTCATCTGGGTTGACGCCCAATAAACGTAACATACCGTTGGTGATCATATTGACCATCCAGACAAACGGGTAAAGTATTTTTAATAAAGGCGAAAGGATAAGAGAGCTTGGAAAAGCGACTCGCTCAGGGTGAAGCGCCGCGACAGTCTTCGGTGTTACCTCGGCAAAAATGAGGACGATAAGCGTTAACGCAAATGTTGCTACAGCAATACCTGCATCACCATAAAGGCGTATACCAATAATTGTAGCAATCGCAGAAGCTGCAATATTAACTAAATTATTACCAATGAGGATCAAACCTATTAAACGGTCTGGGCGTTGTAATAGCTTATCGACGCGCTTAGCCGCTTTGTTTTTATTTTTTACCTGATGTCGCAAACGATAACGGTTGATTGACATCATGCCTGTTTCTGAGCTTGAAAAATAAGCTGAGAGAAAGACAAGGCCGAACAGGATCCCAAATAATGTTGGGGTTGATATGCTGTCCAAGTAAGGAGTTCCTTTTGTTAGTTAATAGCTCCTTATACGGTGTTCGTCTAAGGGCGTCAAGAGTCTTTGGTCTAAGTTAGCTAATCACAAGTTCAGTGACTAAGCGACTGCCGAAGTAGGCGAGGGTTAACAGTGCTGCACCAATAATCGTTATTTTAACGGCGGTTTTAATAGGCACACCTTGCTGTTGGTGTTGCCATAACAGCCAGCTGTAGACACACCACGCCGCTAAAGAAAGAATGGTTTTATGGAGTTTTCCTTGCGCCAGCATATCTTCAAGGAAGAAAAAGCCAGTCATTAATGACAAGGTCAATAATAATGCACCCGCTAGCACTAATTGAAACAACTGCTTCTCAACCGTTAATAATGGCGGTAACGGAGAGGCGGTTAAGTTCAGTTTTTTGCTTTTTAAACGGTTATTAATAATATTAAGCTGAATTGCGTAGAATGCCGCAATCATTAACGTGCTATAAGAGCTAAGCGCCAAACATATATGAATAAGAACTTCAGGATTTGCTTCAAAATGAGTGATATAACTCGATGGTACTAACCACACCCCTAATACTGTAAGTAGAGAAAAGCCATAGACGACGGGGAGTAAGGTAATAATGGCAAACTTAGGTAGTGCGATGGTGAGTATTGCAGCAATGAGCCAGCTGACAATGGAGGCAACAATCAAAATACTCATATTCTGGCCGTCAATGGCAAGAATGATATTAGCTAAAGCAATGGTGTGAAAACCGATACCAATACTGGCTAGGCCGAAAATGATTTTCTCATTGATGCTGACGTGAGTAAATAAGCTTTTGATAACTAAAGCTAAACTGATGCTATAAAAAATGATCGCGCCAAGTGATGAAATATCAGTCCACATATTCTTTTAGATTACGTTTTTCCATAAAAACGCATTATATCCTTAAGTTGAGGTATCTGCAGTGCTTTATATCAATAAAAGTAATTATTATTCACTTTTATTGAGCTTTCACGGTTAATTCGTGTAATAAAGGTAGAATAGGTACATTAAGATTGCCCATATCACCATAGCGCGTATTTTACGACATCGAGGGCAATCAGCCTTTTTAACTGGCTTAGGTTTAGCAGGTGATGAGTGCTTTGATAACGGTTTCATTTTGCTACTAGAGTTAGAATGTTGATAACTGCTAGACTAGCAGTAATTACTAATAATTTACATCGAATAGGTCTTAGCTATGGGAATTAGTGGTGTCTTGCTTGATCAGCAAACATTAGGCGATGATATTTCATTAACGCCGTTAATGACTTTATTTTCTCAGTGGAAAAGTTACACCCACACAGAGCCGCAAGAAATTGTAGAACACAGTAAAGATAGGCAGGTGATTATTACTAACAAAGTAGTCATTGATGAGTTGGTTATGGTGCAATTACCACAGCTTAAATTAATTGCTGTGGCGGCTACTGGAACTAATAATATTGATCTGGAAGCCGCACAACGCTTAGGCATTCGAGTTGTTAATGTTGAGGGCTACGCAGGGGCGGCCGTCGCTCAACATTGCTTTAATCTATTATTGCAACTTGCTGGACGCAGCCAAGAGTATCACCAGTTTATGCAACAAGGCGGTTGGCCTCAGAGTCAGCAGTTTTGTCATTTAGGCTATACAATGACGGAGCTAGCAGGAAAAACCTTAGGCATTGTAGGCTTTGGTAATTTGGGCAAGGCGGTTGCTAAAGTTGCAAAGGCTTTTGATATGCATGTCTTGATTAGTGACCATCCGGGGGTTGAGTTCATTAGGGAAGGGCGGGTTAGTTTTGAACAGCTACTAAGTCACAGTGATGTCGTGAGCTTACATTGTCCTCAGACTGCTCATAACGAGCTAATGATCAACCGCGAAACATTAGCACTGATGAAGCCAAGTGCATTTCTTATTAATACTGCACGCGGAGGTTTAGTTAATGAGCAAGATTTGGTTGATGCACTAACGGAACAAGTGATTGCCGGCGCAGCACTTGATGTTCTTTCGACGGAACCACCAACTATTGATAACCCTTTATTGAACTATCAAGGGGGTAATCTGGTTATTACACCACATATTGCTTGGGCTACTAAAGCTGCACGCATCCGTCTGGTGGAGATATTGAGTGATAATATCGCCCAAGAGTTGTCCACGTTAAAACCGAGTCAAACTAAAGATTAGTTGATACTATTTTTGAAGAGAATTTATTTTTGAATTATCAGGTTATTGATTTACCGAACTGGCCGCGATATCAGCACTTTGAATTTTATCGAAATGCCGCACAACCTTGGTTTAATATTTGTGCGGATGTTGATGTGAGTGAGCTTTATCGTTATTGTCAGGCACAACAACTTAGCTTCTTTCATGCTTACTTATTTTTGACACAAGTTGCCGTCAACCAACACCCCGCATTTCAGCTAAGGATCGTTAAACGTGAGCTAAGGTGCTACCAAGAGATTGCTATTAGCTGTGCGGTGTTAGGCGATGATCAATTAATGCGCTTTTGTGATCTTCCCTTTGCAGACTCGTTTAGTGATTTCACTCGGTTAGCACAAAGTAAGGTTGCTCAAGCTAAGGAACAGCCATTTATTGCTAAGGAGTTTTGTGGACAAGCGATAAAGCAAGATGTGGTGCATATGTCAGTTATTCCTTGGCTCAACTTTCGAAGTTTTAGCAATGCTCGCCACTCTTTTATTGGTGATAGTATTCCTAAAATTGTTTATGGCAAACTTGTTGAGAGTAAAGATGGGTATAGCATGCCATTATCGGTTGAAGTGCATCATGGTATGATGGACGGCTTAGCGGTTGGTCAATTTTTTAGCACCATTGAGGAGTTATTTTCTCAGCCACAGTTATGGCTTACTCGTTCAAGTTGAGTGGGCGTTTAGCGCATCGATAAGCGTCGAGAGTGCACAGTTGCCACAATATTAACAAACTGAAACTGATAATAGTTTGATGGTGTGAGGAATATACTTCTGATTGCTTAGTAACTTCTTGTAAGATTGTTGTAAAATCTGGGGGGATTTCACCTGCGATAATGCGGTCAGCAATTAGTTGAGCTCGACTTAATATATTGGAAATAATCATCACTGCCGCAGCGCCAAAAATACCGAAAAATAATGCTGCTGTTTTGTACCGCTTTAAAAAGATGTGCCCAGCGCCAGGGAAAACAACAATGGAGAGTACAACCGCTTTCGTTGTCTTTTTCATAACAATAGATCCGTAACAGTATAAATTAATGATAATAAGACAGGCCATGAGTTTAAATCAATTGGCTGGTAAATAATAATATTTGTGCTATTAACATTTAGATAAACTTAACAAGTATGAGTGGTTGTATGACACCAAGTAAATTAGAACAAGCGTTCAAGTTAATTGATTTAGCCAATCAACAAGATCCTAATCGAGAACTAGATAGTGGGATTGAGCAACCGAAAGAATGGCTCTACGGTCTTAGAATGAGTGCGTGTTTAAAGGAATTTGAGCCAAATGCGAGTGAAGCATTGCAAATAGCGGCAAGGGCGCAACATATTAAGCGCTGGTCTATCGCTCGATCGCAATACCCTTTAGGGAGAAAAGGTTATAACGACTGGCGACAAGCGTTAGGGCGCTATCATGCTGAGGAGGCAATGGGAATTGCCCTACAGGTCGGTTATACGAATGAGGAAGTCGCTGCCATTGGTCGCATGCTACGTAAAGAAAAGCTAAAACGCGATCCTGAGGTGCAGGCCCTTGAAGATGTTATTTGCTTAGTGTTTCTGACCTTTTATTTTACTGACTTTGCAGCAAAGCACAGTGAAGAAAAGATTATTCGAATTGTGCAAAAAACGTGGGCTAAAATGTCAGAACGAGGGCAAGAAGAAGCACTAAAATTAACCTTTACCGAAGTGCAACTCGCATTACTAAAAAAAGCATTGGCCTAATAAGTTGCCGGGAGTGGAAAACAGGGGCGGCTTACTTTTTAATAACACCGCGCTGTTCTATTTCTTTAGGTGGTTTTAGACCCCAACGTGTTAACTCGTGTTGGCTGAATTTTAAAGTGCCACGTTGAGGTGTGGTAATTCGGGCCATTTCTCCTGTTCTAAGGTAGAGGTTCACCTTCTTAGCAGCGGACTTTCCTTGTTCTAATCCACTAATAATTAAGCCGCCAATTGCTTTATCTTGCCCTATCGAATATGACCAGAATGCAAATACCGGAATGTGACTAAACTTACTTGTCCACTCGCTGGCTTCATTGAGTGGAATTGTTCTTTCATGAGTTTTTAAGCCTGCATAGTTTGCAATTATAATTGCCTGATAGCCTTGCTGTGCACTATTTCTGACTTCGACTTGCCACTGTTTATAGGTACTGACCAATACAGTTTGAATATTAATTCCAGATATTTTCTGCATTAAGCGGTTTTCAAATGATGTTTCTAAAATTGCATGGGATGTTACGGTGTTATCCATCATCACTTTGACGTCTTTAAGATCAGGGATTAATTTTTTGAGCATAGTAACAGAGCGTTTCATTAAAGGGCGCTCTAACACACCGGTGACTTGCCCTGTTAAAGGAATATAAGCTCGAGGATTGCTATTTATCCCCAAAAAAGCGATAGGGATCTTTTGCTCGATTAACCGAGGGCCCAAAAGCTTTAGTGCATTATCATCTGCGAGTACGACGATACTTGGGTTATTTTCTTGGATAAAGGCCCACGCATCATTCGCTATTTGAGGGAATTGATGAGCGGGTTTGCGTTTTGTATCCATTTCATATTCAACTAGGCTAACATCATCAATCGCCGCCAAAAAGCCATTGCGGTACTCCTGTACCCACGGGTACTCGAGGTGATAGCTATGAATTAGTAACACTTTAGCTGCATATGTATTAAAACTGATAACAAACAACACTAATAACAAGAGTAGTTTTTTCATTAGCTGCCTTATCTGTTTAATTAATACAAAAGATACTTACTCACTTGTCTTTGAAAGCGTAAGTGAATACTTAATATTGGTAATGTAACAACTCAATGTCAACTAATGTCTTGAGTAATTGCACAGACTGTTGGTATTGACTGACTGGAGCACTCTTAGACTCGACTAAAATGGCGGTTTTTATTTCAGAGAATTGTTCTCCTGCTAGGTGAAGGGCTATTAACGCCGACTGCAGGGGAGATAAGCTTGGATTATATGCACAATTTTCTGCGTAACGTCCTGAGTATTGGCTATTCTTGGTGCTTATTACAATCCCACTTGGACTATTTGAGTAAGGGCTGTAACTCGCTTTTGCATTTTCAATAGCGGTTACTAGTTGGGGCTCATCAGTTTGATAAGCAATTTGATTAGGTTTGGAGTTCATTAGTCGATCATTGACCGCTAGGTCATCGGGGCCAAATGAGTGGGGGAGAAAAGCAGGGAAAGTGATAGCGTCTTGTTCAGGTAATAGGATTCTAAGTTTCTTAGCCCCTTCTAACTCATTGATAAACTGGCGGCAATGGCCACAAGGCGTAGCGGTCACCGCAAGGTGAGTGAGATAAGTGGCTCCATGGTGCCACGCATTGCTAATTACAGCTTGCTCTGCATGGACTGTTTGTCCTAATGTTTGCTGCGCGAACTCAATGTTTGCCCCTAAAAATATTGACCCATTATCAGCCAAAGCAACGGCTCCGACTTTAAACTTGGAAATCGGGCAAAAACTATAGCTTTGGGCTAGTGGGAGTAAATGACGCAATAGTAATTCACAATCAGGTTCAATAGCTAAAAGTGTACTAACTTGAGCGGGGCTAAAATAGGCTTTGAATTGGGGCTGCTGAATGATTTCACTGACCAGAGACTGAAGTGAGGGCGGTAATTTAGCTACACTCTCGAGTTGCTGTGCGGCGCGTAAAAAGTTGATGTTAGGTGTTGTCATAGTGGCTCTTAAAAATTACTAATATATAAGCGAAGGTCGCTAAAGGCGTTGGCAAACTAAAAGAGCAAAGAATGAAAAGGCTATTGTTTAAGGCATTTAATGCCTTAAACAATGAACTTGTCGGTGGCTAGATTATTCTTGCTCGATGCGTTGAAAGTAAGCTGGTTCGTTTATTGTAAAGACACCTGAGTCACTATGCTCAGTTGCTCTTAATTGTGTTCCTAATTCGATATCGGTTGGTAGTACTGCTAGGGCAACAGTTGTTGAACCTACTTGCTCAGCGCTAACAACAGTCCCTGCATTTCGCCAGTTATCACCTAATTGTTTTTCAAGACTATCACCTGCCGCACAAGGGATATGTGATGTTGCACTCAAAACAAACATTGCTCTTTTATTTAAGCCACGAAAATGCATGCGGGCGACTGTTTCTTGGCCGATATAGCAGCCTTTATTAAAGCTAATACCGTCAATCATTTGTAGGTTTTGCATTTGAGGGACAAATTCAGCTTGCGTTGTTGGTAGTAATTTAGGTGTTCCAGTTAGGATATCTAAAGCTGACCATATATTGGCTTCTTGCTGGGTTGCATCGATTGTTTCAAGCGCTTGTGACAGCTTTTCATGTTGCTCTGGTGTTGCAATCACAATAAGACGTGGTTGCTGTTCATAATCAAATGAGAAGTTGGTGATAAGACCAAAATCACTAATCAATGTGTCAACATTGTCACTGAATGTTTGTCCTGCTTGTTGTTCAAGCCACTCTTTAGCTAATGAGCCGCTAAAGCCGATGCATTGGTAATGTTGTGTCGAATCGGATATTTCAACTTGCGAGAATACGGCATACTTTTTTAGTTGCGGTAAATGTGATTCGATGTTTTCTATGGCTTGTAACGCGAGAATGGCTTGTGGTGTTTTTAATAAACGTAGAATACCTAACATCTTACCTTTAGCATCACAATGCGCACCAAGTAAGCTATGGCTTTCGGTGATCGTCGTAACATCACAGGTTAGTTGACCCTGCAAGAAAACTTCATTTTCAACACCGCTTAAAGAAATTACGCCAAGAGGCAGCTGAGGGTAAACATTAAATGGAGTAAGAGAGGTGGTAATAGACACTGGAAACCTATTTAGTAAATCGATAATTAACAGTCATCCTAATGCGAAATGCCACAGGAATCAAAGATTGCTGTGGCATTTATTATAAATAAAACGCTGATTGTGTATTTGATTTACTGATTAAGCAGAGTGAAGCGTACGGGCGCGAATAGTACCTTCGATTTTGTTTAACTCATCCAGAGCAATGTCAGCATCTTTCGCTTCAACTTCCATAACAACATAACCAATATCAGCGGTTGTTTGTAAGTATTGGGCGCTAATATTGATTGCTTTTTCAGCAAATGCCATATTGATCTTATTCATAATACCTGGTTGGTTTTGATGAATGTGCAATAAGCGAGAGCTACCAACGTGTTGCGGTAAAGATACTTCAGGGAAGTTAACTGCTGATAGCGTTGAACCATTATCAGAGTACTTAGCCAATTTACCCGCAACTTCGATACCAATATTAGCTTGCGCTTCTTGTGTGCTACCACCGACATGCGGCGTTAAGATCACATTATCGATACCTCGTAATGGGGAAGCAAATTCTTCACTATTTGATTTAGGCTCCACTGGGAATACATCGATTGCTGCACCACTGATGTGGCCTTGTTCCAGCGAAGAAGCTAAATCTTCAATGTTTACAACGGTACCACGAGAGGCGTTGATTAATATTGCACCTTGCTTCATTTTTGCCATTTCAGTGGCAGTGAACATGTATTTAGTTTGTGGGGTTTCTGGGACGTGTAAAGAAACCACATCAGACGTTGCCAATAATTCATCGAGCTTAGCAATTTGACTAGCATTACCTAATGGTAGTTTATCTTCAATATCGTAAAAACGTACACGCATACCAAGGTTTTCAGCTAAGATGCCTAGCTGCGTACCGATATGACCATAACCAATAATACCCAGTTGTTTGCCACGGGCTTCATATGAACCAATTGCGGACTTTTGCCATTCACCACGGTGTGCTTTAGCACTCTTTTCAGGGATGCCACGTAACAATAATAGCGTTTCACCTAGCACTAACTCTGCAACTGAGCGAGTATTGGAAAATGGTGCATTAAAGACTGGAATGCCTAACTTTTCAGCCGCTGACAGATCAACTTGGTTGGTACCGATACAAAAACAACCAATACCCACAAGCTTGCTCGCTGCGGCAAGAACATTAGCGTTTAATTCAGTACGAGAACGAATGCCGATGAAGTGAACATCTTTAATCTTTTCGATTAATTCATTTTCAGGTAATGAAGTCTTCAGACTTTCAATGTTGCTATAACCTGCATTTTGTAAGACTTCTAGGGAGCTTGGGTGTAAGCCCTCAAGGAGTAAAATCTTGATTTTGTCTTTGTTGAGCGAAAAATGAGCCATCTATAATTTTCCTAGCAGGTTTTAAGGTGTTTAATGTTAAGTAAAATAACAAATTTAATGAACTAAAGGGAGAGTTAATTGAAAATAACTATAAAAATGATTGTAACAGCTAGAACACCTGTTATTAAAGGCTTTTACTCTATGACTTTTGGCTAATGGAATGGCTATAACTAGAGGTTATTAACTATATCATTAGTGTTTATAAGGTTGCTTTGTTAATAAAATGTTGTGTTGTGTTTTTATGATAAACAGGGAGGAAAGTAGCGTAATGTCATACGCTACTTTGATAGGTAATTATTGGGTAGCTTATTTATTATTAATTTTTTTTACACCATCAGGCGTTGCTAATAATAAACTATCGGCGCTGCGCTCAGCAAAGAAGCCGTTCGTTACTACACCAACAATACCATTGATTTGACGTTCTAATTCACACGCATTTACAACGTTGAAGTTGTGAACATCTAAAATTATATTTCCGTTATCAGTAATGACACCTTCACGGTAAACTGGATCACCACCAAGTTTTACCAGTTGACGAGCAACGTATGAACGCGCCATTGGAACGACTTCAACGGGTAATGGAAATTCACCCAGTAATTTAACTAACTTACTTTGATCAGCGATACAAACAAACTTTTCTGCCACGGCTGCAATAATCTTTTCACGCGTTAGCGCTGCGCCTCCGCCTTTAATCATTTGCATATGATCGTTGATTTCATCAGCACCATCAACATATACACTTAACTGATCTACAGTATTTAGGTCAAATACTGGAATGCCATACTCTTTTAATCGGCGCGTCGATTCTTCTGAGCTTGAAACCGCTCCTTCGATATCACCTTTTATTGAGCCTAATGCATCAATAAAATGATTAACCGTCGAGCCAGTACCAACACCGACAATAGTGTCTCGCTCTACATATTCTAAGGCCGCCCAACCGGCTGCTTTTTTCATTTCATCTTGATTCATTAGTGTGATCCAGCTAGCAATTTATGATGAGCTTATTGTACCTAACCGCTGGTGCTTTAGCACTATCTACGGCGATATTTACTGACAAATTGGTCCATTTTTTTTGCTGATTGAGTTAGCATACGCTGAGCCACTTTAAGATACCGTTTAGCCCAGTCATATTCTAATGCTAAAATTGCCAGCGATAGTGGTAACAAAATGACGGTGCCAGGCAGCGCTATAAATATCAGGCTGATAAGCAATAGAAAACCACCGCTGAGGGTAATGGCTATTTTTCTTAAATTATTCATAAGCTATTTCTTGATTAATCGATTAATGGCTTATTTATTCAAGGTTAATGCCATATGTATAACATATTGAAATGTAAGTGTTGTTATGTTTTTTTTATTTGCACTACATGTAAGAATACTTAATAGTTAGTGAGATTGACTAATACCAATTTCATTAATAGCCTGATCATACTTCACGGTCTAAACGAATGATGATTGCGTTATTTATTATTTATGTAAAACAAATGCACCTGTTTATAAATGCCTTGCCGATATAAATGTCAGTACTTAGGTTCTTTTTGGAATGTGGTGCCAGTGCGCTAATTAGTTTATTCACTTTACAAAGTTGGTCACTTAATTAACGGAATTGGTATAAGATGATGACTCCAGAAACTACCATTGAACATGCTAAAAAACACACTAAAGAGTGGTTTGTTTATTTGATGCGTTGTAATGATGCGTCACTATATTGTGGGGTAACTACGGATATTAAACGGCGTGAACAAGAGCATAATCACGGACCTAAAGGGGCTAAATATACGAGGGTACGACGCCCGGTCACTTTGGTTTACCTGCAAAGCGCAGTCAATCGAAGTGAAGCCTGTCAGTTAGAGGCCAAGATAAAAAAATTATCTAAGCGAAATAAAGAAGTGCTGGTGGCGCAGCACCAAGCGCTTCTTAAACAAGAGGGGTTATTATAAAATACAGTTAGCTAAGGTTTTTTGAATAGCCACTACATCTGAGCCTCGCTTTAACTCGTAACTAATTGGTTTTTCAGTACCGCTAATCCACAATTTTAATTCAGCGTCCATATCGAAATGGCCTGCACTTTCTAGAGCGAAGTGACTGATGGATTTAAACGGGACTGAATGATAGAGCACCTTTTTGCCTGTTAGCCCCTGTTTATCAACGATTAGCATACGCTTATTGGTAAAAATAAACATATCTCGAATGAGCTTGAAACCCAGTTCAATTTCTTCATCGTTTGCTAAAATTGGCTCGAACTCACTCGCTAATTCTTCGATATCTAACTCAGAAGCATTACCCATTAAGCCATCTAAAAGACCCATAATAAAAATATCCTGTTTTTATTGAATTGCTTTAGTAATACGTTGTTGGGCAAGGTCAGTCAACTCTTTTAAACTAAGTTCTTGATATTCTTCTGGAGTGATTGGCTCTAATACCTCAACAGTGATCTTTTGGTGTCCTTTAAAGTGCAAACTATTTTTAGGGACCGCTTTATCGGTACCTGTTAAAACAACCGGCATGATCGGAACATTCATTTCTTTGGCAATCTTAAACGCCCCAGTTTTAAATGGCTTTAAGTGGCCATCGCTAGAGCGTGAACCCTCGGGGAAAATGAAGATGGAACTACCATTGTCTAAGTGGGCTTTCGACTGTTTCATCATCGACTTTATTGAACTAATTCCACCTCGCTTAATGGCGACATAGCGATTTAAATACATGGTCCAGCCGATAAAAGGGATTTTAAAGTTTTCAACTTTTGAAACCCATTTAAAGTGAACAAATAGCCGAGAGGCAGCTAATACATCAATCGTGGATAAGTGATTGGAGATTACAACATAAGGTTGATCTTGCTTAAACTTGTCTCTCCCAGAGATTTTTATTGACCAAAACGGGTTGGTCCAAAAATAGAGAGAGCCCCAAAAGTGGCTAAAATAATTTAAAACGATAAGGCGACGATCAAAGGGAGTTGTCACAATGCGGATGATTAATGCGATAGGAAACAAAATGACTGAAATAATCACTACCCAAAGAAGGTAGAGTGCTGATAATAAATAACTCACTATTTAATCCTGTTGTTTTTAACAGGAGGATTATAACTAAGTTAGTTTCAGAACAGCAACAGAGTTGTTAATCGCCACTAACTGGTTATTATAAATAATAAAGACTAAATTGGTTGTGTTTAGCCTAATAATGGGGAAGGTGAATGAGCAAAATAATATTAGCTGCAAATAACCTAGTTAAGCGCTATGACGATGTGTGTGCGGTTGATAATTTATCTTTTGAAATTATTGAGGGCGAGTGCTTTGGGTTGTTAGGCCCTAATGGCGCAGGAAAGTCTACAACGATTGAGATCTTAGAAAATGTCATTAGTGCTGATGGTGGTGAAGTGTTGTTCTATGGTAAAGCCATTGATGACCGCTTTGCACAATCGATTGGTATCCAGTTTCAGAGTACCGCTTTACAGGACTATTTAACCGTATCTGATACTTTGAGGTTATTTAGAGCACTTTACGATAACCCAGTACCGACTGAGCAACTGGTGGAGGATTGTGCTTTGGAAGAGTTACTTAATCGCGATAATCGCAAACTCTCTGGAGGGCAACGGCAGCGTTTGTTGCTTGCATTAGCCTTAATAAACGACCCGAAGCTGGTCTTTTTAGATGAACCGACAACGGGACTTGACCCGCAAGCTAGGCGCAATTTTTGGCAGCTGATTACACGGCAAAAACAAGCGGGAAAAACAATTTTACTCACAACTCATTATATGGATGAAGCACAGATTTTATGTGATCGAGTTGCTATTGTGGAGCAAGGGAAGATTATTGCTGTTGGCGCACCTGATGAATTATTATTGGAACACCTGCCCGGAATGATGATTCGCTTACCGTCGAGTGCAATAAACCATTGCCAATTACCTCATCTTAATTTTGAATTTAAACAAGACTCGGCACAGCTTATTTCGGATGATGTCAACCAAACTATTGCTGAGCTATTAAACCATGAGGTAGATCTAACCGGTCTGACAATTAATGCGCCCACGCTAGAAGACCTATTCATTCACCTTACTGGTCACCAATTGAGAGAATAAAATGAAACGATTATTTGCCTTATGGTATGCAAGAAACTTAGAGTTTGTTCGTGATCGTGCTTCATTATCTTGGAACTTAGCATTTCCTTTATTATTAATTTTTGGTTTTGCATTTGCCTTTGGTAATGGGCAGCCCGATCAATATCGAGTGGGAGTCATCAGCCAGCCCATAGCTAAGATTGCTGATAAGGACTCATTTACCAACTTCTCTGAAATTAAACATATTGAGTTTATTAGTTATGACAATCAGAAAAGTGCTTTAGAAAAACTAAAACAGCACCAGTTAGACTTGGTGATTGCTCCATCAATAGATAAGTATTGGATCAACCAACAATCTGCTAAAGGTTATTTAATAGAAAAAATATTATTATCAGAGGTTAAGAGTCCAATTCAACAAGGGCAAGTGGACAGTGAACCTATTCGATATGTCGATTGGGTACTGCCAGGGGTTATTGGCATGAATATGATGTTTAGTGGCTTATTTGGTATTGGTTATGTCATCGTCCGATATCGTAAAAATGGCGTGTTAAAACGACTCAAAGCAACTCCATTATCCTCATTGGAATTTATTAGCGCACAAATTTTATCCCGCTTGTTTATTCAGCTTTCGACTTCGCTATTTATCGCTGTTAGTTGTATTCACATCTTAGACTTAAAAATGAATGGGTCATACCTGTTATTATTTTTAATGATGTTTTGTGGTAGCTTAAGTTTAATATCAGTGGGCCTAATGATGGCTAGTCGTAGTAGCAGTGAGGAGTTTGCTGGTGGTATATTGAACTTAGTTTCATGGCCGATGATGTTTTTATCTGGGGTGTGGTTTTCAATTGATAATGCTCACCCTGCTTTACAAACACTCGCACAGTTACTGCCTTTAACACACTTAGTTAGCGGTTTACGTGATATTATGTTAGAGAGCGCTAACTTAACCACGTTACTGCCTAATATTTTTACCTTGCTATTGATTACTAGCTGTTGCATTGCAATTAGTGCTTATCGATTTAGCTGGGGTGAGCAATGAATTATTTTCAAGAGATGGGTCTATCAATGACAATGACAGGATTAAAAAAATTATCTGTTGCCATGGCAGCAGTAGTAACAATGAGCTTAACTTACTCAATGGATGTGGCTGCTCATAATCATAGTGGCGATAGCAAAAAACACCAACACCAAAAGAATCAGGGCATTATGGTTCACATGGCATGGGCTAGAGCCTTGCCGCCTGTAGCAATGAATGGTGCTGCTTACCTGATGTTACATAACAACGGAAAACAAACGAGTACCTTAGTTAGTGCGTCGAGCCCAATTGCAAAGTCAGTTATGTTACATCAAAGTGTTGAAAGCAATGGCAGCGTTAGTATGCAACATGTTGATAGCTTAGAGATTAAGCCTAAAGGGGCGGTAACGTTCAAGCCGGGCGGTTATCATCTGATGCTAATGGGCCTTAAAAAGCCGCTGATTGCAGGAAAATCGTTTCCTGTAACATTGAATTTTTCAGATGGTTATTCATTAAAAACGTTGGTTAAAATCAAAAAAGGTAACCAAAAAGCTCCAAGTATGTCTCATCAGCATATGAAGCATGAGAAATCGACAACAAATGCTCACCAACATTAATGCTCTTATATCGCCTTACGCATTGGTGTAAGGCTAGTTTTCTTCCTTAGCTTAGCAATGATTCGTTAGCTGCTATTTGAGTGGTTAAGTGATAAAGTATTCCTAGATTATTTAGTGGACTTTAACGTGAACGAATCAATTTGCTATCAACAACTCGCGCAGCAAATAGAGCAGTGGGCCATTGACTTGGGTTTTACCGGCTTTGGTATATGCGACACGGATTTATCACAACATGAAGCGGCATTTCAGCAATGGCTAGATAATGGCTATCATGGGGGGATGGAATATATGGCTCGTCACGGCATGATGCGTGCTCGGCCTAATGAACTACTACCCGGGACCTTACGGGTGATCAGCGTCCGTTTAGATTATTTACCTCCAGATGCATTGATTGTTTCAACAATGAAAGAGCCGACCAACGCTTATATCAGCCGATATGCAACTGGCCGTGACTATCACAAAATAATGCGAAATCGCTTGAAAAAATTACAGCAGAAAATCGAGACCCAGGTTGAGGGCTTAATTGCTCGCCCGTTTGTTGACTCTGCCCCCATTTTAGAGCGCCCATTAGCTGAAAAGGCCGGCTTGGGTTGGGTCGGAAAGCACACTTTGATCCTGAATCAAGATGTTGGTTCCTTTTTTTTCCTTGGTGAATTATTAGTTAGTATTCCGCTACCTGTATCTGAACCGGTCAAAGAGCAATGTGGTAGTTGCGTTGCTTGTATCACGATTTGCCCAACACAAGCAATTGTAGAACCCTATGTCGTTGATGGCAGGCGCTGCCTGTCCTATATCACCATTGAGAAATTTGGTGAGATCCCAGTAGAGTTCCGTAAAGCGATGGGTAATCGTATTTATGGTTGTGATGATTGCCAGCTTATTTGTCCATGGAATAAGTTTGCTCAAGCAAGTAGTGAAGATGACTTTAAACCCCGTAAAGATTTGCACTCCCCACAATTATTAAGTCTTTTTTCTTGGGACGAGGCTACATTTTTAAAGCGCACAGAAGGCTCCCCGATAAGACGCATTGGCCATGAACGCTGGCTACGTAATATTGCTGTAGCTTTGGGTAATGCACCCTATGAAGAAGCCATCGTTCAAGCGCTCAAAGATAAACGTGAAGAGGTGAGTGAGCTGGTTCAAGAGCATATTGACTGGGCCATAGCGCAGCAGCAAGAAAAAACAAACTCGATTAACCGTAAAACGTTGCGGATGTTAAAAGCGGTTGAACGAGGGATGCCAGCGCATCAATAACATTTCTAGGTATGATCTTGAGTGCGACAATTAAATAGGAAGCCAGTGTTTTATAAAATTAGTGTGCTTATCTTATCAATGATATTAATGTATTTTTCAACTGCAGTTGCTGTAGAGCGCAATGCTACGCGCAAAGCTGCCGTGGTTTATGATCGTCCGAGTAAGTTTGATCATTCGTTTAATCAAGCCGTCTTTGATAATGGAGTGATTAAACTTAAAGTGCACGGCGTGGAAGTGAAAGAGTTTGAGCCTGCAAATAGTGTTCAGATAGAGAAAGGTATTTTGAAGCTGGCTGCCAGAGGCTACAACCCCATTGTTGGGGTCGGTTATGCAACAGCACCAGCTATAGCGCGTGCTGCAAATCTTTATCCTCAAGTATCTTTTATTATTATTGATAGTGTGGTCGAAGCTCCGAATGTGCAATCCATTCTATTTAAAGAGGAGCAGGGGGCTTATCTTGCAGGAAAGCTTGCAGCACTAAAAAGCCATAGCGGTATTATCGGCTTTATTGGTGGTATGGATATTCCGCTTATTGATAAGTTTAGTTGTGGTTATGAACTTGGCGCACAATCTGTTAATTCGGATATTAAGATTTTAAAAAACTATTTAGGGTCCACGTTGCACGCGTGGAATGACCCAAGTAAAGGGCTCGAGTTGGCTATATATCAAATAGAGCAACAGGCCGATGTGATTTTCTCGGCCGCTGGTGGTTCTGGCTTGGGTGTGTTTCAAGCTGCGAAGGACTATCAAATAAATGCGATTGGTGTTGATTCAAATCAAAACATATTGCAACCAGGAATCATACTTACTTCAATGGTTAAGCGGGTCGGTAGAGCTGTATTTAAAAATGTAATGAGTTTTTATCAGGGAACATGGCAACCCGGTGTGTTCCAATATGGGTTAGAAAGTAATTGGGTCGACTTGGCTAAAGATAAATATAATCAAGACGTTTACACCGAAGAGTTCGAGCGCATTATAAATAAAGAGAAAGCGCTAATTATTAACCATGAATTAGAGCGACTTTCGTTACTGAATGAATGTGCTATTTCTGGAGGTCAGTAAATGTTGGCTTTTGCGCTAGAACTACGAAACATTAGTAAAAGCTATCAACATGTCAATGTATTAACTAATGCAACATTAACAGTGGCTCCGGGGTCAATACATGGCTTGATTGGAGAGAATGGTGCGGGTAAGTCAACATTACTACAAATTGCTTACGGTTTAATTAAGGCTGATGAAGGGCAAGTTTACGTTGACGGTGCTAAAGTGGATATTATTAATCCACAGCAAGCAATCACCCATGGTGTGGGTATGTTGCATCAGCATGTGAGTTGGTTAGAGGATGCTTCGGTTTTAGATAATATTATTTTGGGTGACCCCGTTACCTCTGTTTTTTATCAAAATAGCCAACAAGCGAGTAAGCAACTGGAGCAGCTGAGACGAGAGTTTGGCTTTCCTTTCTCGTTGGATACATTAATTAATGAATTAAACTTTAGTGAGCGGCAGCTTGTTGATGTCCTGCGCTCACTTTATCGGGGAGTCAGAGTACTGGTGCTGGATGAGCCGATGGCGTTATTGTCACAAGAACAAGAGTCTTATTTAGCGAATTTACTGACAATGCTAAAGATGCAAGGTATCTCTGTTTTGATTGTGTCTCACAAATTAGCTTCTCTTCATTTGCTATGTGATGTTATTTCTCTATTAAAGTCAGGACAGATAACCGAGACTATTGAGCCCAAAAAAGTTTCTTTAGCTCATGTGACTAAATTGATGGTTGGGCGTGAAGTTATCTTACCTCATCAAAACTTACCGCGTCATGGGGTAAACAATACGACAGCGATTGAGGTAAAAAAATTAACTGTTGATAGTGTTTCATCGGGAAGAAAAGCTCGAGGCTTCCCCTTGCTTGATAGTATTGATTTAACATTTTATGCTGGTGAAATTGTTGCAATCGCTGGGTTAAATGGGGCGGGACAAGAGTTATTATTAAGCGTAATTGCCGGTTATAAAGCATTTAACCAAGGTGAATTAGTTTTTTTGGGTAATAAAAACTCTGCTAATTCAGGGTTCAATATAAAGAGAATGCGAAAACTTGGGGGAGGGTTTATTGCCAATCCAGGGTTAGGGCTTAATTTAGTTGATTCGATGACCATGGTGGAAAGCTCTTTTTTAGGATATCAGCGTGAATATTCAGGTTGGCTTGGTTTGTTTAACAAGCGTGACTTAAATGATGACTGCTATAAGCTGATGCAGCAGTGGCAGATCAAGCCAATGGCTCCTCAAATGCAAACTAGCTTATTCTCAGCAGGTAATAAGCAAAAGATGGTATTAGCTAAGGAAACGTCTCGCTCACCTCAAGTGCTATTACTCGATCAGCCAACTCAAGGGGTTGATATTTCTGGGGTGGAAATGATTTATAAGGCGCTGTTTAAACTTCGTGACGAAGGTTGCTGTATTTTGGTGTGCTCGAATGACTTAGATGAAGTGATTAGCTTGTCCGATAAGATTGTCGTTATTTCTCAGGGGAAGGTAACCGCTCAAGTAGATACTCAAAGTATTAACAAAACATCGTTAGGGTTGTTGTTAGCCAATGGTTAAGTCAAAGAGATCCCTTGTTCGTCACGGGGTAGTTAAGGTTGAACCTTGGTGGTTTAACTCCCTATTATTACCGTTGGTGAATATTTGCTTAGCTTTGCTTGCGTGTGTCGTTGTCTTATGGCTAATAGGTATCGATATTATAAATGGGATAGAAGTGATGTTCTTTGGGGCATTAGGTCAGCCAGAAGGGATTGCTTATACTTTATTTTATGCAACAAATTTTATTTTCTCTGGCTTGGGCGTTGCACTCGCCTGGCATGCTGGACTATTCAATATCGGTGGTGAAGGACAAGCGACATTAGGGGGAGTGGGGATTACTGTTGCTTGTTTATCCCTTGATGGCTGGTCATTTGGTAGCCTGTTTGTTTTAGCTGTCATGCTCAGTGCATTGTTTGGAGCCGCGTGGGCCTTTATCCCAGGTTGGTTAAATGCTTATCGAGGCTCTCACGTTGTAATTACGACTATTCTATTCAATTTACTTGCAGCAGCGTTGGTGGTGTATTTATTAACGGGGCCGATGAAATCTTCTGTGCAAATGGCTGCGGTGAGTGAGGTTTTCCCTCAGGCATATTGGTTGCCAACGCTTGATGTGATGGCGCAGTGGTTCGGCATTACGATTGAGCGAAATCCACTTAATATTTCGCTGTTTTGGGCGTTAATCTGCTGTCTAATTGTTCATGTCTATTTGTGGCACAGTCGGTTGGGCTATGAAACTCGACTTGTGGGGCAAAATATGAAGGCTGCTCTCTTCGCTGGAGTTAACGAAAAGAAGATTATTATTATTACTATGATGTTATCGGGCATGCTTGTAGGCTTTATTGGGCTAAATGAATTATTAGGGAATAGTCACCAGTTACATGCTGAATTTGTTTCAGGGTTTGGCTTTGCCGGAATAGCGGTGGCATTGATGGGACGGAGCAGCCCTTTAGGGATTATTGCGGCGAGTATTTTGTTTGGCGTTATATATCAAGGGGGATCGGAGTTAGCGTTTTCTGTAGATAGTGTTGGTAATGATATTATTTTGTTAATCCAAGGTTTGATTGTGCTCTTTTGCGGTGCGTTAGAAAAAATGCTTAAACCTACGCTAATGCGTGTTTTTAAGGTTGGTGTGCACAAGCACCACTTAGCTGAGCAGAGGTAAGGCGTTTGAATAGTTTATTGGATGTTATTTTACTGTTTGATGCTAGCTTTCGCTTAGCAACTCCGTTGCTCTTTGCTGCTTTAGCTGGGCTATTAAGTGAACGTGCGGGAATTATCGATATTGGACTGGAAGGTAAAATGCTTTTTGGTGCTTTCGCGGCAGCTTCATGGAGTGCAACAACAGGCTCACCTTGGCAAGGTCTAGCAGTCGCCATGTTCGCAGGAATGTCTTTAGCGCTATTACATGCTTTTTCATGTATCACACATAAAGGTGATCAAGTTGTTTCTGGCATTGCTATTAATATGTTGGCATTAGCGTTGTCTTCAATTCTTGCCCATCGGTTATTTTCATTAGGGGGCATGACCCCTATCCTGGATTCGGTTGAGCGTTTACCTCAAGTGAATTTCCTCCCCCTGATTTATCCAAGTCAGGAAGAGGCTGCATTATTAGCTTATAAACAGCTGCTCAATGGGCAGAATATTTTAATTTATATTGCAGTATTGCTCGCGGTGCTGATTTGGTTGTTCTTTAAGTTTTCGCCGTTAGGAAAGCGAGTGCATGCCGCAGGCGAAAACCCTGTTGCGTTAAAGCGCTCTGGTGTCTCAGTGGATAGCATCCGATATGGTTCTATTTTGGCTGGTGGCGCAATATGTGGTGTGGCAGGCGCTTATTTATCTATTGGCCACGGTGCAGGTTTTGTTGAAAATATGACGGTAGGTAAAGGGTTTATTGCATTAGCAGCGTTAATCTTTGGTAAATGGCATCCAATTGGTGTGCTTTTCTCATGTCTATTCTTTGGCTTTTTAGAGGCATTGGCTATTCGCTTGCAAGGGGTTGATATCTTTGCATTTGGTTGGCCTATACCGATGCAATTAATTGAAGTGACTCCTTATTTGCTAACATTAATTGTTTTGGCCGGCTTTGTTGGGGAGTCTCGAGCGCCGAAGGCTCTAGGTAAACGGCTTTAGCCCGTTAATGTTAGGCCTTCTTCAGCTTCAATGTGCGCATTAATCACCTCGTTACGCTGTATATTTAACATGACAAACACTTGCCCTGACTCCGGAGATAGCCTGAAGTCACAGTAGAGTTTTGTTTCCCCTATTTGATGTGGAAAACGGATTGTTTTTCCTGGTTGTTTGAGCACTTTTGCCATTTTTGAATTGATAGCTTCTGGTAGTAGCTTGAACTTTGAAATGCCATTTAGCTTCATGAATTTACTAGCTTGATGATTGTAATAACGGATATTTCCCGTTGGAGAGAGTCGTAGTAGTATATTGGGGTGATTTAAAAAAAATAGTGATAAGCGCTCTGCGCGTTGCATTTTTTTTCGTTGTTTTACCAATAGCGCCGTAATAATGATACAGAAGCAGCAAAGAGCAAGTAGCTGAATGATAAGGTTAACTTTTTCCCACTTTAAGTGTTGTTTTAGTTCGAGTAAATTATTTGCAGTGTGCTTTTGAGTGAGCGTTACTAGGTTATGGTCTCTTTGAGTATGAGTCGTGAGAAGGTCTAAAAGTAATCGCCTTGTACCGAAAGAGGTTTCAATTTTTCCATCTTTTAATTCTTTGATATACATTAAATATTGTTCACTAAATTCAACTAAACTATCTTGGCTATTCAATCCACGTATAAGAGTTTTTAGCCAAGCTTTATGTTGCTGAGTTTTTGAATCTATCAATTGGTAAGCAATATCGAGACGTTTATTTTCAAGGGATTCTCTTAATTGTACTAAATCACTGTTAAGTTGAAAGGTTACTGCTTGCACAGAGCCTAACCTCGCGGTTGAAGTACCAATTACATGTATTTTACTGTTATTGATAATGAGCCAGCATTGATGAATTAGAATAAATAATACGATTAAGAGCGCGAGTAATTTAAGAACTGAAGTGACGGATTGGACTTTGAACATTGTAAATAAATCCCTTTCTTTGATGTTTGGTCAGCCGCTGTTGATGGTGATTCAATCATGACTTAAGAGTATGTCTAAAGTTTAGACGCAAAAATTACTAATGAGGCGATAAAATAGCAGTACCGCAAACTTAATCTAATTATTTGTCCTTCTTAATCGAAATGTTGCATTGTTTATTTTTTGATGGTACAAATACTCTATCAGCTCAACAGAGCAATCTTGATTTGTATGACTAAAGGCAGAGGATTAGAGATGAATAGTGGAAAAATTGACAATAAGCATATCTCTTCAGAGAAAGTATTAATTACACCGGCTCAGTTGAAAGAATTGATGCCTTTAAACGAAGGTGCTCAGTCATATATTTCACAAGCTCGTGAAACTATTGCTAATATTATTCATGGTAAAGACAAGCGTTTACTTGTTGTCACAGGCCCTTGCTCTATTCATGATATTGAGAGTGCTAAAGAATACGCCCTTAAGCTCAAAAAACTTCATGAAGAACTTAAAGATGATATGTATTTGGTGATGCGTATTTATTTTGAAAAGCCACGTACTACCGTAGGGTGGAAAGGTTTGTTAAATGACCCGGATATGGATGGCTCTTTTGAAGTAGAAAAGGGTTTAAAGCAAGGTCGAGAGCTACTGTTATGGTTAGCTGAGCTCGAGTTGCCAGTGGCAACAGAAGCACTTGACCCTATCAGTCCACAATATTTGTCAGAATTATTTAGCTGGGCTGCAATTGGAGCTAGAACAACAGAATCACAGACCCATCGTGAGATGGCGAGCGGTCTATCGATGCCTGTTGGCTTTAAAAATGGTACTGACGGAAAACTTAATGTTGCGATTAATGCTCTAGAGTCTGCAGCTCATTCACATCGTTTCATGGGGATAAACCCTCAAGGGCAAGTAGCGTTGATGCAAACTCAAGGCAATCCTGATGGTCATATCATACTTCGGGGAGGAAAATCCCCAAACTATCAATCGGATCTTATTACTGAAATAGAATCGCAAATTCAAGGCGAAGGCTTAGTACCTAAATTAGTGGTAGATTGTAGCCATGGTAATTCAAATAAAGATCATCGCAGACAACCACTAGTTGCGGATGATATATTTGACCAAATAAATCAAGGTAACAGCTCCATTATGGGGATCATGCTCGAGAGTCACTTAGAAGAAGGTAACCAATCTAGCTCGTTACCAAAAGAGCAGTTGCGATATGGTGTTTCAGTAACTGATGCATGCATCAACTGGGCTGATACAGAGCAACTCTTGATTCACGGTGCAGAAAAAGTTCGCTCTGCATTAAAAAAACGAACGATATCTACATAAATTAGGAGGGCTCCATGGCTGAGTTGTCGTGTGAAGCATTGGATGAGCTACGTGATAAGATTGATGTTGTTGATGGCAAGCTAATAGAGTTAATTGTTCAGAGACTATCTTTAGTCGCTGAAGTCGGTGAAGTTAAAAGCGCAGCTGGAGTGCCTATTTATGCACCTGAGCGAGAAGCTAAAATGCTAGCTAAGCGCCGTGCTGAAGCTGATGTTGCTGGAATTGGTGGTGATCTTATTGAAGACATACTCCGGCGGCTAATGCGTGAGTCATACCATAGAGAAAAAGATACCGGTTTTAAGCGCTTAAATTCAGAGTTGAAAAAAGCGGTTATTATCGGTGGTCAAGGAAAGCTTGGTCGGGTGTTTGAAAGAATGCTGACTCTGTCGTCTTATCATGTTGAAGTTCTCGATAAAGATGATTGGGATAATGCTAAAGAGATACTTGATGGTGCAGGCTTAGTTATTGTTTCGGTTCCAATTAATTTAACGACTGATATCATCAGTGAACTGAGTCATCTTGATGAGGACTGTATTTTAGTCGACTTAACGTCGGTTAAGCAGAAGCCACTAGAGGCAATGTTGGCGGTTCACTCTGGGCCTGTTTTAGGTCTTCATCCAATGTTTGGTCCTGATATTGTGAGCTTAGCTAAACAAGTTATTATTTATTGTGATGGACGGTATCCTGAAAAGTATCAATGGCTACTTGAACAAATGTCAATTTGGGGAGCTAAGTTAACACAAGCTGACCCACAAGAGCATGATCAAGCAATGACCTTGGTTCAGGGAATGCGCCATTTTACTACCTTTGTTTATGGACAGCATTTAGCGGCGGAAAACCCCGAGTTATCAACACTTTTGGAGTTCAGCTCGCCTATTTATCGTTTAGAGTTGGCTATGGTAGGTAGATTGTTCGCGCAAAGTCCTGAATTATATGCGGATATTATTTTCTCTTCGAGTAAAAATAAAGAAATGTTTTCGCGTTACTTGAGTCACTTTGAACAAGCTAGCCAACTGTTGAATAATGATGATAGGACTGGCTTTATAGAAAACTTTAATCAAGTGTCTAATTGGTTTGGCGATTATTCCCAACAATTTTTAGATGAATCTAGAAACTTATTAATGCAAGCAAGTGACAGCAGACCTGTTTAAATAACTCTACTCAAACACAAACCTTTACCCTGAGACCAACGTTTTAACGAGAGAAATGTTGGTCGCATTAGATCAACCTCCTTTCCAAAGTATTCAATTTTAGTCTTTTGACCAACTGCACATTTAATGACTTGATTGGCTTATAAGTCGTCGATTCATAACAGCTAAAATTGCATAAAACGCGAAAAATATATACAATATTAAAAATTTGAATTACTAAATAAATTCATAGCAAATTATTGACTTTTAAGTGTTTTATTTTCTTTATCCAGACTACAACTAAACACTTACATAAATGGATTTACCAACATAAAGGTATTGTAAATGAAAACTATTATCTCTAAGCAAAATGCTCAAGTTCTTAAAGTCTCTGGTGACGCTAAGCTTTATACCGCAAATAAGGAAATGGTATTACAAGCGGGTGATCAAATTATTGCTGGTGAGGTTGTGTTTTTTTCTGATAGTGGTGTCGTCAATGTGCAGTATGCGGATGGCAGTTTTGATGTTTTAGATAGCAAAAATGCTCAAGAGCAAGGTGAGCTCTCAAGTGAAAACGCTGCAAACCTTTTTGCTCAATTAAATGAAGCGGGTTCAGAAGAGTCAATTACTGATGACATCGCTGCCATTCAAGCATTAATTGAGGCTGGTGGAGATATTAGCGACCTTCCTGCAACTGCTGCAGGTAATTCTCAAAATGACGGCGGTACGTCTTTTGTTTCTATTGAACGAAGCGCTCAGGAAACTATCGCTCAAGCAGGTTTTGATACTAATACATTTGAAAGTGATACGGCACTATTAGATCAACAAGCCTCTCGTGATGAAATTATTTTAGATCAAACCATCGAGTCTAGTTTAGAAGTTGATTTTACAATTAATAATCAAAATGCAACCTCAACAATTACTGGTACTGCTGAAGGAGTATTGCCGGGTAGTGTTCTTAATATCACAGTGACAGATGTGAATGATAATACTGTTACTGTGGACAATGTGATTGTTGGCTCTGATGGTAGTTATCAGATTGATAATGTTGATTTGAATAATTTGTCAGATGGTCAAATTAGAGTTGATGCCTCAGTTGAAGACGTTAACAGTGTGGTAGTTTCTGCATTAGCTAATCAAACATTGGATACGACAGCTCCTTTTGTTGGTGATGGCACAAATACTATTACTGTGGGTGGTGCAGAGGATGGTTTTATTAATCAGGATGAGGTTGATGAAACGGACCTTGGTTTAGTGATTGAGCCGGGCGCGAGCATTGAAGAGCTTGTGATCACTGGCCCGAACGGCGGTACGGTCACTGTTCCAGTAGACGGTACCGTACTTGGCGA
>PIZK01000006.1 GCA_002835545.1 Alteromonadales bacterium alter-6D02
TGCTAGTGCCTTTCAAGTTACTTCGACTCTTAGTGTCTTAGCGCTCTCGCAGTTGCTTCCCCGTGTCAGTGGATGCGCATTATAGGGATCTTCTGACACATGGCAAGGGCTTTTTTGATTATTTATTTTAACTGTTCAAATAGCACACGAACTGCAAGATATTTACCCATAATTCCATTATTATTAGTTCAATTACCCTCTATATATAAAAGGAAGTCATCATGACTCAGCAGTTAACCTCTTTTAAAGGTATCTTTCCAACACTAGGTAATAGTAATTATGTCGATCCTACCGCCGTTGTTTGTGGTGATGTCCAGCTCGGTGATGATTGTAGTGTTTGGCCATTTGTTGCCATTAGAGGTGATGTAAACACTATTCGCATTGGCCACCGCACCAATATTCAAGACGGTAGTGTGTTACATGTAACTCGCGCAAGTGAGTACAACCCCAAAGGTAATCCACTTATAATTGGTGACGACGTAACGCTTGGTCATAAAGTCATGCTTCATGGTTGTGAACTGGGTTCAAGAATCTTAGTTGGCATGGGAACAATTATTATGGATGGTGTCGTTGTTGAAGATGATGTCTTTATTGGTGCAGGAACATTAGTGCCACCCAATAAACGTTTAGAGTCTGGTTACCTTTATGTCGGTAACCCAATGCGTAAGGCACGGAAGTTAACTTTAGCAGAGTCAGCGTTTTTGAAGCAATCAGCTGATAATTATGTCATTACTAAAAATGACTACCTAAATGAAGCACAATTTAATAGTAAGTAGACTAGTCGAGGAGAGTCAACAATAACTCGTTATTATCAGATAGGCGCTCATCCTCTAAAGCTATTTGGGCGTCTTCTTCAACATCAAACTGGTTGTCACTTGTCAATTTAACTAATTGCTGTGGTAACAATGACTCGATAACGGTGCCCAACGATACAAACTTTGTTAAATAGTCAGAGCTTAAAACACAAGTAATTAAGCAACCACTATATTGAGCCGTTAACACAATACTCTGTCTATCCTTACACCAATGTATGTCATCATTGAATATAATTGCTTGATTCATTTATTTTCAGCCTATAGTTGTGATCTTATCGTTTGCAGTATGTCTTCCGTCGCTGGCGTTACATTTCGCCATAAACGAAAGCTTTCTGCCGCTTGCCCAACTAACATACCAAGCCCATCTATCGTTTGTTTAACACCAAGGTCTTTCGCCCATATCATAAAGCACGTTTCACTATCACCATACGCCATATCATAACAACACTTAGCAGAACCGATAACCTCACTGCATATTGCAGGTAAGTGATTAGACAAACTTGCCGAAGTTGAATTAATAATCACATCAAATGTTCCGGAAACATCAGATAAAGCACAACTGGATAATGGAATGTCGATATGAGAGTCAAGATCGGTCACTATCTGCTGTGCTTTTTCTACTGTGCGATTACAAATAACTATTTCTTTGGGCTTTAATTTAGCTAATGGTAAAATACAGCCTCGTGCGGCACCGCCGGCACCAATAATCAAAATACGTTGATTAGTGATTTCAACTTGATGATTTTGTAAATCACCAACTAAGCCCTGACCATCGGTATTATCCCCTATTATAGAACCGTCTTCATTTAAGATCAGTGTATTCACTGCACCAGCAGCTTTAGCACGGTCTGACAGTTCATCGGCGAGCTTAAATGCGACCTCTTTAAATGGCACAGTGATATTGCAACCTTTACCACCGTCACGTTGAAACATTTTAATAAATGAAGCAAATTCTTCCAGCTCTAGCTTTTTTTTACCATAGCTAATGACCTGGTTGCTAGCTTGCGCAAATTGCTGATGGATAAATGGGGACTTGCTATGTTCAATCGGGTTACCAATTACTAAATACTTATCCATCACTCAATTCCTTTTACTGTTGTTTATCAGCTGTTTCTTGTTGGCTAGCTTGTTGTTTAATTAACTCTGCGACCTGCTGTTCAAGTAACACGAGTTTTTCACGTGTTTTTAATAGTACTTGGGTTTGTACTTCAAATTCTTCACGTGATACTACGTCTAGTTTTGACACCTGTGCTTGTAAGATTTGTTTCGTTTTATTTTCAAACTCATCAGCAATATTTTTTAAACCCGGCGGCAGTGCCCCCGCAACTTGTTGCGCTATATCTTCTAATTTTTTTGGGTTGATCATTAAATTGCTCCTTATATTTAGCCCTATTGTACCCAAATTCAGGTAAAATCTACCAGTCAAAGTTTTCATAACTTAGACACCGAAATCAGCTTATGTATGACGAGTAACTTATGAAATTAAATCCACAGCAAAACGATGCAGTTCATTATATTGATGGACCTTGCTTAGTTCTCGCTGGTGCAGGCAGTGGTAAAACACGAGTAATCATTAATAAAATCGCTTATTTAGTGCAAACTTGTGGTTATAAGCCACGAAATATTGCCGCGGTTACTTTCACCAATAAAGCAGCTCGAGAGATGAAAGAGCGTTTAAGTCAAGATTTAGGCAGTAAAGAAACTCGGGGGCTAACGGTCTCGACATTCCACACCCTAGGTCTGACGATCATCAAGAAGGAATATAAAACGTTAGGTATTAAACCGGGTTTTACCTTGTTTGATGGCCAAGACACCTTAAGTCTATTAAAGGAACTGACTGAAAAAGAGCTCGATGAAGATAAAGATCAACTCAATCTATTACAGAACATGATTTCAAACTGTAAAAATGATTTGATCACGCCTGAACAAGCAATTGCACAAGCACAATCAGGGAAAGAAGTATTACTGGCGCAGCTCTATCAACGTTATCAGCAACAGTTAACCGCCTACAATGCCCTCGATTTTGATGACCTGATTATGGTGCCAACGTTATTATTACTGAATAACAAAGACGCACGAGAACGCTGGCAAAATCGTTTTCACTATTTATTGGTCGATGAATATCAAGATACTAATACCAGCCAATATGAGTTAGTTAAATTGTTAACAGGCACTCGTGGGCGTTTCACAGTTGTTGGCGATGACGATCAATCCATTTACTCATGGCGTGGTGCAAAGCCACAAAACTTAGTTCTGTTAAAAACAGACTTCCCTAGTTTAAAGCTAATAAAGCTGGAGCAAAATTACCGCTCTAGTAGCCGCATACTTCGTAGTGCCAATATTCTCATTGCGAATAATCCGCACGTTTACGACAAAGCGCTGTTTAGTCAACTCGGTGATGGTGCAATGCTCAGAGTCATGTATGGCAAAAATGAAGAGCATGAAGCTGAGCGTGTTGTTGCTGAAATTATTCGTCATAAATTCATGAATAAAACGGCTTATAGTGAGTTTGCTATTTTATATCGCGGTAATTTCCAGTCTCGTATATTTGAAAAAGCATTAATGACCAACCGCATTCCCTATAAAATAAGTGGTGGAACGTCTTTTTTCTCTCGTAGTGAAATAAAGGATGTCATGGCTTACCTCAAATTGTTAGTCAACCCAGATGACGACACATCATTTTTACGTGTCGTTAATGTGCCAAAGCGTGGCATTGGACCAGCGACACTAGAAAAACTAGGTAACTACGCCAACATGCGCCAGCAAAGTTTATTCGCCGCTAGTTTTGAGCTGGGCCTTGAACAAACGCTGCAAGGGGAAAAGCTGCATACACTACGTCAGTTTACTCGTTGGTTAGTCGAGTTAGATGATCAATCAAGGCGTGGCGACCCCTTAGAGGCAGTTCGTCAGATTATCCGAGACATTAATTACGAAGATTGGCTTTACGAGACAAGTCCAAGCCCTAAAGCTGCAGAAATGCGAATGAAAAACGTCAGTCAGTTATTTACCTGGGTTAGTGGCATGCTCGATGGTGATGACTTAGATGAAGCAATGACACTTCCAGAGGTCGTTACTCGTTTAACGTTGCGCGATATGATGGAACGTGGCGAGGAAGAAGAGCAAGCAGACCAAGTGCAACTGATGACGCTTCACGCATCAAAAGGATTAGAATTTCCGATTGTATTTATGGTTGGGATGGAAGAAGGGTTGCTGCCACATCAAACCAGTATTGATGAAGATAATATCGAAGAGGAACGCCGTTTAGCTTATGTAGGGATCACCCGAGCACAACGCGAACTTATTTTCACCCAAGCAAAAGAGCGTCGCCAGTATGGTGAAGTCTTTAAACCTCAAGCAAGTCG
This sequence comes from Alteromonadales bacterium alter-6D02, assembly GCA_002835545.1. Classification (GTDB taxonomy): domain Bacteria; phylum Pseudomonadota; class Gammaproteobacteria; order Enterobacterales; family Psychrobiaceae; genus Psychrobium. The sequence continues at coordinate 4,178 of PIZK01000006.1, forward strand.
CTTTTTAGATGAATTACCTCAAGATGATATTGAGTGGGAACGTCGACAGCCACCCAAAACAGCAGAGCAACGTAAAAAGACCGCAACCTCAGCCATTGCAAATTTGCGTGACATGCTAAAATAACGAACTGAATATCTAGCATCAAAAAAGGCCAGCTTACAAAATGTAAGCTGGCCTTTTTTATTAAAAACTTACTTAGCTGAAATTATAAACCTTCAACCATAAAGTCAATTGCTGCTTGTAGCTCTTCTTTCGAACAGTTCATACAAGTACCTTTTGGAGGCATTGCATTGAAACCATCCCAAGCGTGAGCAAATAATTTAGCTTCACCTTGAGCTAGACGAGGAGCCCAAGCATCAGCATCACCTTTTTTAGGTGCGCCAGCAGCGCCTGTGCCATGACAACCGAAACATGTTGTTTGATAAACATCTTTACCCGAACGAGGTCCCGCTGGTACTTCAGGCTTAGCTGGTTCAGCACCGGCCAAGTAAACATTGCCAATAGGGGCAATGCGCTTTTTAATTGCATCTTCTGATAAATCCGATGCGCTTACACCAACTGATAAAGTTAATGCAGCGGTAACGCCTAAAACTAATTTAGATACACCTGCTTTCATGTGTAAAACCCCTGACTAGTAATTATAGAAATATTTTTTGCACATTATAAACAGATCTCTATAGATGAAAACCAAAACTATCGCCGTTTTATTGATTTACTAGACTAAAATACGCTTTTTTGCCCATAATTCAGACAAATGATCATTTTTTTTAAATTTTTGCTAGACGTAAGAAAATAATATCCTTACTATATGCCCCGCAATATGGATTGCGCCCATAGCTCAGCTGGATAGAGCGTACCCCTCCGGAGGGTGAGGCCGGGGGTTCGAATCCTCCTGGGCGCGCCAGTCGTGTTTAGGGATTCAAGAAAAATTAGTGGTGACTATAGCTCAGTTGGTAGAGCCCCGGATTGTGATTCCGGTTGTCGTGGGTTCGAGCCCCATTAGTCACCCCATTTTTTTCTCACTTAACCAACACTCAATTGGTTAAACAAAATATGTCGGTGATTAGCGCAGCCTGGTAGCGCATCTGGTTTGGGACCAGAGGGTCAGAGGTTCGAATCCTCTATCACCGACCACTTCTTTTTATTATCTATACACCAAACAAAAATCTACAGTGTTACTATTAAAGTCAATCTACTCTCTTTATATCTGCTCCGTTAATTAAGCGAAGAAATTTGTACCGAAGATAAACAGATTAAAGCACAGGCTCTTAGTTCCAAACAGAACCTAAGTACCGACATCCTTGTCGGCAAAGCATTTAAATTAGACTAAGCCTCCACCGCTTCGAAGCTATGAGTGATTTCTACCGCCTTTTCTAGCATCAGTGCCACAGAACAATATTTATCTGCTGATAACGCTACAGCACGCTCTAAGTGTTTTTCATTGATTGCAGTGCCTGTCGCAATAAAGTGCAAATGAATCTTCGTGAAATAACGAGGAGCCTCTTCGCGGCGCTCTGCAGAAAGCTCCACTTTTACGCCGTCAACTTGTTGGCGTGCTTTTTTTAAGATACTAACAACATCAACTGAACTACAACCACCCACCGACATCAATACCATTTCCATTGGGCTTGGCGCTTTTGAGTCTTGGCTATTACCATCCATAATAATAGTATGACCCGAGCCTGACTCACCAATAAACGTTTCGTTCGCGACCCAATCTACTGTTGCTTTCATTTTATAATCTCTTATAGTTTTTATTAAACTGAACCTTACCATTTTTTATTAAAACTAGACCACAAAGATCGCACAATAACTAGCCAAATAAAGTTTACTTAGTTATAATCGAGGAGTTATCATTTAAATCAAGACAGGGAATAGTATGAATAGTTACAAAAAACGCTTACTCGCATTAGTTCCTGTAGTAATGCTTACGAGTATTGCTTCGACCTCTTATTTAGATGAGCAGTCACTATTCAACAGCTGTAAAGCGCAATATGCTAACCCAACGGCTAATAACAACTGTCAACTCGTCGCTGATACCGTCGATTGGTTTGATTGGTTAACCGGTAGTTCATCCAGCCAATTTCACTTTATCGATCTACTCGAGCTAATCACACCAGTGCATAGCAGCGAAGACGAATAACCTTTAGTTTACTTTCCGTTAATCATACTATTTATATAGCGCTAGGATTTCTTGTACCTTTACTCGTCCCTTGCCTTTTTGGCTAATAGAACGTTGCACTTGGAAGAGCTTCTTCTTCGCCGCATTTGCATATAGTTCACGTGTAAAGTCAACATAGTGATTAGATATCAAAGTTGGTATACCTTGAGCTTTTACACTTTCTGCGCACTCAACTAGTCGCTGTTGATCTTCATCAGTAAACGAGTTTCCAGCATAAGCGGTAAAATTAGAAGTACGATTAATCGGTGAATATGGTGGATCACAATAAATCACATCTCCCGCTTTCGCTTCAGAAAAGGCCAGCTCAAAGTCTCCCTGAACAAACGTTGCCTTTTTTGCTTTTTCCGCAAAAAACTCTAACTCAGCTTGTGGAAAATAAGGATGTTTGTAGCGACCAAATGGCACATTATAGCCACCACTTTTGTTATAACGGCATAAGCCATTATAGCCATGACGGTTCATGTATAAGAAAATCAAAGAACGGAGTTCTGTATCAGATGTCCCGTTAAATTCTTTCCTCAATTCGTAATACCGCTCTGGTGTATTATGTTCTTGATTAAAATAGCACTGGGCTTGAGCAATAAACTGTTGTGGGTTAGCTTTAATAAGGTTGAACAAGTTGATCAGATCTTGATTCATATCTACTAAGAAATACTCATCAAAGTCTAGATTTAAAAAAACAGACCCACCACCAACAAAAGGCTCAATTAAGCGAGTCTTACCTTTTGTAGGTAAAACGGATTTAATATCATCAATGACTTTTTTCTTCCCTCCAGCCCATTTTAAGGCGGAGCGCATGCTATTTGGCACTTGTGATCACTCTATGTCTTCTTATATGTGAGCTCATGAGCCACAAGCACATCTGAAGGGATTAATTCGAACCGCAGATCTTAACAGGAATAATAAGGCTAAGTCTATTTTCATCAGGGTTTACTCTCACTAATCGCAAACAATTCAACTTTTCTTATTTCCTGCTGTACAGCCTTTATTGGTTTAGCCCAGGGAGAAAACTTGTTTAAGTGACTCGGCAGTGCACTAAGTTGTTCTCTAGCCGCTCCAATTGAATCAAAATTACCATATAGTAAGACATACCAATCGCCGCCATTTCGTACCGTATAATATCGATACAGCAGCTCCTTACGAGAGATTTCAGAAACAACCTGATTCAAAACCAACTCTGAGCTGAAGCCTCCTAGCATTAAACTAAAATTAACTTCAGACAACGACAATAAATAGTGTTCATCAAAAGCATAGCTAGGTTTAATGACGGACAATTGATCTTCGCCATTAGAGCCCAATATGACGTTATCAGTTTTTACTGGCTGAGTAACCAATGTAGGACTTTCAAATACTTGCTGTGTCGACTCACGTTCCTCTGCATCCTCAATGGGCTTGGGTTCTGTTGCGGGGTTATTTACTGTCGAATCAACACTATCAGAAGATGGCTGAACCGTTGCTTTAACCACGGAAGAAGTAGCTAACTCCACTGCAACATTAGCTTCTTCAAACTCATTAACCACGACATCTAGTGACTGCTTTTGCTCATTGTTCGGCTTGATATTACTAGTAAGCTCTCCGCCAGCAGATACCACACCGACTTCCATCTCGCTCAAGTCTTCAGTCTCAACAATAGCTAAAGGCTCACTTTCTGCGCTCACTGTTGTAGGAGAGCTATCATTATCAACGTCGCGATTGATTGCAATGTAACCTACCGCAACTGCAATCAAAATAAACACACAAAAACCAATCACTCCTTTTAATAGTAGCGATGTTTTTGATTGAGTTAACACTGACTCCTCAGCATAAATTAGCTGCTTAGGTAGTAAGTATTGCTCGGGAATTTTATGAATAAATGTTTTTATTTTTTCATCTGACCAATGCGTATGGATAGCTAGCATAAAATCAGTCGCTTGTTCTTGGTTCAACGGCAATAGATTAAATTCTGATGTTAAACTATCCGTTGACTTATCCAATGCTTTAAACAATGGCATAGCCCAAGATGTATCGCCAACTAATAATATATTAAATTGATTCCGTCGCCCTGCGATACGGTTAAACTCATTGACCGACTGCCATAGCATCCCTAAAGCGCCATGATTTAGTTCATGAGCATTATCAATCACGATTAATAATGACTGACCAAGAAACTTGATTCGACTATTAACAATCTGGGATAAAGGAAGGCTGGTATCTAAGAAGTCGTCTGTTGCTATCTCACAAGCTATTTGCTGCTTTAGTTCAGCCTCTGAGACCGCAGACTTATAATTGAGATGTATTACCTGTGAATTTAACTGGCTATTTTGTAATTGCGCACAAAGATAGCTTTTACCGACACCGCTTGGTCCATGCAAAAAAGACATCAAGCTGTAGTTTGAAAACGCAAGTTCTAAACGTGATAACAACTGCACCTGCGTTTCCACAGTTACATCCATCGCTGAGACTTTGCTATGAGATACAGCCGTCATTAGTTAATAATACTGATAAGCTTTACTAGTGTGACTCAATTGCAGAACTTAGAATAGAGTCACTAATATTAGAAACCAATTCAGCACTGCCTATTGATGTAGGTAGAATAAAGCGCAACTGCCCTGCCAAGACTTTTTTATCCACCGACATATGCTCAATAAATGAAGCAAAGTCCATACCCTTAGGTTTGGTAACAGGTAGGTTATATTGCTCAAAAATAGCTTTGATATCCTTATTTTCCTGTTCTGTTATTAGACCTAATAATAGCGCCGTCTTAGCAGCAATTACGGTTCCCGCAGCCACTGCTTCACCATGTAACCACTGACCGTATCCTTGCTCAGATTCAATGGCGTGGCCAAAGGTATGACCTAAGTTTAACAGGGCTCTGACACCATTCTCACGTTCATCTTGCGCAACAACATCAGCTTTAATTTGACAGCATCGTGCAATCATATGAATTAGAGCACTAGTATCTAAACTTTCGATTGCACGGTTATTTTCTTGAAGCCATTCAAAAAAAGTTTTATCCCATATGATTCCATATTTAATCACCTCAGCCATACCAGCAGCAAACTCTTGCGCCGGTAAAGTTTGTAAGCAATCAATATCAATAAATACAGCATGAGGTTGGTAAAAAGCACCTATCATGTTTTTACCTAAGGGGTGGTTAACTGCTGTTTTACCACCAACACTAGAATCAACTTGCGACAATAATGTCGTCGGGATCTGGATAAAAGCGACACCGCGCTGATAACACGCAGCAGCAAACCCGGCCATGTCACCTATCACACCACCGCCTAAAGCAACAATACAGGTATCACGCCCATGCTTACCGCCAAGTAAGCCATCAAAAATTAAGTTAAGCGTTTCTAAGGTTTTATAAGATTCTCCATCAGGTAACACAACCTGATCTACGATTCTATCAGCTTGGGTCAAACTGCTAATAGTTTGCTCTAAGTACAATTCAGCAACAGTAGTATTAGTGATAACCATGACTTTTTTAGCCTTAATATGGCGTGTTAGTAATTCACTATTACTTAGAAGTTGTTGGCCAATATAAATTGGGTAACTACGTTCACCTAACTGTACATTGAGCTGTTTCATAGAATTAAAAACCTAATTTTTCAATAATTTCTTTAGCAACCAATTTTGCACTTTGATCATCAGTACGGACAGTTAAATCAGCAATCTCTTCGTATAAAGGATTACGCTTAGCTGCCAGATCTTCCAATACTTGTCGTGGGTTCTCAGTTTGTAATAACGGTCGACGCTTATCACGCTGAGTGCGCGCTAATTGCTTTTCAATCGTCGTTTCAAGGTAAACAACGAAACCACGAGCAGAAAGCTTGTTACGAACATCTTTGGTGATGATTGAACCGCCGCCCGTTGCCAAAACAACGCCTTGCTTTTCTGTTAAATCTTCGATAACTGCCGCTTCACGTACGCGAAAACCATCTTCGCCTTCAACATCAAATACCCAAGCAATTTCAGCACCAGTACGACGCTCAATTTCGCTATCAGAGTCAAAAAACTCTAAGTGAAGTTGTTGTGCAATCTGTCTACCAATTGTGCTTTTGCCGGCGCCCATTGGCCCGACAATATAAATATTTCTTTTTTCAGCCATTATCACTAATCTATATAATTAAGCTTCAGTAAGGTTTGTCCTTACCCCTCGAGCCTTGAGCTAACCCCTTTATCTTTTTAAGGTGTCGCACCTTTTTTAGCGTTCACAACCACTAAAATCGAACCCAGTATTTTTACATTAAAAAAGTACTCGGCAATCATTTCAAGGCAAATTTAGCGAAGCATTATCTCAATAACCGAGCAGTAAAGGCAATAGCTCAAGTCGAAGTTTTAGAGTTTCAATAAAAAAAGCTAGAGCCCTTAGCGGTAACTCTAGCTTTTTAAACTATATAATAGTAAATCGCAATTAGCTAAAACTACGACTTAACATCGTTTAATATTCTCGGTGTAACAAATATTAGTAACTCACGGCGTTCGGTAAACTCTTTTTGTGTTCTAAACAACCAACCAAGTAGAGGTACGTCACCTAGCACAGGTACCTTAGTTACCGCATTAATCAACTGCTGTTGATAAATACCGCCTAAGACAACGGTTTGCCCGTTATTAACTAATACCTGTGTACCAATTTTTTGTGTATTGATCGCGACGGCTTCACCGATTGCCGTTTTAACCGTATCACCACGTGCATCTTGGGTGATCAACAAATCAAGAATAACGCGACCGTCAGGTGTAATATGGGGAGTTACGCGTAACGATAATACAGCAGGTTTAAAGGTTACCGTTGTCGCACCACTTGAAGCAGCAGAAACATAAGGGATTTCTGTACCTTGTTCAATAAATGCAGGCTTTTGGTTTGCAGTGGTAATGCTTGGGCGAGCAATGATTTCACTCTTGTTTTCTCGCTCTAATGCAGAAAGCTCTAAATCTAAAATTAGCCCGTCCGCTAGCTTTGCAATTTGAAAAGCAATTGTCCCTGCAGGCTCAGCTACTGGTAAGTTAACATTTAAACGGTCACTTAAACTAGGGATCACACCGCCACCTGCGCTGCCAGCACCCGTTAAATTCCCCGAAGAAGCGCCATCACTAAAGGTATCTGTTACTCCCCAGCGAATACCGAACTCTTCATTGACATTGTCACTAACCGTCACAATTCGTGCTTCAATCACAACTTGCTTCACCGCCACATCCACAACTTCGATTAAGCGACGCACATCATCAAGCTTTTTAGCAGTATCTTGTACTAACAATGTATTGGTTCGCTCATCAACCGCCACAGAGCCACGCTCAGATAAAAGCTGACTTTCACCACCATCGAGTAATAAAGCAACGTCTCTCGCTTTAGCATAGTTAATTTGAATATACTCAGAATACACAGGGACAAGTTGTTCAACATCTTGATTTGCTTTTAATTCTGCTGCTTCCCTAAGAGCTAACTCTTCAGCTGGAGCAACTAATAATATATTACCTTCAATTCGTTTATCTAAGCCTTGCATCTTCAAAATCATATCAAGGGCTTGATCCCAAGGCACATCTTCTAGTCTTAATGTCACATCACCATCAACACTGTCACCAGTGACTAGGTTAAAATTATTGAAGTCAGCAATAATTTGTAACGCTGTTCTCACAGCCACACTTTGAAAGTTTAGCGTCATGACTTTGCCTTTATAGACAACTTTCTTCACTCTTTCACTTGGACGAGTAACTTTCTTCGGCGGCTCTTTAACCGTTAAAATAAGTTCACTACCAATTTGTTCATGTTCAAATGAGAATGGCTTCATCGTTTCAATGATGACCTTAGCCCCTTCACCATCTCTAAATGTCTCAAAGCTCCTAACAGGAGTCGCAAAATCAACAACATCCATCGTATAAAGGTCGGCTTCAGAGATTTCAGAACCAAGTAGATCAATTTCTATCCGACTTCCATTTTGCTTAACGTTAGCGGCTAGAGATTCATTATTAAACGTGATTCTTAACTGTCCTGCTTTATCTTCATTTAATCTAAAATCAAGTGAATCAATCTTATTAATATAGCTACTGTCAGGAGCCTCTGTTTGTTGTTCGGCCAGAGGGGTAGGCGTCGGTTCTGCTTTCGTTGCTATCGCCGCGGTAGCTTCGACAGGAGCGATGGTAGCAGGGGTGTTTTTACCTAAGATTAAGGTGTAATTCCCACCCGTTATACTATGCTCATATTTAACAACCTCCTCAAGGGCAATCGTTAAATTCAATGCGTCATTAATATTCTTTGGCGTAATCGATATAATACCCGCAGCGTTATCGGGAAATGTATTAAGCTCTAAGGCATTACTAGCACCAGGGAATTTCACCACTAATTGGGCAGGTTCAATACTGAAATCAGTGCTGCTTGCGTTGATATTCTCATCAAAGACAAACTCAAGCTTAACTCGCTTATTAGCGACATCTGTATAACGAACGTCTATCAATTCTGCTGCATTGGCCATAAATGGTAAGGCTAATATCAGCATCAAACACTTTTTCATCGTAAAATTACATGCCACTGTCAATCTCCTTGGCAATTTTTTATTTATATCTAATCGCATAAGTACGCCTACTCTTCAACATTTAAAGCGAGAGAATTATTTCGTTCTACCCAACAGCCCGATCCATCGGGCACGATTTCAATTATCTCAATTTGTTGCTCACTAACTTGAGTAATTTGTCCATGGAATAGGCCTATATAGTGCCCTGTTCCCACTTTATATACATCACCATCATTTGTTTGAATAAGTGCCCATAATTCACCATCAAAGCCTATGGAGCCTCGCATTGACAAACTATCTAGGGCGTAGGCTTCTAATAATGACTTGTTACGATTAATATCTGGTTGTAAACAATCTCTCGATTGTGAAATGATATCTAAGGTCAGTTCTTGTTGAGGTCCTACAAAAGGGCTCCTCAAGAAACTTGCACTATACTCGAAATGCTTGAATGGTAACGGTTCAGGCATTGGTTCGATCGCAATTCCTTCCGTTTGTTTTACCGCAGCGACGAATTGTTGGACCTCAGTCATATCATCATTACACGCAGTCAAGAGAGGAGCCAATAATAATAAACTTAATAATCGTTTCATTATTGCCCCTTATAGCGATAAGTCTTCGCTACAACGTTAAAGTCCAAACTCTCTATTTGAATACCCGCTTGTTTCTCTTTGACGATTGCAAATTCATGTAGACTTACAATTCGTGGCAATTTAGCAACTTCACTAACAAACTTGCCAAACTGATGATAATCACCGGTCACATCGATATGTAAAGGTAGCTCAGTATAAAACTCCTTTTCTACCTCATCGCCCCACTTTATTAGGGTGATTTTTAGCCCGGCAGATGTAGCAATAAACGTTATATCATCAAGTAAACCTGGAGTTTCATGAGTCGCAGGTAGCTTTTTTAACATTTGTGCTAACTGCACTTCCATCTGAATCATTTGTTCTTGATACGCGCCCAAATTAAACGCTAATCGATGTTTGTTTTCATATTCGTAACGTAGCTTACTCTCTTGCTCAGAGCCACGATCTAAATCATCCAACAAATCACTTATTACAAAGAAATAGCAGGCAAAAAGCGTTAAAACAAATACTAAAGCAATAGCAACCATTTTAACCGATTGGGGCCAAGAGCCTGAGTATTTTAAGTCTAGATCCACATCTCTAAATTCAGATAGATCGAATGACATTCTACTGCCCTCCTTCATCAATCGTTGAGTTTATGTCAACGCGCAAATAGAAAGCATTAAGCTGTCTCAATGAAGTATCTTCAGTATTTATTTGTTGCACTAAAGGGTCTTTATACCACTGAGAATTCTCAATATTACGCAGCATATTCGCTAAGTGGTTATTCGATTCCGTTAGGCCCTCAATCCACAGTGAGTTACCCTTACGTTCAACCTTGGTGAGATAAACCCCTGATGAAGTGACAGCTGCCAAGCTATCTAATAAGTGAGTAGATAAGTTACGAGTATTCTGGAGGCGCTCAATTAAGTCCATGCGTTTGCGAAGGCTATCCTTGGCGCGTCTGAGCTCCTTTATTTCAACAATTTTATCATCTAATAATGAAATTTCACTTTGTAGGTAACGGTTCTTACTGTCTTGTAGTGTAATTTTACTGGAAATGAAATAAATCACTAATAGAGAGATCGCTATAGCTACAAGCAAAGACGCTCCAGCCATCAAATTAAATTGGTTTTGCCGTTGCTTTTTTGCTTCTTCACGCCATGGTAGTAGATTAATTGCAACCATTAACAAAAACTCCTCAGTGCTAAGCCACTAGCCACCATATACAATGCACCTTCCTTGTTTAAGCGATCAAAATCAATTGAACTATCAACTTCACATTGAACAAATGGCTGAGCAATCACGGCTGGAATATTAAGCTCTTCACTCAACACATTATCTATCCCCGCAATTTCAGAACAACCACCAGAAAGAATCAATCGAGCAACATCAGTACTATTCTTTGATGTTGAATAAATTTGTAGTGTGCGACGAATCTGTTGAATCATTGCAGTTTGAAAAGGTGCAAGTACTTCAAAAACATAATTTCTCGGCAACTCATCATTAACCTTTGCTAACTCTGCGTCCTTAGAGTCCATTCCATAATAGGACACTATCGATTGTGTAAATTGATCGCCGCCAAACGCCTGCTCTTTAACAAAAATGGTTTCACCGTTATGTACCACCGCCATAGTCAACATAGACGCCCCGATATCAACTAAAGCGATCGGTTTATCGGCATCAGCCTCTGGTACTTGATGTTTCACAAGTTCAAAAGCACGCCCTAATGCATAACCTTCAACATCCATCACTTTCGCCTGTAACTTGCCACCTTCAATAGCAGAAACACGAGCTTCAACTAACTCGGTTCGTGAAGCAATGAGTAATACATCAATCTTTTCAGGGTTATTTTCATTTTGCTGGATAATTTCAAAGTCTAGACTAACTTCGTCAAGTGGGTAAGGAATCAAATTTTCGGCTTCAATCTCAATTTGAGCCTCAAGTTCATCTTCATTCTGAACTGCGTTCATATAAATTGTCTTGCTGATAACGCCTGAACCAGAAACGGCTGCAGCAACCAAGCTTTGATTCTTTGGTAGTTTTCCTTTAATTTTCCCTATAACCGATGCCACAGTTTGTACATCAGCGATAGCGTTATCAACGATAGCCCCTTGGGGTAATGGAAGAGAAGTAACAGATTCTACTTTGTAACCGTTTGATGACTTACTCAACAGAATCGACTTTACTGCGTAAGAGCCAATATCCATGCCAATAAGTTTAGAGTTTTGAGCCTTCATCAAACTAGCAAACATATCTATAGATCCATCTAAAATTAAAGTAACGTAATATAACAACCTACGTACATTTTAATCAATATTCAACTTAAACACAGCATTATTGTTATATTTATTAAGATAATATTAATCATTAGTCGACTATTATTAAAAATATTCTTACTGATTTTATTTAATAGCACTTATAATAGCCACAAAATGCACACCTCTCCAAAACTTAGGGTTAATTCATTGAAATTTATAAAATGGATATTAAAAGCTTCAATCATTCTGACCATTGTCGGCTGTGTTTCATTGGTAGGTCTCTATAAATACCTTTCGCCAGACTTACCTGATGTAAAAAGCTTAAAACAAATTGAATTACAAATTCCACTTCGAGTGTTTACTGAGGATGGCTTGTTAATATCTCAATATGGTGAAAAGCGACGTATACCATTAACTTTAGACCAAATTCCGCAAGATATGCTAAATGCATTCTTAGCCATTGAAGATTCTAGATTTTATCAACATCCAGGCATTGACCCTATTGGTATTACTCGAGCAGCGATCAGCTTAATTGTCACTGGGGAGAAAAAGCAAGGGGCAAGTACCATTACTCAGCAAGTTGCTCGAAATTACTTTTTAACTCGAAAGAAGACATTCACGCGAAAAATAAAAGAAGTGTTTCTCGCTTGGAATATAGAACAAGAACTAACCAAGGATGAAATATTTTTACTTTATTTAAATAAAATTGCCCTTGGTCATCGTTCATTCGGTGTTGGTGCTGCCGCCCAGGTTTATTACGGCAAGGAAGTCCACGAATTAACCCTAGCCCAAATGGCTGTCATTGCAGGTCTGCCAAAGGCACCATCTGCATTGAACCCAATTCGCTCACCAGAACGTTCTCGCGCGCGCCGTAACTTAGTTTTGGCCCGGATGTTGGATCTAAAATTTATTTCTCAAGAACAATATGACGAAGCGAGAAATGCGCCCACAACAGCTAAACGACACGGTGCGCAAATTGATTTATATGCTCCGTATTTAGGTGAAATGGTTCGCTCTTATATGGTTGAAAAATATGGGTTAGAAGCAGCTTATTCAAAAGGTTTCAATGTCTACACAACCGTACCGTCACATCTTCAATTAGCGGCACAACAGGCCGTTAAAAAGAACATTGTTAGCTATGACGAACGTCACGGCTATCGTGGCCCAGAAGCTCAACTATGGCAAGCTGAACCACAAAAGCAATCAGAAATACCCGTAGAGCCACCAGCACGAGAAAATGTATTAGCTCATTTAGCAGGCATCAAGACTTTTAAAGGCTTACTGCCCGCGGTAGTTGTTGAAACTGAAGAGCAACAACTTAACGCTATTCTCGCTTCAGGCGAAGTCATCACAATTAATTGGAACGGTTTAAAGTGGGCAAGACCTTATATCAGCGACGACAGTCAAGGTAAAGCACCAAAAATTGCCAGTGATATAGTGACACCTGGTGCCGTTGTCCGGGTCAAAAAAATAGCAGACCAATGGCAACTGTCTCAAATTCCAGAAGTCAGTAGTGCATTTGTTTCTCTTGACCCAAATGATGGGGCCATAAAGTCAATTGTTGGTGGGTATGATTTTGCTAAGAGTCAATTTAATCGCGTCACTCAAGCAAAGCGTCAAATCGGATCTAACATTAAACCATTCATCTACTCACACGCAATGGAGCGCGGCTATACTCTGGCAAGCATCGTTAATGATGTTCCAATTACCAAGTGGGATAAATCTCAAGGATCGGCATGGCGTCCTAAGAACTCACCACCGGTTTACAACGGTCCAACTCGTTTACGTTTAGGATTAGCTCAATCAAAAAACGTCATGTCAGTTAAATTGATCCAGCAATTAGGCATTAAACAAACAATTGATTATTTAACTAAGTTTGGTTTTGGTCGTGGTGACCTTCCTTATGGCGAATCACTTGCGTTAGGCTCTGCGTCCGTTAGCCCATTGAGTGCAGCGGTAGGTTACGCCACGTTCGCCAACGGTGGCTTTAAGATTACCCCTTACTTTATCGACCGTATCGAAGATCAATCTGACACTCCTGTCTTTATATCGAACCCTGCTGTGGCTTGCCCAAGCTGTCAATCAACAGCTACAGCTAACTCCGCAGACTTAGAAGATAGCAGTGCGATCAAACTAGCCCCTCGTGTCATCTCTGAACACAATGCATTTTTAGTATCTCAAATGATGCGGAGCGTTGTTACTGGTGGTGGAAGCTGGAAAAATGGTACAGGTTGGGCCGGTACGGGGTGGCGCGCAGGTGTATTAAAACGCCGTGACTTAGGTGGAAAAACGGGAACAACTAATGATTCGAAAGATACTTGGTTTTCAGGTGTTACCCCCAGCTTAGTCGCGACATCTTGGGTTGGGTTTGATAACCCATCACGCGCATTAGGCCGAGTATTTCGCAATAAAAATTTAGGTAAGAAACAAATTACAGGTAAAGAAGCTGGCGCTAAGACAGCGCTACCAGCATGGGTTGACTACATGCGTGTCGCTTTAAAAGATTACCCTCAACGAATTACCCCTGTACCACAAGGTATTAAAACAGTCCGTATTGATCGAGCAACCGGTTTACTCACAACCAAGGTTGATCATACATCTCGTTTCGAGTATTTCATTGCAGGAACTGAACCGAAAAAACACGTGAAACAACCTGAAGTTTTCGTTGATAGCCCAGAGAAAAAATCTCACTTTGACGACGATATCTTTTAGCGCATTTAGTACTTTAAGTAACATAAAAAACGGTGTCGATTGACACCGCTTTTATTTTAACTACCGTTACTATTAATTCCGTTAATTAAGTGACTAATTAATGAAATTTCTATAACTAATAACTACCTATTAGGTAATTATAAATTCCATGGCTATCTCATCACAAGCCATCTTTTTCGGACAACCTTCACAGTCTTTAATGACTTTCTCTGGCAGAGTTTCTTTTTCCAGCTCTGTGAAGCCATGCTTCTCGAAGAACTGTGGTACTCGTGTTAATACAATTACACGCTGAATTTCAAGGTCTCTAGCACGTTGTAGCATATGATCAACTAGTGCTTTGCCCTGTCCAACACCTTGATGGTCAGTATTAATACCTACCGAGCGAATCTCTGCTAAGCCTGTTCCGTAAATATAGAGAGAAGCACAACCGACAACAGACTCTTCATCTACTGCAACCGAGAAATCTAAAATACTATTAAGCACATCAAAGCGGCTACGTGGTAATGTTTCACCAACTTCAGACCAGTGTGCAATAATCTCAGTGATGGCATCAACATCGGTTAACTTGGCATGACGAACATTCATCAGCTCAGCTTTATGCGCATTGAGACGTTGTTGCATATTACCCATCGCATTTTGAACTTGCTCTTCGCTACTGCCACCAACCACTTCTGCAGAGCTAATCTCTTGCTTGACCTCAATGCGTTGCTCATCTAATGCCGACATCACACTTGTTAATGATGTACCACCAAGGACTTCACGTTTTGCTAGGCAAGCATCAATAGTTAAATGCTGATAAACATCTGACTCAATCACTTCCGAGAACTCTTTGAGCTGCTCTAAAGTAAAGTCCTCTAATGGAAGTTGACGTGAGATAGCTGACACTACAACTTCACCAACAATATGGTGCGCTTCTCTAAATGGAATATCTTTAGATACTAAGTAATCTGCTAATTCCGTCGCGTTTGCGTATCCTTGCTGTGCAGCTGCTAACATTCTTGGTTTATTCGTTTTCAACCCTTCAAGAACCATCGCCGCCATTTCAAGACAATCGCCCCAGTTATCAAGAGCGTCAAATAACCCTTCTTTGTCTTCTTGCATGTCTTTGTTATAAGCAAGAGGCAAGGCTTTGAGTGTCATCATAATTGCGCTGAGTGAACCATAGACACGGCCAGTTTTACCACGGATAAGCTCTAAAGCATCTGGGTTTTTCTTCTGTGGCATTAATGACGAACCAGAGGTCACATTATCAGCAAGTTCAATGAACCCAGCCTCCCCAGAGTTATAGAAAATTAAATCTTCTGCCATACGTGACAGATGCATCATCGAGATACTAGCATCTGCTAGCAGCTCTAAAACATGATCACGGTCGGACACTGAATCTAAACTGTTTTGGGTCGCTTGCTTAAAACCAAGATCTCGCGCTAAAGCGTGACGATCGATAGGGTAAGCAGTTCCAGCTAAAGCACCGGAGCCCAGAGGGCATCGGTCAAGACGATCGGCAGTATCTCTCATTCTACTTAGATCACGCTCAAACATTTCAACATAAGCTAAGCACCAGTGGCCAAAACTAATTGGTTGAGCACGTTGTAAATGCGTGTAACCTGGCATCACTGTATCTTGTTCACGCACCGCTAGATCTAATAGCGCTTGTTGTAACTTAACCAACAGTTCACATAGTTCTACCGATTGCTCTTTACACCAAAGTTTTAAATCAGTAGCTACTTGATCATTACGGCTACGACCAGTATGAAGTTTTTTACCTAAATCACCGACTTTTTCAATTAATTTAGACTCAACCCAGCTATGAATATCTTCAGCATCACTTTGCAGGATTTTACTAGGGTCTTGCGATACCTCTTCCGCTAATTCATTAAGTGCACGCTCAAGATCTTGCTGCTCTTGCGAAGTCAATACATTCACTTGCTCGAGCGCACGCGACCAACTAATTGAACCAGTGATATCTTGCTTTGCTAAACGGTAGTCAAACCGTAGTGAATCATTAAATAATTTAAATCTATCATCTGCGGCTTGTGTAAACCTTCCGCCCCATAGTGCTGCCATTGCCCTACCCTCACTAAACTGCTATTTATTTATATTTTTTATAATTAACTTAATTTAAAGTCGAAACTAAACGTTAAGCTAATAATGTAATTAACACTGCGTTTTGAGCATGCATTCTATTTTCTGCTTGCTGCAGTACTAGGGACTTGTCCCCATCAAACACTTCTTGAGTAACCTCTTGGCCAATATGTGCCGGTTGACAATGCATAAAGTAACCAATTTCTAATGAATCCATCATCTGTTGATTCACTTGATAAGGAGCAAATTTATCTTTGATATCTTCATAACTAACATCATCACCCATTGAAATCCACGTATCAGCATAAACAGCATCAGCGTTCTGAGCCGCTTTAGGGTCTGTTGACAACTCAAGCGATCCACCATAGTGCGCAGCTAATGCCTGAGCTTCCAACACAACTTTACCATCTGGGAAACAACCTTCCGGACATATCACCACCATCTCAGCACCCGTAATGGCTGCAGCAAACATTAATGAGTGAGTCACATTGTTACCGTCACCGATATAGGCAAGTTTAACGTTAGATAAATCGTCAAACTGCTCACTTAATGCTAAAAAGTCAGCTAAGCCCTGACAGGGGTGATACATATCACTTAATGAGTTAACCACAGGAACGCGACCATGCTCAGCAAGCTCTTCAACAGTTTTATGACTGAAGGTGCGAGCGACAATACCGTCAGCCCAACATGAAATATTTTTAGCAAAATCCGCCACTGATTCACGCTTGCCTAATGCGCCATTATTTTGATCAAGATAAACCGTATGACCACCCAACTTAGCAATACCAATATCAAAAGTAACACGAGTTCGTAATGATGGTTTTTCATATAGCGTTACGATACTCTTACCAGCAAGTGCTTGGCTAAACTCACTTGGATTCGCTTTAACTTGCTTAGCTAGCTCTAGGAGGCCGAGCAGTTGCTCTTGGCTTAAATCTTTTAGGGTCAATAAATGTTGTAACTTTTCCATAATCTTTCTCTTTAAACCGCGTTACTTTCAATTAAGGTGCCGCACACACCACCGTCTACTAAGGCTAATAATTGTTGTGGCTCTTGCCAGCTGGCAATCACAATAGAATCACCAAGAGCGTTTGCTGTTGCGAAAGCTGTATCAACCTTTACTTTCATACCGCCAACAATCACATCATCAGCAACTAATTGCTGAGCTAGTTCTGGCGATAATTTACTAATTAGCTGCTTATCACCATCTAATACACCGGGAACATCGGATAATAAAATCAGCTTTGCATTTAATAACTGAGCAATCACTTGCGCGGCTTGATCTGCATTAACATTTAGTAAGTTACCTGCTCCATCATCAGCAATTGAGCTAATTACCGGTACAAAGCCACTGGCTAACAACGAGATAAGCAAACTACGCTCATGGGCTTGGCACTGACCAACCTGACCTAAACGGCTATCAAGGTAGTCACTGGTGACTATGTCACCATCAGCTAAACTTAAACCGACTGTCTTTAGACCCGTTGATTTAGCACACGCAACTAACTTTTTATTTGCAGCACCGGCAAGTGCACCAGCAACTAGATCAATTTGGCTTTGGGGCGTAACTCGAAGGCCATCAAGCTTTTCACTTTTCATACCAGCTTGGCTCAGCCACTCTTCAACTAAGCAACCCCCCCCATGCACTAAAACGACATGAATATCTTGCTCTGTTAATTGTGCAATCGTCGTAAAAAGTGCCTGCTGACCACTGGTTGATTCAAGTAATGCACCACCAACTTTAATAACTAACGGTTGTTTCATGCTACCTCCGTCAAGCCAAAGTGAATTAAGATACATTGTAAGCCCTGACCAGCAGCACCTTTAAGTAGGTTATCAATGGCTGAAGCCACCACTAAGTGACCACTCTGAGCATCATATTTCCAAGCGATATCGCAAAATGGTGTTCCTGCCACTTGGTCAATTTTAGGCCAACTATCATCTCTCACTCGAACTAATGGTTTATCTTCGTAAACCCCATAAGCAGCTGCTAGTTGCTCTGCTGTAACCTTATCGTTTAATTTGACGGTAATGGTTGCCAAAATTCCACGTTTAAAATTACCTAAATGAGGTGTAAAAATAACAGGGCAACCCAGTTGCGTTGTTATTTCAGGTTGATGGCGGTGGCCAAGCACGCCATACGGAGTTAAGCTGACTTCACAAAAGCTATTTACCATGCTCGCTTTACGACCAGCACCTGTGACACCACTCACAGCATTAATCACCGGCCACTGATTACTATCTAACAGGTTATTTTCAAATAAAGGTTTAAGTGCAAGCAAGGATGCTGTTGGGTAACAACCAGGTACCGCAATTAACTTAGACGTTCTGATGGCTTGTGCATTCCACTCCGCTAACCCATAAACCGCTTCGCTTAATAACTCAGGGTGTTGATGATTGAAACCATAATACTCATCAATGTAGCTACCCTCTTTAAAACGGTATGCGCCCGATAAGTCAAAGACACTTAAGCCCGCTTGATAGAACTCAGCTGCAAGTGCATGACTTACTTCATGGCTTGTAGCAAGTACAACTGCATCATTATTTTCTTTAATTGCAGCCATTGCTTCATTTGTTAAAGGCTGCAACTGATGTGAAAAACGCCCACTAAATTGCGGATAAAGTGCATTAATATCTCGGCCTTTATCTTCGCTATTTTCTGAAACATATAAACCACTAACTTTCAATTGTGGATGCTGTTCTACTAATTGACACATTTCAGCACCGGTGTATCCACTAGCGCCAACAATAGCTATACTAATCATAATATTAAAATCACTTAAATAGGGTTAACTTAAATAAATAGAAATGTCGGTAACGCGAAAAGACCGACGCAATAAACAATGTGTTTATCGTCGTCGGTTAAAGGTGTGTTTACTTAAAGAGATAAAATGGCTCATTGCACTTTTCTAACTAAAACTATTAAGGCAATATTGCCAACAACCTCA
Organism: Alteromonadales bacterium alter-6D02; assembly: GCA_002835545.1. GTDB lineage: Bacteria > Pseudomonadota > Gammaproteobacteria > Enterobacterales > Psychrobiaceae > Psychrobium. Next base: position 23,418 of record PIZK01000006.1, read on the forward strand.
GTATAACGACAACATATAATTATGCAACTAAAATGCATAACTATTTATTAACTACATTATGAATAAAAATATTATCGTGATTGGTAGTGGATGGCTAGGTAGCCCTTTGTCTAAAGCCCTTGCACAATCAGGCCATAAAGTCACAGCAACGACCACCAGTACAGACAAACTCGCGCCGCTGAATGAGCAAGGTTTTGATTTAATTTTACTTAATAGCCAAAAGCTCATACAGCAAGATCAAGCCATGTGGCCACAAATAAATGCTGACTTAATGATCATCACCATACCACCACAGCGAGGGCAGACTGATTATTTCGAACAACTCAAAGTGTTGGCACAACTTGCTTTAAATAATAAGGTCAGGCAATTATTATTTATTAGCTCCTCATCTGTCTGGGCAAATTGTCACGGCATGATTACCGAGCAAACAACTGCCAACCCTATGACTGCCACGGGGCAAGCTATGGTTAATTTCTCTCAATGGCTGCACCAGTCAGCACTCGACGCGACAACTCTTCATTTAACAGGATTAATTAACGAACAACGCCATCCCGGGCATTTCCTTGCAGGTAAATCCGCTTTATCACAAGCCAACGCAGCAGTTAACTTAATTCATCAGCAAGACTGTATCGGTTTAATAGAAAGGATTATTGATAAACAATACTGGGGACACCAAGCCATTGGCTGTGCTCCTAGTCATCCATCACGAAGAGAGTTTTATATTAAAGCCGCTCAAAGGTTAGGGTTAGAGCCTCCTACATTTAATGACGCAGGAATCGTTCAACAAGAAAACGATACAAAAATCATTAACGCTCAAGCTACTGCGACGGCACTTGATTATCACTATCAGATCAGCGATTTAATAAAGTGGCTTCACTCCACCTAGCACTTTAAGCACCCGCTCAATTGTAATCATAATGTTGAACGATGTAATGGAAAGATAAAAAAACCGAGACTATTCAATCTCGGTTTTTCTTGTTCCAACAACGTTATTCATTTAATTAAGCTAAAAACACCCGAGGGTTAAGTTCAACCTCTGTTGTTAATTCAGCCAATAATAATGGCGCTGTTGCTGCCAGGCTTTTTTTTACATTTACCACGAGCCCATTAACCTGCTTGCTGATAACTATTTGCTCTGCACGCTGCCCTTGATAACGGCCACTAATGATCACAGCCAAACGTAAACAGCTAATCAGATCATGCACTCTCTCAGCATTACAGCACGCTTGCTGTTCGAGTAAACCTGAATTAAGTGGATTCTTGTAATTACCGACCAATGCCACCACAAGCTTTTTTTGCTCTGTCGTAAAGCCAGGCATTACTAAATTTGCTAGCAAATAAGCACCATGACGCTGACCTTGTAAAAACTCCACGCTTAAGCCCACCTCGTGCAACTGCGCCGCACAACTTAACATCGCCAGTTCGATCGTATCAAAGCCAAATGGCGTAGCAATATTTACCGCAAGTTCAGCCACATTCTGCGCATGCAGTGTATCAACCTGAAAGCGTTGCTGCAGATGCTGACAAGTACGTGCTGTAACATCATGCTCAGTCAATGCGTCGCTACCACTAAGCAATTGGGCAATAAGCCCTTCGCGTAACGCCCCCCCAGAAGCAACCATGGTCTCTATAGAAAGGTTTCTAAAAAGCATGATCAATATCGCCACACCGCTAGCAAAAACCGGTGCACGTTCAGGTTGCAAGCCAACGAGTGCTAATTTATCAACGGAACCGCACGCAATGACTTGTACCATTAATGCTTCAAGCTTAGCTAAAGTGACCTGTTCGGTTTCACCTTGAGCTATTAAAACTTCTTGTACCGCTTGTACAGAACCCGAAGCACCTAGCGTTAACTGCCATTGATGATTCAGGTAGTCCTGCTTAACTGAGGCTAACACTTGCGCAGCCTGTTCGATGGCGACCTCAAAATTAGCCTGAGTTAATAAGCCACCGCTAAAGTAACGTTCGATCCACGTCACGCAGCCCATGTTCAAACTATTGAGTACAATAGGCGATAAGCCTTGCCCAAGAATAAGCTCAGTACTTGCACCGCCAATATCAATAATTAAACGCTTATCGGCACTGTTACTTGAAACCGCCATCCCATGATATATCAGGGCAGCCTCTTGCTCGCCGCTGATCACGTCGATACGCTGGCCAAGAATCTGTTGACCTTTTTCGCAAAAAATCTCTGAGTTTTTTGCTAAGCGTAAAGTCGCTGTAGACACGACACGGATATTTTCTTTTGGAATATGAGCCAAACGTTCAGCGAACAACTCAAGGCATTGCCAGCCGCGCTCCATCGCTTCTAGACTTAGATTACTATCGTGGTCCAGCCCCGAAGCTAGGCGTACCTTACGCTTAACTTTTGAAATGATTCGTGGGGAGCCAGCAACTTGCTGTACTAGCAACATATGAAAACTATTAGAGCCTAAATCGATGGCTGCGTAAAAATCATCATGCATTCTAAAACTACTTCCTTTATCACCTAAACAACTGTGCTTTGGCTAATAGCGATAAGGCTATTAGCCATAGTAACCTTAGTGACGACGTGGGCGGTCGTTACGGTGCTGCTTGTTTGGGCCATTGTGTCGCTTAGGGTAATCTTTATTGTTTCTATCTTTATGTGGGCGAGCAATACGCTTTGGTGGTGCAATATCCGTAATCAGCGCATCTTTCTCATAATTGCTCACGGGAATTTGATGCTCAATATACTCTTCAATTGCCGGTAAATTTAATGCAAATTGCTCACATGCAAAGCTGATTGAATGTCCTTTAGCACCTGCACGACCAGTACGACCGATACGGTGAACATAGTCTTGCGCATCGTCAGGTAAATCGAAGTTAAACACATAATCAACATCAGAAATATGCAAACCTCGTGCAGCAACATCAGTCGCAACTAACACATCCAGTGCACCGGATGTGAATTGCTCTAAGATTCTTAAGCGTTTCTTCTGTGGTACATCACCCGTTAGTAGTCCAACACGATGACCATCAGCAGCCAAAAAGCCCCACACTTCTTCACACTTATGCTTCATGTTAGAAAAGACAATGGCTTTATCAGGCCACTCTTCTTCCATTAGCGTTAATAACAATGGAATTTTATCTTCATTGGCAGGATAGAAGATTTCTTCTTTAACATTAGTTGAGGTTTTCTGCGTAGGCTCAATTTCAATATGCTCAGGCTCATTCATATTATCATAAGCTAGTTCTCGTACTTTATATGATAACGTCGCTGAAAATAACATATTCAAACGTTCGTTAGCTTCTGGCATACGGCGGAAGATATAACGAATATCTTTAATGAAGCCTAAATCAAACATCCGATCTGCTTCATCTAATACAGCAGCTTGTACCGAACGTAAATCAATGAAACCTTGCTTCATAAAGTCAATTAAACGACCGGTCGTAGCAACAACAATATCAGCCCCTTTCTCTAGTTCAGCAACCTGCTTATCATAAGATTCACCACCATAAACTAACGCTAGTTTTATCCCCGTGCTTTGGGCTAATGGCTTAGCATCATTATAAATCTGAATCGCCAATTCACGCGTAGGAGCCATAATCACTGAGCGCACTTGATTTGCTTTGCGTGGCTCAGTCACAGGGTTCTTCAATAAGTGGTTGAACGTCGCAACTAAGAACGCCAGCGTTTTGCCAGTGCCCGTTTGAGCCTGACCTGCGATATCTTTGCCTTGCAATAAGTGTGGTAACGCCATTGCTTGAATGGGAGTACATTGCGTATAGCCAACACTGACTAGCGCTTGATGCAGCGTTTCAACAAGACCAAGCTGTTGAAACGTCTTTTCTGTTAAGTGTGTATTTTTCATCTCGTTAGCATATCAGTTCTAATTATAAAAAGCTGGAACGTTTCAAATATCTTAATTAAAAATTAAATTAGGGGTTGAAGTATCGCAACAATACCCTCATATTTGCGTTAAGGGAACATTTTCCCCTCATTAATAATCTTACGGAGAAAATCATGAGCGACACTATTATTCAGCTAACTGACGGCAATTTCGAACAAGACGTTATCAACGCAGACCGTCCTGTCATTGTTGATTTTTGGGCTGAATGGTGCGGACCATGTAAAATGATTGCGCCGATCCTTGAAGAAGTAGCAAAAGAATATGCTGACAAGGTGACCATTGGTAAACTGAACGTGGATCAAAATACAGAAACAGCACCAAAATACGGCATCCGCGGTATCCCAACACTACTATTATTCAAAGATGGTAATGTTGTAGCAACGAAAGTTGGCGCACTATCAAAAACTCAACTAATCGAGTTTATCGACGAGAACGCTTAATCAGCCTCCCGTTTAAAGGCACATTTTAGAGATATATTTCAAAATGTGCCTTATATTGCTTTACCCCGCCAAAAAATAATGCTAATTTATTGAGCGATTTTTATCGCGTCTGCCAAAACTGACCCAAGTTTTGTCACTCCTTTTTTCAACAACTAATCTTAAGTCAACAGACTTATTTGCAAAGACCCTTCAATATGAATCTAACCGAACTGAAGCAAAAGACGATTTCCGAGCTTTTCTCAATTGCCGAATCGATGGGGCTTGATCATTTAGCCCGAGCACGTAAACAGGATATTATTTTTGCCATCCTAAAATCTCACGCCAAAAGCGGTGAAGATATCTTTGGTGATGGTGTATTAGAAATCTTACAAGATGGTTTTGGCTTCTTGCGTAGCGCTGACGCCTCTTACCTTGCTGGCCCTGACGACATTTATGTCTCACCAAGTCAAATTCGTCGTTTTAATATGCGTACGGGTGACACCATTGCCGGAAAAATTCGTCCACCTAAAGATGGCGAACGTTATTTTGCTTTATTAAAAGTTCGTGAAGTAAACTTTGATACGCCTGAAAATGCGCGTAATAAGATTTTATTTGAAAACTTAACGGCAATTCACCCGAAAGAACGTTTTCGTTTAGAACGTGGTAATGGTGCGACTGAAGACTTAACAGCACGTATCATCGACTTATCAGCACCGATTGGTAAAGGCCAACGTGGTTTAATCGTAGCACCTCCGAAAGCTGGTAAAACGATGCTACTACAAAGCATCGCGCAATCGATTGCGATTAATAACCCAGAAGCTCACTTAATGGTTCTATTAATCGATGAGCGTCCGGAAGAAGTTACCGAGATGCGCCGCTTAGTTAAAGGCGAAGTTATCGCATCTACGTTTGATGAACCAGCAAACCGTCACGTTCAAGTGGCAGAAATGGTTATCGAAAAAGCGAAAAGTATCGTTGAACACAAAAAAGATGTCGTAATCTTACTTGATTCGATTACACGTTTAGCTCGTGCCTACAACACCGTAATTCCATCATCAGGTAAAGTATTAACCGGTGGTGTTGATGCCAACGCACTGCATCGTCCTAAACGTTTCTTTGGTGCTGCACGTAACATCGAGGAAGGTGGTAGCTTAACAATTATCGCAACTGCGCTTGTTGATACTGGCTCAAAAATGGATGAAGTTATCTATGAAGAGTTTAAAGGTACCGGTAACATGGAGCTTCACTTAAGCCGTAAGATTTCTGAAAAACGTGTTTACCCTGCGATTGATATTACTCGTTCTGGCACACGTCGTGAAGAATTACTCACAGGCCCAGCTGAACTACAAAAGAACTGGATTTTACGTAAAATTGTTCACCCGATGGGTGAAGTTGATGCGGCAGAGTTCTTAATTGACCGTCTAGCAATGACTAAGACTAACGATGAGTTCTTCGACTCAATGAAGCAAGCAAAGCCTAAGAAGTAACTAAGTTATTCAACGTTACTTCAAAAAGCCGCAATGATGCGGCTTTTTTTTCGGCTCAACCAATGCCAACAAGGCTGTCATAAAGCCCGCCCCCCATCAAACACACAATGATAATAAGAATGATGGCGCTGATGCCAGCCGTCACGCACACGGGAGTTAGCCCAAGGTAAAAGCCAAACTTAAAGTTGGTACTTTTTAACCAAGGGTTTAATAAAAGAAAGGTAAAGCTAGAGAGAAAAACGATGATAAAGTGAATTAAAAAAGCAACGGTACTACTGTCAGGTATGATATCAACAAGAGTGGTGATGGGCTGATTGCCAATATCTGGCATAATAAGGATATGAAACATAAATGGAACAATGCACAGCGCAGTAACATTAAACAACGAGCATAGCCACGCGATTGCAAGATATCGCTCTTGATTGACGATCAAGCGATGCATAATACTGACCTCTTTAACGAATAATTCATACCTATTCAAGCCGCGAAATTAGTCTAACCGTCATTTACTTGCTGCTTTTTTACCACTGAAAAATAAAAAATTAAAAAGCCCAACCAACTAAAACACAATGATAAAAGCGCCCAAATTAACTTATGATAGCCACGGGCCTTATTTGAGCACAACACGATAATTATTGGGACAAGAAAAAAATAAGAAGCTAATATCTGATACTAGCAATTGCAGGTTCATATTCATTTTAATATATTCATCCTTGATTTATATTGAAAAAATATTAGCTTTAATCGCTTGAAAAAGCAATCGCTTATCCAAGCACCTCTCCATTCTTACGTTAAGCCCATAACACCTTGGCACAATTCAAGCATATTTAATCATTCACTTAGTTCGGTTAGTAGAAATTTATATGACGTCATGCTCGTTAGTGCAGCACCTTAAACTATTACAGTTGCCAATTAGAGCAATAGTAATCATCTTATTTGTTGGCTTATATAGTACAGGTGGTTGGGCGAATGGCTATAGTAAAGCGACTGAATATAAAGAGAAATATGCCAAATCGCTGCAAAATAGCAAACTCTCACTTCGGCCATTACAGCCGTTAAAGACAAAGCCCAAAGTCAATAATCTCAAACCACTCCACCTTGCGCCACGCCCAAACCTTGACGGTCATTATTTTCAATACCATCACTATAAGGCGGCACAAAATATCCGCTCACTGCAGCCAAAAACGCCTAATCAACAAAAGCCATATCGTTAATCAGGTTGATAATCGATCGCTACCGAGTTTATGCAATAGCGCAACCCCGTTGCTGTTGGTCCATCATTAAATACATGCCCCAGGTGTGCATCACAATTAGCACAACAAACCTCGGTCCGCTCCATTCCATGAGTTGAGTCTCGGTGCAGCGTTACGGCTTTATTACCCGCCACATCATCAAAGCTAGGCCAACCACAGCCACTATCAAACTGACTACCAGCTTCAAATAACACACTGTCACAGCAGATACATTTATATTGCCCACTCTCTTTACAGGTGAGCCACTGCCCTGTAAAAGGACGCTCAGTGCCCTTTTCACGACAGACGTAATATTGTTCTGGAGTGAGCTTCTCACGCCATTGTTGATCTTTCATTTTGTTTTCCTATTCAAACTACCACCACATACTAAGCACAACCTGAAGCATGAATTAGCAGAGTTACGGGACGCCTTTCTTTTGGTTACTTTTCTTTGGCGAAGCAAAGAAAAGTAACTGGTGTGCTAAAGCAACCCTTACAGTATTTAACCCCTCTCAATAGCACATCAAATCTCTGTAAATATTAACATGCAGAACACAGATTAAAACAAGTCAACAAAACACTCAGCTACTACCTTAAGCTAATGTCCATAACCTGTCCGCTAGGCTATATTGAGGCTTACTTGGAGTCAATCGGCATTCTTTACAACCTTTGACTAAAAAAAGCATTGACTCACACCGTAACTCACGGTAGAAATATACATCGTTGAAACATATCACCAACGAAAAATTAACGATAAACTTTAAGCGCAACACTAAGAGTAATAATGAATTATAGCAAACGTATCCTAAGCCTTTTACTTCTCCTGCCAGATTCTGCTGCGGGCGCTTAGTGCTATAGTTAACAAACTGAACACTAAAACCCGCACCTGATGCGGGTTTTTTCGTATTTAACAGCAAATATTTGCGAGCTATCAAAGTAAAAGCTGGCGATACATTAAATAAAGGAACGGATAATGTCTGATCAAGTCATCATATTTGACACCACCTTACGCGACGGCGAGCAAGCGTTAGCGGCGAGTTTAACCGTTAAAGAAAAGTTACAAATCGCCCTAGCCCTCGAACGTCTGGGTGTTGATGTGATGGAAGTCGGTTTTCCGGTCTCATCACCAGGCGATTTTGAATCGGTTCAAACTATCGCAAGTACAGTAAAGAACAGTGTTTGTGCCGGTTTATCTCGAGCCGTTAAAGCGGATATCGATGCTTGTGCTAATGCATTAAAAGTCGCTGAACGATTTCGTATTCACACCTTTATTTCAACCTCGACTATCCATGTTGAAAGTAAGTTGAAACGAAGTTTCGATGATGTATTAGATATGGCTGTGGGCGCGGTAAAATACGCACGTAACTTTACTGACGACGTTGAATTTTCATGTGAAGATGCAGGCCGTACCCCAATTGATAATTTATGCCGCATGGTTGAATCAGCGATTAATGCTGGGGCAACCACTATTAATATTCCTGATACGGTCGGTTATACCATTCCCAGTGAGTTTGGCGGTATCATCAAAACCTTATATAACCGCGTTCCAAATATCGACAAAGCGATTATCTCGGTGCATTGCCATAACGATTTAGGCATGTCCGTAGCAAATTCAATTAGCGCAATTGAGATGGGGGCACGTCAAGTTGAGTGTACCATCAACGGTATTGGTGAGCGCGCAGGTAACGCTTCACTAGAAGAAATCGCAATGATCTTACAATTACGTAAAGATATCTTAGGTGTTGAAACAAATATTAACAGTCAAGAAATTTATCGTACGTCTCAGTTAGTCAGCAACCTTTGTAACATGGTCGTTCAGCCTAATAAGGCAATCGTGGGTAGTAATGCCTTCTCACACTCATCAGGCATTCACCAAGATGGCATGTTAAAGGCCGAAAATACCTATGAAATCATGACCGCAGACTCTATTGGCCAACCTAAGAAATCATTAAACATGACTTCACGTTCAGGCCGCCATGTAATTAAGCACCGTATGGAAGAGCTAGGCTATCAAGAGCAAGATTTTAACCTAGATGAGCTATATGATTCATTCTTACGTCTAGCAGACAAAAAAGGTCAAGTGTTCGATTATGACCTAGAAGCCTTATTGTTCTTCAATCAGCAAAAAGATGACAATGACCATTACAAGCTAGCATACCTAAGTGCACACGCGGGCTCAGGTATGATGTCAACTGCCAGTGTTAAGTTAAATGTCGGCGATAAAGAGTTTATTGAAGCAGCGACAGGTAATGGTCCTGTTGAGGCAGCTTTTAACGCTGTTAGCCAAATATCGAAAGTAGACTTAGAGATTGTTGATTATTCATTGAAAGCCAAAGGCGAAGGTGAAAATGCATTAGGGCAAGTCGACATTGTGGCGAAGTATAACGGCCAAAATTTCCATGGCATGGGTCTGGCAACCGATGTAGTACACGCATCAGTACGCGCCTTATTGCATGTATTAAACCTTGTTCATCGTGCAGACTTAGTCGCAGACAAGAAACAGCAAATAAAACAACAACAGGTAGCAGGCGTTTAAGCCCGCAAACCTCAATAAATTAGATAATTAAAGATAGCAGAGTTGGGAGTAGAATGAGTAATCCACAGTATAATGTCGCGGTATTAGCCGGCGACGGTATTGGCCCAGAGGTCATGAACGAAGCAATTAAAGTCTTAGCCGCTGTACAGCAAAAGTTTGACTTTACATTAAACTACAATGAATTACCTGTGGGTGGCTATGCTATCGACCATTTTGGTAAACCACTACCTGAGCACACCCTTACTGGCTGTGAACAAGCAGACGCGATTCTATTTGGTTCAGTAGGCGGCCCAAAATGGGAGCACCTTGCACCCGATGATCAACCAGAGCGCGGCGCATTATTACCGCTACGAGGTCACTTCCAACTTTTTTGCAACTTACGTCCAGCACGTATTTACAGTCAACTTGCCGCACTATCGCCATTACGTGCCGACATTTCTGCGCGTGGTTTTGATATCTTATGCGTTCGTGAATTAACGGGTGGTATTTATTTCGGTAAGCCAAAAGGCCGTGAAGGTGAAGGCGAAAATGTCGCTGCCTATGACACTATGCGCTATAGCCGTAAAGAAATCGAACGCATCGCGCGTATAGCCTTTGAGTCTGCGAAAGAGCGTCGTGGAAAAGTAACTTCTGTTGATAAAGCTAACGTATTAGCTTGTTCAGTGTTGTGGCGTGAAGTGGTTGAAGAAATCGCTACCGAATACCCAGAAATTGAATTAGAGCATATCTATATCGACAATGCTGCGATGCAAATGATCCGCGACCCGTCGCAGTTTGATGTTTTATTATGTTCAAATCTAATGGGTGACATTCTATCTGACGAATGTGCGATGATCACTGGCTCAATGGGCTTACTTCCATCAGCTAGCACTAATGAACAAGGCTTTGGCATGTACGAACCGGCAGGTGGCTCAGCGCCAGATATCGCGGGGCAAGGTATTGCTAATCCTATCGCACAAATTTTATCAGCTGCAATGCTACTTCGCTTTAGCTTAAAACAAGATGCCGCAGCTACAGCAATTGAAACAGCCATTATTGACGCATTAGACAACGGCTACTTAACCCGCGAGTTAGCACAAACCCCATCGGATGCGAAATCAACCAGTGAAATGGGTGACTTTATTGCGCAATCTATTTTGGAGAACAACTAATGGCCAGCACGTTATACGATAAAATTTGGCAAGAGCATATTGTGCGCGATGAGGCGAATGAAACGCCATTAATTTACATCGATCGTCACTTAGTGCATGAAGTAACCTCACCACAAGCATTTTCAGGCTTAAAAGCCAATGAGCGCCCATTACGTCAAGTCGGTAAAACATTTGCGACAATGGATCACAATACCTCGACAAAATCGCGCTCACTAGACGCTTGTAGCGATCAGGCCCGAATCCAAATTGAAACGCTAACAGAAAACTGTGATGACTTTGGTGTCCAGCTTTACGATATTCACAATATCAACCAAGGCATTGTTCATGTCATGGGCCCAGAACAAGGCATGACCTTACCTGGCACAACCATTGTTTGTGGTGATTCACACACAGCAACACATGGTGCATTTGGTGCTCTGGCTTTCGGTATTGGTACCTCTGAAGTTGAGCACGTGATGGCAACTCAGACCTTAAAACAAAGCAAAGCTAAATCGATGAAAATCGAAATCACCGGAACCATTGGCCAAGGTATCAGCGCTAAAGATATTATCTTAGCCATTATCGGAAAAATTGGTGCGGCAGGTGGCACGGGTTATATCCTTGAATATTGTGGTAGTGCGATTGAGCAGTTGTCGATGGAAGCGCGTATGACCATCTGTAATATGAGTATCGAATGTGGCGCTAAAGCAGGTATGGTCGCACCGGATCAAATTACCTTTGACTACCTTGAGGGGCGACCATTTGCACCAAAAGGTCAGGATTGGTTAGACGCCATCGATTATTGGAAAACATTAAAATCCGATGAGAATGCCGAGTTTGATGCCGTAGTAACCTTAAAAGGTGAAGACATTGCTCCGCAATTAACTTGGGGAACCAACCCGGGACAAGTGATTGCAATCGATCAACAAGTACCAACACCAAGTGACTTTAGCGATGATGTCGAATCAGAGTCAGCACAGCAAGCCCTCGATTACATGGCATTACAAGCAGGCCAGTTATTAACTGATGTTAGCGTTGATAAAGTGTTTATTGGCTCTTGCACCAATAGCCGTATTGAAGACTTACGTGCCGCTGCGGCAATTGCCGAAGGTAAAACAGTCGCTAGCAATGTTGTTGCTATCGTCGTACCGGGTTCAGGCTTAGTGAAAGCTCAAGCGGAAGAGGAAGGCTTAGATAAGATTTTCTTAAACGCTGGCTTTGAATGGCGCTTACCAGGTTGCTCGATGTGCTTAGCGATGAATGATGACCGTTTAGAGCCATACGAGCGCTGTGCATCCACCAGTAACCGTAACTTTGAAGGTCGCCAAGGCCGCCTTAGTCGCACCCACTTAGTGAGCCCAGCAATGGCCGCCGCAGCCGCTTGTGCTGGTCACTTCGTTGATATCCGTGATTTAACTTAGGGAATAAGCAACAATGAGTAAATTTATCCAACACCAAGGCTTAGTGATCCCATTAGATGTCGCCAATATCGACACTGACCAAATCATTCCTAAGCAATTTTTATCGAAAGTAACCCGCGATGGTTTCGGCATACACTTATTCCATGATTGGCGTTACCTTGATGAAGCTGGCGATCAACCAAATCCTGAATTTAACCTCAATAAACCTCAGTATCAGGGCGGTAGTATTCTACTCACTCGTGAAAACTTTGGTTGTGGATCCAGTCGTGAACATGCGCCTTGGGCACTCGCAGACTTTGGTTTTAAAGCAGTTATCGCTTCAAGTTTTGCTGATATCTTTTACGGAAATGCAATTAATAACGGCCTAGTGCCAGTTAAACTAACCGAACAAGAGATTGATCAGTTATTTAGCCAAATGAGTGATGGCGCACAAATCACGGTTGACTTAGAAACGCTCGAAGTTATTGCACCGAACAATGACCGCTTTAGCTTCCATATCAGCGAGTTTCAGCGGGAATGTTTATTAAAAGGGTTAGACTCTATTGGTTGGACATTGCAACACCTTGATGCGATTAAAGCATATGAATCGAATATCCCAGCTTGGCGTAGATAGGCGATGATACAACGAAAAAAGCGGCGAATACGCCGCTTTTTTTATGGCTTTAACACCCACAAATCTACTTTAAACTTGCATAATAAGCTGCAAGATTTGCAATATCATCGTCACTTAATGATTTGGTTAACGGTGCCATCACTGGAGACGGACGTGAACCGTCACGATATTTTTTCATTTGCTGTGCTAAATATAGCTCCTTTTGCCCAGCCAGGTTTGGGTATATAGGTACGCTCGAGATACCTTGCTCCCCATGACAATTAGCACACATAATCGCTTTATGCTTGCCCGCTTCGATGTCTGCGGCCTGTACGTTAGCAAAGCCGCTAACGAGTAATATAGATAGAACAACTTTTTTAAACACGTACTACTCCCACTCTTCTTGTTGTAAGCCTGTTTGTTGCAATAAAAATACTTCAACATCATCACGCTTGAGATATTCGGTTAAGAGCTCACCCTGAGCATAATGACAGCCCATATCCTGCAGCTGTAGCATCTGATTTAAATTATTAACCCCTACAGCAGTGACTTCTAAATTAAGGGAAAGGGCCATCGCCACAATTCCTTCGACTAAATTAGCAGAATTTGGATCTGAGTTAATCATTTGAATATAGTTTTGGGTCAATTTAATCCCATTAAAAGGGAAGTGGCGTAAGTCAGAGATATAAGCACCACGATCACCAAATTTATCATAGAGAAGATTAACACCCAATAGTGATAGCTCTTGTAGTATTGACTCCAAATCTAGCCATTGTGCAGCAATATAACTTAATGGAATCTCTAGAGATAAGCGCTCTGGTGGCATTTGATAACGCCCTAAAACTTTCTCAACTTTACTCGCAAACTTATAATCACGTAGCTGGCCATGTGACAAATTAATTGCCACACAAAAACCATCATGTCCTTGAGCCTGCCAAGCTTGCAAGTCCTGACAGACCCGTTCAATTAAAATAAAGCCCATCTCTTGTACACAACCACTCGCTTCAGCGACCGTATAAACTTCATCATTATTAATTAAACCAAATTGTGGATGCTGCCAGTGAATATGCGCTTCAAATGAGTGAACTTCGTTAGTCACTAAATTTATAATGGGTTGATAAACCACTTCAAAGTCTTTCGACGCCAGTAACGTCACAAGCTCTTTGCGCAACTGAAAATGCATCAATGCTTGTGCATTTTGCTCTTTACCAAAACAAGCAATAGGCGCATTGGCTTGCCATGCTTTTTGCAACGAAGCTTCTGCATTATTTAATAACGACTCAGCATCTAAACCTTGCTCAGGAAAATAGGCCATGCCTTGCTTCACGTCGAGTACTAACCTTAATTCGCCAATTTCTATCGGTTGTTGGTTCACTTTATCAACTTTTGCTGATACCACTTCTAGAGCATCTGTCGATGGCAAATCCGGAAGCAAGATGGCTAAGCGGCTTTTAGACATCCGCGCGACGCCATCTTCTGCACGGAGCGCTTTTTGTAGCCGGGTGCAATAAATCATCAAGGCACTACTAGCCTTGGCAGCACCGTATTTTTTCTCTAATTGCTCAATCTTGCCAATATCTAACGCAATCGCTGCCACGATATTCTTACGACGACGAGCACGGCCAATCATTCGCTCTAAACGATCTCTAGCTAATACGTCATTAGCCAAACCCGTGGCGACATCATAATTGGCCATAAAGGTACCCGACTTTTGGGTCTCTTTTTGTAATGTAATATCTTGACTTAATGCAACAAAACATTCCAAGTCACCATATTCATCAATCAATGGATTAATGGTTAAGTCACACCAATAATTCATTTTTGATTGTTTAGTATGCTTTAAAATGCCTCGCCACATTTCTTTGCGCTTTATCGCCTGCCACATCAACTTTTCAAGTTGTTGATCATTTGTTTTACTGTTGAGAATTGAAATGTTATGACCGACAATATCATGAGAACAATAGCCAGTCTGATGCTCGAATGCTTCATTGGCGTAAAGGATCTGACCATCGTTATCAAAGGTAAAAACAGCATAGTTACCCATTTGGGTTGCCGATTGTAATGCTCGCTCTTTTAAGGTCGTACGATCATTACAACTAATCACTTCAACTAAAAGTCCAACAACAGAATCTTCATGATCTCTTAATGGTTGTTGTTTTATAATAGATTTAAAACTACCTGATTTTCCTAAACGAACCCTGTGTTCTGACTCTTCCATCGCCGATATAATAGATGCTAAAGATTGTGGTAATATATCTGACGCACGGCGACCAACAGCTTCTAAGCGATTGGTCTCAATCACATCACACATGTATTGATTGATTTGCGTGATAACACCAAAATTATCTATTAATAATGCCGCATTTGGATTTATTGAAATTAAGTTATTAACGATTGACGAAAAATTCTGCTGTGTTGACTCATGTTCAGATAAAACGACCACATCGAGCAACTCAAAATGGAAATATTCAGGCGAACCTCTTCGCGTCGCCTTTAAGGTCATCGCCAGGTTTTCACCCGCAGCTCCAATAAAGTTAACATCGATATCACGGTATTCTAGCTCAGAAACCAAACCTAATTGGTGTTCGATTTCCTGAAGAGGCATATTAAGCAAGTCACTAAAAGACATGAATGATAATCGCTCTAGCTCTATCCCTGTCACTTTCTCGGCTACTTGATTAGCTTTTAAAATACGTAAACTTTTCGGCTCAACCACAAATTGTGCCACCGCAGAGCCGTTAAAGTAGTCATTATCTTTAACACAACAACGCTTCACGATAACCCACTGTGAGTCATCCATAACTAAATGCTCTACAGTCAACTCGTATTCTTTATTCGGGATGGGACCATGAGGAAAAGTAACCTCCATGGAAAAGCCTGAACCTTGATATTCAGCTGCATTATCAAGTAACTGTTGATAATCGGCTGTTGTTAAGACTTCACTTAAGCTTAAATCCACCAGCGAGCTATGGTTATCACTCGCCACTGCAGTAAAATGAGTCGAGGCATGGCAAATTAATTGCTGACTATCAATCACCAGCTCACTGAGTTCCAGCAGCTTGGATAAAATAGTTAAGGTATTCTCTTTAGTACCTTGAGTTTCATGGCGCAAATTTATTTTCATTGGTACAAACCAATCCTAAAAATGACACAGTCAATCGATTTGCAGAGAGTGTCCATAGACTTGCTCCATTTGAAGTTGCTACTATAGTGATCAGACATCATCAATAACTCGCGAATGCTATGCTCGAAAAAAACTTTTCATTTAACACAAACTCTACCGCAGCCCAGCCGATCAAGCAACAAGGGAGTTTATATATTAATCTCTCTATTGATTGGGATCAGTTCGATCAAGTTGCATCGCAACTCATTGAAAAATTAGACATGACGGTCAAAACGAAAGAGATTGGGGCCGACCTGCACCGCTGGACCGTCGACTTTGAAGGCACTCGATTATACCTAACGTACGAAGAGACCAGTAATAGCTTATGGTTTGAGCTAGATCGAGCAGAAGATCAGGAAATATTAGACTTTATTGCCACCTTATTACAGAAGCAGTCATCATGAACATACTGCATAGCACCAACCAAGACTACCAACTACTAACACCTGACTTTATGCTTGATGCTATTGAGTCTCTCGATATTTTTCCAAGCTCAGGTTTATTAGCGCTAAATAGCTACGAAAATCGTGTTTATCAGTTTAGCTGTGATGATGGCCAGCGCTACGTGGTGAAATTTTATCGCCCTGGACGCTGGACAACCGAACAGATTATTGAAGAACATCAATTTAGCATTGAGCTAGCTGATCAAGAAATTCCTGTCGTTGCACCAAGTAAAATAGGTGGACAAACATTACATCAATACCAAGGGTTTCTATTTGCCTTATTTCCATGCCAAGGGGGGCGCCAATTTGAAGTCGACAACCTCGACCATCTTGAATGGGTTGGGCGCTTTATTGGTCGTATCCATCAAGTCGGTCAACAGCAGCCTTTTCAACAACGACTCACTTTAGATACTGAAACCTTTTTACACCAGCCGAGCCGTCACCTTGAGGTCTACCATGGTGTTCCAGAATATCTCAAAACGCCATTTAATACCGTGTTAGAGCAGCTTAAACAACAAGTTGAACAAAACCTCAAACGATGCGCTGGGGTGAAAAATTTACGAATTTTTGGTGACTGCCACCCGGGAAATATTTTATGGACAGATCACGGCCCGCACTTTGTTGACCTTGATGATAGTGTTAACGGCCCTGCCATCCAAGATTTATGGATGATGCTTAATGGCGATCGTGCTAATCAGCTACTACAACTTGATGTACTTCTTGAAGGCTATCAGGAGTTCTGTGATTTTGATGCTAAGGAATTACAGTTAATAGAACCTCTACGAGCAATGCGTATGATTAATTATATGCATTGGTTAGCAAAACGTTGGGATGATCCGGCCTTTCCACATAATTTCCCTTGGTTTAATACAGATAATTACTGGGAACAGCAAGTACTCGCTTTAAAAGAGCAACTCGCTCAATTACAACAACCATGCTTACAGTTACCTGGACAATTCTAAGTGCTGGTCTTAGCAAGGTAAACACATCTTGTTAAGATTAGATTCAGCGAATTCTTTTATCATTGATGTAAATAATTAACGACAATGATAAGCTATCGCAAAATTTTTAGGAGTTAAAAACAAAATGAAAAAAATTGCCTTAGTGCTGTTTGCACTACTTTTAAGCCCATTAACGCTGGCAGCCGACTTCGTTGAAGGAACACATTACACTGTTGTTTCTAAATCTAGTCCAACAAAATCACCTGAAATCGTTGAGTTTTTCTCTTTCCTTTGTCCCGCATGTTACCGCTTTGAGCCATTAGTTGCTGACTTAAAGAAAAACATTCCAAGCAATGTAAAGTTTAATAAAAGTCACGTCGACTTTTTAGGTGGTGATACAGGTAAAGCTTTAAGCCGTGCATTTGCCGTTGCAAGCTTATTGAAAGTTGAAGACACAATTAACCCAGCTATTTTTAACGCAGTACACGTACAACGCCGTAATTACGCTAATTTAGACCAATTACGTCAGTTGTTCATTGATAACGGTGTTTCAGCTAAGAAATTTGATGGTGCAGTGAAGAGTTTCATGATCAATGCAAAAGTATCGAAGATGGCTAATAACACTCAAAAGTTTGCTATCAATGGTGTCCCGACATTTATTATTAACGGTAAATATCAAATCAATAATAAGTCGATTGCTAGTGCAGAAATGTTCCAAGAGTTAGTCACATACCTGACTAACAAAAAAGGCTAATCAACTCTTAGCCCAAACTAAAAAGCCGCTATCAAGCGGCTTTTTTGATCCATCAACGGTTATTGATAGTTATGGTTTGGCGATTAAACCAACAGCATCCATGGCTTTTGCTAATGTCACTGACGCTTTTTCAGAAGCACGCTCCGCTGAGTCTTTCATAATTGCTAATAATGCTGACTCATCTTGGCGTAGCTCATGATATCTCGTTTGGACGGGCTCAATAAATGAAAGTACCGCATCAGCTGTATCTTTCTTCAAGTGCCCATACATTTTATCTTCGTACTCAGGCACCAAATCACTGATCGAGCGACCTGTAGAGCAAGAAAGTAATGTCAGTAAATTAGAAACCCCTGGCTTTTCTACCGTATCAAAGTAGATACGCGCCTGTTCATCTGAGTCCGTCACCGAACGTTTAAGTTTCTTTTCAATTTTCTTTGGCTCATCAAGCAACATAATAAAATTATTGATGTTGTCATCCGATTTAGACATCTTCTTCGTCGGATCCTGCAAGCTCATTACTCGTGCGCCCACTTGAGGAATAAAGGGTTCAGGCACCTTAAATACTTCCCCGTATAAATTATTAAAGCGGGTTGCAATGTCTCGAGTTAACTCAATGTGCTGCTTTTGGTCCTCCCCGACAGGCACGCGGTCTGCTTGATATAATAAGATATCAGCGGCCTGCAATACCGGATAACCGTATAAGCCAACATTAATGTTCGTCTCAAAACGTTTTGACTTATCTTTAAACTGGGTCATACGATTAAGCTCACCCATTTGCGCGTAACAGTTTAGGAGCCAACCAAGCTGAGCATGCTCAGGTACTTGTGACTGAACAAAGATAGTGCTTTTTTTAGGGTCTAAACCACAAGCAATATACATCGCTAAACATTCTAAAACACGTTCACGTAGCTGCTTTGGATCTTGGCGTACCGTGATGGTGTGCAGGTCAGCCAACATAAAGAAACAGTCATTATTTTCTTGCATCGGCAGCCATTGGCTAATCGCACCAATGTAGTTACCAATAGTTAAACCACCTGATGGTTGAATACCACTTAATACCGTAGGCTTCTGCCCTGCCTGAATTGACATAATCTCTCTCTTACTTGTTTACGCTCGCAAGCTGCTGACGCATTTGATCAACAACTTCTTTATAATCTGGTTGGTTAAATATCGCTGAGCCAGCTACAAACATATCGGCCCCAGCTTCGGCTATTTCAGCAATATTATCAACTTTAACGCCGCCGTCCACTTCTAAACGAATATCAAATCCACTTTCATCAATTAATTGACGTACTTGGCGTAGCTTAGTCAACGTTGATGGAATAAAACTTTGTCCGCCATAACCTGGGTTAACTGACATTAATAAAATAACATCAAGCTTATCCATCACATATTCAAGACAACTTAATGGTGTGCCTGGATTTAATACCACGCCCGCCTGACAGCCCTGCTCTTTTATTAGTTGTAATGTACGATCTAGATGCTGTGTTGCTTCAGGATGAAAAGTAATAATTGACGCGCCAGCTTTAGCGAATTCAGGCACCAGTGAATCAACTGGAGTCACCATCAAATGTACATCAATCGGAGCTGTAATACCGTAATCACGTAACGCCTGACACACAGCCGGACCAAACGTTAAGTTAGGGACGTAATGGTTATCCATCACATCAAAATGCACTACATCAGCGCCAGCGGCTAATACATTTTCAACATCTTCACCTAAACGTGCAAAGTCAGCCGAAAGGATAGAAGGAGCTATGAGGTAATCAGTCATTGCGATTCCAGTTTAATTGAAAAGCGCAATTCTACAGGATGCAAGGGGGATGGGCTAGTTTTTGTGCTAAAACAAAAGCGGCAACCTAAGTCGCCGCGTTTAAAGAAAAGTTTACTCTAGAGATCAAACTCAACGGAGTATGACACCGCCACTAAAAAGTTTGACTCAACAGTATTTTCATCAACGTCGGTAATCGCTAACGTGAAGTTATCTTTACTTAAGCTAATACCATAGTCACTGTAATCACCACCACCGTCAAAGTTAGAGACACCATAATGAAAACCTAACTCTAAGCCATCAGCCACTTCAAAAGCTAAGTCCGCATAAAGGTAATCACTATCCCCGAAATCACTATCCCAGTCGGAATCAGCTAAGGTGTGATAGCCTACAGTTAAAAACTCCCAACCCACGCTGGCATAAATCTCACTAAAATCAAGTGAATCACCGCCCGGATAACCGTAAAATAAGTAGCCTACATCAAAAGCTAATTCACCCGCTTCAAATGAATAGCCGGCATATAAATCAACTTCCGCACTAGTATCATCACCCCAATCAACATTCGACGCCCATGTACCTACGTAGAAACCGTTACTGGCAGCATAATCAACCCCGCCAGAAATAGCAGCTTGATCACTAGTTTGAGAGATGCCACGCCATACATAGTTGTTACTGACACCGACATTAGCCGTTAAGCCATCAACCGCTTGGGCTTGCTCGGTATAAAGTGTTGTCATTGTTAGTGCAGCAGATAAAATCATTATCGTTTTTTTCATAATAACCCCTAAAAATATTAAAAGTATTGCTGAATGTTGCAATGCACTAACTAGACCAAATCAATTACCTGTTGATTTATTGAGCCTTTTTTAATTTAGTCCAATTTAAAAACTTTCTACTGCACTAACAATGTGCAGTTATAGTTTTATTTTGGTGCATCAAATCACTGTTTTAAAATAATTAATTTTACCAAACATCAGATAATCATTAGACTGCCTGAATTGAGTGACTATACTTAATATTAGTTGAAATTAGCGTTAAAGATATTGTAATTGATAGTAAAGTAATACTTAATCAGCTAAGATTTATTCATCCATTTATCTAACTATTTAGAGGGCTTATGTCAATAATACAAAAACCTCAGCAAGACCCAGTCATCGATTGGTTTCTTTCACAATGTCATTTACATAAGTACCCTAAAAAAAGCACCTTGATTCACCGCGGTGATGTTGCTGATACTTTATATTATATTGTCGAAGGTTCGGTTGCGGTATTAATTAAAGATGAGCAAGGTAAAGAAATGATCTTATCTTATTTATCTAAAGGTGATTTTGTTGGTGAGCTGGCCCTATTTGAAGATGAACCCGAACGTACCGCATGGGTAAAAACACGTGCACCTTGTGTCATTGCGGAAATATCTTTCACTCGCTTTAAGCAACTAGTGCAAACAACCCCTGAAATTCTAATGCGTCTATCTAAACAAATGGCGGACCGCTTACAATCGACCAGTGAAAAAGTCGGTGATTTAGCATTTTTAGATGTAACAGGCCGTATCGCACAAACGCTACTCAACCTGTGTAAACAACCAGACGCAATGACGCACCCCGATGGTATGCAAATAAAAATAACCCGACAAGAGATTGGGCAAATTGTTAGCTGCTCACGTGAAACTGTAGGTCGCGTATTAAAACTACTTGAAGAGCAAGGCCTTATTTCGGCTCATGGTAAAACAATAGTCGTCTTTGGCACTCGCTAGCCTCTCTATTTTACCACCACCTCTTCCAAGGCCCCGCTATGCTGTGAAATGCTAGCGGGGCTTTTTTGTTTGTTTTTTGCACCATTTTGAGTAAAAGCTCTATACTCATAATTAACTTACTGCTAGTATCGAAACTAACAAACGTTTCAAACAATCGTTTACAACAAGATCGTCAATTAAAAAAACAATAAACTGAGGTCAACATGCCTGAATATAAAGCCCCGCTTAAAGACATCGAATTTGTCATGAATGACGTGTTAGCATTTGAGCAACACTACGCTAATTTACCCGGAGGGGAAGAAGCCTCCCCCGACCTAGTCAGTGCAATCTTAAATGAGGCCGCAAAGTTTTCTGAAGAAGTATTAGCCCCCTTAAATCAAATAGGCGATCAACAAGGCTGTACTCGACACGAAGATGGTAGCGTCACCACGCCATCAGGCTTTAAGGAAGCTTACCAGCAATATGTTGAAGGTGGCTGGCCATCCTTACCCAATGCTGTTGAGTTTGGTGGCCAAGGCTTACCCGAATCATTAAGTTCAGTGATTAGTGAAATGGTCGGCAGTGCTAACTGGTCCTGGGGCATGTACCCTGGACTCAGTCATGGCTGTATGAATACTTTAACAAGCCACGGCACTCAACAACAAAAAGAAACATACTTGCCAAAGCTAATTAGCGGTGAATGGACAGGAACCATGTGCCTGACCGAACCTCATGCGGGAACCGACTTAGGTTTACTTCGAACCAAAGCGGAACATAACCCTGACGGCAGCTATAACATTACGGGAACCAAAATTTTCATTTCATCGGGCGAGCATGATATGGCTGAGAATATCATTCATATCGTATTAGCCCGACTACCGGGCGCACCTGAAGGTACCAAAGGGATCTCTTTATTTATTGTGCCTAAATTCAATGTTGATCAGCAAGGCAATTTATTGGAGGCTAACGCAGTTAGTTGTGGCTCTTTAGAACACAAAATGGGTATTCACGGTAACTCAACTTGTGTAATGAACTTTGATGGCGCCACTGGCTTTCTAATAGGTGCTGAAAACCGCGGTTTAAACTGCATGTTCACCTTTATGAATAGCGCTAGACTAGGTACTGCTATTCAAGGCATCGCTGCAGCAGAGTCCTCCTATCAAGGAGCATTAGCTTACGCTAAAGATCGCTTACAAATGCGTTCGCTCAGCGGTGCAACAAACCCTCAGGGTAAAGCCGATCCTATTATTGTTCATCCTGATGTTCGCCGTATGTTGCTGACTCAAAAAGCATTTGCAGAAGGTAATCGCGCGATGCTCTATTTCGGCGCTCAACAAAATGATATAGCCCATCGCAGTCAAGATAGCCAAGAACGGCAGGCCGCAAGTGACTTATTGTCATTTCTAACCCCTATCATGAAAGCCTTTATGACGGAAACAGGGTACGAGTCAGCAAACCACGGAGTTCAAGTGTTTGGCGGTCATGGTTTTATAGCGGAGTGGGGGATGGAACAAATCGTTCGCGATACAAGGATTTCAATGCTTTATGAGGGAACCACAGGTATTCAAGCATTAGACCTATTAGGGCGAAAAGTGTTAATGAGTCAAGGCACACTTCTTAAAAACTTTACTAAGATTATTCATCAATTTATTCAATCTCAGGCTCATAATGATTTAATGCAAGAATTTATTGCACCACTAACCTTACTCAATAAAGAATGGGGTGAGCTAACAATGGAAGTGGGTATGAAAGCCATGAAAGACCAAGATGAAGTAGGTGCAGCATCTGTTGATTATTTGATGTATTCAGGTTACGTATCTCTGGCTTATTTCTGGGCAAAAATGGCACAAGTCGCACAGATTAAGTTAGCAGAAAACCCAGATAACGGTGACTTTTACCAAGCGAAAATCGATACTGCTCGCTTTTATTATGCCCGAATTTTACCGCGTACATTATCTCATGCAGCAATGATAAGCGCAGGAAATGCTTCACTCGCTGCTATCGATGAGTCTCATTTCAGCTTTTAATCCACCACCCTGAATGTCAATCTTCAGCCCCTAATCTAGGGGCTTTTTTATCCCCGTATAATTCTGCTCCCCAGACTCAAATTTCAATCTATAATTTAGAAGTTACGTTTTAGTAGCTTAGTCATACGATTAATAAGATTGCGTATTTAAGGCCCCCTAAGCTAGCTGAGCCCGTTTCATATTCGAAGTTTAAGGGTATTAATATGAACATAAAACAAAAGATGCTGCTGGGCGCTGCGCTACTTGTCGCCATTCCAGTAATCATCTCTTCAAGCATTATTGGGTATACATCTTCCACCAACGCATACAGCGCCTTAGAAGAATCAAGTAAATCGCGTTTAGTAGCTGTCAAAAACATCACTAAACGTCGTATTGAAGATTACATCTCAAACATCGAGAAACAAATAAAGACTCTCGCTCATGATCCAATGGCTGTCGATGCAATGAAACAATTTAGCCGAGCCTATAGGGACTACAGTCAACAGTCAATGACACCCGTTAATCAAGCAAAAAGTGAATTAGCTCAATATTATAAGCTAAAGTTTAATCCGGTTTATCAAAAAACCAATAATGGTCGCTCCGCCGATATTGACCGTTGGCTCAATAACCTATCGAATGACTCAATCTTACTACAGCATAAACTTATCACTGCAAACCCAAACCCTCTCGGCGAAAAGCATAAACTAACGAGCCTTGGGGATAGCTCAAGCTACGACAATGCCCATCAGCTCTATCACCCGCCACTACGTGAATACCTTGAAACGTTTGATTACTACGATATCTTTTTAGTCGACATAGAGACGGACAATGTTGTTTACTCTGTGTTCAAGGAGCTAGATTTTGCGACATCGTTAACTCAAGGTAGTTTTAATAACTCAGGTATAGCTAAAGCCTATATTCGCGCTAAAAATTCTTCTGACGTTACGGCTTCAATTATGGAAGATTTTTCAAGCTATGCCCCTTCTTATCAAGCACCTGCTGCTTTCGTAGCGACCCCAATTATTGACCATGGTAAAAAGATTGGCGTCCTAATATTCCAGTTTCCAATCAGTCAAATAAACCGGATTATGACTCATGATGCAAAATGGAAATCTGTAGGCCTTGGCGAATCAGGAGAAACCTACTTAGTCGGTGATGACTTAACTTTACGCTCACAAAGCCGCTTTTTAATCGAGGACAAAGCCGCTTACCTTAACGCCATTAAAAAAGCAGGAATGAACAGTGACATCATCAACTCAATCAACGATAAAGATACCGCAATTAGTCTACAGAAAGTGACGACAATTACGGCCCAAGACGCGATTGCAGGTGAAGAAGGCATAAAACTAGTCAACGATTACCGTAATGTAAGTGTTTTATCTGCTTATGCTCATATCGACATTAAAGGGCTCAATTGGGCAATTCTAGCTGAGATCGATGAAGCAGAAGCCTTTGCCAGTGCTCAAGAAATGAGTAAAGAGATTCAAACTTATGCCATTATCATCGGCATTGTACTTATCGCCGTGGGTTGTTTTGGCGGGTTGATTTTTGCTCGAACCATTAGCCAGCCAATAGCGTACCTCAATGAAAGCATTAATCGAGTAGAAGCAAATTCCGACCTCACCTACCGACTTACTATCAATAGTAACGATGAGATAGGCCAAGCATCAGCAGCATTAAACTCAATGCTTGAAAAATTTCATCAAAGTATTTCTGATGTTGCACAAAGCGCAGGTCGAATAGCCACAGCTTCTGAGCAAACGTCCGTTATCACAGAACAGAACAGCAGAAACCTTGATGAGCAACAAAGCCAAACCACACAGGTAGCTACAGCGATGGAACAGATGACTATTACTGTAGAGTCCGTTGCAGAAAACCTTAATGAGACGGTTGAAGCTGTAAACTCCGCAGACTCACTAAGCCGTCAAGGTCACGGTACCATGCAAGAAACTATCACCTCGGTTGAACAGCTAGTCACTCAAATTCAACAAGCATCACAGGTCATTCAAGAGTTTGAAGAACACAGTAATGAAATTGTCACTGTGCTTGATGTAATAAAAGGTGTTGCGGAGCAAACAAACCTATTAGCACTCAATGCCGCAATTGAGGCAGCTCGAGCTGGGGAACAAGGTCGTGGTTTTGCTGTTGTTGCAGACGAAGTTCGAGGTTTAGCAGGCCGAACGCAAACTTCCACTAGCGAAATTAATGATGTGATCTTAAAGCTAAAACAGAGCTCAGAGCTTGCAGTTCAATCAATGGAAAGAAGTCAAAGTGTCACCGACTCGGTCGCCGCACAAGCAACTATTGCCGAACAATCATTTGCCGATGTCGCAGCAGCAGTTGCCGCAATTGCGCAAATGAATACTCAAATAGCCAGTGCTGTGGACCAACAACGTGCAACCTCTGTCGATATTAATAAAAACATAAATAGCATTTCGACTATTACAGACCAAAGTGCAACAGGCTCTTCTCAAACAGCCCAAGCTGCCCAAGAATTAGCAACGCTGGCTGTGACATTACGAAATTTAGTCAATGAGTTTAAAATTTAATGAGGTTTAAGCAACTTAGCGCTAATCAAGGTATTTCGAGGAGTGACTTCAGTGGGGCAAAAAAGACTTAACTTAGCCTCGTAACCTTGTTGCTGTAAAAACAGAACGCGGTCTAATAACAACCACCGTTCCAATAGCTGGCGAAAGCCATGAGTGACCAGTTCTATTTTGGTATTTAACGCTCGGCGCTCCCAGCCTGCTTGCTCTAAAGTATTAAAGTCAACCTCGTCCTTATCAAGAGCCAAGCCTTTTTTGTCACATGCCCACTGACAAAATACCTCAAAAGACCCTGTCAGCATTGATTGTTTAATGGACGGCAATGGTAAATAGCTTTCCACTTGCCGTAACCGGCGTTGAAGCAGATCAAAAGCGAGGCGCCACGCTACCTCGACGCGACGATGGTGCTTCTCTCTTGTTGTTGCCACCACGGTCTGCTGCATCGATAGATTTAAGTCGCGAATGCTCAAACGCAACGAACTTTGTTGGGCTAGAGTAGATAATGGTTGGTAGACTTGGTGCTGTATCAAATGATAACAACAAGGCACAACAGATAAGTGCTCTACTCGCTTCTTTGACGCTCGCTGCAGTAAACTACTGTGCAAATCACCACAGGCATGTAAAGCTATTGCATGTTGTTTTGGCATTAAATATTGAGTAACGTCTTCGGAAAAGACATCACTTTGATAGAATTGTTGTTCTACATTATGTTTTTTAGAGAGCTCAGCCCCGTGTTGGCACAGAGATTGTTGCCACTCAAGACTTGTCACTTGCCGTTGCTGGGTAAAACCAATTAATCGCCCTAAATGGCCTTTGCCGGCACACCACTCTAAAACAGGCAATTTATCGGAATTTAATAAAGAAGAAAATTTTTCTATTTGTTGCCACTTACGCCCTTTGATTCCCGCTTTTAACCACGGAGGAACATTAACCTCAGGCTGCTGCTCCAAAGAGAGCGGAGCTAAAATATCCAGCTCATAGTCGAGGTAGCGGCTAAGAGCGGAACGTAATGCCAAATCATCGGCATCTAAGGCTTCTAACTCTTGGCTAGATAATGAATTAACAAAATCCACTAGCTCAGAATTATCAGCCCAAGGAAAGCTTAAATGCTCAAACGGCAGGAGCTGCCAATAATGTTTAGTTTGCTGTAACAGCGTATCTATTTGTACAAACTGCTGGCTAAAACTATTCGTCGATGCCATCTTCATTGAGCTCAGTTGAGTCGACAAGTTCTTCATCTTGCTGTAGCCATTTGTTCATTACAGCAATTGCTTCCGACTTACCTATAACCTTTAATGATGAAAACGCTTGAATCGTAATATCTCCACCGTAAGCCTCACAATCTTTACGTGCTTTCAAAACTGCCGCTTTACGCGCACCAGACTTTAATTTATCACACTTCGTTAATAAGCCTAAAACGGGCAAGTCACTTTCGACAGCCCAGCGTATCATATTGACATCTAAGTCTTTTAATGGATGGCGGATATCCATCATAATAACCAAACCACGTAAACAGTCACGGCTTTGTAAATACTCACTTAACGACTTTTGCCATTTAAGCTTCATGTCTAATGGAACTTTCGCAAAACCATACCCTGGTAAGTCAATTAGTCTACGTTGAGGATCGAGAGAAAAGATGTTAATCAGCTGAGTACGACCAGGCGTTTTACTGGTTCGAGCTAAGTTTTTTTGACGGGTGATTGTGTTTAAAGCACTTGACTTACCTGCATTTGAGCGGCCTGCAAAAGCTATTTCATAACCTAGATCCGCAGGCATGTGCATATGTGAAATATTAGGGGCACTTGTTAAGAAAGTAGCCGCTTCAAAGTTAATTTTTAGGTCAGACACGTTTTTTGCTCCAAAACTTAAGTCAATCAGCCATTGATCTGATTACTTTTTATTTTTTTCATGTAGAATATGGCGAAATATAAGTAGAAGTTTAACATGCCTCGTAAGCATGTGAGTAATAGCAATCACAATAAATCCGTAAAAAGTTGAGACGCCATGAAAAAAGTAGCAATAGCATTAACACTTTTAGCAAGTTTGGTTGGTACTGCCAATGCAGCTGGCAATGCCGAAGCTGGTAAACAAAAAGCAGGTGCCTGTGTCGCATGTCATGGTGCAGATGGTAACGCACCCGTAGCAATGTACCCAAAACTTGCTGGTCAACATGCTGATTATATCGTAAAACAATTAGCTGATTTCAAATCAGGGGCTCGTAAAGACCCTATTATGATGGGAATGGCTATGGCTTTATCTGAGCAAGATATGGCTGATATCGCAGCGTTCTATCAATCACAACAAGTTACTGAAGGAACAACTCCAGAAAATGTTGTTCAAGTCGCCAAAAACCTATTCTTAGGTGGTGATATGGAACGTAATATCGCAGCATGTATCGCTTGTCACGGCCCTCGTGGTAATGGTAGTGGTTTGGCTAAATTCCCTAAGATTTCAAGCCAAAACGAAGCATACACTATCGCTCAACTTAAAAAGTTCCGTAGCGGTGAGCGTGCAAACGACCCTCAAGGTATGATGGGTGATACGACTAAGCACTTAACTGATAGTGAAATTGAAGCACTGGCGAAATACTTAGTTGGTCTACACTAGGCAACTTGTTAGCTAGCTTTAAAAAAGCTTAACCTGCGGGTTAGGCTTTTTTTATGCCTCATTTTCCCTTCTATAAATGATTCTTATAAGTCACGAACCCTCCACGCCCAATATCGTATTTAAAACATAAATAGGCTACTTGGCAGCATATTCATTCAAGTGGACCTTGTAATAATGCGATGTGTCAACGCACACCAACAAATCAAACGTGATGCCAACTCTATTAATTAAGTGATCTATTTTGTAACGAGGATAAACGGATTAAAGCTCAGACTTGACGCTCCAAACAGAACCTAGGTACCGACATCCATCTCTGCAAGGCATTCATTAGCGTATGTAGTTATTCTACATAGACAAGAAATAACGTAACTACCATTTGTTTAGGCCCTGCAAAATGATCAGGTTATTAGTGGAGTATGGTATAAGAGATCTTGCTGCCTATTGATATCAAATTAATGTAATAAGGTAACGCACTATACCCCTGTATTACACAAACAAAAAAGCAGATAAAACGCTGAATTGAAACGCAAGTTTAGAACATTTGTATTGCCCAGTCCCCTATTGAATATTCACTCTCTTTGCATATTTTTTCATTAAAGCAGCAATAACGATTTGCAATAAAACAGTTTCAACAAAAGATAAACGCCATCACGACAATGAGAAACAAACCATTAAACCTGTAAGACATAAGCCATTACGTAAACGTAAGCTTAGGCTTTACTGCCATTTTAACAACAACTTAACAAAACCATAAAAAACGCATGGTAAAAAAAATAGTAAATAATACTTGTGAATAATATTAGCCCCAGTAAAGTATCCCCCAAGTTGAACGCACACAACAAAACGTAATTTAAATTACATAATAATAAGTGTTTGACTACAGCTGAGGTAAATCAGCTTTTTAGAATAAGAATATTATCGGTACTTTGTACCTTGTACTTAAATTGATTTAGATTGAGTACCTTTTACATGTTAGGTTTAGCATGTCCAGATAGTTTTTGACTTGCTGGTAAAATAATAAAAAAGCCTTTGGCTCAGGGCCTTGCCCATTTGTTGCCTTACTGTAAGGAAACAGCTTACTGTGTAAGCAAGCTAATTATTGATGTTGTTGTCTGATTACCCTTTTTAATCAGCCGTATCATAAAGCTAAATAATAACAATTAGACTTAACGCACCTCACTATCATGGAAGATGGAACAAAAATAGGAATGTGCAACTAAGGAATAACCCTTTCTTTTATCTTTGAAGGAGAGCTCAAATATAAAAGTAGTGTCTATATTCACGTAAGCGGCCGAGTTTTACTTAGCCGCTTTTTTTATTTGCGCTTTTAGTGCACATTTTTTACCCTTTCTGCTGAAACCCTCCTTTAAATCTGGTATAAAGCGCACTAGATAAACTTTATGCAAGCTCGCTATGACACGTAAGAAAAAAACCCGTACTGAAAAATCTATTGGTGCTGCTAAAAAGCCGCTTTTAAAGCAAGCAGAACGAATGAAGCCAAATACCAAGAAAAAAGGTAAAGGCCGCCCATCGGGTGCCAAGGCTAATATTGATGGTGCAGCCAAAAACAGCAAACGCACTCACACTAAATCAAATGAGCCTGCGGATAACCGTGTTGGTAGTAAAAAAGCGATAGCACTAGTTGTTGAGCAACCAAGTAAGCAATTACAACCGCGCGCTTCTGTTAAGAAGCATCAACCGCAATCGCAGCTTTCATTAACTCAGCAGCTCGAAAAATTAGAAAACGATGAGCGCCTGAATCGTTTACTCGATCTACTTGATACCGACGCAGAAATATCAGCAAAGGATCAAGCTTATCTTGAACATCAAACGGCTCGACACCAAAAGCTGTTAATCGAGCTTGGTATTGTTGCCGATGAAGACGAGGATGAAGCAGCAGATGACCATGAAGCACTTGAGCCGTGGGAACAATTAGACAGCTCTGAATTTGATGGATTTAAAGACTAATGGATAGCACCATAATTGTTTTGCTGGTGATCGGCAGCTTAATTATTGCCGGTCTAGCTTTCTATGCTGGCAAGTTATTAGCTAAGCTAAAAAGCCAGCAAACAGAAATAGCTGTTAAACAACAGCAACACCAACAAAAAATCAAAGCGCATAACGACAAACTTGTTGACAGTATTCAATTAATTGCAAAAGCAGTTATTGAACAACAATGTGAGCTATCAGAGGCAGCTATTCGTATCTGTCGTCTACTCGAAAAGGTTTACCTTGAACATGATGCTCATTACCCAACGACTTTTCCCGCATTACATGAATTAGATAGCTTATTAGCCGACTACCCTACTCATGCCGGTTACAAAGAGCTAAAGCGCCAAGAACGTATGCGCTTTGATGTAAAACGTGCCCAATGGGAAGAACGCTTAAAAGGGGCTATCGAAGCTGAGTGTGAACAACTTAGAGCCTTTACTCCTTAACTTTTATGCAGCTTTCAGGTTAGGAACACAGCATAGCGGCTAACGTTACTGTGTTTCCTACCCACCTTCTCCCTTTTCAGCCTCATCTATTATACCTTTGCCTATATTGGCCAATCAGCTATTGCTAAACACTCCTTGCTTAAGTTAACGTGAAGCTTCAGCCCACGCTGAGGACAACTAAGGAAGAGATAGAGATGTATTACCAAACTGACGACGTTAACATAGATCAAATTAAAGAATTACTACCACCAGTTGCTTTATTAGAGCGATTTCCATTGAGCCAAGTGGCATCAAAAACTGTATTTGACGCGCGTCAGGCAACTCATAACATTTTAAGCGGTAAAGATGACCGATTATTAGTGGTTATTGGCCCATGTTCCATCCATGACCCTAAAGCAGCTTTAGAGTATGCCAATCGTTTAGCAACCCTTCGCGATGAGTTAAAAGCGGATCTTGAAATCGTAATGCGTGTCTATTTCGAAAAGCCTCGTACGACCGTTGGCTGGAAAGGAATGATCAATGACCCTTATATGGATAATAGCTGTAAGCTCAATGATGGCTTACGAATGGCTCGCGAACTATTACTGAATGTAAATGAATTAGGGTTACCAACTGCTGGTGAGTTTTTAGATATGATCACACCACAATATTACGGTGATCTGATGAGCTGGGGTGCAATCGGCGCACGAACAACAGAATCACAGGTCCACCGAGAACTAGCTTCAGGCATGTCATGCCCTGTTGGTTTTAAAAATGGTACTGACGGTACGATTAAAGTTGCCATTGACGCTGTTGGTGCCGCCAGTGCACCACACAACTTCTTATCAGTCACTAAATATGGTCACTCAGCAATCGTTCAAACCGCAGGTAATGAAGACTGTCATGTCATTCTGCGTGGCGGAAAAGAGCCCAATTACTCAAGCAGTCATGTAAAAAGCGTGAATGAGCAGCTAACCGCAGCAAAACTGCCAAATAACATCATGATTGACTTTAGCCATGCCAATAGTTCAAAGCAGTTTAAGCGTCAATTGGACGTTGCTACTGACGTCAGTGCACAAATGAGTGCCGGTGATAAATCTATCTTTGGTGTAATGATTGAGAGCCACTTAGTTGAAGGCCGTCAAGATATCATCGATGGTAGCGCTGCAGTTTACGGACAAAGTGTTACTGATGCATGTATCGGATGGAGTGATACCGAGCAAGTGTTGCGTCAACTAGCAGCTGCGGTACAGGCAAGACGCAAGGCCTAACCAAACCCTTTGTGATGACTCAACTTAGTGGGTCATCACAAACAAACCCTTCCGCGTCCGTGGAACTGTGGTAAAATTCATCCTCTTTTACCAGCAAGCTAAAAACCATGTCACAACAAAACGAATCATCAGGTATCCGAGTTAATAAGTTTCTCAGTGAGGTAGGCTACTGCTCACGCCGCGAAGCGGATAAGTTTATTGACTTAGGGATAATCACAATTAATGGTGAAAAAGTGGTGATGGGCATGAAAGTTCAGCCCGGTGATGAAGTTCGGGTTAGCGGCAAGCTAGTTGGCTCAAAAGCCAAGCCGGTGTATTTAGCACTAAATAAACCGCAAGGCATCACCTGTACCACCGATCAGCACATTGATGGCAACATTGTCGATTTTGTTAACTTTCCAGAACGAATATTTCCAATAGGCCGCTTAGATAAGCCTTCTGAAGGGCTTATTTTATTAACTAATGATGGTGACATCGTTAATAAAATCTTACGTGCTGGTAACAACCACGAAAAAGAATATGTAGTCACTGTCGATAAAGCTATCGATAGCCGCTTTATTGCCGGAATGAGTAATGGTGTGCCCATTCTCGATACAGTCACCAATAAATGTAAAGTCGAGCAAACAGGCCCACGTAGTTTTAATATAATTCTGACGCAAGGTCTTAACCGCCAAATTCGCCGCATGTGTGAACATTTTGGTTTTCGGGTGCGTAAGCTAAAGCGTATGCGAATCATGAATATTTCGGTGGATAATATCGCCACTGGCCAATGGCGTCACCTCACGAAATCTGAAATGCGTGAGTTGAATATGCTGATTGCCGATTCGAAGAAGACTGCCGAATGTAGTGATGCTAAACCTAAACAGGCTCAAGCGACAACTACTCCTTATAACGATAAGAGAAAGTCATTTTCAAAATCGCGCAGTGGCGATAAACGCCCACGCTCAGATAGCTTCAAAAAGCGTACTCCGAAGAAAGAGAAATACGCTTATACACCAAAAAAGAAAGATTAATCGCTATGGGTTTTACAGCAATAACGAACAGGCAAGACTAATAAAGATAACGCCACTAATGCGGTCTAACCAAAGCTGAGCACTGGGGTGGTGCCTGAAGTAGCCCGCAATTTTATCGCCAAAGTGAACATAACTTAAGTCAATTGGCAGTGCAAATATAGGGTAAAGCAAACCAAAAATCGCCATTTGTACCATACTTGGCGTATCCAAAGATGGGTCAACGAATTGCGGAATAAACGCAATAAAGAATAATGCGACTTTCGGGTTCAGCACTTCAGTTAATAACGCTTGTGAAAAGACACTTTTTGACTTTTTATCAACCGTCACCGTGTCTGAATCAACGGTCTGCGTAAAGCTGTCCTTAATAGCCATCACACCAAGATAAACAAGATAGGCCGCCCCTAGATATAATACGGCTTGATAAGCTTGTGGCGAGGTCTTGAGTATCGCCGATAACCCTAGTACTGCGAAGATGGTATGAATAACGCCAGCAGTAGCAAAGCCTGCAGCACTGGCGATGCCCGCACTTTTCCCTTTAGCAAAAGTCTGAGCCATCAAAAACGCATTGGAAGGCCCCGGACTCACCGCCAAGATAATACTAATAGTAAAAAATGAAATCAGCGATTCAATACTAATCATTGCTTATGACGCTCTTGTTCCACCATCAACTTCTTCACCATTAATCGATAAGGCAATAGCTTCTGCAACCTTTATCCCATCAATCGCCGCAGACAGAATACCTCCGGCATAACCCGCACCTTCACCAGCAGGGAATAACCCTTGCGTGTTCAAGCTTTGGAAGGTGTTATCACGCTTAATACAAACCGGTGAAGAGGTACGTGTTTCAACGGCAGTTAGGGTTGCATCATCCATAGCAAAACCATGGATTTTCCGATTAAACGCAGGAATTGCTTCACGCAATGCTTCATTACAATACTCAGGTAGTAATCCAGTTAAATCAGTTAATTTAACCCCAGGCTTATATGAAGGTTCAACCTCACCAACAGCCTCAGTGCTTTTTCCTTTCAGGAAATCACCCACTAATTGCATCGGCGCCTCATAAGTTTCACCACCTAACTTATAAGCAGCACTTTCAAGCTGACGCTGGAAATCGATACCTGCCAGAGGGCTGCCAGGGTAATCAGACGGGTCAATACCAACAACAATGGCGCTATTGGCATTCATTTCATTACGCGAATACTGACTCATGCCGTTAGTTACCACACGATTCTCTTCTGAGGTCGCCGCCACAACAGTGCCACCAGGGCACATACAGAAGCTGTACACCGAACGTCCATTTTTACAGTGATGTACCAATTTATAATCTGCAGCCCCTAGAATAGGATGCCCCGCATTTTTACCGAACAATGCTTGGTCAATGAGAGATTGACGGTGCTCCACACGAAAACCAACAGAAAACGGCTTAGCTTCAATATAAACGCCCTTATCATGAATCATTTGGAAGGTATCACGAGCGCTGTGACCAACCGCTAATGCAACGTGTTTAGATTTTAATACTTCACCACAAGCAAGTGTTACACCTTGGATTTGACCATCTACAATATCTAAATCATCAACACGAGCACTAAAGCGGATTTCACCGCCTAATTCAATGATCTTTGCGCGCATCTTTTCAACCATAGTCACCAGTTTAAAAGTTCCAATATGCGGTTTACTCACATATAGAATCTCTTCTGGAGCACCAGCTTCAACAAACTCATTAAGCACTTTACGACCATAATGTTTCTTATCTTTTACTTGGCTATAAAGCTTACCGTCTGAGAAAGTCCCTGCACCACCTTCACCGTATTGCACGTTTGATTCAGTATTGAGGGTTTTCTTTCGCCAGAAACCAAAAGTATCTTTAGTACGCTCGCGCACTTCCTTACCACGGTCTAAGATGATTGGTCGGTAGCCCATTTGGGCTAACACTAACCCAGTAAAGATACCACAAGGACCAAAACCAATAACAATAGGTCGTTCACCTAAGTCTTGTGGTGCTTGCGCCACGAACTTGTAAGTCATATCAGGACTACGTTTAATCGACGAGTTTTTTTCGAACTGTTGTAGCAGCGACTCATCATCTGTCGTTTTCACATCAACAGTGTATAACAACACAATGTTACGCTTTTTACGTGCATCGATACCACGACGGAAGACTGTTGTTTCTAGCAATTGCTCACCACGAATTTTTAAAGTGAACATAATAAGATTGGTTAAATCTTCTTCGGTGTGATCTAACGCTAATTTAAGGTTTGATAGACGAATCATGGTGGCTTCCAAAGTAACTAATATCGATAGCAAGACGAGTAGCTTGCTCAAGTATCTGAGTCAATTTTGCTATAGTAAAACGAGATGGCGCTATTGTACGTTATTTTATCGGCAACCGTGATCAAATTGCAGGGTCTAGTTGGCAGATTTTTAATTATTCACGGAAGGGAATTGAAATAACGGCCACACAAGGTATGATCGCGCTCCTTAATCAATCGAATGAAATGAGTTCAACTGACTCATTCACAGCGGAGGCACTTATGGCATTTGTCGTTACAGATAACTGTATTCAATGTAAATATACTGACTGCGTTGCTGTTTGTCCTGCTGACGCCTTTCATGAAGGACCAAACTTTCTGGCGATCAATCCGGTTGACTGCATAGACTGTGAATTATGTGTTCCAGAGTGCCCTGCTAATGCCATCTTTCAAGAAGACGAATTACCTGCCGACCAGCAACAATACCTAGAGCTTAATGCAGAGCTGTCTGAAGTATGGCCTAAAATCACCGAAGTGATTGCGCCTTTAGAAGACGCAGACCAACATAATGGCACACCAAATAAGATCGAAAAACTTATTATCGAATAGCTTTCTAGCCTCCTTTGGCTAACAAAAGTTAATAATAAGCTCTAGTGCTTATCTTTAAAATTATTTGCAATATCAATAAATATTTCTTCGCAAGCAAGAAATGCTTCAACTACACGAGGGTCAAAGTGCTGACCATCACCTTTTAAAATAATCTCTTTTGCTTGCAGATGACTAAATGCAGGCTTGTAAACACGCTTACTTAATAATGCGTCATAAACATCAGCTAATGCCATTAGACGACCCGATAATGGAATATCGTCCCCACGCAAGCCATTCGGATAACCAGAACCGTCCCATTTCTCATGATGCGAAACTGCTATTTCTCGTGCATAACGTAAAAATGAATTAGATCCCATTTGTTGTTCCGCCACTTGCAAAGCATCTGACCCTAACTGAGCATGTGTTTTCATGATGGTAAACTCTTCATCAGTTAACTTACCCGGCTTCAATAAAATACTATCAACGATACCCACTTTACCGACGTCATGTAATGGTGCAGATTTATAGAGTAGGTCAATTACTTCATCATCGAGGTCAGCACTAAAGTCGGGGTGATGCTGTAAGTACTCTGCAAGCACTTTGACATAGCGTTGGGTTCTTAAAATGTGTGCTCCAGTTTCATTATCACGAGTTTCAGCCAATGAAGCTAACGCCAAAATTGACGCATCACGGGTAAGCTTTAACTCATCCTGCGAAGCTTGAAGTCCAGCAATCATTTGGTTGGTACCTTGAGCCATCAAGCCAAACTCATCAACGCTAACCACAGGTACTCGCTGGGTTAGATCGCCTTGCCCGACAGCTGACATCACTTGCGTTTGCTGTGAGAAATACAAGTTGAGGTTCTTAGTGTAAGAGAAGATGATTCGCACTGTATAAAGCAACATGGTAGTAATAATCACAGCAACTTCGAGTAAAATACTCATGCTAGCTTGTTTTTGTGTTAAACGAGAGCCCTCTCCATAGAGCCAATACAAGTCTTTATTAATTACTAGAAAAATCACCACACCCAGTGACACTAAAATAGTAATCGCCATCGCGCTAAATTTTTTAGCAAAGGATAATAAACCGCCATTAAGATTCAATTGCTGGTCATTAGCAATCAAATACTTAACCAGCTGTCGCTCACTGTTCAGTGCTAAATCACTGGCGACAAATAAACCTAATAACAAAATACCTATCAAACTTTTGCCACTGCTATGCCAGGGCGCATCATACGTTAAGATATTTGCGAGGGTAAAACCAACAGCCGCTAGTGCAAATAAAGCGATATCAAGATTAAATTGTTGACGAACCCGCGATTGAAACGGAGAATTATTAATGACTCTAGCAAAGAGCACTAATCGAATCGGGTAAACCAGTATTATTGGTAAGGCGAGGTGCAAGGGAGTCAATGACGCTAGTAAAGGACAAACTTGATAAGCATAAACAGCAAATAACAACGCAGCAATAGCATAATGAAGCAATGGAAAATACTGTGAATTGACCGTATTAAGAGACTCTCTATTGCTCAGTTGTTTTTCAATAGTAAGCGATTGTTGCGCTTGCATAGGCACTCCTTAGCGATTATCCAGTGAACTATTTATTTATAAATAGTAATCATTTCGTATTAAACTTTTTAGATTACTTCACTAGACCGACCTTAGTCTATTAATCTTTCCGAGATGGATATTTTTTTCAGATAAAAAAAAGGCTGTCGATGAGACAGCCCTTAATAGTAGTGCGTATGAGCAACGTTATTATTAACGTGCTGCGCGCTTACGTTCGTTTTCTTTCAGCAATTTCTTACGGATACGAATGCTTGCAGGTGTTACTTCTACTAACTCATCATCATCGATGAACTCAAGTGCTTGCTCAAGTGTATAGATGATTGGCGGCGTTAATACTTGCGCTTCATCAGTACCTGATGAACGAACGTTAGTTAACTGCTTACCTTTAAGTGCGTTAACTGTTAAGTCGTTATCACGGCTATGAATACCTAACACTTGGCCTTCATAAATTTCTTCAGCATGACTTGTGAATAAACGACCACGTTGTTGTAAGTTAAATAATGCGTAAGTTAATGCTTTACCCGTTGCATTAGAAATCAATACACCGTTAGAACGTTGACCGATGTCGCCGCCTTTATGCTCAGCATACTCTTCAAACGTATGGTATAGAAGACCAGAACCAGAAGTCATTGACATGAACTCTGTTTGGAAACCAATTAAACCACGAGAAGGCATATCGAAGTCGATACGTACACGGCCTTTTCCGTCAAGCTGCATGTCACACATTACCGCTTTACGTAAACCTAACTTCTCCATTACTGTACCTTGATGCTCTTCTTCAACATCAACAGTAACTTTTTCCATTGGCTCCATTAGTACGCCATCAACTTCTTTGATGATTACTTCTGGACGAGAGATTGCTAACTCGAAACCTTCACGACGCATTGTTTCAATTAAAACACCTAGATGAAGCTCACCACGACCCGATACACGGAACTTATCAGGATCATCACCCTCTTCAACACGTAAAGCTACGTTATGTACTAACTCTTGCTCTAAACGCTCGTGGATATTACGTGAAGTAACAAACTTACCTTCTTTACCAGCAAATGGAGAATTGTTTACTTGGAAAGTCATGGTTACTGTTGGTTCATCAACGCTTAGTGCTGGTAATGGCTCTACATTGTCTACCGCACAAATTGTGTCAGAGATTTTTAATTCGCCTAAACCGGTGATTGCAACGATGTTACCCGCATGCGCCTCATCAACTTCATCACGATCTAAACCTAAGTAACCTAGCACCGTACCGACTTTACCTTTACGCACAGAACCGTCAGCCATAGAGATAGATACTTGTTGGTTTGGCTTAACCACACCGCGTTTGATACGACCAACACCGATTACACCAACGTATGAGTTATAATCTAGCTGTGAGATTTGCATCTGGAAATCGCCATCTGAGTTAGCATCAGGAGATGATACATTCTCTAAGATAGCTTCAAATAATGGTTCCATGTTATCTGTTTGAACGTCAGCATCCATAGAAGCCCAACCGTTTAAAGCTGAAGCATAAACAACAGTAAAGTCTAACTGCTCATCTGTTGCACCAAGATTGTCAAATAAATCGAAGATTTGATCCATAACCCAATCAGGACGAGCGCCAGGGCGATCAATCTTATTAATTACAACGATTGGCTTAAGGCCTTGAGCAAATGCTTTTTGTGTTACGAAGCGTGTTTGAGGCATTGGACCATCAACAGCATCTACTAGTAATAGTACCGAATCAACCATCGACATAATACGTTCTACTTCACCACCGAAATCGGCGTGTCCAGGAGTATCTACGATGTTAATACGGTGGCCATCCCAGTTAATGGCAGTTGGTTTTGCCAAAATGGTAATGCCGCGCTCTTTTTCAAGATCGTTTGAATCCATTACACGCTCTTCAGCTTCGCCGCGTGATTCAACCGTACCAGATTGTGCTAGCAATTTGTCAACCAGAGTTGTTTTACCATGGTCAACGTGAGCAATGATTGCAACGTTACGCAACTTGCTGATATCAGTAATATTATTTGACATACTTTTCGCCTAAACGGGAATAACCAGCAACACGCTGTTATTCTAGGGTGAACACCAACAGCATTAAGCCCAATTAACTATCTAAATATTGATCAAAAATAACCTCTAAGTAATCACTACACATCATACTGAGCAATATGTGACCACAAGATTAAATACACCCTATTAAAATTGCTAATTATACCCTTTTGCTATTGGTACAAAAATTAGGCGGCAAATTCTACAGACTTGTAGCAGTAAAAGCTATCTATTTAGTCTTAGCGGATCGATGATTGTAGAAAAAATTAGCAATAGTTAGAGCCAAAGCACACAAGATTTACATCTTGGGGCATGAAATGATTCAAATGCACCAATTAGAGATACGCACCAAACTGGTGCGACACTAGGATCTATTTGGTGCATTGCATCGATTTAAAAAATAAACAGATTAAACATTAGCCATAGAATCAAACCCTTACATTAATGGCATGGTTCTGGCTTTACGTTAAACAATTAAAGTTTGTATTACCTAAATTTGAAGGAAACAAAGATGTCTATAGAGAATGTTCTAGAGTTAATTAAAGAGAATGACGTAAAGTTTGTTGATTTACGTTTTACTGACACTAAAGGTAAAG
Organism: Alteromonadales bacterium alter-6D02; assembly: GCA_002835545.1. GTDB lineage: Bacteria > Pseudomonadota > Gammaproteobacteria > Enterobacterales > Psychrobiaceae > Psychrobium. The sequence continues at coordinate 63,809 of PIZK01000006.1, forward strand.
AGCAGCACATTAGTATCCCATCTCACCAAATCGACGAAGACTTCTTCGAAGATGGTAAAATGTTTGATGGTTCTTCAATCGCTGGTTGGAAATCAATCAACGATTCAGACATGGTAATGATGCCTGATCCTGCGACTGCTGTTTTATGTCCATTCACTGACATCCCTACTCTAAACATCCGTTGTGACATCTTAGAACCAGATACATTACAAGGTTACGACCGTGACCCACGTTCTGTTGCTAAGCGTGCTGAAGAGTACATGCGTAGCGCTGGTTTTGCTGATAACGTATTATTTGGTCCTGAGCCTGAGTTCTTCTTATTTGATAGCGTACGCTACAAAAATGAAATGAGCGGTGCATCTTACGAAATTGATGATAAAGAAGCATGTTGGAACTCAAACACTGAATATGAAGAAGGCAACACAGGTCACCGCCCAAGCGTAAAAGGTGGTTACTTCCCTGTATCTCCAGTAGATTCGGCTCAAGACATCCGTAGTGCAATGTGTCTACTAATGGATCAAATGGGCTTAGTTGTTGAAGCACATCACCATGAAGTGGCAACAGCAGGTCAAAATGAAATCGCATGTCGCTTCAACACAATCGTTGAAAAAGCTGATGAAATTCAAGTATACAAATATGTTGTACACAATGTTGCACACGAATTTGGTAAAACAGCAACCTTTATGCCTAAGCCATTAGTTGGTGATAACGGTTCTGGTATGCACTGTCACATGTCTTTAGCTAAAGACGGCGAAAACTTATTTGCTGGTGATAAGTACGGCGGCCTTTCTGAGATGGCTCTTTACTACATCGGCGGTATCATCAAGCATGCTCGTGCATTAAATGCATTCACTAATGCTTCAACGAACTCTTATAAGCGTCTTGTACCTGGATTCGAAGCTCCTGTAATGCTTGCTTACTCAGCTCGTAACCGCTCTGCTTCTATCCGTATTCCAGTGGTACCATCACCGAAAGCACGTCGTATCGAAGTTCGTTTCCCTGATCCAACGGCTAATCCATACCTAGCATTCTCTGCGTTATTAATGGCTGGCCTTGACGGTATCAAAAACAAGATCCACCCTGGCGATGCAATGGATAAAGATTTATACGATCTTCCAGCAGAAGAAGCAGCAGCAATCCCAACGGTTGCTGAGTCATTTGACCAAGCATTAACTGCACTAGAAAGTGATTACGAGTTCTTAACCGTTGGTGGTGTTTTCTCTAAAGAAGCTATCGAAGCTTACATCGATCTTAAGCGTGCTGAAGTTGACCGTGTAAACGCGGCAGTTCACCCACTTGAATTCGAAATGTACTACAGCGTTTAATTCATTGTAATATATACAAAAGCTCGCTTCGGCGGGCTTTTTTTTTGCTCTCACTTTTTATCTAAAAATCTTGGCGCTACTATTAGCTTTGTTATATTCTAATAAGATTGCATGGATGGAAGACAGGTAAACTTATGCTTAGATTATTAATCATATTGATGATAGCGATCACTTACGGCTCTCAAGCGGGGGTAGTGTATAAGAAGGTCATGCCCGACGGTTCTGTGAAATATTCCGATAAACCATTCCTTGGTTCTAAGCCAGTGTTAATCAAAGACAGAAGTACTCGTAATAATAAAAAACAAACCGTTTCACGATCGCTTTCAACGTCTAAAAGCTTAATCGATGATAAAGAGAAAACTAAATCCAAAGTTCGTCCTGCGATCACAATTAACTCACCAGCTCATGGTGATACCATACGTGACAACAACGGAAACTTCACCATTGTGGTGCAACCAACGATTGATAAAAAAGCCCAATATAAAATACAATTATTTTTAAATAATAAACCTCATGGAAAACCATCGCAATCTACTGTTTATAATATAAAAAATCATGATAGAGGCGAAGTAAAAATTAAAGCACAGCTCCAATCAAGTTCTGGCCAAATTCTTGCAACATCAAAAGAAGCTATCATTTATTTGCATCGTGTTTCGGTGATTAAGGCAAAATAACGCACTTTTCACTACCTCACTAAGCTATTGTTACGATAATAAGCTGAAGCAGTAAATAACGCTTTTTACTCGCACCACTTTGGTGCAAATGCTATTATGGACTTTTCCAGAACGGAGCAAATGAATGTCGACACTGCATAATGTGAGTATTTTAGAGAATATGGTCACTAGTATTATCATCGTCGACCAACAACTTAACATTTGCTATAACAACCCTGCCGCCGAACAGTTATTAAAGTTAAGTACTAAACGCATGGTCGGTAGCCACCTCACCAGTGTCTATCATCATTTAAGCTCCAGTAAACAACTCTTCGAGCAATCATTTAAAACGGAACAAGGCTTTACCGATAACCTTGCCACCTTAATCTGTTTAGATCTACGTAGCGTTACCGTTGATTTATGCGTCAGCCCGCTGTTGCAAGAGCAACCTTTTTTATTACTTGAAATACGTCAGGTCGATCAACAACAACGTATTTCCGCAGAAATGCAACAAATGACTCAACAGCAGTTAGCTAAAGATCTGGTCAAAGGCTTAGCTCACGAAATAAAAAACCCTTTAGGCGGTTTACGTGGCGCAGCACAACTACTTCATCGCCAGCTTAGCGATGACTCCAAAGAATATACCCAAATGATTATGGAGCAAGCCGATCGCCTTAATAATCTCGTTGAGCGTTTACTGGGCCCAAATAAGCACCATCAGCACAGTAAACACAACATTCATCAAGTATTAGAGAAAATAGTTCAGCTCGTTTCTTTTGAATTACCCGCAGGAATTCATATCGAGCGTGATTACGACCCAAGTATCCCCGATATTTCAATCGACCCAGAACAAATTCAACAAGCATTATTAAATATCATTCAAAATGCCATTCAAGCCTTGGCAAAACAAGGTGAAATAAAGATTATCACACGAGTTGCCAATCAATTAACCATCAATGGTAAACGCCACCGTTTAGCTATCGAAATAAAAATTCTTGATAATGGCCCTGGGATTCCCGACGAATTACGCCAGACTCTGTTTTATCCTATGGTTACAGGGCGAGCAGAAGGTACAGGTCTAGGGTTATCAATCGCACAAACGCTCATCCAGCAGCACCAAGGTCGTGTCGATTTCATATCTCGTCCAGGCTACACCGAATTCAATGTAACCATACCCGTTAACCATGAGAAGGAAATGTAATGGCAGAGCAAGTTTGGGTTTTAGATGACGATAGTTCAATTCGCTGGGTACTTGAAAAAGCACTCAGTAGTGCCAACATTACTGCCACTAGCTTTGCTGCAGCAGAAAGTTTATGGCAAGCATTATCACATGAACAACCAAGTGTTATCGTTTCTGACGTACGCATGCCTGAAACTGATGGTATGGAATTACTTCAACGGGTTCAGCAGCATTACCCTGACATTCCGGTCATCATTATTACCGCACACTCTGACTTAGATAGTGCAGTTAGCGCCTATCAAAGCGGTGCATTTGAGTACTTACCCAAGCCTTTTGATATCGATGATGCCATTAGTTTGATACAGCGTGCGATTGAGCATAGTAACGAGCAAAATAAACGCCGTAAAAAGTCTACTGTCACCACCTCTTCGGCACCTGAAATCATCGGTGAAGCACCGGCGATGCAAGAAGTATTTCGTGCTATCGGTCGTCTATCCTCTTCAAGCATCAGTGTGTTAATTAATGGGCAGTCAGGGACAGGTAAAGAACTTGTTGCCAAGGCATTACATAAACATAGCCCACGAAAAGAGCAGAACTTCATCGCCTTAAATATGGCAGCGATCCCTAAAGACTTAATCGAATCAGAACTATTCGGTCATGAAAAGGGCGCGTTTACCGGTGCAAATAGTGTACGTGAAGGGCGCTTTGAGCAAGCAAACGGTGGCACACTGTTCCTCGATGAAATAGGTGATATGCCTCTTGATGTACAAACTCGGTTGCTTCGAGTGCTTGCCGACGGTCAATTCTATCGAGTTGGTGGTCATCAACCTGTTTCGGTAGATGTTAGAATTATTGCTGCCACACACCAAAATTTAGAACAACTAGTGCAAGAAGGTGAATTTCGTGAAGATCTATTTCATCGTCTAAATGTCATTAGAATTCATATTCCTTGTCTAGCTGAACGTCGCGAAGATATCCCAACGCTGGCTAACCACTTTTTGTCGCTAGCGGCTAAAGAACTCAAGGTCGAGGCAAAAAAGGTGAGCAAAGATGCACAAGCGTACATGACCCAGCTAGATTGGCCAGGGAATGTTAGGCAACTAGAAAACACTTGCCGCTGGTTAACTGTGATGGCTTCAGGCCAAGAGATATTAATTAACGATTTACCACCAGAGCTTACCCAAGATAAGCCACAATTTAATGAAGTAAGCGATTGGCAGCAAGCATTAAAAAATTGGTGTATGGAACAACTCAATAGTGGAAATGAAGCTATACTTGAACAGGCAATGCCGGCCTTTGAACGCACTGTCATCGATTGCGCTTTAACCAATACCTCTGGCCATAAGCAGTTAGCTGCCAAAAAGTTAGGCTGGGGTAGAAACACACTAACCCGTAAACTTAAGGAGCTAAATATTCAATAACCATAAACTATGAATATTTAGCACGCTGGCCTTCAGCTAACTAAGGAACTGATGATGACCATTGAAGAATATTTACAAGATTCCTCTGTGATTAGAAAGAACCGCCTTGAGCAAATTATACACACTATAAAAACACTGTATCCAACGGCAAGGGAGTCTATGCGTCATAAAATGCCTACATTTGAATCAAGTGAAGGCTGGGTCGCTGTCGCCAACCAAAAACACTATATCTCGGTTTATACCTGCTCTGCACAACACATTGATGCCTTTAAGTTAAAACACCCAACCATTAAAACAGGCCGTGGTTGTATTAACTTTAAAGATAAAGACGAAATCCCTCTTAAAGACTTACAAATTATTATCAAAAGCGCGATGGAATTTCGACACACCTAAAAGGAGAGCCCCTTCCATCGCAGCCTTAATCATAAGCAATCGACCCGCTATTTATCACGTTGTTCCATAATCGCTTGATTAAGTAACTCGATCTGTCGCTGTAACGCTTGAACTTGGGCTGCTGTTGCTGGTTTTTCATCATCTGTTAGCTTGGCTTGATCAAAGGTACTCTGCTCTTTAGTCATCACCTCTAAAACAACACCCACCATCATATTTAAGAAAATAAATGCAGTTAAGAAAATAAAGCTGAGGTAATAAATCCAGCTAAGCGGGTGTACTTCCATTGTTTCATACATGACATCGGTCCAATCCTCGAATGTCGCGATACGAAATAAAGTCAACATTGCTATCGAGACATCTCGCCATAAGTCAGGATTGATATTGGCAAAAAGCATACTCCCAGTCGCTGCATAAATGTAAAAAATCACAAACATTAACAACGCAATATAACCCATCTGTGGCAACGCTTTTAGTAATGCGTTAACCAACATCCGCAACTCAGGGATCATGGAGACTAAACGCAGCACTCTAAAGATTCGTAATAATCGTGCAATGAAAACGGTAGAGCCCGCGACAGGAATTAAGCTACCTACGACGATAACGACATCAAAGATATTCCAGCCTTTAGAGAAGAAATCTTTAAAACCTTTCGACGCAATATATCGAATCACAATTTCAATTAAGAAAAAAACGGTTATACCGTGGTCCAATAAATATAATGCACGATCAAACCAAGGAGGGAGCGAATAGGTATGTGCACCAACGCTCAATGCAGAAACCACAATGACAAATATAATAAATGACTGAAATAGTTTATTATTATCGATACGTTTGAACAAAATTTGTAGTGAACTAAACACGCCTTCCTCCGCTTAAGAAATGATTGAAAAGCAGAGTTTAGATATTAGACATAATATGTCAAATACTGAATGTAATTATTTATTACAATAGCCATTAAAAAGGAGCCTCTCGGCTCCTAAATAAACACTCTAGCCTTCGTTGTGGCCGTGATGTTTGTCATGATGTTTCATCATCTTGCGGTTGTGCATTTTATGTTTTGCCATTTTTCGCATTTTTTTCTTCAATAACTTTAAATAATCTGCTCTTTGTACATCATTTAATTGCTGATAAATGCTGTGCTGCAGTTTTAACTGTTGCACCTTGCGTTCCGTTTGAGCATTAGCGCGTTGCTCGATTGATTCTTTCACGGTTGATTCATCGAAATCAGGGTTCTCCATCATCGCTTTAAATTTCTGCTTCATTGATTGGCGTTTAGCCTTCATTGCGTCACGATCACCTCGCGCAGGACGATTAGCTTTATGCTCTTTGATTAAATCGGTAATCGATACTTGCTGAGCTGTCGTTAAATCCAGTCGCTTGGTTAAGTGCTCGACTCTATGTTCAACACTGTGCTTTTTACCATGTTGCTCACCATGCTTTTCTGACGCAATGACTGATGTTGCCGTTAATGCAATCACTGAGGTTGCTAATACACTTGCAATCAAACTTGTGGTTAATTTCATCTTTATTTCCTTTCGTCTTGGTAGTGAATTTATCTTAGCTGTCGTGATGTAAAGCAACGCATAGCTTATGTAAAAAAGTGTAAAGTAAGTGTGTTTTTTGATGACACTCGTTAAAATAAAATAATGAATAAAAATAGCTTATTATTGATCGAAGACGACCTTGACCTATGCCAGTTACTTGAGCAATTGCTCGTAATGGAAGGCTATAGCGTGACAACAGCTCATGATGGCATCACAGGGTTAGCATTAGCACAACAAGAGCAGCATCAACTAATATTACTCGATGTCATGTTACCGCAACTCAACGGTTTTGAAGTATTAAAGCGATTACGCCACACCAGCTTAATCCCCGTCTTAATGCTAACAGCTAAAGGTGATGAGATAGACCGTGTCATTGGACTTGAGTTCGGCGCAGACGACTACCTTCCGAAACCGTTCAATGATAGAGAGCTGCTCGCCCGCATTAAGGCTATTCTAAGGCGAACTCAAGACACTCAACCAAAGCCACAGTTAGCGTTAGGCGATATCGTATTGCATCACGGCCGCCAAGAAGCAAAGTGCAAAGATCAAATTATTGATTTAACAGGTACAGAGTACTTGCTGCTAGTTGAACTCATCAATAATGTAGGGGAGCTTCTCGACAAGAACGAGCTCAATCAAAAAGTATTGGGAAAACGCCTGCAAGCCTTTGATCGAAGCTTAGATATGCACATCTCAAACTTACGAAAAAAGTTACCACCTCGCGATGATAGCCTACCTAGAATAAAGACTGTTCGTGGTCATGGTTACATCTGGCTAGAGGGTTAATACGTGCCTAAACAATTGTTCCTCAAAATTGTGATTGGCTTTTGGCTAATCACTTTATTGCTCACAGGCATGATTTTATCTCTGCCATCCCTGTTTGAAGCATCGCGAAACCTAGCGCCAGAACAATTAAAACATCACCATAAATTCGTCCAAATACTGCAATCTTCAGAACAATTAAGTGATGGAATAAAACAAGTACAACACGCAATAAACTCTCATCGCTCACATTATTACCAATATAAGAAAAAGCGTAGGAGAATGGCCAACGTATTTGTCGTTGATCATGATAACTCACCAGTTGCCCGAACAAAGTTGCCAAAAGATATTAGTTTAGCCATCATAAGAAATGAAGAAGATCCTAAAAGTAGCAGCTATCACTTCAAACGCTGGACAGTGTTTGGCCCATACCAATTCAAACACAATGATCAAAGCTACCGCCTTTACCTTAGAGACCTCAGCAACAAGCGACATATGAGCTTTCTCGCAACATTACGCGATAATCGCTGGCTGACGCTATTTATCGTCATGACAGTGAGCGCATTGTGCTGTGGTTTATTAGCATGGCATATCACGCGCCCAATTAAATCCTTAGACCGAAGTGCGCAGCAACTAGCACAAGGAAACTTAGCCGTAAGAGCAGAAGGTATAGCCCTTAATCACCATGATGAGATTGGTCAACTCGCCAAATCATTTGATGAAATGGCCAGCTCTATCGAACATATGGTTTCAAGCCAACAGCGTTTACTCGGTGATATATCACACGAACTTCGTACCCCACTGACTCGCTTACAACTTGCGAATGCTATCCAGCGTAAACAACTGGGAGAAACACCAGAAACACAACGTATTGAGCAAGAAGGACAAGCACTGGATAAGATGTTGCAGCAACTACTTCAGCTTTCACGATACAAATTAGTAAATGACCACCCTAACGAACAATGCTTATTCGATGAATTTATCGATGATATCCTAAATAATGCAACATTCGAGGCTCATGAACACAATACAACCCTACGAGCAGAGATTGAGCCGAATCTAAACGTGAGTATTCAATGGGAGCCTTTAGCAAGCGCCATAGAAAACATCATTCGCAATGCCATTAAGTATGCCAAAAGTAACGTTTCATTGAGTGTAAAAAAGCAAAATGACGACTTAATCATTAGTATAAGCGACGATGGTATGGGGGTGAGCAAACAACACCTTGCAGATATTTTTACTCCATTCTACCGTGTTTCGAGCGCACGAGACCGCTCGTCCGGCGGTACAGGTCTTGGCTTAGCCATTGCTTTTGAAGCAGTTTCTAGACATCAAGGCAGCATCGTGGCAACAAACAATCCGTCGGGAGGTTTAACAATTACCATCACTCTGCCAGTCATCGTTCCAGCCTAGTAATTAGCCCTGTTGCTAGGTACAATAGACATACTTTCTCGCAATCGAGCACAACATGTTACACGTTGCCTTATTTGAACCAGAAATCCCACCTAATACTGGTAATATTATCCGCTTATGTGCCAACACTGGCTTTCATTTACACCTAATTGAGCCGCTTGGTTTTGATATCGATGACAAGAAGTTACGTCGAGCTGGGTTAGACTATGCCGAAATGACACATGTATCACGCCACGCTAATTATCAAGCGATGCTCGATGCAATCAAGCCACAACGTGTTTTTGCTTGCACGACAAAAGCAACACAAAGCCACAGTGACGCAGGTTTTGAAGATGGCGATTTATTGCTTTTTGGCCCAGAAACACGAGGCTTGCCAATGGAGGTAATCGAAAGCTTGCCACCTGAGCAACGCATTCGTATTCCAATGTTACCTCAGAGCCGAAGCATGAATTTATCGAATGCTGTCGCAGTAATTGTATATGAAGCATGGCGTCAAGTCGGCTATAACGGAGCAACGTAATCATGAACCATACTAGTCGATTTCGGTTTAAAAAACGTATTAAGAAACGCCACCAATCTAGTCGTCGCATGGAGTTTTATGCAGATGTTCATCACAACGACAAAAAGCCTTTCGCGCGATGTGATGATGAGAACAGAAAGCGCAATGATGACACATAAGCGCTTATTTTAATTGACGACTTGCGGTAGGGTAAATGAAAATTTTGCCCCACCTAGCGGTGATGCTTCAGCCCAACAATCACCATCATGCCATTCAATAATACGTTGTACTATCGCCAGCCCTAAACCAAACCCATTCGCTTGATGACCACTATTTTTATCTAATCGTGTAAAGGCATCAAACACCACTGCAAACTGTTCTGGAGCAATGCCAGAACCATCATCTTCAACGACAATTGACAAATGCCCCTTTACAATCGACGCTGTGATAATCACTGTCGAGTGAGCATATTTCACTGCATTAGTAACATAATTTTGTACAGCTCGTTCGATATAATGCCCATCACAATGCCATATTAGTTCATCTGGGCAATGAAGCCCAATGTGCAGTTCTTTATCTCGGGATAACTTGTCATGCAAATTTGTTAAGAGTTGAGTAATATTAACGTCACATACTGATAGCGTATGCATTTGGCGTTCTAACCTGCCGTAATTGAGCATTTCTTCCACTAAACTTTCCATCTCTTCAACATCACTACGCATGTCAGACAACTGCGTGACCTCTTTTTCATCTAGCATAGCAAATGAGAATTTCAATCGAGCTAATGGCGTTCTAATTTCATGAGAGACAGCATTGGTCAGTAGTTTTTGTTGCTCAAGTAAGCGTGTTAATTGTTGTGACATACTATTAAAGGTGTGAATAATTGGTGCTATTACCGATCGTCTAGATACCTTTATTTTACTATCTAATTGCCCCTTGCCTAGCGACATACTTCCTCGCTGAAGCTCAGACAAATCTCGCCATAACGGCCACACCCACAGAGCGATAACTGCGGCTAAAACCAAGTATGATAGGCCTAAAATAAGATACTTTAAGCGATTATCAACACTAGGAACAGCGATAGGGCCTAATTGAATAATATACGGCTGATATTGATGTTGGATAAAAACTAGTTGCTGACCCTCTTGATCAAACGTCAATAAGGGCAAGCCATCATCTAAGACTTGCCGCTGACTAGAAGACCAATATATGTCACCAGGCTCCAGTAAGTTTATCTGTGCTGAAACCGCTTCGGCCAACTCACCCTGATTATGGGTAGTGAGCGTATGAGCCACGACCTTCGCTTGTGCCTCGAGTGGTGACTCAATAATAGCATCATCATTAACCAAGCTTTGCCATATCAGTTCAGAGGACCAGTTGATCAATAATAAGCCAGCCACAATCACTACATATAAGCTGGCAAACATTCGAGTCATTGTTAATCCCACGCTGTCGTACTAAGAACATAGCCCTTACCCCACACCGTAATTATTCGGTAAGGGTTCTTAGTGTCATCTTGCAATTTTTTTCGTAGTCTTGAAACACGAACATCAACACTACGATCAAAGCCATCATATTCACGTCCAATCATTTGTTGATGAATATAATCTCTACTTTGGACTTCACCCGCACTACTGGCTAATAACCATAGCAATTCAAATTCGTGGCTAGTTAAATCCACTGCTTTACCATTAAGTTCCGTTGTTCTAGTATCATGGTCAATTGATAATTGACCAAAAGTCAGCTGCTTAATATGGGCTTGCTTTAGCTGTACTGCCCGACGTAGTACGCTATTAATCCTTGCTAAAAGTACATGAGGTTCTACAGGCTTAATAATATAATCGTCCGCACCTATCTCTAGGCCCCTAACATGATCAAAGTCGCTATCCTTTGCTGTTAGGAATAACACCGGGTTCTGATAAGCAGGTTTAATCGCCTTTAAAATAGAAAAACCATCTAGGTAGGGTAAGGTAATATCAAGAATACATAAATCAGGGTTATTCTTTCTAATAAAATCAACCGCATGATCACCTCGATCTAATGTCGTCACTTTAAAACTATTTTTTACTAAAAACTGTTTAATTAAGGCTGATAATCTTGCGTCATCTTCAACTAATAAAATATGCTTCATTAAAATACACTCCAATCTGGTCTCAAGCGGCGGCGATATTTTTTGTTATTCGCAGCGCTTACTTTTAGTTTAGTGCTGGCTAAAATCTGCTGCTGGCCATCAACCAAGCTAAACAGGGTTGTTTCCCTTAAACTAACATTAAAATCAAACTTTGCTTGCTTGCGCTGCTTCCAGCAAAACAATTGCTGTTGTTGCTGCATTAAGCACAGATCGACAGCCATTGACGATTGCCAATCAGCATGCAGTACTAATTGGCAGCTTTCGCCTAATTTATCAACAATGCATGCTTGCGGCTTAATTTGCAGTTTTATATCTGATTGCTGCGAAAACGCAGTCGGACTAGCACTAATAAGTAAACCCAACAAACTCAAGATGCGTATTTTTTTGTTAAAAATCATACACCAAACCAGCAAAAGCGATAGTCGTGTAATTATCTCTCACTAAAGGACTCTGCGTCACGCCATCATTCAAATATTGATACTTCATTGACATGGCCACACGCCATTGTTCATTTATTTTATAGCTTTGCATTACACTAACAAACGGGTTAAATGATGACTCACCAACATATACCTGAGATAGTTCCAAGCGTTTAGACGGTAATCCATAATAATAATTCACCAACTTACGACTAAGCCAATCGCCACCCAAAGAAAGAAAAATTTGCCAACGCTTATCATCAGTCACGGCAATCTTTTTATCAACTTTTAGCTGAGCGTTAAAGCCCTTATAGACACCACTGATATCGTGCATAAGTCGGCTTTGAAACGCCCAGTTATTATTAAAATAATAATTAAGCTGTATGCCACCATCCACTGCAATATTACGTTTCGGCAGCTTCGATATATCAGCTGATAACTTACCAACATCCCCAGAAAATGATGACATGATATTACCCTGAAGAATATTCGTTGGATGCCAGCGGCGGAAAAATACCGATTGATTATTAATATTCACGATACCACTAACCGTTAGGTCAGGCAGTTCAATAAAGCTATAGCCAAGAGTACCATCATCAAAGTAAAACTTTTCACCGTAATAACTAATGGAAGGAAGGAGGTAAAGCTCGATATCCTCCTCTCCATAAAGAGGGTTCGATAGCTCACCGTAGCCTGCCGCCACAGACAAGTGCCATTGCCCCACAGTAACGCAACTTTCACTGTCCTCAACACATTCAGCAGCAGCAACACTAGAGCAAGCCAAAAAAATTAAGCAGCCAATAATTTGTTTATACATAATTTGTTCTTTTTCGATCAACTAAGGCTAATTTAGCACTAAATAACACAAATACCATGCGCTATTACACTTGATTACAATTAGCTACAATCAGTGACCAGAATAGGAGGGAAGTACAAAATAATGCATCAGCGACAACATGCCGAGATGCACTAAAAGAAACGCGGAGCTAAGATTCGACTTTTTGCGAGCGTCCAAGCAATGCTTTTGCCGCAGCGACAGGGGCTTTGCCTTGGTAAAGTACTTGATAGATTTGATCGGTAATTGGCATTTCAACTTTTAATCGTTGGGCTAATAGATAAACCTCTTTGGTATTTCTATAACCTTCAACAACCTGCCCGATATCTTGCTGTGCTTGTTCAATACCAACACCTTTACCTAAGGCTAAACCAAAACGACGATTACGTGATTGATTATCGGTACAAGTTAACACTAAGTCACCTAAACCAGCCATCCCCATAAACGTTGCTGGGTCTGCACCAACAGCCTGCCCGACACGACACAGCTCAGCTAAACCTCTAGTGACCAAAGCTGTACGGGCATTTGCACCGTAACCTAAGCCATCCGACATTCCAGCACCAATAGCAATAACGTTCTTAACAGCACCGCCTAACTGAATACCGATAAAATCAGTATTTCGATAAACTCGGAAGTTTTTCTCATTATGTAACAAGGTCGCTAAATCTTCAGCAAAGTCATCCTCACTCGCTGACAATGAGATTGCCGTTGGTAAGCCCGCGGCCATTTCTTTCGCAAAAGTAGGTCCAGATAATACAGCTAAGGCGATTTCATCACCTAAGATGTCACGTGCGACATCTTGTAGCAAGCGTCCAGTATCAGCTTCAAGCCCTTTTGTGGCCCAAGCTAAACGGTGCTCCTTAGTCAATAACGGTTTCAACTGCTCCAACATTTGCGCAAACGCAAAACTAGGCACTACAACTAATATATTTTTCGTCGCAGCCACTACCGATTTAAGGTCACCATTGACCGTTACGGTCGGAGGGAATGTCGCACCAGGGAGGTATTTTTCATTGCTATTATCTTTTGCTAACTGCGCAACATGTTCTGGGTTATGTGCCCATAACAATGTTTTATGCTCATTACGCGCTAAACATATAGCAAGGGCGGAGCCATAAGACCCCGCCCCTAGAACAGCAATATCTGCAGATTCAATCGCCATATTAAGCGTCTGCGTTTTGGCCTTCGCCTTGACGTGATTGCACGTATTGAGCGAATAGCGCGTCAAAGTTAACTGGAGCTAAGTTAAGTTGTGGGAAAGTACCACGACTCACTAAGCTAGCAATTACTTCACGGGCATAAGGGAATAAAATATTTGGACAGTAAGAACCAATTGAGTGAGCTAATTGATTTTCATCTAAGCCAGCAATAGAGAAGATACCAGCTTGTTGTACTTCAGCTAAGAATGCAACTTCTTCGCCTAATTGAGCAGTAACCGTTAATGATAAAATAACTTCATAAACATCATCAGCCAACTTGTTGCTACGAGTATCCAGATCTAACTTAACTTCTGGCGTCCATTCTTTTTGGAAAATCGCTGGAGAGTTAGGCGTTTCAAAAGAGATATCCTTTGTGAAAATACGTTGGATGTTGAATGCTGGAGCTTCTGCTGCGTTGTTTACTGCTGCGTTTTCATTAACTTCTGACATGAATTGTACCTTTATCTATTATTCTTCGTTAGTGCTATATCAATCGACATAGCTTTTATTATTCTGCTAATAAGCCGTTTAACTTGTCACTAGTATGCAATGCGAACAAGTCATCACAACCACCAATCGCTTGTTGGTTGATAAAAATTTGAGGAACTGAAGTACGCCCAGTTAACTGAATCATTTTTTCACGCATTTCAGGTTGCTCTTCAATATCTATTTCATTGAATTCAACACCTTTGCTTTCGAGTAAACCTTTTGCTCGATTACAAAAAGAACACCATGAGCGAGTATAAATTGTTACGTCAGCCATCTTCTTTTCCTTTTATTTTTTCGTCAGTGGCAAGTTTGCTGTGCGCCACTCGGTGATACCACCTTGTAAGTTATGAATATTAGAAAATCCAGCTTTCTGTAGCATTTGACACGCCTGTGCTGAAGTCATTCCTGTATTACATACAACAATAATGGGACTATCTTTTTTATTTTCAAGGCTTCCTAGCTCATTATTTTTTAACTTAGATAACGGCATCAAGATTGAATCAATGATTCGGCCTTTCTTAAATTCAGCTTCACTTCGCACATCTAGCACGATTGCACCTTCACGATTCATCAATAACGTTGCTTGCTGATGAGTAATCTTTTTAACTGTTGATAAACCCGCTTTAACACTAGTAAATACTAGCGCAATAAAAATACCAATCCAAGCTAAGGTAAGTACAGGGTTAGCCTGAAGAAATTCAATGTACTGTTGCATTTTTTGTCCTAATCATTTTCTCAGAAACTCTTGCTCCATCAGTGACGGTAGCAAAAATAATAAATCTTGCGCCTAGTATACAGACCAATACCACTTGTTACCAATACCACAATCGATGACAGCAAACCTCAAATCAACTTTTAATGGAATAATATATAGTCAACAATGTTGTGGTTTAGAGTTTTTTATCGCCAAGCGACAGTGTAATATACAGGGAAAATATCTTGTAATCGCTTAGGAAAAATCGATGTCGACTCAGAAAAAGCCTTTAGTCTTATTAATTCTTGATGGCTGGGGCTATCGTGAAAACCAAACCAATAATGCTATCGCTCTCGCAAAAACCCCTGTGATCGATAAATTATGGCAGGAACAGCCGCACACCCTGATCTCAGGCTCAGGGCAAGACGTTGGTTTACCAGATGGACAAATGGGCAATTCTGAAGTTGGCCATGTTAATATCGGTTCTGGCCGAATTGTTTATCAAAACTATACCCGTATCGATAAAGCGATTAGCGATGGTGAGTTCAATCAAAACCCAGTATTTGTCGACAATATTGATAAAGCCGTAAATGCAGGTAAAGCCGTTCATCTCATGGGCTTACTATCCCCTGGTGGTGTCCATAGCCACGATGGCCACATTATTGCGTTAATCAAGTTGGCGGCACAGCGTGGCGCTAAAGAAATATATTTACATGCCTTCTTAGACGGTCGTGACACCCCACCTCGTAGCGCATTAGCGTCAATCGAAGCTATCCAAGCCTTGTTTAAAGAACTTGGTAAAGGTCAATTCGGTTCATTAATTGGTCGCTATTTCGCCATGGATCGTGATGAACGCTGGGACCGTGTTGAAGCGGCATTTAACCTAATGACTTTAGGTCAGAGTGAGCATCAGTACTCATGCCCAGTAGAAGCATTAAACCAAGCCTATGCTCGTGATGAGAACGATGAATTTGTTGCAGCATCAGCAATCACTGACCAGCAAGGTAACACCATCACGATTAATGACGGTGATGCCCTATTTTTCATGAACTTTAGAGCCGACCGCGCTCGAGAGATCTCTCGCGCCTTCGTAGATACAAGCTTCAATGGCTTTACACGTCAGAAAACGCCTCAACTTAGTGCCTTTGTTCAATTAACGCAATACGCTGACGATATTCAATCACCAGTTGCTTATGCTCCAGAAAAGCTCGACAACGTATTAGGTGAGTGGTTACAAGATCATAACAAAACACAACTTCGTATTTCTGAAACTGAAAAATATGCCCACGTTACATTCTTCTTTAACGGTGGTGTAGAGTCAGTATTTAACGGTGAAGACCGTATATTAATACCATCGCCAGATGTTGCCACTTATGATTTACAGCCAGAGATGAACTCAACGTTACTAACAGACAAACTTGTTGAAGCTATTGCAGCGCAAAAACATGACGTGATCATTTGTAATTACCCTAACGGTGACATGGTTGGCCATACAGGTGTACTGGAAGCCGCAGTTAAGGCGTGTGAAGCCGTTGACCATTGTATTGGTCGCGTTATCGACGCGCTTGATAACGTCGGCGGTGAATGCTTAATTACCGCTGATCACGGCAATGCAGAGCAAATGGTTAGTCCAGAATCAGGTCAAGCACACACTGCACATACCAGCGAACCGGTGCCGTTTATCTATGTGGGGCGAGACGCTATTGCCACTGAAAATGGTAAGTTAAGCGATATCGCACCAACCATGCTAACGTTATTGGGCATGGAGATCCCTGAAGAAATGACTGGCTCAACACTAATGAAACTGAGCTAGAATTTGCGCGTTTTTTTTGTGAAGCTAATGTCATTTACTGTGTTTATCGCGCTGCTATTAGGCAGTGTGATAAGCCCACAACTGGCCATCGCTCAAACGCCAAACTCGGATAAACAACTTACAGACATCCAAAACAAAATATCCAAGCAAAAGCAGTTACTCCAGCACCAGAAAAAACAACAGCAGCAGCTAACCAACCAGCTAAAGCAAGTTGAACAGCAAGTTGCGGCTTCAGCAACTGCATTACATAAAACCAAGCAAAAGCAGCAAAGAGCCTTAAAGAAACAATCCCAGCTTGAACAGCAACAACAACAGTTATTATCACAGCGTTCTAAACAGCAATTGACTCTCAGTAAGCAAATAAAAAGTGCTTATATGACGGGGGGTAACGATCTAGTTAAGCTCTTGTTAAACCAACAACAAAGCAACAAGAATGAACGCTTATTGGGATATTACCAATATTTAAATAAAGCGCGGATAAACTCATTAAATGAGCTTAAGCAAACGCAACTCAAGTTAGAGAAACTCACTACAGCGCTCAATAGCAGTGTATTACAGCTTAATAAACTCGCCACAGTACAGCAACAAGAGCAGAAAACCTTAGAGAAAGATAAAACCAAGCGCACTCAATCGTTAAAAAAACTAGCGCAAAGTTACAAAACTAGCAGCAAAAAACTAGAGCAATACCAACTATCCGAGTTAGATATCAACCAATTATTGTTACAAGCAAAACAACAAAAAGCGGCTAGCCAGCCAAAACCTTTAACAGGCCTAGCTAAGGCTAAAGGTCGATTACCACGCCCAACTAAAGGTAGCTTAGTCTATAAATTTGGCCAAAAACGTCTCGGTCAATTACGCTGGAAAGGCATTACAATACGCGGTAAAGAAGGTCAGTCAGTTAACGCAATTCACCATGGAAAAGTGATCTACTCTGATTGGATTAAAGGTTTTGGCTTAGTGCTCGCAATCGATCATGGTAATGGTTACATGAGCTTATATGGTCACAATCAAGCGCTACTAAAAAATGCTGGTGAGCATGTTAATGCCAATGAGCAAATCGCCTTGCTCGGGCAAAGTGGGGGCCAAAGCCAGCCCAGCTTATATTTTGAAATGCGCTTTAAAGGAAAAGCGATAAACCCACAGTCATGGTTAAAATCTAGCTAACTATTGATAGTAATAGAAAAATTAAGTTAGCAATTCATAATAAAATCTGTTGAAATGAGCGCAGATTATAACTTGATTCAACACCAATGGAGATGTGACATCAATGCTTAGCGCCCTGCTATCCAAGCTAACTCAGCTCACTTTAGTCGCAGTTCTCTTATTTCAGCCACATGCCAATGCAAAGCCTGTTACCACAGTCAATAAAATAGCTATTGTTATCGACGACATTGGCTATCGTCAGACTGATTATCAAGCCCTAAAACTGACTGGCCAATTTACCTATGCTATCTTACCTTTTGCCCCATTAACCCAACCTTTAGCCAATGCGGTTCATCACAGTAAACGTGAAGTGATCATTCACATTCCAATGGAAGCAAAGACTAATAACCATCTGCTCGGAACTGGGGCACTAAAAGCCGAGATGGATGAAGCGACCGCACGTCGACATATACGCCAAGCCATCGCCAATGTTCCTCATGCCAAAGGCGTCAATAATCATATGGGCAGTAAGCTAACAGCACAAGCTCAGCCAATGTCATGGCTCATGGATGAATTATCTCAACAACATTTTTATATGCTCGACAGTAAAACTACCCCACACTCAGTGATTGTTCCTATTGCCCAACAGTATGGCGTACCTGCTGGCCAACGGCATATATTTCTAGATAATCAACTAGATCAAGACTATCTAAATCAACAACTTTCAAAGCTAATTCGCTTAGCAAAACGTAACGAATACGCCATTGCTATCGCACACCCCCACCCGCAAACCATTGCTTTTCTATCACAAATAGAAACAAAACTGGCGTCCCATAATGTCACACTCGTACCACTCTCAACATTAGTAAAACGTTCATTACCACAGAATCTATCCAACCTCACAACAACACCGCTAATCGCTAGTCCTGCAACCTCGCCTTAACTCGTCGTGATGCAATTTATTCTATGGTAATAGCTTCTAACTCAGTTAATACCGCTAATGCGCTTTCATTACTGTTACCACAAATAAAAGGGTCAGCTTTAAACTCAGTACAAACGGCAGGTCGCTCTGGCTGACCAAATATTTTACATAAGTTATTCGCATCTAATTGAATGCAACGTACGCCAGCAGGTTTACCCTTTGGCATTCCCGGAATGGAAGAAGAAATAGAAGGAGCAATACAGCAAGCTCCGCAACCTAAGCGACACTCTATCGCCGAAATTTTTTCATTATAATTCTGGAGGGTCACTACCTTCATGATTGACGATCCTATCTAGACCAGTCAACCGATGGCATCACGGAATGGTTTTACCAATTAATGAAATTGGTATAAAAACAAAAAAAGCAGCTAAAGGCTGCTTTTTTTGATGAACAACAATCGATTATTCCATTGCTGCTTTAAGTTTTTTCATAGCATTCTTTTCTAACTGTCTAACGCGTTCAGCAGAAACTTGATAATGAGCTGCAAGATCTTGTAGTGTTGTTTTATCGTCAGCCAACCAACGTGCTTGGACAATGTGCTGACTACGTTCATCTAATGTAGCCATCGCATTTTTTAGCTTGCGATTTGCATGGCTTTCCCAGTTTTTCTCTTCAACATAGGTCGCTACATTTGAAGACTTATCTTCAAGATATTGTGTGGGTGCAAAATTTGCTGTGCTGCCGCTATCATCATCATCGTTGGTCAAATCAAACGAGCTATCAGATAATGTCATCCGCGATTCCATTTCTAGCACATCACTTGATGACACACCGAGCTCTTTCGCAACAACATTAACTTCTTCTTGGTTAAACCAGCCTAAACGCTTTTTATTTTTTCTTAAATTAAAAAACAATTTACGTTGTGCCTTAGTTGTCGCAACCTTAACGATACGCCAATTTTTTAACACATATTCATGAATTTCAGCTTTAATCCAATGCACAGCGAATGAAACCAAACGCACACCCACTTCAGGGTTAAAGCGCTTAACAGCCTTCATCAAACCCACGTTACCTTCCTGAATTAAATCAGCATGTGGTAGACCATAGCCTGAATAGCTTTTTGCAATATGAATAACAAAGCGTAAATGCGACATAATAAGCTTTTGTGCCGCTTTAAGATCGCCTTCATGATACAAACGAGAAGCCAATTCATGCTCTTCTTCAGCATTAAGCATAGGTATACGTGCAGCTGATGCTACGTAAGACTCAATGCTGCCCGATGATACGGTCATTAATGCGTTAGATTGAATTGTGTCGCTCATTCGATACTCCTATTTGAAACCTGAACCGAGTCTACCATGCAATTTTAACGATCGCTAGAGGATCCCAGCAATCATTGTTACCAACTATTTCTGCTTATTTAGAGCCCATGCGCCGACTAAAGTTCACATTTGATTTTCTGGTTCTATTTCATTGACATGGCGTGTTACAGAGAAGTATGCCCCTAACCAACCTAGCCAAGCACTCAAGACGATCAAGATCAAAAATTCACTAAAAGCCAGACCATCAAGCATCAAATCAGTGTCCAATTCATTTGCTAAAGCGCTTAATGCTCCCTCTAAAGACCACAACATTAAAGACACACAGACCCAAGCTATAACGCCACCAATTAAACCATACCAAAAGCCTGTATAGAGGAAAGGTCGGCGAATGAAGTTATCTGTCGCACCAACCAGCTTTAAGATTTCAATCTCTTCACGGCGATTAAGTATTGATAAGCGTATTGTGTTAGCAATAACTAAAGTTACCGCTAATAATAATAAAAAACCTAGCGCAAACACGGCATCTTTAAGTAAATCGACAATCGCCGACAACTTTTCAAGCCAAGTGACATCAAGCTTGCCAAAGGCGACTTCATTTTGCTGCTCTAACACTTCAAGCAGTTCCCTTGCGCCCTCAGGACTGGAGAATTGTGATGTTGGAGTCACTAAGATTACCGCAGGTAAAGGGTTCGAGTCTAAATATGATAATGCCTCACCAAAGCCCGATAGTTGTTTAAACTCGGTTAACGCTTGTTCTTGAGAAACATAAATGACCTTGCTCACTTGAGGATAGAGTTTAATTCGGTTGACTGCTTTGGCAGCTTGCTCCTTTGATACATGCTCTTTTAAGAATAAACTAACTTCCGCGGCATTATCCCAAGTACTACGCAATTGCTCACCGTTTTTTAATAGCACGTGCAAGGTCGTAGGTAAGGATAAACTCACCCCGAGCACAGCCATTGTGAGTAGCGATGAAGCAGGCACACGCCATAACTCTCCCAAGCTAGCTAATGCTTGTTGCAAATGGCGGATAAAAAACATCACCACACCATGTCCCGCATTTACTCTTTTTGCTCCCGGTGATTTTCGCTGACTAAATAATAGGCTCAAATTCACTCTCCCTTAAGTCAGTTGATGATAGTCCGTCATGGATGAGTTTGCCCTGACGCAGAGTAAAGGTTTGATATTTCATCCGAGCAATCAACCCCAGGTCATGGGTTGCAATTAACACTGCGACACCAACTGAGTTAAGGTCTTCGAATACTTGTAAGATTTCTAGTGAAAGTGATGGGTCTAAATTACCTGTAGGCTCATCAGCCAAGAGTAAAGGAGGCTTATTGACAATAGCACGTGCAATACCGACACGCTGGAGCTCGCCACCAGATAATGTGTGAGGCATGTTATTAAGTTTACTTAATAAGCCAACTTTATCTAACGCGCCTGCAACTCGCCGCTTAATATCAGATAAGTGGAAACCTTCAATAATCAACGGCAAAGCAACATTATTAAAGACACTACGATCCATAAGTAGACGGTGATTTTGAAAAATCATTCCAATATCGCGTCGCGCAAATGGTACCTGCTTTTTAGTGATTTGATTGAGGTTATGCCCATTAATAAACACTTGACCCGAGGTTGGTCGTTCCATCAATGCAACCAGCTTTAGTAAAGTACTCTTACCCGCCCCAGAGTGCCCTGTTAAAAAAGCCATTTGCCCTGAGTCTAATTCAAAGCTGACCCGATTTAATGCCTGTTGACCACCAGGATAAACCTTAGTCACTTCTTCAAATCGAATCATACATCAATATCCCTGCTATAAAATCTCAACCCAGATGGCATCAGAAGTTCACTTGCTGATGCCAATGCGACTAAAAGAACTCGACTATTCGTCTTTTACAAAAAGTGCCTCGATAAACTCTTTGCTATCAAACTCGCGTAAGTCATCAATGCCTTCACCAACACCAATATAACGAATTGGAATACCGTATTTATCAGCTAACGCAAAGATAACACCACCTTTCGCAGTACCATCAAGCTTAGTTAATGTTAAGCCTGTAACACCTACAGCCTCGTGGAACAGCTCTACTTGGCTCATTGCATTTTGGCCTGTGCCAGCATCAAGCGTTAGCATAACTTCATGTGGCGCCGTATCATCCAGCTTTTTCATAACACGAACGACTTTCTTAAGTTCTTCCATTAAATGGGCTTTATTTTGTAAGCGACCAGCAGTATCAGCAATTAACACATCAACGTTACGTGCTTTAGCCGCCTGTACCGCATCAAAAATAACTGAAGCGCTATCTGCACCAGTATGCTGAGCGATAACCGGAATATCATTACGCTCGCCCCATACTTGTAACTGCTCCACAGCTGCAGCGCGGAACGTATCACCAGCAGCTAATGCAACCTTCTTACCCTGCTGTTGGAATTTTTTAGCCAGCTTACCAATCGTTGTTGTTTTACCAACACCATTCACACCAACCATCAGAATAACGTAAGGGCCATCTGATTTTTCAATATCTAATGGCTGTGATACTGGGTCAACAATCGTTGACAACTCATCTTGTAATAATTGGTATAACGCTTCACCATCATTAAGTTGCTTACGGCTGGCGCTATCAGTTAACGAATCAATAATTTTTAATGTCGTATCCACACCAACATCAGCAACCAATAACTGTTCTTCAAGCTCTTCAAAAAGCTCATCATCGATCTTTTTACCTTTAAATAAGCTAAAAAAGCCGCTGCCAAAGTTTTGCTTGGTGCGTTTTAACCCTTCTTTTAAACGCGCAAAGAAACCTGCTTTTTTAGGCTTCTCAGGTTGTTGCTCTTGCTCAGCAGCAACACGTTCAGCTTCTGCTTGCTCGGCGGCAACACGCTCGGCTTCTGCTTCCTCAGCAGCAACACGCTCGGCTTCTGCCTCCTCAGCAGCAACACGCTCAGCTTCCGCTTGCTCAGCGGCAACACGTTCAGCTTCTGCTTGCTCGGCGGCAACACGCTCGGCTTCTGCTTGCTCAGCAGCAACACGCTCAGCTTCTGCTTGCTCAGCAGCAACACGCTCAGCTTCCGCTTGCTCAGCAGCAACACGCTCGGCTTCAGCTTGCTCAGCAGCAACACGCTCGGCTTCTGCTTGCTCAGCAGCAACACGCTCAGCTTCCGCTTGCTCAGCAGCAACCCGCTCAGCTTCCGCTTGCTCAGCGGCAACGCGCTCGGCTTCTGCTTGCTCAGCGGCAACACGCTCAGCTTCTGCTTGCTCAGCCGCAACACGCTCAGCTTGTGCTTGCTCAGCAGCAACCCGCTCAGCTTCCGCTTGCTCAGCAGCAACGCGCTCGGCTTCTGCTTGCTCAGCGGCAACGCGCTCGGCTTCTGCTTGCTCAGCCGCAACACGCTCGGCTTGTGCTTGCTCAGCGGCAACACGCTCGGCTTCTGCTTGCTCAGCGGCAACGCGCTCGGCTTCTGCTTGCTCAGCAGCAACGCGCTCGGCTTCTGCTTGCTCAGCAGCAACGCGCTCGGCTTCTGCTTGCTCAGCAGCAACACGCTCGGCTTCTGCTTGCTCAGCCGCTAGACGCTCTGCTTCTTCTTGCTGGTCTTTTTCCTTATTGCGGCCAAACTTTAACCAGCCAAACATGCCTTTTTTTGCCATTTTGATAAAACCTTACTGTTATCTATTACGTTTTAAGCGCACAACTTGCTAAAATAGCGCTTAAGATAAAATTTTGCACCGATGATAGCAAAAACAAGTGAATAGAGGTAGAGATGGCAGCAGGAAAAGGTCGTTCAGGACAAGTTAGAATCATTGGTGGCCAATGGCGTAGCCGAAAGTTACCTGTTAGTGACGTTGAAGGGCTACGCCCAACAACCGATCGCGTCAAAGAAACCGTATTTAATTGGCTAGCACCTTATATAGATGACGCTCATTGCCTAGACTTATTTGCTGGTAGTGGTGGCCTATCTTTTGAAGCACTATCACGTTACGCACAAAGTGCTTTGCTGATTGAAAAAGATCGCGGTGCAGCACATCAATTAAAGCAAAATTTATCAACCTTAAAGTGTAACAATGCCACCGTGCATAACGGTGATAGCCTCAAATACATTTCATCGGCAGCGACGCAACAATATGATGTCGTGTTCATTGATCCGCCATTTAGAAAAAACTTGCTCGAGCAGAGTTGTCAATTATTAGAAGACAATCATTGGCTTAGTGAAAACGCCATTATTTATATTGAAATGGAAGCAGAGTTAAATCAGGTGCAACTGCCGCAAAACTGGCAGTGTCTAAAAGAAAAGAATGCTGGTCAAGTAACATTCTCTTTATGGCAGCGTAGTTAATATCGCTTTCATTAGTTAAAACAATAACGCTATAAAGTAAGAAACACCGCCATGCAGTGTTTCTTATTTGCTGAGAATTCAGCCTTTACATATTTGGATAGTTTGGCCCACCACCACCCTCAGGCGTCACCCAAGTAATATTTTGGCTTGGGTCTTTAATATCACAGGTTTTACAATGGACACAGTTTTGGCCATTGATTTGAAAACGTTGCTCACCATTCTCTTCAACAACCTCATACACACCTGCAGGACAATAACGTTGCGCCGGCTCCGCCCACTTTTCCATATTCACCGTCAATGGAATCGATTGATCGCTTAGCGTTAGATGACAACGTTGATCTTCTTCATGGTATGTATTTGATAAGAAGACTGATGATAACTTATCAAAGCTCAATTTCCCGTCAGGCTTGGGATACTCAATCTTATTTGCCTCGCTAGCCAGTTCTAGCTGTGCATGATCCAGCGCATTATCCTTCAAGTTAACCGGAAGCTTACCACCAAATAAGTTTTGATCAATAACGTTAAAAGCACCGCCTAAGGTTGTACCAAACTTATGCATAGCAGGACCAAAATTACGAGAGCAGTACAATTCTTCATAAAGCCATGATTGCTTAAATTGCTCAGCAAAGCCTGTTAACTCAGTTGATGCATTGTCGCCTTTAACTAATTCAGCAACGATAGCATCCGCCGCTAGCATCCCTGATTTCATTGCAGTGTGAGAACCTTTAATTTTAGCAAAGTTTAACGTTCCAGCGTTACAACCAACAAGCACGCCACCAGGGAATGTCATCTTAGATAACGAGTTTAAGCCACCTTTAGCAATGGCGCGAGCCCCATAAGAAACACGAGTACCACCTTCAAGGTATTTCGAAATTTCAGGGTGATGCTTGTAGCGTTGGAATTCATCAAATGGGCTTAGGTATGGATTCGAATAGTTTAGGTCAACAATCAAACCACACACGACTTGGTTGTCTTCAATATGGTAAAGAAAGCCACCACCAGTAGCACCGTCAACCAACGGCCAGCCACCAGTATGTACAACTTTACCCTGTTGGTGTTGCTCTTCTGGAATGGTCCATAGCTCTTTAATACCAATACCATAATGTTGAGGACTACGGCCCTCATTTAAATTAAAGCGTTGTTGTAATTCTTTACCTAGATGACCACGGCAACCTTCTGCAAATACAGTGTATTTAGCATGTAATTCCATACCCGGCATGTATGAGTCTTTTTGTTCACCTGACTCACTAATGCCCATGTCACCAATTAAGATGCCTTTCACTGAACCATCATCATGGTAAAGTGATTCTGCCGCAGCGAAACCTGGAAAAATCTCGACCCCTAATTGCTCAGCTTGCTCCGCTAACCAACGACAAAGATTACCTAAGCTAATAATATAGTTGCCATCATTATGCATTGTCTTTGGCACAAGCATATTGGGAATTTTAGTCCCGTTATTTTCATTACCCAGCATGTAAATGTCATCGCCAGTCACTTTAGTGTGTAACGGAGCGCCTAATTCTTGCCAATCAGGAAACAGTTCATCCAATGCTTTTGGTTCAAATACCGCGCCAGACAGAATATGGGCACCAACTTCAGAGCCTTTTTCTACGACACAGACAGTAATTTCCTGCGCTTGCTCTTTAGCAGCTTGCATTAAACGACATGCCGCTGATAACCCTGCTGGGCCAGCTCCAACGATAACGACATCAAACTCCATCGATTCGCGTTCCATATTCTGCTCCTTTGCTTTTATCTATTTGCTCAATTTAATTGTTATTGTAGTTGACCCATTGCCTCCACGGAAAAAATAAGCGGCAACAGTCATTTTTATTATATGGTTCAAGTCTGCACCAAGCTTACGTTTACGTCAACTTCATTAGGTTTTTATCTCTGATTGAGTGAGACTTATAGTAATACTTCTAGATTGGCAACAATTAAACAACCGTTTGAATCATTATGCAAGAAAAATTAAACAGGTGTTTGACTAAAGATGTATACAGAACTCAACAGCATTTAGTTAATCGTGTTTTGTTGTATCTATTAACACTTGAGCTAGTTGCTTCATTGCCCGCTGTGCTAGTTTTTTACCATTATATTCACATAATTTAGTGGTCTCAGACCACGTGCGTTGTTGTAATAGCTTAATCACTAAAAGCTGTTGTTGTGCTGGTGTTAACAAGCTTATTTGACTGGGTTGTTGCCAAAATAACGCATCAAACGCATAGTTAATCTGTTCAAAAGGGCGTTGACCTTGCCCGTAAACCGTTAAATTGATGTGATCTTGGTGGGAGATAAGGGGGGATAACAGGTGGGGCTCAACGATGTTTTGAGATAAAGAGCTGATTAATGTAGGTTCGATGGCGTTAAAGTCGCCACTTAAATTATAGCGTAAGCTACGAACAAAAAGCCCACGCGCATTTTTCATCAAAAGTTCACTAGCCACAGACAAAGGCTGCAACACCATGACTGAATGCGTGCCACTTGCTTTATCTTTGGTTAGACCTAGCCTTACGGCCTGATACCCCAGTGCATGCCAATAATCCAATAATGGTGCCGTAGCACCAAAGCTAGCACCGAGATAATCAAAATGTTGCTTTAACGCCCACTGTTTCACAAACTCATTTAAGCGCTGACCAATTCGTTGACGTTGTAATTGGGGATGAACCGCAATCCGCATTACTCGGGCAAACTTATATTGACCAGCTTGCTGTAAACCAAGTTGCGCCATCAGTGATTGAGCGAGTAAGTGTCCGCGTAATCGACGCTTTCCTAACCACACTTGCTCAGCTAACTCCTCTTCAAACAACCCCTCTTCTAACACTAACGCCGTAGCAACGATGTTCTCTTGATTCTTTACCACAAAAATATGTAGCTGAGGTGCATCTAACAACTGGCGAAAATCAGTGGGCGAGGTTTGATAATGAGCTAATACGAGTAACCCAAACAGCTGCTCTAACAATTGTGGCTTATCAAGTAACTGCTGCTGCGATATTTTTTCAAATTCGAGGGTTTCATTTACCCCTTCAATAGATGAATCATAATTCACACTTTTAAAATTAAGAGCTAAGATCCTGTTTGTAAAAGCCTCTACGGGATCATTTTCACTCCACCGAATGGGTTGCATTAACTCAACTTGGCGGTAATTTGGAGATAACTTCACTAAGGTATTCATAAAGCGTAACGCAAAGCCACGACCAGTACCTTCATAGCCATGGATAGTAGTAGCAAATACGATACGTGAAAAAGACTGCGCTATGATAGTCAGCATCGATGTTGGGATCGCCGCAGCCTCATCCACTAGCAATAAATCACATTTAGGCTTATCCGTAACAATCACATCCGGCGCAACAAACTCAATCACTTTCCCTTGCCATTTCAAGTCTGTTTTAGAACAAACAGCGCCAGGTAAAAGCTGCACAGCATGTTTAAACAAGCTAGCAACGGCATCAATTTTGGGCGCAGTAACAATAATATGTGAGACCGCGTGATCTCTGATTAATTGTGCCGCAGCAAGGCCAAGTACACTGGTCTTGCCGCGCCCTCTATCCGCAGTCATTATTAGTGGTCGTTTACGGTGCCCGGTAATGGTTTTAATAATCTCCAGTGCACTACGTTGCTGCTGCATATTCGCGAAGGGAGTTAGTGGTTGTAATGAATTTTCTGCTGGCTCTGTGATGGCGAGACCTTGCTCGTCGGGATGTAGCTCAACAACAGGAAGCGCCTGCTCTTGTCTAACCTTTATCACTGTTTGGTCTTGATTGATTTGATTGATCAGCCGCTGAATAAAGAAATTATTAACGCGGGTTAATTGATCTGGGCTGGCAATATAACGATTATAATCAGGATCATTATAATCAAGCCACTTGCCCTCTGCTGGGGTGATCAAGAAACATACGCCACCACCTTTTAATATGCCAGTGGCTTTACCAAACGCATCTGGATTAAAGCCACTATAACTATCAAAAACAAGTGTACTGGTTTCTGTACCGAGTACACTCTGAGCTTTATTCATCGCAACAAGCTGAACATCTTCACCTAAACGGTTTTCAAACTCACTCATCCCGTCATCCCCTAACCAAACAGTATGCCCGAGCTGTTCAATCTGTGTAATCAAATCAATTGCCCACGTCCGCTCACCTTGTAATACGATTAGACGACGCTGCTTATTAAGCATAATACTGTGGCGAATAGAATCAACGAACTTTGAAAACTCAGTCATATAGTGTTTTAACTCATGGGGTCATTGGCTAATTTTATGTGAAAGCTCAGTGAACAGGAATACTTTTATCATAATTGGTGCTAGATTAACCACAACCAATTCAAACGACCGTTTAGAGGATTAGCTATGTTCAACAATGTCATCACCCCGCGCTTTTTGGAAACTGACGCGCTTGGTCATATTAATAACACAGTGTTACCAACGTGGTTTGAAGCCGCACGAGATCCAATTTTTAGATTCTTTACCCCTGATATGGATGTAAAGAACTGGAAGCTGATGTTAGCCACGTTCACCGTTAATTTCCATGCTGAAACTCACTATGGTGTTGATGTCGAAATTAAAACCTACATCAGTCGTATTGGTAATAGTTCATTCGATGTTTATCAGGAGTGTTGGCAATCAGGGCATAAAACCGCGAGCGGTACCACTACAATGGTGCATTATTGCCACAAAGAAAAGAGTAGCCAGCCTCTAACAGAGTCAATCTTAGAGCAAATGAAGCAACACTTGTTACAGAGCTAACAATTCAAGAACGAAGCAACAAAAGCGATAATACCAATATCGCTTTTGTGGCTTCGTTATTTTAATCGGCCCGCACAATAGAGGTTTATATAATAACTAAGAATATCTTGATGCTTAAAAAGCATATTTTTTAGTGAAAAAAATCAACCCCGATAAACAACAAACACAAATAACACTAAATTTCAACAACTTAAAAACATGGCTTAATTGTTGTATTAACCTATCCTGTATCAATAAACAATAACAAACCTAATTATCAAAAGGTCATTTATGCTTCCAACAACGCCTTCATCCAATGGGCACTTGCAACAGGCTTGGCTAATTTGCCAATTCGAGCTCATTCGCTTATTTTTCACCAAACGCGGTGCTATTCTATTAATAGCTTTTTCTGTCGTATGGTTTTTAATTCTTAAATACCCTGTCTTTGAATCGGTAAAAATTCTCAGTAATCCAAATTTTGGTGAAAACATTACGGTTTTTTCCAGTCAATTAAACCTCCAACAAATCGTACAATGGCCATACAGTGAATTGGCTGTCTATTGGTTATTTGCAGTATTTGCTTTCCCTATCACCTCTGTATTGATGAGCTCCGATCAACTCGCTTCAGACACCAACCGTGGCACGGTGCGTTTTTTACTATTACGCTCGACCCGTAGTCAGCTACTTTACGGACGTTTTTTCGGGCAAGTATTAATCATTGCTAGTTTAATCACCATGACAGCTCTCGCGGCATTGATTATGGGTATGGTGCGCGACATTTCATTGCTATCATCTTCATTTGATGAATTGGCAAACATAGGTTTAAATCTATTGATTAGCTGCCTACCTTTTATAGCATTAACCAGTTTGCTTAACGTGATCAGTAAATCATCAAAGCTCTCGGTGGTGTTAATTGTGATTCTGATTCCCGTTTTAACGGGGTTAATTAGTTACTTAACTCAATATATTTCCTTCATCGAATACCTTTTATGGATTATCCCAGGATTACAACTGACTGAAACAGTTCAAGGATTAGGATTTAGCGTTAACACTACATTACTCCCTCTCGCACAAACCGCTGTCTACCTAGCTATTTGCCACCTAACATTAACAAGGAGAGCATTATGAGTTGCTTAATCAGTTGCCACGAGATTAATAAATACTATGGTAGTAAACACGCACTAAAGAATGTTAATTTCGAACTTGAAAGTGGAACGACTACGGCGCTCGTTGGCCCAAACGGTGCTGGTAAAACAACGCTTTTTAGTCTGCTCTGTAATTATCATTTACCCAATACTGGCCGTATTGAAATCATGGGACACCAGCCAGGAAGCCACCAATTATTTGGCCAACTAGGTGCATTACCACAAGATGCCCAACTTGACCCAAGGTTTGCGATCAAGCATCAATTAGGGCTTTATGCCAAACTGCAAGGGTTTGATAAAAAGCAGGCTCAGCAAGAGTGTCAGCGGGTATTAGAACTGGTTGAACTTACTGATATTGCAGGTGAACGCCCTGCAGCGCTCAGTCATGGTATGCGCAAGCGCGTTACTATTGCCCAAGCGCTAATTGGCCAACCTAAATTAGTGATGCTGGATGAGCCAACGGCTGGGCTTGATCCAACCAATGCACGTAATATTCGTCAACTGGTCATGAACTTAAGTGGTGAAGTGAGCTTTATCATCAGCTCCCATAACCTCGACGAGTTAGAGCGATTGTGTGATAACGTCTTATTATTAGAACAAGGGAACTTAACCCAGCAATCGGTTAGACATCATGACACAGAACAACAGCAGAGCATTACTCTTTTACTCGATAATATTCAGCAAGATACCTACAATAAACTACAATCAATGACGGGGGTTATTGCCGCGGAGCAGCTCAACAAAGCTGAGTTTATTTTACGCTATGATCCTAAAATGACACCGAACTTTGATATTGAGTTAATCCAGCAGTTACGACAGCAGCAACTCAACTACCGACAATTAACCAAAGGTTTATCGCTAGAACAGCAACTTTTCTCTTAAGTTAACGTTCAACAGAAAGTCGTCACAAACAAAAAAGGCATAACCCACTTTTCATCGTGCAGGTTATGCCTTTTTATGGTTCTGATAAGCCAGCGTTAAACGATATTACCCGCTTTAATCACTTGTTGGCATGGATTAACGCCAAATTGATAAGCGAGTTGTGCCGGGTGGTTAATATCCCATACCACAAAGTCTGCTTGCTTACCCACTTCAAGCGTACCAACTTCTTCTTCAACACCTAATGCTTTTGCTGCATGAATAGTCACACCGGCAAGCGCTTCATAGGGAGTCATACGGAATAATGTACACGCCATATTAAGCATTAATTGAATGGAGCATAGCGGTGAAGAACCAGGATTTGCATCGGTAGCGATAGCCATTGGCACTTGGTGCTGACGTAATAACTCAATTGGTGGTTGTTGCGTTTCACGCAAGAAATAAAACGCCCCCGGTAAGACCACGGCAACAGTGCCAGCGGCTTTAATTGCTTTAACACCTTGCTCATCAAGATACTCGATATGATCAACCGATAAGCCTTGATAACTCGCAGCCAACTCACTCCCACCTAAATTCGACATTTGCTCTGCATGCAATTTAACAGGTAGACCGTGCTGTTTAGCCGCATCGAAAACACGACGTGTTTGCTCTAAATTAAAGCCAACGGACTCACAAAAAGCATCAACCGCATCAGCGAGATCTTCAGCCACAACCGCTTCAAGCATTTCACCACAAACTAAATCGATATAACCATCGGCATTATCTTTAAACTCAGGAGGAAGCGCATGAGCACCTAAAAATGTCGTTTTAACATCAACCGGATGATGCTGCCCCAATAATCGAGCAATACGCAACATCTTCAGTTCATTTTCAACATCTAGGCCATAACCCGACTTTATTTCAACGGTCGTTACGCCCTCTTTCATCAGCGCATTTAAACGATTTTTAGCAGCCACGTATAAGGTTTCTTCATCTGCTTCACGCGTTGCTTTTACTGTGGAAACAATACCGCCACCAGCAGCAGCAATATCTTGATAACTTGCCCCTTCAAGACGCATCTCAAATTCCTTGGCACGATCGCCGCCATAAACAATATGACTGTGACAATCAATCAAACCCGGTGTCACCCAAGCACCACGACCTTGATAAAGCGGTGTAGCTAATGCATCAAACTCAGGTAAATCTTTTTTAGCGCCTAACCAAGCGATTTTTCCGTCTTTTATCGCTAGCGCAGCGTCTTCAATGATGCCGTAATCTGTTTCATTGATCGTTGCTAAATTAATATCAACCCACACGCTATCGAATACATTGTTGTTTTTCAAAGACATAAAATAACCACTTAAATTTATTTGCACATAATAGTTAAAATAATACGCCCTAGAACTTGTATATACAAGCAACTTATGACAATTTATAGTGAAGCATATCTCTCTCTGGTTTAGGCAAAATGGTCACCGCAAAGTTTGAACAAATAAAACAATATATCTGTCAACAAGTTGAAAGTGGTCAGTGGCAAGAAAACGCGAAGGTTCCATCTGAAAACTCTCTCTCGGATCAGTTTGTCTGCAGCCGTATGACTGCACGCCGTGCGATTACCGAATTGTGTGATATTGGATTATTAGTGCGAAGCCAAGGCCGAGGAACCTTTGTTGCAACACTAAAGTCACAATCATCATTACTTGAAATAAAAAATATTGCCGATGAGATCCGCACTCGAGGCCATCAATACAATGTTGAAGTGCTCGATATAAAATCTATCGTCGCCAGTGAGGATGTGGCAATTACGTTAGGAATGAATGTCGGGGATACTGTGTTTTATTCTTCATTACTACACCATGAAAATAATCAGCCGATGCAGCTTGAATTGCGCTATGTAAACCCGGCATTGGTCAGTAACTATTTAGAAAATGATTTTACGCAGCTCACGCCACATGAGTTTCTGAGTATGGCTGCGCCACTCACCGAAGCAGAACATATTATTGAAGCAATGATGCCTGATAATGAGTTAGTCAAGTTATTACAACTGAGCTTCAACGAGCCCTGTTTAGAGATTAAACGCCGTACATTTAGTTCTAAAGGCGCGGTGAGCTTTGCTCGTCTTATCCATCCAAGCAGCCGTTTCCGCGTCGGTGGCCGCTTTAGCGTTTCAAACTAGCACACCAACTCATTACAAATAGCGATGCGGACTATCGCCCTAGCCTAATAAGAGAACGAACAGCTTTACTGGGTTCTTTGACTAATATAACTATCGTAATCAGGAATGCTCTTAGGATATGCCAAGTCAAATAACGGTGAAGTAATCAGCATATCGGCGGTCGCTTGATTACAAGCTACCGGAATATTCCACACCGCCGCTAAACGTAATAACGCTTTGACATCAGGGTCATGAGGCTGCGCTTCTAACGGGTCCCAAAAAAACACCATAAAATCAATTTTTTGTTCGGTAATGAGCGCCCCTATCTGCTGGTCACCTCCCAGCGGACCACTAATTAGCGTTGTCAGTTTAAGCCCTGTTTCTTGAGCGATCAAAGTTCCCGTCGTTCCTGTAGCAAACAAGTTATGCGCGGCAAGCTTCTCACTATAACGCTGGCACCAAGCAATAAGATTAGGTTTCATATTATCGTGCCCAACCAAAGCAATAGACTTTTTTTGGGGTGCCGTGACTGTTTTATATTGCATTTCCTTTCCTTGTACGCTTTAACTTAAATATACTTCTATCTTATTGATAAATTTAATCTACTTCGTTTTTATGACAATAGCATGACAAACGCATTTAGCAACTTATACCAACTTCATTAATTAAATGACCAATTTTGTAATGAGGATAAACGGATTAGAGCAAGGCATTTTTTGGCGTATGTAGTGATTCTACATAGACAATAAATAACGCTGCTCTCATTCGTTTAAGCCGTGAAAAATGGTCAGGCTATTGATGGAATTGGTATCTACTTGCGCTACAGCACAAAAAAAACCACTGCGGTTTTAACCTCTAAAAATGGTGTTATAGTCGACAACGGCTTAATTTAACAACAATAAAAATAGTTTAGCTAACAAACCAATGGGGATCAGTAATATGAGTGCAAGCAACGTCAAAATTGCAGCAGGCTACAGCCAAGTTAATGAGTTATCCAACGCCGTGTCCAATCAACATCAGGATTATTACCACACCATTACTTACCAACTGGAACAACTTGGGATAACACCAACACCACTCACTATCGACCCCTTAGCCACCGACTGGTTTAGTGAACAACAACCGAATCACTTTCGCAGTGGTTGTGCACCGATTATGGCGCTGGCTAAAGCAAAGCAACTCATTGAACAAGGCCATCAAGCGGTAGTCATTCAAGGCGACGACTCCCTGTTAAGTGGCTATGAGCGTAATGAGCGTCATCGATTAATGTCAATCTATGGTGAGCAGCTATCTATTCTTGATCTCTATGATAAAGTCGCACAGCAGTTTATTAGTAAACAACATTATAACGAGCAACAATTTAAACAATACAGCGCCTTACTATTTGAGAATTACGCCCATACCCACCAGCAGCAATACCACAAACAGCGCGCTTATTTTGAAGCGCCTGCCTTAAAGTGGTTTCGTCATGTCAGCCCACTATTTCGTGGGGTCGATTGTGCTAACCCATTAGTCGACTTCAAGGGGCGTTTATTATTATGCAGCGATGCGTTATGCCAGCGACTGAACCTAGCCACAGCGCAAACGGTTACGGTAGCAGGGGTGGGTTTAGGCGAGTTAAACGTGACGGATGAAACACAAGCAATCAATCAAATTGCAGATTACGCTCATTTAACGCATGCCTATCAGCAGGCGTCATCGCAAGCAAATTTTAACTTCAGTAAACAGTTTATGACTGGTAATGGTCTCATGGAAGCCTATACCTGTTACCCCGTAGTTCCGATGGCATTACTACAAGCGACAGGCCTCATTAGAAACCTAAATCAGCTACCTGGTTTTTTATCAGAACACTCAGTGACCATCACGGGCGGGATGAATTTAGCACGAGCGCCGTGGAATAACCCTGCACTGAATGGCTTAATTGAAATGTATCAGCAGTTAACAGACAGTCAATGTGAATATGGTTTGGTCCATGGTAATGGCGGATTAGGGTATCGCCAAGGAATCGCGCTACTGACAACAACGTAACGCGATAACTAAAGAGTTCTTATTGTAATAACTCATGTGTCTCAGGGAGCT
Source organism: Alteromonadales bacterium alter-6D02 (assembly GCA_002835545.1). GTDB lineage: Bacteria > Pseudomonadota > Gammaproteobacteria > Enterobacterales > Psychrobiaceae > Psychrobium. The sequence continues at coordinate 99,255 of PIZK01000006.1, forward strand.
GCGAAATAATCCATAAAACGAGACGGTGTTTTAAATTAGGGCCGTCTTCTTTATCTTCAGGCAATGGTTTGATCAGACCATCATTAACCAATAGTCGATAAATCACTTCCACCTTATCCTTATTCGATTCGGCACGATCCAAACCGCCATAGCCACGTTTTGTTGCATATGCTTTGCCTAATTGCATGGCGAGCTTTAATAGCTTGTCTTCATTTTTATGCTTTTTCACTGGCTAAATCCTTATTTTAATAACCTTTACACCATTTAAGGTAAAGCAATTAATTTAATTATCAATCCCTTCTTTTGCCGCAGTCCATAATGAATTAATCAATGGATTTTTAAGCCGCTTTTTCAAACAGCAAATCACCACCTCAAATGGCTTAAGCTGTGGTGTTGCTTCCACAATCTGAATCGAGTCTTTTAGTGGACTATTATCCAAAACAATCTTTGGCACCAAGCCCACGCCAAAACCTAAGCTCACCATACTAACAATGGCTTCATTACCTGCAACCTCCGAATAAATACGCGGACGGATATTCTTACGCTTAAACCATTGATCGAGACGCTTTCTGGCTAATCCTTGCTCTGGCACAATAAGTGGTAATTCATTCCAATTGTATTGCCCACTGTCAATTAGCGCTTGCACTTCACAGCGTTCAACAGGAGCGATAAAGACGAGCGGCGAGATGCCCAACGTTTGAAATGCCATGTTCGGCGGTAGTTGATCTGGCTTAGCAGCGATCGACATGTCTTCACATTCGTTATGAATACGTGGGATTGATTGCTCGACATCACCGGTGCGAATTTTAATTTCAACCTTGGGGTATTGCTGACGATAGCGTGCCAAAATTTGGTGAAGGAAGCTGTGGCTAGCGGTCACTGAGCAATAAATACTGAGTTCCCCCTGTAGCTCATGACTGTCTGTTTCCAGCGAGCTTTTAAATACGTCCCACTGTGCCAGCGTTGCCTTAGCGTATTGAACAAAGAGTTCACCTTGGCGAGTTAAGTTAACCGTGCGGTTATCGCGCTCAAATAGAGTAACATCAAGCTGCTGCTCTAATTGCTGAATATTACGACTCAGTGTTGAAGGACTGACATGACACTGCGCACTTGCCTGAGCAAAGTGTAATGAATCGGCCAAGGCCAAAAACATTTTGAGCTGACGATTATCCACTAACAATACCCTTTTATTTAATGTTGCACATTTTGCAACACTGTAGCCCATTTATATCATTTTACGCAAGGATACGATTACGGTAAGGTATTTTCATCGTCACAAGCAAGTGACCCCATTTATTTTTAGGATGACATCATGGCTCAGAATTATTTCAATACCTTAGCGTTACGTGAACAATTAGCTCAGTTAGCTAAATGTGATTTTATGGATATCTCAGAATTTAGCGACGGTGTACAAGCACTTGTTGGTAAAAAGATGGTTATCGTTGGTTGTGGTGCACAAGGTTTAAATCAAGGCTTAAACTTACGTGACAGTGGTTTAGACATTTCTTACACACTACGTGCTGAAGCCATTGAGCAAAAACGTCAATCATGGAAAAACGCCACTGAAAACGGTTTCACTGTAGGCACTTACGAAGAGTTAATCCCTGATGCAGATGTTGTTTTAAACTTAACGCCAGATAAGCAACACACTGCCGTTGTTGAAGCTGTTATGCCGCTAATGAAGCAAGGCGCTTGTTTAACATATTCTCACGGCTTTAACGTTGTTGAAGAGGGGATGCAAATTCGTGATGACTTAACGGTAATCATGGTAGCTCCTAAGTGTCCAGGCTCTGAAGTACGTGAAGAATACAAACGTGGCTTTGGTGTTCCAACACTGATCGCGGTTCATGAAGATAACGATCCGCAAGGCCAAGGTCTTGCATTAGCGAAAGCTTACGCAGCAGGAACAGGTGGTCACCGCGCAGGTGTTCTAATGTCTTCATTCATCGCTGAAGTAAAATCAGATCTAATGGGTGAGCAAACTATCCTATGCGGTATGTTACAAACGGGTTCAATCTTATGTTTCGATAAAATGGTTGAGCAAGGTATCGATGCTGGTTACGCGTCTAAATTAATTCAGTACGGTTGGGAAACTATCACTGAAGCACTTAAGTATGGCGGCGTAACGAACATGTTAGACCGTTTATCAAACCCAGCTAAAGTTAAGGCGTTTGAGTTAAGTGAAGAGTTAAAACAAATCATGCGTCCACTTTACAACAAGCACATGGATGACATCATGAGCGGTGCATTCTCATCAGGTATGATGGCTGATTGGGCAGAAGATGATGCGAAGCTATTAAACTGGCGTCAAGAAACGGCGGAAACGGCATTTGAGAAACAACCTGCTGGCGATCAAGAAATTAGCGAACAAGAGTTCTTCGATAACGGTATTCTAATGGTTGCAATGGTTCGCGCTGGTGTTGAGTTAGCCTTCGAAACAATGGTTGCGGCGGGCATCAAAGAAGAGTCAGCTTATTACGAGTCGTTACATGAAACGCCATTAATTGCTAACACAATTGCACGTAAGAAGCTTTACGAAATGAACGCAACAATCTCTGATACAGCAGAGTACGGTTGTTACCTATACAACCACGCTTGTTTACCAATGTTAAAAGACTTTATGACGCGTATCGATACTGACGTGATTGGTAAAGGCTTAGACGTTACCGATAACGGTGTTGATAATGCGCAGTTAATCGAGATTAACGACACATTACGTAGCCATCCAGTAGAAACTATTGGTAATGTACTTCGTGGTCACATGTCAGCAATGAAGAAAATCGTTTAATCAACAGACTACTTAAAAAGATAAACGAAAAAGAAAAGCCTCAGTAATGCATTACTGAGGCTTTATTAATTAAGGCACAACCTGTTTTCTCAGCTGTTTTATTCAGTGGGTAGCTTAGGTAAATCTGTTGCCTTACAAAGCGGACATTCAACAGTACCAGTTTCCTCAAGGTAACGAGCAAGCCTTCTTAAATGAATGTTATTAAAACGATGATTCAAGTGCTTAATGTATGCAAGCGCTAGCTTATCAACAGTATGCTTACTACTTAAAAAAGTATCTATCGCCTGTGCTTCTGTGATATTGCCATCCTTATCTACTGGAACTATGATACCAGGCGGAATAACTAAACCAGTCATATCGAATTGACCATTTACTTGTGGGGAAAATGTTATATGGTACCCTTCAACGGTCACAAAAAAGACCGGTGCGCCAAACTTCAATACCTCACTTGTCATACCCTCCTGAAGCGAGCTGCCTTCACCTGTCACTTTAGAATTAGCAAGTAACGCATTAAGCTCAACTTCAAAACCTACCGTTCCATTCGTTTGTAAACGGTTGAGGTGAGTTGTAGTGTTTTTCGCATTACTCCAATATCCTTTAAGCTGCATTGCACGCCAACAGTTCGCTTTGATATGGTTAGGGTTTCGGTCGTGGGGCTCGCCATAGTTACAAAACTCTTCATAGCCAAAACCACCTTTGGGTAGCTCCCCTTGATAATTTATTTGATTAGCAAAGTTTTTTACGGCCGTTTTAGGCGAAACCAATTGCATCACGGCGTCTTTATCATTACCAGCTAATGCTTTGGCAGTCACTAAACGAACCGACGTATAAGGCATGTAGATACCTTCCCCCCTTTCACCCTCAATCACCATCGTATCCTGCATAGCTTCATAACGGTAATGCATCGCTTTATCTAAGTTATCAGATTGGATGATTATATTAATAGGGGCAACTAAACCGCCGCTGAGCGCTTTCTGAGCAAGTGAACGGGCGACATAACCTGCATAGGTTGCTTGCGCGCCTAAGTCAGTACAAACTTTTTGCGTATTAGCTGTGGCACAACCAAATACTTTTGACACGCCGTTGGCATGAGCCGCCATGGCAGTGAGACTTAAACCAACAGCCAATATCCCTGTGCTTAATCCTTTAAGCATTTATTTCTCCTTTTCAAATCAATCAAATAACAAGCACAAAAAATATAACAAAAAAAACAATCAAGCAACTTGCGTTAACAAACGGGAAATTCATAAGCTAATTACGAGGTAAATTCTAAAGCATTAACACGCTTTTGGCATATAATAGGATCTTATTTATAACAGTAAGATTGGACAGTCACATGAAAAAAACAATAATATTAGCGAGCCTTAGTTTACTCGGTTTCACTCAGGCCCCTGTGGCACAAGCGGTTGTTGCTCCGGCTCCTTTAGTCTCTATTCCAACCCATGATAACTACTTTAACTTACTCAAAAAGCATTGTGGCAAAGCCTACCCGGGCCACGTGACTGTCGATAATTCTGACAGCGATGCATTTGCTAATAAGCTGTTAGTCATGCACGTACGTAAGTGTAGTGATAACCAACTGCAAATTCCGTTTCATGTGGGTGATGATGCATCAAGAACGTGGATTTTAACCAAGACGGGCTCAGGAATTTCATTAAAGCACGATCACCGCAAGCCTGACGGTAGCAACGATAAATCAACCATGTACGGTGGCCACACGGTTGATGCGGGCTGGGATAACGTTCAATCTTTTCCTGCCGATCAATACTCAAAAGAGTTATTTGTAAATAGCGGTATTCCTCAATCAACAGGCAATACATGGCAAATGTTTATTTACCCAAAACAATTTACTTACCGTCTAATCCGCCAAGGTCGTGAATTTAGAGTCGATTTTGATTTAACCAAACCAATTATGCCTCCTGCGGCACCTTGGGGTTATCAAGACTAAGCGCAAGCTGCTATGTAAATTTTTGCCACATTTTATTACAACTTTTGGGCGATTGATCTTTTCGCTCAAACTGTAATTAATATATGATCAAAAGTTATTAGAATAAAAAACGAAGGAATAGCAATGAACTTAGTAAAGAAAGGTGCAATCGCTTGTGCCATCGCCTTAGTCGCGACATCGTCATTTGCAGCTCAGCCAGCAAAATCAGAAAAACACGCTGCAAAAGCCACTGAATGGCGCAAAGATGTGTTTCAATTAATTTATAGCAACATGGGTCCAATGGGCGCAATGGCTAAAGGTAAAATTCCTTTAGATAAAGCTGTCGTTGAAAAGAATGCTATGCGCATCAACCAACTGTCATACATGATTGGTGATTACTTTAAAGTTGATACACGTAAGTTTGATGTCAACACAGAAACATTAGATAAAGTATGGGAAAGTCCAGCGCAGTTCGACAAGAAAATAACAGCGCTAACATTAGCGTCTGCCAACCTACAGAAAGTTGTCCAAACGGGCAATGAAGGTGCAATCAAGAAAGCGATTGGCGGAATTGGTAAGTCTTGTGGCAGCTGCCATGATGATTTTAAGCAAGACTAATATTTTTCTTAAACAAAAAAGCGAGCTTTGAAGCTCGCTTTTTTTATGCCCGTTTTTTACAGCTAAGTATTACTGTTTGCTTCCTTGTCACTGAGACATTGTCCTTGTTCCTGCAGCCAAAATACCGTATTACCGACCAATGCAATAGAACCTGAGACAATCGCTGATACAGGAAAGACTACCGCACTCCCTAATATCTCACTAATAAACACATCTTTACAGTCTCTACCATCCGAACAGTCCAATGCACCAAAGAACTCAAGTTGCTCAACACTTAACTCAACTTTCTTTTTCACTACATGACAGCGCTCATCATAATTATTAACCACGTTCGGCTGAACAACACAGGCGCTGAGAAGTAATGCGCTGGAAAGGCCAATAGCTTTTTTAAGCTTACTCATTTGATTTACAATGCATCCTTGCTAACTAGTCAACGAAAAAACCAGCCTAGCATTTTATTAATAAAATAGTTCATCTTCACTAACAGGCACATTAATGACCACTAGCCAATAAATAAAAGCACAGCATAATGCTGCTACAATTAAGCCCAAGATAATCCGCGATCCGCTAATCGCATCACTCGCTTTAACCTCACCATCATTTTTCTTTCCGGTCACCATCGCTTTGACTAAGTTTTGCTTCTTAGCCAGTTTATAGAAAACAATAGCGGCAATGTGAAAGACAATCGCAATGCCGATCACATCAAATGTATTATGATGAATAGTACTCATGAGCTTATCAACGGCATCTCCCGCCGCATTGTAGTAAGGGCCTGAACTGAATATTTCATCATCAACAAACAACCCACTCACCGCCTGCAGCGCAACTAAACCGAGCATCGCTAGTACCATCAAACTGCCCAGTGGGTTATGCCCTGGGGTTATTGGTGCTGTGCCTTGTTTAGTTGCTTTGATATAAGCAATCAATTGTGACGGTGTTGGTAAAAACTGCCCAAATCGCGCATGCGTTGGACCGACAAATCCCCAAATTAATCGAAATGTCACTAAGCCTAATGCGATATAACCTAATTGCATATGCCAATCGATATAATCACTGCCAAGTTCATGGGTCGCCCAGCAACCAATCACGGTTAGCGCAAAACTCCAATGAAAAATCCTTAACGGTAAATCCCAAATAAGGAATTGTTTATGACTCATTTTTTATTACTCCTATGACTCACCAAAGTTACCCTACATTGTCATTAGTGATCCATTTACTCATCACAACATGGGTTTTAATTTTTTTTAACTGCCTATTGGTATCTAGCTCTTCGCGAATTTCGTGAAGTCGTTGCATCGATTCCGTTTCAACATAGACTAACAAATCCATTTCTCCAGTAATACCGTGACATGTCTTAACTTCAGGGATTTGGTGAAAGACGTTAATAATATCACGGCAACGCTCGGAGCTATGTTGAATCTCAAGATAAGCTGAAACCTGTGCTTTGGTCGACTCACTTAGTAACACTTGATAACCCCGAATCACGCCACTTTGTTCAAGCTTCTTAATTCGCTCTGATACCGAGGGCCGCGATAGGTTTATTTGCTGTGCGATTGCCGATACAGACTGTCGGGCATCACGACGTAAAGCTTCTATTATTTTTTGATCAAACTTGTCCATCAGTTCCTCCACAAGATAGTCATAACAAAGCATACAAGCTATAGTAACCAAATGAAATCCGCGCCGACGAATTGCAGGCCTATTTCGACAGATTGCTATATAACCACGACAAACTGTGCAAGCTAGACCTCGTATACTATAGGCTCCATAGCAAACCAATAAAGGCTAAAAGATGAGCCAATTACAGCAAAGTATTACCCGTAGCCAAGGTGCTGGCTTACTCGCAACAACATTATTAGGGACAGGCGTATTTATCTTGCCCCAGCTTACCGTCGAAATCGCTGGGACAAATGCAATGTACACCTGGTTGGGTTTAACACTATTAATGCTGCCATTAGTTTGGGTCTTTGCCAAACTTGCGAGTCAGCATCCCCACGCAGCAGGGCCAGCCTACTTCGTTGAGCAAGCATTCGGAACAATTTGGGGCCGTTTGGTCGGATTACTGTTTGTCTTTGCCGTTCCCGTAGGCGCTTCAGCTGCCTTGATGATGGTGATGGAGTTTGTCAGTGTCATCGTTTCCCTCAGCTCACACGGTACATTATTCATTCAACTGGCATTTCTTGGCGGGTTGTGGCTACTCAATATCCGAGGGGCTCAACTATCTGCCAAATTACAGTTTGCATTAACCGTTTGTATTGCCGCCATTATTACTGCGATGTTACTAGCTTTTGCTGTTGAATCACCCTCTCAACAAATAAGCACTCCTGAGAGCTTTAGCTTACCGCCTATCATGATCGCCGCAGGTATTGCCTTCTGGAGCTTTTTAGGCATCGATGCTCTCAGTCACTTTTCTACGGAGTTTAAGAATCCACAACAAGATTTTGTTCCGGCTATGCTTATTGGCACCGTTGTGGTGGGCCTACTTTATCTCGCTTGCGCATGGTTAGTGCTTGCACCGATAACAGAAGGGAATTTGACGATGGTCAGTTTATTTAATCAATTATTCGGTGGCGGCGGTCAGTGGGTTATTGGCCTATTAGGAATCACTAGCGGCTTAGCAACAATTAATATGTATATTGGTGGTGCGGCACGATTGTGTTGGAGTCTAAGCCATGACGGTATTTTGCCTCGCACTTTACAGCCGCTAAATCAACAACAAGTACCACAACGGGCAGCCAGCTTCATCATTGGATTGATGTTGATTATAACGGTGATCCAATATGCCTTGAACCTACCATTTGAGCTGTTTGTTAACTGGACTAACGGGGTATTTTTAATTATCTACGCTGGCTGTATGTTAGCGGCATTAAAGTTGTTAAGTAAACAGTATCGAGTGGCTGCTTACCTCGGGTTATTCAGTTGTATCGCCATTATGGTCGGGCTTGGTTCGCATATGCTTTATGCTTTAGTGCTCAGTAGTTTATTATTACCCTTGCTCCATAAGCAGCAACAAAAAATACAACCAAACTAAGTATACAACTGATATTAAAGAACAAAAGATAAGGTGAACATTGGTTCATCTTATCTTTTTATCCACTTAATCTTTTAATAATAGTATTCGTGCTTCTGCGTAGTCAGGAAAGTTTTTATAATGTTGATGGTAGTCTCGCCAGTTATAGAAATATCCCCCAAGGTAATCAAGTTGATATTGATTATTCTCAAACGCCCCACCAGTATCAGCGAGTATCGTTAATCGATGCTCATTATTCATCGTTAACATAATAAGTTTCCCAAGACCCAAGTGCTCGAGGTCACCAGCGACTGTTACTAAGGGTTTGATGGGTATTTTATAGTTTGCGTCTTTTCCATAACCCAAAACACTGTCTGTTTGCTTAAAATACCAATAGCGCTCTTGTTGCTCTTTAGGCACGTTACGTTGATAACCAATACCGTTATTACGATGGACATTATAAAAAGTGTCAGAGCCATCAATCTTGACAGTACCCTGCATTAGGGTGTCTTCAAGATCGGCTCGCGAAAACCACACTAGCGGTTTAGCCCATTGGTTATGATCGAGTACACCAGTTAATACCTGCTGTTTAGTGAGTTGAAACCGGGTTAACTTCTCTCGCTGAGTTTGCGCTTGCTCTAGGGTTAACTCCTGCTCATCAAAAGGAAGCTGATATAGAGCGTGCGGTGTTTCTGCGGTCTTAATAGGGCTGCCCTTGGCTTTTTTAATATAATATTTGGTCAACAATATTTGCTCATCAGGCATTCGCTTCAGTAACGTCTTTTGCTGTTCAAATTGCCGTGATTGTTGCTTGTTCGGACGCCAGCGAATCATATCAAAATGCTGGTTGATAAAGTTAAGGTCTTGCAACCGTGATTTTCTCCCCACCGCATTATCTTCTTTAGACACCTGACAAATGAACGCAAGAGTACGTTTAACACGATCTAAGTCAGCAGAAAATTGTTTGACTATTCCTGGCCTTATTGCCATCGGATCATAATCTTGTCCTTTATTAAGGTAATCTAAAGTACCACCAGCCACTAAGCATAAGTCAGTTGTTGATTGGGCAATAACAGAGCCAGTTATTGGCTGTTGCTGTGTTGAAAACACGGGTTTGTGAGAGATAACCCCGCTCTCTTTTTCAACCGCTAGACTCGCGCTAGCGTAGCCAAAAGCAATAAAAGCGAGTGCAAACCATACACTGATTGTTGTTCGGTTAAACGCTTGTCCCATTGGCCTTCCTCAATCCGCGCCGAATAACTCCCTTCAAAAATATAAGCCTAAGCAACTGAAAGGAAATATATAAATACTTACCAGCCAACATAAGTGTTCGCTAATATTTATGCTTGTCATCGGTATAATTAAGCCATATGATGACTGAAATAATCGATAATAATACTCATTATAAAGGAAAAAAGAATGAAATTGGCTATCCCACTCTCGTTAATCGCCCTTGCTATCTCAGGTTGTGCAACCAAAAAGCAAGTTGATAACACCCCCTTACAAGAAACGGCGGTAGTCAAAGCAGAATATAGTGTCACTGGGTTATATTCTCCTGATTTTCACGGTAAGCAGACCGTGTTAACTCGTGACAATCTACGCTCAATCCGCGAGAAAACCACCTTTGATAGTTGGTTATTGCGTTGGGCTAATTTTGATGAGGCCCGTATTGCCGATATTAAACAAAATAAATCTCTTTATGTTGATTATGATGACAAGGAGTATTCTGAATGTGGTTTGTCTGGCTGTAACACATCTTTCTTAAAAGAAATCGAAGGCCCGGGTATAGAACAGGACGAAAGTGAAGACCATCAATCGTATGAAGAAATTGGCTGTAGTGTGTCTTTGGCAAATAACAGCTTTGATGTTGATAAAACTGGCCGAACTCGAACCATTAACGGTTTTGACACTCAAGAATATAAAGTAAAGTGGAGCACTGAGTTTAAAGACAGCCTAGGTAAAATTGATAAGAATGTCATCACCTTTGATTTTTGGACTACAGATCAGAACCAGTCAATGAATCAGGCATTAACTACTCACGGTCAGTTCCAAACGAACTATGCTAATTCACTGGACGATAATCACCCATTAATGCGTTTACTCGGCGCCAATGGCTATAAGGCTATCGCTGCCTTTACTGGTGATATGGACAATCAAGAGCACCAATTTAACGGTGAGATCGGTCGTAAACTAGCGCAAATTAAGGGCTACCCGATTTCAATTAAATTAGAATGGAACCAAAAATTAGAAGCCTGTAAAGAGCAACGCTCATCCACATCAGGTCCAATCGACTATACGCAAAATATTAGTGATATCGGCTCACAAATGCTCGGTAGCTTAGTTGAAAAAGGGAAAGAAACCTTGATGGAAGCGTGGATGAAAGACCCTGTCATTCGCTATGTATACGAGATAAAGTCTGTATCAATTGAGCAAGTACGGGACAGTAAATTCCAAGTACCTGCAGATTATAAAATTGTAAATCGCGGCTAAAGAATATACTCGGCAGGCTCAACGTCTATTGAGCCTGTCTATCTTCCTTAGCAATAAACTCTCTAATCGCTTGCCATGCTTGCTCTCGATACTCTTCGATCTCAAACAGCACCTCATGCCGTGCATTCTCAATAACTGTTTTTTTAAGCCATTTCGTAAGCATATTTTTTGCAAAGTAATCTTGGGCCTGATTATCAACTATCGTTTCAGCGCCAGCTTGTAGCAGTAACGTTGGTATTTCAATCATCGATGCCTGACGCACACACTGCCCACTCGCCTTAATCGCTTGAATTAACCAAGCATTGGTTGGAGAACCCAATTGAATAGATGGCTGCTGTTGATATAACTGACGGAATTGACTATAGCGAGCTTGTGATTGGGTTAACTCGTTTTCTGCAAATGGCGCATCGTCATATCCGCTTCCTCCTAGGACATACTTAGATTCAGCGTTAAACAAGCGACTCAGACCTTCTAGAGTCTGAGTAACACATAAAATGAGCCATTGTGGGGCTGGTAAGCAAATACCATGCATTGGGCTTGCTAAGATTACTTTATCAATCGAGTGGGGGCGTGTTTGCAGGTAGCGAGTACAAATAGCCCCTCCCATTGAATGACCCAAGAGTATCTGCTGTAAGTGTTTGTTAGGCTGGACAATAGTTTCAATAAATGTTGCCAAGTCAGCCACATAATGATCGAACTCTTCCACATGCCCTTTGTGGGGGTTGCTTAGCATTCGTTGAGAGAGCCCTTGGCCACGGTGATCGAGCATATAAACGCTGTAGCCTAGACTATAAAATTCATTAGCAACTTCATGATATTTTAAATAGCTTTCGATACGACCATTAACCAAAATGACTGCTGGAGAAGGCTGTTCTTGTTGCATAAAACCATAGCTAATGTTGACATTTTTAATGCCACTGAATTGATTTTGCTGTAAGTTTCCTAACCAAACATCCATTTTATTAGCCTTAATAACCATAATAATAGGTATGATGCCAGAATATGCCCGAAAGTGAAAAGACGACCTTGTGTCAAACAACACAAATTCCCTACGTTCAGTTTAATCAAGGATCGCAACCTTGTTTATTTATTCACGCCAATGGTTATCCAAGTCCGTGTTATAGCCCCTTATTACAACAACTCAAGGGTTGTAACGTATGGGCCCCCTTATTGCGTCCTTGCTGGGATGATAGCGACCCAAGTGATGCCAATCAGTGGCCACGATTGGTCAGTGATTTGGTCTCATTTGCGCGCGCTCGATACCAAGAAACACAACAACCTCTAGTGGCCATTAGCCACTCAATGGGCTGTATCATCTTATTACGTGCCGCACTGCGAGAGCCACAACTCTTTAGTAAGGTGGTATTTATCGACCCCATTTTTATGCCGAGTCACCTGGTTGAGATATCACGAATAATGCCCCAGCGCTTAAAGCGTAAACTTAAATTGGTTAAAAAGACCCTCTCCAGACCTGACCGCTGGTCAAGCTTACAGCAAGCCTTTGATTTTCATAGACCTAAAAGAGCTTTCACAGCATTATCCGATCCCGCATTATGGCAATACATTATCGGAGGCACACAGCAAGTTGACGGCAAATGGCAGCTAATTTACCCCAAAGCTTGGGAGGCTTGGTTTTATCAAAATTTACCTCGAGCCTGGCGTCTATTACGACGCTTAGAGTTGCCGACATTAGGCATAAAAGCAGAAAACTCTGAGTTTTTAACCAACGCAGCATGGCAAAAGTGGCAGAAGATCCAACCCAACGACACCTTTGTCGAGTTCCAAGATCAATATCATTTATTACCACTAGAAGCGCCTAATGACGTTGCCCATGCGATCTTAGATTTTATCGAATAATTCTTTTGCCGCTTGCTTTAGTTTGAGCCAATCCTGCCGAGTAATCTCAGCGCACTGTTGATATTGAATTTGATTAAAGCAGCAGCTAAAGAGGGCAATTTCTCGCTTTATATGCGGCCTCTGTTGTGCGACTTGTTGGAGATAACTATATGCTGGAAGGTGTGTAGGTCTCTTTACTCCGAGCTTCGCGACAACAGTATTAAATAATTCATCACTCTTTTGTTGATAGGTTTTTCGCTGCAACCTAAAACCGCTAAACCAAGCCAACCATAGCGCAATCACGCACAAGCAAATCAAGATAAGCACCATGATCTTCGTCGCATTGACCTCGCCCAATAAATACTCAAGCAGATCATTTTGCGCTTCTTTATCGTAGCCAAGTAACCAGCGGCTCCATAAATACTCAATATTCGCCAAGCTAACTCGCAATTGATTTACCCAAGGGGAATGTTGATACCTTGCCAGGCTTAATACGGAACCAGATAAAAAATCTTGTTCGGCACCTAACGTTGATACAAGCCCTTGGGTTACACGTTCTGGAGACACTTGTGCAGTAGGGTCAACCCGAACCCACCCTTGCCCATCAAGCCATACTTCATTCCATGCATGAGCGTCATATTGATACACATTCAAATAGCCAACCTCATCATTCCACTCACCGCCCTGATACCCTGCAACCACTCGAGACGGAATACCTGCTGACCTCATCACAAACGAGAAAGCACTAGCATAATGAGCACAGAAGCCTTCACGAGTATTAAATAGAAAGTCATCAATACTATCCTGCCCAAGCAGTTTCGGAGTTAAGGTATAGTAAAAAGGCTGCTGCCTAAAGTAAGCAAGTACCGCATTAATCAATGCCTGAGGATGCTCGTGACGTTGGCGAAGTTCAGCCACCCATTGCTGAGTTTTTAAGTTGGTTTGTTCTGGGAGTGCCAGGTTTCTTAAGCGAGAACGGTTATTAATCGGCGCTAACGTCATTAACCCCTGAACACTAGATACTGTGTATTGCATCGGTGTAACCACAGGCTTAGTCGCAAAGAGTGTCCCATCGAATGACTGGCGCACACCATTATCATTACTTAATGGCAAGGCCAAACCAAACAGCCATTGTTGGTTGCTCGGCTTAGCTATTATCTGATAGTTAAAAGACTTCATTGTCGGGCTAATTTCTGTCAAAGTATTATTAGCTAAGCTACGTTGCCATAATTTTGAAACGGGTGACTGGCTCCAACGGCGGCCATCAAATGATTCCATCACTAACGCCCGCCAATAAAGCTCTTGCGGCAACGGCCTCTCCCCATCAAAAGTGACGCTGAAGGCAAGCTCCGAGCTTTGCGTTAAGCTGGCGATATCACCCGGACTCATGTTATCAGAAAGCCCAGTCGTAGCCTGTTTAATCGACGGCATTTGCCACAATGGCGATAACTGCGGCATTAATAAAAAGAGCACTGCGGTTAACGGTAAACTAACCGAAAAAATCTTAGTGGACAGCGTTAGTTGTTGTCGCCACTTCAGTGCTGGTGCACAAATATTGATTAATAAACAGAGAGTTGCAATAAGCAAAATGAGATTAAAAATCGCATGTTTGATTTCACTGCCAAAAACTAAGGCAACACCCGCAGTAAGAATACTGATTAGAGCTAAAATAAACGCATCTCGCTGTTGATACAGCTCAATAAATTTTAATGCAAAACCCACTAACAACAAATTAACCATCGTTAATAGCAAGCCGTGGCTAGGCCCAGTAATGGTTAATAAAATAATACAGGACAAGACAATTGAAAAATGCCACCAGCGATTCACTTTAAGTACTTGCCCTTTAAAGTATAACCAGCGCCAACTGATGGTGCCAATACTGATGATAGCAACCCACCACGCAGCCTCCTGCCAGAGCAATAACAAGCTAAAGCTATGAATAAAAATCATTAAAACAATCGAATATTGATTAGCGAGCCAACTTTTATTCATGATCCGCCCTTACTAACGCCAACGTGGTTAACACTCGTTGACGCTGCGTTTCCCCTCGATTAACAGCGACACGGCTATGAGGTAGAACAAGCCCAAACGGCTGGTTTTTTTTAGACAATTCAATTGTTAAGTAACTGAGGTAGGATAGTTTCTCTTCTTTATCCTTAGCAACAATTTGATCGTAATCCAGCCAGTTTGGTTCACCAATAGTCTGCTCAAACTGCTTAGTTAACATTCCCTTACCTTGTGCCACTTGTTTCCAGGCAACTCGCTTTAACGACTCACCAAGATGGTACGAGTCTAAACCAGAAAAGTGATCACCTGTTTGGGTTAATGCATGGCGCTTTCCTTGCTCATCATTGGCTGCAATCAACGCAACTTGCTTATAAGAAAGGGGGTTGGGATAAACAATGACCTGCTGATTTAAATCAATATGAGACCAAGCCCTAAACAACCCCAATGGAAAAACGCTAGCAACCGTTATTCTGTCTAATTGATACTGTCCACGGGCCTTTGCACCAAGCCGTAAAGCACAGTATTGCTGCCCTGCCACTTGTTGGATTACGGTATGCTCTTCATTTTCATAATTTAATTCAATACCATACTTTGGCTTTTCAGCATCGAGTAAACAACTCACCTTCAGCGGTTGTTCGGCAAAAGATTCGCCCTGATTGTTAGCCTGTAAGCTCAAGCCAGCGAGGTTTTGATAGCACAACAACATCGTACTCGCAAAGATACTGATTAATAACATGCTCAGCAAAATAATCAGATTATTTTGATAATTTGTTCCAAGCAAAAAGAGTGCGATGGCCCCTAAGCAATAATAAGCGCCAAAGCGACTAGGTAATATAAAAATATTATGCCTATGCAGTTTCACCTTAGCCGCTGGCGGGATGCGTTTATCAAGCCACTTTGACCACGTTTTCTGTTTGAATCGGGACCAAATATTCATCAATCACCCAATTGGGTTAATGCTATGAAGCAATTGTTCACTATAAGACTGCCCTGTTCGCTGGTTTGTGCCTCGCAAGCGATGTTCCGTAGCCCCAGGTAAAATAGCTTGAATATCTTCGGGTAAGAGATAATCGCGTCCCTCGATCATCGCCCAAGCTTTCGCCACGGCTAAGATCGCTTGAGAAGCACGGGGAGATAGCGCATGAGGGTAAAGACTATTAACACGAGTCTCTTGAACAAGCGCTAATAAGTAATCGAGTACAGGTTCAGAGACTGACACCGCAGCAGCTCTTGTCTGAAACTGCTGAAGACTTTGCTTATCCATGATAGCTTGAAGCTGTTCCCCCCTTATTTGCTTGCCTTGCAAGATTTTCTTTTCGGCCTCGACGCTTGGATAACCCAAACTAATACACATACTAAAGCGATCTAATTGAGAGTCAGGCAGTTCAAAGGTGCCTGAATGCTCTAAAGGGTTCTGTGTTGCAATAACAAAAAATGGATCAGGTAATGGATAGGTCTTTCCGTCGACACTCACTTGCCGTTCAGCCATCGCCTCAAGCAGCGCGCTTTGAGTTTTAGGGCTGGTACGATTAATTTCATCAGCCAACAACACTTGATTAAAAACCGGCCCCTGATGAAAGGTAAACTGTTGTTGTGATGTATCAAAAATTGATACCCCAATCAGATCAGCAGGCAACATATCACTAGTAAATTGCACACGCTGATACGATAAACCACAGCTGATAGCTAACGCATGCGCCAACGTTGTTTTACCAACCCCAGGAACATCTTCTAGTAATAAATGACCATTGGCGAAAATACAACCTAGCGCTTGTTTGATTTGATGTTCTTTACCTAATAACTGCTGATTTATTTGCTCAATAATTGCCGTGATTGTCGCTGTCATGTCAAAGCCAAGAAAAAGTAATTTAATCCAGTTTATCCTAAAATAATCAGCTATGGGCAGGTATAATAATGAAAAAATCATTCATAGGCTGCTTATGCTCAGTTATCGACATAGTTTTCACGCAGGCAATTTTGCTGACGTGCTAAAACACCTAGTTCAAACATTAATCATTGATTCTTTGAAACAAAAGCCGAAGCCTTTTGTTTATCATGATACTCACTCAGCAGCCGGGCGTTATGACTTACGCGATGAAAAAAGTGAAAAGACAGGTGAATATAAAGATGGCATTGCCAAGATTTGGCAACAAGATGATATTCCTGACGTCCTACACGACTACATTGAAGTGATTAAAGAGCTAAACCCAAATGGCGAGTTGACGTATTACCCGGGTTCACCTCTGGTGGCAAAAATGTTGATGGGAAATCATAACCGACTTGAGCTAACCGAACTTCACCCCACTGATATTGAACTACTAAAGCAAGAGTTTCAGGGCGATCGTAAAGTTAGAATCCAGCAAATTGATGGTTATAAGGGTATCAAAGCGATGTTGCCGCCACCTCAGCGCCGCGCCCTAGTATTAATCGACCCTCCTTACGAGTTAAAAACAGAACATAATGATGCGATCAAAGGTATCGTTGAAGCTCATAAGCGTTTTTCGACTGGTATTTATGCTTTATGGTACCCGGTTGTATCTCGCAATCAGGTAAACCGCTTCTGTGAGAAGTTCTCTCAGCAAGGGATCCGAAAAATATTGCGCATTGAACTTTGTGTAAAGCAAGATACTAACGAGTTTGGTATGACTGGTACAGGAATGATTATAGTCAATCCACCATGGAAGCTTGAGCAACAAATGAAAGAAGTATTACCATGGTTAACCAAACACTTAGCACAAGACGATTCGGCTCATTTTAAGGTTGAATGGTTAGTTGAAGAGTAATCATTTGGCTGGTTATTAAAGACCATGGGTTTAGAAATAAAACCCTAGAGTTGCAAACCATAGATTACGAATGTAATCTATGGTTTTTTATTACTCGTTATGGTGTTATATGAAATTATTGCTTGTTCTATTGGTTTTATTTATCAGTGGCTGTAGCCAACGGGTCCATTTAATCAGCCAAGGCTATACCCCTGAGCAGTTATCTCCCATTGTCACCGCGCTCGAAGAGTTAGATTTAGAAGTAAAGCATTCCGATATCCCATTACCAACAAACTTCAGTGACAACACGATTATCAGTCATCCTAGCTTAGCCACCAGCAATCAATTAGCTAATATCCAAGAATTGCTTCACAGCCTTGAATTAAGTCCTGTGCAATTGCTCCATTTCGCTTCAAATCATAAGCATTATTATACTCAGGGTAATATTGGGCTCTACCTACGCCACCCTGAGCATAAGAGTAGGCCTCAACCACCGCTTTACGTCATGAGTCAATATTGCTCTTCAGGTAATGCGACATTAGGTATGCAGCCTAATGGTCAGTTCTTACTCGAAGTTGAGGTATATGGTGAGAAAAAGTCAATTCATGCCAGCTCTGGCCAATGGGTGTTTGACGGAGAGAACCTTGTCTTAACCCATTCTCAGAACCAAGTGGCCCACTTTAAAATGCAGCAAAAGACAGTTTCAACTTATTTGGGGCCGCGCAGAAGTAAAGTATTCATCCCACAAGAAAACCACAACCTACCGCCAGCGTTTAACTGTGAATTTATCATTATTGATATGAGCTCAGCCCCTTAACAGCGCGCTTGTTTGGCTGCACTATCGTAAGCCAAAATCTCTTGTTGGGGTAAGGCTTTCTCATATAGCCACCCTTGCGCAACATCGATACCTAACTCTTTAACCAATGATAACTCCTCTGCCGTTTCGACACCTTCAGCCACAACGTGATACCGCATGCGACCAAAAATTTTGGCAATCTCCTGATACAGCAATTTACCTTCAGGTTGTTGTGTTTGCGCTAAAAACTGACGATCGAGTTTAACATGACTCACTGGTAGATTAGCCAACATAAACAAACTCGAATACCCTGTACCAAAGTCATCAATAACCGTTGTGATCCCGTGTTCTTTCAGCTTTTTAATATGCGTAGAGACTTGTTCTTGTTGATCTAAGTAGCTTGACTCAATGATTTCCACCTTAACCTGCTCATTAAAGCCTGCAAATGTTTTACATAAGTGTTCTACCAGATGTGCCTTTGTTAAAACGTCAGGGTTTAAGTTAATACTAATTTCGGGAGAAAAGCCCTGCTGATGCCAACACATAAGGTCTTTACTTGCTTGTTCAATCACCCATAAATCAATCAACTCGGTTTGCTTATGTTTAATTAGCTCGTCTAAAAAATACGGCCCTTTAATCACTCCCTGTGGGTCTTTGATTCTAAGCAGTGCTTCATAGCCACAAACATTACCTGAGGCCAGACATATTTGTGGCTGATAATATAAAAGTAATTCACCATCACTAATAGCTTGCAGGGCATGCTGTAACGCTTGAGTTGAACGCTTAGATTGCCATTGCTGCTGGATAAACCGGTGCTCACTACGCGCCATATACTGCTGAGATATATTGAGCTTTTGAGCAAGGGATGAAATAGCCGTCCCAGAGTTTGTTTGATTTGCACTCCAGCGTAGAAATGGAAAGTAAAGCGCTGCGTTCATAAGAATTAAAGCGCCTTGTAATAGCATCGCATTTGCATCACTCCCTACAAAGTAGCCGTCAATAATTGCAGGAACCATCCAACTCATTTCAATCTGTTCATAACCAACCCAACCCCATGAGATCACAGCATAGGAGATTAAAAAATTAAGCGCGGGTGCCAATATGAAAGGGATGAATAATATAGGATTCAAGAAAACGGGTAAGGCAAATAAAATAATTTCACAAAAATTAAAGATACTAAACGGGATAGAAAATTTAGCGACGGAGCGCTCATGACTATCCTTATTTAGAAAAAGAGCAGCGATAATTAAACCAACAAAACATCCCGTTCCACCGACAATAACAAACGTATCGTAAAATAATTTTGCGCTAAGCCCGGCAAATATCTCCTGTCCGAGGTAACCACTGTCAAATAATAAATCGAACATGTTATCGCCATGGATACCAACAAACCAAAACAAGTGTACAGTAAGCATTCGTTCAAAAGTTAATTGAGCCACAGACGAGTTTGCATAATCAGGGCTAAGTGCTTGAGTTAACCAAGCGCCAATCTCATTAATCATTGGCATAATTAAGAACAAACCAAAGAAAACAAACAAAAATGGAAAGATCAGGGTAAATTTACTTTTTAGAAATTCACTGACACCAGCTACATTATGAATCGCACGCGGTACCAACTTTAAAAACCAATTCAACCCAACGCTCGTTAATAGAGGAATAATCACCGCATAAGCGCTCGATCCCGTACTATTAAGTTGGAAGCTACCGCTCTCAAGTTGCAAATAATGACCATGAACACAAAAACTTAGCGCTGCGAGCATGGCACCAACAGCACCATCATGCATCAAGTTTTTTGAATAATGAAAACCAACAGAAATCGCGACCATCACTGGAAATAGTAATTGAACGGCAGTGACGCTCTCAATAGCGAGGGTGGCAAGGTAATCATCCGGGCTAAGCACATTAAAGTAGAGTGCACCGTTGATTAGAATGTTGGCGATACCCAAACTAATAAAATACGGAATAAGCGCAATGAACGCTTCTCTTATCGATAATAAGAGACAAGAGTGGATAACTTGTTCAAATAGGCTTTTAAGCTTGTCTATCAAAATATCTCAACTACATTAACGAAAGTCAAAGAGCGAAAGCGAGCAAGTCCTAGCAATCCATGTTACAACTTCTTAACATTCACCATAAGGGATGAATAGATTAATACCAAAGATGGAGATTTTTTACAACGGAATAGTTGATTTAGATTGGCTTATAGCGTTGAGTGAACGCATTTTACACATTAGCTTTTTATAAAATGACCAGCTAGATCAAAAATTTAACAAGTCTGGTCATTTTCGAAAGACTAAATACCTTTTTTTGAATATAAAGTCACTTTGTCTGCGACAAACTTAATGTTGATGTTTTTATCAGCATCGCCCCAAGTGCATTGTTTTAAACCAATGGTTTCATCGCACTTGCTTGCTGTGCCTAATAAGGTCTCAACTTCAGAAAAGTCCATTCCGACTTCAAGTGTATTGTAGTTTTCAGTGGTAATTTTGCTACAACCACTTAAAAGTAAGCTGGCACTTAATGCTGCTAATAACGTTAATCTTTTCATCTTTTTTCCTAAATTATTTCAGCCAATCTTGTTCTGGCAAAAATTGTTCATACAACAATGCCTCTTCTGAGCCAGCAATAGGCTGGTAATTATATTCCCAGCGCACCAACGGCGGCATTGACATTAAAATAGACTCTGTTCGACCACCACTTTGCAGACCAAAGTGTGTACCACGATCATATACTAAGTTAAATTCAACATACCGACCACGGCGATAAAGCTGGAATTGACGCTGGCGCTCACCATACTCTGTATCTTTGCGTGCTTTTACAATAGGCAAGTACGCGTCAACAAAGCCATTGCCAACCGCTTGCATAAAGTTAAAGCTTTGCTCAAAACCTGTGTCATTTAGATCGTCAAAGAATAGTCCACCGATTCCTCGAGCTTCGTCACGATGCTTTAAGAAAAAGTATTCATCACACCATTTCTTATATTTTGGGTACTTATCATCACCAAAAGGCGCGCATAAGTCATGAGCAGTTTGATGCCAGTGCTGACAGTCATCTTTATTACCGTAATATGGGGTTAAGTCAAAACCACCCCCAAACCACCAAATAGGCTCTTGCCCTTCAGCATAAGCAATAAAAAAGCGAACATTGGCATGAGACGTCGGCACATAAGGATTTTTAGGGTGAATAACTAATGAAACACCCATCGCCTCAAAACGGCGACCGGTCAACTCTGGACGAGCAGCTGTTGCAGATGGTGGTAAAGTAGCTCCCATCACATGAGAGAAATTTACACCCGCTTGCTCAAATGTTTGACCATCGGTCAGCACACGACTTTCACCGCCACCACCTTCTTCACGTTGCCATGAATCTTTTGCAAATCGAGCTTGTGGCTCTTGACTCTCTAATGCACTGCAGATGCTGTCTTGCAATGACTTTAAATACGTAATGACTTGTTCTACATTAATTTGGCTCATGAGCGAAACTCTTCTCCAGTAATAGCATCAATGATAGTTGATGGCTTATCAAAACCAAGCGTTTTTCCTTTAATAACACAATCGACTTGCTCAACGAGCTGTGGGTCTAGTGATTGCCAACTGTCCGCAGGCGGTAACCCTGTAAGATTAGCGCTTGTAGAAACGATAGGACGATTCACAGCACGGCATAACGCGACCACATCGGGTTGGCTGGTTAAGCGAACAGCTATACTAGCAAATTTTCCACTAAGTAGAGGTGATATCTCATGATTCTTTTGTACCACCTGAGTTATACCATCAGGCCAGCGCTCTAAGATTTGCTGTTGCATAGCCGCAGACACACCAGATAAGTCGATATAAGGTAATAATTGTTCAAAATCACTCGCCAACAAGATTAACCCTTTCTCTGCAGGGCGCTGCTTTAAGGCTAACAAACGTTGTAACGCTTGTTCATTATCAGGGTCACAACCTAAGCCAAAAACCGCTTCCGTTGGATACGCAATAATTCCACCATTGAGAAAAATTTCTACGGCATGTTGATCAGTCATATTGGCGACTCATATATAGTTAAGATTGGTAAATTTTATCAATATAATGCAACACCAACTAGTGCATTTTAACAAATTATCCCGAGTAACATAGATTCCGTATTGCTTAAAATAAAGGTATAATCGCTCATTAATTTTACCTGCTCTTGATGACTGGTAACACAAAGCTCACCTAAATTATAAGGCGTATATAATGACTGTCGGTATTATCATGGGGTCAAAATCTGATTGGCCAACAATGAAACATGCAGCAGAAATGCTTGATCTTTTTAATGTTCCTTACGAAACCAAAGTAGTTTCAGCCCATAGAACACCTCATTTATTAGCGGAATATGCTGAGTCAGCAAAAGAGCGTGGAATCAAAGTCATTATTGCCGGTGCAGGCGGTGCAGCACACCTCCCAGGCATGGCAGCAGCCTTTACTAGCTTACCTGTCTTAGGTGTTCCAGTTCAGTCAAAAGCCCTCAGCGGTCAAGACTCACTACTATCAATTGTACAGATGCCAAAAGGAATTGCAGTTGGTACGTTAGCCATTGGTAATCCAGGCGCAGCAAACTCTGGCTTGCTAGCGGCACAAATTATCGGTACATACGATGAGAAAGTTCAAGCGGCAGTTGAGGCTTTCCGTAAGGAACAAACAGATACAATCCTGAACAACCCTAATCCTGCAGAATAAGGGTAACGTGATGAATGTATTAATGTTAGGTGCGGGTCAACTAGCTCGCATGATGGCACTAGCGGCCAAGCCGCTAAATATTGAAGTACGTGCTTATGATGTTGGCTCTGAACAAGTTATCAACCCATTAGCCAATGAACAGGTGTATGGCGACCTTGCTTCAGGCATTGCTCATGCTGATGCAATTACTGCCGAGTTTGAACATATTGACCATGATGTCCTAGCATTATGTGAAGCGTCGGGGAAATTAAAACCATCAAGCCAAGCGATTAAGATTGGTGGTGACCGCCGCTTAGAAAAAGCATTACTAGCCCAATCCCAAGCTGATAATGCCGAACACGTGATTGTTGAAGACGAGCAAGGCTTTCAGCAAGCCCTTGAACATTTAAGTCTACCAATCATTTTAAAAAGTGCCCTTGCTGGCTATGATGGTAAAGGCCAATGGCGTTTAAAATCAAACGAGCAGGCAGCACAAGTTTGGACGGAAGTTGATGAGTTCTTCGCTGGTAGCAAAAGTTTAGTTAAGCAAGGTATTGTTGCTGAGCAGATGGTACCCTTTGATCGTGAAGTTTCTCTAGTTGGAGTACGTGGCGTTAATGGTGATGTCAAAGTTTACCCACTAACAGAGAATCATCACACTGATGGTGTGCTATCGGTTTCATTAGCCTTAACTGGTGAAGAAGAACTACAAAAACAAGCACAGCAAGTGTTTACTAACTTAACTAACGCAATGGACTATGTTGGTATCTTAGCTATTGAGTTCTTCCAAGTTGGTAATAAGTTATTGGTGAATGAAATTGCACCTCGCGTTCACAACTCTGGTCACTGGACTCAACAAGGTTCTGACACTTGTCAATTTGAAAACCATATCCGAGCGGTATGCGGGTTGCCATTAGGTGGTACTGAACTACTGCGTCCCACGGCGATGATAAACATTTTAGGCGAAGATCAGGTGTCTAATGAAGTCTTAGCCATTCAGGGTGTCTCTGTGCATTGGTACGGTAAAACGAAACGTGCTGGCCGTAAAATGGGACATATCAATGTATCTGGCGAAAGTCACGCTCAGCTACAACAGCGCTTACAAGCTGTTGCTGACTTATTACCTGAGTCAGCATTTTCTGATATTAAAGCGTATATCGGTAACTTAACCTAATCCTGTTGCTATTCCAATGAAAAAGGATACCTTGGTGGTATCCTTTTTTTTGGCTATGTCGCAGTTAACTGTTGCGATTTGTTAATGGCAGCGGATCTTTGATGTGCTAAGGCGAGTTGCTGACTAATGTGAGGCTTGCTCGAGCACAACAGCTAACTAAGACATAGCCTTTTTTACCCGCTTCTAGTTAATGAAACAACTGGGCTATTGGCCTTGTTTATGACTACATTTCTTATCCGCACAAATTAGCGTCATTCCACCAGCCATTTTTTTCTGGATCAATAACTCAAAGCCGCAAGCTTCACACTGCCCTGTAACAGGCTGATAATTGATTACAAATTTACATTTAGGGTAAGCGTCACATGCGTAGAATGTTTTTCCATAACGCGACACTCTTTGTGCAAGGTGACCTTGGTGGCACTGTGGACAGGTCGCCATTTCTTGCTCTTCGTTTTGGTGCTCAATATGATGGCATTCTGGATAATTTGAACACCCAATAAAAATACCATAGCGCCCCTTTTTAATCGCTAGCTCATTACCACATTCAGGACACTCTGAACCTGCAATAATTTGTTCATCCATTGCTTCTTGTGACACTAGGGGGCGAGTATAGCTACAAGTGGGGTAATTATTACAGCCAAGAAAAGGGCCATGTTTAGAATTTTTTATTTGTAATTCACAGCCACATTCAGGGCAAAGTTCATATTCTTTTTCTAACGCATGTTCATGTTGCGAAAACAACTCGGGTTGTTGTTTTTTCATAGCATTACCCACTGACGATTAATCATACCTATTATACCCAGTAGGCAAATAAATGTGAAATCATGACCTTAGTTTAACTCGGTGATAACCGTTAACAGCTAGCCTTTTCTTCTCTTGGAAAGGCCACTTTGCTACTGAATATTTTCAACCTAAAGAACCTAGCCTTTAGTCTAGCTAAAATTTTACATAAGTTGTAAATCCCCGTAGGATACAGGGGTATTTAAGCATATTTTTATAATGATAATTTTAGGATTTTCTCACATGAAAAAGTTTTCTCTAGCGCCGATTGCGTTAGCTCTAGCCCTTACTGGCTGTACAGGTTCAGAAAAAGCACCTGAAACAAAAGTACAAACAACACAAGCGGTCAATGCTGTACAACTTGAAGCAAGCAACCCGTTCTCTCAGCCTTGGACGACACCACACGGTATTCCAGACTTTCCCAAGATTAATACTGAACATTACCTACCAGCCTTTAAAGCGGCCATGGCCCAACAGAAGCAAGAGATTGCAGCTATCGTAGCCAACACAGAAGCTCCGACATTTGCTAATACTATCGAAGCCTATGAGTTCACTGGTAACTTAATGGATCGCGTAGCTAACGTTTTCTATAACCTAACATCTGCTGAAACAAGTGATGAATTAAAAGCCATCGCTAAAGAAGTATCACCTTTACTTTCAGCACACTGGGATGATTTATCGTTAAACGCAGATTTATTTAAACGCGTTGAAGCGGTATACCAACAAAAAGACCAGTTAAACCTGTCGACTTCACAAGCCAAGTTATTAGAAGATAGCTACATCGGTTTCGTTCGTGCAGGCGCAAAACTAAACGCATCAGAAAAAGCCAAAATTCGTGAGTTAAATGCAGAAATTGCAAAATTAACTCTTCAGTTTGGTGACAATTTACTCGCTGAAACCAATGCCTTTGAGGTCGTAGTATCAGATAAGAGCAAGCTTTCTGGTTTATCTCAATCAATCATTGATGCAGCAGCAGCGACAGCTAAATCTCGAGGCCACGAAGGTAAGTGGGTATTTACTACTCACCGTCCATCAATTACACCTTTTATCACCTACGCAGATGATCGTGAACTCCGTAAAGAGCTATACCTAGGTTATATTAATCGTGCTAATAACGATAACGAGTTTGATAACAAGAAAACCTTAGCAAAAGTAGCTTCATTACGCGCAACAAAAGCGAAATTAATGGGTTATCAGTCTCACGCTCATTACGTATTAGAAGATCGTGTAGCGAAAACACCTGCTGCTGTTTATGAGTTACTAAACCAGATTTGGCCAACTGCACTAGCAAAAGCTAAAGTTGAAGTCGCAGACATGCAAAAGCTGGTTGACGCAGAAGGCGGCAAGTTCAAGATTGAAGCATGGGATTACGCTTACTATGCAGAAAAAATTCGCAAGGCACGTTATGATATCGATGAAGAGCAAACACGCCCATACTTCGCGTTAGAATCAACACTACAAGGTGTGTTCCATACCGCAGAAAAACTTTTTGGTATTACGGTTAAAGAGCGCACAGACTTACCAACTTATCACGATGATGTGCGTACTTTTGAAGTTTATGAAGCAGACGGAACCTACATTGGCTTATTCCTAGCTGACCACTATGTTCGCCCTGGTAAACGTGGCGGCGCTTGGATGAACTCGTATCGCAAGCAATACAACATGAATGGCGTTGATTCAACACCTATCATCGTGAACGTTCTAAACTACCCACGCCCAACAGGCGATGAGCCAGCATTGTTAACGTTCGATCAGGCAAGTACACTATTCCACGAATTTGGCCATGCGTTACACGGTTTATTGTCTGACGGTACTTACCGCTCTCAAACAGGCACATCGGTTCCACGTGATTTCGTAGAGTTCCCATCACAAGTAATGGAAAACTGGATGCTACAACCAGAAGTGTTAGCCGTTTTTGCTAAGCACTACAAAACAGGTGAAGTGATCCCACAAGAACTTGTTGATAAGATCCAAGCAGCAAGTAAGTTCAACCAAGGTTTTGCGACAACAGAATACATGGCTGCAACTTTATTAGACTTAAACTGGCATTCACTAGAAGATGATAAAATCCGTGATGCCGCGAGCTTTGAAAAAGACGCACTGGATAAGCTTGGTTTAATTAGCGAGATCACTCCACGCTATCGCTCTACTTATTTTGCGCATATCTTCTCTGGTGGTTACTCAGCAGGATACTACAGCTACATTTGGTCTGACGTATTTGGTTCTGATGCATTTTCAGCATTTAAAGAGAATGGTATTTTCGATCAAAAAACAGCACAAGCTTTCAGAAAATACATCTTTGCTTCAGGCGGCAGTGATGATGCGTTAACGCTGTACAAGAAATTCCGAGGTAAAGAGGCGAGTATAGAACCTCTATTAAAAAGCCGTGGGTTAACTGAGTAATAAAATTAGGCTCAAAAAATGAAAAATGCCCTTATTAATTAAGGGCATTTTTATTTCTGTTAAACCACTTGATTACGATGTTCAATCACCAGTGTTCGAAGCCCCTGCACTGTGAGTATCAACACTACACTCAAACCAAATAATGGAAACAAAACGGCAAATGCTGCAATCGCTCCTAACACCCACCAACTAATGCTAAATGACTTGGGCGCATTTGGAATTCCCCACTGTCCCTGTGGCCTGCGCATAAAATAGGACACAATACTACCAACGGACGCGATAAGAAAAATAGCGCAAGAGATTAATACAATCCACCAGTTAGCACTACCATACTCTCCTTGATGTAATCGCATAAATATTTGGCGCAAATCCATTAGCATACCAACATGAGACCAATCTAATTGCTTCACGACGATTCCGGAGTACTGATCCAAATGAATTACTTCTTGATCGCTAAGCCACAAACTTCTATTACTTACACTAAATACACCAAGATCAGTTTTAGGCAATGTCACTGTTACTTTACCGGGCAATTGCTGTGCTTGTGCCACCTGAGCCATAGCATCTAACGAAAGTCTTTCAATTGCCTTGACTGATTGCAGAGAGTCGGTCTTACGCCACTGAGCTGGATAACCAGAGTCAGTTTGCTTTTGTACCCACTTCAGCTGATTACCAAAAACATCAGTCCATGGCATCGCACCTGCGATTATCATTAACAACACAAGGGATGTCCAAAAACTAAAAACACCATGAATATCACGCCACACAATGCGTTTACTTCTCTGGGTACGTATTTCAACGAGGCGTTTGGCGCTAAAGTTCTTAAATGGAAACCATATAATTAACCCAGTGATCAATAACACAATAAACCAACTAGCCACTAATTCAACCAGTAAAGTTCCTGGCGTATTTAGTAACAGTTCACCATGAAGCTTTCTCACGGTATACATAAACGTATCGGTTTGTTTTATATCTCCAGTAACCTGAGCTGTATAGGGGTTAACATAGACAATATGCGCTGGTCTCCCTTTGGACTTAATATAAAACTGCGTCGCTTCATTGGAATGTTGAGGTAAAGTAAATTTAGTGATCGGCGCTGAGGTATAAGCCTTAACCGCTTCAGCCTGACGTGCTATAGAGTGTGGATTACCAATTTTCGCTTCAACAAACTTAATCTCCTGATAAGTCCAATTGTTAACATCTGCTTTGAATAAATAAATAACACCTGTGATTGTTAATAGAATAATGAAAGGCAATGATAGTAGACCAGCTATAACATGCCACTTCCATAACCAACGATTTAATTGAATTGATACCATTATTACTCCCTAAAATTATTCAACGGACCAGCATAGACTGTTCGGCTAGGTTTAGAGAATTTAGCCAATTGCTCGCTCCTCTTGCCCTACCACAAAAACATCAATTACAAGCTTATTAGAATCGACATCACGCTCTATCTCATTAGTGACTGCAGCCAGCACTAAGCAATCGTGGACCCATGTTATCTGTAATATGCGCGTGGCCATACTATGGAGCAGAACCGATGATAAATACCTTAGGAATGAAGGTTTCATACTGTTCTTTTAAAAATACCCCATAAGTTTCTACGCGTATTTTATAGGGAGCAGCGAAAATTTAAATGCGTCAAAATGTCACAGGTCAAAACAAAAAGCCCAGTGATTTACACTGGGCTTTTTACTTCAGTTACATAAAAATAGTTAGTTAACTTTAAACTCACCTGCCACCTGTTTAAGCTTATAGCCTAGTTGGTTTAAGTGTTCACTAGAAGCAGATATCTCGGTAACACCCAATGCATTTTGTTTAGCGGCATCGTTAATAATCACTAGAGCTTGATTAATTTCTTCCGAAGCCAATGACTGTTGGGACGCTGCTGTTGCAATTTGCTCAGCGTTTGCACTTATTGACTCGATTTCATTATACGACGCAGTGATTGAATTTGCGGTTTCTTTTGCATTCTCAACCGTGTCTTCTGCCAATTGGTTACTCTTCGTCATCACAGTCACGACATCTTTTACTACGGCCTGCAAGACACTAATCATATTCTCAATATCACTGGTTGATAGTTGAGTCTTATGAGCTAGCTGCCTAACTTCATCAGCTACCACAGCAAAACCACGACCTTGCTCACCTGCACGAGCTGCTTCAATAGCTGCATTAAGTGCAAGCAAATTTGTTTGATCGGCAATCCCTCTAATAACCTCTAAGATAGTGCCAATTTCCTGTGACTTTTGTTCAACCGTATCAATAGCAGATGTCGCACTGCTAATCTCTTGGGACAGTACACTAATAGTCCGGATAGTTTGGTCAACTTGAGCTTTAGCTTTACCCGAAGAGTCTTTTATCCCCAAAGTTGATCCTGCAACTTGATGTGCGTTTACCGAGACCTCTTGAATAGTCGCAGCCATTTCATGCATCGCCGAAGAAACATTTTGAATATTGACTTGCTGCTCTTGTAAGCTAATATTCGCCTGCTCTGCTACAACACTACTTTGTCCCGCCGCAGTAGAAAGCTCAACTGTCATTCCTCCAATTTTCCCAAGTACACTATTGAGGTGGTTCGTCATCTTATACATTGACGAGTAAACACCAGTTTGTGGAACACCAGCAGGGAACCGATAGGTTAAATCACCTTCGGCTATTAATTCCGCAAGGTTGGCCATTCTTTTCGGTTCACCACCAATAGGTCTGAGAATAGCCCTAGTAAAAATAAGCGCAATAGCAGCAACTATCATTGCTGTGATTAGACCCATCATGACAATTATGAACCGAAGATCTTTTACCGACTTTAATGCTTCAGCTTCATCTATTTCAGTAAGTAACACCCAATTCACATCTTTAATATTTAATGGAGTATAAGCTGATAAAACAGGATTCCCGTTATAATCAATAATAAGCTCACTACCTTTCTCTCCTTTCAATGCAGCTCTAACGGCAGTCGTATCGACACCATTATTGGCTACATCCCCAGCAAAACTAGCTTCAACCGACCGAGCCACAGGGTCCAAAAAGGAATCTGAGCGCAATTTAAAATCGTGACCAACAAGATAGCTCTCTCCCGTTTTACCCATTCCTTCTCTCTGCTGCATTACTGAATCAATTCGCTCTAATGAAAGCTGTAGGGCAATAACGAGCTTTATCTCTCCTTTATCCATCAAAGGAACACCAATAAAACCTGCAGGAACTCCATTACTAGGAGCATAGGGAGAGAAATCTTCGATTTTAAAAGAACCGCTATTCATTACATTTGTAAAAAGGCGCGCAAGGCCTGAATCTGAATATGCCCCGTTGAGTAAGTTAGTTTGGTAATCAGATTCTCTCTCAACAGTGTAAAATACATCCCCACTTGGATTTATCAAAAATAAGTCGTAATAGCCATAATGTTCAATGAATGAAGAAAATTGAGAGTGGTGATTAGAAGCCTGTACAGCGCTGTCATTTTGATTCGATGAAAAGTATTTTGAAACAGTGTTTCTTAAGACGACTAGTTCTGTTTCGCGAGATTTAAAATAAGATTCAATTTGAGTTTTTTTGATCTCACGTACAGCCTCTAATTTATTATAGGCTGTATATTCAAGAGAATTACTAGCTGTATATAATGCAGTAACTCCCAACAGTATTAGCGGTAATAGACCAATTGACAGAAAAGCGATAAGAACTTGTTGCTTTAACTTCACAGTAAAGGCTCCATTTTTACACAAGTTGCTTCAGTACTCTATATAAGAAGATATTGATACTGGGCAGAATTTGATAATTTCATACAACATTGACCTATAGGCCAAAACGAAGATGCATACTATTCTTGCAGATAGACAAATGCTAATCATTATCAATAATTTTATATTTCGATATGTTATAACATTAAGGTGTAAAGTTATATACACACAAAAAAATAAAGTAATTAGACTAAAGTCGCACTGTTTTAGCTCTTAATAAAAACGAAGGGAGATAACTAATAATATTACTAGCAACGATCGTAACCACAAAACTGTATTATACCAATCCACACTAAAAGTTGCCCAGTCTCTAGAGCATAAGGTTTAACTGTCTCTTTGTATTTTATAAAACTGAACCAAGCTTGAGTGCATTGTTCTACGATGTCTTCATAATTTTTAAAACAACGATTTGATAAATGATGTTGGCGTAGCTATTGCCAGCCTACACCATCCATAATGACTACGGCATATCGGCCAGCTTCTGTTTCGCCTGTCGCTGAGCAGACCGCCCCATACATATTGGCATATTCAAACTACTGTTGTTGGACAGCTCTTGGGCGAGTCCCCGTTTTTACCCAAATTCTTGTTGTCGTGTTTTGCTGACAAAGACACCGTACCAGGGATCGTCTGGATCATTGTATGTTCAATTTTTTAAACTCGTCTTGCGCTTTTTGTGATTGTTTTGGGTGTTTTGAACGACTTGTGATCCAACTGAATCCTATCTTTTTAAGCAGCTTGTATACGTGATTGAGGTGGTAATCAACGCCAAACTGAGTTGAGATTTAGTCTTTAATGTCATGACCAGTTAATCGACCACCAACGTCTGATTTTGCTTGATGCTCAATATAGCTGACGAGCTGTTTAGTTTGTTGAGGTGATAGTTGGGCTTTCCTTCCAAGACGAGGTTTATCTTCAAGGCCTGATAAACCTTGAGATAAATAGTTCGATACCCAGTTGTTAACACTGCGTCTGCTTAATTAAGTGTTCGACGTATTGAGCAAGGTCCCGGCTAAAAAAACTACCGGGATGACGTCTGCCAATTTAATAAAACCCTAGAACGCAAAAAGCCCCCGAAACTTAATGCGGGGGCTTTCTTTAAATAGGTGATTGGCAATGTCCTACTCCCTCGGCTCGCAGCCCTTCGAACAGCGTTCGAGGAAACAAGCTGTGCCTATGTTGATCCGCGAGCGATGATCGTTGCCTCGGCGCAACATCGTTTCACTACACAGTGATGAGGCTTATCATCACGCGTATCAACTTTTCTTTAAACAACGAAAAACGCCCCAACATTACTGTTGGGGCGTTTCTCTAAATAGGTGTCTAG
>PIZK01000007.1 GCA_002835545.1 Alteromonadales bacterium alter-6D02
CAGTGTTATTAGACCAGAATAACTCAGCTTTATTAGTAAAATTTGAAAACTCTTGGTAACTAAGCTTCGAGCTCATTTTTTCTTTGAGTACAACAACCCATTTATCATAGAACCGTACTAAATAAGATATATATTTATCTCTTTCAGCAGGAGGATAGTTCGTTATAACAAATTGCTTAACTAAAGGGTGTAACTCGATATATTTGCTATCTCTTTTCTCTACAATTAAATTAAAACTCCGTAAGGATCGAAGTGCTTTTTGATAGTTTTTGAAATTCAACTCGTCTTTTAAAATCTCGGCGTAATCTTCTTCCGTTTCAGCCACGACCGTTTCAGCTAACGTCCTTAAAACCAGCTTATCTCTTTCATGTAAAGACTCCCACACACTACTTAATACATTCTTCGACATTATCGAAGTGTCGTTCTTGTCAATTGTTGATCCGGTGCCTATTTTATCCAGAAAATCCTTTAATGCTTTCTCTCCTTTTTTTGATTGAGCTAGTATCAAGCTCAGCCAAAGTGCATGTCCGCTTGTTAATGAATAAGCTTTCTTCGCATAACTTACAAGCTTTTCTTTATTTATTCCAATGTCACCATTTACGAAGTATTCAATAGTATTCTTTTCAGATAACCCAGGGAGGTTTAACTGAATAAATCTAGGTTTAGCGTATTGAATGAATGGCCGGCATGTAAATATAAATTTAGAATTATGTTCCGCAGACATAGCAACCTCAAAAAGCTCACCTATTCCATTTGTTGGCTCAAAATTCTCAAGGTCTATGTAACTGTCCACATTATCAAGAACAAAGACGGCTTTTTTATTACCCAGCTTTTTAAAAAACAGTTGGATCAATTCACTATCTGAAAAGCCTATTAGGTCATCTACGCTAACATCACAATTTAGCCGTCTTATCATTGAAATAATTTTATGCTGAAATTTATGATCTTGTTCTTTAAAATCTTTCCATTCAGCAATCTCATAATCAGGCTCATGCTGTAGGTAGTAAGACGCTAAAGCGGATTTCCCCTCCCCACCAAAGCCAGTTATGAATACAACTCTAAATACATCCGACTTAAGAATGTCCAACTCCCCCTTACGCCCAACCCAACCAGTTACTTCAGGGGCAATATCGCTTCCATCAATATCTTTATAAAGCGGAGAAAGGGTTTCTGTAGAAGAAACAAGTTGAGAAGGAGAAAGACTAGGAGTTGATTTTATGGTTATCAGCGACTCAACATAAGGCTGCAACTGAGAGAAATCGTTAATGTCAATACACTCTAGAGCTCGAATTTTTTTATCTTCAACATTTCGAATATCCTCCTGAATATTCGAAATAAAAAAGTGTCTAGGACCTAAATCTTCTTGCAAATTCGTAACGAAATTGAATAACTCAGTAACATAAGGGTCTGTAAATGAAAACCCAACAAACAGCACTGTATATGAGGAAAATAACTTCTTTAGCTGGAAAGTAGATAATTGTTCATTCTTATACAACTCTTCATACTGGCTACTAAAAACCACACAGTTATCGACCCGATCTATATCACCGTGAAGCTTCAGAACAAACTCTTCTTCCGTATCAATTTTTCCAAGGTTAAACTTACTGTCCGGAGTAATAATTTGTTTTATATTAGCACTTGATTCAATTAACTTATCAAAGTTTGTTGTAACGAATCTTCTAGATATTTTTCCAAAAGCACTATGTAAATCGCTGGGAGTTGTCTCAGACAACTTTTTTTCAAAGGCAGAAAAAACCGTTTTCCGACTATCTTCGATTTTATCAAGTATATCAAGTGGGCTCATTATCCCTGACTCAAGTGCTGCTCGAAAAGCATCTGCCTTGTTAATGTAGTCTTTATTCTCTTGCAGCAATTCTGAAACTATTTGCCCCCATCCAGGCAAACCGCTGTTTATTGATAAACCAGCACCTACAAATACAACTAGCTTGTCATTTTCTATTGCATCTCTTAATTCACCCGGTACCTCTGGATACATACAATTCCTTATGTTGAATAAATAGCTATTAGGGAAGAAAAGATAAATCCTAATTTAGTAAATATAGCTATCATTTATTTACAGATTGCACATTATATAAGTAAATTTTATCTATCGACAAGCTAATATAATATTTGTAAGGTGATTCTTAGCCAATAAATGAACTAGAATAAATTAAGCAGTTTTAGGTTTATATTTGAACAAAAAACAAAAATAGTAATAAGAAACAAAAACAGAATTCTATACAAGCAAGATTGAACATTTTCTTTGAAAACCATCGAAAGCTCTGTACGGCGACGAGTTACATTACATTGAGAGTTAAATGCAAGCCAGTTCAATTTAAACTGCGGTGTTGCTCCCCCACTGCCGTCGTTCCGGCAGTGTTTTCAGCCGGGATCTTTTACAGCCGCCTCAAACCAACCACACCCAGCCCAAGATTCCCGCTCAAAACACTACGGGAATGACGGAAGGATGCATTGCGGGAGTGACATGATAGAGGATTACGGTTAATTTGCCATTAAATCCGCTGAGAAGTGCAGTTTTCGCTGATCATCGACGATTATCGCGCTGTAACCATCAAGAGAGTTAATCAATGCTAGTCCTTGCTTAACTCCTAGTACAAACACACTGGTTGATAGGGCATCGGTCATGATTGATTGTGGTCCGGTGATAGATACACTTTGTACCCCAGTGACGGCATAGCCGGTCTTGGGGTTGAGAATATGGTGGTAACGGACGCCATCTTGCTCGAAATAGCGCTCATAGTCACCTGAGGTTGATAGCGCTTCATTAATTAATGGCAGTTTGACTGCTTGTTTATTTTTATTGCGCGGATCTTGAATGCCAACCACCCACGGACGCCCTCGCCTGTCACCTAAGAGTTTGGTATCACCACCCGCAGTAACCAGCGCATGCTTTACCCCCTGTTGCGCTAGTAAGCTAATTGCGTTGTCAACGGCGTAACCTTTTGCTATGCCGCCTAAGTCAATTTTAACATTGGGGTGTGAGAAGAAAATCGTGCTGTTGTTTCTATCTAGCAAGATATTGTTATAGTTGATGGCGATTAGCTGGGAGTCTACTTGTTGGTTAGTCGGTTTAACCTTGTTGCGATAATCATATAAAAAACCAATACTGGCAAAACTGATATCAAACGAGCCTTGGGTTTGCTTTGCAATCACTAATGACTTATCAATGATTTGATAAAGTTCATCAGAGATAACTAAGGGCTTTTTCGCCGCTTGCTGATTAATTAAATACAGTTCACTATGGCTTTTATAGGGACTCATTAGGTGATCAATGCGCTTCATTTCTGTCATCACCGAGGCCATCGCACGGTCAGCGGCGAGCTTATCGTCACTCCATAGCTCAACCCGTACGCTAGTGCCCATAATAGCCTGCTCCTGTTGATACCAAGCGGCTTGGGCAGTAATATTAACGAGATTTAACGCGATAAATAGAAAGAACACACTTAAATTACGTGAAAACTTCACAAAAACACCCTTATTGAAAAACCATGCAATTGTGCAAAGTCTGCTATAACCAGCGCCTAACACGCTGACAATAATCTTGATATTGCTGACCAAATATAGCCAGTAAAGCACGCTCTTCAGGCACAATTTGCAATCGATTGAGCACCAATACAAAAAGTGCAACACAGGCGATTGCGGCAAACGATGATAAGTAGATGCCCCACGCGATTAACAACAATAACATGCCAAGATACATTGGATTGCGGCTAAAACGATACATACCCGAGGTAACTAGTGTCGAGGCGGCAGGTTTGAGTGGATTAATGGTGGTTTTATTGCGAAAAAAGCGCCACACACTGGTTAAATCGATGGCGATGCCTACCAGTGCGATAAATACGGCTAGCATTAGAGTGTATGCAACAAGCGCAGCAGGAAAAGTGGCATAGGGTTTAACCAACCACATCAGTCCGGCACAAAGCGCCGCCCACACGGGTGGCGGTATTTTATGTTCTAAATGACTTAACATCTCACCACCCTGTGTCTTTTGACCCTGTGCCTTTTAACACGATTAGCGCTTATGGCGATAACAGCGTGCGCTGCCAGCCATTACCGGTTTGCGTAAAGTAATAGCGATCATGTAGACGATCGGCGCGGCCCTGCCATAGTTCAATATGCGTTGGGATCACCTTAAAACCGCCCCAAAATGGTGGGAGTGGAATATCTTTACCCGCATATTTCTTTTCAAGTTCCGCCGACTTTTGCGCTAATACTTCACGTGATTCGATTTCTTGGCTTTGATATGACGCCCAAGCGCCTATCTGACTGCCACGAGGGCGCGAATGGAAGTATTCAAGCGATTCAGCTTCACTAACTCGCTCGACACGTCCTTCAATACGCACCTGACGCTGTAAGATATTCCAATGAAATACCATCGCTGCTTGTGGGTTTTCCACCAACTCTTGCCCTTTACGGCTGTTGTAATTAGTGTAAAAGGTAAACCCACTGTCATCAAACGATTTCAGCAGCACCACCCG
The DNA here is from genome assembly GCA_002835545.1 of Alteromonadales bacterium alter-6D02. Classification (GTDB taxonomy): domain Bacteria; phylum Pseudomonadota; class Gammaproteobacteria; order Enterobacterales; family Psychrobiaceae; genus Psychrobium. The sequence continues at coordinate 4,500 of PIZK01000007.1, forward strand.
CGCTGATGGTATCCCCGACTGACTCGCCGTCGCCACCGTCACCGACTCTGGCAACACAATCCCTGCTTCTTTGGCCTGTTCAAACCACTGACCAAACATCTTAATCGGATCATCCAACACATCGACTTGAATATTCGACCCAGTAACCCCTTGCCCCGCGGTGATTAAACAACGCAGTTTTGTTAATAATGACATCTAACTCTCAAATCCATCAAAATAAGCCATAATCGTTAGCGCGATTATAACCCGTTAATCAAAAATACCAATAACTACTTACAGATATAACGCATCAGCTAAACCACTATCGCGCACCGTCTGGCTGCGAGTTGCTTTGGTTAGCACTGCCAGCGGCGTAAATAAATCAACGCGTTTCTTCGCTCGGGTAATACCCGTGTAAATGAGTTCTTTGGTTAATAATCCGCTCCACTGCTCAGGGAGTGCCATCAACACATGATCAAACTCAGAGCCTTGTGACTTATGAATGGTCATCGCATAAACCGTGTCATGGCTAGGTAAACGACTTGGCAAAAAGGATTTAATGTTGCCATCGGCCATTTTAAAATAAACCCGACCTTTATTAGGCTCACCTACTGGTGTATCAATATCAGGCAGGACAATACCTATATCACCATTAAATAATTGTTGGGCGTGATCGTTACTACTTATCATGACAGGACGACCGATGTACCAAACGCCTTGGCGACTATCGATTAAGTTAAAGTTTTTTAGCCGTTGCTCGATACGCTGATTCAGCTGCTCTAAACCATATTGACCACCGCGCAAAGGCGTTAATAATTGAAACTGGTTAAATAGAGCGAGAACTTGTTCAACATCTTGCTCGGTTTGCACCGTTTTAGCCGCGCGTAAATAATCTTCATAGCCATTGACCGCCATTTGAACAATCGCTTGCGGGCTTTGCTCATTGAGCGGATAGAGCTCAATATCATTAAAGCCTTGCTGCCACACACTTTGCAATGCGCCAATGTCGCTGTGATTAACGGCTTTTGCCAGTGCGCCAATGCCTGAATTGGCATCAAAGCGATAGCTTTTTTGTAATAATGCCAAGCTATTTGATAACGGTGTTGTTTGCTGTGCGCTGGTGTTTTGCTCGATAGCAAAGCTGGTTTGCTCGGCTAGCCACTGACGCATCGCCTGATCATAATTGGGCTGACCATTGACTAGCCCCTGACAGATATCGGCAAACACCGCGCCCGCCTCTACCGAGGCGAGCTGATCTTTATCACCTAACAGGATGACTTTAGTGTGTGGGGCAATGGCACAAAAGAGCGCGGCCATTAAACTAATATCAATCATCGACGCTTCATCAACAATCAATACATCGACATGCAATGGATTATCTTGATTGTGTTTAAACGCCGTGCGCTTGGGAATAACCCCTAACAAACGGTGAATGGTACTGGCGGCACTTGGGATTAACGCTTTAATGTCATCATCGACATCAAGCTTATCAATTGCGCCGCTAATCGACTCGGTTAAACGGGCAGCGGCTTTACCTGTCGGTGCCACCAGCTCAATCTTAAGTCCCTTATCTTGCGACTGGTGCTGGGATTGTTGCTGGTTCTGTTGTTGACGCTGTTGTTGATGCATTTGCACCAATAGCGCCAACAGCTTAGTCACAGTGGTGGTTTTTCCGGTGCCGGGACCGCCCGAGATGACACTAAACTGCTGCGCACTCGCAATTGCCACCGCGACCTGTTGCCAATCAATGTCGTTACTAGGCTTAAACAATGACTCGAGTAACGGGCGAATCGCTTGTGGGTTAAAGTGCACCGCGCGCTGAGTTAAAAAGGCGCAAATTTGTTGTTCAAACTGCCAATAACGCTGTAGGTAAATGCGTTGTTTTACCACGGTTAATGGCGCGTTTGTTCCCTGCACTGCACTGGCACTAAGCTGTTCTAATAACTGTTGCGGCCAATTGCTCGCTAACGGAAAATCAGCAAAATACAGCGCGACTTCACGATCGAGCAAACCAAAAATTGGCTGCCTCGATAGCCTGCTGGTGTCGACACAAACATGCCCTAACCCCGATTGATAGCTAGTTAACGCGCTGGCTAACAACACCCATGGATTCGCGTCATGCTGGGCAATAAAGCGGGCAAATTGATAGTCTAAGGCTCTGATTTTATTATCAGCCACCAGCTTAGATAAAATTGTTAAGATAATTGATGGCTGCTGCATCATGCGGGTACTCCTGCAAATAAATCATCAAGTTGCTCGATAAATGCTTGGGTTGGGCGGTTACTAAAAATGCCATGGCTCGGATCGTCTCCGTGGCCCATTCCGCGTAAAAAGAGATAATAAACCCCGCCAAAATGCTGCTCGTAGTCATAATCAGGAATACGCGAACGCAACAGACGATGCAGCGCTAAGGTATAAAGCTGATATTGAAAGTCATAGCGGTGATCGATCATCATTTGACTTATATTGTGATTATCATAATCACTCGGGCTATCGCCTAAATGGTTCGACTTATAATCTAAAATGTAATACTTACCCTGGTGAACAAACACTAAATCGATAAAGCCTTTGATCATCCCTTGCACTTGCGAAAAGTTAAGCGCAGCGGCTTGCTTAGAGAGTGCGTCATGTTTGGCTAACACGGGATTGATATCATCACAGCTAATCGCAGAGATTGGCATGAAAAACTCCATCTCCACTTGCTTATCTGCCATCGATAACTGCCTTAGGCTAAAGTCATCATCCAGCGCACTATCAAGCACATCAGCGACTAGCTTGACTAAAACATCAAGCCACACCTCGTCAAACTCCGATGCTTCTAATAACTCAGCAACTTTGTTACGCAGCTCATCGCCATGGGCGCTAACAAAATCAATTTCTTCAAACAATAAATGCAAAAACGTTCCCGCATGGGCTCCGCGCGGAAAGCTAAAGATATCTTGGCTTGGCGTTTCTTCAGCAAGGCTATCGACGGTTTCATCAATACCCGCTTCCCAATCAATATCAAATTGTTCGGTGCTGGCATCCACATTGTCTGTTTTGCTGTGATGCACGGTTTTTGAAAGCGCCGAATAGCTGGTGATCCAATAATCATTTTCAATCACGCTATCAAATTCACACACTTGCGGCGTCTCAGTCGATGTCGCTAGCGCCTGATAAGGCATTAAGCGCTCGTTGGGTGGCGAAATTAGCTCAATAAAGGGGTAGTCTGTCGCTAACTGCGCTAATTTTTCACTTAATTGGTGATAAGTGGTGACTTCTTTACCAAGTAAGAGGTAACCAATCGCACTTTTATGTAAATCAGTTTTGCCATCTTTGGTCGCGCGGCCAGATTTTAATGGCGCATAGCCTAACCAGCAGTGATGAACACCACGAGTTAGCGCTACATATAATAGCCGTAAATCCTCGGCAAGGCGCTCTTCGTCCGCTAAGGCCAGCGCTTCTTTACTCACTGATAAATCAACAATGGTTTTATCGTCTTGATGATAAACCGCTTGTTTTGCTTGTTTAAACGCGCAGATAAACGGCAAAAAGACTAAGTTATATTCCAAGCCTTTGGATTTATGAATGGTGACAATTTGCACCAAATCTTTATCTGACTCCAAGCGTAGTTGCTGTTCTTGATTGTCTTGTTCGGTCGAATTCACTTTTTCCGCAAGCCAATGCACCAGTGCATGCTCGCCTTGTATTTCAAGGGACTGTTGCTGCAACACCTCACCGATATGTAATAAATCAGTTAGTTGACGCTCACCATCAGGCAAGCTTAGCAACCTTGCAGGAATATGCTCGCGATGAATAAGCTCGCGTAACATCGCTAAAATACCGACATCAAGCCAACGCTGATGAAAATGCTCAAAGCGTTCAACACAGCCCTGCCATAAGCGCTCATCATTATTGAGTTGATCAAGCTGTGTCGCGGTTAGTCCGAGTAAAGGCGTGGCCATGGCGCTGCGTAACAAGCGGGCATTCGTTGGTTCTAGGATTGACGATAGCAAACGCCATACATCACTGACCACGGGCGCTGAGAAAACACTATCACGATTCGATAAATAAACACTGCTGATCCCCTGCAAAGCAAGTTCACGTTTCACTAAATTCGCCTCGGTGCCGGTCCGAACCAAAATCGCAATATCACTGGCGACAACACCTCGCCGCTGTTCGGGCTCATTCCCCTTAGTTGGGGTTATCATTTGCGCTTTATCTTGCTGCGCATCGGTTAATAATTGATTGATTTGAGTGGCACAGGCCAAGGCCATACTTTGCTGATAGCTCGCGCTATTAACAGGGGCATCACTAGGAAGTAACCACTGACTAATGGCACCCTGTTTAACACCGTCCATGGCAAAGTAAGGCTTTTTATTGGCATCTTTGACCGGATGAAATGCAATATCTTGTTGATAAATAAACGGCGCATCACTTTGCGCAAACAGTGCATTGACCGCCGCGACCATCTCAGTCGATGAACGGTAATTGGTATCAAGGGTGTAATGATTAGGGACTTTGCGACGCGCTTTGATGTAGGTAAAAATATCCGCGCCTCGAAAACCGTAAATGGCTTGTTTCGGATCGCCAATCATCAACAGCCCTTGTTGAGCAATCTCATCGTCACTCGCTGGGGACAAGCCATAAATAGTATTAAAGATTTGATACTGCATTAAATCAGTATCTTGAAACTCATCAATCATTGCCAGCGGATATTGGCTACGAATTTTTTGCGCAAGGCTGCCTTGCTGCGCTTGGCCTAGGGCATTAGCTAAGCCACTTAACAAATCGTCAAAAGATAATAGTGAGGCTTGCTGCTTGTGACTGGCGATATGCGCGCGCACATAGTCAATCGCTTTAGCCATGATGCTTTCTTTTAAACTGACCGACTGAGTTAAAAAATCATCGATAGCACTGAAAATTGGTAAGCTTGGCGCAGGCCCGGTTTTGGTTTTCTCAGTCAGCATCGTTTGTGAAAAACGATCAAGGTTTTTACAGATTGTTAAATCCGCTGAATCAGCTTGCGCCCAATGGCACACTTCATCGAACCATTTCGGTAAGTTTTTACTGCTATAACTGCGCTTATCGATGTTCGCGCCATTAATGCTATCAAGGACTTGCTCACACTGCCCTTGCCACTGCGCTTTAATCTCATCAAAACTCGCTATCGCTTGGCTTAAACGCTCTTTTAAGCAAAAATCTTCACCACTGTCTTTTATTTGTAAAAACGGATTGGTTAAGTAATTGGCAATCTCGCCAAGCAAACTCTCGGGACAGGCCCAGTAGCTATTGACCAAGGTTGCTAACGCTAAATCGATTGGCTCGGCAGTGCCATAAAAATGTTCACGCCAAAAATCTTCCACCACTTGTACGCGAATGCTGGTTTCATCGGTGACAAACTCTGTTTCAAAGTAGCTGCCCGACTCAAACGCATGTTGCTTTAACATGCGTTGACAAAAGCCGTGAATGGTAAAGATCGCCGCTTCATCCATTTGCCTTAATGCCTGTAACAAATAGCGTGCGCATTGCTGATGATTGGCAGATTGTTCAAGCAATGGTTTAATTAACGGGTCGTCACTAAAGCCTGATAAAAACGCATTGCGTGCCTCAACAATACGGCGTCTAATCCGATCGCGTAATTCACTGGTCGCGGCTTCGGTAAAAGTTACCACCAAGATTTGGTCAACGGTTAAGCGCTGCGGGTGTGCCGCGCCTAGGCTGCCGTGCCCTAACAATAAGCGAAGATATAAACCAGCGATGGTGTAGGTTTTGCCGGTACCAGCCGATGCTTCAATTAAACGCTCGCCATGCAGTGGCAATGTCATGACATCAAGGGCTTGCGGTGTTGGTTGTTGTGGTGCTGATGCTGAATTATTCACCGTCAAGCTCCTCTAGTTGTTGGCGCAGGGGCAGTAGGATATCGATGGCATTAGTGATTAATTCACTGATAGTTTGCTCATCGAGTTGTTCAAAGCAGCGCGCGATATAAGGATCTTGCCCTTCTCCTGTCATCATAAAGCCCCCTTCAAAGCGGCTTAATAACGCCTTGTGCGCTTTGGCTACAGACTTTTCATCATCGGTTAAACTGAGCGAGCGCTCCTCAAATAGCACATTGATATAGTCCCAGGCACTTTGGATAAACCACACTTGCGGGCTACATTGACCACCGATGAAGAAATTGGTTAAACGCTCGAGATGTTTTATCGCCTGCTCGGATTCCATCGCACTAAAACGCCACTGCCCGTCTTGTGCAAACATCAGCACATCATAAGACTGTCCCGAAAGCTGCACTGATGACTGCTCTGACAATTGTTCTGGCAGTTGTTCTGAATTAGGGCGACAAGCGCTATAACATAGGTAATCGAGGTAACACTCGATAAAAAACTTCGCGTTGGCTTTGCCTGATTTATAGCGCACTAAACCACAAGGTGACATGTGTTGTTTGAGCCAGCCTTGTAGGGTCATTTCCCCTTCGCACGTGTTCAGGGATAAATTAACTTCAACATCATCATTCGGCGTCATCAAATAAGGCTTCACACTGGCGGCGAGCTCAAACATGGTGTCGGTTTGCTGCTCAAGGTATAAATCAGCAAAGTGACCGTGGGGTAAAATACCCTCGGCGCGCAGCTGGTTAATCACGCTCAGCTCTTGGTTGGATAAATAACCTTGGAGTAACTGCGCTTTAACCAAATAGCTTTCCAAACCATTAGGGTTAAAGGGCTCACTGTCTTGCAATTCAACGTCATGCTGACCAAAATAAATGCCTAAGCGCTGATTTAAAAAGTATTGGCATGGCTGTTTGAAAAAGCGTTTTAGCTGATCTAATTCAATCACGGGATTTTCGTTGACCCAAGGCAGCGGCTCGCTCATAAAGGGTTGCTGAGCGACCTCACTGGTTAGCGCAGCTAGCCAATCTTGCTGATAGGTAAATAGGCTGTTTGATGAGTCTGCCGCGTTCGTGAAATAAGGCGCACTAAAAGGCGTCAGTGGATGCTCAACCATCAGGTGCGCTAACATCTGCTCACTGCACTCTTCTAGTGTGGCCTCTTCACCCGCTTTAACCTCAGGCAATGACTCAAGGCGATAACTTTGGCTGATGTAATCGGTCAGCTCATCAATCAACACACTCGGACAGCGTTCACTATTATCTTTAATACTGCGACCACAATAACTAATGTAGAGCTGTTGCTGCGCGCTGAGCATCGCTTCTAAGAATAAATAACGGTCATCATCACGACGGCTACGATCGCCTTTCTGGCTATCATTAGCCATTAAATCAAAACCCAATGGTGCAATCGTTCTTGGGTAGGTCCCATCATTCATGCCTAACAAGCACACCACTTTAAAAGGAATGGAGCGCATCGGCATCAGGGTACAAAAATTCAGTTTACCCGCTAAGAAGCGTTGACTCGATTGCCCTTGATTTAACTTAGACACCAGATGTTCAAACAGCACCTCGTGGCTAATCGCATCATTGTAGTGTGCCATCGCCAATTCTTCACCAAAGGCTTTAATACAATCGCGGATCAGCTGTAACTCTTGATCGTATTCCACCGTTGATAAATAAAATTGCTCGATAAGCGTATCTAGCAGCCCTTTCCATTGTTCAAACGATTGCGGCTGGGGCAAAGCTTGGGTGTAATATTCAACAAATTCGACAAACTGCGCCAGTTGTCCCAGCTCTTCAGCGGCCAAACCACATGACTCTGGATAGGCTAAGATGTCAGCCCATAGGCTTTGGCCTTGTTCAATTTGGCTATACCCTTTAAACATGCGGTTAAGACCAAATTGCCAGCTATTAGACTGAGTATTATCAAGGCCGTGACGAATGCCTGATTCATCAATCCACAGCTTTAAGGTTTCAAGGCTTTGCGGCGTTAAACCAAAGTTTTCCATAATGGCGGGCACTTCGAGCAAGGCAAACAATTCATTGCTGCTTTGACGCGTGTGCGGCAACTGTAATAGGGTTAGGAAACTTAAAATAATCGGGTTTTCTTGCTCGGCGCTGCGATCTGAGATTGAGAAATCGATACGCTTATGTTGATGCGGATTATCAAACTGACTTTGACCGCCCTGCTCACCTGCGCTTTTATGGTATTTACTTTGACTAAACACCGCCTGAATGTATGGACTATAAGCGTTCACATCCGGCATCATCACCACAATATCTTTAGGGGTGAGTGAGTCATCGGCGGCAAACATCGCCAGTAGTTGGTCGTGGAGTATTTCCACTTCACGCATTGGGCTGTGACATTGATGAATTATGATTGAATGATCGTCATCGGCGATGGTTTTACGGTTGTCTATTGCAGTTAACTGCTCTTTCGTTTGCGCGATAAAGGTTGGGTCTTGTAAATGTAAAATATCATTATTAATTTGTCCGAGTAAACTTGGTGACTCAGCTTCGATAAATACCTCTACCTCTTGCGCGTTGAGCTCAACCATTAACGCAAGATTATCACGCCCGAGTTTACCCAATGACGCGAGCAGAGGGTTACCGATCATTAGCTCCCCTTTTTCATTAAACTGCGCTTCACTGTCTTGACTGTTACTGCTGTGAATAATACCGTTTTGACTCAGTAAGGCCCGCTGCGCCACGCTATGACCTGACTCATCGAGTTGGGCTAACGGGTAGGCAGCACGTTGCTGATTGGCTAATTTTTGCAACCATTTCGCATCAAGAATATCGCCCCAATAGACCTGACACGGGTTATTTAAGAAAAAATGTACTTCACAGTGAGCCGAAATCGCCTGAAGCGCCTCAAGATATTTTGGCGGCAATGCCGAAATACCAAAAACAAAAATTCGTTGTGGCAACTTAGTCACCACGTCGGGTTGTTTTAGCGCGGCGATTAAATGTTCGTATAAATTGGCACGATGATAGTGTGACTGGCCGCTAGCAATGATGGTTTGTGCTAAATCTTGCCATAAAATCGCTTGCCATGGCTGATCGTCACTAAATTCGACGCTGCCTTGTTGCCATGCCTCAATCCAGTGTGGGCGATACACTAAATATTGATCGTAAATATCGGCAATTTTATACGCTAACTGATAGGTTTTGAGCGGTTCATCATCTTCAAGATATTGAGCTAACTCACTAAACTCAGGGCGCTGGATATGTAACGGTAAGCGCGCAATGATATGCCACGCCATCGCATCTTTATTAAAGGCACTGCGCTCAGGGACATCACCAAGGACATTAACAAAGGTCTGCCAAATAAAACTGGCTGGTAATGGAAAAGTTATGTTGGCACAAATGCTCAGCTCTTTCGCCAGTTCAATTTTCAGCCACTGCGCCATCCCCGGGCTTTGTACTAAAATTTGTTCATTAGCAAACGGATTAGGTTGGGGGTCGGTTTTAATTAAATGGGCTAAAATACTCTTAAGGACAGCCAATTTATTGGAATGATAAAGATGAAACACACGCGCCTCGCCATGGCATAAAACAATTGACTGATTATCTATTAATGTTGCGCTAAAGTACAACTAATCCACTGATGTAAAAAGTAATAAACAGCTGAGATATTTTGTGATAACTTGACGGGTGTAGACCCACTTCTTATTGACTATTAAAGCAGTCATCAACCCAAGGTTTTCGAATGAAACGCATGCAACATCGACTCTTGTTAATTATTCTCCTTAGCGCAACCATTCCGATGTTTGTGACGGAGTTTTTAAGTTTACGTTCGGCGCAAAACATTCACCAACAAACAACCTTGGCGCACATCGATGCGATCTTTAATCAAAAAGAAAAACTGATTGATATACTGTTTGAAGAACAAATAGAACATGCTGAATTAATCAGCCTTATTCCACGAACTGTTAATAAATTAGCCGAGTTAACGGCCAAATTCGAGCTTAACAAAACGGCTAAAAATCAGCATGAAGTTACTTATGAAGCGCGGCCGTTTGTTCAAAAATTGTTGCAGCAAGAAGGGTTAAACAATTTCTATCTTATTTCTAAAGCGGGCGATATCGTTTTTTCTTTAAAGCAACAAGGTGATTTCAGCACCAACTTATTGAATGGGCCATTTAATCACAGCCATTTTTCGCAAACGTTTCAACATGTTCTCACCACGCAGAAAACACAATTTTCACCGTTTTACCCCTATAGTGGAGACAACAATCATTATTCGTCATTCATTGTCAGCCCTGTTATTCAGGACGGTCAATTAATTGGTGCGCTTGCTTTTCAGCTGTACCCAGAGTTCCTAGAACCAATTTTACGTGATTACACCGGGCTCAATAAAACTGGTGAAACCTTAATTGCTGTTAATATCAACCAACGAGCCCATTTGATTGCACCGTCGCGTTTTGGCTCGTTCAATGAATTCAACTCAACATCTGCCACAAATAGTCTGATTCAACAAGCGATTCAATTAAGCCCTGGACTCGAGTTAGGCAATGACTATCGACAAGTACCCGTTTTTGCCAAATGGGATTTTCTTTATAAGTTTAACTTAGCGATGGTTGTCAAAATGAATAAAGCAGAAGCGTTAAGAGATATAGGTAACCGTGAAACCATTATTTACGCTATCGCTATTGCTTTAGTTATTCCACTATTTTTTATCGCATTGATTATTGCGCGACGTTTCACCAAACCTATTCTAGAAATGGTGGAAACAACAGATGCAATTGCCAATGGCGAGTTAGAACAACAGGTAACCGTTCACTCGGGCGATGAATTGAGTCGACTGGCTAATTCAATCAATGACATGTCTGCTAAAATCAGCCTCGCTTTTAATGAAAGTGCGGCTCATCGCTGGCTGCAAGAAGGCCAAGAGCAGCTTTCTCATACCATGCGAGGCAATCAAATTAGTACGGACTTAGCCAATAACATTGTGACTTTTGTTACCGATTATTTACAGGCGTCATTGGGTCGGTTATACACCGTAAGTAATCAACACTTGGTATTGTCTGGCGGTTTAAATCAAGACATATCAAGTGAACAACGACCGTCGATTGAATTATCACTAAACAATACTGCCAGTGTGTTAGCACAAGTTGCTGCGCAAAATAAACCACGCTATTTAGGTAAGGTTGTCCCGGAAGTTAGCACCAACGCAACTAATCAAAGCACAGAGGTATATGATCATTTAATGATTTATCCACTGATGAAAGATGACCAATTAGTCGGGGTGATTGAACTTGGTTGGCTCGACTCGACACCACCGCCCAATAGCCAACAGTTCATCACATTTATTAGCGAGTCAATTGCCACGGCCTTGATGGTGGCAAAGGCACACAAGAAACTACAAACACTGCTTAATCAGTCTCAGCAACAAACTGAACAGTTAGCCAAGTCAGAGCAACAATTAAAAAAACAGTCTGACCAACTAAAACTGTCGAACGAGTCACTCGCTCAAAAAGCAAAACAGCTCGAAATATCCAATCAGTTTAAATCTGACTTTGTCGCTAATATGTCTCATGAATTAAGAACCCCGCTTAACTCAATGATTATCCTTTCACAACTTCTCAGTGATAACGAGCAAGGCAACCTCGATGAAGAACAAGTGCAATCAGCGAGCATTATTCACCGCAGTGGTTACGAATTACTCAGTTTGATCAATGACATTTTAGATCTCTCAAAAGTTGAAGCAGGTAAAATGGAGCCGGTATTCGAGTATTGTGACATTCGGGAGTTGGTAAAATCACTACAAGAGCAATTCAGTATTGTCGCTTTACAAAAACACTTAACGTTGACATTTTCAATCAGTGACAGCTTGCCCGATTCGATTAAGTTAGATATTCAAAAAACCCAGCAAATCTTAAAGAATTTGCTAGCAAACGCACTAAAGTTTACCCATCACGGCGAAGTATCAGTATGTATTTCGAACAATTCACATCAAGAATTTGGTCAAGTTCTCACCATTGAAATTAATGATACTGGCATTGGTATATCACCTGAAAAACAAGCCATTATTTTTGACGCGTTTCAACAAGCAGACCGTTCCACCAGCCGTCAATATGGAGGGACAGGCTTAGGTTTGACAATATCAAGACAATTAACGGACATTATTGGGGGGCAACTAACCCTCGACAGCCAACTCAATCAAGGTAGTCGTTTTACGCTGTTCTTACCATTACAGCGCGAGTTCGAACAGACTGCCAGTACGAAGTTAGCCCCACAAAATAACCCAATTGCACTGCAACCTAAAGCACAGACAGTGCCTCATTTAGAAAACTCACCTCAAGTGATTATCATCATTGAAGATGATGTTAACTTGTGTCAAAAATTAACAAAAAAAGCTAAACAGCTTGGTTTTCAATGCTTAGACACTAAGAAAGTCAAACGCGCATTAACGCTGATTGCTGAGTATCAACCCTGTGCAATTATCTTAAATATTGAATTGGTGGAAGCGTCAGGGGTAAACCTATTACAGAGTCTGAACAATAATATCGAAACACGCTTTATCCCAGTACACGCATTGATTAACCCACAAGACTCTGAGGTGCAGTCATCGTTAGTTAATTTAAAATATAATACCGAAAAGTATACACCTGATTATGTCTTTGAGCAGGGAGCGTCGAGTTACCACAAAAAACCGTTGTCAGACTATGAGATGTATAAATTGCTCAATATTTTTGTGTCTCCAAATATTTTTCAATCACTTGAGTATATCCATCATGATTTAAATGAACATAACATTAGACTCGGAGATCAAAGTGCCGCGACACCGCATCAACAAATACTCATTTATCAAGACAGTGATAGCCAACTGACAACAGACCTGTCATTTGTGGTCAAATATGAATTAGAATTTGTAATGGCTCGTCATTTAGACGAGTTGGCTCATCATATTGGGAACACGCGTATTTCTGTAACGGGAGTTATGCTCAAACTATCAAAGCTAAACGATGATACTCTGACATGGTTACGCCACAACCATCGTTGTGTTTCAAATAAACAGATCCCTTTGCTACTTTATGTTGAGCACTCACCAACACAACAACAACAGCAACAATTAACGTCTTTTCATTGTCATCTAATCGTTGAAGATGAAACCATCGAAAATCAACACATTCGCCAAACAAAAGCGAATTTACAGTTACACAAAAAAATTGATGCCTTTTATAAACGATTTAGTTGTTCAAAGACCATGTCAGAGCTATATAAAGAGCACTTAACGATTACAGATGAAGCACCTACGACAACTTCACCTCTAATTCTCGAAGAAAAAGCAGGTTGTCAAACTTTAGGACAGCGCCATGTGTTAATTGTCGACGATGACTTACGTAATACATTTGCTTTATCTAAGGCATTAAGAAAACATAACCTGACCATTGAATTAGCCGATAACGGCCAAACAGCGCTCGACAAACTCGCTGAAAACAGCCAAATAGATATCGTTTTAATGGATATTATGATGCCCGTCATGGATGGCTATGAAGCAATGCAAAAAATTCGTCAACAAGACCAATTTAAACAGTTGCCTATCATTGCGTTAACAGCAAAAGCCAGCCAAGAAGATCGCCGAAAGTGCATGGAAGCAGGCGCAAGTGATTACTTAACCAAACCAGTCAATATTGACGCCTTAGTAGCGATGATGAGGATATGGTTGTACAGTGAACACACCTCATAACAGATGAGATGTGTTCATATTGAGTGATTTACGGGTTTGTCAGCAGGTATTTGACTAAGTTAGCCAGTTGTTTATCGCCATTTTCCACGCCGCTAAGGCGCTCTAGTATCACACGGTATTTATCATTCACAATTAGATCTGGCGTAAAGCGAACACCATCTTGTTTCGCTTGTTCAGCCATTGTTTTAACTAACAATAATGCCTTTTCATCATTCATTGTATCGATAAATTGTTGTTCTGAGATACCTACTTCATTAAAGACTTGTTTCAATTCGCCAATATTGCCAATGAACTGATTTTTAACAAAATGTGAAGAAAATACTTTTTCAACTACCGCGTCTTCAACGCCTAGTAACCTTGCAGCAGCCACTGCGAACGTCATATTCTTGCCCCATTCAGGACGGGACTGAGGTAAAAAAATCACGTGATTACGTTCAAACGGTGCAGAGTCACCTAACTGATGTTTAAGGGATGCGAACAAGGGCTCATTTCTAAAGCAATGACCACAATAAAGCGAAAAGTGTTCTACCACTTTCGGCTTGATTGATGCTTGTTCACTAATTACCTCATAATCAACCCCAACTTTAAACTCATTTGCCGCGGACTGTTGTGTTACTTCTGGTTCTGGTGAACAAGCCGTTAACCCGACAAACGCTAAGATAAACAGTGGTAATTTAAGCACATCTCGTTTCAAGGTTACTTTCATAGTACATTTTCTCTTCGATAATTGATTATGTTTTCAATAGCACTAAGCAAGTAGCTATCAAGGTCATCAATAATAACAGCCAACGCATTGTTTGTGGTGAAATATTAAGAGACACCCGAACTCCTAACCATGCTCCACACACACTACCAGCGGCCAAAGCCATAGCTGGCAACCACATAATGAGGTCTTGATAGATAAAAATGGCCACTGCAGCAATGGTAAAAACTAAGGTACACACTAACTTTAAGGCGTTTGCTCTCACCACATCATATTGCAATGCGCCAGCCAGTGCCGCGAGTAAGATAAAGCCAACCCCAGCTTGAATCAAGCCACCGTAAAAGCCAGCAATAAATAGCATCCCCCACGATTTAGGGTGAAGTGTAATCGTTTTAGCACTGCTCTCATCTCGTTTGGCTATCACTGCAGGAAAAAAAATCATCACCAATGACATTAAAATCATCGATCCTAACAACACATATTTTAATACCTCAGCCGAAAACAACCCTGAGCTCAAGGCACCTAAACAACCACTTACAATAGTGACAAAGATAATTGCCTTTAAGTTGTCTGTCGGTAGTTTTTTGTGTTTGGCAAAGCCTGCCACACCCGTTATTGACTGGAATAACACCCCAATACGGTTAGTGGCATTAGCGACATCCGCTGGCATGCCCATGAGCATCAACGCTGGAATGCTCAGGTTTGACCCACCACCGGCCAATGTATTTATCACCCCAGCAAACAGCCCGGTTATCGCTAAAATAGTATAGAAAAAGATATCACTCATGGTTTACTCAATTAAAAGGCGATTAAAAGATGTTCTATCACAAAGAAAGCTTTGCAAAATAATCGCTTAGTGTACGGCATCAGTGAAACAAAACAATCAGACTAATGAGCTAGGCAACCGTTCGTTTATTGATTAAATTCAGTATGATAATGAGCAATACCTTTTAATTAATCGGCTAAATAAGTAACTAATCAGAGCAGCACTTCTACAGATTTGTAGTATAGTGGCTGCAAAATTGTATCAATGAAAGTTTTTATTCTTTAAGGTACAACGACTGACACAATCAACTAACTAAGTAAAAAGAGTTATATCAATGATAATCAAGCCTAAAATTCGTGGTTTCATCTGTACCACTACTCATCCAACTGGCTGTGAAGCAAACATTAAGCAGCAAATTGAATTTACCAAAGCGCAACCAAAATTAGAAAATGCACCTAAAAATGTATTAGTGATTGGTTCTTCAAGCGGCTACGGTATGCCATCACGTATCAGTGCAGCTTTTGGCGGCGGCGCTAACACCATTGGTGTTTTCTTTGAAAAAGCGGGTACTGAACGTAAAACAGGTACTGCGGGTTATTACAACGCTGCGGCTTTTGATAAAGCGGCTCATGAAGCTGGCTTATACGCAAAGAGCTTTAATGGCGACGCCTTCTCACACGAAGCAAAAGCGAAAGTTATTGAAACAATTAAAGAAGACTTAGGTCAAATCGACTTAATCATCTATTCTCTTGCTGCACCAGTACGTAAACTACCTGACAGCGGTGAAGTGATTCGTTCTTGCCTAAAACCTATTGGTGAAACATACACTTCTACAGCAATCGACACCAACAAAGACACTATTATTGAAGCGTCAATCGAGCCAGCAACACAAGCTGAAATTGATGACACGGTTACAGTAATGGGCGGTGAAGATTGGGAATTATGGGTTAACACGCTACACGAAGCGGGCGTTTTAACTGATGATTGTAAAACAGTTGCCTACAGCTACATCGGTACTGAGCTTACTTGGCCTATCTATTGGGATGGCGCATTAGGTAAAGCTAAGGAAGATTTAGATCGTGCAGCATCAGCATTGAACACTAAGCTTTCAAGCACTGGCGGTCAAGCTAACGTTGCTGTATTAAAATCTGTAGTAACTCAAGCAAGTTCAGCAATTCCTGTTATGCCACTATACATCTCAATGGCATTTAAAGTGATGAAAGAACACGGTATTCACGAAGGCTGTATGGATCAAGTGTTCCGTTTATTTAGTACTAAACTTTACACCAATGAGCAAAACATCGAGACTGATGATAAAAATCGTTTCCGTCTTGACGACTGGGAACTGCGCGATGACATTCAACAAGCGTGTCGCGATATTTGGCCACAAGTCACCAGCGAAAACATTTTCGAACTAACCGACTACGCTGGTTATAAGAAAGAGTTCTTACAATTATTCGGCTTTGAAGTTGACGGTGTTGATTACGACGCTGATACTAACCCACAAGTTGAATTTGACGTTATCGATATTTAATCGATTCGTTAACTGCTCTACAAAAGTTTCACAGTCATTGTGAAGTGACCCCCAGCCATTGGACATTCCGATGACTGGGGGTCTTTTTGTATTAAAGTATCAAAGGGGTTAATTGAACACTCACGAAGCGAACTCAGCAAATACACCCTCTCTCGACTAGCTACAGAGATAATTTTTCTAACCAACCTCCTTTACTCACTTTATCGATAAAAAAACCTCATTAAACACTAGCTTTATATACAGCCCTTTAGGTTTATTACAATTTGCAGCATTAACATACTTTTTTGACAGCTAATAAGAGGAAAGAAATAGCGAGAAACATATAATTAATTGTAATAAAAGCATATTTACGCTAAGTTTCTCTTTTAAAATCGGCTACGCGAGACGAACAAATATCGCGGTCGTCGCCGTACAATAAGCTGTTAGCACTACAGGCAGGGTTAATCACAATCTGATGAAAAGTTTTATACATAATGTTATTTGATAAAGATCGTCACGAACCTCTCACCAAAACCTCATGGGATAAAAATATTGTGCAGGCAGAAATATCGTCAATTATCGATGATATTCAGCGCTCACTATTACCTGATGCTTGTTGGCCCACGCATCCACTTGATGCAGAAAGCTACCCTAGAGTTGGGCCTAAATGGTCCGCATACGCAGGGGCTGCAGGCACAATTCACGCTTTACAAATCCTTAACGAATATGGATATAAAGTAAATGATTTGTCAGGGTTAATTGAAGGTGTTTACCAGTCTTTTTTGAAAACACCTGATGTATCAGTAGAGCCGGGCTTACAAATAGGTGAACTCGGCATACTAATGCCCGCAATGTTAGTGCAACCTGATAATGAAAAATTATCAAGACTAGTTATGCGATGCATGGAAGATACTATAGATCTTCCTCTGTATGAAATAACTTCTGGACAAAGTGGAATGATGCATGCTGCCCTAGCTCTTTATCGGAAGTCGGGTAAAAGTCATTGGAAAGATTTGTTTGTTAAGGGCGCAAAGTCATTAATGGATAACTGGACACAAGATACCGAGACGGGCGAATGGCTTTGGCAAAGCCAAGTATTTGGGCCTAAGCGGCATTATTATGGTGCTTGCCATGGTATAACTGGCAATGCCAATATTCTTTTACAAGGCGCTGATTTATTACCCGAGGGTTACACCGAAATGATAATTAAGCGTACGGTTGCTACTTTAAATATTTCAGTAAAACAAAAAGATAACTTAGCAAATTGGACGCTCTGTACTAAACCAAATATTGATAAATTGCTTGTTCAATGGTGTCACGGAGCAGCAGGTGTTGTTACAGCAATGTCAAGAACACCAGCGATTGATTCACCTGAATCTAAACTACTTGATGAGTTGTTAGACGAAACGGGGGAGCTAGTTTGGCAAGCAGGGCCTCTCCTAAAAGGTTCTAATATCTGTCATGGGACATCTGGTAACGGTTACGCCTTTTTGTATTTGTACCAAAAAACGGGGAAGTCGGTATGGCTTGAGAGAGCAAGAAAATTCGCAATGCACTCTATTGAGCAGTGCCAGAAAGCACGCTTGCATTACGGGCAAGGCCGATTTACCTTATGGACTGGAGACGCTGGGCTTGCAATATATTTATATCATTGCATGTATCCTGAAAAAGCGGCTATACCGGGCTTGGATTTATTTTAAGTATATAGTGCTAACAAGCTGTTAAACAAGGACAAAAACAGTTGGTTTTTGCTCCTTCGTCGCTTATTTTAATCAACTATTTTTTGCCTGTTAACAGGGCGTTATGTGCCAGTAAGGATCGGAGATTACAGATAAATGTCAGTAAAGAATATCAATGACAGGATCCCTTCCTACAAAAAAGCGTTTGCTAGCGGGGAAATACAAGAAATTTATCAAAGCCTTGTTGGGAGAATACAAGGTCTCAGAACAGAGTTTAATAAAAACTATAAGGGGCAATTTTCGGTTGCAAATATACTACACGGCTATATCGACTTTACTTACTTTTATTTGCAAAACGATTTCCTTAAAAAACGTAAGCTCAAATTGGCAATTGTGCTTAATCACCAAGAAGCACGTTTCGAGTTATGGCTGCTGGGTCAAACAAAAGATGTACAGATCAACTATTGGAAAAAGTTACAGGGTGTTAGTTGGGTAAACGAAAACTTAATGCCAGAGTGGTCTATCTTTGAAATTGTCATGCTTGCTAACCCAGATTTTGACAATCCCAAGGTTTTATCAGATTCTATTCAAAGTAAATTTAATACTTTGTCAGAAGAGATTTTTGAAGTATTGAAAAAATATGAGTAATGCACATAACAAACAAGAATAGGTGTCGCGCAGCCGACACCTTATTCGGGTGTTGGACAAGCCCGAAGCCCTTCTTTTTATAGTAAATAGTGCAAGGTGTACCAGTGGTGATCAAGCCTAAATAATAAACTCAAGCCAAGTCGTGTTAGTGCATAACGTGTGTTCACGTTATATCAAGTGGTTAGCTATTTTTAGTTGTTGTTCTTCTCATATTGCTCCTCTCATTTTGTTGATGCCATTCTCCTTATTCTCGGTATCGCTTAGCTGGTTCGCGTGATGCCACTTCAGTGGCAACAAGGACAAATGCGTTTAGCGCGTGGTGGTGTCGGTTGGAATAATTAAGGGACATGCATTAATTTCCCTCTTCTCACTGGGCTTGTAATTATGGTGATATGTTTATGCCTGTCTTTTATTTCTTTCTGTGACGGGACGCACCTCGCGGACATAAGCATCAATGGTTGATGGGCGTTTACCTAGCACGCGAAGGTTGGTAAGATATTGTTGATAAAGGGTATTAAAGCGTTGTTGTTCGGCGGTGTTCATCGTGATGTCTCCAGTTAAAACGCACCAAGTGGTGGTTTATCTGGTTAAGTATGAACAACCGCGAGTATACTCTGCCGCGGAGCGGCTTCGTTCAACAAGAATTTAAAGCGGGACTGCTAACAGTTTGCTCGGTTTCGCTACGCTACACAATTTTAGCAAACTATTATCAGTCCCTTAAATGGGCGTTATACGCAAAACGGAGTTTGGGTGAAATTTCTACCTTATATTTTCATATTTCTTTTCATTAATTCTATTCAATTAGTCAAAGCTCAAGATAGAAATACCTTTGAAATTCCTCGAAGTAATGTTATCGAGATTCAAGATCCTGATTCCGGAAGGGTTTACCCTCTTTTTATAAAATTACCACGCTCATATAACAGCCAAGAAGATAAGTCATATCCTGTTATCTACTTAACCGACGCATGGTATAGTTTCCAAATTGTATCTGGCGCTACTAGATTTCCAATGAATACAGGAAAAATGAAAGAGGCAATAATTGTCGGGATTTCATACTCAAAAGGATCTAAAGGCCCCTCTAGTCGGATTCGTGACTATACTCATACTGAAGATTCAAGCTGGAAGTTTCAAACAGGAAAAGCGAAAGAACATATTAGTTTTATTGAAAAGTCAGTTTTCCCTTTCATTGAAAAAAACTACAGAGTAAATGAATCTAGGACTTTTGTTGGTAATTCACTTGGTGGACTATTTGGGGCATACATATTATTTACTAAACCTGATATGTTTAATAATTATGTCCTAGGCAGCCCATCTGTTTGGTTTAAAGATAATGATATTCTTAAAATTAAAACAGATCCTAATTTAAATAAGCACAAGGTGTTTATTGCTGTTGGTGCTAATGAGACTATTCAACTGGATTCGCCAAAACACGACATGGTTAAAGGTGCAAAGGAACTTGAGTTGAAGCTATCAGGTGAATTATTCCCTAATACAAAAGTAAAGCTATTAACTATTCAAGGCGCAAATCATGAAACTGCGTTCCCAACTACTGCAATTCAAGGGTTGTATTGGCTGTTCAAAGAGTAGTGATAATTGCGACGCTGATACTAACCCACAAGTTGAATTTGACGTTATCGATATTTAATCGATTCACTAACTGCTCTATAAAAGTTTCACAGTCATTGTGAAGTGACTCCCAGCCATTGGACACCCCGATGATTGGGGGTCTTTTTTTATTAAACTATCAAAGGGGTTAATTGAACACTCACGAAACGAACTCAGCAAATACACCCTTTCTCGACTGGCTACAGAGATAATTTTTCTAACCAGCCCCCTTTACTCACTTTATCGATAAAAATTACATTGAACACCGGCTTTACATACTGCCCTTTAGGTTTATTACAATTTGCAGCATTAACATACTTTTTTGGCCGCTAAGTAAGAAGAAAGAAATAGCGATATACATATAATTGCTTGTAATAAAAATATATTTGCGCTAAGTTTCTCTTTTAAAATCAGCTACGCGAGACGAACAAATATCGCAGTCGTCGCCGTACAATAAGCTGTTAGGTACTCAGGGAAGAATTATGCAATCCAAAGTATATAGATCGTTAGCTTTAGCATTTTCATTTGGTGTTATTTTTTATGCTCTATTGGTTACAGCTTGGGGTTATATCCCTCTATTTAATCCTATAACTAATTGGTTATTAGATAACTTTGCAGGTTATCAATGGATTAGTGCATTGATTTATTTTCACGATTTTATACTAAATATTGTGTTGGGCTTTCCTTTGGCACTCTTAATTCATGTGCTAAAACCTAAGCGTTATTTATTGTATTTAGCGGTTGCTCTTTTGCCCGCTTTTATTTGGTCAAATAGCGCTTGGATCAATAATCCAAGTTTTTATGAGCATTGGACTTCAATTGTTATAGGGTGGGCAACAAGTCTTTTTAGTGTGCCAATAGCATTGTTTATAATTTGTTGGTATAACAAACACGTACCTAACAAGGGCATTAATCGGATTCCGTAAGCAGTCATGTTTCGTGTAATATTTTCGTTCGTGATTATAATCTTAATTTTTGGTTGTAGTGATTCAACTCAACAACTTACTCCAAAAATGGAAAAAATGGCTACTCAAACTGTCATTAAATATTTAGAACGAAATGATTTACCGAATGAGAATTTGGTTGTATCAATATCAAAAAATAGAGCTATTGCCGATTTTTCATTCATGTATACAGGCAGTGGGCGTTGTATTAATTTTATTGTTAAGTGTTATGGAAATGACTGTACTAGTTTGCAAAAATATCCGTACGATGAGCACGGAGAAAAGTGCCCATAACAAACAAGAATAGGTGTCGCGCAGCCGACACCTTATTCGGGTGTTGAACAAGCCCGAAGCCCTTCCTTTTATAGTAAATAGTGCAAGGTGTTCACGTGATATCAAGTGGTTAGCTATTTTCAGTTGTTGTTCTTCTCATATTGCTCCTCTTATTTTGTTGATGCCATTCTTCTTATTATCGGTACCGCTTAGCGCGTGGTGGTGTCGGTTGAGGGGCTGGAACGAGCCAGTATGTTAGCGATAACAACAGGCTGAGGATACGCAAGCGTAAGGCTTTGGCGTTACCGTGTAAAAAACCGTAATCACGTACTCGCTGTAACCCCTTAGGCAGCACATGCTGCAAGATAAGCCATAAAAACTTGAGTGTAGGTAAGGTACGATACTTACGTGTTTTCGTTTGACTGTCTTGGTCGCTAAATGTCACGGTAGACTGGGAACTGCGCGATGACATTCAACAAGCGTGTCGCGATATTTGGCCACAAGTTGAATTTGACGTTATCGATATTTAATCGATTCGCTAACTGCACTACAAAAGTTTCACAGTCATTGCAAATTGCCCCCCAGCCATTGGACACTCCGATGACTGGGGGTCTTTTTTTATTAAAGTATCAAAGGGGTTAATTGAACACTCACGAAACGAACTTAGCAAATACACCCTCTCTCGACTGACTACAGAGATAATTTTTCTAACCAGCCCCCTTTGCTCACTTTATCGATAAAAATTACATTGAACACCGGCTTTACACTCTGCCCTTTAGGTTTATTACAATTTGCAGCATTAACATACTTTTTTGGCCGCTAAGTAAGAAGAAAGAAATAGCGATAAACATATAATCGCTTGTAATAAAAACATATTTACGCTAAGTTTCTCTTTTAAAATCAGCTACTCGAGACGAACAAATATCGCAGTCGTCACCGTACAATAAGCTGTTATTTCGCTAGTGAGATTTATGGACGACGTTGAGATTAAATTAACAAAGGATGAAGCATTAGTGCTTTTTGATTTCCTCTCACGTTTTTCCAACGAAGATAAATTGAGTATTCATGACAAAGCAGAGGAACGCGCATTGTGGAACCTAACCTGTTTATTTGAAAAGTCTCTTCCTGAGCCTTTTTCTAAAGAGTGGCAATCCATAATTGAAGGTGCGAGAAATAGACTGCGAGATGATACATAATCGCGAAATAACAAGCCCATGAAGGCTGATTCGCAACGCTGTCACATTGATTGAAGAGAACAAAAGGCGCAATCAATACGCCAGCATTGCTCTCGGCTTATAGGGGCGGTATATTTACGAGGAGATTCAGTGTTTTATTTCAAGCTCTATGATGACAAAAGGCTAAAAGATCTCAAGCATAGTAAGAAAATCGAGATCGTAAATAACGCAGTTAAGCTATATAGAAAAGACAAACCATTAAATATCACTAGCCGATTATTAACCGTGTTAATTTGGTGTGGTATTCCTTCTTTAATATTATTTTTAGTATTCAGTTTCAGCTTTGCTATTGGTTGGCTTGCTCTATCCACATTCATCCTTAATATCAAATTAGCTAATGATGAAAGCGCAGATGTCGAAACTTACCTAAATCAGGTGTTAGAGTAATGTAAATATAACAAGAATTTAAAGCAGGACTGCTAACAGTTTGCTCAGTTTCGCTTCGCAACACAATTTTAGCAAACTATTAGCAGCCTCTTAAATGGGCGTTATGAATTTTTATTATTTAACTATACAAGGGATGTAAAGATGTCTGAATTAGAAACAACAATTAGCTTATCTAGCAAAGATGATGCAGCGAAAACCAATGCTCTTATAGCTTACGGGCTCATGGGAGTTGGACTTTTTACTGGCATATTTTGGGTTATTGGCGCTATTTGGGCAATGGTAAAAAAAGATGATGCTGTAGGCACTCTCTTTGAAGATCATTATTCAAATATAATTAATATTTTTTGGTGGGGTCTAGGGCTATCTATCATTGGCTTTATTCTTCTATTTTTTGTTGTTGGCTATTTTGTTTTATTAGCCGTTTGGTTCTGGTCTGTTTATAAGTTAATAAAAGGCTTTTCTAAAATAACTTCAAACAAACCGTACAATTCATAACAAACAAGAATAGGTGTCGCGCAGCCGACACCTTATTCGGGTGTTGGACAAGCCCGTTAAACAAAGGGCACAAAACAGCAGGCTTGTGAAATGTTAGAGTTAAAAAGTAATATTGTATTTTTCAGTTCAAATAATAGCTGGATTCAGTTTTTTGCTTTTATGTTGGTGTTTGTTCCTGTTCATTTAGTTTTGACTTTAATATTCAAAAAGCTGGGTGTTTTGAAAACGAATAATTAAGGGGCAAGCATGAATTTCCCCCTTCTCACTGAGCTTGTAA
The DNA here is from genome assembly GCA_002835545.1 of Alteromonadales bacterium alter-6D02. Taxonomy (GTDB): domain Bacteria; phylum Pseudomonadota; class Gammaproteobacteria; order Enterobacterales; family Psychrobiaceae; genus Psychrobium. The sequence goes on from PIZK01000007.1 coordinate 28,569, forward strand.
TTATGGTGATATGTTTGTGCCTGTCTTTTATTTCTTTCTGTGATAGGAAGCACCGCGCGCGTATACTCTGTCACGAGCGGCTTCGTTCAACAAGCGCTTCAAAAATGACGTCAAACGCTTGGCTGACGCTCATTCTTCGCTAATTATAGCCAAGCATTATCCGCAATTTATGCGGGCGTTATGTGCCCAGATATTTACTCCGAGAGTTGTCAACCTTACAAAATGTTGTAGGCAAAATCTCCAATATAGAAAGGAATTTAAATGTACAAAATTCGTCAAGCTATGAAAGAAGACATTAGCCGTATGGCTGAAATAGAAGAAATTTGCTTTTCCGAGTCTGAAGCTGCGCCATTAGAGTCATTTAAAAAACGATTTTCAGCTTTTCCTGAATGTTTTTTTGTACTTGAGAGTGGTGGTATTGTTGTTGGTCACATTAACGGCTGTATCTACAATGCTCCGGAACTTCCTGATGCGTTGTATTCTGATAGTAATCTTCATTGCCCTCAAGGTGGATACCAAACTGTATTTGGTTTGGCAGTTGACCCTGAATACCAAAACCTAGGGTATGCATCGGCACTTATCAAATATTTTATTGCGTTTAGCCAAAACCGCAAACATAAAGGTATGGTACTTACTTGTAAAGATCACCTTGTTAAGTTTTACCAAAGCTTTGGATTTATTCATCAAGGTGTGTCGGATTCAAGTCATGGCGGTGCCCAATGGAATGATATGCTGTTAACTTTTTAAATTAAGGCTCACACAATGAGCACATAACAAACAAGAATCGAATAATTAAGGGGCAGGCAGGAATTTCACCCTTCTCACTGAGCTTGTAATTTTGGTGATATGATTATGCCTGTCTTTTATTTATTTCTGTTATACGACGCCCCGCGCGAATATAAGCCCCCATGGGTGATGGGCGTTTACCTAGCAAGCAAAGGTTGATAAGATGTTGTTGATAAAGGGGATTAAAGCATTGTTGTTCGGCAGTGTTCATTGCGAGTGCTCCAGTGATAGACCACTGACAGGTGGCCAGTCTGGATTAAGCACGAACAACTGCGCTGGCGCTCGTTCCTCGCTAATTTAGCCAAGTATAACCCACATTTCCTGCAGCGTTATGTATTTAGAAGAGTTCATTTGATGTTTCAAAATTTGTTAAGAGCAGTTGTCATCTTGTTTTGTCTTTCAGGTTGTGCCGAAAGAGTCATCGATATTACTGATAAAGACGGTGAAGTCATCGGTGGTTGTAAAGCTGGTTTTGACTGGCACTTTTACGGCCTTCAAGACTCTATTGATTATATGCTTTATGAGTGTGCTAAAGACTCTATAGCAAAAGGGTTTACAATATCAGATGACAGGCTTCTAACCCTTGATTTCACTTTACCCTCACCGCCAGAAGGTGAGTTGTGGAATAAGAAACTCGCGATGCATCATTTCCATAAAGAAAATATCACTGAAAGAGAACTAGGTTATATTCTTGCTGCTATAGAAAACGAGTATCAAAAAGTTGCTTGGCCAGCTGAAGATGATTTGGCAAGTGGTAAAATTACCAAGACTGAATTTATAAAAATAATTAAAGAAGCCAAATTCAAATGGCTTGGTGAATAAAACACATAACAGACAAGCATCGGTGTCTCGTAGCCGTCACCTCATTCGGGTGTTGGACAAGCCCAGAGCCCTTCCCTTTATAATAAATAGTGAGGTGGGGCCAGTGATGAATAATCTAAGTGATTAAGCTCAGCTTTTGTTTCAAACAATGCAGATGATGCCGGAGGCAACCGTACTATCTTTTTTAACTTTTAACATCTCAATATTTTATAAACAAAGTCTTAAACAAGCCCCAATAAATCATTAAAGTGACATATAACCATAATCGCTGGTACAACTCGACAGACAGAAGATAGCACCGGGTTACAACAGAACAACATCAATGAATTAACCCTCAAAAACTGTGAGGTGAAATTAGCAACCTTTGAGGACGATTCAAACAACAAAGTAAAAATGACTTTTTCTGACCGTGTATTTGTCGCCGATAGCATTTCTGTTAAACCTAGCCCTGATGGCCATTGCCATGTGAAACTATCAAACGGTTACAGTGAAACATAACGCAAGCAATTAGAAAACAAGGAGATTCTGTGCTCAAATCTATCCATCACGTCGCTATCATTTGCTCAGATTATCAAAAATCTAAGCATTTTTATGCCTCAATTCTTGGCCTCGAAGTGATCGCTGAAAGTTATCGAGAAGAGCGTGACTCCTTTAAGCTCGATTTAAAGTTACCCGATGGTGGCCAAATTGAGCTATTTTCTTTTCCTAATTCACCTGATAGGCCAAGTTTTCCAGAAGCGCTTGGTTTAAGGCATTTGGCATTCAATGTCGAGTCAGTCGAGTGCGTTAGAGATTACCTGCTAGCTCATGGTTTGGATGTAGAGCCCATTAGGATAGATGAATTTACCCAGCGAAAATTTACTTTTTTTAGAGACCCCGACGGACTTCCATTAGAGTTATATGAGCAAGTTGACGGTTAACATTCAAAGTGACAAGCAACAGGGGACACGTTCAGTGCCCCCTTAATATACATAATACATGATGCATTAATGTGTAAACTGGCAGCCAAAGCTACTTTACTAAATGATTGTCTAACCAATTGACGATATTACTGCCTAACATGGTATCGCTATCTAATAACGGATAGCCATGCTCGCTGCCTTTATAAGAAATCAATTTGCTACTCATGTTTGTCGACGCAGTAAACAATTGTTGAGCACTTTCATAAGTGCGGGTATCTTTCTCTGAGGCAATAATCAGCGTGGGTTTATCAGCTAGGTTATTCTTATAGTGAGTAATATTTTCCTTTCGTTGAGCTGAAGAAAAGAAAGCTATTGCATTAACCGAGTTATTTTTCGCTAATGTAATTGCTTGAGAGCCACCACAACTTGCACCAACAACCCCAACGATGCTCTCTTTTGGCATTTTACTTTTTAGTGTATCGTAAGCTAATTGCACGTCTTGAGGCCAATGAGCATACATTTCTTGTAAAACTTTTGTTTGCTCTTCTCTTGGTAATGCTTCAACTTTTGCTTGTGTGAATTTGCCCTTGGCACTGTCACCATAGCCTCTAAAGTCTAGGCTTAATGCATGAATCCCCCGGTTCGACAATTGCTGCCCGATCTCGTTATACATAGTTCGATTGTAATTACACTGATGTAATAACAAAACGCCACGATTACTTGTGGTATTACTTTGGTAATAACTTGCTGCTAGCTCAAAGCCTTCGTCAGTCGTGACTGTAATATCCTGAGCTTGACTTGAAACTGATACCGCAAATAAACCGATAGACATCATTTTTATAAGTTCATTCATAAACTTTCCTGTTTGTTGTATTGACACTTTTATTGTTCTTAAATCGTTTTGAAGATGTTAAGCCTTTCTTAGCAAGGTCTAAACCTAAGCAAAGTCTGAGCCAATACAATATTCCCTTAAATTTCAGTTGATTATAGTGTTATTTTTATTTTATAACCCCACCGATGTCCGGTAACGGACTTTTTTAGGCCTCTTAGTCTCATTTTCGGACTTGTCGTTAAAAAACTAGCATTAAGGTTAGCCTATGGTTGCCGCGTAATAACATCGGCCATTAGCTATTGTCTTAGGGGTATCACGGTCAAAATAAGTTACATAAGTATGCTTAAGTTCGTATTAAATAGATTTAAATACAAACAATTAAGGGCTCGATGTGTTTCATCGTTTCAAGCGGATTACTGTTTGCCGTGACCAACATTGCATAGTAAATTATATGTTCTGCTAACCTCGCCAGTTCAGCTGTTTTTGAAACATACGAAACGAATAAGGAGATACGATGGGTGCTTGGGATGAAACGGCTTTAGGTAATGATGACGCGCTAGATTTTAAAACCCAATGGGATGATTTTATTGCAGATAATATTCAACGCTGGGGAGCCGAAAAAATTTATCGCTTTTATAAGGATATCTACTATGACGGGAAAATACCCAGTGATGACTTGGACTATAGCAATGAGATTATCGCGCTAGGTCAGCTCTTTTTAGATAACGAGCTCGAGATCCCCAAAGCCTTAGTGCACGAGATATCTATCGTAGTTACGTTAAATCTAGATCCTGATGAGCTTGACGAGTGGAATAGTCCGAGTAAAAGACGAACGTTTTTAAAAGGCTATCTTAACGAGATTGGTGGAGAGTTTAATAAATCGCTTATCAAAGAGTTGCATAAACCTGAAATTGAAAAATATAAAAATGAAATCAAAAACTATCGATTATTTTTTGAAAACATTGATGAAATAGTTCAAGTTAGAAAAACCATGAAAAGCAGCACATTTGATTTAGTGAATAGCTTATACCCAGACATCGCAAAGACGTTGGATGAAATCTATGCACCATCGACGCCAGGAACTTATCGTTTTACCCTTGAAGTTGAAGCGTGGCGAACCAAGTTTATTGCATGGTGGACAGGTTTTATTCTAGAGTTGGAGCCTGAAGAAGTAATAAAGCTAATCGATGCTGCTGAACGAAAAAATACTACTTAACGAAACAGAACCCCACAATCATTGACTTTCTATTCACTGTATTGCTTCATTTGATAGTAGCAAAGCGGTGAGCGTTTTTTGTCAAAAATATGTAATGTTATATACCTAAGGAAAATTGTTATAAATGTCAGATGTTGAATTTACAAATCAAGAAAAAGAGGCCATCGTTGAAAAGCTTCAATCGTATTTTGAGGCAGAGCTTCAACAAGAGATTGGTCAATTTGATGCAGAGTTTCTTTTAGACTTCTTTTCAAAAGAAGTTGGCGGATATTATTACAATCGAGGGCTCCATGATGCGCGTGCCATCTTTGAGTCAAAAATCGAATTAATCGATGATGATATTTACGCCATTGAAAAAGAAGTTAGTTAATACTGTTATAACTCTTATTTAAATAATAATGGGGGTCACAAAACGTGCACTTGACGGGCTTGCCTACGTTCAAGTGCGATTTAATTTACACTCACGGCCTTTTATCCCATTAACTGTAAACTTTTTCCCGCCTATTTACAGTTAATGTTAAAAATAAGTTACTTTAGTCTCTATGCAGCTAAGGTAATCTGCGTTAAATTAATTGACTCTTGATTATAGAAAAAGATTCAGCAAGGAAATTCATTATGTTAGAACACTTGTCGGCGCTGCCAGCAGATCCTATCTTAGGCCTTTTAAAAGCTTATGGCCAAGACACTAACCCAAACAAAGTCGACTTGGGTGTTGGTGTATTCAAAGACGATGCAGGCCACACGCCAATCCTTGCCTGCGTTAAAACCGCTGAACAGTTCCGTATTGATAACGAAACATCAAAAATTTATATCGGCCCAACGGGTGAACCAGAGTTTAACCGCTTAATCAGCGAGCTTGTTTTTGGTGAGCACGATGTGATTAGTCAAAATCGCAGCCGCACTCTGTCAACACCGGGCGGTACTGGTGCATTACGTGTTGCTGGCGAATTTATTAAAGCCTGTAAACCAAACGCTACCATCTGGCTAAGTAATCCGACATGGGCCAACCATGAAGGCTTGTTTAGTGCGGCTGGGTTAAACATCGCTAGCTACCCATATTATGATTACGAAAATAAATGCTTAGATTTTGACGGCATGCTTAGCGCATTAAGCAATGTACCTGCAGGTGATATCGTATTACTTCACGCTTGTTGTCACAATCCAAGTGGTATGGACTTAACCAAAGAACAATGGCAACAAGTCACCGCTTTAGCCAAGGAAAAGGGCTTCACTCCTCTGATTGATATGGCCTACCAAGGCTTTGGCCAAGGACTGGAAGAAGATGCATACGGGCCACGTTTAATGGCTAAAGAACTCGATGAAGTCTTGTTGTGTACGTCTTGTTCGAAAAACTTTGGTCTTTATCGTGAACGAATCGGTGGCTTTACGTTAGTCGCTAAAAACAGCAATGTGGCTGATATTGCCTATTCTGTGGCTTTATCTGTGGTACGTAGTATCTATTCTATGCCACCAGCGCATGGCGCGGCTATTGTTAGCACGATTTTAAACTCTGACGAGCTCACTGGCCAATGGCATCAAGAGCTTGCTCAAATGCGTGATCGTATTGCCACAAACCGCCAATTATTGGTTGAACACTTAAAGCTACAGGGCGTTGAGCGTGATTTTAGCTTTATTACCCGTCAATCAGGGATGTTCTCTTTCCTCGGCATTACCCCTGAGCAAGTCGCGACCCTGATCAATGACTACAGTATTTATATGGTGGATTCTAGCCGTATCAGCATTGCTGGTATTAGTAAAACCAATGTAGAGTACTTGGCTCAATCAATCGCTAAGGTCATCAAATAAGCCTTAATTGATCGAGTATCACTATTTTAGTGTCACTAAACGATAACCAGCGAAGCCTCTGGGCATAACTCATATTCTGAGGCTTCGTTGTAAAAACCATTCTGTAACATGGCCTATCTCATAAAAAACCTGAGCAATTTTATCTAGTTGAACTAGACTCAAAGAATTATTGCTGGAGGGATTTGTGAAACATATCATCACACTTTTAGTGTTCATAACACTCTGCTTACTGTTACTTCCCAGTTTAGAAATGACTGGACAGTATTTTCTTTTAGATCAACTAAGTCACTTTCAAGTTCAATATGCCATTGTTGGTCTCATCTTTAGTTTATGCTTAACTTTCTGGAGTCGCCTTTTTTCATTATTGATGTGTTCATTAATACTAAGCACTTTTTTGATTCAAAATTATCAGTTCCTCATTAAAAGCCCTACGGTGTCTAGCAAAAACAGCAAAAAATTACATATCGTCCAAGCGAATTTGAGTTATTTTAATGTCCACTTATCACAAGCTCTGAAGCAGTTGAGTGATCACCAAGCGGATGTGTATTTGCTATTTGAAGTAAATCAAAAGAAACATCAGTATTTCTCAAGCCTTTTACCTGAGTTTTATCATTATGGGGCCAAAGATAACGCTGGTTTTCCAGATGGTATGGGAGTGATCAGTCGTTTCCCACTTAATAACATTGTTATTGAACAGATATTGCCCGGAAAAGGTGTTGTTATCACGATGGAGGTACAACAACACGGACGACCATTACAGCTGATAATGCTTCACCCCCCTTCTGCACGCAATCAGGAGAATTGGCTACGAAGAAACTTTATTCTGGCTAACCTACAAACGGTGGTTGAGCAACATGCCTTAAAACCAATGTTGGTGGCTGGCGATTTCAATACAACGCCATGGTCAAGCCACTTTCCACAACATTTTAAATTAACACCTTGTATCTCAAAAGTGGGCTTGTATGCTTCTTGGCACCCTAAAGACTCGTTTAAGCGCTTGGGCGCAATTACGGGCATTCCCATCGATCACTGCTTAATTAGCAGCCATCTGATAATCAATGATTTTAATACATTCTATGTTGCCGGAAGCGATCACCTCGGTTTGAGTTACCAGCTAATTTTTAAAGAATAATTTGATCTCGATTACCGTTAGTGACTATTTATTGACCAAAATCAACATCTATTTTCGATAAAGTCTGCCATGCTAATAAAAGAGTAACAAAAGAATAGCCAGCGAAAGAGCATAACGCTTGTTAGTGTTTTGCCCATTAAAACGGTCAAATGGCTATCAACAGTAGCAATCGTGGGGCTATTATGGGTAGAACAATCCACCATCGGCAATTCACCAAAACTCAATTTACCGAGTTCAAACAGCGTTTAGATAGTCAGCTTGAACAATTAGCGGGTGTTATCAGTCAGCCAACATTTGGACACGACCCCTTAAAAATGGGGGCAGAGCTAGAATATTATTTAATTGACGAACAAGCCCAACCAAGTTGTAGTAATCAACAACTTATCGCGCAATTGCAAGATTCTCAGCTACAACCCGAGCTCAATCAGTTTAATTTAGAACTTAACCTTAGCCCCGTTTTACAACATGGACGACCATTTAGCCAATTACAACAAGAGCTTATCAGTAAGACTCATCACATTAACCAAGCTGCCAATAAGTGTGGAGTGCAAGCGCTAGCGATTGGCATTCTCCCGACCCTGAATAAAAAGCACCTAACCGTAGATTATATGACCGATATCCCCCGCTACCATTGCCTTGCAAAGCACTTATATCAACAACGTCACGGATCTTTTAAAATAAATATTGATGGTAAAGAGCCCTTAAATACTCGCTTTAAGGATATTTCTTCAGAGGGAGCCAATGCTTCCTTTCAATGTCATTTAATGGTGCCCTACTCGCGCTTTTGTGACGTGTATAATGCAGCTTTATTAACGCTGCCTTTAGTCACAGCCATTGGTGCTAACTCTCCTATTTTACTTGGCCATCAACTATGGGATGAAACCCGTATTGCATTATTTAAGCAGTCTATCGATGTCAGACGTCAAGCAGCTAATTTATTTCGCTCAGCGCGTGTTAGCTTCGGGCACGGCTGGTTAAGGCATAGCCCTTGGGAGCTGTTTGCTCAGGCAGTGGCGTTGTACCCGCCATTGATCCCTCAATTAAATGATGATGCTCCAGACGATGGGCTTCCTAAACTTAGTGAATTAGTCACCCATCTAGGCACTATATGGCCTTGGCTACGCCCCGTGTACTGTCCTGACGGAAATGGCCATATTCGGCTCGAGTTTAGAGCAATACCCGCCGGGCCATCGAATGTTGATATGCTTGCCACGGCAGCGTTTGCCATAGGCTTAGCGAACGGGTTAGCCAATAACGTCGAGCGGTTACTGTGCGTGATCCCTTTTAAATTTGCTCAATACAACTTTTATCGTTCCGCGAAACATGGACTTGATGCTCAGTTACTGTGGCCATTACGCCACCCAAACAAGCCACAAATAACCCCTATAAGGGATATCATCACTGCTTTATTCATAATTGCAGAGCAAGGCTTACAGAGCTTAGGCGTTGATATTAGTGAAGTGGATTATTATTTGAGGATCATTGAACAGCGACTCGAGCGAAAAATCAATGGGGCGATTTGGCAAAAACAAACACTAACAGCACTCGAACAAACGATGAATAAAGAGCAAGCCTGTCGTCATTTAGTGCAGCTTTACTTACAATTTAATCAATCCGAACAACCTGTGACCGAATGGGAGCAACAATGGACATAGATTTTAATGAGGTCAGTTATTTGAGCGATCCTGAGCAAGTGATATTAGGCGCAGACTATCAGCAATTTCTCTTATCGTTAACCTGCCCAACCGTCATCGATATCAAAGGTCAAGATCCCAGCCGATGCCGAGTATTCACGACATTGTTGCACGGCAATGAGCCCTCAGGCCTGATTGCCATTCATCGCTGGCTAACAAATCAGGGACAGCAGCCAGTCCCATTAACCAATATGCGTTTTATTATTTGCTCTGTTGAAGCCGCGACAGCGAAGCCATTGTTATCACACCGTTACCTTGAAGGTGGCAAAGATATTAATCGCTGCTTCACTAAACCAACGCCGGTTGATTATGGGCTGCGCGCTGCGCTAATTAAACAGGCTATCAGTGAAGTGAGTCCAGAATTGGTGATCGACCTTCATAACACATCTGGTTCTGGGCCAGCCTTTGCAGTTAGCCCACTGCTGACATCCAATGTATTAGCGCTGGCCTCTTACTTCTGCCAAACCATGATTCTATCGGGTATCCATTTAGGTGCGTTGATGGAGCAAGACTTTGGTTGCCCAATCATTACCATTGAATGTGGTGGCAGTAATGATGAACAAGCTCATCACGTGGCTTATCATGGTCTTAAACTCATTAGTCGCTGTGAGGATGTTAATAAACCACACCAAGAAAAATCAATTGATATTATTTCTAAACCGTTACGCCTAACTATTAATGACGACGTCGAGCTGGCCTACAGCGAGCATGATGAAGGATTTGATGGGGTCACACTAAAATCCACCATTGAACAGTTTAACTATGGCAGCGCTACTCAAGGGCAATTACTTGGGTGGGTTGATCATTTAGGCTTAGCCAATTTATCGCTCATTGGTGATGAGGGGGAAGACCTGATTTCTGACTACTTCTGTGTTAAAGGCAATCAATTATTATGTGCAAAACACCTTAAGGTGTTTATGGCAACCACTATCGCCGAGATAGCAAAGGCCGATTGTTTGTTTTACCTAACAGCCGATCAACATAATGGTCGCTAATGAGAAGCTAGACATAAAATCAGCCCTAAATAACATTAGTTTCATAGCAATGACTGAGCAGATTCTACAAGCCTCGTTGCCACTCTTGGCGCAATGCAATGGAGCCCGGCTGTCGTTGTGCTGCTTTCACTTTTTGTAAAAGTGTTTGCTTATCTTTGCCTAAAATACCTTTAAGCACTAAATAGTTAGAGGCGTGATCTGAACGGAAAATGGTTTTGTTCAGCTCAAGCGTCTCTAATAACATTTCCATTTCATGAAATAGCTCAGGCTGTGTTAATTGCCTAAATGGCTGATAGTGTTGTTTTGTAAAGTTGTCTGCAAAACGTTGTTCACCAAAAGGAAAACTTACCACGAGTGTCGATAAATAGTCCGGCTGAGTTTCATTCATCAAACGCGCCGAGTTCAGTGCATGTTGTTCCGATAGCTCAGGACCGCCTAAGCCATTTAAAATCATCACCGAGCTTTTCATTCCAGCTTGTTTAATTTTGTTCAGCGCAATAACTGACGATTGATAGGTTTCGCCTTTATCAATCAGTGTGAGTACTTCATCATCGCCACTTTCACAGCCAACATAAAGCAACTTTAACCCTAAAGATTGTAGTTCGCTCAACTCATCCACTGTTTTATTACTCAAGTTTCTAGGTAAGCAATAACTCGAGACACGTGTTACCTGCGGAAGATGCTGCTTAATCAAGACTAAAATTTGTTTTAAGCGTTTAAATGGCAACATCATCGCGTCGCCATCGGCTAAAAAAACGCGGCTGGTTGGAAGGCCAGATTGTGCAATAGTAATAATTTCTTGCTCAATTAACTCAATCTTCTTTGGCCTAAACTTCTTTTGCTCGTCGGTATACATAGAACAAAATGTACAACGATTCCAAGAACACCCATTGGTGACTTGCAAGATTAAGCTTTTCCACTCACTGGGTGGCCTAAACACGGGTTCAATGTAATCGAGAGGATACATGGTAATCAGATACCTTTATGGCTGTACGTGAAATCAGCAAGAAAGTGTCACTCTAATAATTGATTAGTGTGACACAAATGAACTAACGTTGAGCGCCAAATTTTTTAGCTTGCTCTAAGCAAGTTTGAGCATCATGTTGATGGTTCGTCCAACCGTGGAGGTTTTCTTCAACAATCGAGACAAGTGCATCGATGTGATTATCATCGCTATTAAGTGCCTCAATATATTCAAATCGCTCACCGCCCGCCTCTAAGAAGTAATCACGATTCTCGATGCCTATCTCTTCGATGGTTTCTAAACAATCAGCCGAAAAACCAGGACATATCACTTGAATTGATTTAACACCTTGCTGAGGCAATGCTTGCAAAGTGTGATCAGTATAAGGTTTTAACCACTCTTCACGGCCAAAGCGTGATTGGAAAGTTGTTTGATACTCTTCACTGCTTAACCCCAAACGTTCACCCAATAAACGTGACGTTTTATAACATTCACAATGATAAGGGTCACCTTGCATTAAATAGCGTTTAGGGATGCCGTGGTAAGATAGAATCAACTTATCAGCGCGGCCATGTTCTTGCCAGTACTGTTCGACTTTTTGTGCTAAAGCTTCAATATAGGCAGATTTATCATGATAATGACTAATAAAGCGTAATTCGGGGATCGCACGACGCTTGGTAAAATCTGCAGCAATAGCATCGAAGGTTGAGGCTGTTGTTGTTGCACTGTATTGCGGGTAAAGCGGCAACACGACTAATTTAGTCACACCTTGCTCAAGCATGCGATCTAATGTGTCGCTGATAGATGGCTGACCATAACGCATAGCGAATTCAACCACTACATTATCACCATAAGTCTCAACAAGTTGAGCTCTTACTTTTTCTGTTTGCGCCTTGGTATGAAGCAATAATGGAGAACCTTGCTCAGTCCATACTGTTTGATAAGCTTTAGCAGAACGGCTAGGTCTGATTGTTAAAATGACAAAGTTTAATACCATCCACCATAATAAGCGCGGTGCTTCGACAACCCGAGGATCAGACAAAAACTCTTTAAGATAAACCCGTAATGCCTTTCTAGTCGGTTCCTTTGGTGTACCTAGATTTGTTAGCAACACACCAACTTTTTGTTGTTGTGAATGTTGGAAATTAGTCTTACCGATATACTTCATTAAGCCCTCATCGTTGCTATTTAAGCGTCTTTATCTGAATTAATATACTTATTGTGAAGGCTATTATGACTATTTTCACCTTACAAACAAGCTTAAAACTGAGGAATTTACCAAACAACACCAAAAGAGTGTTTATTAGGTCTGTCTTGCTTACTATCGACTGTTTACAAGGAGGGAATTAGATTTTGAGCCGTGAATAATAAGTGAGTAACTGATAGACTTAGAGTGACTGAACCAACAATATGGTTCATCAAAAATTTTTGTTGCTAAAGGTCTTTGCTAAGTGAAATTAAAATTCTTTACTCTCATCACTTTTGTTTTATTAAGTTACCTGAGCACAGTTAACTGTTCCGTTGCACTTGCCTACGATATTCAACAGCCAATCAAAGTTCGCACCATCGCCATTGCCCCTTATGGCATTATTGATGACAAACCACCGCGTGGTATTTATTTTGATCTCGCTAACTCTTTACTTCGACGGGCTGGGCTGACTCCTGTTAATCATATTGCACCCTACGCACGCATAATGCATGACTTAAAAACGGGCTCCATCGATTTAACCATAATGTTTCGTTATAAGGAACTAGAAGACTATGTGACTTACATTGCGCCATTGCCGCCATTAAATAATGTCGTGTTAGCAAAACAAGGTACACATTTTAGCTCAATAGAATCGTTAAAAGGAAAAACCATCGCCTATTTACGTGGGGCTAAATTTAGTGATGATATAGACAATGACCCAGATATTCTAAAACACCAAGTGACCAATTTTAACCAAGGTATTAGAATGCTCAGTTTAAGTCGTGTAGATGCAATTATTGGCCCTATGGACCCGTTATTGGCAGCGGCTGCTGCCTTAAATAAGAAGCCAAACTTTTTTGGGAAACCACTTATCGTTTCTCAGCGCACCCCTTGGATTCAATATTCAAATAGCAGCCAAGCTGTGTTACCAGCGGCGAGAATAAAAATGTTATTTGAACAAATGATGGTACAAGGTGAATTAGAGCAACTTCGTAACAAGTACATTTCAAGAGGCCCTTCACTCACCTCAAAGAAACGGCCTTAAACCTAAATAAGTAATAGCAACATTATTTATTATCTATATAGAACAACTATTATATGATAATAAATGCCTTGCTATGGCTTTTATTATTGAATCCAACTAGTAAAAGCAGGGACTTTCGGGTTGCATCCGTCGTCATATTTTAGTCACTTTTTGTGATCTATTTCCAAAACTTCCTTCGATTATCACTATTGTTGAAAAATTAGGCTTGTAATTAGCGACTGCTTACGCCAGACTACAAAAACCGACTGACCAGTCAGTTTTAAAGATAATGATAAAGGGGTATTTATGAGTGTTGCAATTTCCGTTGAGTCAAATGAAATTTCTCAAAAACAAACAGCAGTGTCGTTGCCGTCACTGCTCTGTCAGCAACAAGCAGCATATCAACAAAACCCACTCACGAGCTATGAGCAACGGGTAAAGCAACTGAGACAATTAAAAGCCGCCTTACTCAAACACCAACAACCTTTAATCGATGCGCTAAACCAAGATTATGGTCAGCGCCCTGCGCACGATACGTTAGTGGCAGATATACTACCTTGTGTCATGAATATTAATTACACTTTAAAGAAGCTTAAGAAATGGATGAAACCACAACGACGCCACGCTGGTTTGTTATTAGCTCCGGCAAGCGTTAGCGTGGAATATCAGCCACTAGGCGTGATCGGTATCATGGTGCCTTGGAACTTCCCAGTGATGCTATCGGTTGGACCATTAATCACCGCCATTGCAGCGGGAAATCATGCGATGATTAAGCTTTCTGAATTCACACCGCACACAAATAAAGTGTTAACTACATTACTTGGTGAAGTATTTACAGTCGATCAAGTCGCGGTGGTTGAAGGCGAAGCCGATATTGCCGCCAAATTCTCACAACTAGCGTTCGATCATTTAATTTTCACGGGTTCAACGGCTGTCGGTAAACATGTTATGCGAGCTGCCGCGGATAACCTGACTCCAGTAACTCTAGAACTTGGCGGTAAATCACCCGTGATTATCGCTCCTGACATGCCGATAGCAACTGCTGTTGAACGTCTGATTTTCGGTAAAAGTTTGAACGCTGGGCAAATTTGTGTCGCTCCAGATTATATTTTCTGTCCCGAAAATAAAGTTGAAGAATTTGTAACGCAGTATAAACAGCAATTTCAAAAAATGTATGGTAAAAAAACGCTCAGTAATGACTTTGCCAATGTTATCAACGCCGCGCAACATCAGCGATTAATTTCATGGTTAGAAGACGCTCAACAAAAAGGAGCAAATATAACTAGTGCTATCGACGCCCCGCTGGATAAAGAGTCGCGTCATATGCCAACACAGCTTGTGACCGATGTCAGCGAAGATATGCTGATTATGCAACAGGAAATCTTCGGGCCAATCTTGCCTATCGTAAGCTATACCTCACTAGACAGCTGTGTTGAATACATCAATGATAAGCCTCGCCCGCTCGCACTATACATCATGAGTTTTGACCATTTAACCCAACAACACATTCTTGCTCATACTCACTCTGGTGGGGTCTGTATCAATGATTCAGTATTTCACGTTGCTGCTGATGACGCGCCTTTTGGTGGCATTGGCGAATCTGGGATGGGCCACTACCATGGTCACGAAGGCTTTTTAACGTTTTCTAAAGCTAAAACAGTGCTCAAACGCGGCAAGTTAAACACAGGTAAATTGGTCCACCCTCCTTATGGTGGCTGGATTCAGCGTTTGATGCTTAAAATATTTATGCGCTAGGAGTTACAATGAGCTTAAGCAAAAAAGATAAATTACTTAACAGTGCTTTAGTGTTATTTAGCGAGCAAGGTATTCATGGCACCTCAACGGCATCCATTGCACGCCATGCTGGGGTCGCGAATGGAACGTTGTTTCATCATTTTACAACGAAAGAAGAGTTAGTTCTTGCGTTGTATATTGCAATAAAACAAGAACTCGCAGAAGTGCTCTCATCGAGCCATTGCACTGATACAGCGATTGAAGCACAAGCTAAGGCACTGTGGAACAGTGCATTGGACTGGGCGATAGCACAGCCTAAGAAACTGCAATTTTGCCAGCAAGTGAGTTCGCTACAAATGCTTGATCGCCCAACACGTGAATTGACAATGACTCAAGAGCTCAGTCAAATCATGCAGTTAATTAACCAAGGTATTGAGCAGAATGTTCTTGCAAACTTACCACTTGAGTTAATTATCAACCATTGCCATGCGCAGTTTTTTAGCACATGCCAACTGTTTATAGACAATGAATCAGTACAAGAAGATATCCACTATCGCGACAGTGCATTTCATTTATTTTGGCATGCGTTAAAGGCCCCGAAACAGCATGGCAAATAGTTCAGGTAAAACTAGTAACTTAACAACGTTGCTGTATTTCTTAATCTTGATGCTAAGCATAGCCCTGTTAGTTGCTACTTATTTTCAGCACTTCCCGCAAGTGCTGACATTGGCTTATTTGGTCATGTCCACAGTCACCTTCATCAGCTTTGCCATTGATAAGCGAGCGGCCATTCACAACCGCTATCGCACTGCGGAAAACACTCTACACGCGTTAGAGTTACTTGGTGGCTGGCCCGGTGCATTACTAGCCCAAGCGTCACTTAGGCATAAATCACAAAAAGTATCATATAAAGTGTGGCAATGGCTCTGTATTGTAGTCCACTGCGCAGTGGTTACTGGCTGTTATTATCACGGCTTATTACAGCCTTTATTTGCCATCGAGCTTTACAGGTTCTGATAATTACGTGATACACATCTTATATAAACAAAAAGCCCACGAATCACAGCTAGGTAATTCGTGGGCTTTATTTTTCAAGCATTACGTTTGTAAAAAAGCTTAAACCTTACTAAATACTAATGAACCGTTCGTGCCACCAAAGCCGAATGAGTTACATACAGCATGGTCTAGGTTAGTGCTACGCGCCCCGTCGGTCACGTAATCAAGGTCACAACCTTCATCTGGGTTATCAAGGTTGATTGTTGGCGGTAAGATTTGATCTTTAAGCGCTAACACCGTGAAGATAGCTTCAACTGAACCTGCGGCACCTAGTAAATGGCCCGTCATTGATTTAGTCGAACTAACAGCTAAGTTGTATGCGTGATCGCCAAATACAGACTTAACCGCTGCAGTTTCAGCTTTATCACCAGCAGGAGTCGACGTGCCATGTGCATTGATGTAACCAATAGTATTTTTTTCAATACCAGCATCTTTAATCGCATTGCTCATGGCCGCTGCGCCACCGTCACCACCGGCAGGAGGTGACGTCATGTGGTATGCATCACCACTCATACCAAAGCCGGTTAGCTCAGCATAGATTTTAGCACCACGTGCTTTTGCGTGTTCGTACTCTTCAAGTACCATCACACCAGCACCCTCACCCATCACAAAACCGTCACGGTCTTTATCCCATGGGCGTGAAGCTTGCTGAGGATTATCATTGTTGGTTGATAAGGCTTTTGCAGCACCGAAACCGCCAAGACCTAATTCGGTCGTCGCTGCTTCTGCACCGCCAGCAACCATCACATCAGCATCACCATAAGCAATCATACGTGCCGCACAACCGATATTATGTACACCCGTAGTACAAGCGGTAGTGATCGCAATATTAGGGCCTTTCATTCCGTATTGGATTGATAGGTTACCTGAAATCATGTTGATGATAGTGCCAGGAACGAAAAATGGTGAAACACGGCGTAGGCCTGATTTAGCCATTTCACTGTGAGTCGACTCGATTAGGCCTAAACCACCCATACCAGAACCGATAGCCACACCGATACGATCAGCATTATCATCAGTCACTTCAAGCTCACTATCTTGAATCGCTTGAATACCAGCTACTAAGCCGAACTGAATAAACTTATCCATACGACGAGCATCTTTCTTTGCAACATACTCATTGATGTCTAAATCTTTTACTTCACCAGCAAAGTGAGTACCGAAAGCACTAGTGTCAAATGCAGTAATGTTAGCGATGCCACTCTTACCTTGCTTGATACTTTCCCAGCTTTCTGCAACCGTATTACCTACAGGCGAAACCATTCCCATGCCTGTAACAACAATGCGACGTTTTGTCATGTTAAACCTTTAATATAATAAAGCCTCTAGAAATACGATATCTATGCAAAACAGTTCGGTCTAGAAAGGCTATTGATTTATACCAATGACATTAATTATTGAACAGATTAGTAACGAGGGTAAATGAACAATATGTTAGTGTGATTGGTTTTATTGGAGACCAGATACAACAAAGGCGGCAAAAGCCGCCTTTAGTATTCAAGGGTAAAATTAACCTTGAGCGCTGTTTACATAGTCGATAGCAGCTTGAACAGTAGTGATTTTCTCTGCTTCTTCGTCTGGGATCTCAGTGTCGAACTCTTCTTCTAAAGCCATTACTAGCTCTACAGTGTCTAGAGAATCAGCGCCTAGATCATCAACAAATGATGCTCCGCTTACTACTTCTTCTTCTTTAACACCTAGTTGTTCAACTACAATTTTTTTTACGCGTTCTTCGATGCTCATGGCAATTTTTCCTGTTTGTTACAGACATCTAAAATATGAGGCTAGTTTAGAGGATTAACGCAACAAATCAACTATTGAAATGCTGGTCAAACCAGAAAATTAACGGCAATATTACCGATGTTAACCTCACGTTGAATACAAATACCCTAAATTTTTATTTTTAGCAACTTAAATTAAGATTTAAGCTTATCCCATGTACATACCGCCGTTTACATGCAATGTTTCACCATTGATGTAACCAGCCATGTCCGAGGCTAAAAAGGCAACAGCTGAAGCAATTTCTTCTGGCTTGCCTAAACGATTTGCTGGAACCTTCGATAAGATCGTTGATTTTTGCTCATCATTTAATTCTTCAGTCATATCCGTTTGGATAAAACCTGGCGACACAGTATTCACTGTAATACCGCGTGATGCAACTTCTTGTGCTAAAGACTTAGTAAAACCTAATAAACCCGCTTTTGCTGCACAGTAGTTTGCTTGACCCGGATTACCCGAAGAGCCTACTACAGAGCCGATATTGATGATACGACCTGCGCGTTTTTTCATCATGTTACGTAATACAGCTTTAGAAATTTTAAATACAGATGATAAGTTGGTGGAGATAATATCATCCCACTCATCATCTTTCATGCGCATCATTAAGTTATCGCGCGTAATACCCGCATTATTAACTAAGATGTCAACCGCACCAAAATCACTCTTGATTGTATCAAACAAGCCATTGATAGAATCAACATCAGTCACGTTTAACACGAGCCCTTTACCATTTTCGCCTAGGTAATCACTAATGCGATCAGCGCCACTAGCACTTGTCGCTGTGCCGATAACTGTTGC
Source organism: Alteromonadales bacterium alter-6D02 (assembly GCA_002835545.1). Lineage (GTDB taxonomy): Bacteria > Pseudomonadota > Gammaproteobacteria > Enterobacterales > Psychrobiaceae > Psychrobium. The sequence continues at coordinate 47,298 of PIZK01000007.1, forward strand.
GCCAGAATTAGCAAACAATTGTGCAATCTCGCGGCCGATACCACGGCTTGCACCTGTTACTAATACAACTTTTTCTGAGAAATCAAAACTCATTGCCTAACTCCGTTTATTTCTTAAGCTAATGCTTTTTCTAGGCTAGCAGCATCTGTTGTTGCTACACCTGAAACTGCTTTATCAATACGTTTAGCAAGACCCGATAATACTTTACCCGGACCTACTTCAATTTGTGTGGTCACGTCATTAGCCGCTAGGAATTGAACGGTTTCAGTCCAACGTACTGGGCTGAATAACTGACGAACTAATGCATCTTTAATCTGAGCGCTATCTGTTTCAATCGCTACATCTACATTATTAATCACTGGGATTACAGGTGTATTGATCTCGATGCTTTCAAGCTGTTGTTTCAGCTTCTCAGCGGCTGGTGTCATTAATGAACAATGCGATGGTACAGAAACAGCTAATGGTAAAGCTCGTTTTGCGCCAGCTTCTTTACACAGAGCTGAAGCACGATCAACGGCGTCTTTATGGCCTGCAATAACAACTTGACCCGGAGAGTTAAAGTTTACCGGAGATACAACTTGGTCTTGTGCTGCTTGCTCACAAGCTGTTGCGATAGCATCATCAGCTAAACCGATAATTGCAGCCATTGAACCAACACCTTGAGGCACGGCTTCTAGCATGTATTGACCACGTAACTCAACGAGTTTGATTGCGTCTTCAAAGGCAATCGCGCCAGCACAAACAAGTGCTGAATACTCACCTAAACTATGACCGGCCAGATAAGCGGGGGCAACGCCGCCCTGCTCTTGCCATACACGCCAGATAGCAACACTTGCTGCAAGTAACGCAGGCTGTGTTCTATCAGTACGGTTTAGATCGTCTGCAGGCCCATTTTGAACTAACGCCCATAAATCATAACCTAATACTTTAGACGCTTGTGCAAACGTCTCTTCTACTACTGAGTGTTGCTCAGCAATATCACTTAACATACCTAGAGCTTGAGAGCCCTGTCCTGGGAAAACAATCGCTGTTTGCGACATAATGGAATCTTCCTTTTACTATCTATTGAATGTTCAGCAGTTAGTCTTTATTAATAACGAACTAATGCTGAGCCCCAAGAAAAACCTGCACCAAATGCTTCTAACAATAACATCTGACCACGTTGGATACGGCCATCACGTACTGCTTCATCTAAAGCAATTGGCACAGAAGCCGCTGACGTATTACCATGCTTAGCCAAAGTCAAAACGACTTGGTCCATAGACATCGATAACTTCTTAGCGGTTGCTTTTATAATTCTGAAATTAGCTTGATGTGGTACTAACCAGTCGATATCTGACTTTTGTAAGCCATTTTCTTCTAGCGTCTCTGTAACCACACTGCTTAATTGCGTCACTGCAATTTTGAACACATCGTTGCCCTTCATTTCGATGAAGTGCTCTGCATCTTCAGCAGCAACAGTTTGGCGTAGTGGTAATTTAGCTTTTAATAAATCACCATGTTTACCCGCACTATGAATGTGCGTTGAGATAATACCCTGCTCTTCTGATGCGCCGATAACCGCAGCGCCAGCACCGTCACCAAATAAGATAATTGTGCCACGATCTTCAGGATTACATAGGCGAGATAATACATCAGCACCGATCACTAATATTTTTTTAGAGTGGCCCGTTTTGATAAATTGGTCAGCAACACTTAAAGCGAAGATGAAACCAGAACAGGCTGCCGCTACATCAAACGATGGAATTGGTGACTCAATACCTAACAAGGTTTGTATTTCACACGCCGCTGCTGGGAAAGCATTATCAGCACTGGTTGTGCCAACAATAATCATGTCTAATTCACTGGCTGAAATTCCCGCCATTTCCAAAGCTTTTAGTGCTGCTTGGTGAGACATCGTAACAACAGACTCAGATTCTGGAGCGATGCGGCGTTCACTTATACCTGTTCGGGCTTGAATCCACTCATCACTGGTATCAACCATCTTTTCAAGATCGGCATTGGTACGGGTTTGGCTTGGTAGATAACTACCCGTGCCTAAAATTTTTGAATACATAGAAAACCTAACAGATTTTTTCTAATAGAATAGATTCCAAACTATCTTGGATCCTGCTTGGCACTTGCTGTTCAACTTCTGATATTGCTTGTTTGATAGCATTAAAGAATGCTTGTTGATCAGCGTTGCCATGACTTTTAATCACAATACCGCGCAATCCTAACAGACTTGCCCCATTGTACTGGTCGGGCTTCATCTTACAGAGAACTTTTTTAAGAAAGGGTTTGGCAATTAGTGATAAGACTCGCATAGACCAATTCGATTTACTGGCTTGTTGCAAGTGTTCAATGAGGAGGTTAGCAACACCTTCGGTCGTTTTTAAACTAATATTACCGACAAAGCCATCGCATACAATCACATCAGTTTGGCCATTAAAAATCTGGTCGCCTTCAATAAAACCAATGTAATTTAGTTGTGCTGTTTGTTTTAACAGCTCAGCAGTTTGTTTAACGACGTCATTACCTTTAATCGCTTCTTCACCAACATTAAGTAATGAGATACGCGGCTGGCTAATCTTATCGACTTTTTCTGCCATAACAGAGCCCATGACTGCAAATTGCAATAATGTTTCTGAATCACAGCTGACATTGGCGCCAAGGTCGAGCATATAAACTGATTTATCATTTAAACTAGGCAAGACTGAAACTAATGCTGGGCGGTCAATACCCGGAAGTGTTTTGAGTACTAGCTTGGCCATCGCCATTAGTACGCCGGTATTGCCTGCGCTGACACAAGCACTGGCGTTCCCTTGCTGCACCATATCAATAGCTTTGCGCATCGAGGATTCCCTGCGATTTCGCACAGCAGTCAACGGACGGTCGTTCATTGTGACTATTTCAGTACAATGTTCTAGGGTTAAGCGATCATGAAAAGCGAAAGAATCGGGGATATATTTAGTGATAACATTTTGATCACCAAACAGAGAAATAGATAAATGAGGGAATCGTTCAAGTGCCTGCATAGATGCAGGCACTGTCACTTGGGGGCCAAAATCGCCCCCCATGGCATCTAACGCTAGGGTTAGATTATCCAAAATAATCGCCTATTATAGCTCGATTACTTTTTTGCCACGGTAGTAACCGTCAGCAGTGATGTGGTGACGACGGTGAGTTTCACCAGTAGTCGCATCAACACTTAACTGTGCGCCAGTTAATGCATCGTGTGAACGACGCATGCCACGTCTTGAACGAGATTTTTTACTTTTTTGTACGGCCATGGTTGTCTCCTAGATAAACCTTACTTCTTTAATTTTTGTAACACCGCGAACGGGTTAGGACGCTCTTCAATCGTGTCGTCGATTTCGCCTACTGTAACGTCTTGCTCTTTAACAGAGCAGTCTTCTACGGCATGCATTGGAAAAAATGGAATTGAAACAATAAATTCATCTTCGATCAATTTAGCGATTTCAATATGACCATGTTCGTCCACTTCAACAGGATCGTAAACATCCGGTAATTCACTCTCCTGCGACTGGTCGGTCACAGGTGAATAACAGAATTCAACTTGCAAAGTGATGTTAAACTCTTCCATACAACGCTGACAGATTAACGAGACTTCTGCTTGAGAATGTCCTGTTACGGTCACAATGCCCTGTTCGTCAGTGTCACAAGAAAACTGTACCTGTATATCGCTACAGAATCCGGCGGACGCATCCAATAACCTCGGCAAATTTGCTGATTCTATCTTACCGAAGTATTCAGAACGCATTTTAGCCGCTTTTTTTGGATCTATCGTCAAAGGTATCTTTACTAGTTGCATGGACGCGCATCTTATAGATCATGACTCGAGTAGTCAAAGGAAAATAAGTAAAATCACTTGTTTTTTTTATTGTCGTGATAGACTTAGGCCTATTCAGCCAAAAACCACCGTAAAGTGGTTATAAAACAGTCAAAACAATACTTATGAACAAGACCCTTATATTAGCATCGACCTCGCCGTTTCGACAGCAATTACTACACAAAATTGCACTCCCTTTTGAATGTATTAGTCCCAACGTTGATGAAACGCCACATAACGAAGAATCTCCCCAAGCCTTAGTGCAGCGTTTAGCAATAGCCAAAGCTCAAGCAGTCGCAGCTAATCACGCCAATAGTCTTATCATTGGTGGTGATCAAGTCGCAGTCATCAATGGGCAAATTGTCGGGAAGCCTCATCACTTTGACGCGGCCTTTAAACAGTTGAAAGCGGCAAGCAATCAAGTTATTACTTTTTATACTGGCTTGTGCCTTTATAATAGTGATGAAGAGACTTATCAGGTTATCGTTGAGCCGTTTAATGTTCATTTTCGTCAGCTATCAGACGCAATGATTACTGGCTACCTTAATGCCGAACAGCCTTATAATTGCGCAGGAAGTTTCAAAAGTGAAGGTTTGGGTATTGCCTTATTTTCAAAGTTAGACGGAAAAGATCCTAATACATTAGTTGGATTACCGCTGATTTCCTTGATTGAAATGTTAAATAACCAAGGAATCGAAGTGTTAGAGCATTGTCAGGTGCAATAACTTTCTCGTTCCCCTAAACTTACACGCTGTCACTCTGAATAAGATTCCGGCTAACACACGGCCGGAACGACAGAAGAACCATAGACTTTGGCTGAAACATTACCAGAAACACAGGGAGTTTGTCGTCCTGAAAGTCTTTTATTCAGGACCTCTTGAAATCCTTTGCTGCTGGGATGAGTCATAAGCGTAATAAGATTCCGGTTAACACACTGCCGGAACAACGGAAGAACCATAGACTTTGGCTGAAACATTACCAGAAACACAGTGAGTTCGTCGTCCTGAAAGTCTTTTATTCAGGACCTCTTGAAATCCTTTGCTGCTGGGATGAGTCATAAGCGTAATAAGATTCCGGTTAACACACTGCCGCAACGACGATACTTTTGTCATTCGGGCATGCTCTTAGCCGGAATCTCGATTTTTATCACTATCAGAATAAGACCGAAATCCAGAACAAAACACCTTTAAGAGGACGTTTATTTTGTTGGTTGACCGACTCTTTTTACGATATCAATAATTTCTTGTGGTTTGGCAACAATGGCTAATGGTTGCTGCTTACTCAACTTCTCATGAGTGTGGGCACCATAACTAACGGCGATACTGTCAACACCGGCATTGTTGGCCATACCAATATCTAAAATAGAATCACCAATCATTAAGATATGTTGCTTTTCGATATTGTGGCGCGCTGCTAAGCGATTGATCATGTCAGGATCAGGTTTGGACTTAGCTTCATCGGCGGTCATTGAATCGCAAAAATAGTGACTCAAACCACTCTCTTCTAACAACCTATCTAACCCAGCACGAGTTTTTCCCGTTGCGACAGCAAGTTGAATGTTTTGCTGCTGAAAATATTGCAGGACTTGCTCAATACCATCAAAAATCGGTGTTGCCGTATCGTCATACTCTTCATATTCGTCACGATAGTAACCTTGTAGTAGATTAATTTGATGTTCAGTGATTTTCGGAAACAAAACTTCAAGCGCTGGTGCTAAGCTAAGACCAATAACATCTCGTACTTGATCTGCCGTTGGTTCAGTTAGCTGTGCACGTTTGGCAACCGTTTTTACACTGGAGACAATACGGTCAATGGAGTCCATCACCGTACCATCCCAATCAAATAGCACTAATTGGTAACTCATGTTTTCCTTAATGCAGCAACAGTTGCTTTAAGGGAATCATCCATTGGCGCTTCAAAGAACATTGTAGTTTCTTCGTTCGGATGGAAGAAGCGTAAACTAGCCGAATGAAGGAACAAGCGATTTAAGCCAGATTTTTTCATTTCACTATCAAATTGACGATCACCATATTTGTCATCGCCAGCGATTGGGTGGCCAGTGTGTAGGGTATGAACACGAATTTGGTGCGTACGGCCGGTAACAGGGCTCGCCTGTACTAGGGTACAATTTTCAAAGCGTTGAACAATCTTAAATTTAGTGTAGCTTTCTTTACCTTCTGGATTCACACGGACAATACGTTCTCCCGATTGTAGTGTGTTCTTAAGTAATGGTGCGTTTACAGCTTTATCTGCTTTATCCCATTGCCCTAGCACAAGTGCCAGATAATTTTTCTCAACCGTTTTTTCACGGAGTTGTTCGTGTAGTGCACGCAATGTACTACGACGCTTAGCGACTAAGATACAACCAGAGGTATCTCTATCTAAACGATGTACCAACTCTAGAAATTTGGCATCGGGACGTAATGCTCTTAACCCTTCAATTAAACCAAATTTTAAGCCGCTGCCACCATGGACCGCGATGCCAGATGGTTTATTAATGACCATTAAATATTTATCTTCGAAGATAATATGCTTCTCTAATGAAGCAATTTTTTCGAGTTTAGCGTTTGGCAATGCTTTTTCTTCTGACACATGAATCGGAGGAATACGCACAATGTCGCCATCAGCCAAACGATATACGGGCTTAATACGTTTTTTATTTACCCGAACTTCACCCTTACGTAAAATTCGATACACTCTACTCTTAGGAACACCTTTTAAAAAAGTTACTAAGAAATTATCTATGCGCTGCCCGGCATGATTGTCATCAATAGTGACAAACTGCACTTTTGGCGCGTCTTGTTTTTGAATATCTGTCATAGCGGCTATTGTAACCGAATAATCACTTCACCGTCATGGTCTATCTCGCAAAGGCTCCATTTTTTTAATTGTTTCAATTTTTAGTATTATTTGTTTGATTTGTTAGTAAAGAATTGTGGCAGTTCAATTCGTTTAGTGGGATAATCAGGCCTTCTTTCTGGTTATGTTTCGTAATGAAAGTTTATTAATTAACTAATTTTATGCAATTATGTAGCAAAAGTTACGTAATATCATTAAGTTAAAAACACGGTTTGCACAAATAACCGTGCGAATAATAGCTAAAATTAGTCCCAGCAAAGAAACAAAAAATATTTAAAAATTTTTACGAACCCACTAAATTTCGATTTACACGTTCGTTACATTAAAAAACCGTTGTAAAAATGACCAGTTAATATGGGTTTTACCGGAATAAAAACAGGCAAATCGTCGGGATGACGACACTGCGCTGAGCAAAAGATTTTAGAGTTATTGATTATAAAGCACACCGACAATATCGGTGTTGAAAACGTTAAATAGAACGTCAGTGTTCTCATGCACAAAAAGAGACACTTTAAAAAACATTTAGCTCATCCAGAACATCAATTCTGGCTTTTGAAGATAGATTACTTGTGAAAAATAGATGACCATTAGACACGATGGCACACAAGGTAATTTGTTAGCTAAAGAGTAACTCGCAACACAATGCATAAATAATTTGTATTTGAACCAATGTACACAGACAGAGTAAGTTTTAAGCCTCCTTTAATTAGCGTGTTCACTAAAAAACGCTAAACTGTTGAGCTAGCTTTAGTTTTGAACTGCTGCACACGAGTAAAATTTTATTATTTTTCATCGATTAAGTTAGGTAAAACCTAACAATGTTTTGCACTAGCCTCCCTGTCGAGAGACTGTATGAAAGGCTACCGGAATCAATAGAATACTGCTCATTTGGCAACCATTTATGGAAGAGTTTCCAACATGAGAAGAATGTTAATTAACGCAACTCAATCTGAAGAGTTGCGGGTCGCCCTTGTGGATGGCCAAACCTTGTATGATCTGGACATTGAAAGTCCTGGTCATGAACAAACTAAAGCCAATATCTACAAAGGTACTATCACCCGCGTTGAACCTAGCCTTGAAGCCGCATTTGTTGACTACGGTGTAGAGCGTCACGGTTTCTTACCGCTAAAAGAAATTGCTCGCGAATATTTCCCTGACGGTTATTCATTCAAAGGTCGCCCTAACATCAAAGATGTGATTAAGGAAGGCCAAGAAGTTATCGTTCAAATCGACAAAGAAGAGCGCGGTAACAAAGGGGCTGCACTGACTACCTTTATCAGTCTAGCCGGTGGTTACTTAGTCCTAATGCCAAATAACCCTCGTGCAGGTGGTATTTCTCGTCGTATAGAAGGTGAAGAGCGCACTCAACTAAAAGCCGCACTTTCATCGTTGACGATGCCAAAAGGTATGGGCGTTATCGTTCGTACAGCTGGTGTCGGCAAAGCCTCTGAAGAACTACAATACGATTTAGATATCCTTGAAAATCACTGGCGTGCTATTAAAGAAGCAGCTAGTTCGCGCCCTGCTCCGTTTCTAATCCACCAAGAAAGTAACGTGATTGTTCGTGCAATGCGCGATTACTTACGCCGCGATATTGGTGAGATTTTAATTGACCACCCTCGTGTATTTGAAAGTGCACGTGAGCACATCAGTGTGGTTCGCCCTGATTACTTAAACCGTGTTAAACAATACACTGGTGAAGTACCACTGTTTACTCACTATCAAATTGAAACGCAAATTGAATCAGCGTTCCAACGTGAGGTTCGCCTTCCTTCTGGTGGTTCGATTGTTATTGACCCAACTGAAGCATTAACCTCAATCGACATTAACTCTGCCCGCGCAACTAAAGGCGGTGATATTGAAGAAACAGCGTTTAATACCAACTTAGAAGCCTCTGTTGAAATTGCACGCCAATTACGTTTGCGTGACCTTGGTGGCTTAGTGGTTATCGATTACATCGATATGTCATCGGTTAAACACCAACGTGAAGTAGAAAACAAATTACGTGATGCGCTCAAAGTTGATCGTGCTAAGATCCAAGTTGGTCGTATTTCTCGCTTTGGCTTAATGGAAATGTCGCGTCAGCGTATTCGTCCAAGTTTAGGTGAATCAAGCACTCACATTTGTCCACGTTGTGTCGGTCAAGGTACTATTCGTGGTACTGAGTCATTAGCATTATCAATTCTTCGTTTAATGGAAGAAGAAGCGATCAAAGATTCAACGGCACAAATCGAAGCACAAGTACCTGTGAACGTTGCTGCCTACTTATTAAATGAGAAGCGCAAAGCAATTCGTGTCATTGAAACACGCCATGATGTACATGTAATTATCGTTCCTAACGTCAACCTAGAAACACCACATTATGAAGTTATCCGTCATCGTAACGATGATAAAGTCAGCGCAAGTAGCTACGAGTTAGTGAAAGAAACTGATGCAGATAACGAATACGAGTCGCGCTTATTAAAATCTGAAATTAGTAAGAATGAGCCTGTTCTAAAAGGTATTTCTGCACCTGCAACGCCACCACCTGTGACACCAGTTGAAGCACCGCAAGCCGCGCCAGTTCAAACGGCTCCAGCGACGCCACAAGCACAAGCAGTTCAACCGTCACTGTTTGCTAAAATTGCAGGCTTCATTAAAGGCTTATTCGTTCAAGAGCCTCAAGAAGAAGAAAAGAAACAGGAAGAGCCAGAAAAGCCAAAGAACAAGTACAATAACAACCGCAACCGTAACCGCAATCGCAATCGTAATCGCAATCGTCAGGGAAACCGTCGCCCTAACGACAATAAAGGTGAAAACGAGCGCGAAAGTGCCGATCTTCGTGATAATAAAGAAGAGAGTAAAGAGCGTAGCGAGAATCGTCGTAAGCCGAGAAAACCACGCAATCCTAAACCGTCACAGGCAAAGCATGACAATGCTAATTCGCAAGAAGAGCAAGTAGCACAACGCCGTCAACGTCGTAATATGCGTAAGAAAGTGCGTTCTGGCGCTGAAGACAAGACTGTTGAAACAGAGCAGCCTGCAGTGCCTGTTAAAGCAAGCGTTCAAAATGACGCCGTGAACACAGATGTAACAACAGCAGAGAAAGTTGCTTCTGAAAACGCAGGTAACAATACTGAGCATGCCAACGAGAAGGAAGATGGTCAAAATAACCGTCGTCGTAATCGTCGCTCTCCGCGTCATTTGCGCTCTTCAGGTCAGCGTCGTAATCGCCAAGATCGTAATAACAACGATGAAGCGGTTGAAGCGCGTTACCCAATTAAAACAACTGACGAGTTAGCTGCTGAGGTTGCTCAAGAGCAACAACAAGCCGCACAACAAGTTGACGTTGAACAAGCACCAGTGACTGAAACTCAAGTTGAAGCAACATCTGTTGTAGAAACGACTGTTGAAGCGACACCTGTTGTAGAAACAACTGTTGAAGCGACACCTGTTGAAGCGACTATCGAACCTGTCGCAGAACAATCAGTTGAAGCAGTGGAAGCGGCCCCAGTTAAAGTTGCTGAAGAAGCACCAGCTCCATCGATTGAAACGCCTAACGAGGCAGTTGAAGAAGTAGTTGCCGTTGAAGCTCCTGCGCCAGTTGTTGAAGCTCCAGTGATTGAAGCAGCGCCAGTAGTCACTGAACCAACAGTTGCAGCTGATCCAGTAGTTGAAGCACCAGTAGTTGAAGCACCAGTGGTTGAAGCGCCAATCGTCGAAGAAGCTGTTACTGCACCAGTTGTTGAAAATACTGCTGAAGCATCGGAAAAAGCAGCAACTCAACAAACAACAGCAACAGTGACGACAGTTAAGGGGCACGCTAGCGCACCAGTCACTACGCCAAAAGCTGCTCCAGCTGTTCATAGTGGTGTTGCAGTGCAACCAATGCCTGCGGAGCAACGTATACCGTTCCACCGCAGTAATAAGGCAACCAGCACACAGCAAGCAACAAGCAGAGCGTCAAGTGGTCCTATGCTAGCGAAATAACGCTAGCAGTAAGCGACTAACAATCGTTTAGGCAATATGTTTGGATAATAAAAAGCAGTGAGAAATCACTGCTTTTTTTGTTTATGTAGAAAAGTATAAATAGTGAAAATGTATGAGTTAACCCTACAGCATCACTCATGCACGCTTTAACCAGAATCTCGCTGTTAAGAATGAAACTAAGATCCTAAATTTAACACTTTCAGAATGGTATATGTACCCGCCCCCGATACTGTCGTTCCGGCGTGCTTTTAGCCGGAATCTCGCTTGTTCTTTAATTCCAACTGTAAGTGCTCAATTAAGCCATCACAGCCCTGCTCTATTAGCGCTAACACCAAGTCAAAACCTTTGCTGCCACCGTAATAAGGATCGGGTACTTCCGTTGTCACAGCATCGTCACAAGCACTCCTAAAGTTAAGAAGTAGTTGTATTTTATACTGCAGCTCTTTGGGGCAACGCGATAAAAGTTCACGCTCGTTATCTTCATCCATCGCTAAAATAAAATCGAAATCATGAAAGTCTTGATCGACTACCGGGCGAGACCGCATCCCTTTAAAACTGTACCCTTTAGCTTCTGCAACCATCATCGACCGCGGATCAGGCTTTTTTCCTTGATGAAAGGCTATTGTCCCCGCAGAATCAACAGTCACTGCTACCTCCTGTTGATCCAACTTTTTTTTCAAAACAGCTTCTGCGGTTGGCGAGCGACAGATGTTACCCATGCATACCATTAACACTGAAAAATCGTTCTTTTTTTGTTTTAAACCAAACACTTTATTAATCCCTGTATATTTTATAGGCCAAACAACGTCTCTAAGCATCAATTACTCAGTTTGTTTTGGGATAATTCTTGAGCCAATAGTATTGATAAAGCTTTCGCTTCTGTCCAGCCTTTAATAAACGAGGAACGATAACTATCTACAGATACTATCGGGAAAAAATACCATGCAGTTAAAACCTGTAAGGGACAAGACTAACTATTTAGCGAAATTCCTATCATGAAAAGGTGGTGAATTTAGTGAAACTCAATTAGTAGTTAGAACACAAGCTTTATGCCAACCCCAGCTAACTCAATGAAAAACAAAATTTTTAGCTTTACTTAAAGGGAATCTATTCCCCTTGCTATCTACTCGCCACAAGTTTTCATTCTCAATGAGTAATGCTTCATTAATCCCTCTGCCATGAGGCACATCGACTCTAATCACTTTTCGATCAAAATCATGACCAACATGTTCTGTCAAGGTGTGACCAATTACAATTCGAGAGGCATTGAAGGTCAATAAGACCCGCTCGACATGTTCTATCTGAGCTTTTTCGCCTTGGCCACGATGTGTCATATCCTTGGCTAAGTTACGATAAAATAAGAGGCCTTCATGACCATTTAAAAAACCACTTTCTGCAAAACCTTTAGCTAGGTCGCGCAATACGAAGCGCTCTTCTACTTCGGCATCAATGCGCCCAAGTGTCGGTTGCTGCTCAAGGACGTAAGGAGAAACCCCACCGTGCACATATAACGTGTCGCCTAGCTTTATCATCGCTGGTTTGCTCTGTAACCACTGAGCAAGCTCCGAGGATTCAGACCAGAGCGCTTTGGGCGATAACCCTATAGCTCTTGAGCTACCATAATACTTTCTAGCGATGGACTTAATCCCACCATGTAACAAATAGCGCTCGTGATTTCCCAGTACATAGTGAACTTGGCCTCCAGCTAACTGAGCTTGTGCCTCAAGCTTATAAATAAGCCATAACAAGGGGACAACATTAATTCCTCGGTCAACCATGTCGCCTATCAGTACTAAGTGACCAGAACCATAACGCCAATCGAGAGCGTCATTGATTACACCATTTGCGTGTAACAATCCTGTCATGGCGTCAAAATTTCCTTCGAGATCAGACATGGCTAACACCTTACTTGGCTTGTCATAACTTAATGATGATCGCGGGTAACTGCTTCTTAGTTCAACTTCAAATGTTGTTGCTGCGTCGTTTTCAACAGTCACATCAACCTTATCAGCAACAGCTATCTTTGTTGCTGTCGTGTCACCATCACCATCGCCTGTCACATACCAAGCAAACCGTTTATCGCCTTGGTTAAATACATAAGGACCGTCATGCACTAATGGCACATTCTGATACTCGACAAATAACCACTCATGCGTTTGGGGTGAGTATCCGATATATTTACCGTCGTACACCCTGATGCCAAGACCACTGTATCGGCTAAATAAACTAACACTAATAATAAGCAGTAACAGGAGACTAAAAAAGGAAAGCAAAGCTTTTTTCAAGTGTAAACGTCCTTGTGTTCAGTGAGCACCGCTCATTTATAAACCTTGTGAACAAGTATGAGAATGAACGACTATCGGCTTCGTAGAAAGCATATTTGTTAACACAACCTCATAAACTACCGTGGCATAAAAATAAACTCAGCTGGCTCGAGGTACCATTCACCATTATATTATCTATTCCACCTCATCAAATAGTGAACCACAGTGTGTAAACACCATGAGCTTTAAAACTATTTCTTACCAATGACTTCCTGACGCTCTTGCTCATATTCTTTAAACGATTGACGTTCTTGGGTGAGGCATTGCTTGTGTTGCTCGGCAGTTTGAGCCTCTTGAATACACTTACTTTTTTGGTAATTTTGGCCCGACTCGTACAGACTCTGATTAGTGCATCCAGATAAAAGAATTGCAGTAAATAACAGATAGAAAGGTTTATTCATTTTTACACCTGTGAGGTAATTTAACGTTCAAGTAATATGATTAGTAAGCATAAATAAGGTTCAACTGAAATTGTAATAGTTCATATTTAATCTGACAATTTTAAATATGAGTTTAAACTTAACCGCACAATAATCACGCTTATTAAAGCACTTGGGGGCACAAAGTACCTTTAATCTTGTACATCAAATAGGGATTACCGCTAGTCGGTAAAGGCCACTATCATTATCTCTATTGAAGACTCTATAAAAGAGCCATAGGGCTCAATCACTGAAAGTAATGACATGACCCGGCATTTATTTTAAGTTAACTCAGTTCAACACAGCTCTCTCAGGGTTTTCACCTGTTTAAATTCAGTTTCTATTTCTATTGACAAGCGGTTAAACCACACGGCGTCTAGCCCTGCCTTTAATGCTGGTAAGACATCGTTGTCAACACTATCACCCACCATTGTAACCTGTTTAGCCTTAACACCTAAAAGGTTGATGATTGATGGGTAAAAATGAGCGTCTGCTTTACCGCAGCCTAAGTTGGCTTTGCAAAAATATCCCGAGATATACTGTGCAAGGCCAACACGTATAAAAGCTTTCTCAATATCAACTGCCGCTGAGTTGTCGGCATTGGTGGCGATATAGATTGAATAAAATTGAGATAGCAATGCCAAAACGTCAGATGCTCCATCCACAGCATTAACCGTTTGCCAATCACACATTTTGCCATGAGAACCTGGGTGATCAACCATTAAGGTATCTCCCCAATCAAATAGGTAGACTTTTTTCACGTATTGACTCCCTGGTTGAAAAGCGTTGTTAAAGCACTTTCCCTGCTAACTGTAAGGTAAGCTCTGTTGCTGAAACTTCTTTACACCCCATCGTATTTTGTCCGCACCATAGCGGAGTAAAATCAGTTCGCCCCTGTTGTTCAGCACGCTGGCGTAATTGCCCCATTTCAATAGAGGCATAAGGAAATGCAGGAGCATCGGCGCTAAGATAACCTAACTCTTGCATGCTGCGATTAACGATACCACGGGCAGGTTTACCGGAAAAAATATTAGTCAGTGCGGTATGCTGTGATTGTTCACTGGTTATTGCGGCTCGATGCAATTGGGATGTTGTTGCTTCGGAGCATAATAAATAAGCAGTTCCAACTTGTGCGGCACATGCACCCAACTGCAATGCGACTTCTACCCCCAGCCGATCAGCGATGCCACCGGCAGCAATGACTGGAATAGTGACTTGGTCAATAATCTGTGGCACCAGGGCTATCGTTCCCAATTGAGTTGTTAGATCATTGGATAAAAACATGCCTCGGTGCCCACCAGCTTCTAACCCTTGAGCAATAATGGCATCGGCACCATTAGCTTCTAGCCACAGAGCTTCTTTGACTGTTGTGGCTGTAGATATAACCTTACAGCCCCACCCTTTGATTCGTTGCAATAACGATCGCTCAGGAAGCCCAAAGTGAAAACTAATAACCTCTGGACTGAATGGTTCAATGGCATCAGCAATTTGGTGACTAAAAGGAACACGACTTGCTCCCTGTGGTGATGACTCAATCTCAACGCCAAGTTCTGTAAAATAATGCTCGAGTGTGCTCCGCCACTTGATCTGTCTCGCTTCATTGTATTGGGGCATCTGATGACAGAAAAAATTTAAGTTGCAAGGAGCGGTCGTTGCCTGCTTGATCAATGTCATTTCACGAACAATTTTATCAATCGTCAACATACCACACGGCAACGAGCCTAAACCACCAGCCTTACTTACCGCTATCGCTAACGCGCTATCTTGTACGCCAGCCATTGGAGATTGAATAATTGGTAGTTCAATGCCTAGTAATCTTTGTAAATTATTATTCTTCATATTATCCCCTAGTCACGCATTATGGTCGTTGATTCAAACATTTAATTATTATTCATTGTTGGTTCATGTTTTTCCCGCCTAAAAATTGTGATCTTGGCGTATAGTTAATCCAATCTGTCTGCTTAATGATTTTATTGTTTACATCAAATTTTTGAATGATTATAAATAGCCACGGCCCCATCGTTTGACCATTAAACTCGAATGCATTAAATACCCCCTCTGTCACTACCGTGTCTTTATCGACGATATGCTGAGTCACAGTTAACACCCTATTACCGTCAATTAACTTGAACTGGCCCTGATCCCACGCGAAGAAGTCACTTATTTGTTTTTGACCTTCTAAGTGATTACCATAAATAATGTCAAAGAGTTGTGCGTCTTCGGCATAAAAAGACATTAACCGTTTTAGGTCGGTACGCGTAGCATAGACAGAAAAATACTCTTCACTAACAGCTTTTAACACTTCTTTTTTGTGAGGTATAACAGCACAGCTGGATAAGAAGAAAAAAGCGGTAATAATAACTAACATTAGTTTTTTCAAAATAAGAACCTGTTATCAACTCGGTGCATTAGAATATAAGCTAGGCAAGCCTTAAAGAATATAGGACTTGCCAAACTAAATTAGTATTATTGTTAAGGTAAGTGCTGCTTAATAAACAGATCAATAGCTTTAAGGGCTTTTTCTCTATTTTTGCTATTACTTAAATAATGATTACCCTTTTCTAAAGTGATAAAAGAAACCTCTTTGTCTGTATCTTCCATTTCCTCATGCATGTCTTTTGATTGGCTCATTGGAACCACTAAGTCATGTTCACCATGAATCAGTAAAACAGGCGCCTTAATGTCTTTGACAAAATTGATTGGTGATATCGTTTCCAAATGATCAGACTCCACACTTCCGTTTAGAAGTAATTTTTGCCAATAGGATACGACCCAATGATCTGAACCGTGCTGATGTTTTTCTGTACGGAGCATCTGTTTCACATCACTCACGCCATTAATTGAAACAGCGCACTGGTATAAATTGGGGGTAAATACGGCTCCAGCCAGTGCCGCATAACCACCATAACTGGCTCCTACAATACAAACTCGATTTGCATCTATTTTACCCTCTTTAATCAATGCACCAACTGCGTCAGTTAAATCATCTTGCATCTTTAACCCCCACTCGCCATGACCTTGGCTTAAGTGTTCAGCGCCAAAGCCTTTAGAGCCTCTAAATTGAGGTTGAATCACTAAGTAACCTTGTGAAGCAAAATATTGGGTCAACCAATCAAACCTTATTTTATCGTATGATTCAGGGCCGCCATGGGGAAGCATGATTGCAGGTAAATTCTTTGGTTCAAGGTGCTTAGGTAGTGTCAATAACGTCGGAATAGTTAACCCGTCACGAGCTTTAAATGAGTAAACCTCAATAGGATTAATGTGCTGCGCCTTTACATCCGGTCGTCCATGCGTCAATAAGTCTAATGAGCCATCTTTATATCGAATGTAATCCCCTGCACTACTGTCTCCTTCGATGTGAAAAATAATTGTAGACCAATCAGGTGTATAGTCTGTAATAGTGATCGCTAGTTCAGGTAACACTTTTGCTACCCCTTTAAGGCGAGCGTTTAGTTTTGTCTCAAAGAACTCATATGATGGCTTAAACCCTGAATAACGTACGCCATAAACGACTCGGTTAATATCAGTTAAGACAACTTCAACATCATGGTTTTTTTTGCTGAAGATGGCATCACTCACCCTGCCATCTTCTAACGAAATAGTATGGTAAGCCCAACGACCCAAGGTGCTATTATGTCGCTGCATGACTAGGCTTTTACCGTCTGGCGTAACACCAACAAAACCAACAGAGCGTATATCAGTCTCTTCTCGATAAATAACTTTCCACTCTCCCTGCTGCCATGACTCTAAGATGTGAACATTACGTCGGTTATAAAAGCGTTCTCGCGCTAGGACCAGTCCGCTTCCATCAATAAAAAAGTCTATCGTATCTGAAGTCCCTTTCTTATGGACCCTTGGTTTACGCGTTTTATCAAGATTGACTTTTAATAGACTATAGGCATGCTTCGTATGCCACGCTGGCATATATGCATGTTTTCTATCTTCTGATAACCCTACAACATTCCCTAAATTGCTCTGCCCGCGATAAATACCTTTACCTGCGATTAACAACTGGCTAATTGTTTTTTCTTTGATGTTATATGAAAAAGCCGCACTAATATCATGTCTTCCTCTAAAGCCGAAGATCCTGCTATTTACTGATGCGACCAACACAATACGGTTTTCATCAATGAAGTAAGCGGTATCAGGGTTTACCGACGTTAGGCCTGTACCACCAACCACCTCACCACTATTTAGGTCCATGACAACTAGATAATCATCATCGCCTTCTTTATGGCGATACGCCATACGGTTTCCAGAAGGGGATATTGTTAATAAACTCTTTGCGGGTAATTTTGCATATACAGAATAAGGTAAAGTAGCCTGTGGTGGCTGACTCGGTTGCTTTGGTGATGTGTACGCCTGAACAGAATAGGCCGATGTAATAACCAACCAAAATAATAAGAAATATTTCATGTCATATCTTCCTTAATAGTATGAATCCATTAGGCAGAATAATAACAAGCTACATTTTAAATGTCATAGGCTTAATCATGCATTTAAGGCGTTAATTAATGAAAGGAATAGCCATGAGACCCAGCCATTGCTCCCGCAATCGCTATCAAGCTTAAACTCAGCAGCACTTGATGCATGCGATGTAACCACATAAACGCATGTTCACTATCCTTTTCAGCCTGTTGATGAAACCAGCGATGTAAAAATAATGGTTCAAAAACAAACAGTACTAAAGAAAATATAAGCCAAATGAACGTCATTAGGTGCATCCACCAAAATTCGAACGAAGAATAGCGCGACCATGCATTAAGAAATTCAATCATATAAACGCCAGATAGCATGGTGATCACGGTCAGCCATTTTGCTTGTTTCGCAAAACGCCCTTCCAGTTGTTCAAATAGTGCAAGGCGTTGGGAGGGAGCGGTCATTGCTCTTAATGAAGGAATCAAGACCAAAGTGACTAAGCCGACACCGCCAATCCATAATACAACAGCGACAATATGTAATACTCTAGCGAGCACGAAGAGGTCAAAACTGTCCATAGCGAACCTTAATGTAATTAATTACGCTACTTATTATCAGTTATTTTATTTTAATTCTTTTGTTTTAAAACAAAAAAGGCTGCAAAAGCAGCCTTTTAAATCTAACTAAAACTACAAATTATAGTTTGTCAGCGTTTTCTGAAAGGTAAGAAGCAACGCCTGCTGGAGAAGCGTCCATACCTTTGTCACCTTGGTTCCAACCAGCTGGACATACTTCGCCAACTTCTTGGTGGAATTGTAGTGCATCTACCATACGTAGCATTTCGTCAACGTTACGGCCTAATGGTAGGTCGTTAACTACTTGATGACGTACGTTACCTTCTTCATCAATTAAGAATGAACCACGGAATGCAACGCCAGCTTCTGGATGCTCAACGTCGTATGCTTGACAGATAGTGTGCTTAACGTCAGCAACTAGAGTGTAACGAACTGGGCCGATACCACCTTCGTTAACTGGCGTGTTACGCCATGCGTTGTGTGAGAATTGAGAGTCGATAGAAACACCGATTACTTCAACGCCACGCTTTTGGAACTCTTCAAAACGATGGTCGAAAGCTAATAGCTCAGATGGACATACGAAAGTGAAGTCTAGTGGGTAGAAGAAAACAACAGCTTTTTTGCCTTTGATTGCTTCGCTAAGAGTGAAAGCATCAACGATTTCACCGTTACCAAGTACTGCTGCTGCTGTGAAGTCCGGTGCAGGACGACCTACTAATACGCTCATATTAATCTCCGTTTGTATTTCGCTCAAAAGTTGAGCATTTATTAAATTTATTGTTCAGTTGAATATTTTTCAGCGGTTTCTTTCAATAACGGCTGTAATTCACCTTGTTGGAACATTTCAAGGATAATGTCACAACCACCGACTAACTCGCCATCAACCCATAATTGTGGGAAAGTTGGCCAGTTAGCATACTTTGGCAGTTCTGAACGGATATCTGGATTTTGTAGAATATCTACATACGCAAATTTCTCACCACAGCTCATGATCGCTTGAGATGCTTGTGCTGAAAAGCCACAGTTAGGTAGCTTTGGTGAACCCTTCATATACAAGATAATTGGGTTTTCTGAGATTTGCTCTTTAATTTTATCGATAGTTTCCATTTGAGTTCCTTTGATAACACCTTAAGGTTAGCGATAAAGATATTTATCTTATGCTTATTGTACCTTGTCGTGTATCGACACTAAACCCTATTATTACTGCGGGTTTAAGCATATTAAATTAGTTGGCAAAGATTACATTCATTTTTGACCCAAATCAATTTCTTGATGTATTATAATGCCGAATAATAATTAATGTGAGCCAAAAATAGGCAATTTTATCTAGGAGATAAACCATGGCGTTCGAACTTCCAGCGTTACCATATGCAATTGATGCATTAGCACCACACATTTCACAAGAAACTTTAGAGTTTCACCACGGTAAACACCATGCAACTTACGTTGCTAAACTTAACGGTTTAATCGAAGGTACTGACCTTGAGAGCAAATCACTAGAAGAAATCGTTAAGACTTCTGAAGGTGGCGTTTTCAACAATGCAGCACAAATCTGGAACCACACATTTTACTGGAACAGCCTAAGCCCTAATGGCGGCGGCGAGCCAACAGGCGCTCTAAGTGATGCAATCAATGCTACTTTCGGTTCTTTCGAAGAGTTCGTTGCAGCGTTTAATGACAAAGCAGTTAACAACTTTGGCTCAAGCTGGACTTGGTTAGTAAAAAATGCTGACGGTAGCCTAGCAATCGTTAATACGAGCAATGCTGCAACACCGTTAACAGACGAAGGTGTTACACCGCTAATGACTGTTGACCTATGGGAACATGCTTACTACATTGATTACCGCAATGTACGCCCTAACTACCTAAACGGTTTTTGGGCATTAGTTAACTGGGAATTTGCTGCTGCAAACTTCGCTGGCTAAGCTAAACCTAATTAACTAACACCTTTTTTATAACAAAAAAGAATTAGTTAGCACCTTGACAAAGAGTCCTTAATGGACTCTTTTTTATTGTCAATTTTTTGACCGTTTCATCCCCTCCCTTTTTTACAAAAAATAAATGAAATTAATCCCCTACTGTACTTGTCTATATATGATGTAAGCAAAATTTAATTTATGAAAGTTACTGGCTTTCATTTAGTTATGAGTCTAAGTTTAATTTAAAGATAGGAAACAAATTAGTGGCTTAGTATTTAGGTCGTTTAATAAGCCATCGCAAACTCAAGGGGAATGCCATGTCTATATTTAATCACTACCAAGACAGATACGAAACAACAAAAGAAGAAGAGTACACCTTACAAGAGTTCTTAAGTCTCTGTAAAAAAGATAGCAGCTGTTATGCAACCGCAGCAGAACGTTTATTGCTTGCGATTGGTGAACCAGAAGTTGTTGATACTGCTACAGACCCACGCTTAAGCCGTATTTTCTCTAACCGTGTGGTCAATCGTTACCCGGCCTTTGAAGATTTTTATGGTATGGAAGATGCCATTGACCAAATCGTCTCTTACCTTAAACACTCAGCGCAGGGTTTAGAAGAAAAGAAACAAGTCATTTACTTACTAGGTCCTGTTGGGGGCGGTAAATCATCTCTGGCTGAAAAGCTTAAAAGTTTAATGCAAAAAACCCCTATCTATCGGCTTAAAGGTTCGCCAGTTAATGACCATCCGTTATCATTATTTGACGAAAATGAAGATGGAGAGATTTTGGCCAACGAGTACAATATACCTAAACGTTACCTAGGTACAATTATGTCACCGTGGGCGGTTAAACGTTTGCATGAATTTGGTGGTGATATCACCAAATTTAAAGTAGTGAAAACATATCCATCCATTCTAGACCAAATTGCAGTTTCAAAAACGGAGCCCGGTGATGAGAATAACCAAGATATCTCAGCGCTTGTCGGTAAGGTCGATATTAGAAAGCTTGAGCATTACGCGCAAGACGATCCAGATGCTTACGCCTATTCCGGTGCACTTTGTCGGGCTAACCAAGGGTTAATGGAATTTGTTGAAATGTTTAAAGCGCCGATTAAAGTATTGCACCCTCTCTTAACGGCCACGCAAGAAGGTAACTATAACGGTACAGAGGGCATATCAGCTATTCCGTTTAACGGTATCATCTTAGCTCACTCCAATGAATCTGAGTGGCAAACCTTTAAGTCGAACAAAAATAATGAAGCTTTCTTAGATCGCGTGTATATCGTGCAGGTGCCATATTGCTTACGCGTGACTGAAGAAATGAAGATTTATGATAAATTACTTCAACACTCTGAACTTGTCGACGCCCAATGTGCACCTGACACGTTAAAAATCTTGGCACAGTTTAGTATTTTATCTCGCTTAACCGCCCCTGAGAATTCAAACATTAACTCGAAAATGCGGGTCTATGACGGTGAAACACTCAAAGATACCGATCCAAGTGCTAAGTCTTTACAAGAGTACCGCGACGCGGCTGGGGTCACTGAAGGCATGAGTGGTCTATCAACCCGCTTTGCATTTAAAATTCTATCTCGGGTGTTTAACTTCGATCAAAACGAGATAGCAGCAAACCCGGTTCATCTATTCTATGTGTTAGAGCAACAAATTGAACGGGAACAATTTAGCGATGAAGTCAGTGAGAAATACCTTGAGCATTTAAAAGGCTACCTAATCCCGCAATACATCGAGTTTATCGGTAAAGAAATACAAACAGCCTATTTAGAGTCTTATTCTGAGTATGGTCAAAATATCTTTGATCGCTATGTTACTTATGCCGATTTTTGGATACAAGATCAAGAGTACCGCGACCCAGAAACCGGGCAACTCTTTGATCGCAGTGCTCTTAATGAAGAACTAGAGAAAATTGAAAAACCAGCTGGGATCAGTAATCCAAAAGATTTCAGAAACGAGATTGTTAACTTTGTCTTACGCGCTAAAGCTAATAACTCAGGCAATAATCCAGCGTGGACGAGCTATGAAAAACTACGCACAGTCATTGAGAAGAAAATGTTCTCTAATACTGAGGATTTATTACCTGTTATCTCATTCAATAATAAAACGTCAGCCGATGACCAGAAAAAACATGCTGACTTCGTACAACGTATGACCGAAAAAGGCTATACACAGAAACAAGTACGATTATTAACTGAATGGTATTTACGTGTTCGTAAGGCATCTTAAGAGTAAGGAGGCGGTATGGCACATTTTATCGACCGAAGACTCAACGGTAAGAATAAAAGCTCCGTTAATCGACAACGATTTATCCGCCGACATCAACAGCAGATAAAAAAGTCGGTTGCTGACGCAATTACCAACCGCAGTGTCACCGATACTGAGACTGGTGAAAATATTACTATTCCAACTAAAGACCTGAGTGAACCGTTTTTTCACCAAGGTCAAGGCGGCGTCAAAGAACGAGTACATCCGGGTAACGATCAGTTTCAAACCGGTGATCACATCGAGCGTCCTCAAGGTGGCGGTGGTGCAGGCAGTGGCTCAGGTGAGGCTAGTGATAGCGGAGAGGGAAAAGACGAGTTTCAATTCCAGATCTCCCGTGATGAATATTTGGATCTGCTATTTGAAGATTTGGCGCTGCCAAACCTTGAAAAAAAGCAAGTGTCGGATATTTTAGAACACAAAGTCGTACGTGCTGGCTTTTCCAATGTCGGGTTGCCTAATAACATTAATATAGTGCGCTCGTTAAGGAAGTCTCAAGCGCGCCGTATAGCACTTTCGGCCGGAAAGCGCCGCGAGTTACGTGTTCTAGAGGAACGTTTAGCGCAAATTGAAGCATTATCTAGCGAAAATTCGCCTGAGAAGCAGCAGCTCTGTCGTGATATTGAAACACTCAGAAAAAAAATTGAAGCCGTTCCTTTTATTGATGATTTCGATTTACAATTTAATAACTACACAAAACAGCCCTGCCCTTCTTCAAAGGCCGTGATGTTTTGTTTAATGGACGTCTCTGGTTCGATGGACCAAGCGACCAAGGATATCGCAAAGCGGTTCTATATTTTATTGTATTTGTTTTTATCAAGAACTTATAAAACTATTGATGTCGTTTATATTAGGCACCACACTCAGGCAAAAGAAGTCGATGAGCAAGAGTTTTTTTATTCGCAAGAAACAGGCGGTACTATTGTGTCTAGTGCGTTGAAATTAATGCATGAGATACAACAAGAGCGTTACCCAACAAGTCAGTGGAATGTTTACGCTGCACAAGCGTCTGACGGCGATAACTGGGCTGATGACACCCCTCTTTGCCACAAGCTATTACAACGGGACATATTACCTAATTCACGTTACTACAGTTATATTGAAATAACCAATAGAGCTCATCAATCACTTTGGGATGCGTATCAACGATTGGCTGGCGATAACCCGCACTTTGCTATTAAGCATATCAGCCAAATTGGAGATATTTACCCAGTATTTAGAGAGCTATTTCAAAAAACAGTTTCATAAGGACAATGGTATGGATATAACAAAGTCACTCGATGACAGTTCCGATTGGACCTTCGAAAAACTAGAAGACTACCATCAAGCGATAAAAAAAGTAGCAGAGCATTATCGTCTTGATACTTATCCAAATCAGATTGAGATCATCACCTCTGAGCAAATGATGGATGCTTATTCAAGCGTTGGCATGCCTATTGGCTATAATCATTGGAGTTACGGTAAAAAGTTTATTCAAACACAACAAAGTTATCATCGCGGTCAAATGGGACTTGCCTACGAAATTGTGATTAATTCTAATCCATGTATTGCTTATTTAATGGAAGAGAACACTATGACGATGCAAGCATTGGTCATTGCCCATGCATGTTATGGTCATAACTCATTTTTTAAAAATAATTATTTATTCACTACATGGACCGACGCAGACTCAATTATTGACTATTTAGTGTTTGCCAAGAAATTCATTATGGATTGTGAAGAAAAATATGGTATTGAAGAGGTCGAAAACCTCTTAGACTCATGCCATGCGTTAATGAACCTTGGGGTTGACCGCTACAAGCGTCCGAGCAAAATCTCAATGCATGAAGAGTTACAACGTCAACGAGACCGCGAAGAATACCTGCAATCGCAAGTTAATGACTTATGGCGCACCGTACCAACAGCTGAGAGCGACAAAGAAAAAGAGAAGAAACATTTCCCTAGCGAGCCTCAAGAAAACATTCTCTATTTTTTTGAAAAGAATGCACCACTCTTAGTTCCTTGGCAGCGCGAAGTAATAAGAATTGTAAGGAAGATTTCACAATACTTCTATCCGCAAAAACAAACCCAAGTCATGAATGAAGGCTGGGCTACTTTTTGGCACTACACGATTTTAAATACGCTCTATGATAACAAAGTGGTTAGTGATAAATTTATTCTAGAGTTTTTGCATCATCATACCAATGTAGTTTACCAACCGCCCTACAATAGCCCTTATTATTCTGGGATAAACCCTTATGCTTTAGGTTTTGCGATGTTCCAAGATATTCGTCGCATTTGTGAAGAGCCAACGGAAGAAGATAAGCACTGGTTTCCTGAAATAGCTGGGAGTGATTGGCTAGAGACTTTACATTTTGCTTGTAAGAACTTTAAAGATGAAAGCTTTATCAGCCAATATCTATCACCCCACTTAATGCGTGAAATGAAATTATTTAGTGTAGTGGATGATTCAAGTCATAACTATATTGAAGTTGATGCCATACATAATGAAATCGGTTATCAACGGATCAGAGAAAATTTAGCCAAGCAGTATAACCTAAGTAATCTGGAGCCTAATATTCAAGTTTATGATGTGCAAGTCGATGGTGATCGCTCGATGACACTCCGCTATTATCCTCATCAAGATATACCGTTAGGCGAATCAACAAAAGAAATGCTCAAGCATTTACACCGCTTGTGGGGCTTTGAGGTTAAGTTAGAACAATGTGATAAAGATGGGAAAATTGAGCCACTAGCCCATTGCCCTGAAACAGCAGCAATCGACTAGTTGCACCAAGGTGTATTAACGAATTGGATCAACGATATCTGTTGGTAGTCGCTCTCGCAGCGATTGCCACAGTTTGCCCGTCTTTAAGCCATAACGACGCATAGATAAAATGACCTGATCATATTCGCCTTGCTCTGCTAAGCTGATTAGTTCTTCGTAGTGGCTATCCGCTATTCTGCGTGCTTCTGGTAGTTCAAAATATAGCTTACCTACGCGACTATATAGATCTTTAAAGCCATTTAAGATTAATACGTAAATTGGGTTACCAGATGCGAACGCTAACTCATGGTGTAATTGGTAATCAAAGTTTGAGTAACCTTCACTTGAATCTTCAATATCTTTATATTGTTTTATGATCTCAACACTTTTCTCGGGTGCATTCTTCAAAGCAGCACGGATGTAGATAACTGAAACGTTAGTTCGCGCTGATAAAAGCTGATCAACAAGTTCAGGGATGCCACGTTGATCTAAACGAGCCATTGTCACTAATACATTAAGGCCCGCTGTTTCCCAGTAGTTATTTACTTTGGTCGGTTTACCATGTTGTATTTGTAACCACCCGTCACGTGATAGTCGTTGTAATACTTCACGTAAAGTTGTACGAGTTACACCAATCAATTCAGACAGTTCACGCTCAGCTGGTAGAAAAGAACCAGGAGGGAAACGGCCAGTCCAAATAGAATCAACTAAATACTCTTCAGCAAACCCAGCTGGACTCTGTGCCTTATAAATCATTTTTCACTCAAGTTAAATCAATAAAATCTCACAGAATAATACCAGAGCTAGCCGAAATTGATACTGATTTATTAAAGCAGGTATTAATTGTGCGCGTTTAAACCTATAGGTTGAGATTGTCTCATTAAATTGCATGATTTTTCATGATACCCCTTGCAAAATTTATAAATAAGAGTATTAATTGCGCCCGAAAATTCTTTTACGTAATAAATAATTACCTCACTTTTATAAAAGTAGTATTTTGTCTGTTATTAAAGCGCCTTTTTATTCTTTTAAAGCGTCAATCTAAGACTATTTACTTACTTTTTTTCAAGTAATTTATTATAGAATTCTCCCCGAAATTTTTAACTAACTCAACAGGTCGCCCAAAGCGAGGAACTAATGTCAGTAATGCCTCTCAGTAAAGCATTTATGTTGAACTTTTTAGGAAACTCTCCTAAATGGTACAAAACTGCTATCATCACCTTTTTAATTATTAACCCAATCGTATTTTTTGCAATCAGCCCATTTGTTGCCGGCTGGTTATTAGTTGCAGAGTTTATATTTACTCTTGCGATGGCATTAAAATGTTACCCTCTACAGCCTGGTGGCTTGTTAGCTATTCAAGCTATCGCCATAGGCATGACAACACCGGGCATGGTGCTTCATGAAATGGAAGCCAACATGGAGGTTATTCTATTATTAATCTTCATGGTTGCTGGTATCTATTTCATGAAGGAATTATTACTTTATGTATTTACGAAGCTAATAACTAAACTCCGCTCAAAAGTTGTTCTCTCTGTTGCTTTTTGTGCTGCAGGGGCAATCCTGTCAGCCTTCTTAGATGCATTAACCGTTATTGCGGTAATTATTAGTGTAGTGATTGGCTTTTACAGTGTTTATCATAAAGTATCGTCAGGGAAAGGTTATCATCACGATCATGACCATACCCATGATAGAGACTTCCACGAACAACATCGCCAAGATTTACAACAATTCCGTGGTTTTTTACGTAACTTATTAATGCATGCAGGTGTTGGTACAGCACTCGGTGGTGTAATGACTAAAGTGGGTGAACCGCAAAACTTAATTATTGCAGAAAAAGCCAACTGGGAATTTATTGAATTTGCCATTCGTATGTCACCGGTGACTATTCCTGTATTTTTCTGTGGTCTTGCAACCTGTATGCTGGTTGAGAAGATGGGTTGGTTTAGCTACGGTGTTCAACTACCAAAGAATGTATACAACGTACTTGCTGATTACGCCAAAGACCAAGATCAAAACCGTACGCAAAGAGAAACGGCAAAACTTATCATTCAAGGGATTATTGCCCTTTGGTTAGTCATTGGTTTAGCCTTCCACTTTGCTGCCGTAGGTTTAATCGGTTTATCTGTCATCGTTTTAGCTACTGCCTTTAATGGCGTTACCGAAGAGCACGCGCTTGGTAAAGCGTTTGAAGAGGCACTCCCCTTCACCGCATTACTCGGTGTATTCTTTGCTGTCGTGGCTGTAATCATCGATCAAGGGTTATTTACACCGGTGATTAATTGGGTATTGACCTACGAAGGGACAACTCAAATGGTGATGTTCTATATGGCAAACGGCCTCTTATCAATGGTTAGTGATAACGTATTTGTTGGTACTGTATACATTGAACAGATCTCTACAGCGCTTAAAAATGGACAAATTACCCGCGATCAATTCGATATGTTAGCCGTAGCTATCAACACAGGTACAAATTTACCAAGTGTTGCTACGCCTAATGGTCAAGCTGCCTTCTTATTCTTATTAACCTCTGCATTAGCACCGTTAATTCGCTTAAGTTACGGTCGTATGGTATTTATGGCTTTACCATACACTATCGTGTTATCAATCGTTGGTTTCTTAATGATTCAATCTGGTTTCTTAGATGACATGACAGCATATTACTATGATGCGGGTTTAATCCATCATCACAGTGCCAGTGAGGTGTCTGATAGTTCTTCTGGCGGCCATTAATTTGTGACCCCTAATAAAATCTAATAAAAAAGCGCCTATAAGGCGCTTTTTTTATGGCAGGTGTGGTAATCTTTATGTTGAAAAAAGTACACAAATTTACTATTTAACAGCCAAATTAATCAATTCCATATTTTAAGAACCCTATGCTCAATTATCTCAACAACATGACCACCCAACGTTTACCTTGGTTAGTCCTAGCCGCCATTGCAATTGTATTTGAAGTTATCGCTCTTTACTTTCAGTATGGTATGGGCTTGGGCCCCTGTGTGATGTGTATTTACCAACGTACTGCTATTTTAGGTATCGCGATTGCGGGCTTAATTGGTTCCATTGCACCACAATATTTCATCATTCGTTTAGCTGGATTTAGCATCTGGGGGTATAGCACAATCAAAGGGTTGCTAATCGCCCTTGAACATGTCGATATTCAAATTAACCCATCACCGTTCTTCAGTTGTGCATTTAGGCCCGACTTTCCAAGCTGGCTACCCTTAGATGAAATGCTGCCTTTTTTCTTCAGAGTTGACGGTGATTGTGCCGCCATTACATGGCAATGGTTAGGCTGGTCAATGTCTCAGTGGATGGTAGTGATATTCAGTGGCTTTACAATTGCACTAACCGTTGTGGTCTTAAACCGCTTGCGACCAAGCAATCAGTTTTTAATTTAAACATGATGACGACCTAAGCCAAACGCCCTTTTGGCTTAGGATATATACAAGCTACTTTAAGGCTCAAACTGCAGCGGCCAGTAAACAACATGATCTTCTAAATCTCCAGCTTGCTTTTCATCAATCACTTTACCTCTAACAGATTGCCCTAAGCGATGCATTTCTTTCGCTGAACCCACAATCAGAGGGTGCCAGCTAGGTAGTTCTTTACCCTCGTCTAACAAACGATAAGCGCAACTTGCTGGCAACCAACCAAAGCTATCGCGATTAGCTAAAGTTACTTTAAAACAATCAGGAACTAACTTAAAACGGTTAGCATAGTTCTTACATTGACCTGACTTTGTGTTGAGTTGACTACAAGCAACGTTGGTAAAAAACAGCTCGTCTGTTTCATCGTCGATGACTTTATTGAGGCAACATTTGCCACAGCCATCGCATAACCGCTCCCATTCTAGTTCGGTCATCTGTTCTAATGTTTTATGTTGCCAATAATTCTGCTGCGCCATGTCACCACCACTCTACGTTCTTTGGGGTAGCTTATAACAGAATTTTAAAAGGAGTACTAATTTATCACTCAAATTTGCTTATTTGATATCCATAAATTTGATTCGATCTGAAAGTAAGGCAACCGCAAGTGCCTTACGTTCAGACCCTCCCCAAGCAGTGAGGTAATCAAAATTTTGATAAGTTAAATATAAGCGTCCCTTTTCACCATCAAGGGAACGTAAACGGGCTTTAAGTGATACTTGTGGTAACTTGCGACCGTCATATCGAATTACACCAAGTTCATCCCATTGCTCTAACGTTCGATACTGATTACTAGCTAAAATCGAACGATTCGCCTGTTTAGCCAAGCGAACTTGTCTACCCCAAGTATATTGCTTATCCCACCCTTCCAAGGAAAGGTAATTGGCCGTTGACGCTAAACTGTCAGCTAAAGAGCCCCAAACATTTACAACACCATCATCAAAGTCAGTATACCCTTTTAAATACTGAGTTGGAGATAAGTTCAACAGGCCGACCCTACCTTGTTTGGTTGTTTGCAATTGTTGGTGGCTAAGTTCATTGGTAGCTAACAGTTTAATGACACTCGCAACATTTTCAATATTGCTCGGGGATTGTTCCTGATAAGCGAGTGAGGTGACAACGGACATCGCGTTATAAAGATTAAATTGCTGTGAAAAGTTGGTTTCGATTCCCCACAGAGCAATGAGGAACCTTGGTTGAACGCCAAAACGTTGTTCTATATTAGCTAACAATTCGCGATGTTGTGTAAATAGTTGACGTGCCCGAGCAACGATATCTTGAGTAACCAGAGTTGGTAGGTACTCTTCCAGTGATACAGGTTGGCTCTTTTCATGCGAAGCCATTGTCGTACTGCGAAATAACTTTGCCTGTTGGAAGGCCAACTTGACCTGTGAAGGAGCAATCGATTGCTTTAACAAATCACTTTCAAGATCAGTTAAAAATGCTTTATAAGAAAGCGGACTTTGACCTTGAGCAGCTAAGGTACTAGAAAAAATCAGTGTAGATAAAACAACGCTTTTGAGCATATTATCCCTCTAAAACAAACATGTTTTATTTTTGATTCTGTTTAAATTCCTTCAATAAGTCAACTTCTGGTGGTGGCAATTGCAGGTAAAAACCTTGTTCTCTTATTTTTGCCATCACTTTCGCTTTATCTGCAATGGCTAAATCACGCTTTTGTAAAGGGACTAACATCACGAATTTTGGCCGACCAAACGTTTGTAATAATTGTTTAGGCACGGGAGAAAAATCATCTCTTTTCTCAATATAGAGATAGGTATCTGCTTTTTTCGAACTTTTATAAATTGCGACTATCATTGTTTAGTAAAAACCTGTGTGAACGACTTGCTAACTGGTATCCGAGAATATAACATGAGCAACACTAAAACATAATGAATAATAGTGTTTGTTCGATATTTTTTCAGGACTACTCATCAATGCCCAATACAAGTGCTCAACTCAAAGGAAGCTTATTTCCTTTGTCTGTTCTCCAACTTGAAGATAATGACTTAGGTAAGTTAGAACTCCAATTGGATAACAAGCTCAAACAAGCACCTTCTTTTTTCTTTCGCGCCCCTGTTGTTATTAATATTGAGAAACTCACTGACGATGAAATTGATTTTAGAAAGCTCAAACACTCTATAGAGAGCAAAGATTTTATTTGTGTTGGTGTTTGTAATGGCACGACGGTTCAAAAACAGCAAGCTCGCCTTGCCGGTCTTGCGACATTACAGCAACCTAAACACAACGAACCCGTTAAGGTGTTACCTAAAGCAGCAGCGCGAGAGTTAGAAAAAGTAGCCATAGAAAAGCCGGTTATTGAAGAAGCACCAAAACAAGCCACAAAAATTGTTCGCCAAAATATTCGTTCGGGACAGCAAGTTTATGCACAAGGTGGTGATTTAGTCATCATTGGTTCAGTAGGCAACGGCGCTGAAGTCATTGCTGATGGCAGTATTCATATTTATGGAAAACTTCGCGGCCGGGCGATTGCTGGCGCTAAAGGTGATCAGCAAAGCGCCATATTCTGTCAATCTATCGAAGCCGAGCTCGTTTCCATTGCTGGGACCTATTGGCTAAGTGAAGCAATTCAAGAGAATCATTGGCAACAATCTGGCTTAATCAAATTAGAAAAGGAGCAACTCGTTGTCGAGTCGCTTCCTGGTTTAAATAATTAAAGGAATGAGAACTATGTCTCAAGTAATCGTTGTTACATCGGGAAAAGGCGGTGTAGGAAAAACAACTTCTAGTGCAGCAATAGGCACAGGACTGGCCTTAAAAGGCCATAAAACGGTTATCATTGATTTTGATATCGGCCTACGAAACTTAGACTTAATCATGGGTTGTGAACGTCGTGTTGTTTATGATTTTGTTAACCTGATCAATGGTGAATCGAATTTAAATCAAACTCTAATTAAAGATAAGCGTGTTAAAGACCTCTATATCCTACCAGCTTCACAGACTAGAGATAAAGATGCCCTTACAAAAGAAGGGGTGGGTAAAGTCATTGACGAACTTAAAGAGCAATTTGACTTCATCATTTGTGATTCACCCGCAGGTATTGAAGCAGGTGCAATGATGGCACTCTATTATGCTGACCAAGCTATTGTTACGACCAACCCTGAAGTATCATCAGTTCGTGACTCAGACCGTATTCTAGGTATCTTACAAAGCAAGTCTAAACGTGCAGAGCAAGGTTTAGAGCCAATCAAAGAACACTTGCTAGTAACCCGCTATAACCCTTCTCGTGTTGACGAAGGTGAAATGTTAAGTGTTGATGATATCGTAGACATCTTAGCGATTAAATTGTTGGGTGTGATTCCTGAGTCTCAAGCCGTGTTAAAAGCTTCAAACTCTGGTGAGCCTGTTGTGCTTGATAGCGATAGCGATGCGGGTCAAGCTTACGACGACGCAATCGAACGTTTACTTGGAAAAGAAGTTGATCTTCGCTTCTTAACTCAAGAGAAAAAAGGTTTACTTAAGCGTATTTTCGGAGGTTAATAATGGCACTACTAGATTATTTTCGTAGCAATAAAAAACCTACGGCTTCTTTAGCGAAAGAACGGTTAAAAATCATTGTTGCTCATGAACGTCAAAACCGTGAAGGGCCTGATTATTTACCGCAACTTAAACAAGACATCTTAGATGTTATTGCGAAGTATGTAAAAGTTGGCGATGAAAAAGTCAGTGTCGAGTTTGACCAAAATGATGAACTCGCAGTGCTAGAACTCAACGTGACGTTGCCAGATGTAGAGCGTAAGTAACGTAGTTTATAGCGTAGTCAAAAAGGACTAAACGCCCTTTTATGACTACGCTTTAACAACCGCCTCAAGAACTACTGCTTAATAAGCGGTAAAACCTTTTCAGCTAAAAGTTGCTTACGCCAACCTGTTAATAATACAGGTGCTGGTAATTGTTTTTCTTGAAATTCAGGCTTCCAATAATAGCTCAATACTTCATGGATCAATTTCTTAGAAGCAATAATCTCTTTCGGAATCCCCGATTTTTCAGCGGTTTGCTCTACTAACCCTTTAATCGCTTTAAAGGTTTTTTTATACGCTGGATAGTCAATCAAACGTGTTAATGGTGTTGGTAAAACATCCAATTCAAGCGCAGCAACGACAATACTCACGATTTTTTTACCATGGCGCTTAACAACCATTGGATGAATATTGTCAATCGCCCGTAAACCATTACCGCTCTTTGGGCACGCTTTTGCTATCGCAAATAGCTCATTATCTTTAAGAATAAAACCCTGAGCCAGATTACGCTTGATAGCTTCCATTTGTCGCCATTGCGCTAGCTCTTTTAATACAGCTAACTGCTGTGGGTTTAACTGCCAAGCATTGCTAATATCAAAATACTTTTCATCTGCTGGCTTCTCATTCGTTTTTTCAGCCAGGCGACGACATTCTTCAAGGCAAAGCGATAATTTATCTTGCTCTTCAAGTGCTGATACTAATGGTTTATACACTTGATATAAATAAGCAACGTCATTCGCAGCATATTTCAGCTGTGACTCAGATAAGGGACGTGCTAACCAATTCGTGCGAGACTCACCCTTATCGAGTTCAATATTACAAAATTCGTTGATTAACTTCGCATACCCCAGACTGACGCCATAACCAGCCAATGCTGCAGCAACTTGAGTATCAAATAAAGGCGTTAGTGTGACACTGGCATTATGTCTAAACACTTCAAAATCTTCACTGCCTGCGTGAATAACCTTGGTTAAACTAGGTAATGTTAATAAGTGCCAAAACGAGGATAAATCATCAATAGCAACAGGGTCTATCAATGCCAGCGTTTCTCCATCATAGGCTTGAATCAAGCCAAGTGCAGCATGATAAGTTCGCTCACGAACAAATTCTGTATCAATTGCTAAAAACTCTGCTCGCGCATATTGTTGACAGAGGTCGGCTAACGCCTGTTCAGTTTCTATATATAAATAATCTATCACTCTGATTCCTTTATTTATGGCATAAAAAAGCTAGCCACATTGGGCTAGCTATTTTATAGGAACGGTATTAGGAATACCAACTGCAAAAACGGTGATTAACCTTCTTGACCGAGTGCTTCTTCTCTTAGTGTACGGCGCAAAATCTTGCCAACGTTAGTTTTTGGTAGTTCATCACGAAATTCAATCAGTTTTGGCACTTTGTAAGCCGTCAGTTCATTACGACAATGCGAGATTAAATCTTGTTCACTCAATCCTTGATCTTTTTTAACCACGTAAATTTTAACGACTTCACCTGACACTTCATGTGGAATACCAATGGCCGCTACTTCAAGCACCCCAGAGTGCATCGCACAAATATCTTCAATTTCATTTGGAAAAACATTAAAGCCAGAAACAATAATCATGTCTTTTTGACGATCAACAATTCGACAAAACCCCTGCTCATCTATGGTTGCAATGTCACCTGTTCCAAACCAATCACCGTCCATCACTTTAGCGGTTTCTTCAGGTTTATTATAATAACCGAGCATCACTTGAGGCCCACGAACTTGCAGCTCTCCGGGTTCATTAAAACCAACCTCTTGACCTTTATCATCAATAATACGTACATCTGTTGACGAACAAGGTAGGCCGATAGAACCGGTAAAACCTGTTGAATTATGAGGTGTCACTGTGACTAGAGGCGCACACTCAGTTAACCCATAACCCTCGAGTAAAAATGTACCTGTGACTTGTTGCCATTCATCAGCAACGGCACGCTGTACAGCCATACCGCCGCCTAATGTCAGCTTAAGGCTAGAAAAGTCTAATTGCTTAAACTGTTCATTATTAAGTAGCGCATTAAATAGCGTATTGACACCTGTTAACGCGGTGAACTTATATTGTGATAGCTCCTTGACAAAGCCAGGAATATCACGCGGGTTGGTTATTAATAAGTTTTGTGCGCCAAACTTCATAAACAACAGGCAATTGGCCGTTAATGCAAAAATATGGTAAAGCGGTAATGCGGTGACCACAATCTCTTGGCCTGCATTCAATTTCATTCCAAAAGCCGCAGAAGCTTGCTCTAAATTTGCGACCATATTGCGGTGTGAAAGCATTGCCCCTTTTGATAAGCCCGTCGTACCGCCGGTATATTGTAGGTACGCCAAATCATCACCAGTCACCGTTGGTTTTATGTATTGACTGTAACTCCCTTTAACCAATGCTTTTCGCATCGATATAGCCCCAGGGAGATCAAACTTTGGTACCATTTTTTTAACGTATTTCACCACAAAATTGACTAACGTTCGTTTAACAGGGTTAAACTGGTCGCCAAGGTTGGTTAAAATGACGTGCTTTATAGGAGTCTCTTCGACCACTTTTTCCAGTGTATCGGCAAAGTTTGAAATCACTACAATAGCTTTAGCGCCAGAGTCATTCAGCTGATGCTTTAATTCACGAGGGGTATAAAGAGGGTTTACATTAACCACAATTAAGCCAGCTCTGAGTGCACCAAACATAGCAATGGGGTACTGCAATACATTAGGCATCATAATCGCGATGCGATCACCTTTAACCAGCTTCAATTCGTTTTGTAAATAAGCAGCAAAGTGACGGCTTTGTTCTTCAAGCTTACGGTATGTAATCACATGCCCCATATTCGCGAACGCAGGCGCATCGGCGAACTTACTAACACTTTCTTCGAACACATCAACTAGTGATCCATAATGGTTAGGATCGATGGTTTCTACAACATCTTCTGGATAGCTTTTAAGCCAAACTTTTTCCACAATAATTTCCTCGTTTGTCTAGTTAGCATTGTTATTAATTTTTAGGTGCGCTAACTCAGCGTATTTAAACGTATGTTTAATAATCCCACAACTTATCTCAAAATAACAGTACTATTTAGAGCTTTTACCCTAAAAGTATTTACTTCATTAAATGTTGCTCAATATATTGCCAAACACACTGCGGACTTTCCATATGTACATGATGGCCACCAGCAACACTTTTAATTGATAACTTTTCGACCATCAATTGACGTTGCTTTATCCCTGTACGCAAATGAATATAGCCTTGTTCAGCTAAAATAAGTAACGTATCACTTGATATACTATTTAGTACATCATGGGCTTGAGACTCGGTCATTCGCCAAGGAGATAAGTTTCTTAAGCGTCGATCACCACGCCACGTTACCCCACCCTCGACAGGCGTTATCGAGCGTTCAACTAAGAGTTTTGCCTGTTCAAGACCAAAATCACTCACAGCAAGCCTGGCAGCAACCGCACTCTCTGTTGAGTCGTGAACTGGTTTGCGCTTAGTTTGGGCCTTATGTTGACTAAGTATAGACTTACGTAAGATCGATGTCGTTTGATTTTCGTTTGCCGTTAATGGACCTAACGCCTCTATCAGAACTAATTTGTCTAATTTCTCAGGGAAAGCGCTGGCAAAAAGGGAGGCTACGATCGCCCCTAAAGAATGACCGATAATATGAAGGCTTTGCCAGTTTTGTTGTGCTATTAGCACATACAAGTCATTCACATAATCCGTTAAATGATAACTTGCTCCGCTAGGCCGATGCATGGAGTACCCATGACCAGGCCAATCAATAGCTACAACATGGTAATCTTTAATAAAAGGAAGTAATGGTATAAAGCTCGCTGCATTATCCAGCCAGCCATGCAGCAACAGAAGCGTTGGTTTGCTTTCGTCACCTTGACTTATCCCTGATAAGGTTATGTGAGGTAAGGTAAATGATACTTCTCTCATTCGAGCATCCATGTTATTTTCGATTAAACTCGAGGCTTGCTAATTTAAACAAAATAAAGCAACCCCAACCACACCAAGCAAACACCCAAACTATTTCGGGAAGACCAGTGACACGAGCCAAAATAGCACCGTCCCCCACTTGATGACCGTCAATTAAATGTAACGGGTTAGTTATCGCATTCATCAAAACTACAATACCAATAAATTGAATTAACCATGTTAATACACGCGATTGTCGCTTGATCAACAAACAACCGAGCAGCGATAGCATCATTGTTAAAATAAAGAGAGTAGTTAAATCAGATAGCCAAAACACAATAGTGACCATCAGGATCAGGGCGACAAAGGAAATAATAAATTTGGCTAAATTTGGTTTTGGACCAACCAAGTAAAGTAAACCGCCAAAGAGCGGTGTGCCAGCGTAGCCTGCTACTGCAATAAGCCAACTACTGCCACCACGAGAAACCAAGTGACCAGCACCGTTGAGGCTCAAAGAGAACTCAATAATTTGTCCACCTGTAAGTAATGTCATGATGCCATGGGATAACTCATGGAAGGTAGTAGATAAATAAAGCAGAGGAATATTAATGAACGGTAAATAAGTGAGAAAAAATGCGGCACAACAATATAAAATGAGACGTGCTAATGATGTCATTGGTGGCCTATGCAAATATATCAATGCCCACTAAACGCTGAATTTCCTCACGTCTAGGCGCATTAGCAACTGCTTGATAGCTAGAAATAGCCAGCCTATTTTCAACTTGCGGTTGGTCATAGATCGTTTGACTTTCTTGGTGCGCAGCAGCGACAGACTCATATTGCGCTTGAGTTAGCGAGCGAGCCTGTTCTTGTTGTTGCTGGTCTTCATCGCCAACCTGTAGCACTCTCGCTTGGCCATTTTCCGCAGCGGCTTCTACGCCATCAACAACAAGGTTTTGTTTTATACTATTAGGAGCAGCAGCATTCGCTGCGAGATTTTCACTCGCAGTGGGTGTTGTTTGATAATTTTGAAACTGATTTCGAATCTGCATATTAAACAAATACTAGCATAAAAAAAACACGATTGACTAGTAAACCTTGCTCGTTGTTATTCTCTACCAGGTAATTTTTTCCAAGTAACAGTATCTCGCAAATATACAGGTGCAGCTTCTTCAACATCAACAGCTTGGTGACTTTTCCAAGCCTGCTTGGCCAATGGAGCCATCGCCTCAGCATTCGGGTATAACACCGACTCTAACACCGTTATTTTAGCCATTTTAACGAGTTCAGGGTATGCTTGCCAAGCTGTCCCAACGGCAACAAACGAATGCTCAGGGTATGTCAGTTGGGTCAGTACCTCTGGGTTTAGCACTTGTTCCTCACCGACTAATGTCGCCAGACCATTCTCATTACGATAAATGCCCCAGTAAACTTCACCCATCCTAGCATCAATACCAGCCATGACATATTCAGCTTGGTGCTTATCAATAGCTTCCTGTGCCATGGTGGCTAATGTTGATAATGCGATGACTGGCTTTTCAGCACCTAACGCTAAGCCCTGCATAATTCCAGTGCCAATGCGCACGCCAGTAAAGCTTCCTGGTCCTCGTCCCCAAGCAATGGCATCCAGATCGTTAACTTTTAACTGTGCCTGTTTTAGCAAAGTGTCAACCATAGGTAACACCATTTTTGTATGGCTGCGGGGCGTCACATCAAATGACGAAATAACATTATCGTTATGCAGCAACGCAACAGAACATGCTTCCGTCGAAGTATCGATAATTAAGATTTTTTCTGACATAGTTTTTTCTGACATAGAATTCACTTTAAAAGTACCTAATCAAAGTTAGGCAGATATATTTTCTAAATAATTTATAACTTGTTTTATATCACGAGTACGCTTCATATCTGGCAAGCTTTGTAAAAAGACTCGCCCATAAGGCCGTGAAATAATACGTGTATCACACAATACAAGGACACCACGATCTTGCTGATCACGGATCAAACGACCGGCTCCTTGCTTTAAGGCAATCACAGCCTGAGGAATTTGAACCGCGTCAAAGCCTTCAATACCTTGCTTTCGTTTGTCGTCAAGGCGAGCCTTAAGTAATGGGTCATCGGGAGAAGCAAAAGGTAATTTATCGATGATAACACAACGTAATGCATCACCTCTAATATCGACGCCTTCCCAAAATGATGCAGTTGCCAGTAGTACAGCATGGCCATCATTAGCAAACTGCTTAAGCAAGTTTTGTTTGCTATCACTGCCTTGCACAAGTAATTGCTGACTTAATTGTGTGCTGAGCATTGCTTGAAGGCGATTTAAGGTTGAGAAACTCGTTACTAGAATTAGAACGCCGCCATTACTGGCTTGAGTCAACACACTAATAGTCTGTGCAAGTGCATCAATGTATTGTGGATTCGCGGGCTCAGGGAGGTAGCGCGGCACGCAAAACATTGATTGTTGTTGGTAATCAAACGGACTTGCTAGCGACAGTGTTTTAACATCAGTTAAACCAAGCTGCTGATTAAAATGTTCGAAACTATCATCTACTTTCAAGGTTGCAGAAGTAAATAACCATGCCGTTTTCAAATCTTTCATGTGCTCAGTAAATTTATCTGCGATGGATAATGGACTGATATTAAGTTGTAGATGTAATCGATTGGCTTCAAACCAAAAACTAAAACCTAATTTGTCTGATTGTTTGAATAAATCAAAACGCGTCTTAAGTTCTAATAAGCGCTCAAAGCAATTGTCTAATGTATCACTACGTCCAAGTGATATTTTTATCACTTGATATAGAAAATCGAGGTTTACCGATAATTGTTCAAAAGCATTATGAATATCTTGCCGTTTTAACGCTTCATGCCAATTACCCCGTTCTCCTTGGTGGGAGAAACATAATCTAAGCTGATCACTACACCGTTCAACGATTTGCGCAGCTTTTAGTAATTGTTTAGTATCTTTGAGCTCACTGTAATATACATACGCTACGTCACTTGCGAGCTCTTTTAGCGTTCTGGTTGATAATGATTGACCAAAATAGCCACAAGCGATATCAGGAATTTGATGGGCTTCATCGAAGATCACCAATTCACTTTCAGGGATCAACTCCCCAAAACCAGTATCTTTCAATGCCATATCCGCAAAAAACAAATGATGATTTACAACAATTAAATCGGCTTCCATGGCTTTTCGCCGGGCTCGTAACAAATAGCAGTCATCATAGTATTTACACTTACGGCCGCTACAGTTATCCGCTGTAGAAGTAACCAATGGAAAAGCAAACGATGATTCGTTTACGCCGGGCACCTCCCCTAGATCGCCGCTCACAGTATGGGCAGACCATCGTTTTATTTGGCCTAGATCATGTGCTAACTGCTCGTTTCCTGACGCTCCTTCAGCCTGTTGTTTCTTGAGACGCTCGATACACAAGTAGTTACTGCGGCCCTTTAATAGTGCTGTTTTTAACGGCTTGTTTAAAGCCTCGCGAACAACAGGTAAGTCTTTATAATATAACTGTTCTTGTAGTGCCTTGGTACCGGTACTAACAATTGTTTTCGCCCCAGATAATATTGCACTAATCAAATAAGCAAAGGTTTTACCGGTACCAGTTTGAGCTTCAACCACTAATTTTTCTTGATTGGGAACGACTTCACCAATAGCCAATGCCATCGTCGTTTGCACTTGACGTTCTTGATACCCATCAATGGCTTTAGCTAATGCACCATCACTAGAAAACGCGTTAGCGATTTGTCCTTGAACTGATTTCATTAGCCTCGTTACTCAATAAGCAGAAAGATAAATATGACATAAAAAAGCCACTTCAACACGAAGTGGCTTTTTATCTAGCTATAAAACGTTATGCGCCTTGTTTGGCCCAAGTATCACGTAAACCAACCGTTCGGTTAAAAACTAAATGCTCAGGGCTAGAATCTTGGTTATCCGCGCAAAAGTAGCCTTCACGTTCAAATTGATATGCTAGTTCCGCTGGAGCAGAAACTAGCGAAGGTTCAGCAATCGCATTTTTACGTATAATTAATGACTCAGGATTAATAACTTCAGCAAAATCTTCGGCGGCTGCAGGGTTTGCTTCAGTAAATAAGCGATCGTAAATTCGCACTTCGGCATTAACACCTTCACTTGCACTAACCCAATGAATCACACCTTTGACAGAGCGGCCATCGCTTGGCTTCTTACCTAATGTTTCTGGATCATAAGTGCCATAAACCGTAGTTACATCACCATTGTCATCTTTATCACAACGTAGTGCTTTAACTACATAACCGTTACGTAAACGAACTTCTTTATCAAGCACGAGGCGTTTATATTTCTTGTTTGCTTCTTCTCTAAAATCAGCACGATCAATATACACTTCACGGGAGAACGGGATAGTACGAGTCCCCATTGATTCATCTTTCGGATGATTAGAAGCAGTAAGTTGTTCAACTTGATCTTCAGGGTAGTTCTCAATAACTAATTTAATCGGGTCAAGCACAACCATAGCGCGAGGTGCTTTTGAGTCTAAGTCTTCACGAAGGCAACTTTCTAGTGCACTCATCTCGATTACATTCTCTTGCTTAGTAACACCAATGCGTTTACAAAACTCAACGATTGATTGCGGGGTATAACCACGACGGCGCATACCAGCAATAGTCGGCATGCGAGGGTCGTTCCAACCATCAACTAGATTGTTTTCAACTAAAGACGCTAACTTACGCTTGGACATCACCGTATATTCAAGGTTTAATCGAGAGAACTCGATTTGCTGTGGATGTGTCTCAATAGAAATATTATCGATGACCCAGTCATATAACGGGCGATGATCTTCAAACTCTAATGTACATAGCGAGTGAGTAATGCCTTCAATCGCATCCGAAATACAATGCGTAAAGTCATACATTGGGTAAATACACCACTTATCGCCTGTTTGGTGGTGCTCAACAAAACGAATACGATATAAGATGGGATCTCGCATCTTGATATTTGGCGAAGCCATATCAATTTTTGCACGTAGACTATATTGGCCTTCAGCGAACTCGCCATTACGCATACGCTCAAATAAATCAAGATTTTCTTCAATACTACGATCGCGCGATGGACTTGGCTTACCTGGCTGTTTTAATGTGCCACGATACTCACGCATTTGTTCTGCATCTAATTCACAAACAAATGCTTTGCCATTATTAATTAGCTCTATTGCATATTGGTAAAGTTGCTCAAAATAGTTTGAGCTATACCGAATATCACCCGCCCATTCAAAACCTAACCACTTAACATCTTCTTTAATTGAATTAACGAAGTCGATATCTTCCTTTTCAGGATTCGTATCATCAAAGCGTAAGTTCGTTTGGCCTTTATAATCTTGACCGATACCAAAGTTTAGACAAATCGACTTGGCATGACCAATATGTAAGTAGCCATTAGGCTCAGGTGGGAAACGAGTAACGATATTTGTGTGTTTTCCACTCGCCAAATCGGCATCAATAATATTACGAATAAAGTTAGTCACACGGACAGCATCTTGGCTCATTCGATCCTCAAAAATAACAACAAAAATAAAATTAGGCTTATGATCGCTTATTTACAACAGATTCTCAACTGTTGAGTGTTCCTAGCCTTCAATAATACCAATTCCGTTAATTAAGTAACCAGTTTTATCACGTGATTAGCGGGTTAACACACAGGTTCTACGTTTCACCAGCATCGCTAATACAAAGTCCGTAAACTTAGTGAACAATATTGTAACGGGGATAAACGAATTAATGCAGAGGTTCTACGTTCCAAATTGAACCCATATACCGAATACATCTCGGTAAGGTATTTGTTAGCGTATATAGTTATTTTACATAGATAATAAATCGCGGAGCTATCATTCATTTACACCATCAAATACACCATCAAAGGTGTTCAGGTTATTAATGAACTTGGTAAAGTACTAGCAAAAAGAGCGAAAGGTTAAACAAAAAAAGCCCATCACGAGGATGGGCTTTTTGAATGAAACTTAATCTTTAATATAAGATTAGTTAAATTTAACTGTTACAGTAACTTTACGAGCTTTAGCACCTGTAGGCGCTTCATTTGCGTATTTCTCACCGCTTGCTGTAACTACAACTTTATCAGCATCAACTGACCAGTTTTGCTTGATGTAAGCAGCTACTTTCTTAGCGCGCTTTTCAGAAAGCATTTGGTTGTAAGCAGCATTACCAGTGCTAGAAGCGAAACCAGAAACGTTTACAGTATCAACACGGTCGTTAACAAGCTGAGATTTAGCATTGTTTAACACTGTTAATGTTTCATTGTTTAATGAGCTGCTGTTGTTACCGAAGTAAACTGTTACAGCCATTGGCTTAAGCGGAGCAACTGGAGCAGGCTTAACAACTGGTGCTGGCTCAGGTTGCTTTTCAACAACTGGCTTAACAACTGGTGCTGGCGCTGGCGCTGGCTTAGCTTTCTGAGTCATTACTTCACCGAATGTGTAACGAACACCAGCAGAAATAACGTCAACTTCACGATCGAACTGGAAACGGTCCCAATCAACTAGAGCGTCTAAGTTAGATGTAATAGCGTAAGAAGCACCAACACCAAACGTTAAACCACTGTTAGAACCATCTGAAGTACCATGGCCCGCATCTGTACGGTTAGAACGAGCAGAAAGATGAGCTAGACCGCCACGAACGTGCGCGCTGATTTCTTCTGTTAGTGGGTGGCTATACATAGCTGTTAGGCCAGTCGCTGTACCTGATAGCGCTTTGATACCAGCGATAGCATCGTGGTCACCATGAGAATCTAATTCAATAACACCCAAGTCTGTGATGTTTAATGCAACAGATAAGTTTTGGTCAAACTTGTAACCGCCACCAATATTCCAAGAACGGCGCTTGTCAGAAAGAATGCGCATGCTTTGTAAATCACCAACATCAGCAACTTCATTCACTAAGCTCGCAGAAGATTCATGGCCGGTTGCTTGACCAATATTACCTTGCACAAACCAACCTTGCTCGACATCTTTAGCAGCTGCAGTGCCAACCATAACGCCAAATGCAACAGGAGCTATTAAAAATTTTGTAAGTGTCGTTTTCTTCATTGCTTTTCCCTTGTAAAAATAACTCTTAAATTCAAATTAATAAGGCGATACCTCTCTAAAATATCACCTTATAAAATACATTCATTTCATATCGCTATTAGACCAATAACGCTATGAATTTAACCTTAACGAATATCAGATTGTAGCTGAATTCATTTTAACACCAAATCATTCACTTATACATAAAAAAAAACGTAAAAATAAGTGCGTTGGATTAATCCAGTACTTAACTTACCCTTTTTACCTATAAAGTGACACAGTGTCAAACAATAGAAAGTAGGATATGGTTATATAGAAAAGTAATTC
Source organism: Alteromonadales bacterium alter-6D02 (assembly GCA_002835545.1). GTDB lineage: Bacteria > Pseudomonadota > Gammaproteobacteria > Enterobacterales > Psychrobiaceae > Psychrobium. Next base: position 91,151 of record PIZK01000007.1, read on the forward strand.
TCATGGATAATTGAAGGATATTCGATGGACAATCTCATAAGTCAGCTATATATTTTGATTATTCCTCTCACCCAGTTCAGTAGCTGGTTATTTATTTTATTGTTGTTTAGTGCTTATTTGGTCATTACTAAACGGTCATACGCCCAATTCATGATTAAACTCACCTTCATTGTTCTATTAGCCATTGCCATACTACCAATTGACTATTGGTTACTTGCTCCTCTTGAGCAACGTATCAAGGCAACCAACCAATTTAAAACAATTGACTCAATTATTGTTCTTGGTGGTGGTCAATCTGTGCCAATCTCTATACAGTCTTATAGTGGTTATGGCGACCACAGTGGTCGAATCATAGCCGCTATCGACCTTGCAAATAAATATAACTTGCCTATCTTGTTTATCGGAGGAACAAAAAACCAAGAAAAAGAAAAAGTTGCTGAGTCTTTAGTGTTGTCTGCGCTAAAGAACAACCTTATCAAGCCTTCCCTGTTTATTAATAACCATTCAAAAAATACGTTTGATAATGCGATCATCAGTAAGCAATTAACCGATAATTATTTCTTCAAACATAGTTTATTAATAACTTCTGCAGCTCACATGCCTAGAGCTTATGCCACTTTTAAAAAGGCAGAGGTCTCTATCTCTACTTTTCCTGTTAATTATTTTGCACCAACTAAGGCAAAATGGTTTAACTTTTTCGATATGGTTGGCACATTACGACGTATTGATTACGCAATACACGAATGGATCGGGTTAGCTTATTATTACTGGTTAGATAGAACAGATACTTTATTCCCAAAGCCTCTATAAATTAACCAAAGTGTACTACCACTATCATTAAGCTCATGTTATAACAGTGAGTCATTTAGATGGATTTAACCATCATAACTTTGTTCACACTCTATCAATAGGAACCTCTAATGTTTGAAGTGGTAAAAACAGCCCCTGCTGATCCCATTCTCGGCCTGACCGAAGCATTCAAAAATGATCCACGCCCACATAAAATCAACCTAGGTGTTGGGATTTACAAAACAGACCAAGGCGATACCCCCGTTCTTGAGTGTGTAAAAAAAGCAGAAGCCCTATTATTAAGTAATGAAACAACCAAATCTTACCTAAGTATTGAAGGCAATGCAGCATACGCTAAGTGTGTTCAGTCATTACTCTTTGGCGCGGACAGTGACATCGTAACGTCACAACGTGCAGCAACAGCACAGGCCCCTGGCGGTACTGGTTCACTGCGTATTGCTGCTGACTTTATGGTAAGTCAGTTAGGGATCAAACGTATTTGGGTAAGTAACCCAACATGGGCTAACCATGGCAACATTTTTAAAGCCGCTGGTCTTGAGATTGTTGAATACACTTACTACAACCCTGAAACTAAATCATTAGACTTTTCAGGCATGTTAGAATCTCTAAAACAAGCCGCAGCAGGCGACGCTGTTTTATTCCACGGTTGTTGTCATAACCCTACAGGTATCGATCCCACAGCCGAACAGTGGCAGCAAATTGCTCAACTAGCAAATGAGAAAAAGCTATTAGGTCTGTTTGATTTCGCTTACCAAGGTTTTGGTGTGGGTATAGAAGAAGACGCACTAGGTTTACGTTTGTTTGCACAAACAAATACTGAATTTTTAGTTGCGAACTCGTTCTCTAAAAACTTTGGCTTATACAATGAGCGCGTTGGCGCAGTGACCTTAGTCGCTTCATCAAATAACGTTGCAACCAGTGCTTTTAGTCAGATAAAAGGTATTATCCGCTCAAACTACTCCAATCCTCCGTCTCACGGCGCAGCAGTTGTCGCGACTATTTTAAATGATCACGCATTAACAGAGCTATGGCACGAAGAAGTTGCGCAGATGCGCCAACGCATACATCAAATGCGTGAGTTATTTGTAACACGTTTAAAAGATCTTAATGTGGAGGGTGACTTTTCGTTCATCACTTCTCAGTGTGGTATGTTCTCTTTCTCAGGCTTAACTAAAGCACAAGTAGAAGAATTACGTGCAGAGCATGCGGTATATATCGTTGGTTCTGGTCGTATTAGCGTTGCTGGTATGACAACAAATAATATGGATGCATTATGTGAAGGTATTAAACAAGTCCTTCAAAAATAATCTCTAGCATTAAGCCCAGAGTATTGTTCTAGTCTAACTAACGATACTCTGGGCTTTTTTGTGAAGCTCATATTGACTTAAATGAATCAAATCACTTCGTCAATTCAAGCCTGATCAGCTGCTGCCGACTGGTAACCAATTCAACTAGATTGTTAAACCTCGGCGATTTAGCCAAACTAGCAAGATTCGGGTTATCTTGTAATCTCCACACTTGATACTGAGGGTTAGGCAACCAGCCCCGGGCAACGAGATCCGCTAATGTCGATAGCGCCAAGTCCTTTTTTCCTTGCAATGCGTAAGCTTCAGCTAAAGTAAACTGCAACATCATAGTGTCTGAATGCTCTAACCGCTCAATAAATGCTGCTAATAACTTACTAGCTTTAATCTTCTGATTGACTTGTTGTAAGGCATTAATATAGGTCGTGATAAAAAATACTCGATCATCATTTAACTGTGCTTTGGGAGTGAATTCACTAAACTCAGCATCTTTTTCTATTTCTAAAAGTGCCTGTTTTGGTTCCGCATTTAGCAGATATAGTGCAGCTTTTTTCCAGTAATAAATATTACTAATACCAGCCTTAAGCTCTAGCGCCTCGGCCAGCCTAGCTAAATTTTCACGATTAGATAAATTCATAAACGATGACTCTTGCACTAACTGACTCAGCATCAACCGTAAATCAGGTGAGGGTTCCTTGGTCCATTCCTTTAATAGACTAAACGTAAACTGATTAAATAACACAAGATCTCTCGGTTGTGTCAGTGTTAGTCCACCCTGCTCAATATGCTGATGTGCTCGAATTAAGTAGCCTAGATTAACTAAATCATTTGCTAAGTCATAATGGTAATTTTTCTGATTTGGTAAACGTTGCAATAAATGCTCTGTCATCAAAAAACTTTGAGTAAATTGATGTTGCTCTCGATATATTTTAGCTAAAGGGATGAGGATCTCAGGCTCATTAGCATTTTTTTCTAGCGCTAACAGCCACTTATCAATAGAGGGAGACTCACGATTAATGTGTGAACTGACTCTTGCCGCAATTTGATAGCCTAAACTATGTTGTGGGAATTGCTTAATCGTCTGTTTTGCTAAATTGTTTAACTGACTAATCAACGCAACTTCCTGTTTAGTTTGCCTATTCACGGATATCAGATCTGATTGTAAACGCTGTGCATGTTGTTCAATGGAAATTAAACAGCGATAGTTAAGCGGGTTTTTATCATCTAACTCAGCGAAGTCTTGCCTTTGGCAACTTTCTTTACTCAACTCAAATGATGACGCCCCTAAGACCATTTTAGTCAACTGCCCATTAAAGGATGAGTCATCGATAACTTGATGTGGTAAACCAGGAACAGTTAGCTGCAGTGCCTTTAGGGGCTGGTTAATCGTCTCAATTGGATACCAGGATAATGTTAACAACCTAGCTTGTTCTGGCAATGGTTCAATATCACTAACCAATAAAGGAAAACTGTCTTGATTATCAGTAATAATCACTTTTGTTGCTGGGAGGTGTTTTACTTTTTGCTCTAACCACCAGCGCAGGCGCTCCTCTAGATCATGCTCTTCTTGCTCGATGTCCTTTTCATCCATGTGTCGAGATTGATGGTATAAATACACCGTATCATATTCTAAATTCGGATCGATACTTTCTTGCGGAGCAGTGTTAAAAAGCCAAATAATAAAGCCTAAAATAATGAAGACACAGGCAGGCACCCATTGCGAAGTAAAACGACTTCTTGTTCGGCTAGCGTGCTTAATCTGATCGTTGGGGGCATTAATGGAATCACTTTCTGGATTACCGACATCATCTTCAGCGAGTGATGAATCCTTGTTTTCTGGCTCAATAAAGCCTAGATCATCAAAGATATTCTGTTCTAAAACACCACTATGAACCTCTAAGTCATCGACCGCTTCATCAGCTAAATACTCTGTAACATTCTTCTTTGCGACAATATCTTGCGACGCTGTGTCCACATTGTTATCGATAATACTAGGTTCAATCACCAAACGATAACCTTGACGTGGCACCGTTTCGATATAATGAGAGTTGTGACTAGAGTCATCAAAAATACGTCTGAGCTTGGCTATTGCTTGGTAAAGCTTATTTTTATTTAGCGCTAATTCTGTCGGCGCTTGTTCTATAATTTGTGCCGCAGAAATGACATCAGGCGCAGAGTCAACGAGAAGCAATAACACCTGAGTTTGTACAGGCGTCATTGTGACTGTATTGCCAATTTGAGTTAATGTGAGATCACTTGGTGAGAATTCCCAATCATTTAGAAGATAAACAGGCTGTGACACAAAAATACCTTAGTAAAAAACGATGATAACAAGATACTCTTTTTAAACTCCAAAGACAAAGGCTTAACTAGACTTCAGTCAATAAAAAAGCGCTGTAATTTTGATTACAGCGCTTAATATTTTTAGCTAATTTTTATTTGTGACAACAAATAATCGTTAACTGTTATATTTTTCACCTAAATACAGCCATGTTTTAAGTACGGTATCAGGATTTAATGAAACACTTTCAATACCTTGCTCAACTAGCCAAGCTGCGAAGTCTTCATGATCTGATGGCCCTTGACCACAAATACCAACATACTTACCTTTCGCTTTAGCCGCTGAGATAGCCATTGATAATAACTTCTTCACTGCTGGGTTACGTTCATCAAACAATTCAGAAACGATTCCTGAATCACGATCTAAACCAAGTGTCAGCTGAGTTAAGTCATTTGAACCAATAGAGAAACCGTCGAAATATTCTAAGAACTCATCCGCCAATAAAGCGTTTGATGGTAATTCACACATCATGATGATACGTAGACCGTTTTCACCACGTTTGAGTCCTTGTTCAGCAAGTAGCTCGATAACGGCCTTTGCTTCTTCTAGTGTTCGAACAAACGGGATCATAATCTCAACATTGATAAAGCCCATGTCATTACGAACGCGTTTAATTGCGTCACATTCCAGTGCAAAACAGTCTCTAAATTCTTCAGAGATATAACGTGAAGCACCTCGGAAGCCTAACATTGGGTTCTCTTCCTCCGGTTCGTAATTCTCACCACCTAAAAGGTTAGCATATTCGTTTGACTTAAAATCAGACATACGCACAATCACTTTCTCAGGAGAAAATGCACAAGCAAGAGTAGAAATACCTTCGGTCAACTTAGCTCGATAGAACTCAACAGGTGAACTATAACCAGCAATCATTTCGTCAATTTCTTGTTTAACACGCTCTGATTGTAAATCATAATTAATTAAGGCTTTAGGGTGAATACCAATCATGCGATTAATAATAAACTCTAAACGCGCCAAGCCAACACCAGCATGAGGTAAGCGAGCGAAATCAAATGCACGATCTGGGTTACCGACATTCATCATCACTTTTAATGGTAGCTCCGGCATGTTATCCACTTCTGAGGTCACTACAGAATAGTCCAGCTCTTTATCGTAAATAAAGCCCGTGTCACCTTCAGCACAAGATACTGTAATGTGATCGCCTTCTTTGATTAAGTCTGTGGCATTCCCACAACCAACTACAGCGGGTACGCCAAGCTCTCGTGCAATGATAGCCGCGTGGCATGTACGGCCGCCGCGATTTGTCACAATAGCAGAAGCACGCTTCATAATTGGCTCCCAATCAGGGTCTGTCATATCAGTAACTAATACATCACCTTCTTGAATACGGTCCATTTCATCTAGTGAAGTTAATACTTTCGCGACACCTGAACCAATCTTGCCACCAATGGCACGACCTTCAACAACCACAGTGCTTGACTCATTGAGCGTGTAGCGTTCCATGAAGTTGCCGTCTTCGCGAGAACGGACTGTCTCAGGACGAGCCTGAACGATATATAATTTGCCATCATCGCCATCTTTAGCCCATTCGATATCCATCGCACGGCCGTAATGTTGCTCGATGATCAGAGCCTGGCGAGCTAATTCTTCCACTTCGCTATCGCTAATTGAGAACTGTTGTGAACGTTCACTTTCAATGTCTTTGATGACAACCTGTTTACCATGACTAGTATTATCAGAGTAAACCATCTCTACCAATTTACTGCCGATATTTCGGCGAACAACAGCTGGACGATTAGCAGCAAGAGTTTGCTTATGTACATAAAATTCATCTGGGTTTACCGCACCCTGAACAACCATCTCACCTAAGCCCCACGATGACGTAATAAATACGACGTCTTCAAAACCTGACTCAGTATCTAAGGTAAACATTACACCAGATGCAGCGATATCACTGCGTACCATCCGCTGAATACCAGCAGAGAGTGCAACACCACGATGATCATAGCCCTGATGAACACGGTATGAAATTGCACGGTCATTAAATAATGAGGCAAATACATGTTTAACCGCTTCTCGAATCGACTCTAAGCCAACCACGTTTAAAAAGGTTTCTTGTTGACCTGCAAAAGAAGCATCAGGCATATCTTCTGCTGTGGCTGATGAACGAACAGCAAATGACATACCTGGCGAAGTTGCAGCTAATTTATCATAAGCCTGCTTAATCGCTTCTTCTAATGGCGCTTGAAAAGGTGTATCAATGATCCACTGACGAATCGTTTTACCCGCATCACCCAACGCAGCAATATCGTTAACGTCTAAATCATCTAATAGCTGATAAATTTTTTCGTTAATACCACTGGTTTCTAAAAACTCATTAAACGCATGGGCTGTGGTTGCAAAACCACCAGGAACTTGAACCCCTGCATTTGATAAATTACTGATCATCTCGCCTAAAGACGCATTCTTACCACCAACAACCTCAACATCACCCATGCCAAGCTGTTCATACCAAAGTACATAATCTTGCACTAGAAAGTCCCCATATTCACAATATTTTGTGTGGATTAAAATAGAATTGGTAATCGCATTCTACACTGCTATAAAATGCTGAGTAAATCACAAAAATCAACATTGCCCATTTTTTTAACAAAAGGATAAAATTTTGCGTAAAGTATTTTATATTTCCGACGGCACAGCTATTACCGCCGAAGTGTTAGGTCATGCTGTTTTATCACAGTTTGATACCAAGTTCGATCAAATAACTATCCCTTTTGTCGAGAGTATTGATAAAGCTCAAGAGGTCGCCAGTCAAATTAACACCAGCACCTATGAAGATGAATTACCGTTGGTATTTCACTCTATTGTCGATGAAACAATTCGAGAAATAATCAATAGCACTGACTGTTTACCTTATGACTTTCTAAATACCTTCGTTGCCCCGTTAGAAAAACAATTAGGACTCAAAGCCGAGCCAACACTCCACCGAACCCATGGCATTGCTAATAAAGCTTATAGTGCTCGCATAGACGCTATTAACTACTCGCTTGATAACGATGATGGTATCAGTTTAAAACACCTCGATGACGCTGAAATCATCTTAGTGGGTGTTTCTCGTTGCGGTAAAACACCGAGTAGCTTATACCTTGCAATGCAGTTTGGTATTGCGACCGCTAACTACCCGTTTATTTGTCAAGATATGGACTACCTCGAACTCCCTAAAGAGTTAAAAGCGCATAAGCATAAAATTTTTGGCTTAACTATCGATCCAAACCGCTTGCACGACATTCGAAGCCAGCGCCGTGCGAACAGCCAATACTCGTCAATGCGCCAATGTCGAATGGAAGTTAAAGAAGTAGAGATGCTCTATCGTAAAGAGCGAATCCCTTATATTGACACGACAAATTACAGTGTTGAAGAGATCACCGCGAAAATTTTAGATGTCACTGGTCACAAGCGAAAAATGTTTTAATACCAATATATTCTTGGCTATACATAATAATTTCGTTTTATTACCACAATTCGTGCCTTTGCCCTTTAACTGCGACTAGCTTTGGGCTAAGGTAGCGGCAGCATTCAATTATAAGAAAATTTAGACGAAGTAATAATCATGTCAATTAAAACCGATGAATTAAGAACTACCTATATCGATCAGGTAATTACCCCGAGCCAATTGGCCAGTGAGTTTCCTTTATCAGAAGAAGGGGCCAATCAACTGATCAATAGCCGTCGTGAGATTGAAGCTGTCATTAACGGCCAAGATAAGCGTTTATTGGTTATTGTAGGACCTTGTTCGATTCATGACACTGAAGCGGCACTTGATTACGCCCGACGCCTAAAAGTGTTACAAGAACAATATAAAGAATCACTTGTCATCGCGATGCGTGTTTATTTTGAAAAACCACGTACCATAGTTGGTTGGAAGGGATTAATCAGCGACCCAGATTTGAACGGTAAATATCAAGCCAATAAAGGATTACGCCTAGCCCGTGGCCTTTTAGTTGAACTGACTGAGATGGGACTCCCAATAGCAACCGAATTCTTAGACATGGTGAATGGGCAATATATTGCCGATCTAGTGAGTTGGGGCGCAATTGGTGCACGTACCACAGAAAGTCAGATTCACCGTGAAATGGCCTCAGCTCTGTCATGCCCTGTCGGTTTTAAAAATGGCACTGATGGCAATACAAAAATCGCGATTGACGCAGTGAGGGCATCACGTGAAGCCCATATTTTCTATTCACCAGATAAAGATGGCTTAATGACTGTTTATCGCACACATGGTAACCCATTTGGCCATGTTATTCTGCGTGGTGGTAAAACGCCTAACTACAGTAAAGAGCATGTAACGGCGGCTTGTGATCAACTTGCAGCAGCTAATTTAATGCCATCTGTCGTGATTGATTTTAGTCACGGTAATAGCCAGAAAGAACACAAGAATCAATTAAGTGTTGCGCAAGATGTGATGCAACAAATGCGTGCTGGAAGCATGCAGGTTGCTGGTATCATGGCAGAGAGCTTTATTGAGGAAGGTAACCAAGCCGTAATCGAGGGTCAGCCTCTTGTCTACGGACAGAGTATTACAGATGCCTGTATTGACTGGAAAGATACCGAACAATTAGTTGCAGACTTGGCCTCTGCTGCAAAAGATCGTATGGCACTATAAATATTAAAAAGCACCGTTAATAAAAAGCTCAGCAACTGCTGAGCTTTTTTTATGGCCTAATAAATCTGTTAAGCTGGGTTATCAATATCAATAAATTCAACATCAACACCAAGTTCAACGGCCAAATGCTCACCTAACGCCTTAGCCCCATAGCGCTCAGTAGCATGATGACCTGCCGCAAAAAATGCGATGTCGTACTCTCGTGCTAAGTGAATCGTTTGCTCTGATACTTCACCACTAATAAATGCATCAATGCCCTGCTCACCAGCCATTTCGATAAAGCTCTGACCACCACCACTGCACCAGGCAATAGTTTTAATGACTTTATCTTTAGCGCCTTCAATTAACGGTTCTCGCCCTAATTGCTGCGCAATTACGCTTCCTAATTCGGTTACTGTTTTTGCTTTGACCAAGCGCCCTTTAACAGCAACACTTTGAGGATTCCCAAGTTCTAGCCCTTCAACCGCTGTAATATCAAATAACTTTGCCAGCTGTGCGTTGTTACCCAACGTTGGATGTATGTCTAGCGGTAGGTGGTAAGCAATTAAATTAATATCAGCATTAAGAAGCGCTTTAATACGACGCTTTTTAAGTGAGGTAATGGTTTGATTTTCACCTTTCCAAAAGTAACCATGATGAACTAACAATGTATCTGCACCAGCAGCAATAGCTGCATCAATAAGTGCTTGAGAAGCTGTTACACCGGTAACAATTTTTTTTATATCATTAGCCCCTTCAACTTGAAGACCATTTGGACAATAGTCTTTAATTTGTTGAGGTTTTAATAAATCATCAAGGTAGGTTAGTAATTGATTGCGTTCTAGCATAATGAGTCAAAACTCTATTAATAATAGTAATAACGCATTGTAACAAACAATTAATCACAGTTTGGTGAATTTTTTAGTCAAAGACTTAATTACGCAAATGAGCTGCGAGATGCAAACCCATCAATGATAAACCTTTATCTCTGACACAAAAAAGGGACCCGAAGGTCCCTTTCAAACTTGAAGTGTTAACCCTAAGGTTAAACTAACTTAAAGTGCAGATTTCGCTTTTTCTACAAGTACGCTGAATGCGTGCTTATCGAATACTGCGATATCAGCTAGGATCTTACGATCGATCTCAATAGATGCTTTCTTAAGACCGTTGATGAAACGGCTGTAAGACATACCATTTTGACGAGAAGCAGCGTTAATACGTGCAATCCATAATTGACGGAATTGACGTTTACGTTGACGACGGTCACGGTAAGCATATTGACCAGCTTTAGTTACAGCTTGGAACGCTACGCGATAAACACGTGAACGTGCACCGTAATAACCTTTAGCTTGCTTTAAAACTTTCTTGTGGCTCGCGCGAGCCTGTACACCACGTTTTACTCTAGGCATTGTTCAAATTCTCCAGTAAGTTCTATGCGAAAGGAAGCATGCGATTGATTGAAGGAACGTCCACTTTATGGATCATACCTTTAGAACGCAATTGACGCTTACGCTTAGTGCTTTTCTTTGTCAGGATGTGACGAAGATGGTTATGTTTGAATTTGAAGCCACCAGAACCCGTTTTCTTGAAACGTTTTGCGGCGCCTTTGTTAGATTTCATCTTAGGCATTGTTAAATCTTCTACTTCGCATTGGGTTAATAATATATAGCAAGGCGTACAAAATTTGGCTACCGACCGAAGTTGGTAGCCAATTTGCAACTTGAATTGCCCTAACTATTTCTTTTTCGGTGCAAGTACCATCACCATTTGGCGACCTTCCATTGAAGGAAAGGACTCCACATTAGCTAGTTCAACTAAATCATCTTTAATTCGATTCAATAATTGGCTACCTAAGTTTTGGTGTGCCATCTCACGACCACGGAAACGCAGCGTTACTTTTGCTTTGTTGCCGTCTTCAAGAAAGCGAGTCAGGTTGCGTAGTTTTACCTGATAGTCGCCTTCGTCAGTTCCAGGACGGAATTTAACTTCCTTAACCTGAATCTGTTTATTTTTCTTACGCTGCTCTTTTTCATTTTTAGCTTTTTCAAAAATGAATTTACCGTAGTCCATAACACGACATACTGGCGGCTGGGCATTTGGGCTAATTTCTACCAAGTCTAGGTTGGCTTCTTCAGCAGATGCCATCGCTTCACGTAATGAAACAATACCTACAGGTTGACCGTCTGCGTCCGTTAAACGAACTTCGCTAGCGGTAATTTCACCGTTTATTTGGTGCAAATTCTTTTTTTGCACTTGTCCTCTTCTTGCGCCTTTAATCTGTTATTCCTCCAGTTGTTTAAGACTACGGCTGTTGATCTCTTGTGTAAGTGAGTTGATGAATGTCTCAACAGACATTTTTCCTAAATCAACCCCTTTACGAGTTCGAACAGCAATTTCTTGCGCTTCTACCTCTTTATCACCAATAACAATTTGGTAAGGTACACGCTTTAAAGTATGTTCACGAATTTTAAAGCCTATTTTCTCATTTCTCAAGTCCGCTTTGGCTCTAATTCCACTAGATTTCAATTTATTTACGATATCTGTGACATATTGGCTCTGTTTATCGGTAATATTCATCACTACAACCTGAGTTGGTGATAACCACGTCGGAAATAATCCCGCGTACTCTTCGATAAGAATACCAATAAAACGTTCTAGCGACCCCAGAATTGCACGGTGAATCATCACTGGTGTATGACGTTCGTTATCTTCAGCAACAAAAGTTGCGTCTAAACGACCCGGCATTGAGAAATCAAGCTGTATTGTACCACATTGCCATGCACGACCTAAACAGTCATGTAAGGTAAATTCAATTTTAGGGCCATAAAAAGCACCTTCGCCCGGTTGCAATTCATAATCCAGGTTATTTTGCTCTAGTGCTTCACGTAATGACTTTTCAGCATTATCCCACACTTCATCACTGCCTACACGCTGCTCTGGGCGAGTCGAGAGTTTGATAGCGATGTCTTCAAAGCCAAATGTTTCATAACAGTCAAAGACCATTTTGATACAATCTGTCACTTCAGCTAAGATTTGCTCATCAGTACAGAAGATATGGGCATCATCTTGCGTAAAGGCACGCACTCGCATTAAACCGTGCAATGCGCCCGATGGTTCATTACGGTGACAAGAACCAAACTCAGCCATGCGCAGTGGTAAATCACGGTATGATTTTAAACCTTGGTTGAAAATTTGAACATGACCGGGACAGTTCATCGGTTTAATTGCATAATCACGTGCTTCACTATGTGTAGTGAACATGCCATCACTGTATTTATCCCAATGGCCTGATTTTTCCCACATACAGCGGTCCATAATTTGTGGACCTTTAACTTCTTGGTAATCGTACTGAGATAACTTCTCACGGATAAAGTCTTCCAATTCACGGAATACTGTCCAACCATCGTTATGCCAAAACACCATACCCGGCGCTTCTTCTTGCATGTGGTATAAATCTAAATGCTTACCAATTTTACGGTGGTCACGTTTTTCAGCTTCTTCTAAACGCTTTAAGTATGCTTTTAGTGCTTTTTTATCCGCCCAAGCAGTACCATAAACACGTTGTAGCATTTTATTTTTAGAATCACCACGCCAGTATGCACCAGCCACTTTCATAATTTTAAAATGCTGACAATGTTTCATGTTTGGCACGTGAGGGCCACGACACATATCGATATATTCTTCATGATGGTATAAACCTGGACGCGCGTCTGGGTCAATGCCATCTATAATTTCTAATTTGTAGTTTTCACCGCGCTCTTCAAAAACTGCACGTGCTTCATCTACTGATACTTTTTTACGTACCACTTCGTAACCAGTTTTAGCTAACTTAAGCATATGCTTTTCTAGCTTTGCTAAATCTTCGGTGGTTAATGAATGCTCCATATCAATGTCATAGTAAAAGCCATTATCGATAGTAGGACCAATCGCCATTTTGGCATCAGGCCAAAGTTGCTTAACCGCATGACCAATTAAGTGGGCACAAGAGTGGCGAATAATTTCTACACCATCTTCATCTTTAGCGGTAATAATCGATACAGACGCATCAGTTTCGATTAATTCACAAGCATCAACACGCTCGCCGTTAATTCGACCGGCAACACAAGCTTTCGCTAAACCAGGACCAATATCGTTGGCGATATCCATAATTGAAACAGCATGTTCGAACGAACGTTGACTACCGTCAGGCAGTGTAATTGTAACTGGAGTATTCATTAAAAAGTCTTCCTAAACAGTGGTGACCTATACCAAAGATCACATGTTAATTTAAATTTAAACGTTGTGCTAAGAAATAGTTAAGAATTAGCACTTAAAAAATCCCTTAAAACCTCCAAACGTAGGAGTCATTTAAGGGCGGCTTATTCTACCCTATTGATATAATATCGACAATTATTTATCCAATAATTCAACTTGTTGTTATTTTGATTCTTAAATGCCGTTCATCGGACATAAAAAAACCCTAGGTTAATTTTCACTAACCTAGGGTTTTATTAAAGTAAAGTTAAGCGTAATTACTTATCGTTGCGATCACGACGTGGACCACGATTGTCACGTTGACCACCGCGAGAGTCATTGCGTTGACCACGATGACCGCGAGAGTCATTGCGTTGACCGCGATGACCACCGCGCTCATTACGGTTACCACCGTCGCGACGTTGGCCGCCACCATCACGACCACCTTCACGGCTGTTACGACGAGGGCGATCGTCTGGTAACGTACCAGATTGAAGTTTAGTCAGCTTCATTGCTTTAGAACAAACGAACGCTTTGTAAAGGTGATCCATAGTTTCTTTTGGCATATCAGATGGTAGTTCTACCGTCGTATAGCTATCGTGTAAACGAATACCACCAATGTATTGGCTGTCTAAGTTACCTTCGTTAGCAATCGCGCCAACAATGTTCTTCACTTGAACACCATCAGCACGGCCTACTTCAATACGGAATGTGTCCATGTTGATGTTTTGACGTGGTTGGCGAGCACCACGTTCACGACCGCGCTCGTTATCACGACCACCACGCTCACGACCACGATCGTTATCACGGTCATCACGTTCACGGCGCTCACGACGAGGTGGCTCAGGCTCAAGTTGTAACGGCTTATCTTTTTGTGCCATGAATAATAGCGCTGCCGCTAATTCTTCAACCGTTGCTTCATCTTCGGCTGCAATCGTTTGACTTAATTCACGGTAGAAGGCTAAATCTTCTGATTTAATTACTTTATCAAGTGTTTCACGGAATGTTTCGATACGTTTAGCTGAAATATCATCACGTGATGGCAAAGACATTTCTGCAACACGCTGACGAGTTAGCTTCTCGATAGTGTATAGCATACGCTTTTCACGTGGTGCTACGAATAAGATTGCGTTACCACTACGCCCTGCTCGACCAGTACGACCGATACGGTGAACATATGACTCGGCATCATAAGGAATATCATAGTTAATAACTAAATCTAAACGCGGAACATCAAGACCACGAGCAGCAACATCCGTTGCAACTAGGATATCTAAGCCACCATTTTTGAGTCGATTAATTGTTCGTTCACGTAATTGCTGCGTCATGTCTCCATTGATTGCAGCAGCACTGTAACCACGAGCTTCTAATTTCTCTGCAATTTCAACGGTCATTGTCTTAGTACGAGAGAAAATAATCACGCCATCATAAGTTTCAGTTTCTAAGATACGTGTTAAAGCTTCCATCTTAGTGTTACCACGAACAAACCAGTAACGTTGATCGATATTTTCGACAGTTGCTGTTTTCGCTTCGATCTTAATAAACTCAGGGTTATTCATATAGCTATTACCAATGCGTTTGATTGCATCCGGCATAGTCGCAGAAAATAGCGCTGTTTGTTTATCTTTCGGCGTTGCAGCCATCATCGTTTCTACATCATCAATAAAGCCCATGCGTAGCATTTCATCAGCTTCATCAAGAACCATTGCTTTAACGTTATCAAGCTTTAACGTGCCACGGTTTAAATGGTCTAATAGACGACCTGGAGTACCAACGATTACTTGTGGACCACGTTTTAGCGCTTTAATTTGCAGTGGGTAAGCTTGACCGCCATATATCGGTAATACATGGAAACCTTTAATGTAACGAGAGTATGCTTGGAATGCTTCAGCAACCTGAATTGCTAACTCACGTGTTGGTGCCATTACTAAGATTTGTGGTTGCGCTAAGTCAACATCAATATTCGTTAATAAAGGCAATGCAAAAGCAGCTGTTTTACCAGTACCCGTTTGTGCCAATGCCATGACATCCTTGCCTTTTAGCATATGAGGAATAGCAGCTGCCTGCACTGGTGAAGGACGCTCATATCCTAAATCTGCTAGTGCTTTATGAAGTGGCTGAGCTAGCTCTAAATCGCTAAAGGTGATGGTCGTATCTGACATATTATAAGGGTACCGACTTGAAAAAAAGGGCGCAAATTATAACCCCATATTTACTTGGTGAATAGTTATAATTTAATTTATTTGATGCTGCGCACTAAATATAGCAGTAATTCACCAATTTTTTGAATAAAAAGTGCTCAGCCGGTCATTTATCAATAAACTTTCTTTCTCAAGCGATAACGGCCCCACCCTGTCTAAAGAGAGATGCGACCATAAACTGTTAACTAACATCTATCAATATAAGCAGTATTGGCACTTACTGTTCGAAAAATATTGTAGTAGACTACATAACAACAGACTAATAAAATTTAATTTATAGCACTTTAATATTAGACCAACGATAATAAGGTTACCAGTATGCTTTCACCACAATCTATACGCCTTTCTAGTGACGGTATGGAAATGCTCATTACCGTAGAGCCCCAAAGCAATGCGATTAGAGCTGTGGAGATTTGCCAATTATTAAATCGTTCAGACTCATCTCAATTCTTTCAAGTTGAAGAGAATATTGCTTTAGCAGCAGATTTGATCAATAAGTGCACTAAAGAAGCGTCGCTACCAGAAGAACAGCAAACATGTGCTGAGCTCGGCACAGAAATAATTGTCTCACAAAAGCGCCATGCGACACTCACCATAGAACTTTCAGCCGATGAAATGCAAGCTTATGCTGTGATCAATGCCCCTTATGGCGGCACCTACATTGATTTCTCAGACTTGATGACAACTTTAACCCAATACAATATTGTGCAAGGTGTTAAAAATGACACGCTAGATGAGTTTTTAAATGCGTCTCATCAAGCCAATCCAGGAGATGTTACAAAGCACCATATAGCCTCTGGTACCCCCCCGATAAACGGTCAAGACTCAACCTTTGAAATGCTTGTTGAAACAATGGAGCAACGCAGTTTAAAGCCTCAAGCTAAATCTAACGGCAAAGTGGACATGAAAGAGTTAGGAGATATCCTAACGGTTAAAGAGGCAGCCCGTTTAATGCGTCGTCACCTACCTACCGAAGGGACGCCTGGCATTAACGTGTTAGGGGAGTCAATCGCACCACAACCAGGTGTTCTGCACGAGTTTTCTATCGGTGAAGGCACTGAAGTTTCATCCACCGATGAAAACTTATTAATTGCAAACCGCGTGGGGATCCCACGTGCAATTGATAATGGCTTAGTTATTGATGACATTTTAACCGTTGATAATGTCGATGTTGGTTTCGGTAATATCAATTTTGAAGGCAGTGTTATGATCTCTGGCGATGTATGTGAAGGGCTAAAAGTGGTCTCTCAAGGTGACATCACCGTAGGGGGGTCTGTTAACTCCGCGACACTAGAAGCCAAAGGTAATATTACTGTACAACACGGTATTAGTGGCCATAAATCAAAAGTTAAAGGGCAATATACTTGCAATATTACAGCAGGTGGAAATATCCACGCGCAATATATTCAATATGGAAAAATCGAAGCTGGCGGCAATTTAAATGTACAAACACAAATGCTGCATTCCAATGCCACCGTGACTGGTAGCGTGACTGTCTGTAATAAAGCGCAAAATAAAGGGACTCTTTTTGGCGGAGTCATTCAAGCCGGCACCGCAATTTCTGCGGTCGAAATTGGTGGTAACTCTGGTAGTAAAACCCTACTATCAATTCGCGGACCTTTTAATACTATTCGCGGACAAAAAAATGAACTGAATAAAGATCTTCATACCGAATACGAATTATTAAAACAATTAATAGAAGCCTACGATAAGCTTGCTGAACTAAATTGTGAAAAAGAGCATAAAAAGCTCTTAAGTCAATTGAAGAAAAATGTTGACCAAAAAGTTGTCACGATTATTCAGCTTCAAAATGCCATCAGTCATCTCGATGAGCAGCTCGATTTAAGATTAACTCAAGCAAGTATTCTATCAAGTAAAACGCTTCATGAAGGTGTACAACTTAATATTGATAAACTGCACTTGACGACGTATAAAAATTATTCGAGTAGTAAAACACAAATTAAAGATGGGGAAATACAGCTCGGCCCCCTTTCCTAATATTGATAAAGTCAAAAAAATTTAGCTAGTTATTTCCCTTTATAGCTAGCGATAACAGTGTTTTCTGCCTAACACACACCCTTCTTCCTTAAGCCTAATAGTGGATTAAGCCCACTTTATTCCCTGCCCCTCTTCACTAGAATAAGTTTATCCAATGCCGTTAATTAAGCGAATAAACTGTTGACGAGAATAAACGCAGCTATCACTCGTTTAGCCCGTGAACAATAATCTGGTTAATAACAACATTGCTTCAAGTATCCTGATACTTGCCATTGCTTTAGATTGCTTTAGATTGCTTTAGATTGCTTTAGATTGCTTTAGATTGCTTTAGAGCAGACCATGAAGGGTTATGCCAATCCTATTAATTAAGAGATCAATTTTGTAACGAGAATAAACAGATTAGCGCACAGACTCTAGATTCCAACCAGAACCTACGTGCCACCATCCATATCGGCAAGGTATTTATTGGTGTATGTAACTATCTATATTGGCAGTAAATAATAAAGCTATTATTGGTTTATATTGCGGAAAGTGATCAGGTAATTAGGTGAATTGGTATTAGTTATTTGAATTTTATATTTTTGGTAGTGTTAAGCAAAAAACTAATAAATCGTTTTATACATTCAGACATTTTCGTTTCATGAATAACAATATGAAAATAGTAGAAGAGTTGTCTATAAAATTATGAATTAAATTATAAGATATTGCTTTCTGGAACTTCTGCCGATTGACAGAAGAAAAAGTTGGCGTCCCCTAGGGGTTTCGAACCCCTGTTACCGCCGTGAAAGGGCGGTGTCCTAGGCCACTAGACGAAGGGGACCCTGGACTTTTTGATTATCTGCAATGTTGGCGTCCCCTAGGGGTTTCGAACCCCTGTTACCGCCGTGAAAGGGCGGTGTCCTAGGCCACTAGACGAAGGGGACACACTGATTGCATTGATAATGCGTTTGCTATTTTAAGTAAAGTTGGCGTCCCCTAGGGGTTTCGAACCCCTGTTACCGCCGTGAAAGGGCGGTGTCCTAGGCCACTAGACGAAGGGGACACAGCGTTTACTTTAAAAGCAAAATGTCATTTGTATTATTATTGGCGTCCCCTAGGGGTTTCGAACCCCTGTTACCGCCGTGAAAGGGCGGTGTCCTAGGCCACTAGACGAAGGGGACACACTGCGTTTACCTAAGTAAACATAATACTTTTGATGTTAGAAGAAGATGGCGTCCCCTAGGGGTTTCGAACCCCTGTTACCGCCGTGAAAGGGCGGTGTCCTAGGCCACTAGACGAAGGGGACACAGTCAATTTCTTACATCGTTTTTACTAAGTTGGCGTCCCCTAGGGGTTTCGAACCCCTGTTACCGCCGTGAAAGGGCGGTGTCCTAGGCCACTAGACGAAGGGGACACACTATTAGTAAATAATCAGTTTCTGGTGGAGCTATGCGGGATCGAACCGCAGACCTCTTCGCTGCCAGCGAAGCGCTCTCCCAGCTGAGCTATAGCCCCTCAACCGATTATATTGCTTAGGAAGATGACTCCTCCTTGACAACGAGGCGCATTCTAAGCACCCCTGAGGAAAGAGTCAACCCATTTTTTAAGAATTAATTCTGGCCGCTATAAATTTAACCGCTTCGCCGATTCTTTGAACGCTTCGAGCCTTTCCAATCAGTTTTAAGGTCAAATCTAGTGATGGCGACTGCCCTGCCCCTGTAACAGCAACGCGTAAAGGCATACCAACCTTACCCATACCCACTTCTAATTCAGATGCTGTATCTTCGATACACTGTTGTAACTGCTCTAATGACCAGTCATCTAACGCTTCTAATTTAGCGGCCACAAGCTGAAGTGGTTCCATAGCTACGCCACGTAAATGCTTTTTAGCTGCTGCGGCATCAAACTCTTCAAAGTCATGGTAATAACAGGTACTGGCTGTTGCTAACTCTTTTAAGGTATTAACACGCTCACCTAGTGCAGTAACTATCTCAGTTAATGCAGGTCCATTTGAAGTATCAATGTTCTGATCAGTCATATGCCATGCTAAATGTTTAGCTACATATTCAGGATCCATTGTTTTGATATAATGATTGTTTAGCCATAGTAGTTTTTCTGTATTAAAACCAGAAGCAGCTTTATTGATTGCATCTAGTGTAAATAACTCTTTCATCTCATCAACAGAAAACACTTCTTGATCACCATGTGACCAACCTAACCTGACTAGGTAGTTAAGTAAAGCTTCAGGTAAATAACCATCATCACGGTATTGCATTACACCAACTGCACCATGACGCTTAGATAATTTCTTACCATCGTCACCTAAAATCATTGATACATGTGCATATTCAGGAATTGGCGCATCTAATGCCTTTAGAATATTGATTTGACGTGGTGTGTTATTGATATGATCTTCACCACGTACAACGTGAGTAATGCCCATATCCCAATCATCAACAACCACACAAAAGTTATAAGTGGGGCTACCATCAGTACGTTGAATAATTAAATCATCTAACTCGCTATTTGCAACGGTGATAGTATCGCGAACATGATCATCAAAAGTCACTTCGCCCTCTAAAGGGTTTTTGAAGCGTATCACATGAGGGACATCGGTCGGCTGTTCTGCTAAATCACGGCAACGACCATCATAACGAGGCTTTTCGCCGTTGGCCATTTGCTCTTCGCGCATAGCGTCAAGGCGCTCGCTCGGACAATAACAACGATAAGCCTTTTCTTGTTCTAATAATTGAGCAATTAGTTCTTTGTAACGATCAAATCGTTTTGTTTGATAATAAGGACCTTCGTTCCATTCAAGGCCTAACCACTCCATTCCTTCCATAATGGCATCGATTGCTTCTTGAGTTGAGCGTTCAATATCAGTGTCTTCAATACGAAGTACAAATTCACCACCAAGTTTCTGGGCAACTAACCAAGAATAAAGCGCGGTACGTGCGCCACCAACATGCAAATAACCAGTGGGGCTAGGTGCAAAACGTGTTTTGATTGTCATAATCAATATTAACCTTATAAAAACAAACCAAATCAATGGTCGAAGTAGAAATGCTATTTAGACCTAAAAATATAAGTAGCAAAAATATAACTGAGCATTTTAACAAGATGCACAGTAACTACAATCAAGATCATTAACTATCTTGTAATAGACTGCATGACATCAAACTATCTTTTAGTGATTTGTCATATAAAGGCAGAACAAATCTGCTTACTAGCTGCGTACACCTAAAATTCAATCAAATTGGTTTAAAAGCCACCGCTTAAAAGTAATATTAAAAAAAACCGTTGACTCTAAAGTGAGTCTCTCTATAATACGCTCCCGAAACAACGAGATGTTTATCTTATTTGTTTTTAACCCTGGACGATTAGCTCAGTTGGGAGAGCATCGCCCTTACAAGGCGAGGGTCACTGGTTCGAGCCCAGTATCGTCCACCATTCTTACTCCAAGAATTAAAACTAGGATACCACTGAGGACGATTAGCTCAGTTGGGAGAGCATCGCCCTTACAAGGCGAGGGTCACTGGTTCGAGCCCAGTATCGTCCACCATTCTTTACTCCAAGAATTAAAACTAGGATACCACTGAGGACGATTAGCTCAGTTGGGAGAG
This sequence comes from Alteromonadales bacterium alter-6D02, assembly GCA_002835545.1. GTDB lineage: Bacteria > Pseudomonadota > Gammaproteobacteria > Enterobacterales > Psychrobiaceae > Psychrobium. Next base: position 112,243 of record PIZK01000007.1, read on the forward strand.
CATCGCCCTTACAAGGCGAGGGTCACTGGTTCGAGCCCAGTATCGTCCACCATTCTTTACTCCAGGAATTAAAACTAGGACACCACTGAGGACGATTAGCTCAGTTGGGAGAGCATCGCCCTTACAAGGCGAGGGTCACTGGTTCGAGCCCAGTATCGTCCACCATTCTTTACTCCAGGAATTAAAACTAGGATACCACTGAGGACGATTAGCTCAGTTGGGAGAGCATCGCCCTTACAAGGCGAGGGTCACTGGTTC
>PIZK01000008.1 GCA_002835545.1 Alteromonadales bacterium alter-6D02
ACCTTAAGTGAACGGCATTAACCTTATAAGGTTGCTTTTTTTTTGTTAGGCTCGGTCTGGCCTTGCTCCTAGTGCTGGTTTCCCAGTGGTATTAGGGCGTTTTCGAGTTTTGTTCGGTGTTGCTTTTTTCACTTTAGGTTTGGCTTTCGTTGTTAATGTGGGCTCGGTTCCCTTTGGCTTTTTAGCTTTATTTTTACTAAACGTCGGCTTATCTTTTCTGATGTCCGGTTGTTTAGGGTGCTTCGTCGCAAAACGTTTATTACCATGTCGACTCGACTCACGACTACGTTTAGTCGCAGCGACTCTTTCCTCTTCAAATTCACTTGGCACAAGACAGTGGCTCTTTGTACCGATTAAATACTTCATGCCCATGCGGGTTAACGCCTGTCGGATTAGTGGCCAGTTTGCAGGATCATGGTAGCGTAAGAGAGCTTTATGTAGGCGGCGTTGACGTTCACCTTTTGCTACAAATAGCTCTTCGCCTTTCTTCTTGTATTTAACGCGCTTTAACGGGTTGGTTTCAGAATGATACATGGCTGTGGCATTACACATTGGTGATGGATAAAAGTTTTGTACTTGATCACACTCAAAGTCATTACTTTTTAGCCATAAAGCCAAGTTCAACATATCTTCATCGGTACTACCCGGGTGAGCTGAAATGAAGTAAGGGATCATGTACTGTTTTTTCCCTGCCTGCTCACTAAACTCATAGAACATGTCTTTGAATTTATCGTAGGCACCCATTCCTGGCTTCATCATCAAATCTAGTGTCTTTTTTTCTGTATGCTCAGGCGCTATTTTCAAATAACCCCCAACATGGTGTGACACTAATTCTTTGACATATTCCGGTGACTCAACGGCTAAGTCATAACGTACACCAGAAGCGATTAATATTTTCTTTATCCCTTTAACTTTACGCGCTTCACGGTATAAATCGATCGTGTGTTTATGATCGGTGTCGAGTTTGCTACAGATTTTAGGGAATACACAAGAGGGGTGTCGGCAGTTAATTTCTGCTTTGGGATCAGAACAACCCAAACGATACATGTTCGCTGTTGGGCCTCCGAGATCTGAAATAGTACCTGTGAAGCCTGGTACTTTATCGCGGATTTGTTCTAGCTCGTTAAGAATTGACTCTTTCGAGCGGTTTTGAATGATGCGCCCTTCATGTTCGGTGATTGAACAGAAAGAACAACCCCCAAAACAGCCACGCATAATATTAACTGATGTTTTGATCATATCGTAAGCCGGTATTTTGGCTTTGCCATATGATGGATGTGGTACGCGGGCATAATCTAAACCAAAGACAAAATCCATTTCTTCGGTAGTCAATGGGATCGGTGGCGTATTCACCCATAACTCTCTATCACCGTGTTTCTGAATTAACGCGCGTGCGGAATAAGGGTTGGTTTCTAGGTGCATAACACGGGCGGCATGAGCATACAGTACACGATCGCCTTTTAACTTTTCAAATGACGGCAAGCGCACTGCGGTTGTTTTACTGTCATGGCGAGAAGGGCGTACCGTAACCACTTGTGCCTGTGCTGCCGCTTTTTCAGTCGCTTTATCGGTGTCGTTCTTACAATCGGTATCGGTCTCATAAGGGTTAGGCATTTTAGGTACCATCGCCTTATTTGGTTTTTCGATGCGGCTTGAGTCGATTTCTTTATAACCCGGCGGTAACTCTTTAATAATGACTGCTGTTCCAGCAATGTCGGTTATTGTTTCGATAGGTTCTTCATTAGCGACTCGGTAAGCGAACTCAACCAGAGCTCGCTCAGCATTACCAAAGAGTAAGATATCGGCTTTAGCGTCAATAAGTACAGAGCGACGAACTTTATCAGACCAGTAATCATAATGAGCAAGGCGACGCAGACTGGCTTCAATACCACCAAGGATAATAGGCGTATCTTTGTATGCTTCACGACAACGTTGTGAGTAGACTAATACCGCACGGTCAGGGCGTTTACCGCCTTCATTATTTGGTGTGTATGCATCATCGTGACGCAATTTTCGATCGGCGGTATAACGATTAATCATCGAGTCCATGTTGCCAGCGGTGACACCAAAAAACAGGTTGGGTTTTCCAAGCTCCATAAAGGCATCTTTATTATCCCATTTGGGTTGGGAAATAATACCAACACGGTAGCCTTGGGCCTCTAGTACACGACCGATAACTGCCATGCCAAAACTCGGATGATCGACGTAAGCATCACCAGAAACAATGATAATATCGCAGCTATCCCAGCCTAATGCGTCCATTTCCTTACGGGTTGTGGGTAAAAAAGGCGCTGTACCAAAGCATTCTGCCCAGTAAATAGGGTATTGATTGATTGGTTTCGCTGTAGGTTTTGAGACAGTTTTTGACATGAGCCAGACTTCGTTGTTGCGGGGTGCAAATTATAGCCAAGAGCCGTAGTGATAGCCAGTTAATGCGCTTTGTAACGCTACTTTTGTGAGCGAACACAGTGAGTTTTATTTGGTAAGCTGAATGTTTTCTTTGCTGATTTAATGTTTAAATTAAATAGAATAGCCTGCTTGTGTATGAAACAGTAAGAGTGAGTGCTCACTGTTGGTTCTTTTTAGTGTTATGTCATCGAAAATAAAAAGTATCAGTATGACTAATAAAGTTTATCAGCATTTACTGAGATAAAGATAAATGCTGATTGAAACGCTCTCAGGTTAAAACAATGAAGGAACAAAGACCACCATTAAGGTGATAACAGGCGTGACGACAGCCATGATTGGCACTAAATTGAGCTCTTGTTTGTCAAAGACTTCTTGCTTGTTATTCATTGCATAATACCTGTGATTATTAATGTTGTTATTATGAATGAGTGAGCTGAGGGGATTGTTGATTTATATCAAGTCTAATTCAACGATAGATTAGACGATCGGATTAAACCACCAGCAATGATAATTATTCAATATTACTGGTGGCTTAGCATCGTTATTAAGTTTGATTGTCTGCGAGTGTTTGTTCAATGTAATGTTGTATTTGTTGCTCTAATGCTTGCAATGGAATTGAACCTTCTGCAAGTACGCGCTTATGAAACTCTTTGACATTAAACTTATCCCCCAAAGCTTGCTCTGCTTGGCGACGAAGACGCTTAATAGTTAATTCACCCATTTTGTAACTAAGCGCTTGCCCTGGCCATGAGATGTAACGATCTGTTTCTGTTTTCACGTTATGTAATGATAGCGCTGTATTTTGTGCCATATAGTCAAGCACTTGTTGGCGACTCCACCCTTTGGCATGAACTCCGGTATCAACCACAAGGCGACAGGCACGCCACATTTCATAAGTCAAACGACCAAATTGTTCGTAAGGCGTACTGTAATAATCGGTCTCAACACCGAGCCATTCGGCGTATAACCCCCAGCCCTCACCAAACGCTGAGATATAAGAACGGCGGCGAAATTCTGGTAAGTGAGTAAGCTCGCGATTGAGTGATATTTGCAGATGGTGTCCTGGCACTGCTTCATGGAGTGTTAATGCAGGTAGCACATATAACGGGCGCTTATCGAGTGCGTAGGTGTTAACCCAGTAATAACCTGCTTCATTGTCATTACTAGCACCTTTATAACGTCCTGTGGTGTATTTAGGTGCAATTGCTGCTGGCACTGCTTCTACACCATACGGTGTCGTAGGTAGTTGGCTAAATAACTTGGGCAAGATGGCATCAGCTTTTTTAGATAACCAAGCTGCTTTTTCTAGTAACTGTTGCGGGGTTGTCGCATAAAATTGTGGGTCCGTACGTAGGAAGTGTAAAAAATCACTAAAGCTACCGTCAAAATTTAATGAGGTAATGATTTGATTCATTTCTGCTTTAATTCTAGCCACTTCTTTTAAGCCAAGCTGGTGGACTTGCTCAGCATTTAAATCAAGCGTGGTGTAATATTTAACTCGATTATCATAAAAAGCTGCACCATTAGGCAGTTCCGATGCGCCAAAACTGGTGCGAGCTTGCGGGATATATTCTGTGGTCATGAAGTCATAGAATTGCTGATAACTGGCGATAACCTGATCTTTTATGATTTCTTTCGCTTGTTGCTTGAGCTTTAGTTGTTGTGCTTTATCAATTGTGGCAGGGAGTTCTTTGAATGGTTGGTAGAACTCACTTTGCTCAATATCATCAGTGATATAGACTTCGATGCTTTGTTCAAAGCCTTTTAATACTGCTTGAGGCTGTGTCATACCTGAAGCGATTCCTTGGCGCATCCAAAATAGCTGCTGATCAAAGTATTGCGGTACTTGTTGCATTAACGCTAAATAATCTTGATAGTCTTGCGAAGATTGAAAGGCATAACGATAACGGATATTGGCTAAGCCAACATGGAAGCCATATTCAGACGTTAGCGGCATATAATGCTGTTTAAAACGATAATTGTCGGCTAAGTCTTGAATTTGACGACGTAATATCTGCCAATTTAGTTGTTGCGTTGCATCGAGTTGGTTTAAGTTAATTTTATCTAGTTGATTTAAAAAAACTTGATGCTGTTGGTGTTTATTCGCTAATGCTTGCGGCGACAAATCTGATAATTTATTACTCTTTATTGCGTTATTATCTTCATCGAGGTTATTACGGTATTGCCAGCTTCGTTGTGCAATTTGATTAAATCGATCTAACTCGCTGAGCTGATTTTTGGTTAACTTAGCAACGGTTGACTCTGGTGAAGCATTGGTTAACTGACAACCGGTTAATAGACCTGTTAGCGCTATGGGAAGTATATACTTTGTGATCATATTCTTATTCTTATTATTTATTTACTGAAATAGCCTTTCCATAAACGTGCTAACGCAGCTTTCGCGTTCACTTCAAAGCTCGTGTCTGGTAAGCGTGTTTGTTGTTGCCATAGCCCGAGTAACTGAGCATGGCTGTCATTGAGTAAGCTTAAACTTTGTTGATTATTGAGTACCGGAAACTGTTGTACGATTAACTGTGCTAATTCGTCAAATGCTTGATTATACCAATCATAATATTGCTGTTTGAACTCTTTATCACTTGCCGGCTCCAAGGTTGAAGATGATAAGCTCGCGAGGTAGAAAAATACATCACTTTTTACTGGGTAGCTGACAAAACAAGTTAATATTTCGGCTAGACTATGACTTTGGCTAATCGTTTGATTCAACTGATCAAACCATATTTGATAATGTTGTTTTAGCAAAGATAAGTAAATAGTCTCTTTACTTGAAAAGTACAGGTAGACAGTCCCTTTCGCTTGTTCGCTGGTTTTTGCAATGGTGGCAACTGTCGTTAATTGATGTTGTTGCTTAAATAGCTGCTCGGCGGCATCAATGATCAATTGATGTTTAAGCTGCTTATCTTCCTTGGTTTTGGCTCTAGCTGATGTCATGAGTTAACCTTATCTTTACCATTACAAATACGGCATATTTTTGTTTATTCTATTGTAAGCGATTGAAACTTTCCTAGGCATAAATAGTGCTATGAATACCATAGCGGGTCAACTAATGATCGTTCAATTGCGATCGATCAATGTTTAACGTTATTGTTTGTAGAATAATGACGGCCAAATTGAAAATGCATTTAAAGATATGTTAGGTGACACAGTGACAAGACAAGCTCAAGCAAAGATTCAGTGGGATCAAGCTTTAATCGAGAAGTATAATTATAGTGGGCCGCGCTATACCTCTTACCCAACAGCGTTGGAGTTCGATGAGTCTTTTGGTGAGTCTGACTTGGTTAATGCGGTTGCTGATAGTGACAGCGACCGTTTATCGCTATATATCCATATCCCATTTTGTCATATGCTCTGTTATTACTGTGGTTGTAATAAGATTATTACTCGTCATTCGCATAAAGCTGATCAATACCTTGAATATCTAGCGGCTGAAATTAAACAACGAGCGGGATTATTTAAGCATCAAACGGTCACCCAAATGCATTGGGGCGGTGGAACACCGACATTCTTAACTAAACAACAAATTTCTCAACTCGTTGCGTTATTAAAAGAACAATTTAACTTTGCTGAAGAAGGGGAGTTCTCGATTGAGATTGACCCGCGCGAGATAGAGCTTGATACGCTAGATCATCTACGTGCAGAAGGTTTTAATCGGATTAGCCTTGGGGTACAGGACTTTAATAAAGAGGTTCAAAAAGCGGTAAACCGAGAACAGTCTGAAGAGTTTATCTTTGCAATGATCGAACGTGCTCGTGAACTAGGTTTTGTTTCAACCAGTATTGACCTTATTTATGGCCTACCTCATCAAACGACAGAGTCGTTCGCTCATACGATTGAGCGTGTGATTGAATTATCACCGGACCGACTATCAGTATTTAATTATGCGCATTTACCTAATGTGTTTGCTGCGCAGCGTAAGTTAAAAGAACAGGACATGCCGGCACCGCGTGAAAAATTACAAATTTTAGAAAATACGATTAATCAACTCGTTGATGCGGGCTATCAATATATCGGGATGGATCATTTCGCTAAACCTGACGATGAACTAGCTCAGCTGCAAAATAACGGTAAGTTACATCGCAACTTCCAAGGCTATACCACGCAAGAAGAGTGTGATCTATTGGGGTTAGGCGTTTCATCCATTAGTCAGATCGGCCACTGTTATGCGCAAAACCAAAAAGATATAAAACAATATTACGCAGCGATTGACGCTGAGACGAGTCCGTTGTGGAAAGGGGTTAATCTAAACGAAGATGACTTTATTCGTCGTAAAGTCATTAAACAACTAATTTGCCATTTTGAGCTTGATTTTGGTGCAATTGAAGCACAATGGGATCTTAACTTTGAACAGTACTTCGAAGAGGATCTTAAGTTACTTCAAGTGTTTATTGATGATGAGTTGGTTAAATATGATGACCGTTCATTATCGGTCACCCCAAAAGGTGAGCTATTGATTCGTAATATCTGTATGTGTTTTGATATTTATTTGCGCGATCGCGCGCGTCAGCAACAATTCTCTCGAGTGATTTAATTAATATTGAATTTATTTGACATTAAGCCGCTGTATATCAGCGGCTTTTTTGTTTTTATGGTGGGTGGTGATACTATCGAACTTATTAAAGCTCAATTGATACCCATTTTATTAATAGTAGTGACCAATTTTGTAACGAAGATAAATAATACAGTTATCACCTGTTTATACCGTTAAAAATGTTCTGGTTAAAAATGCAATTGGTTATGACTGTAAAGGATGACTCACTATGGAATTTTTAATGATTATCGTCATGCTTATCGCCTTATTTACCCTTGGCGGTTGGTGGTTGGTCGCTGTAAGACGATCCCATTTTTTAGTAAGCTTTGAGTTTCCAAGCTCGATCAAGAAAAAAATAGCCACACAGTACCCCCACTTAAGTAATGATGATATTGAATTAGTGTTAGAGACATTACGTTGCTATTTTCAATTAGTGGCGAAAGCTAAATACAAAGCGTTAGCGATGCCATCCCAAGTCGTTGATGTTGCGTGGCATGAGTTTATTTTATTCACTAAAAGCTATCAGCTATTTTGTAAAAAAGGCTTTGGACGCTTTATACATCATACCCCTACTGAAGCAATGTCATCACCAACCGTTGCACAGGAAAGTATTAAGCGGGTATGGCGTTTGGCCTGTATACAAGAAAATATCAACCCGAAGTCCCCAGAACGTTTACCTGCGTTATTCGCTATTGATCAGCAATTAAAAATAAAAGATGGCTTCTTTTATCAGAAAGATTGTAAATCTAATCAACGTGACAATTACTGTGCGACCCATATTGGCTGCGCGTCAGGCTGTAGTGGTTCATCTGCTGACAATGAGAGTAGCTGTAGTGGCGGATGTGGCGGTGGTGATTAGTTTGTTTGGTCTAAGTAATAACTTGTTGTTGAGACAGCATTAAAAAGACGTCACAATACAAGCCTCGATATTTCGTGGTTGGATAAGTACCCTAATGAGTGATGATAATATAAAGCAATACCTAGCAGACTCAGAACTATTACTTAATGCGGTAGGCGAAGGCGTTTATGGCTTCGATCGCCAAGGACATGCTGTTTTTATTAATCCGGCAGCAGAACAAATGACGGGCTGGTCAGCACAAGAGTTGTTAGGAAAAAGCATCCATGAATATCACCATCACAGCCATGCTGATGGTTCTTGTTATCCTGCTCATGAATGTAAAATTTATGGCACGGTGCAAGATGGTATTAGTCGTAAAGTGTCGGGGGAAGTGTTCTGGCGTAAAGATGGTTCAAGTTTTCCGGTCGAATATACCACGACCCCCGTGTATAAAAACAATCAGCTCATTGGTGCTGTGGCTGTATTTAGGGATGTTAGTGAACAACACGCAGCCGACCTCGCATTGCGTCAGGCCTTATCTGAAGTTAAAAAGTTAACTCAGCAATTACAAACAGAAAATACTTATCTAATTAACGAATTACAACAACAATGGTCCGGTAAAGGACTGGTGGGAACTAGTGTTCAATTTGAACAAATGTTGATGCAACTTGAGCTGGTGGCTAAAACACAAAGTACGGTACTAATACTGGGTGAAAATGGTACGGGTAAAGAGTTGGTTGCACGTAATATCCACCGTTTAAGTTCGCGCGCAAATAGCCCGTTGATTAAAGTTAATTGTGCCGCTTTTACCGATAATCTATTAGAGTCGGAGTTATTTGGCCACGAACGAGGCGCTTTTACTGGTGCTGTAGAGGCTCGTAAAGGGCGATTTGAAATTGCTGATAACGGTACTATTTTTCTTGATGAAATCGGTGAGTTATCGTTAGGGGCGCAAAGTAAGTTATTGCAAGTCTTACAGGAGCAGGAGTTTGAACGAGTCGGTGGAAATAAAACCATTAAAGTTGATATTCGTGTGATTGCAGCGACTAATCGTGATCTCGCTAAAATGGTTGATGAAGGGACTTTCAGGATGGATTTGTTTTATCGGCTAAATGTCTTTCCAATTAACCTGCCACCATTACGCGATCGCATTGAAGACTTAGAGCCTCTTTGTCAGGTCATTATCAGTAAGTTAAATGCTAAGTTAGGTAAGAAAATCACCGCAATTAGTAATAAGAGTTTACGTTTATTAAAACAGTATCACTGGCCGGGCAATATTCGCGAGTTGCAAAACATCTTAGAGCATGAAGCTATTTTAGCCACCAGCGACATATTAACGGTCCAGCATAACTTTCTAGAACACAGTGGCGTTAAAGGAGCCAGGAAGTATCAAGCTAATATGAGTTTAGCTGAAGCTGAAAAGCATCATATTACAGCCACGCTAGACGCTCACCAGTGGTTAATTGGTGGTGATAAAGGAGCGGCTAAGGCCTTAGGCGTTCCAGAAAGTACATTACGTTCGAGGATGAAAAAACTAGATATTGTTAGGCCCCAATAGCTAGCGAGCTCTGGTTAGAGAAATGTACCGATGATATATTTTTACGCTGCTTTTGGTTATGATGATTAACCAATGAACAAGAAATGAGATAATTATGAGTGGCCAACACCGTAGTGATATTCAAACGGGTTTACTCGTGAATATCGTATTAAAACAAGACCAACGTAGTGGCAAATTAACTCAGGGTCATGTTAAAGATTTACTAACGAATTCTTCGTTCCACCCACATGGTATAAAAGTGCGTTTAACCTGTGGGGCTGTCGGACGCGTTAAGGAGGTACTAGCCTCGTGAGTCATTTTTGTATTTATCATAAAAACTGCAGTGATGGCTTTGGTTCTGCACTTGCCGTGCATGTCTATTGTCAGCAGCAACAGCTCCAATGTGATTATTTACCAGCGCAATACGGTGATGATGTCCCAGATGTGACAGGGAAAGATGTGCTTATTGTGGATTTCTCTTATGATCGAGAGACTTTAATCAAAATGAAGCAACAGGCTAATTCATTACTGGTTATCGATCACCACAAGAGTGCCATGGAGGCATTAAGTGGCCTCGATTACTGTATCTTTGATATGGACTATTCTGGAGCCGTATTAACGTGGCGTACGTTGCTTCCTCAGCAGCCAGTTCCTTTATTACTTAACTATATTCAAGATCGAGACTTATGGCGCTGGCAACTTGATGAAACCAAGGCCGTATCAGCAGCTTTATTGACTATTAAGCAACAGTTCGAACTGTGGCAGCCCTACCTTGAAGACGCGCTAGTCGTTGAGTTAATAAATAAGGGAAATGCTATTGTCGAGTATCAACAGCAGCAGTTGGCTAAATTGCCAAGTGGCGAAAACATCCCTCTGGCTGAGATTGCTGGTTATACTGTTCCATGTGTTAACTCAACGCACTTAGTCAGTGAAATGGGCGATATCCTTGCCCAAGGACACCCTTTTGCAGCGTTATATTTTGATAAGTTTGATAAGCGCATCTTTTCGTTACGTTCGGCCAAAGATGGTATTGATGTTGCTAAAATTGCACAAAAATATGGTGGAGGAGGGCACTTTCATGCTGCGGGCTTTGCTATTGCTAAAGAGCCTATCAAAATAGATTAATCGTTAGCTCTTTTCTTGTGGCCGCGATATATCGTGCTTCTGCGTGATATATCGTGGTTTTTTGATGTTTATATCTATTGGTTTTTAATTAAGTTATTGTTTTTTATATGTATGTACTTTTGGTATAGAGGTTGCTATAGCTAAGTTATCTTAACTAGTAGAAGTACCTTTTATGTCCGTTATCATTGACCCAAAAGATTTAATAATAGCCCCTGATAGTAATCAATCCTCCGCCATTTATGTGCGTGAGCAACAAGGAAAGTATCAACGAATTCGTCGTAATATCGCTATTGTGCTTATGACGCTGTTTGCAATATTGCCTTGGCTGACGGTTGGTGGCGAACAAGCAATATTGATCGATCTGACAGCCTTACAGCTTCATGTGTTTGGTGCGACGTTATTCCCACAAGATTTTCCAATTGTTGCTGGCTTCTTTATGGTAGCTGCGTTTGCCTTATTCTTTGTTACCACTTGGCTCGGGCGTGTATGGTGTGGCTTTTTGTGTCCACAAACTCATTGGTTGTTTATTTTTGTCTGGTTAGAAGAAAAAATAGAAGGGTCGCGTAATCAGCGAATCAAGTTAGATAAGCAAGCGATGTCTTTGGCTAAAACAACCAAGAAAACATTGAAGCACCTAAGCTGGGGAATTGTGTCATTTCTAACAGCAACAACATTTCTGACTTACTTTGTACCACCGATAACTTTATACAGTGATTTAGTGAGTTGGCAATGGAGTGGTTTAATTACCTTCTGGGTCGCTTTTTTTGCTGTATGTACATACGGTAATGCAGGTTGGCTTAGGGAAAAGATGTGTTTACACATGTGTCCTTACGCTCGGTTCCAATCAGTGATGTTTGATCATGACACTTACGTTGTTGCCTATGATACGCAGCGAGGAGAGTCTCGCGGCCCACGCAAGCGTAAACAAGACCCTAAAGAACTAGGGTTAGGTGATTGTATTGATTGTAATTTATGTGTTGAAGTTTGCCCTGTCGGCATAGATATCAGACATGGTTTGCAATATGAGTGTATCAGTTGTGGGGCTTGTGCTGATGCTTGTGATCAAACGATGTCTCGATTTAATTACCCAGAAAAGCTTATTAGCTTTACGAGTGAAGCTCAATTAGCTGGTGGTATTACTCATTTGTTTAGAGCGAAAATTATCGGTTATGCGATTGCATGTGTATTAATTGTTGTTGCAATGGGCGTTTATTGGGGCGCTCGTGTACCTGCAGAATTATCGGTATTACGTGATAGAAATGTACTTTATCGAGTGAATAATGATGATTTAATTGAAAATAGTTTCCAGCTTAAAATTTTGAATAAACTGCCTTATGCTACCTCTTTTCAAGTTAGTGCCGCTGGTATTGATGGCATACACGTGAGCATTACTGAGCCGGTCATGGTTCAATCTGGTGAATTAACGTCACAAGCGCTGACGTTAACGGCGGACCCAGAGGACATTAAGCTGAAAGTGACACCAATTACTTTAACAATCACTTCAGAAGGTCAAGAGCCAGTCATCATTACTCAAGAGTCTCGCTTCTTTAGTGAGTAGGTTTGATAAATAATAAGGTTAGCAGTGTGTCTGCTAACCTTAAGCCTGATGATTAGCGACTTTTACACTTTGCGATAAGCTGCTGTTTTTCGCTAGCAGATAGGTAAGATTGTGTTAATCCATTATGTTGAAGCTGAGTGAGATGCGTTTGAGTTAAGCCAATAGCTTGCGCTGCTGTCGTATATTCATGTGCTATTTCAATATCGCTAACACCGGGATCGTCTGTATTTAAAGAGACGAGTAAACCATGCTCCAAAAACGGTTTAATTGGGTGATTTTGGTAATTAGCAACCGTGCTCGTTTGAATATTACTCGTTGGGCACGACTCAATACCTATTTGATGTTTTGCTAGGTAGTCCATTAATTTAGGGTCCTCAATCGCTTTAACCCCATGACCGATACGGTCAGCACCTAGCTTTTCTATCGCATACCAAATAGCTTCACTACCTGCTGCTTCTCCGGCATGTACGGTGATGTTTAAACCGCTATCACGAGCTTGTTTAAACTGATCTAGATAAAGGTGACTCGGGAAACCCAACTCGTCTCCGGCAAGATCAATGGCTACAAGCTTATTTTTTTGACTTAGTAGTGCATCTAACTCGACCTGACAAGCGTCAACACCAAAGGTTCTCGATAGGATACCGATGAGGTTAACTTTAACATCATACTTAGCTTGACCCTGTCTAACGCCATCAATAACGGCTTCGACGATACCTTGTGCTGGAAGCTTATGACTCATGGCCATATAGCCTGGACTGAAGCGTAATTCTGTGTAATCAAGGCCCGCATTGAATGCGTCTTCAACATTTTCAAAGGCAATTCGTTTTGCCGCCTCTAAATCCCCGATAACACCCACCATCCAATCAAGTTTGGCCAAAAAGGCAACCAGTGATGGTTCTTTTTCTACCACTTGAACATGAGGTTTGAGGGCTGCTAGATCGTAGGCGGGTAAATTAATATTAAATTGTTGGCCTAAATCAATAATGGTTTGCAGCCGAATATTACCATCGAGGTGACGGTGAATATCGGTGAGGGGAAGGTTTTTATTTATCATTGTTAGCGCCATCCAATTACTTTAATTATTCTTTAATCATAACAATTATTTTGCGACCTTGTTTAAGGTAGGCATTAAACCTTTGCGCTAGCTCACAGGGTAATTGTTGTGGCTTGATATGCTGAAAACCTAAATGTTGATAAAAGCCAGCTAAGTGGCTTAGCGCAAAAGTATAAATTATCGGTTGTTCTTGGCATAGCAGGGTTATTAATCTCTGTGCGATGCCTTGCTGGCGATAAGCTGAACAGACGTGAACACCCGTTAATAGCCAATGGTTATCTACTGGTGATAGTTTGGCGCATGCCACAATCGTATGTTGGAATTTTGCCACCCAAATTAGCTCATTATTGCGCGCTTTGGCACGAGCTTTCTCTGAGGCGTAAAATTTATTAGCTAGAGGCGTTTTTAATGGCGCTAGCGGTGAATAGTCGATGTTGTTTATTACGCTAAGCCTTCTGATAACGCTTTATTTCTTCCAGAGTTTTTTGCCCGATACAAAGCCCTATCAGCTCTAATTAGTGGCTTTTCAATGGTTTCTTGTTCGGGTCTCACCTCTGTAACGCCTATGCTAACGGTAATGTTGATTACATCGTTCCAGCTGCCAGTAAATTCAATCCCTTCAATTTTTGAGCGTAGCTTTTCTGCGGTTTGCATGGCTTGAGCTAGTGTTGTTTCAGGGAGTAATACAGCAAACTCTTCTCCCCCTAAGCGAGCGACTAAATCGCTAGCACGAACGGATTCTTTACACACATTAGCAAGCTTTGATAGTACGATATCACCCACATGGTGGCCATAACGGTCGTTAACCTTTTTGAAGAAATCAATATCAAAGATCATCACGCTTATTGGCTGATTATTACGTTTAGAACGCGCTAACTCTTTACTACAGGTCGTCATAAAAGCACGGCGATTAGCGAGTTGAGTTAATTCATCGGTTGATGCTTTTACTTCAAAATCATTTCTTAAATTACATAAGTCTGTAATATCACTAGAAAAACCAATGAAGGAGTTAACATAACCGTCTTCATTTTTAATGGGGACTTTAGTGGTCCAGTAATATTTTGTTTCACCATTATCTAGAGTGACTAACTCTTCGCCGGCGACGGCTTGGCCAGAGGTGATTATCTTATTGTCTAAAATATCAAAATTTTCAGCCATTTCTAAAGGAAGGATATCTTCAGAACGCTTTCCTACAACAGATTTAGCTGAGGTGCCAAAGAGCTGAGCAGTCTTTTCATTAATAAATAAAAAGCGACGTTGATTATCTTTCATATAAATATAAGCGTCGACATTATTGATAACAGTGTCTAGTAACTTTTGTTTTCGATCGAGTTCTATTTGTAAGCGCTTTTGTTGGGTAATATCAGTGGAAATACCATTAAGACCAATGATATTTCCTTGCTGATCAAAGAGGGGTTTTTTTACTATCCAATAATAGCGAACGTCACCAGTATTTTTGATGACATTACGCTCTTCTTTTTCGACGGTTAGGCCTTGAGTGAGCACTAGCCGATCATTTTCTTTTATCTCATTTGAGTGCTCAAGAGAGAAAAATTGACTGTCATCGTGACCAACAATATCTTCTAAAGGGCAACCAAAGAGCTCCCGAACCAGCTTATTAGCGTAGGTGTATCGCCCCTCGGTGTCTTTCATAAAAATATAGGCACCAATATTATCGAGCGTCATCTGATGAATTAATAGTTCATCGTTAAGAGATTGTAATTGTTGCTCTAAAATGGTGCCCATAACTACTTTATACCGCTTCTTTTATGACAAAATAATAAAACTATTTATTAATTTATAGTGTGTTTATTTATAATAATATCACTAGGTTACCTCATTGTAACGAATTCTTCACCCGATGTTGGGTGAATCGCAACTGTACGATCGAAGTCTGCTTTAGTTGCGCCCATTTTTATTGCAACAGCGAAGCCTTGAATGATCTCATCACAGTTAAACCCGATACAGTGTAAACCAACAACTAATTCGTTCTCACCTGCACAAATGAGTTTCATTCGAGTCGGCTGGCGATGTTGAGTTACAGCGCTATACATTGCCGTAAACTCGGAAGTATAAGTTTTTACATTGTCATTGCCATATTTAGCAATTGCATCATTTTCACTTAACCCAATAGTGCCAATTGGAGGGTGACTAAAAACGACGGTGGCAATGTCTGAATAATCTAAATGAGCATCGTCTTTTTGATTAAATAAACGTTCAGCCAAGTGACGACCTGCGGCAACAGCGACAGGGGTTAATTCGACCTTGCCAGTGACATCACCGAGAGCATAAATTCCATCAATATTAGTGTTTTCATATTTATCTGATGGGATATAACCGCGACTATCAGTAGTGACACCAGCGGCTTCTAAATTAAGCCCTTGTGTCACTGGCTTGCGGCCAATAGCCCAAACTAGACAATCGACTTCTAAGCTTTCCCCGCTTTCTAGATGCAGTGTGAGTGAGCCATCGCTGTTTTTAACAACAGACTTTGGGGTGCTTTGAGGGTGAAGGGTAGGACCTTCTTTTGCCATTATTTCAACGAGAGTATCGCTCAGCATGTCATCAAATGCACGTAGCGGTTTGCTCTTACGAACGAGTAAGTGTGTCTCGCTCCCTAATGCGTGCATCACCCCCGCTAATTCAACAGCGATGTAACCGGCACCGACAACGGCAACGCGCTTTGGTTGTTCGGTTAATTCAAAGAAACCGTTAGAGTCGATGCCATATTCGGCCCCGTCGATATCAGGGATGACTGGTGCACCGCCAACAGCAATGGTGATATGTTTTGCGCGATATTGTTGGCTATTCACTTCTACCGTATTGGCATCAATAAACTTAGCGTAACCATTTATAACAGTCACATTGTTATTACCTAGCACGCGGTCATATGATTGATGAATTCGAGAGATATAAGCTTGACGCTCCTTGATTAATTGCTGCCAATTAAAACCTTGGCGTTCAAATTCAAAGCCATAGTCAGGTGCATAAGTCAGTGCCTCGGCAATATGTCCGGCATACCACATGACTTTTTTAGGGACACAGCCGACATTGACACAGGTACCACCTAACGCGGTTGCTTCAATTATTGCGCATTTTTTTCCATGCATAGAAGCTCGGTTAGCACTGGCAATACCGCCGCTACCACCGCCAATGGCGATGTAATCAAATTCTGTAATCATCTGCTTGTCCTAGTTTAATAGTGTTTCTCTGTTGTTAACCGTTGCTGATGTGAGAGGGTTAGCTTAGAGTTAATTGGGTATTATTGATTGTTTAATTAAGCTTAAAGGCTGCCGATAAAACTCTCAAGGCAAATATGAGACCTTGTTAGCAGGAATAAAATTCTATTTTTTATAAAAAAGCGATCAATTTGGCGCTAATTTGGCTATTTGCTTGAAATATATTGCACTTAGCCCCATCTTTATGGGTAATTAAATTATTTAGGTATTTAACAATGACAACGACACCGCAATCAACTGAGCTGCAAAATAACCCTCTATTTGTGATGACCGGCTTGCCGCCTTTTAGTCAAATTAAGCCTCAGCATATTGAACCTGCGGTGACAGAAGCTATCAAGTTAAGCCGAGAAAAAATAGAACAAGTGCTGTCGACTTCTGAACCTTTTACTTGGCAAAACCTAGTTGAGCCATTGGAAGAGTCAGATGATAAATTAGGGCGTATTTGGTCTCCTGTTGGTCACTTAAACGGGGTACTCAATAGTGAAGAGTTACGTCAAGCATATGAAGCCTGCTTACCTTTGCTAAGTGAGTACAGTACTTGGGTCGGTCAACACAAACCACTCTATCAGGCATATCAACAGTTAGCTGATAGTGATGAGTTCAGAGGGTTAACTGCGGTTCAGCAGAAAGTGATTAAGGATACATTACGTGATTTTAAGTTATCTGGGATTGCTTTAGATAGTGATAAGCAGCAACGCTATGGTGAAATAAGCATGCGTTTATCGGAGTTGGGATCGAAGTTTAGTAATAATGTCCTTGATGCAACGCTAGGTTGGACGAAATTAGTGACGGATGCTGATTTATTGTCTGGGTTGCCGCAAAGTGCCATTGATGCAGCACAAGCCGCAGCACAAGAGAAAGAACAACAGGGTTATTTGTTTACTTTAGATATCCCGAGTTACTTGCCCGTGTTAACTTATGCCGATAATCGCTCATTGCGTGAAGAGATGTACCGTGCGTATACCACACGCGCATCGGATGAAGGGCCTAATGCTGGAAAGTGGGATAATAGTGATGTCATTAATGAAACTGTGGCTCTGCGACATGAGTTAGCTAACCTTTTAGATTTTGACTCGTTTGCTGATAAATCGCTAGCGACCAAAATGGCGGAAACACCTACCCAAGTTATTGAGTTTCTTGAAGACCTGGCACAAAAGTCGAAACCTCAAGCCGAAGAAGATTTAGCGCAGTTATTAGCTTTTTCCAAAAAAGAGTATGGCGCGACAGAGATTGAGGCTTGGGATCTTGCTTATTACGCTGAGAAGTTAAAGCAGCACACTTATGCTATTTCTGATGAAGAGTTACGTCCTTATTTTCCTGAGGAAACAGTAGTTAAGGGCTTGTTTGAAGTGGTATCGCGCTTATATGGTTTGGTTATTACAGAGCAACAGAATGTTGATGTTTGGCATGATGATGTGCGCTTCTATAATATCAGTGATCGCAATGGTGAGCATCGTGGCAGCTTCTATCTAGACCTATATGCCCGTGCCCATAAGCGTGGCGGCGCGTGGATGGATGACTGTTTAGCTCGTCGTATTAAAGATGACAACGAACTCCAAAACCCAGTTGCTTATTTGACGTGTAACTTTAATAAACCAGTAGGAGGAAAACCCGCATTATTTACCCATGATGAAGTGGTTACCTTATTCCATGAGTTTGGCCATGGTTTACATCACATGCTGACTAAAGTGGATATTTCAGCAGTATCTGGGATCAACGGTGTGCCTTGGGATGCCGTTGAATTACCGAGTCAATTTTTAGAAAACTGGTGCTGGCAAGAGCAGGCGCTTGCCTTTATTTCTGGCCACTATGAAACAGGGGAGCCGCTACCAAAAGAGATGTTGGATAAGTTATTAGCAGCACGTAATTATCACAGTGCGATGCAAATGCTGCGTCAGTTAGAGTTTTCTTTATTTGATTTTAGGTTGCATCTGGAATTTGATCCTGAGCAAGGGGCTCAAGTGTCTGAAGTATTAGATCAAGTACGCCAACAATACGCTGTGATTATTCCGCCAGCCTTTAATCGCTTTCAACATGGTTTTTCACATATTTTTGCTGGTGGTTATGCTGCTGGTTATTATAGTTATAAATGGGCTGAAGTTTTATCCGCTGATGCGTTTTCTAAGTTTGAACAAGACGGTATTTTCAACCGCGAGACAGGAATTAAGTTTTTAGAAAGTGTGTTAGAAAACGGTGGTTCTCAAGAGCCAATGGACTTGTTTAAACAGTTTATGGGACGCGAACCACAAGTGGATGCGTTATTACGTCATAGTGGGATTAATGCATAAAAATGGCGGCTAAAGTAGAGCACTTTTCTGCGGTGATTGATCGCGCCGCAGAACGAAAAGGTGGGGAAGAAGCTCTTGCAGGTTTAGTCATGCAACCGAGGAGCGATGATGAACTGTCATTGTTGACATCCGATAGAGTGTTAGCACAAATGACTAAGTCAGTGTTTCAGTCTGGTTTTGTATGGCGAGTGGTTGAAAAAAAATGGCCTGACTTTGAAGAGCATTTTTTTGGTTTTGAGCTCGATAAAATATTAATGATGCCGGATGATATGCTTGAGCGTAAAGCGACAGATCCTAAAATAATTCGCAACCTGAAAAAAGTCATGACTATTCGTGATAATGCGCAAATGATTAAAGATATCGAGTACGCAAACGGTCCAGTAGGGCAGTTTATTGCCGATTGGCCAGCGGATAACATCATTGGGTTGTGTGAGTTATTTAAGCGGCAGGGATCGAGGCTAGGTGGTTTTACTGGATATAACGTGTTGCGTGCATTAGGTAAAGATACTTTTCGCTTATCAAGCGATGTTGAGGGCTATATGCGTAGCCGTGAAGTGATCACCGGTGGCTTGCAAACGAAAGGTAGTTTGAAAGCCATTCAACAGCAGTTTAACCAATGGCAACAACAAACGGGTTTATCCTTAACCGAGCTTAGTATGATTTTAGCTTACAGTTGTGGCGATAATCGCGTTGGCTTTGCTAGTGACTAACCAATAATCTTCACTGGCTACTCAATAATGATATTGGGTAACCAGTGATTACTCATATCAATATCATCTAATTCAGCTTGCGTTATTGGAGGCTGCTCAAAACTCTCCGGTGGCGAAGCCAATAGGTTAAGATCTACAGCGGTGGCTATACCGGTAATTTTATCTCCTGTGAGCTGCAGGCGGTAATAGACCCCGTTATAAAAATTAGCGCCAAAGTCAGCTGGTTTTTTATACATAAACAATAGGTCGTGTTCGAGCCACTGTAGCGTGTTATCTGTGACTACGCGCTTATTGGGATAAGGGTAAGGGATATGGCACCATAATTGTTTACCTTCTAAACACTTCATTTCTTTCATCGATAAAAAGAAATCTTTAAATACGTCATGGTTGATATGCAATTTATAAGTGATTTTACCTGCTGAAGAGGTGAACTTGACGGTACCTATAATGGTTTTATTTTGTTTACTGTCGACAAGTTTTATTTGCTTGGTGCCATTTAAAGCGGCGATGGCATTGTGTGTAATAGACAGTAATAAGGACAGCAACAAGGCGCGAAATAGCATAACAAACTCCAAAGTGACAGGTTACTTCATTAGTGCGATTGCTTTCAGTTTGGGTTGCCAAGGCTATTTTGTCTATGCCACTTAGGAGGGATTTTTTTAATCTGACTTAGGAAATGTATGACTTCAAGCTTGAGAATGATTAAAATACTTTCTATTGTGATTAACCGAGTTATCCATGAATTTAAATGCTGTGGCTATTGTTGCCACTCACCCAGACCTACAAGCACAAGCAATGCTTCTCGCAGAGCGTTGGCAATTGCCATTACAATCGCAACACGATGATACGTTCCAGTTACAGCTGACCGAACAATATTTACAATTAGTTAAGCTTGATGAGCCGAAACTTGGTGCTATTTACGTTGATTTTATTGAAGGGGCTGTTGCTCATCGGCGTAAATTTGGTGGCGGTCGAGGTCAATTAATAGCTAAAGCGGTTGGTTTAAAATCAGGCGCTACACCAACCGTATTAGATGCGACGGCCGGCTTAGGGCGAGATGCATTTGTATTGGCTAGTTTAGGCTGCACTGTCACGATGTTTGAACGCTCGCCTATTGTTGCAGCGCTACTCGATGATGGTTTAAGTCGTGCCTATCAAGACCCTGAAATCGGGCCTTGGCTGCAACAACGTTTAACTTTACAGCATCATAATTCATTAAGTGGTTTAAGTGAATTGACTGACAGTCATGACGTTGTTTACCTCGATCCAATGTTTCCACATCGAAAAAAGTCGGCACAAGTCAAAAAAGAAATGCGTGTGTTCCAAAGCTTAGTCGGTAGCGACCTTGATGCAGATGGTTTATTGCCTTTAGCACTTAATGCGGCTACTAAACGTGTGGTGGTTAAACGACCAAGTTATGCCGATTTTTTAAATCAGAAAACACCCAGTATGCAGCTTACTTCAAAAGCCAATCGCTTTGACGTTTATGTTAAAGCGGCAATGAAGTGATATAGCATTGTTTATTGATTTAATACTCGCAGTTGTGCAATCAAATCTTGCGGAGTCATTGCATAATTATTTATTGTCAACTCTTGTGCGGCTTGGGTGTGCGCTAGAGAGCCATGTATTGCAGCGTCTAGCGGAGAGTAACCTTGGGCTAATAAGCTTGCGATGAGCCCACTGAGCACATCGCCGCTGCCACCTTTGCTTAAAATAGCACTGCCATTATCATTAATATATATCGATTGTCCCTGACCAATCAAACAATTGGCCCCTTTCAAAAGTAAGGTGACTTTTGGGTATTTATCGCAAAATAAGCGTAAGTAATAAAACCGATCTTGTTGTAGCTCTTTGACAGTAATTGATGCCAGTTTGGTGCTTTTTAGCAAAGCACAAAACTCTTTAGGATGAGGGGTTAGCACCAAGGGGTGCTCGAAAAACTCTGCTAACTTACCCCAATAGAATAAATCGGCATCAATGACTTTATTAACCGGTGCTGTTAACCATGACGATAATTGTGATGGCAGTTCGTCACGGCCCAACCCCATTCCTAACGCGATTGCGTTGGTGCTTTTGGGGATGTATTCACTGTGCATGATATGGAGAGGTTGGCCCACCTCGGGTTTCTCGAGTGCAGACACCGTTGTAACTAAACCACAACCGAAGCTAAAGGCCGCTAATGCAGCCAGTTGGCCCGCGCCCACTTTATTACCAGTAATAACGGCTAAATGTCCGTAACTCCCCTTATGGCTAGACTGTGTTGAGCGAAAGGGTAATTTTAGATCATGATGGTACAACTTTTTGATAGGACTACTATCTTGATAACTCGTGGTGGGTAAGCCGAGTGTTATGACCGTTAACTCTCCAATATAATCCTTCGCATCATCACTAAATAAACTCGTCTTAAGTCCTCCCATGGTTGCTGTTTTATCAGCATAAAAAGCAATTGGGCTCGGCTGCCCTTGGCTATTTAAACCGCTAGGTATATCACAAGCTATTTTAAGTGAGTCAAAGCGGTTTAGGTGATCTATCAGTTCAACAGCACTGTTATTTAACGGCTTATTTAAACCAGAGCCAAATAAACAATCGACGACAATATCTGGACTTGTTCTTGGTAACTCATTAATTAATTTAATATTTAACTGGTGTAACCGCTCTAACTGCCGTTGTGCCATCACTGACTTTGCACCGAAAGGGAGGTATAGTTGAACCGAAGCGTACTCAAATAGTAATCGAGCTAGCGCTAAGCCATCACCGCCGTTATTCCCTGGTCCGCAGACAATGAGGACTTGCTGAGTTTTTCGATTTGACTTGATAATATGGTTCAACAAACCGATGGCTGCGTGTTCCATTAAAATGTCTTCTGTTAGTGCGTATTGAGTGTAGCAACGCTGATCAAGCGTATCGACCTGATTGAAAACATTATCCATAATTACCCTTCATTTTTATTTATAGGCACTGACTAATAACTATATTGCTTATAGCTATTAAGATAGAGTAAGGTTGGCTCAGTGTAAAACGCAATTGGTATAAAGTACGACCTCAAGAGAAGTAGCATTATGCGTCCAGTGATTTATTTTGTGATTTTATTTTTTTTCGTATCGACTCAGAGTTATAGCAAAGAAAAATTACGGGTGTATGTTCCCTATTTATGCCCGCTTGTTTGTGATGAAGCTAGTGAAGGAAAGAAAGGCTATGTCATCGATATCATAAATGAGGTATTTATACCGTTTAATATTGATGTCGATTTTCAATTTATGAGTTGGCAACAAGCACTGGAGCAAAGTCATCAGGGCAATAATGATGCGGTAATTGGTATTTTTAAAATGCAGCCACAAGAGGAGAGTGAGTGGTCACAGCTAGGTATTAAGGTCAATATATATAAAAAACTTATCTATCCAAAACAACCGATTTTTTATTGGAATGAAGCCTGCTTTTATTCATTATCAAGTGCCCAGTGGCAGTATCGTTCGGATCATGATTTAAAAGGGAAAAGATTGGGAACCATTTCGGGCTATTCTTATACTTCTTTAGATACCTTCCTCGCGAGCCACCCTCAACAAGACTTAAGACTTTCCGGGTCAAACACTTATGCGCGTCAATTTAAGCGATTATTGAATCAAGAAATTGATATCCTAGTAGCGAATAGAGTTATGGCTGATGTTGTATTGAAAAAAATGATTGCTCAAAAGCTGGTGTTAGATAAACAAATAGCATTCAAAGGTTGTTATCCGAATAGTGACAGCCGAGCAGCGTTTTTATCATTCTCTGCAGCTAACCCTCGATCAAAAGAGTATGCCACACTCTTTGATTTAGCGTTAACACAGCTACGAAATACGGGCAAGCTAGCTAATATATTAGCGCCATATCAATTAAATGATTGGAAAAAATTAGACAAATAGGAAATCAAGACTACGGTATTAATGCTAGCCAATGGAAGCGGCTAGTTAAGTTAATAACTCAAGGATTGGAGGTCTACTTTGTCATCACATCATTCTAAAAGTTTATTTCGCCATGAAGCCGTTGCCGCTCAGTCACAACGGCTGGTTGGAACCATATCTTTAGTTCAGCCTTTTTCTTTTCGTTTTGGAATTCTCGCCATTGTAATACTCACTTGCTGTGTAATAGTTTTTTTGTTTAATGCAAGCTATGCAAGAAAAGAGACTGTTCGAGGTTATTTACAACCGGACAAAGGAATAATCACGAGCTACTCAAATCGCAACGGTACTGTTAAAGAAGTTTTTGTACAAGAAGGAGAATATGTTGAGCGTGGTGAGGCATTATTAAATGTGGTTTCAAGCCAAAGTCTATTAACCGGTGAAGAGCTCAGTGAAACCTTGATTTCAGAGATTCGTGCACAGTTATTGTTAGTCGACGATGATGCTGGGCAGCTTTTACGCCTTGAGCAGCTCGAAAAACAAAAAATAAACGCGCAACTCGACACGCTCACGACCACGGTATTGTTACTTCAAAAACAGCAATTGCTATTACAAAAAAAAGAGCATTTACTCGACTCCCAACAGCAACAATACGAACAATTATCCCAGCGAGGCTTTGCTTCAAAGCTACAGCGGCAGCAACAATTGGAAAAGTCACTGACTGTTCGCCAAGATGTGGAGCAACTCAATACACAATTGTTACAGCAACAAAGCCAGCAGCAACAACTAACCTTCCAGTTAGCCAATATTAGTGAAGAGTTTTTACTTAAACAGCGAGATTTAGATAGGAAAAAGTCAGAGCTAACTCGTCAACTAAAGCAATTAGAAAATAACTTTCAATATATCATCAAGGCAAGTCATTCTGGAGTCATTACTTCTGTTCAGGTGGTTGATGGTGAGATGCTTAATTCAGCACGGCCATTAGTGAGTTTACTACCTGATGGAGCTGAGCTAATCGCCCAGCTCTTATTGCCCACGCGAAGTGCAGGGTTTATCCAACGTGGTGATGTGGCTAGAATTCGGTTTGATGCTTTCCCTCATCAACGCTTTGGTATAGTTGATAGTAAGATAATACAAATAGATCAATCGATTATTTCAGATCGAGAGCGTGTGCTGCCAATCGATATTACTGAACCTGTTTATAAAATTCAGTCAAAATTAAGTCAGCAAGTGATTAAAGGCTACGGGAATGAATTCCCGCTTAAAAGCGGGATGCTATTAGAAGCAGATATCATTTTAGAGCGACGAAGCCTATTGCAGTGGTTACTCGATCCTATTTATAGCTTGAGTGGGAGGCTTTAATCATGACTAGTCAGCATATCCAAGGAGGCACCGAACAACAGAGTTATCGATTACTAGAGTTCTCTAATGTAAAACGTGTGCCATTGATTTTACAGGCCGAAGTCGCTGAATGTGGTTTAGCATCGATGGCGATGATAGCTTCATATTTTGGCCATCAACTTGATATGGCTGCAATGCGGCAGCGATTTTCAACAAATCTCAAGGGAATGAGTTTACAGCAAGTAATTGATCTTGGAGGCAGTCTAGGCTTAGCTAGTCGAGCATTACAATGCCCAATCGAGGAAATTAATAAGCTTAAACTCCCCTGCATTTTACACTGGGATATGAACCATTTTGTAGTGTTAACTAAGGCTTCAGCAAAAAAAGTGACTATAAATGATCCCGCTCAAGGCAAGCGTACATTGAACTTTACTGAGTTTAGTCAGCATTTTACTGGAGTTGCATTGGAATTAACGCCTACCGCAACCTTTAAGAAAAAAGCACGTCAGCCACAGATGCGTCTATCGCAATTGTGGAGCAAAATAACAGGGTTTAAATCGGCGCTCGTTAAACTCTTTGCCTTATCGTTAGTGTTACAGGTGTTTGCTCTCGCTGTGCCCTATTATATGCAGTGGGTTGTGGATGAGGTACTAATTAGCCGAGACCAATCGTTATTAACGGTTCTCGCATTAGGTTTTGGTATGTTATGCCTGATAACGGTATTTACAACTGTCATTCGTAGTTGGTTGGTATTGCGCCTCTCAAGTTTGCTTAATATTCAGATGGGCGTCAATGTATTACATCACCTATTGCGTCTACCGATGAGTTATTTTGAAAACCGTCATATAGGTGACATCGTTTCTAGGTTTGGCTCATTAGCACAGATTAGAGAACGCATTACCACAGGGTTTGTTGAGACGGTGGTTGATGGTGTAATGTCGATAACGGTGCTTGTGATGATGTTTATCTATAATATTAAATTAACACTGATTGTTTTAGCTGTCGTTACCATTTACACCGGTGTACGCCTCGCGTTATACCGCCCGTTGCATCAAGCAACAGAGGATTCAATACAAAATCAAGCCAAAGAACAGTCAAACTTTCTCGAAACCATTCGCGGTATTCAAACAATCAAGTTGTTTTCTAATGAATCTCAGCGACAAAGCATTTGGCAAAATCGATATGCGGAGGTTGTTAATGCTGATATCCGTTTAGGTAAATTACATATTAGTTTTGATGCTTTTAATAAATTGTTATTTGGCATCGAAAATGTACTGATTATTTACTTTGCAGCACTATTTGTGATGTCCGGCAGCTTATCTGTAGGGATGATTCTTGCGTTTATTGCTTATAAAGGCCAATTTATTCAAAGGGCTAGCAATTTAATTGAGCAAATTATTCAATTCAAAATTATGCGTTTACATTTAGAACGTATTGCTGATATTGCGTTACATCAGCAAGAACCGAGTAGAGAAGGAGTACTTCCGGCAACGAAGCTACAGGGGCATTTATCGTTAGTTGATGTGTGCTTTCGTTATGACAGCAATGATAAATATGTATTAAATAAAATTAATTTGGAAATAAGCGCGGGTGAATGTATTGCAATAACCGGAGATTCAGGTTGTGGGAAAACAACACTAGTTAAAGTTATTCTGGGCCTATTAAAACCGAGTTCAGGAACTATTTTACTTGATGGTCAAGATATTACTCAGATCGGTTTAAAAAACTATCGACAACAGGTGGGGGCTGTAATGCAATCGGATAACTTATTTGCTGGCTCGGTGTTAGATAACATTACCTTTTTTAACCCTGAACCTAACTATTTGAAAGTGGAGCGGTGTGCGAAGCTAGCGGCGATTGATCAAGATATCAGTCAAATGCCGATGGGCTACAATACGCTTGTCGGTGATATGGGATCAACTCTGTCTGGTGGTCAGTTACAGCGCGTGCTATTGGCAAGGGCTTTGTATAATGACCCATTAATATTAGTGATGGATGAAGCAACTAGTCATTTAGATAGCCATAATGAACAGATTATTTCTCAACGAATTAAGCACTTGGCAATGACTCGTGTGGTGATTGCTCATCGCCAAGAAACGATTGCTCAGGTAAATACTGTCTATCGATTGGATAATGGTATGATTGAGCTAACTACACCTCAGAGCTATCAAATAAACCTAACCTAACTTAACTGCTGGTTTTTGTATGCGGTCCAATTTACGCTTTAACCTCAAATAGACAATAAGGATATAAAATGATGAAACTGTTAATTAAACGCACAGGTCTACTGTTAGCCCTATGTTTACCATTGATTGCTCAGGCAAAAACATCGGTAT
This sequence comes from Alteromonadales bacterium alter-6D02, assembly GCA_002835545.1. Taxonomy (GTDB): domain Bacteria; phylum Pseudomonadota; class Gammaproteobacteria; order Enterobacterales; family Psychrobiaceae; genus Psychrobium. Next base: position 26,860 of record PIZK01000008.1, read on the forward strand.
GGCAAGTGACTAAAGGTGATAACACGATTTATATTGGGGGTACTGTACACATTTTACCAGCTGATGCCTTCCCACTACCGCCAGAGTTTAAGTATGCCTATGACCGCGCTGATAAAGTGGCTTTTGAAGTTGATATGAGTCTAATGAATCAGCCTGAAACACAACAAAAAATGCAGTCGGCGATGTTTATCGAAGAGAATAAAACATTAGCGAGTGTGATTAACCCTCAAGCATTAAGTGCTTTAGAAGCTTACGCTAAAGCCAATGGCCTACCATTTGCCAATCTACAACGATTAAAGCCTGCAATGATTTCTGTGATGATCTCGATGATGGAGATGAGAAAGTTAGGTGTCGCGGGTGAAGGGGTCGATGCTTTTTATGATAAGTTAGCCAAAAACGATGGCAAAGAGCGTTTATTTTTAGAATCAATAGATTTTCAAATTGAAACCTTATTATCTATGGGACAAGGGCAAGAAAGTGAACTGATTTTAATGACGTTAGAGCAAGTGAGTGATTATAAAACCATGCTTGACTCGATGCTTAAGGGTTGGCGAGAAGGTGATCACCAGTTAGTTGTGGATACAGTGATCAAGCCAGCGAAAGAGCAAAGCCCACAACTTTATCAGCAGTTGTTTGTTGAGCGAAACAATAACTGGATTGCACATATCGATAAAATGATGGCTGATAAACCTGTCGAGTTGGTATTAGTCGGAGCTGGACACTTGTATGGTAAAGAATCTGTTATTGAGTTGCTCAAGAATAAGGGCTATAAAATCAAACAATTGAACTTGTAAATGCATGCTTAGTCTATGTCATCAACAGCAAGAAGCTTTCACTAAAACTTCTTGCTGTTTAGTGTTAGCTTTGGCTCGCAACTAAAGCTTGTTCTATATCAGCAAGGATATCGTCGATGTGTTCAATACCAATAGATAATCTAACCATCTCTTGCTTAACACCTGTATTGGCCAACTCTTCAGGGCTTAATTGACGGTGAGTGGTGGATGCGGGGTGACAAGCAAGTGATTTTGCATCACCTATATTAACCAATCTCACAATGAGTTCTAAAGCGTCAATAAATTTCGCACCAGCTTGCTCGCCTCCTTTGATACCGAAGCTTAAGATACCACTGGTTTTTCCATTATAATATTTTTGCGCTAACGAATAATCAGCTGACGTTTCCAGTCCTGCATAGTTTACCCAGTCGACATTGTCGTGAGTAGATAAATACTGGGCAACCCGTTGCGCGTTTTCACAATGGCGTTCCATTCGTAATGAGAGGGTTTCTAAACCTTGCATTATTTGAAAGGCGTTAAATGGAGTGATGGCTGCTCCCATATTTCGTAATGGCACCACCCGAGCGCGCGCAATGAAAGCTGCTGCGCCAAAAGCTTCAACATAATTAACGCCATGATACGATGGGTCGGGCTCATTCAGTTGGGTAAAACGTTCGCTATTTTCACCCCAAGGGAAGTTACCTGAGTCAACAATGATACCGCCAATTGAGGTTCCGTGACCGCCAATATATTTGGTTAAGGAATGAATGATAATATCTGCCCCAAAACTAATAGGCTGTGATAATGCTGGAGTACCAACGGTGTGATCAACAACTAAAGGGACACCATGACGGTGAGCAATGGCTGCAAGTTGTTCTATATCGGCAATGTTCCCTGATGGGTTACCAATAGACTCACAGAATAAGGCTTTGGTGCTTTCATCGATTAACGCTTCAATTGCCGCGAAATCATCATGAGGAGCAAAACGTGTTTCAATGCCTTGCTTGGGTAAGGTATGAGCAAATAAGTTATAAGTACCACCGTACAATTTATCGATACTAACAATATTATCTCCGACACTCGCTAATGTTTGAATCGTTGCTGTAATCGCTGCCATTCCCGACGCCATTGCTAACGCAGCGATACCACCTTCAAGGGCTGCAACACGCTGTTCTAATACTGATTGAGTTGGGTTTCCAATACGGGTATAAATATTACCTTCAACTTTTAGATCAAATAAATCAGCGCCATGTTGAGTATTATCAAACGCATAACTAGACGTTTGATAGATAGGAACTGCGACTGCTTTAGTTGTTTGTTCTGGTGTATAACCGGCGTGAATAGCAAGGGTTTCTTTTTTCATATTCGTCTTCATCTGATGATTGATTGAATTTTATCCTAAACCTCAAGCCTAGGTTAAACAATATACAGAGAACATCAATGAGCTAAATTAAAACTAAAGTTGCATATTGAATGCTAATGATAGGGCCGCTATTCACATTGTAAGGTAGCAACGATTTGTTCGATTTGTTGCTCCAACTGTTGGTACATGGTTTGACTAATTGTGGCAGTATGCTCACTGGAATTTTTAATATTATCCATCAACAGGTCGAATTGTTTAATACTGCTGCGCTGTGCTGAAGCATTGTCGGCACCGCTTTGTGCTGCGCTCAGCGAAGAGTTAGTATGTGCACCAATTTGATTAGCCGTTTCAAGTAATTGACTCGATTTATTAAATTGCTCTTGAGAGGCTGCATTAATCTTTCTTATATCGCGTGAAAGGTGGTCGGAAGCGCTATTTAATTGACTAAAAATGAGTTGAATTTCACTGAGCGAACTTTGCGTTTTTAGCGATAACTGTCTAACCTCATCGGCAACAACGGCAAATCCTTTGCCTTGATTTCCTGCCCTAGCTGCTTCAATGGCAGCGTTAAGTGCGAGTAAATTCGTTTGATCGGCAATATTGCTAATAATCTCGACGATCGACGAAGCTTGGTGAACACTGTTGATTAATTGATTTATTGACAGCTGGCTATTATCAACAACCTCTGAGGACTGCTCAATCGTTGTCATGACTTGCTGTACGATATCATGACTCTGAACCATTGCTTCGGCAGTAAACTTAGCAGAGGATTGAATATTAATGGACGAACTGTCAACCTCATCAGCTAATGCTTTCACCTGAGCCATTAATGATTGGGCTCGCTCAACGCTTTCTACACCGCCATTAATATGCTGAATAACTTGCAAGAATTGTTGCAAAACCTCAGATAAACTGATTTGAACGGTAGTGAGCTGTTGTTGTTTCTTTTCTTCTGCTTGTAAAGATCGCTCAGTGAGTAAATTGAAATGTTTTGCAATGTCGCCTATTTCAGAGTCACTATTGGCCAAGTCGAGAGGTTGGCTATGATTACAGGCCACTAACTCCATAAACCCATTGTTTAGTTTTTTTAATTGTTTAACGATATATTTTCGCTGGAACCACCAAGATAAAAAGGCGAATGTGATCAGGATTATCGTTAGTATTATTGCTGCATATTGGGCCTGTTCTCGTTGATTCTGTGTGTTGTCCTGAAGCTCACGCTTTAATTGTTCAATCGCTTGCTCGATGGTTGTAATGGCTGTATTGAGTTGTTTTCTTGACTCGTTTTGTTGTTCTAAAATGGCCCTAGACTTTCTCATCTCTTGTGGGTAACGGGCAATTAAACTGGATAACTCGTCATAAAGCTCTTCCATTATATTTACCGGTTCGTCTTCTTCTAATAAGCTAATTTCATCGACTAAATTAATGGATACATTGTCCGTTGATAACTTAGAAATATTAGTGAGTTGATTAAGATACACAAGCTGTTGACTATTGAGCTCTTGAATATAGGCTAATGTCTGTTTATTCGTCTTTACGAAATAACGTTGGCGCTGTTGAGTTAATTTAAAAGTGATATCAACTAATGATAATAAGTTTTGTATCGATTGATTCTTTATCACTGATTGTTGTTCTATGGCTTGTATTTTTTTTATCAAACTAGTCAGGATTGCCACCTGTTCGGACTCTGAATGTTGTAATAATAATTGCCCTTGACCACTGAGTTTACCTGAGTCTCGATAATATGAATTTAGATCCTGTTTGAATTGCGCGATTAACTCTACAAAAAATGGGGAAACCGAGAGAGCTTTGACGTGGGGCTCTAAAGCGTCAAGCTCAACGGCAGCTAAAGATAGCTTAGTCGCGTCACCACTTTTTAAGTAATCAGCGAGGTGTAATTTTAATGATGTATTAAATTGTATGGCTACTTGCTGAAACTCGTTTTGCTTTGTTTGGTGTAGACCTATGGTATGAGAACCCCACCATAAGAGCAGACCCCAGCATGATGCTATAAAAAGAAGTGTTACTGAAGATAGTTTTGATACGTTGGCAATTTTCATTGTTGCCCAGTTTATTTAATGTTTATAGTGCCCATTAAATGTGATTTATGTGACCGATTGATGACAACTTAGTGACAATAAGATGATGGTTTAGAGGATACCTAGATGATTCAAGTTGGTATACTCTCGAGTCTAGATAACGATTGAACAATATTAGGGAGTAACCATGTTTACATTAGATGAACGCTTAGCAAACGATACTGTGATGTTGGGCGATTTTGAATTGTCACAGTTGTTATTAATGAATGATAAGCGCTACCCATGGTGTATTTTGGTACCAAAACGTAAAGACATTAATGAAATCTACCAGCTGTCTGAAGCAGAACAAAACCAGTTAAACCATGAGTCAGTACTATTAGGGCGCACCCTTATGGCTCTTTTTAAGGGGGACAGTTTAAATGTCGCCGCATTGGGCAATGTGGTTTCGCAGTTGCATGTTCACCATGTAGTAAGATTTCACGGCGACTCTTGTTGGCCTGGGCCTGTTTGGGGGGTTGGGCAAGCGATTTCCTATAGCGAATCAGAGTTAGATGAGCTGCAACAAAAAATCACGACCCCTTTACTCGGTAAGCTTGGTTTTCAATAAACTTATTTGCTGTTGAGAGATTTGCTGGCCAAGAGGGTTATAGCTAAATTCATGGCAAGAAATATTATCATCATTACGATAGAGCAATACAGAGGTGCTGCGCGTACCGTATTCATCACTCGTAATGAAAACTGATGATAGTAACCTCTCAAGCTCAATACTCACACCGGTGCTGGGTAACGCTTGATCTTCTGGGCGTTGACTGCAGGTCATTAAGTTAGCTAACTCGAGAGGGCTTGGGTGTTCTTGCTGAGATAGGTAGTGCTTTAGCATTTGTTTACCAGCAATGACTTTCGGCCAAGGGGTGTCAAGTTGAGCATTAGACAACCCGTGAATTCCTGGGGCTAAAGACTTAAATTCCAGCGTGTGACTATTAAAGACTTGTAGTTGTTCTAGGTTGCCAAACAAGAGGTTGTAACCATTATAATGATTGGCTGAAGAGCGCAATTGTAGCTTTTGTTCGGTGATCGGTAATGTACTTGTTAGAAAGTTGGTGACTAATTGGCCTCGGGAAATGACATCAGTCTTTATCGATTCTGGATCCCTAACATTGGTTAACGCTGCTATTTTGCCTTGCGCGGTAAAGCCAAACCAAGTTCCACCAGCAACTAAGTCCTTACCAGCAATAATCGATGAGTCAGGCCATTGGTGAAGTGCTTTGGTCGCTCGATGATGGAACTCATCACGGTTGGCAACAATAATCAGAGGATACTTTTTAGAGACTTGGTAGGCGACAAAAAGTATACACATGATGACCTCAAAGCTTAATGGTGATGCTTATGACTAAATAACTGCAAGTTGGGTAATAACTCAGAGACAAAGGCGCGAGCCCCTCGTCGCATTAATGACCACGAGACCAATACGAGAATAGTCCCTAAGCACAGCATTTCTAACAAACTAGGTTCACTATGATCTAAATGAATTAATTGTTCAAATGATATTCCAAAACTATGATCGACAAGCCATGCACACGTTAGCACTGCTAGAGGTAATAATAGTGTAAATAAGCCAGCCAGCTTAGTGCCATGTTCTTTGATAATAAAGCGTATTAACTCAATACTCACCGTCGGTCCGAGTAACATTAATACCAGCGCGCTGCCAGGGCTCCAGCCACTAACCAACATAGCTGCTGCCAGAGGTGTAATGCCTGTAGCACATAACCGGAAAGGCATTGCTATTGCCGCAATAATAAAAATGTCAAACCACTGAGCTGTATGCTCCCCAAACGTCAATAAGGTGGCGAGTACTAAACCGACTAAAATCCATGGTGCAGTATGATCAAGAAGGTGTTCATAGCCATGTCTTAATGCATGTTGTAAGCGGTTGGCAATATCTGCTTGTTTTGATTTTGGTTGAGGTGCCTTATATTGCACCCAATGAGAAAGTATCAATGCGAGAATAATGATGATCGTAACCGCTGCAGCCAAGCGAATGAACGTCATTTCAATGCCTAATAATGGAATAGACACTAATAGCGATTCAAACCCGAGGATTGGTGCAGAAATAAGAAAAGCTAACGCCATGGTCGAGTTGGCCCCTTGCTTTCTTAATAATTGATAAGCCTTAGTTGCATCGGGAATACAAAATGGCAAGGGTAAGCCTAGTAATGCACCGCGTAGGGTTTGTGACTTTGTTGGGCTATCAATTTGTAAGTGCAAAGGCTGGCTGTCGGAAAAGAGAAACTTGGTGACGCTAGACAAGGCATAAGCGAGCAATAAGAATGGTGCTAAGGTATATGCAAGCTCAACAAATAATTCAAACTGTTGATGAGCTAATTCACTTTCGTGTTCGTGTCCGGTCATCAATATGGCTAATAAACAAGCAAGCCCAATTAGCGATCCTACGCCGTCATAATGGGTTGTGGTGTGCTGGTGGCTACGGTGGTGCTCAGCATAAGGGCGATGGAAAACGACGTGCAGCACCGAGCCAGCAATAAAGCTTTCGATTAATGCAACCGTTAAAGGGCTAAAGCCAGGAAGCCATTGGCTCCCATAATAAGAACCTATTACAGTACCAATAGCCATCAAACTAAGAACGGATAATGCGACAAAGCTACCGAAATGTGGACGTAGTAACCACCACACGGTTAATCCAACGGGTAAGCGATGAGCGATGACAGCCACAATGAGGGTGAATTGATCAAAGTCCGGAGTTTCTGTTAAAACCGTACCATCAGTTAAGCTATGGAGCACAAGCCCTGACACACCAAGGATTAGGGTCGACTTATGAGTAAGTGCTGCAGCCTTATGAAATACACTTTCGGCAACACTTGGGCCTATTAAACCCAATAACACAAATAAAATACTCCATAGCCCAGCTGTCTCCATAGATTCAGGTAAAATATGAAAAATAACCAAGCCGCCGATGACAACAAAAATAAAGCCATCAAAGAGGTCGAGAATATTTGGTTTTTTAGCGGTATAGTTAAACAACATCGGGCCAATAAACAGGGCCACGAGGCTAATAAGCAGTATCATGTATGTTGTCGAGAGTATAATCGGGTTAACGCAATACTATAACATAGCACCTGTGGTGACTCTAGCGATAAAAAGTGGCTTACTAGCTTTTAAAAGCGAGCAACGTCTCATAAGTTGATAACTTTCTTTTGACTATTAGAACAGTTAGCAGCCTCAATAATCTTAACAACTTCAAGAGACATTTCGTGTGATACCGGTAGCGGACCTTGATGTCTCAGTGCTTCAAACATTAGGTTATAAAACTCTAAATAACACCCTTTTGGCGATGGGTATAATGTTTCTTCATTTTTGTCTTTAGTGTCTGTGTATAAAGAACCCCAATCTCCAATAGATTCAATCCCATACTTTTTATCATTAGGGCTTAAGCCATTTTTTAGCTGTTTATGTTGGGGGTCGGTACCTTGTTTGATATAGCTGCCGCTATCACCGTGTATCACGAAACGCGGCCCAGAGTGTTTCACCAACGAACTGCTGCGCAATTCTACTTTTAGCTTGTTATAGCTTAAGCGCAGATAAAAATTATCAGGCGCTTCAGCGCTAGGCCTCAGTGTGGATATTTCTGCAAAAATACTACGTGGCTTACCGAACAGAGTCAGCGCTTGCACGATTAAGTTAGGAGCTAACTCCCATAGCGCACCGCCATATTGAGGGTTATCGCGCCAATTGACTTGTACTGAGGGCCAAAAGCGATCGACACGTGCAGCATAGCTATGAATTGTGCCTAAACGATTCTCGTTTAATAGCTCTTTAATGGCTAAATAATCACAATCCCATAACCGATTATGGAACGTTGTCATTACGCAATTGCGCTGGTTAGCGATGCTGACCAGTTCTTCTATCTGAGCAGAGGAAAGCGCTAGCGGTTTCTCAACAATGATATGCTTGCTGGCTTCTAAAGCTTGCTTAGCAATACTGTAATGACAATTATTCGGGGTGGCAATGACAACAAGTTCGATGTCATTGTCATTTAAAATATCCACGACAGAACGCTGTTTGCAGCCCTGCGGTAAATTCAGTGATTGCGATGATTGATTGGTTGCAACAGCAACTAGCTCGAAGTGTTCATTGGCATTGATTAATGGCTGGTGAAGCATTTGCCCAGAGGTTCCATAACCGATGATAGCGGTTCGAACCGTCTGTAACTGTCTAGTTAATTGAGTCATTAATCAATTCCTATCCTAGGGCGTATTTGAATTGGGCTGGTAAAATTACCTCAGTTTTCCCTGTGACGTTTTGATCTTTATCAAGAGGAATAATGCTAAAGCCCTTAGTTGACCTATTCTATTGGTCTAATGTGTTGTTTAAACGTTGCTAATATTGTATTTTATTACGCAATTATTTTTTTATTATCATCACGATAGGAGTTGTATCGATGGCGTATGATTTTGGATCGGCTGGGTTAGGAATTAATAACCCATTTAAGAAAGAAGGGACGATTAGAGCTATCGGTGGCGCGGCCATTGCTGCTCTTGGTCTTTTCAGTATTTTTAAGACAACATCGATAATCGAGCAAGATATAGTTCAAGCGTGGGTTTATGCGCTTGTTGGTTTGTTCTTACTTGTTGCGGGCCTACGACGTGCCGGTAGCGGGATCTTTTATTTATTTAAGTTTTTTGTCGGCCGTTCAGTACCCTCATCTCTCGCATTTAATAAAACGCCAAGTGAAGCCGATAATGCGAAGCAAGAGTTAAAATCTAAATCACTGGCTTATGACTCTTCGACGCTAGAATCAATGCTAATGGGGCGTAAAAATACAACCTTTACGGAACCTATGGGTTGGATGGGGCGCTTTGTTCATTCTATTTTTCCAAAACTAATTTTCTTGCCTTACCCGATTCGTAATATCTTACAAGAAGTAGTTTCTGTCTTGGCGACAACGTTAATCGCGTTTATCGCTTTTGGTTTAACTTACTTCGTGTCATCGAGTGGCCTTGCTGGCCAAGCCGGACATATCATTATTCCCGCATTTTCCATTCTGTTATTAATCTATTTAGTATCAGCATGGCGCAGTGCGGCCAATGCCGTACGCATTGATCGCGTTAAAGTGTTGCACAGCGCCGGAGCTGCTAGTATTGCTAAGGTATTAACCTTTTCAATTGTCTTTCCTGTGGTTATTGGCTTTGGTTATCAATATTTGAGTCCACAATTTGGTCAAGATGATCAACTGACTCAAATTTTTTCTGAAGCACAATTATTCTCTGCTTGGCCAAGTTTAGTGATTCTTTTGGTACTAGGAGCGATAGCTAGCTGTTTGGTGTTATATATGGTGGCTGTGCGCACTAAAGCGGCTAAGCCTGTTACTGAAGTGAGTGAGTTTAGAGAGAACTTACAAGAGTCGGTTCACCCAAATGAAATCTTTATCAATATCGAAAATATTGTGCTTGCGAACCGCCGTTTTAAAGAGATACCGAATCGTACCTATCGTGCATTTGAACCTCAGCTTGAAGAGCAGAGTCAAGGTAAAGGGTCGTTTTCTGGTGAGTTATTAATTGAAACACAGCCTGAGTTTAAAGAAGTTGAACAGCCTGCACCATTTAAGTCTGCACGCTTAGCATCGACCATCGCTGGTCAAATATTGCTAGTTATCGGTGCATTCTTATTTTTCTCACTAGCGGATCAAATTGGTTTAGCAATTGAGTTTGTGAAGAACGTTATGGCTAACCCTCCTGTTTCATCAGGCCATAGTCAGTTTGTTGAACAAATGCAAAGCGTGATTGGGCAAGGCTCTATTCTTGGCGTTGGTATGATCAGTACGCTGTTCTTATGGCAAATTGTTTCAACCATTGGTCGCATGTTGGAAAACTTTTCTAATGTGTTTTGGTCAGAGCTGAAGTTTGAATCATTACTTATGTATATTAAAACGGAAGGAACGTTCTCGGAATCAAAAGTGTCGACAGGTATGTCGATTCATGATTCAACCCGTAGTGAGAATGTGGTGGTTAAATCATCAATCACTCCTTGGGTTGTGAGTTCACGTATTGAAACGAGCACTTTTGCAACCGCTGGTAGCCAAAACGTTGAAATGCCGCGTTATGTGATGTCGATGACAAAGAATGATGGCGAGCTGCAAGAGATTATCAATGAAATTAGAGATTTCTTAAAGGCGCGTGAAAATATCGCTGGATTCACTAACACGGCTGACTTACAACATGCAGAAAATATCTTAAAAGTGAATGAAGCATCTCGTTATAACCCGAACCAACTGGGTTTAACGGAAGAGGAAAAAGCGGCGGGTTTATTGCGTAATGAACAAGCTCAAGATCATGAGCCATAATCACTTTTTAAACTGATGTAAATTAGTTTTATCATATTTTTGTTGTTGACGAACCTGGCACCGTTTTAAGGTGCCAGTTTTTTGCTCATCAGACATTGAATGCCAACCTAAAATTTCGTCCAGCGTCCTAAAACAACCTAAGCAAGTGTCTTGTTCATCTAAGCAACAATTACTTACACATGGATTATTTACTTTGAAGTTGCTTATCATCTATTATCTCTTATTGGTTCAATAGCTCTATTTGATGTGCGTATCTATCTAATATTATTGATTTTTTAGTTGAGTGCTCACATGCAAATTACTTTTAATTAAGTATAGACCGAAAACGGGGAAATCATGGAAAGTCCTAATCGTATCGCCAGTTTAGATCTCCTTCGAGGGATCGCTATTCTTGGTATTTTATTTATGAATATTGTTGCCTTTGGCGCTCCCGAAATTGCGTATATTAGTCCTGCATGGCTCGGTGAAATATCCTTAGGCGACAAACTTGCTTACTCAGGGCAGTTCATTTTTGCCAATGCTCGATTTATCAGCCTATTTTGTATTTTGTTTGGCGCGGGTTTGGTACTTTACTGGCAAAAGCTTGAACAAAAAAATATAGCACCGTTGCCTATTCTTAAAACACGCCTTCACTGGTTGCTCCTGTTCGGCTCACTCCACTTAACTATATTATTCTTCGGTGATATTTTATTAACCTACGCAATTTGCGGCTTAATCGTGCTGAATAAGGTGTTATGGACACAAGAAAAGTTGATGAGGAACGCGATAATCTATTTAACCGTTGGCTTTGTTCTTTTCACTGGTGTTGCTGCGTTAATGTTGTTGCCCTCCCCAGATGAGGAAATTTTCCCGCTGGTGTTAACAGAAGCTAAAGCTGCTGTTGAAATCGCTAACGCCACAGGCTCTTTCATTGAGATGATATTTTATAATCTGGCATATGGCGTACCATTAGTACTCGGTTTAGTTTTGTTATTCTGGTTTGTCGGTGGCTTGATGCTGTTAGGGATGGCTTTGTTGAAAAATGGTTTTTTTGAGCGCGGCTTTAGTAATAAATTAGAAGTAGTATTAATTGTTAGCGGTTTGATATTGAGCGCTACTCAATTAAGCTTTATCTGGCAAACGGACTTCCTCTCAGCCTTCTTTCTATTACTGCCTGTGAATCAGCTTGCTGCAATCTTTATTACCCTAGGCGTTTCGTCACGATTAATTAAGATGGTGACAGCTAATAATCAGCTGCTCTTGCCGTTACAGTATGCAGGTAAAATGGCATTTAGCTTGTACATCTTCCAGTCTATAGTAATGACGCTACTATTTAGAGTCTTTATGCCGGAGCTGTTTGGCGCGCTTTCTCGCACTGAATTACTTGGAGTCGCTCTAGTAATGACTATAATACAGCTTGTTATTGCAACGTTTTGGCAAACTAAGATTGGACAAGGGCCTCTGGAAAAAATCTGGCGAAGACTCATTGCGAAAAAATTAAATGCACAGGCTGCCTAAATAACCGCAGACATACTCCCTTACCGACTCTGTAAGCTATTAATGAGAAAACAGCTGTCAGAGTCACTAAGGAGCTATAAAAGTAACCTTAATCGCATATCCTGCTTGGCTCATGGCCTAATTCAATATAAAATTATCGGCTTATTTTAATATTGGGATACTCGCTGTGTTAGCTCAACAATTGCAACGCCTTATTAATGACAGTCAGTTGTCTGTTTCTGAACCTCACCAGCAACAGCTTGTTCAACTTGTCGAGCTGCTTAATAAGTGGAATAAGGCCTATAACCTAACATCAGTACGAAATCCAAGTGAGATGCTAGTTAAGCATATAATGGACAGTATTGTTGTCTCTCCTCATCTTGATGGCCATTGTTTTATTGATGTTGGCACAGGACCTGGTTTACCGGGCTTACCATTAGCGATTCTAAATCCTGACAAACAGTTTTATTTACTCGATAGTTTAGGTAAACGCATTCGCTTTATTAAGCAAGTCGTACATGAGTTAGGTTTAAAAAATGTTACGCCAATTCAATCACGTGTTGAAGAGTTTACGCCAGCAAATGATGAATGGCCGCAGCAGGGCTTTGATGGTGTGCTGAGTCGTGCATTTGCATCACTAGACGACATGTTAGATTGGTGTCATCATTTACCTAATCAGCAGGGCAAATTTTACGCGTTGAAAGGGGTCATCCCACAAGCAGAGCTCGATCATTTACGAGAGGGCCTGTCGTTGGATGTTATTCATCAATTAGTCGTGCCTGAACTAGAAGGTGAACGTCATTTAGTCATTATTCAGCAAGACTAGTGATACTATAAAGGCTCTGTTAGTAAATACAGGCATTAACCAATTAAGGGAACGATCGTGGCAAAAGTTATTGCAGTAGCGAATCAAAAAGGCGGTGTGGGTAAAACGACCACCGCAGTGAATTTAGCAGCATCTTTAGCGGCAACGCGTCGTAAGGTGCTCTTGATCGATCTTGACCCTCAAGGCAATGCGACTATGGGCAGTGGTGTTGATAAATATGAAGTGGCCACCACTGTTTATGACTTATTAGTCGATGAAATGCCTGTTGAAGAAGTGATTGTAAAAGACACTAATGGTCATTATGACTTAATCGCAGCTAATGCTGATGTGACAGCAGCTGAAATCAAGTTAATTGAGTTTTTTGCCAGAGAGGTACGTTTAAAAAACGGCCTGAAGCCTGTGTTAGATCATTACGACTATGTTTTTATTGACTGTCCTCCGGCTCTTAATTTATTAACGATTAATGCCATGTCTGCCGCCGATAGCGTATTAGTACCAATGCAGTGTGAGTATTTTGCATTGGAAGGATTAACAGCACTGGTGGATACGATTAGTAAGCTTGCGGCAGTGGTTAATCCCGACCTTACTATCGAAGGTATCTTACGCACTATGTATGATCCGCGTAATCGATTAGCTAACGATGTTTCAGATCAGTTAAAACAGCACTTTGGCGACAAAGTGTATCGTACCGTTATTCCTCGCAATGTGCGTCTTGCCGAGGCGCCTAGCTTTGGTGCGCCTGCGATGTATTATGATAAATCGTCAACTGGCGCTAAGGCTTATTTAGCGCTTGCCGGTGAAATGATCCGCAGGGCTGAACAAGAACCGACAGAACCTTTAGCCAGTTAAGCTAAATTGACCCAGATTATGATGAGGTCATCGCCTGATGGGCTTATCGACATAAAAAAGAGTAAAAGAATCACATGTCATTAAAAAAACGCGGTTTAGGCAAAGGATTAGATGCCTTATTAAGTACGAGTAATACAGCTCGTACCAAGCAAATTAAGCAAGATGTAGAACAGGCACCTGTAAAAGAGCAAATCAGTGCAGAAAAAGGTGAGTTACAGCAGCTACCGATCGAGTTTCTCCAGCCGGGTGTATATCAACCACGTAAAGACATGTCTTCAGATGCACTTGATGAGTTAGCGAGTTCGATTAAGGCCCAAGGTATTATTCAGCCCATTTTAGTCCGTCAAGTCGGTGAAGATAAGTATGAAATCATCGCAGGTGAACGTCGTTGGCGTGCCGCTCAACTCGCTCAGTTAACCGAGGTGCCTTGTTTGGTTAAGGACGTTGATGATCGCGCTACGGTTGCGATTGCGTTAATTGAAAACATCCAGCGTGAAGATCTAAACGCCATGGAAGAAGCGGTTGCTTTAGATCGCTTAATCAATGAATTTGAATTAACCCATCAGCAGGTTGCTGAAGAAGTCGGTAAATCGCGCACCACGGTAAGTAACTTATTACGCTTAAATACTCTTAATGACGATGTAAAGCTGCTGTTAGAGCGTGGAGACATTGATATGGGGCATGCTCGAGCTTTATTAGGTTTATCAGGCGAACTACAAAGCGATAATGCACGAGTTGTTGCGGATAAGAACTTGAGTGTGCGTGAGACTGAGAGACTGGTTCAAAAAGCTTTAAAAGGCACTCCAGAGAAGAAAGAGAAGACCTTAGATCCAAACATTGCTAGTTTACAACAGCGCTTGAGTGAGCACCTTGGCGCTAAAGTTGCGATCAATGACAACGGTAAGGGTAAGGGCAAGATGGTTATCTCTTACACTACGCTCGACGAGTTAGATGGCTTATTGGGTCATATTGGGATTAGCCACGAGTAACTGACCATGAAATAGCCTCTGTAATATTTCTTCTTCATTTGAGAAATAATTACAGGGGGCGCACTTCAATTTCCTTCCTCTTTTTAAATCATTTAAGCATAAAAAAAACGATAAATGTGATTAAAGGTAATAAGAACAGTCTATTTTTTTGGCAGTTTTTTCCATCGATTTAATAAAAAAGAATCATTATTAGACTAATTGGTTAATTATCCAGCGATAGCGAAATGTACAAATATGTATTTTATTTTTATAGGCAACACTATATAGGGGATCTGTTCCCTCTTTAGTCTGATTTTATGTATTATTATGTCAAAATGCCGTTGTTTCAGTTGCAAAATTAAGTAGAAAACGTATACTTCTCATCGCTTTTTTCGGCGCGATTTTTTGAGTTATCTCTTGGATTTTAAGAGTCGTAGCTCACCACTAAAATAAGCAGGTTGCGGAGTAAGTAAATTGGTCAACAAACTGGCTCGTCATGGGCGTTCAACGGCTTACAAGTTGATTCTCATGCAAACATTGGCAGTCTTGGCGGCTTCATTTTTTTTCTTCCTGGCAAATGGAACGAAAGCAGGTTATTCAGCCCTTTGTGGTGGAATCATCTCCATAGTTCCAAATTTTGTATTTGCCTCCTTAGCTTTTCGCAATGCCGGAGCGAGCGCTGCTAAAGAAGTTTTAACTGATTTCTTTAAAGGCGAGGCACTCAAGCTTGTTTTAGTGATAGTGCTGTTTTGGGTGGTGTTTAAGACTTTGGACGTGATTTATTTGCCACTATTCGTTACATACGCTTTGGCAATAGTTCTCCATTGGTTATCACCATTAATTTTTAAATCCAAAAAAGTGGGATAGACGATGTCTGCATCTGATACTGGTGAAGCCCTCACATCTGGCGATTATATTCTCCATCACCTTCAAAATTTGACGGTTGGTGAAGGATTTTGGTCTCTCAATGTCGATTCATTGCTTTTTTCGATTGGTCTTGGTGCGCTTTTCTGTTGGATCTTCAGCTCTGTTGCTAAAAAAGCAACGACTGGTGTTCCTGGAAAGCTTCAATGCTTTATCGAAATGACAGTGGAATTCGTTGATGGTACCGTCAAAGATACCTTCCATGGTCGCAGTGCGTTAATTGCTCCTCTTTCATTGACAATATTCGTGTGGATTATCTTCATGAATACAATGGATTTAATTCCTGTTGATTGGTTGCCTTCGGCATCTTACGCAATGGGCATTGAGTATATGCGTGTTGTACCTACGACGGATCCTAACATCACGTTAGGTATGTCATTTAGTGTATTTTTCCTAATGATTTTTTACAGCATCAAGATTAAAGGTGTTGGTGGGTTCGTAAAAGAATTAACCATGCAACCATTTAATCACCCTGTAATGATCCCTGTAAACCTAGTAATGGAATTAGTTGCCTTAATCGCTAAGCCTATTTCTCTAGGTCTACGTTTATTCGGAAACATGTACGCTGGTGAAATGATCTTTTTCCTAATTGCGCTACTTGGCGTATGGCAGCTACCACTGCACTTTGTATGGGCTGTGTTCCATATCATGGTGGTAATTCTTCAAGCGTTTATTTTTATGATGTTAACCGTCGTATATTTAAGCATGTCTTGTGAAGATCATTAATATTATAATCCAAACCCATTAAAGCGCTCCTACATGATGAGCTCACTTTAATGAGTAAGGATACGAAACAAATTTTTAATTTTTTATTTTATAAAACTATCTGGAGAAACTAATGGAAACTATCTTAGGTTTTACTGCAATCGCTGTAGCACTACTAATCGGTCTTGGTGCACTTGGTACCGCTATCGGCTTTGGTATTTTAGGTGGCAAATTCTTGGAAGGCGCTGCGCGTCAACCAGAAATGGCTCCAATGCTTCAAGTTAAAATGTTCATCGTTGCTGGTCTTATCGATGCGATCGCGATGATCGGTGTTGGTATCGCGATGTACATGTTGTTCACTAACCCACTAGCTGCTTTCTTGGGTTAATAAGCGACCTCTTTTTAATTAACTAGAGGACGACGTTATGAATATGAACGCAACCCTTTTAGGTCAATCAATTGCATTTGCAGTGTTTGTTATATTTTGTATGAAATATATCTGGCCACCGCTAATGAGTGCGATTGAAGATCGTCAGAAGAAAATCGCTGACGGCTTGGCCTCTGCTGAACGTGCAGGTAAAGATTTAGAACTAGCTCAAGCTAAAGCAACTGATCAATTAAAAGATGCTAAAGCTGAAGCTGCTTCAATCGTTGATGCTGCTAATAAACGTAAAGCACAAATTGTTGACGAAGCAAAAACTGCTGCGATGACTGAGCGCGATAAGATTATCGCTTCTGGTCACGCTGAAGTTGAAGCTGAACGTAACCGTGCAAAAGAAGAACTTCGCCAGAAAGTTGCTGTATTAGCAATTGCTGGTGCAGAGAAGATTCTTGAGCGCTCAATCGATGAAGCTGCTGCGAACGATATAGTTGAAAAACTTGTCGGCGAGCTATAACAGAGGATTAGAGTAATGGCTGAATTCACTACCATCGCTCGACCTTATGCTAAAGCAGCTTTTGACTTTGCCGTTGAGAAGAACGACGTAGACCAGTGGTTAGAAATGATCACCTTTATTGGTCAAGTTGCATCAAATGATGCCGTTGTTTCAATGCTTAAAGCTACTACTGCCGCTCAAGAAGCAGCAGACTTGATGATCAAGTTAGGTGGCGAGCAACTTAACGAAAATGGCCAGAACTTTATTAAAGTATTGGCTCAAAACGAACGTTTATTAGTACTACCTGAAGTTGCAGTGTTATTTGCTGAGTATCACAATGATTACAACAAGCAAGTAGATGCAGAGGTTACCTCTGCCACTAAACTGAATAAGACACAACGAGCTGAATTAGCCGCGTCTTTGGAAAAACGTTTAGCGCGTAAAGTACAGCTAAACGTAAGTATTGATAAATCTCTGGTTGCTGGCGTGATTATTCGTGTAGGAGATCTGTTAATTGACGGATCAGTACGCGGAAAATTAGAACGTCTTGGCAACCAGCTGCAATCATAATTGGGGATTAGAGCATGCAACTAAATTCCACTGAGATCAGTGATCTGATCAAACAACGTATCGAACAATTCGAAGTTGTTAGTGAAGCTCGTAACGAAGGTACAATCGTTTCTGTAAGTGACGGTATCTTACGCATCAACGGCCTAGCGGACGTGATGCAAGGCGAGATGATTGAATTACCAGGCAGTCGCTACGCGATCGCGCTTAACCTTGAGCGTGATTCTGTTGGTGCTGTTGTTATGGGACCATACGCTGACCTAGCTGAAGGCGTAAAAGTAAAATCTACTGGTCGTATTCTTGAAGTACCAGTAGGTCGTGGTTTACTAGGTCGTGTTGTAAACACACTAGGTCAACCAATTGACGGTAAAGGCGCTATCGATAACGATGGTTTCTCTCCAGTAGAAGTAATTGCTCCTGGTGTAATCGAACGTCAATCAGTTGATGAGCCTGTACAAACAGGTATTAAAGCAATCGATACAATGATTCCAGTTGGCCGTGGTCAACGTGAATTAATCATCGGTGACCGTCAAACTGGTAAGACTGCTATCGCAATCGACGCTATCATTGCTCAGAAAAACTCTGGCATTAAGAGTGTTTACGTAGCAATCGGTCAGAAAAACTCTACTATTTCGAACGTTGTTCGTAAATTAGAAGAGCACGGCGCTTTAGAAAACACTATCGTTGTTGTTGCATCTGCTGCTGAAGCTGCTGCACTACAATACTTAGCACCATACTCTGGTTGTGCTATGGGTGAATACTTCCGTGACCGCGGTGAAGATGCACTAATCGTATATGATGATTTAACTAAGCAAGCTGTTGCTTACCGTCAAATCTCTCTACTTTTACGTCGTCCACCAGGCCGTGAAGCTTACCCAGGTGACGTATTCTACCTCCACAGTCGCTTATTAGAGCGTGCTTCTCGCGTAAACGTTGATTACGTTGAAAAGTTCACTAACGGTGAAGTAAAAGGTCAGACAGGTTCTTTAACTGCTCTACCAATCATCGAAACACAAGCGGGTGACGTTTCTGCATTCGTACCTACTAACGTAATCTCGATTACCGATGGTCAGATCTTCTTAGAAACTGACTTATTTAACTCAGGCTTACGTCCTGCTGTTAACCCAGGTATCTCGGTATCTCGTGTTGGTGGTGCTGCACAAACTAAAATCATCAAGAAGCTTTCTGGCGGTATCCGTACTGCACTAGCTCAGTACCGTGAACTTGCAGCTTTCGCTCAGTTCTCTTCTGATCTAGATGACGCGACTCGTGCACAATTAGAGCATGGTCAACGTGTTACAGAGCTAATGAAGCAGAAGCAATATGCTCCAATGAGCGTTGCAGAGCAAGGTGTAGTAATCTTCGCTGCTGAAAAAGGCTACTTGAAAGATGTTGAAATCAACAAAGTTGTAGATTTCGAAGCATCTCTGCTTTCTTACGCAAACAGCGAAGGTAGCGAGCTTTTAGCTAAGATCAACGAAAAAGGCGCATACGACGCTGACATCGAAGCTGGTCTTAAAGCACTGCTTGATAACTTCGTGGCAACTCAGACTTACTAAGTCGGTGATAGGTGTTGCTTGCAACACCTAACTAACTGGAGAAAGAAGAGATGGCTGGCGGAAAAGAGATAAAAAGCAAGATCGCGAGTGTTAAAAACACTCAGAAGATCACGAGCGCTATGGAAATGGTTGCTGCGAGTAAAATGCGTCGTCTACAAGACCGCATGCACTCATCGCGCCCATATGCCACTAATATGCGTCAAGTGATTAGTCATATCGCTGAAGGTAGCTTAGAGTATCGCCATCCTTATATGGAAGAGCGTGATGTTAAGCGTGTTGGTTACATTGTTATTTCAAGTGACCGTGGCCTATGTGGCGGCTTAAACATTAACTTGTTCAAGAAAGTGACTAAAGATGCTGGTGAATGGACTACTAAAGGCGCGGAAGTAAGTTTCGCACTGATTGGTAGCAAAGCAATCAGCTTCTTTAACAGCTTTGGTAACGGTGATGTTGTTGCACAAGCTTCTGGCTTGGGTGATACACCTTCACTATCTGAGTTAATCGGTAGTGTACAAGTAATGTTAAAAGCATATGACGAAGGTAAATTGGACCGTCTATACGTGGTAAACAATAAGTTTGTTAACACTATGGTTCAAGAACCTACGATCGATCAACTACTACCATTGCCAAAACAAGAAGGTAATACTGAGCAATCTCATCATTGGGATTACCTCTACGAACCAGACGCAAAAGAACTATTAGATGTTCTATTAACGCGCTACGTAGAGTCTCAAGTTTATCAAGGTGTTGTTGAAAATGTAGCCTGTGAAATGGCTGCACGTATGATGGCGATGAAAAACGCCACAGACAACGCATCAGATTTGATAGACGATTTACAACTTGTTTATAACAAAGCTCGTCAAGCAAGTATCACTCAAGAATTGGGTGAGATTGTTGCAGGCGCGGCGGCTGTTTAGGCATTAGGTATAACCAATAAGCTTTGAGGAAAAATCATGAGTTTAGGTAACGTAGTCCAGGTAATCGGCGCTGTTGTGGATGTAGAATTTCCACAAGACGCTGTACCAAAAGTATATGACGCACTAAAAGTAACTAATGAAGGTTACAACCTAGTGCTAGAAGTTCAGCAACAGCTGGGCGGTGGCGTAGTTCGTACTATCGCCATGGGTTCATCTGACGGTTTACGTCGTGGCCTAACAGTAGAAAACACACAGCGTCCAATTATGGTTCCAGTGGGTACTAAAACCCTTGGCCGTATCATGGACGTTCTAGGTAACCCAATCGATGAAGCGGGTCCTATTGGTGAAGAAGAGCGTTGGGAAATCCATCGTGAAGCGCCAAGCTACGAAGAGCAATCAAACTCTAACGATCTGTTAGAAACTGGTATCAAAGTTATCGATTTAGTATGTCCGTTCGCTAAAGGTGGTAAAGTTGGTCTGTTCGGTGGTGCTGGTGTTGGTAAAACAGTAAACATGATGGAATTGATCCGTAACATCGCGATCGAGCATAGTGGTTACTCAGTATTTGCTGGTGTTGGTGAGCGTACTCGTGAGGGTAACGATTTCTACCACGAAATGAACGAATCTAACGTACTTGATAAAGTATCGCTAGTTTACGGTCAAATGAACGAGCCACCAGGAAACCGTTTACGTGTAGCACTAACGGGCCTAACAATGGCTGAGAAGTTCCGTGACGAAGGCCGTGACGTATTACTTTTCGTAGATAACATCTACCGTTACACACTAGCTGGAACAGAAGTATCTGCACTTCTAGGTCGTATGCCATCAGCGGTAGGTTACCAGCCTACACTTGCTGAAGAAATGGGTGTACTTCAAGAGCGTATCACTTCAACTAAGAAAGGTTCTATCACATCTATCCAAGCGGTATACGTACCTGCGGATGATTTAACGGATCCATCTCCAGCAACTACCTTTGCTCACTTAGACGCAACTGTTGTACTTTCTCGTGACATCGCTGCTCGTGGTATTTACCCAGCAATCGATCCATTAGATTCAACGTCTCGTCAGCTTGATCCACTAGTTGTTGGTCAAGAGCATTACGATATCGCACAAGAAGTACAAAATACACTTCAACGCTACAAAGAGTTGAAAGATATTATTGCTATCTTAGGTATGGATGAGCTTTCTGAAGAAGATAAGCAAACCGTAACACGTGCACGTAAGATTGAGCGTTTCCTATCTCAACCATTCTTCGTAGCAGAAGTATTCACCGGTGCACCTGGTAAATACGTATCGCTAAAAGATACTATCGCTGGATTCAAAGGCATTTTAGCTGGCGAATACGACGAGCTACCAGAGCAAGCGTTCTACATGGTTGGCGGTATCGACGAAGCAATCGAGAAAGCAAACAAGCTTTAATCGGCTAGGAGACTACTATGGCTGCTATGACTGTACATCTTGATGTAGTAAGCGCGGAAGAAGAAATTTTCTCTGGTCGCGTTGAATCTCTACAAGTTTCTGGTGAAGCGGGTGATTTAGGTGTTATGCCAGGTCACGCTCCATTATTAACGAGCATCAAGCCAGGTATGGTACGCCTAGTGAAACAGAATGGAGAGGAAGAAATTATCTTCCTTTCTGGTGGTATCCTTGAGATCCAACCAGGTCTAGTTAACATCCTTGCTGATGTTGCTATCCGTGGTGGCGACCTTGATGAGACTGCTGCTGTAGAAGCTAAGCGTCTTGCTGAAGAAAACATTAACACAGCCTCTGGCGACATGGACTACGCAGAAGCGGCTAAGCAATTAGCTAACGCTGTAGCGCAATTACGTGTTCTAGAGATGGTTCGTAAAAAAGGCTAAGCCTCTAGCGAACAACATGTGTTATATTGAAAAAAAGCACCCTTTGGGTGCTTTTTTTATGTCTTGAAAGTGAACTTACTGACTACTTATATCTGCTTTAAATTTAGTTATTTAAATCCCACACCATCTTGGATGGATCATCAGTTTTTATAAATAAACCTTTATAAGTCATTAGATCATTATCATTTTTTGTATATTTTGAGAACGTATAATTACTGCCAAAATCACTAATTTTATTCAAGGTGTCTTCGTTGATATCTGATAACTCATAGTCAAACTTAATAAGACATAGTCTTCCATTGCAGGAATAAGTTTCTGACTGGAACTTGTTACCAAGTAGTGAAGTAAGCTGTTCACGTAGGGCATCTTCCCTTTGCCAGCTATCAGAGTCTTTTTCTAGTTCCTGTATTACTTCAATTGCTTTACCAAAATCTTTACCGGAAAAAACAGTTTCAATAGATTTGCTAGATAGCTGATTGTCTGAAAGTACGAATGCATTATTTAAATTGTTGGTATTTTTAAATGCATCTGAACTTAAGAAGTTATCAAAATTAGTGCTTTTCGTTGCTATTGTTGAATTACTAGTCTTACTACTAGGTTTAGAAGCATCACTGGTTTGTTCATTAAAGGCTAGGAGATTACTAGCATCTTCGTCTGTTAATGGCTTTTCTTGCTTTGTATTCTTAGCAACAGAGCTTTGCGAATGATTGGTGTTATCTTGCGAGTTAGTATATGCCAGAAAACCTACAATTGAGATACCTGCAATTGATAGGATGAGCTTATTCATGTTGTATATCCTTAATAAATCCCTTATTAAAAAGTACAGTTAAAGGTGCTGTACTCTCGTGTTTAGTGTTACCGCAATGTGCACTGTATCTGCCCACTTGAACATGTACATGTCGTCGCTTTTGCAGTCAGTGACATAGTTGCAAGTACATCTAGTCAATGGAAATCCGTTTTCTTATAATTTAATACTCCTAAAAATTATATATCTTTGATGTTACTCTGGTTAATTTAAAATCAGAGTTATTATTTATATATAATTAGAATGACATATTCAATGTAAACAACAAAAAAACAATGATTTACCATTTTTAGCGACGGATAAATTATCTCTAACGATCTGTTGAATGCTGGTATCGAATAATTAACTTAGTATGTTTATTCGTTAGCATGACCTGGCGCGACGCGTTGTTATCACACATTGCAGTGGGTATGTATGCTGTGGGCTATCGGCGGATAAAGTATTAACGCGTTGTAAAGAGCTATGATCAGCGCTTATAAGTTACAGCGAGTTAGCGCTCTATGTTGTTGTCCTTAGAACAGGGGTCTTGCGCTGAAGGCTCTTCAGAGCGCATCAGTAAAATAGTCAGATAGATTTTTGTGGGTAGGGACATAATGATCCCAACTGCAACGCACATTGCACTAATAATGATGCCTGTCACGCCATATTTTTCGGGATAGTTGGCATAACTGATAAAGTAATGCCCAAGCAAGATTAAGCCGAGTCCAATCACCATGACTACCTGTAATAAACGAATCCGCTGCTTATCTTTCATCACTTGTTCCCATCTACCACTTCTCACAATATAACTATAGCAACCTAATTGCCGGTGAGAGTGATTTAGGTCAATGTCAGTTTAGGCTAGAGACAAAAAAGCCGCCCGTGATAGCTCTCAGGGGCGGCTCGTGATTTAGGTAGTTAGGGTATTATTTAAATACGTTATCTACAGGAACAACTTCAACATTTTTCGCTGGAATTGCTAGTTTGTAGTCTTGAATGATTTTATCGTCACTTAATAAGTCTGCAGGCTTATCGCTGTTGTATTTCAGCGTTGAGCGTGTCTCATTAACTAAACGATGCTTCATGTCTTTAGCATCACCAGAGATAAACACATAATGAATATCTTCAGTTTGTAGGTTTTCTTTAATCACACGATTCACATCGGCTAGGGTTAGGTTCGCTAATTGCTTACGAACGTAACCAACGAACTCATCGGTGTTATAGAACTTGCTATCTAGTGCGTAACCTAACTGCTTGTCTTGGCTTGAAACTAACTGTGGTGCATAGTTAGTTAAGAAGTTGCGTGTTGCTGCAAAATCTTTCTCGGTCATGCCATTAGCAATTAGCTTATCTAGCTCAAATAACGCAGCACGTGTTGCAAAGTGCGCATCGTTGTTTGAACGTAGTGGGCGTAACCATACTTGGAAAATTTGGCTAGAGCGACCTAGATTAGCATCTGGCTTAGTTTGGAACATACCTCGTGGGAAATACTCGATATACGCGTAATCACCATAGTTCATGCCACGCTTTTGACGGATTTCTTGGTATAGGTAGCTGTTTGAGCTACGGTGTTCGCCGAAGTAAGAACGCACTAACCATAACGCAGCCCAATCTTTATCGCTACGTAATGTCTCGATAGGGAAACCGAACGAAACCGCTGTTGACTGTGCTGGTTTTTCAACAATAGTCACATGATGACCGTCAAGCTTAGGCGCTTTGTCGATGGCTAAACGGCTGTCACTGCCTTTAGGTAATGTCGATAAATCAGCTAATAAATCGGCTTTCACTGCGGCTGGGATTGCACCTGTGATGCCCAAGTTTAATTTAGCTTGAGTTAGCTGTGATTTATAGAACGCTTTTAAATCAGCTAAGGTAATGCTTTCTAAATCAGAAAGGTCGCCGTAGTTATAGCTTTCGTAGCTATGACCCTGATACAGCTCACTATAAAGGACTTCTTTACCTAGTTCTTCGTCATTAGATGCTTTTAAACCAGATTTAATGCTATCGATAAGTTCTTTCTTTAGACGTTTAAAGTCATCTTCACGCCAGCCTGGATTAAGTAGCTGTTCGCTCACTAACGCATACCATGCTGCGGCATTATCTTTGTGAACACGGCCACTAAAAGAGATCATCTCTTTATCTAGCTGAGCTCTAAAGCTGCCTGCTAATGGGTATAAGCCTTTCTTGATTTCTTGGTAAGACTTAGTTGCAGAGCCGCCTTGAGTGAGCATGCTAGCCATTAATGCAGCTGTACCTTTTTTACCAACAGGATCAGCGGCAGCACCGGTGTAGAATAAAACGTTCACATCAACTAATGGAGAGTCATTGCTGTTATCTAACACAGAGAAAGTGATTTCTGTTGGCTTTTTCGCCATGGTCGCCACTAATTTATCAACGCTTACTTCTGACTCAAAACCAGCGATCTTATCGAGTGCTGACATGGTGACTGTGGTACGGTTGTTATCGATAAAGTACTTATTAGCAACTTGTTTAATGTCACTTGGTGTGATGTTATCGAAGCTGTTGTATAAATGGTTGATAACTTCAGGATCACGAGTGAAGTGCATGTAAGAGGCTAATGTGCCAGCAATGGCTTCAGAAGAGTCTAAACCATTAGCAAAACTGTATTTTAGGTTCGACTTAAGCTTAGTTAGCTTATCTGCTTCGACCGCTTCAACACGGACTTTTGCGTAGGTGTTATTGATTGCATCACGAACTTTAGTTAAGTTTTTCTCATCATCAACTTTTACAAAGACATGACGTAAACCCGCATCTTTAGTTTCAGGGTTATAAACAAACATTTGACTGGCTAATTGTTTCTCTACCACTAGCTCTTGATAAAGCGCTGAGTTACTTGAGAAATAAAGCTCAGATATAAGATCTAATGCTGCACGATCTTTCTTTGTTGGCTGCCAGTCAGAACCTTTGAATGACACTAATAACCAGTGACCAGGCAAACCTGCATTAACTTCATGTTGGTAACGAGGTGCTTGCTGAGCTGGCTCTTGAGGAACTTCTGACTTGAATGACCCACGTTGCCACTCGCCCCAGTACTTCTTAACCATAGCCATGGTCTCGCTAGGGTCAACATCACCAACAATGACTAGTGATACATATTCTGGCTTATAGAAGCGCTCAAAGAAGGTTTTACCGTAAGCTGACTGCTCTGGCATTGCTTCAATATCTTCAAAAAAGCCCATTGTTGTGTGTTTGTACGTATGAGTATCAAACGCTTTATGGCGAACCGCTGCTAATAACTTACGGATTGGATTAGCGTTATTTTTTAAGTATTCGCCTTTGACCGTTAACGCTTCCGTTCTAAACTGTGCTTCAGTGTAGCTCAGGTTTTGGAAGTGATCCGCTTGGATTTTCAATACCGTTTCTAAATGCTCTTTAGAAAAGTCTAAGTGGTAGTTGGTGTAATCATTGGTGGTGTAGGCACCGTTATCCACACCGGCATTCTTAAAGATGTCCGCATAAACAGCTTGTGGGTATTTTTCAGACCCTTTAAACATCATGTGCTCAAAGAAGTGAGCAAAGCCCGTCTTTCCTGCTTCGACTTCGTTACGAGAACCCGTTGATACTGGAATTTGGATAGAGACTAAATCAGGGTAGTCAGTCTTTACTACCATTACTCGTAAGCCGTTATCTAGCTCTTCTAATACATAGTCTTGAGTAAATACTTTATTAGCAGCCGGTGCGCTAACAGCAGAAGCTTGGTTATTATTGTTATGAACGACGCCACTACAAGCACTCAGTGCGAGCGCAACAGCAACGGCGCTGGCAAGTTGTTTTAATTTCATTATTATTCTCCTAAAATTTACTCGGCTATTATGCGTAAGCACTAGACTTTTTGCTAGTTTCTCTCACTGGAATATAGGTTAAAAAATAAGATTTATGTAACATGATGTGGACAGATTATTTTTCATCATTACCTTTCTAAAGTAGAATAACGAGTAATTAAGCAGATTAAAGTGTTTATCGATGTTGTCTCGAGTCATTGTACGTACCAAACAAATTTATCTTGAACAAGGCTTGTTGGCCTTTTGGAAAGTGATTCCTGGTGTGATCGCATTGACTTGGCTAATGTGGGCGAATTTATCTCAAGAGTCGCTATCGGCTATGGCGCAAAGTACGCTCAGTAGCTTACTTGGCATCGTCGGTGCTATTTTTGCCAACCTTTCAGGCGCAGGTGGCGGAGTCGTTTTTATTCCTGTTTTCTCACAATTAGGCTTTAGTGAAGCGCAAAGTTTATCGACCAGTTTTAGTATTCAATGTTTTGGTATGACTGCTGGTGCTATTACTTGGAGCTTGCACTATCGTCAGCATCATTATGCTGACCAACAATGGAGTCCGCTTTTTAATATTGTCGTAATGACAGCGCTGTTTTCTGTGTTGGGAATTTGGAGTGTCTATGGTGGCTTAGTGGATGCGCCCGCCAGTTTAGCTCATTCATTCAGTTTGTTCTCTATCGTGCTGGGATTATCTTTACTAGCACAAATTTATCTTATTAAAGCCAAACCTGAACCTAGAACTCGCCTCTCTACCTTTGACTACGGAGCGCTGTTGCTGATTGGCTATTTCGGAGGCTTAATCACTGCTTGGCTCTCGGTTGGGGTAGGTGAAATTTTAGTGCTATATCTTATTTTTCGTGGCTTTAATATTGCGTTGTCTATTGCAGCGGCCGTGGTGGTAACTGCTATTACCGTATGGTCGGCAGCGCCGGAACACCTATGGCTTAACAGTGCGACGGTTTGGGATGTGGCGATGTATGCCGGCCCCGGTGCAATTATTGGGGGAATTTTAGCGAAAACCCTAGCTGGAATGATTTCAACGAAAGCACTAAAAACCGTATTAGGGCTATGGATATTGATGATGGGCGTTGTTGGTTAAGGTTTTGATACCACTTGATTGCGGCCACGTTCCTTCGCAAGGTAAAGGTGTTTGTCGGCTCTCTCGATGACCGTTTCGATTGATTGATCTGAAGAACAAGCTTCCGTTACACCTATACTGATGGTTATTTTTATTTGTTTATTGTGTGCAGGGATAAGTAAGTTTTGGGTGGTTGCACGTAGTTTTTCGGCAACTT
This sequence comes from Alteromonadales bacterium alter-6D02, assembly GCA_002835545.1. GTDB lineage: Bacteria > Pseudomonadota > Gammaproteobacteria > Enterobacterales > Psychrobiaceae > Psychrobium. The sequence continues at coordinate 54,791 of PIZK01000008.1, forward strand.
TTTTGGCTTGTGGCAGCTCACATTCAGGAAGTAATACAATAAACTCTTCACCACCCCAACGGGCGATTACATCATTAAAGCGGATCTCATTTGTTAGGTGTTGAGCTAACTTTTTTAACACCATATCCCCACCAGAATGACCATAATTAGTATTAACATTCTTAAAATAGTCAATATCAAGCAATAACAAAGAGAGTCTTTGTTGCCCTTGCTTAAACTTGTCAAAATTAAGCTGACTACGTTTCATGAACGGCCGACGGACAAATAAGCTGGTGAGTGTATCTCGTTCTGCTTGGTGCTGTAATTCTTTGTGTTGATCTCTGGTGTATTTGAGTAGTCTTTGCATTCCCCAAAAGACCAAACATAAACCGCATACCTCAAGAATTTCCTCCATTATCGCCGAAAAGAGATAAGGTTGATAATAGAGCTCGTCGAGTGCATCGATCAATTGAGAGATAAACAGCATTAAGAAGCCGGCATAAATAATGCGGAAAATTTTTCTATTTCGACTGATTTGATAAAGATTAAATAGGATAAGTAATAAAGTGAAAGTCATAGTCCCTTCACTATAAAAACTTAGCCAATCAATAGGCTCATTGACTTTATCGAAGCTTAAGCAAATATACAGAGTAATCACCAAGCCTAGAGTTAAGCTTACAATACCCGGATAGAATCTTCTTTTCACAGCGTTAAGTTGGCTATTCATTTGTATTTGTTAATGTATCAGGTTGAGTCATTACCCGTCTACCTTCTTAAACCGATTAGCTTAATTATAGTCTGTGAACATTTATTTACATGAAGGTTGTTAATACTATGGACTACTTAGCCTTCTAAATAGATGAACTATGATTCATTTATTTGTTTGGGAGTTTAAATCACATTCTTAATTTAGCTTTTTTCTTCTCGCGCTAGCCTTTTTAGATTGGCTGCTATACTTAGTGTTAATCTCTGATGTTTTAACCTTTCCCATGAGTGCTAACTGCTTAGCATCGTTTTATAGAGTAAGGAAGCTAGGTACGAATACTGTTGCTGTTATGGTGTTAAAGGTGCAATCAACATCTGATGATCTATTAGTTCGCTTAACTTAATTCATTAAACGAGTGCAATGATGGGAACAGCAGATAAACCGACAATCTTATTGGTTGATGATCAAATTGATAATATCGATATTTTGTCGGGAATACTCCAAGACCATTATCAATTGAAAGTTGCCCTTAATGGACAAGATGCAATTAAAATTTGTCAAAATAATCCACAACCCAACCTCATATTACTCGACATTAACATGCCGGGCATGGACGGCTATGAAGTTTGTCGTTACTTGAAAAAACACTCTGACACAGCAGCTATTCCGATTATCTTTGTTACCGCTGAAACCCAAATAAAGATGGAGCAAACAGGTTTTGAATTAGGGGCTGTTGATTATATTGTAAAACCTATAAGCCCTCCGATTGTTATGGCTAGGGTTGCTACTCACATCAAGTTATACGATCAGTCACGACATTTAGAGTCGTTAGTCAAAGAGCGTACCGATGAGCTTATTCAATCGCGATTGGAGATTATCCGTTGCCTTGGTAAAGCTGCAGAGTATAAAGATAATGAGACAGGGATGCATGTTATTCGCATGAGTTGGTTTTCACGGTTATTGGCACAAGCACATGGGATGAATGAAGAGTGGTGTGAACTACTATTTTATGCGGCACCGATGCACGATATAGGAAAAATAGGCGTACCAGATCATATTTTGAATAAGCCTGGAAAATTAACTCCTCAAGAGTGGGAAGTCATGCAGCTTCATACCGTTTATGGCGCCACTATTCTTGGCGACCATGGCTATGCTTTGCTTGAACTTGCGAAAGAAGTGGCTATCTACCACCATGAAAAATGGGATGGCAGTGGTTACCCTAACGGCATAAGTGGAAAGGATATTCCTATTTCAGCGCGAATAGTTGCGATTGCGGATGTCTTTGATGCGTTAATGTCTGAGCGACCTTATAAGCACGCATGGTCCGAAGAAGAGACATTAAAGTATTTGAACACGGAGGCGGGTAAGCACTTTGACCCTGAGCTAATCCCTACATTCTTAACGTGCTTACCTGAGGTCAGAGAGGTACAGAAAAAGTATGCAGATGAATAGTCGCTTTAACGGCGATGTTGATTTGGATAATTTTAATCTGGGATGCAAATTAAACCAATAAGCGACGATATCTAACAAGGAGCAAGCATGGCAGATAAGAAAGCCCATGAGAACAGAACAATTCTAGTCGGCTTTGGCATTGTTGTGTTCTTATTGTTTACAACCGGAGTTATCGGTTATACCAGCTTAAGTAATCTTTATCGTTCAGTTGACCGTTATGTTGCTGCGGGTGAAATGGTTTATTTACTTGATAACGCAAGGCTGCATGAGTTGACTTTCACTCGGGATAATAGCAGTGAGTCGGAAAGTTTAGCCAAAGAGGTTATCGCTAAGACTATTAGTTTAGCGCGAGAGTTTAATGTCCAAAATACCGACAAACAAAACCAACAAAATTTAGAAAAGCTCGTCGTAGCACTAACAAGCTATCAATCGGGCTTTTTAAACTTCATTCAATTACGCAAGCAAAGCCAACAATCACGAGACAATATGGTACAAGCTGCGATTAATGCGTCAATTATTGCAGATGAGCTACAAAATACCCAGCAAAAATATATAGATGTTGATACACAGGCTGTTCGCCTCTATCGCCAAAACATGCTCGATATTTCGCAAAACTCTGCTAATTCCTATGAGGTGGTGATTCAAGCAGAGCTCGCGCGCGTGCATGAACGTAACTTTTTAATGAGCCGAGATGCCTCAGAATACTCTTTAGCAGTTAATGAAATACGTAAGCTTTATGACATTATTGAGGTGTTGAAGCTGAGAATTGAGGACAAGAACAGTCTACAGTTACTAACCGAGATGGAGCTAGCGTATAAAGAGTATATTGATGCGTTAAAAAGCATTAAACAAAAGAAAGGAGGAGACGCTTTTGATTTAGATTCTCCTGAACAAATCAATCTCGATAATACCGCCACTAACTTAATTAATACGGCGTTTGCACTGCGTAATAATGAAAACTTTGTGTTAACTCGCATGCAACGCCAAGTATCAGATACGCAAGATTTAATGGCAAAACGAGTAGAGCTAAATAATACCGTAGACTCCATCCTATCAGCCTTAACTCGTGCACGACAAGTGGATCGCGATTTTGCATTAGCCAAAACGGTTGAGGCAAAAAAGGCTTTCGCCATCACTGTGAAGTCTGAGCTTAACTCAATAATTGTGCGAGCTAAGCACATTGAGTCGATGTTGATAGAGGCCGATGAAAAAGAAGTCTTTGTCAACTTTATTCCCAGTATTAATACTTATCTTAATAACTTTATCGAAGTTGAAGCTGTAACCATTGAGGCGGAAACCGTGGCCCAAGCTATGATTGCGTCGGCGTTACAAGCTGACGAACTGCTAAGTACAACTCGAGACTTGCGTACAACGGATATGGACTCTGCTAGAAGTATGGCGGATACATTACTCTATATAGGCTTAATTTTTATCGTGACTATTATCATCCTTGGTTTAGTCGTACGGAAATCACAAGTAACGATGGAAATGCTCGCTAAAGATTTAAACGATGCTAAAAATAAAGCTGAATTAGCAAACTCAACTAAGTCTGACTTTTTAGCTAATATGTCGCATGAAATTAGAACGCCGATGAACGCGATATTAGGTATGAGCCACTTGGCATTAGAGACTGAACTTGATCCCAAGCAGAAGAATTACATTAAAAAAGTAAATCGTAGTGCAGAGTCATTACTCGGAATAATTAATGATATTTTAGACTTTTCTAAAGTTGAAGCTGGGAAGCTAGATATTGAAGCGGTCGATTTTCGCCTAGAAGATGTAATGAATAACCTGGCCAGTCTCGTTGGCTTAAAAGCGGAAGATAATAATATCGAACTTTATTATCGAGTCTCTCCCAAAGTACCTACAGCGCTGATAGGCGATCCACTGCGCTTAGGACAAATTCTGACAAATTTAGGGAATAACGCCGTCAAGTTTTCCAAGCAGAATTCAGAGATTATCATTTCTGTTGATGTGGCCAATGAGACGAATGATAGTGTGGAGTTACTCTTTTCGATAAAGGACAGTGGCATTGGAATGACAAGGGAACAGTTGCAAAAGCTGTTTCAGTCATTCTCTCAAGCAGACACCTCAACCACTCGAAAATATGGCGGCTCTGGCTTAGGTTTAGCCATTTCTAAAAAGCTCACTGAGTTAATGGGCGGGGAAATATGGGTCGATAGTGAGCCTGGTATTGGTAGTACTTTCCATTTCACAGTCAACCTGATTAAACAGCATGAGCAGACAGAGCGCTTACCTCAACTATCGAGCAACTATAAGGGGACGCGTATTCTAGTCGTTGATGATAATCAGACATCAATTGAAATATTGGATGAAATGCTGAGTCATTTTGGTTTCTTAGTTGATGCCGTTAAATCAGGTCAAGAAGCGATTAAGATACTGGAAAATAAAACGGCCCAGAAATATGAGTTTATTTTGATGGATTGGAAAATGCCTGGGCTGAATGGTGTTGAAACGGTTAAAGCAATTCAAAAAAACTCTGAGATAAAAAATTCACCAACCATCATTATGGTCTCTGCATATTCTCGAGATGAAGTGGGTATCGCAGCGGAAAACTTAGATATTAAAGGCTTCTTAAATAAACCCGTGACCCCTTCAAATTTACTCAATGCAATTCTGCCAGCGTTAAATCAAACTGCTTCGATTGATGGCACGAATGGCAAGAGCCATGGGGAAACAGAGCACGCTGTAAAACGATTACAGGGGGCTAACATTTTGCTTGTTGAAGATAATGAAATAAATCAAGAGCTTGCTATTGAACTTTTGACCAGTAATGGGCTTAAGGTAACCTTAGCTAATAATGGTCAAGAAGCCTTAAATATTATTGAAAAGCAGGATTTTGATGGTGTGTTAATGGATTGCCAAATGCCGATAATGGATGGTTATACAGCGACTCAAAAAATACGTAATATCAATCATCTGCAAGGGCTGCCTATTATTGCTATGACCGCTAATGCAATGACAGGGGATCGTGAAAAAGTATTATCGGTCGGTATGAACGATCATATTGCCAAACCAATTAACTTTAATCTGATGTTTCGGACCATGGCAAAATGGATACACCCATCAAACAGTAATGGTCAGAGTGGCTTAGATGATGGCGAATCTGAGCCCTTTGATATCTCTTCTATTAAAGGTATTAATGCGTCTGAGGGGCTGGCAATTTGTCAGCAGAATAAAAAGTTGTATGCCAAGTTATTACAGCGTTTTTATGAAAGTTATCGAAACTTTGAAAGTGATTTTGTTCAAGCGCAACAGTCGACCGATCAAAAAAGTGCTCACCGCTTAGCTCATTCCTTAAAGGCTTCCGCTGGTAGTATTGGTTCGCAAGTGGTTTATCAAATTGCTGAACAGCTAGAACATGCCTGTAATGGCGACGATGCTGAACTTATAACTTCTCTATTACAGCAGACAGCTGCAGAGTTAAATCCAGTGATTAAATCGCTGGCTGATGTGGTTAGCGAAAACGGTGAAGACGTAAAGAGTATCGACTTTGACAAAAGCATTGCTTTAACATTACTCGAAGAGTCGATAGCCAGTGTGGCGGAGCATGACCTTAATGCTAAAAATAAGATTGAAGAGCTTAATTCAATGCTGACCAATACGGCTTATAGGGAAAAGAGTAATCAAGTTGTAAAACTCATTAATAGTTATGACTTTGAAGGCACTAATCAGTGTTTGATTGCGTTGCAAGTTGCAATCAATAGTGAAAAATAGTGACTTTTAATTCAGCTACAACATACTGTTATTTCGAATAAATATAACCATGGTGTTTGACAACAAGCGCTGCTAACTGTACAACGTCCTGCAGTGGCTGTGCGCTAACGATATGTTGGCATCATGGAATTCGGTATCACGCATTTAATCCGAAGCTGTCCTCGCAACTGTATTTATCGTTTTCCTAAAAGGGAAAACGATATAAGCCAGATACATGACACAGATAACCCACCTTTAATCGAGCGAGAATACTCGATTTTGTGCATTAAATTATCTCAGTTAATAAGCTATTTTATAGTAGATAGCTTAGGTCTCTGTGGGTGTGCCAAAAAATTCTCGCTTGTTGTATTGTCATCAAAGAAGAGTTTTCTATGCGCATCATCTTATTCGTTGCTTTATTGCTAAGTTCCCTCAACTTAGTTGCTCAGTCAAATCAGTTGCTGGTACTTACTTCACAGCGTAATGCTGAAACTATTGCTGAAGCTGCACGGCTATTTCGTGTTGCTTATCCTGAAAAGTCTCACTTAACCATCGTCGCGCGCAGTGATGTTCAGCTATGGGAATTATCTAAAGCGCAGCGAGCTGAGTTAATCAATAATAGCCGTGCCATTTTAGGCTTTGGCCTATATGGTGCTAGTGTAGCCAACTTAAAGTCGTTATTGGGGCAATACCCGCGTGACAAACTATTAATCAATAGTGATCATCGAATTGTTGCTTTAAGTCAGTTTAATGGCCAGCAGTTATTTCCTGATAGGGCACAATTGCGCGAAATAGCTAAGTCGCAACCTGGCAAAAACTTTTCTCAAGAACTCCAAGAGCAATTAAAGCGTTACCCAAGGCAACACGTTTGGTTGCAGGCGCGTGGTTATTGGAAAGCGGGTGGCAGTGACAATACCGCACATTTATTTGCCTGGCTTTTCAATCAGCTTGGTGATGAAACGCTAGCTATTCAAGCGCCTACACCCAGCCCACAGCTGAGCTGGTATTTGGCTGATACCTTTTATAATCAACTAACCGACGTGGAACTAGCGAAGCTTAATCCTAAGCGACCGATCATCGCAATTATTGACCATGCGGGAGGCGGAAGACCAGCTGATATTAAATTGTTACGCGAATTGTGTCAGCAAGCACATACTAACTATGACCAACAGTGCTTAGGTGCTTTAGCTCACTGGGGGAAGGCAGGAGTTGACGCGGTCAATCACTTAAAGACTATACAGCACCGATTAAGTGCGGTGGTGATGTTACAAGATTTTGTCATTGGTGGTGGTGAAGGGCGTGAGGCCGTGACTAAGGTCTTAACTCAATTAAATGTTCCGGTGATTAAAGCGATTAAGTTGCGTGATCGCACAGCGATTGAGCGCCAACTTTCATCTGACGGACTCGCGCAAGATAAAGTGTATTACCAAGTTGCAATGCCTGAATTACAAGGCGCTAGTCAACCTTTAGTCATTAGCACGGCCGCGCAAGCGAGTGATGACCCATTGACCGGCATTCGAATACAAGGAGTGACTGCGGAGCATAGTGGCATCAGTTCGTTATTAACTCGAATTGACCGTTGGTATCAACTTAAGAAAAAGAAAAATGCCGAAAAGCGGTTAGGGATTATTTATTATAATCATCCGCCGGGGCGGCATAATATCGGTGCAGATAACCTAGATGTCCCTGCATCATTATGGCAAATCTTAAATGAGCTTAAAGCGGCAGGCTATCACACAGGCGATTTACCTGAATCTCAACAGGCGCTGCTTGATATGATGCAAGCTCGTGGGGTTAATTTACCTCGCGATGTTGGTGCTTTAACAGCGATGAGTAAAGATATCGCTTATTTATCGACTACGCAGTACAGTCAATGGTTTGAGACTTTACCGGCAACGGTTCAGCGAGAGATGGAGCAAGGTCCTTTTGGTTTACTGCATGAGCAATTAAGCGCAGCGATTGATGCTGGAGAGTATCAATTAGCAGATGATGCTCTTCATCATACCATGGAAGAAATGCATCACTTATTAGAGGGCGTTGATCATAAGGGACGCACTCGCGCCTTAGCGCTACTTGATAAACTAGAGCAATGTTATCTTAGTGCGATTAAGGCGCATGCGAATACCCAATGTATGAGTCAAGCCCCTGCGATTATTACCGCATTACAGCAAACAGGTATTGAAGGCCTTGGCGGTTGGGGAAAAGCGCCAGGGCAAGTAATGACCTATCAAGGTAAGCTGCTGCTGCCTGGGTTAACGTTCGGTAATATCTTTATTGGTCCACAGCCACCTCGCGGCTGGGAAATCAATGAAGAGTTATTACATGCTAATTTGGCCTTTCCACCTCCCCATCAATACTTAGCGTTTTATCATTTCTTACGAGATCAATTTAAAGTCGATGCCTTGGTTCACCTAGGACGGCATTCAACTTATGAGTTTTTACCGCGTCGTTCTGTCGGTCTTGCTAAAGATGACTACTCTCGCATTATTGCCGGAGACGTTCCGGGCGTTTATCCCTATATTGTTGATGGGGTCGGTGAAGGTATTCAAGCGAAACGGCGTGGCCTTGCCGTGATGGTTGATCACTTGACGCCACCATTAGCGAGCACCCCGTTATATGATGAACTATTGCAGCTGCGACAGATGATTGAAAGTTTTGAGGTTAGCCATGGCAGTGGTAATGAGGCTGTTGCGACACGATTAGTTAAGCAGATTAGAGAAAAAGTGGACTCGTTGGAGCTCAAAGAAGAGTTAGCTCAAGCCATGTCGGCAGAGTTGGCTATTATGGGTATAAGCTTTGATGAAGTTGATGATGATATGTTGGTTCATGAGGTTGGACACTACCTGACAGACTTACAAGAGCGTTTTATGCCACTGGGCTTGCATATTTTTGGTCAAGACTGGCAACAAAACGCGGTTGATATGATGATTAACTCAATGTTAACCCCCCAAGAGCAACAAGATGAGACGTTAACACAAAATCTATTACAAAAATTAACCGCGTCACCACAGGCTGAAATGAATGCGCTGATCAATGGTTTAAATGGTGGCTATGTCTCTCCAGGGCAAGGTAATGATCCAATTCGTAGCCCGGCTAGCCTGCCGACAGGGAGAAATTTTTACGCACTTGATAGTTCGCTTATCCCAAGTCGCACAGCATGGCAAATTGGTCAAGAAATGGCGCAATCAGCCCGTAACAATAACAGCCAACAAGCAGAAAAACGTGAAGCGTTAATCTTATGGGCATCTGACGTTGTGCGAGATGAAGGAGTGATGATTGCATTTGGCCTCGATATGCTGGGATTAGAGCCAATTTGGAACAGCCGTGGTTTAGTTAAAGGCTTAAAACGTCAATCGATGAATAATACACAAGGCGTAAAGGGCGATAAAATAACACGCGTACGTCGTGATGTCGTTTTTACTACGTCAGGACTCTTTAGGGATTTGTATGGTCAACAAATGTTGTTGCTTGATCGAGCAACACTTATGGCTATTGATGCCAGTGCCGATACGATTCGCCACGATTACCCTGCGTTAACCTTGGCGCTGGCTCATACATTAGCGCCTTTGGGCAAAGAGGCCGTTGGCGGTCAAGAGTCCTTAGCTGTCAACCAAGTAGCTGCTCATTGGGTGAACGATGCCCGTGAATTACTGGCTAGTGGTCAGAAAGCTGAAGAAGCGGGTGTTAGTGCAAGTTTACGCGTTTTTGGTGATGCGCCTGGCAGCTATGGCGCTGGGATAAATCGTTTAGTCGAGCGCTCGGGAGCTTGGGAAAAACGTGAAGAGCTTGCGAATGTATTCATGCGTCGTTTAGGCCATAGTTATGGCTTAAATTCATTTGGCCTACCGCAGCAAAATACCTTTAAGCGTATTCTTGGTGATGTGGAGAACACTTACCTAGGTCGTTCAAGCAACCTCTATGGCTTAATTGATAATAACGATGCCTTTGATTACCTTGGCGGGCTAAGTTTGACTGTAGAAACCCTGACAGGGCAAGCACCAAATAACTTTGTCATTGATCACGCTGATCCCAATCAAGTGAAAACTAGGCCATTGGGGTTAGCGTTACGCCAAGAATTACGAGGACGCTTTTTAAACCCTGAGTGGCTCAAAGGGCAAATGAAGCATGATTATGCGGGTGCCAGAACCATGGGTAGTGAGTTCTTAGAATATTTGTGGGGTTGGCAAGTGACGAACCCGACTCTGGTTGGCGACTGGGCATGGGAAGAGGTTAAGGCTGTTTATATCGACGATCGCTATGAATTGCAATTAGACGAGTTTTTAGCGCGGGGGCATAACGCTCATGTCAAAAGTAATATGTTAGCCATTATGCTGGTGGCTATCCATAAAGACTTTTGGCAAGCCGATGCAACAACAACAGCGCAACTCGCTAGCGAGTTCGCTGAGTTAGTGGCATTAAACGGTTTGCCGGGAAGTGGACATACTGACCCCGATAATTCGATGTTACCTTGGCTTGAACAACACTTGGCTACCGAGCAATGGCAAGGTATCGCTGCTGCTGTGGCTAAGGCAAAAGGTGATAACTCCTCATCTTCAGAGATCGTTGAAACTCACCGTATTGTTGAGGTTTCTGCACAGCTTGACGAAGGGGTAGCTATAAATCCTTCGTCATCGCAAGATAATGTCGAGCCATCCAGTGTCGAAGCTGATAACACGTGGTACTGGTGGCTTAGTACACTGGTTATTTTATTAGTCTGCGGTGGTTTTTATCGTGGGACACAGCAATCGAGGGCCTTAGTCCGCCAACAACAGAAAACAGGTAATTAATCATGGATTATGGAATGCTATTGGGCTGGTTACATCAATTTGTCGCTTTGTTACTTTACCCAGTGATCATCACCTTAGCTATCGCATTAATGGCGACACTGTGGGAGTTAGGTATGGCGAGCTGTGAGCGGCTCTCTACCCTTAGGCAATTTGAACGGGTACAACAGTTGGCATCAGCTAAACACCAGTTCCAACGCCACGCGACCAAGCGATTAGAACGTGTTGATTTACTCGCTCGCTCAGGGCCAATTTTAGGGCTGATGGGAACATTGATCCCGTTAGGGCCAGGCCTCACCGCGTTAGGTACTGGTAATATCGATATATTAGCCACGGCATTAACTGTTGCTTTTGATACGACGGTGGTGGGATTACTGATTGGCTTGGTGGCCTATACTATTGGGCGCTTACGTCGTCGCTGGTATGAGCAAACATGGCAAGCTTTGAGTGATGTGCCCGAGTGAGGAGTAGTAATATGAACGATAAGCCTTCGTGGCAATCTTCGCACTTTGACGAGCAAGATAATGACCCGTTAGCAGGGTTCGCTAATATTATGGATGTGATGCTAGTGTTTGCGCTTGGTTTAATGCTGGCTCTTGTCGCCCAGAGTCAGGAGCTCAGAGCTCACTTATCAATAGAGCCTGAACCAGGGCAAAAGACTGAAGTCACCACTGGCAGTGAGTTAGTGAATGCACCTGAGTCACTTAATCAGGCTTTGAGTGGGCAAGCCAACGGTATGGAGTCATTAGGGCAAGTATATAAAGATCCAAAAACAGGGAAGTTAATTTTAATAAGTACTGATTAGGGGGTAGCTACTAATTCAGTGCAGGTTTTTACTTTCAATGTAGCAATGAGTTGAGTCAATAATAATGAACCGACTGTTTAATGCAGTAGAGCGTGACGTGTTTAAAGATATTTTACGTTTACGTCGTGATGTTAGGGGTAACAAGTTTACCCAACAACCTGTGCCCGATGACGTCATCGAGCAATTGATAGATGCTGCTATGCTTGCTCCGTCTGTCGGCTATTCACAACCATGGCAGCTGGTTGTCATTAAAAGTCAGGCTGTTAAGCAAAAAGTATATCAAAGTTTTTGTCAAAAAAGTAAGCAAGAAAAAGAGCTATTCCCTCCTGATAAACAAGAGCAGTATCAGAAGTTTAAGTTAGAAGGGATCATAGAATCACCGATTAATATTGCGGTGTTCTATCAGCGTCCCGATGCACCTATATTAGGACAAACAGCGATGAAAGAGACTGGTAAATATAGTGTGGTTTGTGCCATTCAGAATATGTGGCTGATGGCTAGAGCGTTAAATGTTGGTATGGGCTGGGTCAGTATCCTTGATCCTCAAGTGGTTAAAAATGCCGTGAACGCCCCTGAAAATAGCGAACTCATTGGCTATTTATGCATTGGCTATGTTGATGAATTCCTTGAGCAGCCCGAGCTGAAAACGGCTGGTTGGCAACAACAAAAGAGTCGTCAACAAACGGTGTTTAACGACAGCTTTTAAGTATTTTTTTCAATGTTTGGCCCAGCCGCGGTAACTGCTCTGGGCATGGGATACCAAAGCGCAGCGCTTGTTGGTTATCGGTTAAGCGTACATAGATGCCCCGTTGACACAATGCTTGATATATCAATGGCGCTACAGTGTTAGATGAAAAGGTGACGGTTTGAAACAGCGTTGTCCCCTTGATGCTTATCGTACTATCGTGTGCAAAGCACTCGAAGAGTAACTTGCCAAGCTGTTGACTGTCATTAATTAAATTTGATTGTTGTTGCTGTTGCCAAGAAATATTTTGCAAGGCGTGCTGTGCAATATATTGTGCTGGGCCGTTAACCTGCCACGGACCTAGAGTTTCATTTAATAGCTTGAGCCAGTGTTGATTAGCGACAACAAAACCTATTCTAATGCCTGCAAGGCCAAAAAACTTACCGAAGGAACGCAAAATGAGAGTGCTTTGGGCGGTTAAGGTACTCGATAGGGATTGGGTTGGGGTGATGACGTCCATAAAGGCTTCATCGAGAACGAGTAAACCTCCAAGTTTATCGATTTTGAGTTGGTAGTCAGTTAACTCATCACGGTTAAAGAGCTTCCCCGTCGGGTTATTTGGGTTAATGACGACTAAAACACAGTGCGGTGTTAATTGAGCCAGCTCAGGTAATTGTTCATGGTAATGCGCCACGGTATAACCAGCGTTAACCCATGCTTGTTGGTGTTCTTTATAGCCGTGTAAGGGTAAATAAACGATAGAGTTAACAGAACATTGCTGCCGCCACAAGCTAGGTAGCGCCTTGATCACTGCTTGGCTGCCATTGGTGACCAACAATTGTTGTGCTTGATAATAGTGCTGTGCAGCAATCGTTAGTTGCTCATTAGGCTGAGGTAGCTGTTGCCATAAGCTCGTTGGAATATCTGGAATGGGGTAGCTATAAGGGGCAATTCCAGTTGATAAGTCTAGCCAGTTTGATTCGGGGATATTAAATGCTGCTGCGACTTTTTGTAGTTGGCCGCCATGTATTAATGCCATCGACTTTCCTTATAAAATGAATAATACACACTGTGCTGCGAACAAAACCAGTAGCAATGTACCGCTGGCGCGCCTGACCACATTGACGCTGCGCGGAATATCTTGCACCGTTACAGCTTGACCCTGACCTAAAGTGGGGGACGTTATTGTCGCTCCGTGATATTGTGCGCTACCCCCGAGCGTACGAGAGATTACTGTCGCACCAGCCGCCATTACCCAGCCGCCATTGTGACTTTTATATTGATTACCTTGCTGGTAAGCATTTTTTAAACTCAACCAAAAAGGGCGCTGTAATGCGTAAAGCAGTGTGGTGCATTTACCAGAAATAAAGCCTAATACATCATCCAAGCGAGCGGCTGCATAACCAAAAGATAAAAAGCGTGTCGTTTTATAACCCCACATTGCATCGAGTGTATTTGCCAGGCGATGGGTAATCACTAATGGTATACCACCCACAAGGTAATAAACCAGTGAGGCGATCACGGCGTCGTGACCATTCTCAAGCATCGATTCGACAGTTGCTCTAGACATTTGCTCTGGGGTTAATTGGCTAGTGTCACGGCTTACTAAATAACTGGTGTAATGGCGAGCCGTGGCTAAATCGTCTTGTTGCAATGGTACATAAACTTGCTGGGCATGTTGGGCTAGACTGTTCAGTCCAATGGCCAAGTATAAGATAAAACCATCGAGTAGAATTTGCAGGTACCAAGGCAATTCATTTAGCCAGAGTAAGTAAACAGCCGGCAATGGGAGCACTAGCAAGCACCAGCTTAACCCTCCTATGAATATCGCCTTAATTGACCTTTGGTCATCTTTAAGGTACTGACTATTAAAGCTTAATTTTTTTTCTAACTGATTGGCTAGATTGCCGAAACCGACTAAATAATGAAAGCGCCTGGCCTCGCCGAGCCAATGATCTAGACCTAGCGCTAGCAATACGGTTAAGCATAAAGAAAACGCTGCTAATGTGTCTAATAGCCAAGTTAATTCGATATTGTCTATCATTGCGTGCTTCTAATCGTCATCGCAGCCTAACCTATTTGGCTTTTGCATAAGGTTAAATAGGGAGGCTTCGATTCAAAATTTAATTTTATCACCGCGCCATTCTTAAACAGCTCAAAGGCGTTATTGCTGCTTTGATGGCCCAGAACATGCAGCAAACAACGTAATGCTTCACCATGAACGATTATTAAAACGTTTTGTTGAGCAGCGCTATTCGTTATGTCTTGAGCAATGCTAATTAAAGCGTGATAAAGGCGTTCGCCACAGGCTAAAGCGCTCTCGCCGTTAATTATATTGAGTGTTGTGACTTGTTGTAGGGTTTCCCTATAGGTCGTGAGTGACTGTAATAATGAAACATATTTACCTTGCCACTCACCGAGATCTCTCTCGATTAACTCATTGACTACAATGTGATTTACAGGGATATGTTGTTGGCAGATTGATGCGGTTTTAACGGCTCGCCCTAACGGTGAAGACACAATTAAAGTAATATCTATTGTGGCCAGTGTAGTCGCTAACTGATGAGATTGCTGTTGTCCTAATGTTGTCAGGTCACTGTCTAAATGCCCTTGCAGTCGTTGGTCCAGATTCCACTGGGTTTCTCCGTGGCGAGCTAAATATAAAGTGGTTGGCATCGTTACATTCATTATTTGATTCGGCTGGCAGGATACATAAATCATTGGTCAGGTTCAATTGTGATTACTTATCGCTTATTCATTAGTATGATTGGCTTGAATAAAAAAAGACCTTCGCGTAGTATCTCGCTCCGATCTAGGTGTCTTCATTTTAATCATGCCCATGCAACCTAATGTAAGGGGACTGATTAAGCGCTTGAAGGTGAAACGTGAAACTGGTGAGAAGCCAGTACTGCCCCCGCAACGGTAACTGTGAGCAGCAACAATAACCACTGTATTGTCAATAATATGGGAAGGTGTTGCATTAGCGATGAACAGAAGTCCGGAGACCGGCCTAATCACACTCGACAACTGCGGTGGGCGGTCATTCAGAGCGACGATAATATCATGCGCAACTAGCAGGTTAGTGGCGTAGTTAAGCTATTGCTTAAGCTTCAAGCAGCGTATATTCTCGCCCTTTGATTTATAGCCCCAGATTTTTTAATGGAGCGCTATGAAATTATCGACCTCTCAATCACCCAATGCCATGTTAATAGCCGTATTAGCGATATTAACAGTGTTGATGTTGGTGACTCGAACGCATCATTTCGCTTCATTTGATCAGCTACCAAGTGCATCTACAGCAATATTCTTTTTAGCAGGAATGTACTTGCGCCGATTGAGTGCTTTTTGGTTTTTTTATCTATTGTCAATTACCTTAGATCTGTCATCGGCTTATGTCCGAGGAGATTTTAGCAGTTGCTTAAGCCCATCTTACCCATTGCTAGCGCTTAGTTATGCATTAATGTTTGGTGCTGGTTTTTATGCCAAACCAAATTGGCAGCACAGTGCTTTGTTGATAAACATTATTAAACTAACGCTAGTGTTGTATGCCGCAACTACTGTCGCATTTTTTATTTCAAATGGTAGTTATTACGCGTTTTCGGGGCGATTTGAGCCGCTGTCATGGCAAGCCTATAGCATGCGTTTCGATAAGTATTATCTGCGCTCAATTACCAACCCTGTGTTCTACGTTGTTGTCGCAACGGCTATCCACTTTGTGATTGCGCGGTTGTTAGTAAAGCCATCACCAACGCACGGAGCAATTAACCACCATGACTAGCTCAACCGAAACAGTTACATCGGCTCAGTGCCCCGCATTAATCGTATCAGCACCGTCTTCGGGCTCGGGAAAAACTACCGTCACCGCAGCGCTTGCGCGTTATCATCGCCAACAAGGGCGCAAGGTGACAGTATTTAAGGTTGGGCCTGATTTTATTGACCCGATGATTTTACAGCAGGCCAGCGGTGAGCGAGTTTATCAATTGGATTTGTGGCTGGTAGGTGAAGATGGCTGCCGTGAATTATTGCATCAGGCTGCGCAGCGCTCAGATCTTATTTTAATTGAAGGGGTGATGGGGCTGTTTGATGGTACGCCAAGCAGTGCAGACTTAGCTGAGTTTTTTAATATTCCCGTTTTAGCCGTAATTGATGCTAGTGCCATGGCACAAACCTTTGCTGCTGTTACTTATGGCTTAGCTCATTATCGACCTGGATTACCCTTTGCTGGTGCCATTGCTAATCGAGTTAACACGCCAAGACATCAAGAGATCCTACAAAGCTGTTTACCACCAGAAATTCCATTTTTTGGGCGTTTGCCAAAAGATAGTGAAATCACCTTACCCGAGCGTCATTTGGGATTAGTTCAAGCGCAAGAGCTAGCGACGATCGACAGACAGCTTGATGGCAGTGCAGCGCATATTGCTACGACAGGTTTAGCCGTTTTACCCGAATGCGTCACTTTTGCAGCGGTTAAACAAACTAAGGGTGTCATGGCAGAACAACCATTACTTGGCACTCGTATTATCATCATTAACGATCTGGCGTTTAACTTTATTTATGCTGCTAACATCGATTTTTTAACGGCGGCAGGTGCAGACTTAGTCTATTGCTCTGCTTTACATGACGGCCATCTACCTCAAGGTGATGTGCTGTATATCCCAGGTGGCTACCCTGAGCTTTATGCACAGCAATTAAGTGAGAACCAATCATTTATTGCGGATATTAAAGAGTTTGTAGAGCAACAGAAAGCGGTAGTCGCCGAATGTGGTGGGATGTTATACCTCCTTGAGCAGTTAACTGACTTGGAGGGCAAACAACATGCCATGGTGGGTGTTCTGCCTGGGCAAGCCGTTATGCAGAAAAAACTAGCTGCTATTGGTTCTCAGTACATGGTATTGCCATTGTTGGGAGAAGGTGAGGACGGTGTTATTCGTGGTCATAGCTTCCATTATTCCACCGCAGAGATAGCATTGCCGCCAATAGGTCAGTCGAAGCACCACCCAACAGAGCGTGATGGTGAGTATGCCTATCAGCAGGGCAATATTGTTGCGTCGTATATGCATTGGTACTTACCGAGTAACCCTAAGCTCGCCGTTGCGTTATTTTCTCAACAAAAGAATTAATCATCGGCAATATTCGCCGGCTAACAGCTACTGATAATGAAGGCCTTTTATCGTGAGTAATGAAGAAATTAAAGCACAGCGTCATAGAGAACGTCAGCAAAAGATTAAAGCTGAAGTGGACAAGCGGATAGCCAAAGCAACAATCAAAAAAGGCGTATTGACCGTGATCACTGGTAATGGCAAGGGAAAGTCAACTTCTGGATTTGGGACTTTGACCCGAGCTATGGGGCATGGCCTATCTGCTGGCGTGGTGCAGTTTATTAAAGGCACTAGAGAATGTGGTGAACTTAATTTATTAAAGCAGCATGGCCTTGAATATCATGTCATGGGCACTGGGTTTACATGGGAAACACAGAATAAACAAACAGATATGTTAGCTGCTTCAGCAGCTTGGCAACAAGCAAGACTGCAGTTAGCAAACCCTAAATTAGATATCGTGTTGTTAGATGAACTAACTTACATGGTTAAATATGGTTACGTGGAGTTAGACGATATCATTGGTGCAATTAATGATCGTCCGCCAATGCAGCATGTGATCATTACTGGGCGAGGTTGTCACCGTCGATTAATTGAATTGGCCGATACCGTATCCGAAGTACAGCCGACTAAGCACGCATTTAAAGCCGGCGTTCAAGCGCAAAAAGGCTTGGACTGGTAAGCAAATTAAACAAAGTGCTCTAAATGAGCGTTTTGATAGTAGAAATTGTAAATTTGAGTATGAAAAAGGTGTAATCACACCTTTAATGAGGAAGTAATGAAACACAATATTTTAACCACCACTTTTATCGCATTAGGCCTGATCCCAACAGGCGTGATGGCAGCAGCTGAAATCAATGAGACGATGTTAGTCACTGCCGATCGCACCCAACAGGAGCAATTTCTTGCACTATCTGCGACTAAGGTGATCGACAAAGCTGATATTGAAGCGATTCAACCACATAATGTAACGGATTTACTAGATCAAGTTGCCGGTATCAGTGTGGTCAACCAAGGTGGTGGTGGTCAGCAAAGTTCACTCTTTATGCGTGGTACTAACAATGGTCACACACTGGTATTAGTTGATGGTGTACGTGTGGGTTCAGCGACATTAGGTTCAACGAGTTTTGGGGCTATGTCTGCTGACCAAATCGAGCGTATTGAAATTGTTAAAGGCCCGCGTGCAGCTCTTTGGGGTTCTGATGCGATCGGTGGTGTGATTCAAATCTTCACTAAGAAATTGCAGCAAGGTGAAGGTTCTGTGAGCGTTGGCTTAGGTAGCAACGGTTTATGGAAAGCCGCTGGTTCAGTTGGTTTTGGTAATGAAGAACATAATTTAACGGTTAATTTATCGACTGAAGAAAGTGACGGTTTTAGCGCTAAAACTGACAGCGAAAACCCATATGAGACAGACGATGACGGTTATGATCGCCTATCGTTAGGTATGGTTGGTCAAAGCGTGTTAACTGAAGAAGTATCACTGCATTTAGCATCACGCTGGGAGCAAGGCGGATCAGAATACGACGCTTCAAGCACTCTATATGCTAATGAACAAGAGTATGAAAACTACTTGTTACGCCTTGCGGGTCAATATCAAAACGGTGACATCTTCTCTGAACTATCAGTTGCGGCGAGTCAAGATCAGGGTGAAACGTTTGGTAATGATATCCCTAAATCAGACAGTGATGAAATTAAAACTAAGCGTAATCAACTTTCTTGGATTGGCCAGTACAGCTTCACAGATCAAATATCAGCGGCTGCTGGTTTTGATTGGTATGATGAAGAAATATCAACCACTAAAGACAAAGTCAGCTGGCTACCAGGTTTCCAAACATGGGCAGAAGATGAGCGTACGGTAAAAGCATTCTACTTACAAACACGTCAGCAATATGCTTCAGTGCTATTAGAGTTAGCTGTTCGTCACGATGATGTTGAGCGCCTAGACTCTGAAACAACCTATAACGCGTCGGTTGGTTATCAATTAAATGAAGATTTATTAGTGAGCCTTAACCATTCAACTGGCTTTAAAGCGCCATCATTTAATGATTTATATTGGCCTGGTTCTGGTAACGCTGATTTAAAACCAGAAACGATCAAAAGTTACGAGCTATTAATTCGTAACCAATTTGATAGTGGTAATGTGCAATTAAGCTTCTTCGACTCAAAAGTCGATAACCTAATTGCATGGGCACCTAATAAAACTGGGGCATGGCAACCAAGCAATATTAATGAAGCGGATATCCGTGGTGTTGAATTAACCCTAGAGCGTAGCATCGGGGAAACAACACACGAGTTAGCACTTGCTTACGTTGACGCTACGGACAGCAAGAAGCAATTACCTCTTGCCCGACGCCCACAAGTGACAGCAAACTATACGGTTGGTTACCAATGGCAGGACTTCACCTTCAATGGTGTGGTTAGCTACCGTGATGAAAGCGCAGAACGCGTATCTAAAACGGCTGATATCTTAGAAGCATATTGGTTAGTTAACGCATCTGTTAATTACCAAGCAACAAGTAACCTAGCCATTGCAGCTAAAGTAAATAACTTGTTTGATGAAGAGTATGAAACGGCTAAAAATTACGTTGCCGATGGCACTAACTTCGTTGTTTCAGCGACTTATAGCTTTTAATCAATAGCGAATAAACCGTGAAAAAAAGCGAGCCTAGCTCGCTTTTTTTATTTTCACGTTCTTATAAAGTTAATGACTTTCCTTGATCATTAAATAGCTGCTCTAATGTTTGATAGTCTTCTAATTGCATGATTAATTGTGCTTTTTGTGATTGGGCTATCGACAACCAATGTTCATCCTCCAGCGGACCAACTAGCGCGTATAATAAGTTGAGGCTAGGTGGTTTACCTTGGTATTTACTTACTTTGATATAAACAGCAATAGCCCCCAAATGCTGCAACTGACTAACAGAATTTACACCTGCTTCAATCAACATCGCTTCTGATTTTGGACCTAAGCCTTGTAAGTCACGTAATCGAATCATTTCACACCACCTCTGCTGCGATCGAGGTTATCGTTAATGACCTTGCTGTTTCATTGCGGCAACAGCTAATCCTGAGGTAACAAAGGTCAAACCTGCGCCAATGTTTAAGCCATTAACCATGTGAGGACGGCTTTTTAGCCATGCCGTTAGCTGTGACGAGAACACGCCCATTAAAGCAAAACCCACGGCGGTGAGAAATGCGAACCATGTGCCATAAACCACCATCTGTGTCGTTACCGAGCCTAGTTCAGGGCTTACAAACTGGGGAATAAACGCTAGTACAAACATACCCGGTTTTGGGTTTAAGGCTGCCGATAGAAAGCCAGTAGCAAAAATGCTTTTGAATGACTGCTGAGCAGTCGGTTCAAGGTTAATTAAGCTGCGAGACCTTAGCACTTTGATTCCTAGCCAAATGAGATAAGCTGCACCAACCAATTTTACCGTGATGAAAGCCAGTTCCGAAGTTTGAATTAGTAAGGTTAAACCAAACGTGGCAGTGAGAACATGAAAGAGTATGCCAGTACCAGAAGCCACACCCGAGACACAAGCTGCTATCTTGCCTTGGCTCATGCCACGACCAATGGCCAAAATATTATCTGGCCCCGGTGAGATGACCAGTAAGAGGCAAGCTAGGGTAAATGTAAGCCAAACTTCGAGCGGGAACATGATTTTCCTTAAGTAATACTGAGTAACAATATTGGTGCATCGCTAATGTGTGCTGATTCGAGTATCCATGACATATTCTGTTGATGCAATAGTTCTATCGGCTAAAAAGAGTATGTAAGTGACCGTTGTTCATTAAGGCTGTAAAGCACGCCTCGTTGTTTAAAAACTCATTTGATTGTTACCAAAAAAGTCGATAAATTGGCTGATTTAGTACATTGCAACCGCTGGTTGACAAATTAACAACCTGACTTGCTAGTCTGCAACTGCTTGATTTTCTAAGCTTGTGGCTCAATTACGGAGAAGGAATCAATTATTATGATATTAGCAGAAAAGATTATCAGGTTAAGAAAACAATCAGGCTGGTCACAAGAAGAATTGGCTGAAAAGATGAATATTTCGAGACAGTCTGTTTCAAAATGGGAAAGCGCTAATAGCATCCCCGACCTTAATAGAATAATCATGCTTGCGGAAATTTTTGACGTTTCAACTGACTTCTTATTGAAGGATGACATTGAAGTACCTAACCCTAACGTTGATGGTGACAGTAAAGAAACTGGCATTGCACAAGTTAGCTTGGAACAAGCGAATTTGTATGTTGAGCAAAAGATGGAAGCTTCAGCGTTAACCACTAAAGGGGTTATGTTGTGTGTGTGTTCTGCAGTACCATTGTTTTTCTTTATGGCGATGGCTGAAACAAATCGCTTAAACATCACTGATGACATTGCTGCTGCGTTAGGAATTGTCGGTATTATCGTGTTGGTTTCTATTGCAGTGAACTTTTTTATTAAGACAAATCAATATGAGAGTGATACTGGATTAATTGATAATGAACCTTTTGAATTGGCTTATGGCGTTCATAGTGTGTTTAGCGAAAAGTTACAAAAGTTTAGAGCGACCTATAATAAAAGATTATCCCTAAGTATCTTTTTATTTATTTTTAGTTTTGTGCCATTGATGATGGCCGGTATATTTTCTGGTGGCTCTGATACTACATTAATGATGCTGATCGTATTAATTGCTATAGCCACGGCCGGACTAGGTATTATTATTCCCGTTTCTGCGCAATTTGATGCGTATAATAATGTACTCAAAGACACATCTTTAGATACTGAAAAAAGTAAGCGTACAAAGCGCGCTGAGAAATTAGCTGCCTTTTACTGGCCATTACTAACGGCAATTTACCTTGGCTGGAGTTTATGGACATTGGACTGGGGAGTTACTTGGATTGTGTGGCCTGTGGGATCGATCCTTTTTGTTGCCTCGCTTGGCTTAATGGAGTTGTTGGATAAAGGCGAATAAGGCAACATTTTTACGACAGGTCATGCCCCTTGGCTCGTGCTATTTTATCTGATTACGCCTAAGCTTTTCATCAATGGTTTAGGTGTAATCAATAGGGCGGTGTCTATTGATTAACTGGTGAGCCATGTTTAGTCTGGGTTTTAAAAATGCTTAAACGCTCGGGGTCGGAGATTGTGTACACTTAAATGACATATTAATCGCGAGTCCAGGCGTCATCCGCTGCACTTTTATCGAGCCATGTTGTGCCAATACTAGCTCATTGACTAAAGCAAGGCCAATCCCTGTGCCTTGAGTTGAGCGCGTTAATTCACTGCCGCCGCGATAGAATAAATCGAACAGTTTATTCTCTTGTTCAGGGCTAATACCACTACCATAGTCTCTTATTTTCAGTTGTATTTGCCCTGCTTGTTGTGGGTCGATTTGAAAAATAAAATCGATCTTCTGTCTGTCTTGGTCTTGGATTTTTTCACGGTCAAAAAACTTCACAGCATTATCAGTAATATTTATAACCACCTGAGAAAAGGCATCAATATCAACCAATAACATGACGTTATCTGGGTGAGTAAAACCGTGTTCTATACAAAGGTTAAAGTCATTTTTCACTAAAATAGACGACACCTTTGAGCGAATAATATCAATTAAAACACTGAGTTTGGTGTGTTGTGGATGAACACTATGCTGTGGCTGACTGAGTTTTGATAGCTGTAAAATATTGTCAATTAAACGCGATAGGCGTTCACTTTCACTGAAAATAAACTCGTAATAATCACTTTGGTGCTGGCTCGACAAAACCTGACCTGTTTTTAACATCTCGGCATACATGCGAATTGAGGTCAGCGGGGTTTTTAGCTCATGACTAACAGAGGATACAAAATTTAATCGTTGCTCTGCTAATGTTAACTGTTTTACCCCAATCCGATAAAAACCAATGCAACCGATGACCATCGCACTGAGCAAAATAAGCATTAAGCCGATGGTATAAATTGCAGTCGATGTTAATTGCAGCGACGTTGTGGAAAAAGCCAGTGTATAGCCCATGTAGGGCCAGTTTACTGCTTGATTACTAATCGTAATCTGACTCAATTTGTCATCGATATGTTGAGACTGAGTGACTTCAATTTTCCCTTGCTGATTGATATGAGTAAAAAAGTTGAGAGCCTGAGCATTCGGCTGTGCTGAGTGTAATCGTAACGTAATCGGGCTCTCAAATGGCGTTGTCTCTAACACTTGCTTAATGAGACTGTTAATGTAGCTCTCTCGGTGTAGCACATAGCCTTGTAATTTAGTTTGGTCGACGGATTTTACTGCGCGATAAAAAATGTAGTAATCAGGCGTGTCGTTAATCAAGTGAAATTTTTTGTGTTCGCCGGGCGTTGTTTGACCGATTAACTCCTGCATTTTTTCTGAGCTTGAGGTGACTTGATGCAGTCGCTGTACGATTTGCTGTCTTTTGATTAATTCTGGACTTAGCTGTTGTTGCCCAATCGTAACGTCGGCATCAGGTGTGATAGGTTCGGGCCATACAGGGCTATTAAATTGTCCTTGTTGATCAATTTGATAAAAGCCGATATGTCCAGGAAAGCGTTCAAAAGTTTCAAGTTTGGTTAATGGTGATAAGGCTTGAGTGACTTGCTGATTAACGGGGTTATACAAGGTTTGATAATAATCAAACTCATCGCTAGGTAGTGCATTGGCCAGCGCGACACGCTTAAATATGCGTTTGTTGAGCTTATCTGTAAATAGCTCTGCTTGGCGTTGGTATTGTGTGAGAAGATCATTTTCAAATTGCTTAAAACTGATATAGAAAACCGTCGTCACGGGCACAAAGAGTAAGATGAAAAAAAGCCCCGTAAAACAGCGTAACCGATTAACCCGCTGTGAATAGCTCAAGAGGCGCTTGTTTGAGAATAACCAATGCATTGCTATACCTGACTACCAAAAAGTTGATAGCCTTCTCCGCGCAGGGTCACTAAAAATTGGGGAGACTTAGGATCTTGTTCTATCTTTTTACGGATTTTAGCAATGTGAATATCTACGGTCCGGGTATCAATATGTTCGGTTGATTTATAGCCCCATACTTCTTTGAGCAATTCATCACGAGATACCGCTTTTTTCTTTTGATTTAAGTAACTTAATATCGAAACTTCACGGCGTGTGTATTGCATTTTTTGTTGATAAGAGACACCGACTAATTGGTGAGTACATAGGGTGACATCATCACCTATTTGCAGCTGATGTTGGGCGTTGGAGATCCCAGAGCGGCGAACCAGTGCGTTGACTCTTAATACCAGCTCCGATGTTGAAAATGGCTTAGCGACATAATCATCTGCGCCTAAGGTTAAGCCATTGATAATATCCTCTTCTGCATTCTTAGCCGTTAACATCAAAATAGCTTGATTGGGTGAGTGCTGACGTAGACGGTGACAAATTTCAAAACCATTAAGTGAAGGCAGCATCACATCTAAGATAATGCAATTGTATTGACCATTGAGGCCGCGCTCTAACCCTTGTTGACCATCACTTTCACTATCAACGTCATAGCCATGAAAGACAAAGAGGTCAGTTAAGCCACGCAAAATGCTCGGCTCATCTTCCACGATAAGTAAGGTCGGTTTAATGTTCATACTGCGTCACTCAAAAGAAATACTCCGTGACTATATCATTGTTAATCCCTTAGCCAATGCAAAGTTTTGTAAACTTTTTATGGTTAAGTTTTTACTTTTGATGTCTGTTTGTATGGGGACTAACTCACTAATGTAGCAAGGGTTCTAATCAAAGGAGTCTAGATATGTTAGACCGTGCTATTCAAACTACTTTATCGCAACAAGCGTATTCTGGTGCAAGTAAGGCAATGACCCCAGCCCGTTATTTTGGCGTGGCAACGTTATTATTAGGGCTGTCAGGACCCGTTTTCGCCGACTCAAATTCGCTAACCCAAGGCGATGTTGATATATATAATGCCGAGTTTTTTATGGCATTTGAGCCTCACACACTGCGCGACATTTTAGACAATATTCCAGGGGCCAATAACCTATTAATTGCGATGAATAATGCCTCACAGAGTCGTGGTTTTGGCTCGGCGGGTGATCAAATATTAATAAACAGTAAGCGTGTGTCTGGAAAAGGTAATAATCTTGATAAAGAGTTAAGTAATATTAAGGCGCAAGATGTTGACTATATTGAACTTATTCGTGGTTCTCGTTCAGATTTAGATGTACAAAGTAACGGTTTAATTATTAATGTGGCGTTAAAAAAAGAGGTTGAGTCTTCTACCTTATGGTCGCTTGGCGCTCAAACATCCTCTGGCCTAGAATCAAAACAATACGGCTCCGTTGTTTACAGTGCTAGCAGCGGTGATGTTATTTATCGTTTAGGGTTAACCAGAGATATTGACCCGACGGTTATTACCAGTGTTGAACAGTTTAGGTCGCCACAAGGGGGACTAACTGATACCGAAGAGCGCCATCGCCGCAGTTGGTATCAAAAAAATCAACTCTCTGGCAAGCTGGAATATAACTACTCAGCACAGACCGCGCTACAACTGAATGCGCTATACGCACAGGTGTCTTTTGATAGTGAAGTGGCGAGTGATATCGATGATTGGTTAACTGGCGATCAATCCACCAAATTACTTAGCTATGATTGGGGCAAGGATGATTGGGAAATTAGTGGTGATATTACCCATGAACTCAATCAAGACAATCAGTTAAAGTTGTTGTTTATTACTAATCACACCGATGCGGATGATAAAATTTGGCAAACCGCGTCACGACCAAGTAATGAGTTTCAACTACCTCGACTCTATACTGCCTCGGAAGATGTATTACGTGGTAACTGGAAGTATCAATGGGACTCGCGTCACTCGTTTGATTCAGGGGTTGAGGTGGCGATTAATCAGCGTGATGAGGTGCTAAAGTATATCAAGCAATCTGCAACGCCGTATCAGTCGACAGAGCTCAATAATATTAAAGAGACGCGTTATGAAGCTTTTACTCATTATAATTTTGCTATTTCGCCACAGCTAAACTTTCAGTCATCGCTGGTTTATGAGCGCTCGACCATGGAGGTTGCGACCGATGTGACGTTAACAACAGCAACAACCAGCCATGTTGAAAGCCAGTCATCACGACGTTTTTCTTATTTAAAACCCCGTATCAACTTACGTTACGATGTTAATGATATCTATCAATTGCGCGTTAACTATGAACGGACCGTCAGTCAGTTAGCTTTGAATGACTTTGTGCCGTGGTTTAACCGCTTTGAGTCGCGATTAGAAGAAACCAACCCCGACCTTAAACCGGAGGTGCGCGATGAGCTATCCGTGAGTGTTGAAAAGCAGTGGCTGGCGACGAGTGGCAGCATGACTTTAACCCCGTATTACCATAAGATTAGTGACCTACGTACTGAAGTGCCATTGGCTGTGCGCTCAGGTGATGGCAACATCGATAGCGGTAAAGAGTACGGTCTTAAGTTAGATACCAGCTTTGGCTTGGATGTTATTGGATTGGAAAATACCGTGATCAGTGCGAGCTATACATGGCGAGACAGCGAAATGCACAATCCATTTTTGCAACATAACACCACACTCGAACGTGTTAACAAGAATAAGTGGAACGCCAAGATTAATCAAAATGAATTATTACCGGGACTGTCGTTTAGTTTAGCGCTAACCAATAAAACTCCCCATCAATTCTATTACTATGATTACGCTGGTCGAGTAAATAGTGAAATGACCGCTAATGCTTATTTTGACTACCGCATTAATCAGCACTTTAAGTTACGTTTAGCCGGTGATAGCTTGCTTAACAACAAATACACCGTGTATAAGAGACGCCACAGCGGACACTTTGCGCAAACTGATGTGCTAAGACACGAGAAGCGCACCAATGAATTCGCCCCAAATTACTCGCTAACATTAACGGGGCAATTTTAGTGTCACGCTGATGAATCAAGGTAACCCGCTACGTTAGTCCGCAGAGCAATGCTCGGCTTAACGCTGGGTTACCTTGGTATTCACTAGACTATCTAGCAATCCTCTATTTTATCTAACCACTACCGCTTGCTGACCATAAGCAAGCACTTTGCCCCCGTTCTCTTTGGCATATTCACGGGCTTGCTGTTGAGTTGAAAACCACAAATTAAGTTGTGATATGTCATCGCTGGTGTAGCTGGCAAGATCGGTATCTTGAGTGGGCGTAGTTAGCAGGGCGGGTTTATATTGTTCCCAGCTAGGGTAGCCGGCCTCAATCGCTAACATTCTTAAGAAATGTTTACGTTGCAAGGTGTGGCGTATTTTAAAGAGGCTAGCGATAGACTGGTCATAGCAAACATTGGTTGCATGAAGGCGTCTTAACACGGGTAATGCTTGGGATATTGAGCCTGTTTTTGCTGCGCGATGTAACTTTTTTGCTTCGCGTAATAGGGCGTCAATGTGCGGATTAGTTTTGCCTTGGCTCGTGGTATTGAACCTTGAGGCTGTTTTTGATTGTACATACAAACTCCATCGTACTATTGGCCTGTCTCGTTAAGGGCCGGATCGAAGAGTCAGTAAGTGTTGTCTTACATCACAGGTGTGTTCACTTTCACGAGAGAGGGCGTCCTGCAAACCCAAACCAAGCATAGCAATCTAATGGATGGCTTGTAAATGGGTTTTATGGTTTTGGTTTGGTAACAAAATATTAAACAAACTGCCCAGCACACCAACCCGAGCTCCATGCCCATTGGAAATTATAGCCACCGAGCCAGCCGCTGACATCGACCACTTCACCGATGAAATATAAACCATCGACGTTTTTTGCCATCATGGTTTTTGATGAAATCTCGTCGGTATCGATGCCGCCTAAAGTAACCTCGGCAGTGCGGTAGCCTTCGGTGCCATTAGGTTTGATTTGCCATTGGTGGAAGTACAGCGCAATCGTGCTCACTTCTTTGTCATTTAACTGGTTAAGCGGTTTGTCGCTCACTTTGTTGAGCTCAATTAAACGTTCGATCAGGCGTTTCGGAAAGTGTTGGCTTAAACAGGTTTTTAGTGCCTGTTTCGGATTGCTTTCACGGCTGCTGATAATGATTTGTTCTAAATCGTTACTTGGTAACAGGTCGATGGTAATCGCTTGTCCTGCTTGCCAGTACGACGAGATTTGTAAGATCGCTGGACCCGAGAGGCCACGGTGGGTAAACAGCATGTCTTCACTGAAGTTTGTGCCATTTTCACTGGTCACAGAGACGGGTAAGCTGATCCCCGATAGCGACTCGTAATCTTCTTTATCGGTGTTTTGCCATGTGAATGGCACCAGCCCGGCGCAAGTCTCCGTCATTTTTAGGCCAAATTGCTGCGCGACCTTATAACCAAATGGGGTCGCACCCAGCTTTGGCATCGACAGACCGCCCGTCGCAATGACTAATGATTCACAGCTGTATTTACCTTCGCTGGTGGTGACACTAAAACTCTGCTCGGTTTTGGTAATTGCCATGATTTCATGGCGCAGACCGATAGTGACATTGGCATCGCGACACTCGGCTTCTAGCATGCTAACAATGTCTTTCGCGCTATCATCACAAAATAACTGACCAAGGGTCTTTTCGTGATAGGCGATGTTATATTTATCAATTAGGCTGAGAAAATCCCATTGTGTATAACGGCTTAGCGCCGATTTACAAAAATGTTTATTGTTTGAGATGTAAGCGCTAGGTTCGATATTGTAGTTGGTAAAATTACAACGGCCGCCGCCACTAATTAAAATCTTGCGCCCGACTTTTTTGGTGTTATCAAGGAGTAATACTTGGCGACCGCGATAACCTGCGGTTGCGGCGCAATGTAAACCTGCAGCACCTGCACCAATAATAATAACGTCAACGTGGCTCATACAATATTCTCTTTTGATTTTTTACATACTCAATACATAAAAAAAGGATGCTTAATTGAAGCATCCTTTTTATTTCTCGCGCAATTATAACGAGGACTGAAGGTGAGCGCTACACTACTGTTGCGCCAGGTTCCATGATGCTGCCACCACCTTCTACAGCCAATGCGGCAAAGTCTTTATCAAACATATACATAGCAGGACCGTCTTCACCGATAAGCTCTAGCTTATCTAATACACCTTTAAATAATTTTTCTTCTTCGTGCTGTTCTGCCACATACCACTGTAAGAAGTTAAAGGTTGAGTAATCATGCGTTGTGAATGCAACGTGCGCTAGCTCATTGATTTGTTTGGTGATTAGGCATTCGTGCTCTAAAATTTGTTCAAATACATCACGTAATGACTCGAAGTTGTGCGGTGGCGCATCAATCGCACCAAGAATTGGTAGGCCACCAGTTTCAGACACGTAAGTGAATAGGCGCTTCATGTGCTCCATTTCTTCATTCGCGTGCTTACGTAAAAATAGTGCGGCACCATCAAAGCTACGATCTTCACACCAAGCGCTCATCTGTAGATAAAGGTTTGATGAGTAAAATTCAAGATTGATTTGTTCGTTGAGCTTTTCGATCATTGCTGTTGATAACATGAGGACCCTTTGTTTATTCGTCAGTTGTTTCTAAAAATATCTGGTTATGATCGCGCATATTGTGCGAGCGGTCAAATACATCTTGATTTGTCTGGTGTTTTTAATTTTTAGCACTTGAGGTGTGATCTTGGGTGATTAACCATTGGCCGTTCTTTTTTTCAAACAACAAAGTGTATAGGCCCTTGGGTTGATCGTTTTCGCGGGTTAAATGCCAACGACCAAACACAATCGCCACATCGTCACTGACTTGGTTGATGTCGATAATATCAAATTTCAACTGACCCATGGTGGCTTTATCTGGGTAACCCTTAATGTAATTGTCTAGGGTTGATTGCCAGCCAAAACGATAGCTATTGCCTGATGCAAAACGCAATTTGTCACTTTGCCAATAGCCTTGCATAAACGCTGTCAGGTTGCCGCTGTTCCATGCTTGTTGTTGGCTGGCCATCACTTGGCGAATGCTCTGTGCGGTGCTTTCTTTCGTCTCAGTGCTTGGGTTGGTTGGCGCAGTATTGGCGCAGCCGAGTAGGGCGAAGGCGCTAACAAGGCTAATCAATGAAATTTTTATACTAGAGAGTGTCATCTTAATTCCTAATGAGGGGGTTATGTTAATGTTTGGCTGATACGATCAACCGAGCGGCTACTCGGGTGTTGATGAATCGATAAATCAAACACATGAATCGACGCCAGTAAGTGATCAAATATATCGGCTTGCAGCTCTTCAAATGCGACCCAAGCGGTGCCTTCTGCGTGGGTAAAGCAATATAGCTCTAACGGAATGCCTCGCTCGGTGGGCTGTAACTGACGCACTAGTACCGTGGCTTGACTGTTAATTGCGGGGTGGCTTAATAGGTAGTTTTTAATGTAGGTACGAAAGCAGCCTAAATTAGTCATCTTGCGCAGATTAATCTCGGCCACATCGTTATGATTATCAACGCCTTGGTTTGCTTCGGCTAGCTCTTGTTTTTTCTGAATGACACAGGGGGCTAGGCGAGTAATTTGACTCATTTTTTCAATTTCTTGCTCGCTAAAAAAGCGCACACTATCGGTATCGATATTGAGGCTACGTTTGATCCGGCGACCGCTACCATACATCTGTTGAAAGTTTTTAAACGGTTTATTGATTAAGTCATAGGCTGGTACGAAGCTCAGTGAATTGTCCCAGTTTTTCACGGTGCAAGTGGTGATGGAAATACTGACTACCTCACCGTCAGCTTGTGAGCCGAGAATTATCCAGTCACCGACTTTAACCAGCTTTTGGCTAGCCACTTGAATACCAGCGGCAAAGCCTAAAATCGAGTCTCTAAAGATTAATAAGATCACCGCTGAGGCAGCCGTTAGGCCGCTAAGCAAATAAGTTGGCGATTTATCTAATAAGGTTGATATTGCGATAATTGAGGCAACGGCGATAACAGCAAGTTTCAATAATTGCATCACCTGTTTAATCGGCATATCACGAGTGATTTTTCGGTGCTCAAGCAAGTCGTGCAATGCGTTTAAGAGACTAAAGAGTAGCTTAGCACTATAGATCACCAACACAATATTGGCGAGTTTTAACCATACTGTTTCTAAGGTGGGGTGTGCAATAAACTCAGTGCTCTTAAGGGCTAATACCACGGGAATAAAGCGTAATAAATTTATGAATAGCTGATGCTTGAGTAAGTAAGTCGCCATCGCATGATGCATTCTAACGATGGCTTTACGAATGAGCGGAATCACACAAGAGACGGTGACTATGTGCAATAAGCTTATCGCGAGGACGAGTAAGGAGAGTCTAAGTAATGGAAAGCCAATAGAGTCAGAAGCTAACCCAAGCTGGTGTTGACCAACTTCGAGAAGCCATTGGTTAAACGATGCAATGTCGATCATGGATAACAGTCCTTACCTTGTCTTTGAGTTATATCTACAAAACGAGGTAAATTATTGCTGGTAAATGAAATATTAGCAAATATCAGATATTTGCTAATATTGTTTGGTAACGCTAAAGAAGAATTAAACCATCTTTTGACTGAGCAAAACTGGTTTAGCAAAGAAGGCTTAGCGTATTTCGGTGCTATTCTCTGACGAGTCTAACGCTTGCTCAACCAACTGCGTTAACAAGGTGATCTTGTCACTATCAAGCTGGTGTTGCTGTTGATGCGTTAACAGTTCATGACAAATATTTAATGCTGCAATCAGCGCAATATTTAATAAACTGGTGGTTGGCTTTTTTTGTTGAATCGTTCGCATTTGCTCATTAAGCAACGCAGCTGACTCAAGCAAAGCCGATGCCTGACCATCAGGACAGGCAATAGTTAAAGGCTTATCGAGCAGAGTAATTTTTAACTCTTGGCTCATTATGCCTCTTCTTGCTCAAGGCGACCAACGATGGCATTGATTTTCTCAAGGGTTGCTGCGTGCTTTTCTTCTTGCTCTAACGCTTCAAGTTGTAATGTTTCATTGTCGTCTTCAAGTTGCTTAACTTGTTGTGCTAATTCTTCGTTTTGGCTTGCTGCTTGTGCAAGATCTTGGCTCAATGAGCTGTTTTTAACGATAAGTTGTTCGATAAGTTGTTCTAATTTTGGCAGTGCAGAATTTAGCATGATGTTTTCCGTGACGCTTTAAAAGTGGCGAATGATATATACACGACCTAATTTAATAAAAATGCGTCCTAAAAGCCAGTAAACAAGGGGATTATTAGCGAATAAGGGTTAATTTAATACCAAATAATGATCCTCTGAAGTTTTATTCGGGCTAATTCGCCTGAAATAGCAGTGCTAAACCCGCTTTAAGCTTCTCTTCATCCATTCCTGCATAGCCTAAGCGAATGAAGCGATCTTGGTTTTGATGAGGGGGTAAGCAAAATAGGCCTTCGTGCTGGAGGTAAATACCTTGATTCTTTGCTTTAACGGCGAGTTGTGCGGCACTTTGATTGATTTCAACCCACATTGCCATGCCGCCATCGGGTTCGTTAAATGCCACGACTTGGCCAGACGCTTTATAATCGTTTAGCAATTGTGTCATGAAGTCTCGACGCTGGTGGTATGTTTTGGTGACTTTACGCAGGTGACGCTCAAACGCACCTGATTTCATCCAACGTGCGATTGCATCCTGCATTGGGGTGCTTACTTTATGATTCATAATTGTTTTATAGCCTATCACTGCGTCAGATAGCTGCTTGTCTAACGCCATAAAACCAATTCTTGCACCGGGAAACATCACTTTGGAAAAAGTTGATAAATAGATGACTAAGCCGCTAGGATCATCGCTGGCCATGGGTGCTAAAGGTTGGCAACGGTAATGAAACTCATGATCGTAATCGTCTTCGATGATCGCGATATTATGGCGCTGTGCGATACGATAAATTTGATGGCGACGCGCCATCGTTAAGGTCACTGTGGTTGGGTATTGATGCAGCGGAGTCAAATACAGCAGTTTAATTGGTTTGAGGTGCTGTTGCTCAATGATCGCTTGCTCAAATGCCGCTGGAATGAGGCCTTGTTCATCTTGCGCTATGGCGACTAGGTTAGCGCCAGCACTGCGAAAACTTTGCCATGCAGGCGCATAGCCCATTGCTTCGGTGGCGACACTGCTGTGCTCATTTAATAATAATTGCGACAAAATGTAGAGTGCTTCTTGTGAACCATTGGTGATCAAAATTTGACGGCCAGTCAAGGATCGAGTACGGCGCAGATAAAGACTAACTTGTTCTATTAAATCAGGAAAACCAGCATTATTGCCATAATGTAAGTTAGCTATATTGGGGCGTGTTAATGACTCACTGACATAGTTTTTAAAGTCATTGAACGGAAACAGCGCAACATCAGGTGTGCCTCCTGCAAAATTATATGGGTAACTATCAGAAGACTCCAGATTGGGCGTTGCGATCGCTCGTGTGAATTGCCAATCAAAACCACTAGATTGTTTTTTATCTGCTAATTGTTGCGTGGTGTCTGAACTATCAATGGGCAGTAATTTACTGACGAAGTAGCCTTTTCGTGGCTGGCTATATAGCCAGCCCTGTGCAATCAATTCTTGATATGCCGCCATGACCGTGTGGCGATTTAATGATAGTTGCAATGCCAGTTCGCGTGCCGATGGCAGTCTTTCTTGTGCGGTGAGTAACCCACGTTTAATCGACTCGCGAATGGCGCTGGTCAGTTGCAAGTATTTAGCTTGGCCTGATGCTTTGGTCATTAACGCCTGTAAGTTAAGTTGTCTCACTGGTCTAGCTTTCTTGTTTAATCTGGTTGTTTTTAATATACCAAAGTTGCTGGAAGATAATGCAATATATTTCAACGGGAGAAGCCAGATGTTACAACCGCAATCTATTGAGTTAGCGACAGATAAAGTCATTTTAAAACCACTTACTCAAGCACACTTAGATCAATTTTATCGTGCAGGTCGTTGCCCCTCATTGTGGCAGTGGGTGAAACCTAACCCCTGCCAGAGCATCAATGACGCCGCGGCATGGCTTGATATCGCTTTGACTAAGGTTGCCTCAGGTGAACAGGTTGCCTTTGTGATTATTGACCGCTTCAGTGGACAATTGGTGGGAAGTACTCGTTTATGTAGCATTGATTTGGAAAATAAGGGCATTGAAATAGGGTTTACTTTCATTGTTCCTGATTTTCAGCGCAGCCACATTAACACCCATGCGAAGTATTTATTACTCAATTATGCTTTTGAAACCCTTGGCGCAATTAGGGTGCAGTTTAAAACCCATCAACACAATCAAAAATCACGTAATGCTATTAGCCGACTGGGCGCTCAGTTTGAAGGAGTGTTACGTCAACAGCGGTTATTTGAGAACGGTGAAACAAGGGACACAGCGCTTTATAGCATTATTGATAAGGAGTGGGCTGAGGTAAAGAAAGGTTTAGAGAGTTGCATGTTAGCAAAGGCTACCGGACAAGCTCGTAGCACAAAAGTCGGCCTTGAACTAACCCCTAAACAAGCTTCACTAATTGAGAATTACCCGTTAGCGCACTTAATGGTTGCATCCAGTGATAATTTACTCGCTCAAGTGATCCACATACCGTTGATTTATGATCGGAATAGCCATCGCTTGATTGGGCATTTAGCACGTGATAATAAGCTCGTTTGGTTATTGGAAAACTGTCCTACAGTCACCTTTATTTTTCACGGCGCTGACACCTATATTTCACCAACGAAACATCCAGAACAGCGAGTGCCGACATGGGATTATCGCATGCTACAAGGAGAGGGGTTGTTTAGATTTTTAAGCGCTGGTAAGGAATCGTTACAGTCATTGATCCAGCAAGTCGATTTTTTGGAGCAGCAAAGCTGGCATATTGAGCAGTTGCCAAAGCAGGCGATTGACCAAAAGTTGGATTTTATTCGGTGCTTTGAGATCTCTCTGGCTAAGGTTGAGCTGGTGGAAAAACTTAGCATTAACACAACGCTTGAGCATCGACATTCGATAGCCAAGCGGCTGATAGCCGAGGGTAAGAAAGAGCTTGCTTCGTGGTATCAAACCTAAAAATTAATCGTACTTTATTGGGTGTATATTTTATACTTATCGCTATCTTACTTTAATGCGTTAAAAGAATACCGTCATGACCGATACCTATATTATTAACGGGCTATATTGCAAAGATCACTACTTTGAAGTGCCATTAGATCATGCTTGCTCCGAAGGGCAGCAGCTTACCGTCTATGTGCGCGAGATAGCGAGTAAACAAGCCCAGCAGCAACAGTTACCTTACCTCGTCTACTTTCAAGGTGGACCGGGTTTTGGTGCCGGGCGTCCAATGGGACTTGATGGTTGGATTAAAGCGGCTTCTGCCCATTATCGGGTGTTGTTATTAGATCAACGTGGAACTGCTAATAGTTCACCAGTGACGGCGCAAACATTGGCGCATTTGACTAGTGAGGCTCAAGCAGCGTATTTAAGTCACTTTCGTGCGGATAATATCGTGCGTGATGCCGAACTGATACGTCGACAGCTCATTGGTGATGAAAAGTGGTCTATTATTGGGCAGAGCTTTGGTGGTTTTTGTGTGCTGCGCTATTTATCAAGCGCACCCGAAGGGCTAGCTCAGGCGTTTATTACTGGTGGTATTCCATCGTTAGCTCGCTGTGCTGATGATGTTTATCAAGCGACGTTTGCTCGGGTTGAAGAGAAAAATAATCAATTTTTTAGCCGTTTCCCTAAAGCGCAAAGTATGGCTAAGGCGGTGGCAGACCATCTATTCGTTCACGATGAGTTGTTACCTGATGGTAGCTCGTTGACCGTAGAGAAATTTCAATTATTAGGTATTCATCTTGGAATGACCGGAGGTCATGAGGGGTTGTATTATCTATTAGAACAAGCATTTGCTGATGTTAATGGCAAGCGCGAGTTGAGTTATATCTTTAAACATCAATTCATGTCATTGCTTGACTATGACACCAATCCAATTTTTGCATTCTTACATGAGTCAATCTATTGCCAACAATTTGCTTCTAACTGGTCAGCACACCGTGTGCGAAAACAAGCCTATCCCCAGTTCGATTATTTAAACCCTGAGCAGCGTTTTTTATTTACTGGCGAAATGATCTTTCCATGGATGTTTGAGCAGTTTGCTAACCTAAAGCCACTTCAGCAAGCGGCGCAATACTTAGCAGAGAAAGATGATTGGCCGATGCTTTACGATCTCGATGTACTTAAAACTAATCAGGTGCCCGTGGCTGCGGCCATTTACTTTAATGATATGTATGTCGATATTAATTACAGTTTAGAAACGGTGGCGCAAGTACAAGGGCTAGAAACGTGGGTATCGAGCGATTATGAGCATAATGGTATTCGGGTTGATGGCGAGCTGATTTTTAATAAACTGCATGGTTTGCTTAATCCATAATATTCACTTGGTGAAATTTTTAATTACGCAGTCAGTCGTCTTGAAAGTGTTTTATTCAGAGTCTCGCTTGAATTGTTGAACACGAGACTCCGGCTAAAACAGGCCGGAACCACGATCTTTAGGTGTCCATTAGTCATCGCTCAGGTAGTGTTGAAATGTAAAGGGCTACGGTAGAATACTCAAGGGTTCTACCTATATTTCACGTTCTTTCGCCACCAGAAAACCCTAGCCTATAGTTTGACTCAAAAGCGATATTTTTCAGTTGGTAGCTGTGTTACATTAAGCGTAATTTCTTATTCTAGCTAGTGTTAAATCGACTCATGCAAACACGTTCGTTGATCCGAATTTTAGGCCTCTTAATCACTATCTTTAGTACCACATTGTTGGTGCCAGCACTAATTGCTGCGATTTATAATGATGGTGGTGGTGTTGCCTTTGTTAAGTCGTTTATTGTCTGTGTGCTTATTGGTCTGGTGTGCTGGTACCCTAATCGTGATTTTAGACGAGAGCTGAAAGTACGCGATGGCTTTGTCGTTGTGGTGATGTTTTGGTTGGCCCTAGGAAGTGTAGGTGCAGTGCCGTTTCTCTTATCAGAACGGCCTGATATGAGTATTACAGATAGTGTGTTTGAATCATTTTCTGCATTAACAACCACAGGGGCCACCGTGATCACCGGCCTTGACGATTTGCCAAAAGCGATACTGTTTTATCGCCACTTGCTGCAATGGCTCGGCGGTATGGGTATCATCGTATTAGCCGTTGCGGTTCTACCGATGTTAGGTGTCGGTGGCATGCAGCTGTATCGTGCTGAAACACCGGGCCCGGTTAAAGATTCTAAGATGACCCCAAGGATTGCCGAAACAGCGAAAGCATTATGGTATATCTATCTGGTATTAACTACGTTATGTGCCCTTGCATACTGGGGGGCTGGAATGAGTGGCTTTGATGCGATATGTCACAGTTTCTCGACCATTGCTATTGGTGGTTTCTCAACACATGATGCCAGTATGGGCTATTTTAACTCACCATTAATCAATGCCATTTGTGTCGTGTTCTTATTAATTTCTGCAGTTAACTTCAGTTTGCATTATGCGGCGATTATTAGGCCAAATAGGATGTTAAAATCTTACTTTGGTGATCCTGAAATGCGTTTGTTTTTGATGTTTCAATTCGTATTGGTTCTGATTGTCTTTGCAGTCTTATATAAAGAGAACATTTACCTGTCCGTTGATGAAGCTTTTAATCACGCATTATTCCAAGCCGTTTCTGTTTCAACGACTGCGGGCTTTGGTACAGAAAGTTTTAGTAGTTGGCCATTATTTTTACCTTTGTTACTGATTTTTGCTTCTTTCATGGGTGGTTGTGCTGGCTCGACGGGCGGCGGGATGAAGGTGATTCGTATCGTATTGCTATTCTTGCAAGGGGCACGTGAACTTAAACGTTTGGTGCACCCGCGAGCTATTTTTGCAATTAGATTAGGCAATAAAGCTTTGCCCGACCGTGTTGTTGATGCGGTGTGGGGGTTCTTTGCTGCTTATGCGCTTGTTTTTGTTATTTGTATGCTGGCACTATTATTCACTGGCCTTGATGATATTACCGCATTCAGTGCCACAGCTGCGTCATTAAATAATTTAGGACCAGGGCTAGGGGAAGTGGCCGCTCATTATGGCAATATTAATGACCCTGCTAAATGGATTTTAGTCGTCGCGATGCTCTTTGGTCGTTTAGAGATCTTTACCTTGTTAGTGTTATTTACGCCTGCATTTTGGAAAAATTAATCAATATGTCTTTTACCTTATTAATATATTCGACCAGCGATGGTCAAACCCTTAAGATTTGTCAGGCGATTGCCGATAAAATGCAACAGGAGCAACAAGCGGTTAAGCTATTGTCACTAGATGACGCGGACAATGTTGATTGGCAAGAGGTCGATAAACTGATTATTGGCGCGTCCATTCGTTATGGTCATTTTAATAAGCAGGTTATGGCATTTGTAAAACAGCATCAGGAGCAAATTGAGCAACGTCCAAATGGCTTTTTCTGTGTCAACTTAACGGCGCGTAAGCCCAATAAGAATACTCCTGAAACTAATGCTTACATGAAAAAATTTATTAAACTTTCGCCATGGCAGCCACAGCTGCAAGCGGTTTTTGCGGGAGCGCTGCTCTATAGTAAATATCGTTGGAGTGATAAGTTGATTATTCGTTTAATCATGAAGATTACGGGGGGCGTGACCGACACTTCACAAGATATTGAGTATACTGATTGGAATAAAGTTGAACAGTATGCCCAAGAGATCATTGCCCTTAGCTAGCGTGAGTAGTTAACCTTCATGAAGCCAGTAGCTCCTGACAATAAGCACCATTTAACTCAATATATTGCATCTCCTGCAAGTCATTATAAATGGTGGTTTATTGCTGGTGGTTTAGCGGTGTTTTGCATCAGTTTCTTAATGGGACAGGTGCTATGGACTGAGCTGAAAACACAGCTGATGTTGATTAGCTTAATTGGTTTAGTGTTATTGACGGTAGGGGTTGCTAAACACTGGGAGCCTCGTCATAGTTTAGCCGTTAGCCAAAAAAAACTGCGCTATTTTCACCGCTATGGGCAATGGTCTATTGAGTGGCACAATATTCAGCGTATTTTTATTCCAACTTTTCGCCATGATTTAGAGCAGCAAGAGCTTCCCTATATAGCAATAAAGCTTAAAGATATGGAACGTATCGCCAGCAGTATTTCGCCACGCCTTGCCAGCCGTTTAGTTCACGAACAACGCAGTCTTATGGTATTCGCTGTGCAACAGCAAGAGATCACACCTGAACAAGCCGTCCTTAATCTTACTCCTTATAAAATGACTCAAGGGTATGAGATAACTGGCCCTATCGCCGCTTGGCTCCATCAAATGAAAGCATTGGATCAAGCTTATGGAGCTCACCTTTTCCTTCCTCAAAGCGCGTTTAGCCAGCAATGTGAGGATGTCATGCTTGCCCTAAAAAGCCACTTATAAAATAATTTATTAAGCCAATATATAGTGGGGCATGTAAAAGTAGTTTCAATTAATGTCTAAATTTTTTACAAGCAATTCGTTTTTTTATCCAATTATTTTTTTGTCTATATTAATTGTTTGATTATTAATGCTATTTATCTCTTGGAACAACTTATGCTGTGACGCTGTTGTTTCGGTTGAAGCTCGAAATTTGGTGACTGCTGAAACTAATTGTATAAAAATAAATTTTATTTATTTTTAATTGTTAAATAGATAAGAAGGATATTTATTATGAATATAAAGCAGAAGGCGTTAGTAATAACCTTTGCTAGCCTTTTACCACTGAGCGCTGTTGCTGGTGATATTCTAATGACAGGGCATGATGTATTATTGCACAACAACCAAACGGGGGCAGGTTCGAGTTTTTCCAATGTTGCAATTGATTACTTAAGGGGGGTCGGCACAACGACGCCAACCGCTTCAGGAAGTTATGACATTGGCCTTGTTCGAGATCCTGGTGGCTTAGCTAATACGACAGTATTGGATGATTATGGTGCTTTTAGTACGTTTGATATTTCAACGGTAACACCTGGTGCTGCTGGCGAGGCGACTTTTAGTACATTCCTTGCAGGTATTGATTTATTGGTAATCGCGAGTCAGGCTAATTGTGGTGGCTGTGCTTTGAGCTTGACAGGATCAAATACGCTTAATTCATTTGATACTGAAATAGCTTCATTCTTTAATGCAGGAGGAGATATTTGGGCTAATTCAGGTGCAAATGTATCAACATACTATGATTTCTTACCACCAGCGGTAGCGGCCTCGGGCCCTTCAATTTCGGGTAGCACAGGTTTTACTGCAACTGCGGCGGGCTTAGCAATAGGGTTTGATAATTCAATGCTAAATGGGCACCAAACCCACAATAAGTTTACAACCTTTGATAGTAGCTTTACTATTTTTGAAACTCGAAGCTCTGAAGTAATCACCATTGGCTTACGTGGTGGCACAATTGATGGTGGCGGTATTATTATCGAGCCACCGGAAGGTTCTACGGTTGGTATTCCTGAGCCCGGTTCATTGGCTCTTGTTGGATTAAGTTTATTAGGATTTGGAGCAGCGCGCTATTCAAAGCCGAAATAACCGATTAGCTAAAGATTTATTGCATGAATAAGGAGGGGGCATATAGCCCCCTTTTTAATGGTATCGGCTGTAGACATTGAAGAGCTGCTACAAGAAGAAAGCGCTTGGTGAGAATAGACGCTCGATATCACCAATATGCTTCTTATTGATTAAGAACAAGATGACGTGATCTGCCGACTGTATTTGTGTTTTATCATGGGCAATTAAAACATCATTACCACGAACGATTGCACCAATGGTTGCACCTGGCGGTAGTTTTATGTCCATCACGCGTCGACCAACCACTTTTGAGGTCATAGAGTCACCATTGGCTATCGCCTCAATCGCTTCTGCTGCACCACGGCGTAACGAATAAACATTACTGATATCACCACGACGCACGTGGGATAACAACGCTGAAATGGTGATTTGCTGTGGTGAAATGGTGATATCAATA
The DNA here is from genome assembly GCA_002835545.1 of Alteromonadales bacterium alter-6D02. Classification (GTDB taxonomy): domain Bacteria; phylum Pseudomonadota; class Gammaproteobacteria; order Enterobacterales; family Psychrobiaceae; genus Psychrobium. The sequence goes on from PIZK01000008.1 coordinate 95,886, forward strand.
TTGGTATCTTCCATTAAGTCAGCGTAAACCCCGCGCTGAATGAGCACCATAACCTTTTTGGCCCCCATACGCTTAGCCAGCATTGATGACATGATATTCGCTTCATCATCATTGGTCACAGCGATAAATAAATCGGTTTGCTCGATGTGCTCTTCACTTAAGAGCTCATGATCGGCACCATCACCGACAAATACAGTGGCATCGGTGAGTTCTTGAGAAAGTCGCTCTGCACATTTCGGGTTGCGCTCAATCAGTTTAACTCTATGATTACCTTCAAGTTGTTTGGCAAGGCCTGCACCAATGTTACCACCGCCAACAATCATGATTTTTTTATAATGATTCTCAAGTTTCTGCAATTCACTCATCACCGCACGAATATGGCCTGTTGCTGCAATAAAGAACACTTCATCATCAGCTTCGATGATGGTGGTACCTTGGGGGCGAACTGGACGACCTTGACGGAAAATAGCGGCGACTCGAGCATCAACGTTAGGCATGTGTTCACGCAGGGCTGACAGGGCGTGGCCAACTAGTGGCCCACCGTAATAGGCTCGAACTGCGACTAAACTTACTTTTTTATCAGCAAACTGTAATACCTGTAAAGCACCTGGGTAGTCGACTAAGCGGCGAATATAACCCGTTACAAGGTTTTCAGGGGCGATCAATTCATCGATAACAAAGCCGCCTTTCATGGGCTTGTTAGAGTGATTGTCTTTACATTGCTGCTTGCTGGAATAAAAAAGCGATCGCGCGTAATCAATGTAATCTTCATTTCGTATTCGCGCGATTTTTGTGGGCAAATTAAATAAGGTATAAGCAACCTGACATGCGGTCATGTTGATTTCGTCTGAGTTAGTCACGGCAATTAATAAGTCCGCATCGTCAGCACCCGCTTCAAGTAATACTTGAGGGTGCGCAGCGTGGCCATATACCGCTCTTAAGTCTAATTTATCTTTGAGTTCGGCTAACGCATCACGATTACTATCCACGAGGGTAATATCGCTATCTTCACCGACAAGGTTTTCCGCAAGGCTACCACCTACCTGACCTGCACCTAAGATAATTATTTTCACAGACTTTTCCTTAATCTTTCCAACTATGCTTTTATGCTTTGGTTAACTTCGCGTAATAGAAACCATCGACATCATCTTGTCCGGGTAACAACTGCAAGCCCGGTTGTTGTGGTGTGTCATCTTGGTGTAATGGCTGTAAGCTTGCATCGGTGTGTTGCTGCAAAAATTGTTTAATTTGTTCACTATTTTCATCGGGCAGCACTGAGCAAGTTGCATAGACGAGTGTACCGCCAGATTTTAATAATGACCAACAAGCTTCAAGAATTTGCTTTTGTAGCTCAACAAGTTGCGCGATATCACTATCACGACGTAACCACTTGATGTCAGGATTTCGACGGATAACCCCTGTAGCAGAACAAGGTGCATCTAATAAAATGCGATCAAATTGTGCCCCTTGCCACCATTCTTGAGGTTGGGTGCCATCGCCACAAATAAGTTGTGCGTTTAACCCGATACGATCTAAGTTTTGTTGAACCCGCTCTAAGCGTTGTTGATCGCAATCAAGCGCAACAACCTCAACTCCTTGAGCGCTTTCTAGGATATGACAGGTTTTTCCACCAGGTGCAGCACAGGCATCTAATACTAACTCGCCCGGCTGAGCGCCTAGGATTTCAGCTGCACGTTGGGCTGCACCATCTTGTACTGAACAAGCCCCTTGATCAAACTGTGGTAATTTCCCGACTGGGCTTGGTTTTACCAGCTTAATACTATTATCACCTAACACGCCAGCGTGTGCTTCAATTTCTAATTCAGCTAATTGAGCTAGATAGTCGTCGCGTGTTTGCATACTCGCATTATTACGCAACCACATCGGAGAGCGTTGGTTGTTAGCTTCAAGAATTTGTTGCCATTGTTTCGGGTAAGCTTGGCTTACTCGTTTGATGAACCAGCTTGGATGGCAATATGCTATCGGGGCCTTCGTAGGCATTTCTTGACTTAGTGATTCGTGTTGACGCTGAAGATTGCGTAAAACGCCATTGATTAGACCTTTCAATTTAGGGCGCTTTAAATCTTTGGTTGCTTCAACGGTTTCACCGAGGGCTGCATGGGCTGGAATGCGTGTGTGCAGCAGTTGATAAGCTCCAACTAGCAATAAATAATGGATAACACGCTGCTTACCTGTCATTGGTTTATCCATCAAACGATTGATGTAGAACTCAAGTTGAGGCAGTTCACGCATGATGCCATAACAAAGCTCTTGTAAGAGCGCTTTATCTTTAGGGTTGGTCAATCGGCCTTGGGCAGCAGGAAGCGCTGTTGCTAACGATTCCCCTTTATCTAAAACTGCGCCGATTATTTGTGCGGTGACTGCACGTAAATTCATTGATTAAACCTTTAAATTACAAAACTGTGTCAGGAGCAAATAATGCTTTACGACTGTTTAAGACATCACTAATTGCCATTGCTTTTTTGCCTGGGAATTGTAATTTCTCTAAATTGATTACGCCATCACTTGTAGCGACTCCAATACCGTGTTTATCGGCTTTAACGATGGTGCCTGGTGCTTGAGATGTCGTTGTATCACTTAAACTCGCTTGCCATACTTTTACCGCCTGATCGCCAAGTTGAAAGTAAGATACTGGCCACGGGTTAAAGGCACGAACACAACGTTCAATATGAGTAGCGCTGTCATGCCAGTCGATTCTTGCTTCATCTTTTGATAGCTTTTCGGCATAGTTTGCAGCGGCATCGTCTTGTGGCTCTGCAATTAGCTTGTCTTGCGCTAATAAATCAATTGCTTCAACTAATGCATGCGGGCCTAATTCGGCGAGACGTTCGTATAAACTGCTACTGGTTTCGTCACTGGCAATATCAAGGGCGGCTTTGTGGAGCATCGGGCCTGTATCGAGACCGACATCCATTTGCATAATCGTTACACCGCTTTGTTTATCTCCAGCCCAAATTGCGCGCTGAATTGGTGCTGCACCGCGCCAGCGTGGCAGTAATGAACCGTGTACATTGATGCAGCCCAATCGAGGAGCTTCTAAAACTTCAATGGGTAGGATTAAGCCATAAGCGACTACAACCATCAAATCTGCATTAAAAGCTGAAAGCTCTGTTTGAGCATCGGCATTGCGCAATGTTTTTGGTTGCACCACCGGTAAATCATGTTGCTGAGCTAAGACTTTAACAGCGCTAGGTTGTAACTTTTTACCGCGACCTGAAGGTGTGTCTTCTTTGGTGTAAACTGCAACAACTTGGTGCTGTGAGTTTAAGAGCGACTCTAGGTGCTTAGCAGCAAAATCGGGTGTTCCAGCAAATATAATACGTAGAGGTTGCAATGAATTACCCTTCTTTAGCTAATAGCTTGGCTTCTTTTTCTAGCTTCTTTTGGATGCGCTGGCGTTTTAATGGCGAAAGGTAATCAACAAATAGCTTGCCGTCTAAATGGTCAATTTCATGCTGAACACAAATCGCCAGTAAACCACTTGCCTCAAGTTCGAAAGACTCACCGTCACGATCTAGTGCTTTTACCGTGATGAACTCTGCGCGTTCAACACTGGCATAAGTGCCAGGTACAGATAAACAACCTTCTTCATTTTGCATTGAACCTTCACGACGAATAATCTCGGGGTTGATCAAGATAATAGGCGTATCCGCATCTTCGGAACAATCCATTACAACAATGCGTTGATGAATATTTACTTGTGTTGCCGCTAAGCCAACGCCTTTTTCGTCGTACATGGTCTCTTGCATGTCATCGATGATCTTTTGCACTTGAGGGGTTACTTCACTAACTTCTTTTGCGACAGTGCGTAATCTTGGGTCAGGAAAGCGTAAAACGTTAAGGATAGCCATAAATTTTCTCGTATCTTTTACCTAAGCTGCTTAGGCATATTTTTAATCTGTGATATGCTTTTATTTTAAACATATAGCAACCGCTTTTACAGGTTTATCTGGTTTAAGTGGGAGTTATCGCAACTTCATTGTTGAATTATCCAGCTTGGGTTGCTTAAATATATTTATAAAACGCTGTTATCCCAATTAATTACACAAGGATGTTGCTATGTTGCGACTGGTTTTTATTTCATTGGCTTTCTTGTTCATTGCAAATAGTCATGCTGATGTATTACAGGTCAAGAAAAACTCACCAACTGAATATATCGTGGTGAAAGGCGATACCTTATGGGATATTTCGGCAAAATTTCTTAATACGCCCTGGCGCTGGCCTGAACTTTGGGGCTATAACTCGCAAATTGCCGATCCTCATTGGATTTATCCTGGCGATAAAATTAGTCTAATTTATGTCGATGGCAAGCCTCGTTTAATTGTTAACCAAGCCAAGCCTGCCTTGACGATGACACGTCATGGTCGAAAGAGTAATAAACGTCGTCCTATTCCAACGGTGGCATTAAAAGATATTGAACATTACTTAACCCATCAGCGCGTAGTTGCAGCGAGTAAGGTTGATGAGCTGCCGATTTTAGTTGGTAGTGAGCGAGATGCTATTTATTATCAAAAGAGTGATATTATTTTTGCTAATCAAACTTTAAAACAAGGCGTTAAGTATGGAGTTTACCGTAAGGGGCGTCACTTTATATCACCGCAAACACAGCAACATTTAGGACAAGAGTTAGAACTTGTTGCTACTGCTCGCGTTACAATGTCCGCTGCTATTAGCCGTTTAAGTTTGTTGTCGGTGGAAAGTGAAGTCAGTAACGGTCATGTAATGATGCCGCTAGTAGAAGATGATTTACCACTGTACTTCATGCCAAAAGCAGCATCTAAGCATATCCGTTCATCGATTGTTGGTTCAGCGGAGCACTTTCGAGAAGCAGGACAAAACGATGTGGTCATTATCGATGGTGGTACTCAGCAAGGTATTAACGCAGGCAGTGTTTTTTCAGTATTCCAGCCAGGAAAGATTCAATTTGTTGGTGAAGATGGAGAAGTAAGGGACCCTGCAAACTATCGTCGTTACGATAAAGTGAAAGCATACTTTGTGGACGATGAAGTACAACGTTTACCGAATGTTTACCGTGGGCAGGTGATGGTTTTCAGAAGCTTTGAAAATATCAGCTATGCTTTAGTGACCAAAATTGACCGACCTATTCGTACAGGTGATGATTTAATTAACCCGTAACTAAAATATAATTTAGATACACGGTGTTCTCCTTTGCGACTAGTTTCGGCGCATGGAGCTAAGGAGACACTCATGGATAGAACTACTCAATTATTAATCTTAGATAGCCTGCCGCAACTTGGCGTTTATCGACTTGAGCAAAAGCTACGCGGATGCTCACCGTTTGACTTATTTACATTGTCGAAAGCTGAGTTAGCTAAACTTGGTTTTAACAATAAACAAATCGATCACCTTACAAAACCTCCTCTCAATAAATTGTCCGCTGTATACCAATGGTTAGCTCAGGATAATTTGAATAAGATTATTAGTTATTACGATGATGATTACCCTGTACTGTTGAAAGAGATTGGATCACCACCATTACTATTATTCTGCCGTGGTGATTGTCGTTTACTATCGGATAAGCAAATATCAATCGTAGGTAGCCGTGCAGCGACAATTTCTGGTCGAGAAAGTGCGAAGCGTTTTGCTTATGAATTAGTTGGGGCTGGGTTTACCGTGACTAGTGGTTTGGCTGCCGGTATCGATAGCTATGCGCATCAGGGAGCTTTGGCGGCTAATGGAAAAACCATTGCTGTGCTCGGGAGCGGTCTTAATAATATTTACCCTAAGACAAATCAGGGACTAGCGAAGCAGATTGAACAGCAAGGGTTATTAGTTTCAGAGTTTTGGCCTGATGTGCCTCCGCTTGCTCCACAGTTTCCCCGACGCAATAGAATAGTGAGTGGTTTATCGTTGGGGGTTGTTGTCGTTGAGGCCGCAAACCGAAGTGGTTCGTTAATAACTGCGCGTCTCGCGGTAGAGCAAAATAGAGAGGTTTTCGCTGTTCCTGGCTCAATAAATAATCCAAAAGTGTCAGGTTGTCATAAATTAATTAACCAAGGTGCTAAACTTATAGCTACAACGGCCGATATTTTAGATGAGTTACCTGTAAATAGTTTGTCGCAGGTAGCGCAGCAACATAAGAATGTTGACCGTTTAGCCTCTCAAGCTCAATTTCCTTTTGATATTGTATTAGACAATATTGGGTTTGAGGTTACATCAGTCGATCAAATTGTTTTACGTACCGAAATCACTATAGATAAAGTATTAGAGCGATTATTACATTTAGAGCTGTCTGGTTTTATTACTTCTGTATCTGGTGGTTATATCCGAATAAAAGGAGATACGTGATGTTCAAATGTCTTATGTATTTATTTGAGAACTATATTCATAGCGAGATGAATGTGATGATGGATAATAAAGTGCTCACTGAAGAATTAACCGAAGCGGGCTTTCAAAAAGAAACCGTCTATAAAGCCTTGGCTTGGATTGAGCGCTTAGCATCAATGCAAGATAATCAAGATTATGTGCCGCTCGGAGAGCATGGCCTTAGCTCAATCCGTATTTTCACCGAGCAAGAAATGATGCGCCTTGATCTTGAGTGCCGTGGCTTTTTACACTTTTTGGAATGTATCAATGTGTTAGGCCCTGATACCCGTGAAATGGTCATTGATAGAGCGATGGAAATTGAGAACAAAGAGTTCTCGGTTGATGATTTAAAGTGGGTAATCTTAATGGTGTTGTTTAATTTACCCGGGCAAGAGCGAGCTTTTACACAATTAGAAGGGATCATGTTTGACGAGGGCGGTGGCGTCGTTCATTAAGCTTTATAAAAAGCACTTATATAAGAGTCACTAACATTAAACTGTAATGTTAGTGATTTTTTTTGCCTAATTTTAATATAACTAATTTCTCTTTAATTGTTGTTACATATTCTGTTTGGGTATAAGCTTGCAGGAAATAGCAGCAATATGACCGAGAAAAGTAATGAATGATGTAATGCAAAAAATAGCTGAGAAGAGCACCTTAAAAGCAGGCGAAGTTGCTTTGGTTGGGGCTGGGCCAGGTGATCCTGAGTTATTAACGATTCGTGCATTACGTATTATCACACAAGCGGAAGTGGCTGTTTATGACCGCTTAGTTAGTGAAGAAATCATGAATCTATTGCCAGCTTATTGTGAAAAAATTTATGTGGGGAAAAAGCAAGCGAAGCATCACTTGCCTCAAGAGGGGATCAATGAGGTTCTAGCGCAGCAAGCATTGGCAGGAAAAAAAGTGCTCAGGTTGAAAGGAGGTGATCCTTTTGTCTTTGGTCGTGGTGGTGAGGAAGCTGAATACTTATTAGAGCGAGGCGTTAGCTGTCATGTTGTTCCTGGAATGACTGCGGCTTCAGCTTGCACGACCTATGCAGGCATTCCATTAACTCATCGTGGTGTTGCTCAAGGCTGTAGTTTTATCACTGGCCATTTACAGAGTGAAGGTGAGCTTGATTTGCCTTGGACATCATTAAGTAATGATAGTCAAACCGTCGTTTTCTATATGGGAATTAACTCGTTACCTATCATCAGCCAGAAGCTAATTGAGCACGGGCGTTTAGCATCGACTCCCGCAGCTGTTATAGAAAAAGGTACCTGCCCACAGCAACGTACTATTCGAGGTAATTTGGAGTCATTACCGGACCTAGTTAAAGCGCATAATATTAAACCGCCAGCGCTTATTGTTATTGGTCAGGTTGTTGATCAATTTGACCCTGCACATGTTAATGAAAATGGATATTTGCAGCCTATTGTGAATCGTGATGCTTAAAAAGGGTTAATGATGAATTATTTTCCAATTTTTGTTGATGCAAAGACACTTGATGTTTTAATTGTGGGTGGGGGCGAAGTGGCCACCCGTAAAATGGAATTATTATTAAAGACCCCTGCAAGTATTACGGTTGTGTCTCCTGATCTGTCTAATGGTATTGCAGCGCAAGTCGAGTTAGGCAGGGTAACTCATTTAGCACAATATTATGATGAGGCCTTATTACCAGGTAGGCAGTTAGTGTTCGTTGCAACCTCAGATTCGAAAGTTAATCAACAGATTAGCAAACAAGCAAAGCAACTTGGTATCTTTGCTAATGTTGTCGATTCTCCAGAGCTTTGCCATTTCATTACACCGTCAATTATTGATCGCAGCCCGATGGTGTTTGCAATTAGTAGTGAAGGGGACGCACCCGTGCTGGTGCGTTATTGGCGTGAACGTTTAGAGACGTTGATCCCGAATACATTAGGGAGTTTAGCTCGATTTTCTGGGCGTAAGCGCAAGATTATAAAGGGCTTACTTGATAGTGTGTCAAAGCGTCGAGCTTTTTGGGAGCGTTTTTTCTTATCGAGTAAAATTACTGATGAACAAGAGCAAGAAGCAACTTTCAACCAATTAATTCAACAGGTTGATAATGACGCTGTCACACTAGGTGAGCTGTATGTGGTAGAGGCACCGACGAATTCAGATCGCCTTTCGTTAGCCGCATTACGTTATATGCAGCAAGCAGACTTTGCTTTTTTTAATCAAGATGTTGGTGCCGATGTTATTGAGTTAATCCGTCGTGATGCCGAGACTGAACTTGTTGATGATGTATTTTCTTATGAACGATTAAGCGCATTACTTGAGCAAGGTGAGCGAGTGTGTATTCTGAGTGCTGAACCTGTTCAACCAGAAGATCAAAGATGGAAAAGGCTACAAGCGGATTATGTGGTAAACTTTTTTGCCAGTGCTCCTAGTTTAGAAAAAGGCTAAAAATGAAAATATGGGTTGATGCCGATGCCTGCCCGGTTGTGGTTAAAGAGATACTTTATCGTGCGGCTCATCGCACTCAGACAGAAATGACATTAGTTGCTAATCAGGGACTATCTGTACCGCCATCACCGTATATTAATACTTTGCGAGTAAGCTCTGGCTTTGATGTTGCAGATGATGAAATTGTCTTAAGATTAGCCGCAGGGGATTTAGTCATCACGGGTGATATCCCTCTGGCCGCTGAAGTGATTGAAAAAGGTGGCCAAGCATTGAGTCCACGAGGTGAGCTCCACACGACAGAAAACATAAAGGCACGGTTGAATATTCGAGACTTCATGGATACGATGCGCTCAAGTGGCGTACAAACTGGTGGCCCTGCGCCATTAAGCCAAACCGATCGTCAAAATTTTGCAAATCGTCTTGATACCATCCTAACCAAGGCGAAAAGATAATGCGAACGCTTTAACGGCGTCCCTGATTCTACTTTTTCTCTATCTTCGTCTAAGCTTATGTAACAAAGGAACATAGGCTAACGCATGGATAATCAACAATATCGTTCTGACATTGACGGCATGAGAGCTATTGCCGTTATTGCTGTTGTTATTTTTCATATCAACCCTCAGTTATTGCCAGGAGGCTTTTTAGGGGTTGATATGTTCTTTGTCTTATCGGGTTATCTTATAACCCAGCTACTGCTCAAAGATATCAGTCGTACTGGGCGTGTTGATTACGTTAGGTTTTACCGACGACGGGCGCAACGATTGTTACCAGCCCTGTTATTAATGCTTACTGTGACCTCTGTAGTGAGTTTTATTATTCTAGCGCCAAATGACTTTTTTAATTATGCACAGTCGTTATTCGCCGCCTTGTTTTCAGCATCTAACATTTATGCCTACCTGTTTGTCGATACTAGCTATTTTGCCAGTGATAGTGCTGAACTGCCATTACTGCATCTATGGTCATTAGGTGTCGAAGAGCAGTTCTATTTTATTTGGCCACTGGCATTAAGTGGCTTAGTGTGTCATCGCTATGTTAGCCAATATCGGTTAGCGATAGTAGTGGCCGTTGCTTTACTCTCACTGTTGTTAGCGCAATGGTTGTTATCGTCGTTTCTAGCGTTGACCTATTACATGTTACCGACGCGAGCTTGGCAGCTGATGGCGGGAGGAGCTTTGGCATTGGCCATTGACCAAGGCTATTGTACTCGCTTAGGTAAATCCACCCTGTTGAGCATGGCGATGATTGGGTTGCTGCTGATCTTTTCAAGCTTATTTTTGATTGATGAAGGGGATGCTATTCCCGGTTTTGGTGCACTTCCAGCGGTGCTTGGAGTTGTCTTGTTACTTGCTTCTGGAACCACATCTCAAACGGTGGTCCATCGCTATTTAGCGTCAACCATCATGGCGGGGATTGGCCTGATTTCATACTCTGCTTATTTGTGGCATTGGCCACTGTTGGCATTAATGAAATATGCTTTTATTGAAATAACGATAACGATAGGCATTGCGGCTTTCTTGTTAACCTTTGCGTTAGCACAACTTAGCTATTACTTGGTAGAGCAGCCACTGCGGGTACTAACGTTACCAACTCGTCAGGTCTTTGTACGTTATTTTTTCGTACCCACAGTAGCCTTATCGATTGTAGCTGTGGGCTTTACCTTTATTATTCGCTATCAACTTAATTATTTTTATTCATGGGATGCCTACAAGGCTGCAATAGATATTAAGCCGGCGTGGCGTTATCAGTATAATTGTCAATATACGACGTTTAACGCAAGTTCATTAACGGAAAGTCGTTGTGTTTACCCAGAAAAAGAGCAACCTAAAGTGCTATTGCTAGGCGACTCTAATGCCGCTCATTATTTAGGAATGCTCCGCGTTTTTGCACAAGAGTATAACTTCTCGATCCGTAATATTACGGTGAGCTCGTGCCCGATTTTATTTTTAGATCAGCCTATCGATTGGCCTAAATTCAAAGTGCGGGAAAACTGTCAGCATTATCGTGATCAAGTAAAACCTTTTATTCAAGAGTTTGATACGGTCATTATTGGCGGGGCGTGGACAAGCTATGAAAAACATGGGGGGCAGGGATTTAGAGATGATTTGGCAAAGAGTATCGAGCATTTATCATCACAGGTTAACAGGGTGATAGTACTTGCACGAATCCCTTACTTTGCTGCGTTTAATAGTGAGTGTGAGATTAGGCGGGTTCGATTACCTCATCTGGAGTGTAGCCCGCTGCGCTTTAGTATTCCAACTCAAAACTATGCAATAAATCGTTTTATTGAGCAGCAAACGGTGAATCATGAAAATGCCTATTATTTTGACCCTCGTAATGAACTATGTGATGAAAAGCACTGTACGCCGTACTTGGGAGGCTTCCCTGTCTATTATGATGAAGGTCATTATAGTTTATTGGGTTCAAAGCTAATTGGAGAGGCGATGATTAGAAATAATAACCCAATGTTAAGTGTATTTAAGGGCTTAGGTGGACTGGAGCCCAGTCTAGTCAAGCCAGTGCGAACACTGGCTCAAATAAAGTGATGTTCTGCTTACATCTTTTTCACGTATTGAGTGATGATCACGATACGTGTTCCATTAACACGACCTTCGATGTGCTCTGGGTTTGGGGATAAAGAGATACCGCGTACTGCGGTTCCACGTTTTGCGGTAAAGTTTGCGCCTTTGACCACTAGGTCTTTTATAAGAACGACATTATCACCAGCTGATAATACGGCCCCATTACTATCAAGATGTGGCTCTTCATTATTTAACTCGGCACTGCCTTTATTAGCCCATGCAAGCGTCTCATCATCTAGATAAAGCATATCAAGTAAATCTTGTGCCCAAGTCTCACCAGCGTTAATTAGGCGTGTTAGCATACGATAAGCCATCACCTGAACAACGGGAACCTGACTCCACATGCTGTCATTTAAACAGCGCCAGTGGTTTACATCTAAGCGCTCAGCTTGAGTGATTTCATCATGGCACTTATCACACAACAATACGCATTTATCTGAATGGGCTTCTGTAGGTGGAACTTCGTAAACGGTTAAGTTGCTATTACTACTACACAGCTCGCATTGTGAATTGCTACGTAGCTGTAGTGTCGCTTCGATACTCATGATGGTTAGCCTAATTAATGGAAATACGCCATTGGGCGTTGATAAAGAGTCCTAGTATACTCCTACATCGCTTGTAGGAGTATTAGTTGCTTGTTTAAGGAATCAATTTATTTCGTATTGAGTTGCTCGATAAACTTATTCGATTCAGCAATAGAGCTGTTGACTTCATTGACTAAGACTTTAATTTCTTTCTGGAGAGTTTTAAACTCTAAGCCAATGGCGTTGATCGCACTGGCATTTAGATTATGTTTTAAATACAGCACATTATCTTTTAGTGAGTTTAGTACTGGTGCCATTTTTGACTCTGAGCGGCGCATTGATTTCACTAGCTTAGCGTAGGAACGCTTGGTGCTGCGTAACTGTTGTTGGCTGCTGCGCTTGAAACTATCGCTAGTGTATTGAGTTATTTCTTCTTCCCACTCGTCAAAAAGTGCGGCGGCAACATGTTCTATTTTACCAATGCGTTTTGACACATTATCTGCGGCATCTTGGCTAGCAATATATTGATCATTTAACGTGTTGTAGACGTCTTCGATATCACCGCCATCAAAATTTATCAGTGTGCTTAGCTCATCTAATGCGGAGGTGAATTGTTGCTGCGCATCATCTTGTGCGTCACGGGCGTCTTCAACTCGATCAACTAAAATATCACGTTTATGAAAACCAACTTTTTCCATTGCGCTGTACATCGCAGTCTGACAACCGACTAAGCTAAATAGTGCAACTGATATGATCAGGGACTTTAACATTCACTTTATCCTTATTATTGATAGTGGTAGCTGCTATGCTTATAGCTACTTCATTGAAATTATTTTCTTCATTCTATATAGCGGTTTAGCATAAAACGATATGTGGCTAAATACTATTACAATACAAAATATTGTAACAAATTTATGTGGATTGGTATGATAAGAAAATATTAGGACTTTTATAAAAGGTTAACCAATTGGATAATTCTTTCTCATTAAACAAGGTTGTTTCACGTTTCTCTAGCATCCCGCATTTGTTGGTGCATATCTTTCAGCGCGCTAAACAAAATAAGTTGAGGATTGTCGCAGGCTACCTCGCTTACATTTCATTATTGTCAATCGTCCCTTTACTATCGGTAGTGTTCTCTGTTCTGTCCGCTTTCCCAGTGTTTAGCTCAATGCGAACACAAATTGAAGGTTATGTGTATGAGAATTTTATTCCTGCGGCGGGGGATGTGGTCCAGCAAAATATTGCTGAGTTCGTTGATAACGCTTCAAAGATGAGTGCGATCAGTATTGTTGCTTTGGTTGTAGTTGCGCTGCTATTGATTTCAAATATCGATAAGATGTTGAATCAAATATGGCGCAGCCCACGGAAAAGGCCGCTAGTGATATCATTTTCGATCTATTGGATGGTGTTAACACTCGGCCCATTATTCTTAGGTGCTAGTATTGCTATTTCTTCTTATGTATTAAGCCTTGGAGGGCTTGAAGAAGGCGTGTTTAGTGGTGTGATGTCATTCTTCTTACGGTGGCTGCCTTTATTCTTCTCGGTGTTGGCATTTTTGATGGTTTATCTGATGGTACCTAATGTCAGGGTTAGGTTCTTAGATGCCTTGGTTGGTGCGATTGTGGCTGCACTTTTATTTGAGTTAACCAAGAAAGGCTTCGCGTTATATGTCAGTAATTTTCCATCGTATCAAGCAATTTATGGTGCGTTAGCTGCCATTCCAATTTTGTTTGTTTGGGTTTACTTATCTTGGATTGTGGTGTTAATTGGCGCTGAGCTAACGGCTGGCTTACCTGAGTTTTATGCTGGAGAAGAAGCTGAAGAGCCAGATTTGGTTCCTGTTCTTGATGAGCACGACTCCGCTCAACCTTCACACTTAACTGAGGTGGAAGTAGATGCACAACCTATATCCAGCGATAAAGCCTTATAGCGAAACCTTTGTTAATGTTTCGTTATTACATACGCTGTCGGTCTCCCAAAGCGGTAATCCAGAAGGGATCCCTGTTATTGTGTTACATGGGGGGCCGGGAGGAGGTCGTTCGCAACGATTATCTCAATTTTTTGATCCAGCACGCTATCGTATTATTTTATTTGATCAGCGCGGTTGTGGTAAATCGTTGCCATACGGTGAATTAGCAGAGAATAATACGGAGCAATTGGTTGAAGATATTGAAAAAGTAAGGAAGCGCTTTGGTATTGACAAATGGTTAGTTTTTGGTGGCTCTTGGGGGGCACAATTGGCCCTTCGTTATGGCTTTTCTTACCCTCAACACATTCATGCGTTTGTACTTAGAAGCCCTTTTCTCGGACGGCGACAAGATTTGGAGTGGCGTTTCTTTCCACAAGGGGGCGCTGCACAAGTTTATCCTGATCACTATCGAGATTTTAGCCATCCGCTGGCTGTTGAGGATAGGAGCGATCCTATTGAAGGCTATCGGAGGCTGTTCTCTGAAGCTAACGAATTTGAACAGTTAAGTGCGGCAAGGCAGTGGTCAATTTGGAAAGGGGGGCTTTCTCACCTGTTGCCCCTACATGATGCCAAGCACCGTTTTGGGCAAACCCAACAAGCATTGGCTTTAGCCAAGATAGAAAGCCACTTCTATAGTCATCATTGCTTTATGCCTGAAAACTTTATCGTGGATAATATTGATAAATTAGCGGCGATTGCGGCTGTTTTAGTTCATGGACGTTATGACATGGTATGTAAACTCGAAGGGTCACAATTACTTGCCGAAAAGTGGGATAACTGTCAGCTACAAATTGTACCGGGTGCTGGGCACTCTAGTGGAGAGCCGGGCGTGATCGACGCACTAATTCAAGCAACAGATAAAATGGCCGACTGGCTATACTAATAATAAAGAGGTAGGAATGATTGCGCTAATTCAGCGGGTTAAGCAGGCCAAGGTTGAAGTTAATAACCAGGTCGTTGGTGAGATAGGTCAGGGCTTATTGGTTCTGTTAGGAGTAGAACGAGAAGACACGCCAGCATTAGCGGATAAACTTGTTAAAAAGGTCACTAGCTATCGTGTATTCAATGATGACGAAGATAAGATGAACCTAAGCTTGAACGATATTTCAGGGCAGTTATTGGTAGTATCCCAATTTACTTTGGCTGCAGACACTAAAAAAGGTTTAAGGCCGGGCTTTTCATCGGCTGCAACTCCTGCACTTGCTGAGTCGTTATATGAGCACTTTGTTGAGCGTTGTAAGGTGATAGATATTGATGTTCATACGGGGCAGTTTGGTGCAGATATGCAGGTGTCATTAACTAATGATGGCCCTGTAACGTTTTCTTTGAAAGTATAGAGGCTGACAATGCAGTTAACATGGCAAACCGTACCTAGCGATAATATGTTGTTATGCCAGTTTATGGTGAACTACGAGCTTCGCCAAGGGCAGTATATCGTTGCTTTTAATGAGCAAGAACAGATTGTTGCAGCAGGTATTTTATTTCAACAACATGACCATGAAGCACAGGTTGATGTGGTTGTGACAGAAGCATCCCGTGGCCAAGGTGTTGGTCGTGCGCTGGTAAAACGCTTAATGAAGCAAGCTAGTGATGATGAGTTTGAACGTTTAACCGCACATAGCGCGAATGGGTTTTGGCAGGCGCTTGGCTTTAGTCAGGTTGGTGTGGATGCATTTGCCTGTATTCTCCCTCAGGCAGTGAAAAGGCTGGTATCAACTTGGCATGAGGGTATTCCGCTCACTGAATTCATGGGGTTGGATATTTCGCAAGCGACCAAAAAGCATGTGACCACTTCTGCAAACATGAAAAATTGTATTAATGTTCACCAAAGCATGTTTGCTGGTGCGATTTATTCTCAAGCCGTTTTAACTGGCTGGGGGTTAATCCACTTGCGTTTACAGTGCTCAGGGCTTAGTGGCAGTATCGTTTTAGCGACAGGGGAGATTAAGTATCGTCAACCTATCGTTTCTGACCCGAAAGGGGAAGTTGACCATTTGATCGAAATGAGCAGTTTGTTGCCACTGAGTAAAGGAGAAAAAGTGAGCATTGAGTTGAGTGTTAATATGCACAGTGGCGATAGCGATCAAGCAGGCGCAGTTTTTAATGGTCGTTATGTTATTTTGCCAAAAACCAAATAGCTAACTCTGAAGTTCAGGCATGCCTTTAGCCGAAATCGCCCTAGTTAATACAAGGTGAGATCCTGAATAAAACCCTTTCAGGACGACGAGGTGGGGCACTCCACATCATCGTCGTTCCGGCATGCTTGTAGCCGGAATCTCTCTTGTTATCACAAGGCGGGATCCTGAATAAAACACTTTCAGGACGACGAGGTGGGGACTCCACATCATCGTCGTTCCGGCATGCTTGTAGCCGGAACCGCGCACTCAACAGCCACACAAAGTTCCTGAATTAAACCCTTTCAGGATGACAGGTTGTGGCACCTTAACCTAGTCGTTCCGGCATGCTTTTAGCCGGAATCTCGCACTTAACAGCCACACAAAGTTCCTGAATTAAACCCTTTCAGGATGACAGGTTGTGGCACCTTAACATCGTCGTTCCGGCATGCTTTTAGCCGGAATCTCGCACTTAACAGCCACACAAAGTTCCTGAATTAAACCCTTTCAGGATGACAGGTAGTGACACCTTAACCTTGTCGCTCTGGCATGCTTGTAGCCGGAACCTCGCACTCAACAGCCACACAAAGTTCCTGAATTAAACCCTTTCAGGATGACAGGTAGTGACACCTTAACCTTGTCGCTCTGGCATGTTTTTAGCCGGAATCTCGCACTTAACAGCCACACAAAGCTCCTGAATTAAACCCTTTCAGGATGTTAGGTTGTGGCACCTTAACCTCGTCGTTCCGGCATGCTTGTAGCCGGAATCTCGCACTTAACAGCCACACAAAGTTCCTGAATTAAACCCTTTCAGGATGTTAGGTTGTGGCACCTTAACCTAGTCGTTCCGGCATGCATTGAGCCGCTATAGCTCCGATAATGCTCGTTGTATTTGCTGTAGCTTAGGGCGGAGTTTGGTCGTGTTTTCCGGCCCCATACGCAGCATGAGTTTTTGTGCTGCTGGTAATGACTCTAGTTCGCTATCCGCAAATTTGTACATTGCTGATGGTGCGATAAGCTTTATCGGTTCACGAATTGTGGGCGCATCTAGCATGACCTCTATGGCACTAATTAGTGTGTCATTGAAGCTGTCGTCAGGGTAGCCTAGCTCACTGTAAGCTTGGTTAATTAAAGGCATCAGATACTGATAATGTTTAACTGCGAGATCGATATTTAATGAATTAATAATATCAACATAATGGCTATAGCGCTGATAACTAGCTTCATCTAGGTAAATCTCATTATCTACTTCATACACTGAAAACTTATTATTTGGCTTATTAATCGGTGAAAACTTTGTGGCCAAATCACCACGTGAAAAATTGTCGGTAAATGTGACAAAGTTAAGTAGGATATCTTTATGCAGCAATGTTGAAGAGAGCTGAGGTAGCCATGACAGTTGTAGCGTTTT
Source organism: Alteromonadales bacterium alter-6D02 (assembly GCA_002835545.1). Lineage (GTDB taxonomy): Bacteria > Pseudomonadota > Gammaproteobacteria > Enterobacterales > Psychrobiaceae > Psychrobium. The sequence continues at coordinate 113,240 of PIZK01000008.1, forward strand.
TTCGAGTACGACAGGGTCAGATGCTTCCAAGGATGGTAATGGCGGTGGAGTGACAATTTCTGGTTGAGGTTGCTCAACCATCTCAGGCGTCTCGACGGGATCAATAGCCTCTTGAGTCATTGGCTCTGGTTCTAGCTCGGGCTCAGGCGTATAGACGGACTCTGTCATTACGGGCTCTGGGTCGGGGATCTCGCTTATTTCGGGCGCCTTGTTAGTGCTATTGTAAAGAATAACGCCGACCGTGGTGCCAATTAATATGACTGCTGCAATGATATATACCATCATTGAATTCTTTTGTTCTGATTGTTCACTTTGTTGCATAACCTTCCCTCAACATTTTAAGCTTGATTATAATGGCTACGATTGCCTAACCAACGCTTTACAATTGGGTTAACCCATTCTGGATAATGGGCAACTAACTTGGGTGCTAAATGGCCGACTAATGGGATCAATTGCTGATCTCTTACTAAGTCCGCTATTTTTAAGTCCGCTAATCCAGTTTGCTTGGTGCCTAATACTTCTCCCGGGCCGCGGATTTCTAAATCTTTTTGTGCGATGATAAAACCATCGTTAGTATCGCGTAATACGCCTAAACGTTTACTCGCGGTCATCGACAGTGGACTGTGATATAGCAATACACAGTGACTTTCGATACTGCCACGGCCAACACGTCCCCTTAACTGATGCAACTGAGCCAACCCTAAGCGTTCAGGGTTTTCAATAATCATTAAACTTGCATTGGGCACATCAACGCCCACTTCAATGACAGTTGTAGCAACCAGCAGATGAATCTCACCTTGCTTAAACTGTTCCATCACTAATTGTTTTTCTTTCGCTTTCATACGACCGTGTACTAAACCTATGTTTAAGTCACTCAAAATCGTATTAAGTTCCTGAGCCGTTTGTTCAGCTGCTTGACACTGTAACACCTCAGACTCATCAATCAGTGTACAGACCCAATAACTCTGTCGTCCAGCTAAACAGGCCTGGCGTACACGCTCAATGACTTCATTGCGTCGTTGATCGCTCACTGCAACAGTCGTTACAGGCGTTCGACCAGGGGGCAGTTCATCAATAATTGAAGTATCAAGGTCGGCATAGGCCGTCATCGCCAAAGTGCGAGGGATTGGCGTGGCTGTCATGATTAATTGATGTGGATAGAATTGCCCCTGCATGCCTTTTTCTCGTAACGCAAGGCGTTGATGTACACCAAAGCGATGCTGTTCATCAATGATTACCAACACCAAATTATTGTATTCGACTTCTTGTTGAAACACCGCATGAGTACCAACGAGCATTTGAATTTCACCACTGGCAATCTGCTCAAGTGTCTTTGTACGTGCTTTGCCTTTGAGTTTACCGGCAAGCCAACCTACTTTGATACCTAGAGGCTCCAACCATTGAGCAAATGTTAGGGCGTGTTGTTCGGCTAATAATTCCGTTGGAGCCATTAATACGACTTGTTGCTGCTGAAATAGAGCACCTAATGCAGCCATTGCTGCCACGAGCGTTTTACCTGAACCGACGTCCCCTTGCACTAAACGCATCATCGGCTTAGGTTGATTTAGATCTTGTTTTATCTCAGCTATTACTCGTTGTTGTGCGCCTGTTGGTGCGAAAGGTAGCTGTGCTAGAAATTGTGACTCAAGCGGGTTCGTCGGCTCAACCTTATTGGCAATGAGCTGTTGTGATTGCTCACGTGCTTGCAGCATTGATAAATTGTGGGCGATCAGTTCTTCGATAACTAACCGCTGTTGCATTGGGTGCTGACCCAGCGTCAATAGCTCAATATCTGCATCGGGTGGTGGCTGGTGGATAAACAACAAGGCCTCGGTTAATGACGTTTGCTCGGGATAAAGCCCTGCGGGTAACAGATCATTAATTTGATAGCGCTTTAAATAATCAATTGCTTGGTTCGCTAAGCCTCTTAAGGTTAATTGCTTGACACCGTCCGTTGCCGGATAAACCGGGGTTAGTGTTTCTTCTAATGCTGTATTGGAGTATTCGCTGATTAGCTTATATTCAGGATGTACCACCTCTAAGCCACGTGCGCCAATCTTTATCTCGCCAAAACAGCGAATCGTTTTACCTGTGGCCAGTGCGTTTTTCTGACTGGCATTAAAATGAAAAAAGACCAATGAGGCACGGCCAAAGTCATCACTGACATGGCAAATCAATCGTTTACGACGGCCATCTAAAATTTCACTGTATTCGATAGTTGCGATAAAGCTAACATGATCACCAGGGCGAATTTGATTTAACGTATAGAGTGTAGTGCGATCTTCATAACGATTAGGTAGGTGAAACAGTAGATCTTCAATGGTATAAAGTTCAAGCTTGGCCAGTTTCTCAGCCATTTTAGCCCCAACCCCTTTAAGGTCGGTTAACGGTGATGCCAACATACTAGTTCGCTGTAACATAGTGGTTACTTGGGGTAATGGATAGGCTTATTAATTTCAACAATAACCTCACTAATGTCAATAGTACAAAAAACTAGGTGATACAAAAAAGCCGCTGTAAGTCACCAAAATGACAGTACAGCGGCCTTTTATAGGGTCTTGGATTTACAGAACCATTACCCCATCCATTTCAACCTGGCTGCCTTTTGGTAAAGCACGCACACCTAGCGCTGCACGAGCAGGGTAAGGTTGGCTGAAGTATTTAGCCATGATTTCATTAACCGTAGCAAAGTTATTAAGATCTGTCATAAAGATATTAAGCTTAACGATATCGTTTATTGAACCGCCTGATGCTTCACACACAGATTTTAAGTTTTCAAATACTTGAACAACTTGTTCTGCAAAGTCTTCGCTTACCATTTCCATGGTTGCTGGAACCAGTGGGATTTGCCCAGAAAGGTACACTGTATTATCAACTTTAACCGCTTGGCTATATGTGCCAATCGCTTGTGGTGCATTGTCAGTCGAAATAATTTCTTTATTTGCCATGATAACTCTCTTCCAATTAATGTTTAGTTCTTAATACTTTAATCACATCAGGTAATACACGAACTTTACGTAATACGTTAGCCATGTGGATACGGTCTTTGACACTTAAGTTAGCATCGATTGTATAAATCTTGCCTTCTTTTTCTTCTGTGGTCATCGAATGGATATTCGCTCCCGCTTGAGCAATTGCCGTGGTTACCGCAGCTAAGATACCCTGATGGTTAACCATATCGACACGGATAGCGGTAACGTATTCTTCTTCCCCGTCATTATCCCACTGCACGTGAAGGTATTTATCTTTTTCTTTCTCAAACCCTGCGATATTGGCGCAAGATTCGATATGAATAACCAAACCTTTCCCCGGACTTAAATGAGCAATGATAGGATCACCAGGTATAGGACGACAGCATTTAGCGTAAGTCACTAACATGCCTTCAGCGCCTTTGATCGCGACTTTATGGTCACTATTACCATTGCTTAAATTACCATCAGAAAGCTGATGGGCAATGGCTAAGCTCATCGCGTTACCTAAACCAATGTTAGACAATAAACTGTCGAAACTTTCATTGTTGGTGTCTTTAACCACTTGTTCGACTTTGGCTGGGTCGAGCGTATCTAAATCGATATCGCCCATCGCATGTTTGAGCAGACGACGGCCAAGCTTAATAGACTCTTCCGTGTGACGGCTCTTTAATACTTGACGAATTTTAGAGCGTGCTCGAGCGGTAACAACAAAGTTTAACCAAGCTGCGTTAGGCTGTGAACCCGGTGCAGTGATGACTTCTACTGTCTGACCATTCGCCAGTGGTTGGCTTAACGGGTATGCCTGACGGTCAATACGTGCGCCAACACAAGAGTTACCGACATCGGTATGTACCGCATAAGCGAAATCGACTGCTGTTGAACCTGCTGGTAATTCTAGTAGACGGCTGTCAGGGGTGAAGACGTAAATTTCTTCCGGGAATAAATCGGTTTTAACGTTTTCAATAAACTCAAACGAGTTACCCGCACTTTGCTGTAGTTCATGAAGACTTTGGATCCAACGACGGGCACGAATTTGTGCCGTAGTGCCTTGATCGTCATCATTTTTATAAACCCAATGGGCAGCAACCCCTTTATCGGCCATTTGGTCCATGTGATCGGTACGAATTTGTACTTCCACTGGGATACCATGAGGGCCTAATAACGAAGTGTGCAACGATTGATAGCCATTGGCCTTAGGTAGCGCAATATAATCTTTAAAACGACCTGGACGCGGTTTATATAGCGTGTGCATAGCGCCTAAACAGCGGTAACAGGTATCAATGTCGTCAACGATAATGCGGAAGGCATAAATGTCCATCACATCTTCAAATTGGATCTCTTTACTGCGCATCTTGTTATAGATTGAGTAAAGGTTCTTTTGACGACCGACGATTTCTGCTTTGATGCCCGCTTCTTCAATACGTCCGCTAATTTCTTGCTCAACGTTTTGTAGTACTTCTTTGCGGTTGCCTTTAGCATAACGCACGACTTCGCTTAAAACGCGGAAACGATTTGGGTACAAACCTTTAAAGCCAAGCTCTTCAAGTTCGTACTTTATATTATGGATACCGAGGCGATTGGCGATCGGTGCATAAATATCGAGTGTTTCACGGGAAATACGACGTCGTTTATCGGGGCGTAATGATCCTAAGGTGCGCATGTTATGCGTGCGATCGGCGAGTTTGATTAATATCACTCGTAAATCTTGCACCATCGCCATCATCATTTTTCGGAAGTTTTCTGCTTGGGCTTCTTGTTGATTACGGAATTTTAGCTTATCTAACTTAGATACGCCTTCAACAAGCTCACCTACCGTTTCACCAAACTCGGCAGCTAATTCTTCTTGGGTTACTGGCGTGTCCTCGATGACATCATGCAGTAAGGCTGCAATTAATGTTTCGTGATCAAGACGCATATCAGCCAAGATTTGGCACACAGCAACAGGATGGGTAACGTAAGGTTCACCAGAGGAACGGAATTGACCTTCGTGAGCCGCTTTGGCAACGCGATAGGCTTGTTCTATCTCTTTAACATGAGATGGTTCGAGGTAGCTAGACACTACCTCGACAAGGTTTTCTATAAGATACAATGATCACCCCGATAATATTAGGATGAGGGGGCAGCGTGGATTAACCGATGCGACCTTCAGCAATAGCAGCAACTGCCGCTAGCTCTGCAGCTTCTTGTTCACGTTGAACTAAGCGCTCACACTCATCCATTGTTTCATTGGTCACTAGACCTTTTTCGATTTCACGTAGCGCTACTACTGTAGGCTTATCGTTTTCTTCTTCAACTAGAGCCTCTTGGCCGCCGTTTGCTAACTGACGAGCACGACGCGCTGCCACTAGGATTAAGTCAAAACGGTTGCCAACTTGATCTAAAGCATCTTCAACTGTTACGCGAGCCATGGATAACTCCTATTAATTAATGGGTAAAAAAATGACGCAAAAGTGTACTCGATTTAAGCTACTCTGCCAATAGATCTTTTAGCATATCGCAATGTTTTATTGCTTGCTGCTGCTGGATTAGGCGATTTCCTTTAATTATTGCATCAAAATCTTGTAATGCTTGTTCAAAGCTATCATTAATTAGTAAATAATCATACTCATTATAATGTGACATTTCACTTATCGCTTTTTGCATGCGTGAAGCGATCACTTCATCACTGTCAGTTCCACGGCCAACGAGGCGTCGTTCAAGCTCAGTACGAGACGGTGGTAAAATGAAAATACCTTTGGCTTGTGGCATGAGTTCTTTCACTTGGCGCGCACCTTGCCAGTCGATATCAAGAAATACATCAATACCATTCGCTAACTGCTGCTCGATGACCGTACGTGATGTACCGTAATAGTTGCCAAATACTTCAGCCCATTCAAAGAATACACCGTCATTGATTAATGATTTAAAACCATCAACGTCTACGAAATGATAATGTTGACCGTTAACCTCTCCTGGACGAGGTTGGCGTGTGGTATGAGAGACTGATACTTGTAAGTCATTATTAGTGTTTTTCTCAATCAATGCTGAAATTAAACTCGACTTACCGGCACCGCTAGGTGCAGAAACAATGTATAACGTGCCTAATGCTGGCATAACAGTCTCCGAAGAATGCTGATACCAATCCTTCTCATAAGATGATGACTTAATTGATGGTGTTGGTATTGATTAATTAATTGGTGTGAATATACCGCATTTTAAGTTGATTGAGTATTGTATCCGGTGATCTTTGTGAGGGTCGGGTTAATTTAATTGTGATGAGCTTGCTATTCATGACATTTTGGGCGATAACAGCTCTGGAGTAAATTTATTGGATCGTTTCGTGTTATCAGAGATATTAGCTGGACCAATTCTACGTCGTGTTACAGCACAGCAGTTTACCTTATGGTGGGTTAGCCCTTTCGAGTGTCAAGGCACATTTAGTTGTTATCAAGATGAACAAGTCATTGAAGAAGTGAAATTAACTTCTGACGTATTAACGACTTTTCGTGTCGGTAAGTATGCCGTTATTCACTTGCTGGATGTAAAACTGTCGTTACCCCAAGATACTTATTTAGAGTACGACCTGCACCTGCAGTGTGGTTCGCAAGTTAAGTCGCTGGCAGAGATCGCTAGTCATTTGGTGTATGCGGGGAAAAAGCGACCGTCACTAATGGTTCAACTTGAGGTTGATAACCTGCTACATGGCTCTTGTCGTAACCCTCATCACGACAGTGACGACAGTTTACTGGCAGGTGATCGTCTGGTTGGCTCTGTGTTAGATGATAATAAGCAGCGCCCCGCATTACTGATGATGAGTGGAGATCAAATCTACGCGGATCATGTCGCTGGCCCGACACTTTATGCTATTCATCAAGTGATTGCGTTACTTGGTTTGCATGATGAAACCTTTATTGACGCTAATATTGGCGATAGTGAAGAGTTGCACCAGTTGGCAGGGCAATATTATCAACGTGAAAATATTTTACCGCAAACAAGCACACAACCAACGTGGTATCGGGCTCAGCAAAAACAGGCGATTTTTACTTCAACCTATGCCCATAATCATTTGATTAGCTTCGCTGAAACTATTGCGATGTATTTGCTGGTGTGGTCGCCAACATTGTGGCAAGAAATAACCTTTGAAGGGGTTGATATCACACCTGAGCATCAAGCGCTATGGGACGAAGAGTTGGTTGTGATAAGAGCTTTTGTGTCGGGTCTTGATAAAGTACAACGCTTATTGGCTCACGTACCAACCTATATGATTTTTGATGACCATGATGTCACCGATGATTGGAACTTAACTGCTGGTTGGGAGCAAGCGGCTTATAATAATCCATTTGCCAAACGCATTATTGGTAACACGCTATTTGGCTACTGGTTATGCCAAGGCTGGGGTAACGATCCAGCGCGCTTTAAGGGCGATTTTTGGCAGATAGCCGACCAATATCAACAACACCCTAATCAGCATAATCAAGAGCGCTTCATTGACCACTTACTGCAATTTTCGGGATGGCAATATACAGTTGAAACGCAGCCAAAATTAGTGGTGCTTGATAGCCGAACTCGGCGTTGGCGCTCAGAAACGGACATCAATCATCCATCTGGCTTGATGGATTGGGAGGCGATGTGTGAATTACAACAAGAGCTGATTGGACATGACTCAATTATTCTTGTTTCACCTGCGCCTATTTTTGGCGTAAAAGTGATTGAAACTATTCAGCGTATGGTCACAGCCTGTGGTCATCCGCTGGCAGTGGATGCTGAAAACTGGATGGCCCACCCGGGGTCGGCCAGCACGATGCTTAATATTTTTAAGCATCCGCGAACGCCGCAGCATTTCATCATCTTATCGGGTGATGTTCACTATTCGTTTGTATACGATATTGAATTGCGTTTTAGCGACCAGTCCCCAAAAATTTGGCAAATAACGTCGAGTGGGATCAAAAATCAATTTCCGCAGCCCTTGATTGGTATTTTAGATAAACTTAACCGTTGGTTGTATGGCTCGTTGTCTCCGTTAAATTTCTTTACTAAGCGCCGTGCGATGAGAGTCAAAGGACGCAACTTGGCAAATAATAATAAAGTTCGGCTGAGCGAGCAAAGTGGCTTGGGATATTTAGAGCTAAATAGTGATGGGTCGCCTAAACTTATATGTGATTTGCACGTAAATGGGGGAGTCAGTGAATTTATTGAGGGAAATGAAGAGCTAATTCATTAGCTTCTCCGTCACTCGTTACATGATTTGTTATCATGTAACAATTTGTTAAGGTTTTTTGTAAAATAATCCCCAAACGAGAGACATAAAATGTCATAATTCGTTGGTTTTTACAATAACAATAAATCTGCACCTTAAACTATTTCTCTGAGGAAATTATGTCTATTAAAAAGTCTCTTTTGACTCTATCGCTTTCTGTTGCTCTTACCGCTACAGCACAAGCTGAAACATTTAACTTTAGCGACCAAGCTAAAAAAGCCGACGCTATTGTTGTATTCCAAGCTGGCGACACACCATCAGCAGGCCTTGCTCAATTAAATAAACAGTCTAACGACCAGTTAATGAAATCATTGTCTGTTGCTAAGTTTAAAGGTGACAGCAAGCAAGTTGTTGAAGTATTAGCCCCAGCAGGTATCGATGCTGACCGCGTTATTGTTGTTGGCTTAGGTGATTCTACAGAGCTAAATGCAGGTGCTGTCAATAAGATTGGTGCAAGCTTAAGCGCTAAATTATCAAAAACTGATGCCCAAGATATTCAAATCTTCACTAAGGGTATTAGTGATAATCAAAGCAACGCTAGCTTTGCTGCTGAATTAGCGCATGGCATTAGCTTACGTGCTTATAAATTTGATAAATACCTATCAAAGAAAAAACCTGCCGAGAAGAATTACAGTTTACGTGTTAATCAACCTCAACAAGCAAAAACAACTTACAAACAACTTGAAGCTGTTGAAGCAGGTGTATTCTTAGCGCGTGATTTAACCTCAGAAGTTCCAACTGAAATGAACCCAGTTCACTTTGCTGCTGCAGCAAAAGAATTAAAGAAACTGGGCGTTAAAGTTAAGGTATTAAAGCCACGTCAAATCAAAAAACTAGGTATGGGTGCTCTACATGCTGTTGGTCGTGGTTCAGCTGAAGGTTCACGCCTAGTTGTTGCACACTGGGAAGGAAACAACGATACCCCTATTGCCCTTGTTGGTAAAGGAATCACCTTTGATTCAGGTGGTTATAATGTTAAAACGGGTAAATCAATTGCTCGCATGAAGTCTGATATGGCCGGCGCTGCCGCTGTATTAGGTACAGTGAAAGCATTAGCATTACAAGAAGCAGATGTGAATGTTGTTGCTGTAATGGCAATGGCGGCAAACATGGTTTCTGAAACGTCTGTTGCTCCTGGTGATGTCGTTGAAACTGCAGAAGGTTTAAGTGTTGAGATTTTAAACACCGATGCTGAAGGCCGTTTGGTTGTTGCTGATGGTATGTGGTACGCGCGTGATAAATATAAGCCAGAAATCATGGTTGATGTTGCAACGCTTACTGGTTCGAAAGTGCGTGCTTTAGGTGATCGTTACACTGCTATCTTCAGTGAAGATGATAACTTAGTATCTCAACTAACCGTTTCAGGCAAAGCGGTTGATGAAAAAGTATGGCGCTTGCCATTAGGCTATAAAGACAAGCTGAAAAGCCCAATTGCTGATTTAACAAATATCGGTAGTGGTGGCCCAGGCGCGACAACTGCGGCAACCTTCTTGCAACAATTTGCTGGTGATACTAAATGGGTTCACCTAGATATTGCTGGTAACGCATTAATTTCTGCTGACAAAGGTGTAAACCCTGCTGGTGGTACTGGCCATGGTGTACGCTTACTAAGCCATTGGATCATGAATAATAAATAGCCTTTAATGAGGGTTATTGTGTAATAAGGCCGCATTGCGGCCTTATTTATTTTTATTCTAAGCCGATAACTTGTACTCCAATAACAAACAGGTTAAGTTGTTTATTCAATACATAAAACAACCGAATGAACCAAGGACTGGATTAGATAAATGTTAGTTTCCTGTATGTCACGTGTTTACCTAGCTGTATTCGTTACAGCTGTTTTAGGATACTCCAATATCGCACTTGCTAGTTCAAAACCTGAGATATCAGGCTTTGCGCGAGCCATTGTTGGGGTTGCAGATCATGATGATGTTGATGCAATTGACTATGATAAAACCCCTTCTTTAAAACCTCATAGCCTAATCGGCGTGCAAGCAGATTGGCAAATAACACAGCACTGGTCAGCAACAGCACAAATGTTGGGACGTGCTGATCGTGATTTAAAATCGGGCATTGAATGGCTTTATGCACAATACGCTGCCGATCATGGTGTTAATTATAAGGTCGGCCGGTTACGTTCGCCGTTCTTTATGTATAGCAATGTACTTAATGTTGGTTATAGCTACCATTGGATCCAAGCCCCTAGCGAAGTGTATTCCCCTGTTTTGTTCGATCATTTTGATGGCGGTGAGGCTTCATATACCTATTTTGGTGAAGATTTTTCCGCGACAGTCAGTGGCTTTCTTGGGCAGTTTGATGGTGATGTTGAATACCTCGGCGAGCAATATACAACCGATGTAAATACCTTTTCAGGACTAGTATTCGAAGTTTCATTTGATAAATTAAAACTACAATCTTCGATCAATCGCGGCAATATTTTTGTTAAAAACCCAATGCTCTCACAACTCAGTGATGTCGCTGAGCAGGCTGGTTTATCAGAAGTCGCTCAAGCATTATCTATTGATGGTGAAGTGACTTATTTTCAGGTTGGCTTTAGTTATGAAACATTTGATTATTTTATTAAAGGTGAGTGGGTCGACTTCCACCATGATTTTTCGTTGTTAGCAGAAACACGGGCCAATTACATCAGTGTTGGCTATCAATTAGATAACTTATTATTTCACCTGACTGCAGCTAAGCGTGATGACGCGTTGAAACCAATGAATGACTTTATTCCGCCGATAGATGCTTTAAGCCCATTAGCAGGGCTTTATCATCAATTAAGTAATGTGCGAGCGCATAGTGATCAAGATAGCTATATTTTCGGTGTGCGTTGGGATGTGGGCGACAATATTGCTCTTAAAGCGGAAGTGAACCATACAATTTTTGATCAAGACGATCTCGACCCTGCGTTAAGTACTCAGCCGGAAGACACGACACTTGTACTTTTGGGGGCTGAATGGGTCTTTTAAAAGTTGGGGTATACCTTTCAATTATTTGTCTATTATGTTTCTCCAAACAATCGTTTGCTTTGCAAGGTGAGCGTTCGATTTGGGTTATTGCCAGTGCTCAAAGTCAAGATCAGCAACTGTCATTGCAACAAGTTAAGAAAACATATTTAGGGATGAAGGTTACACTCAGTAACGGCTTATCCCGACAAGCACTGACCTATCCACTTAACTCTTCAATACGTTCTTTGTTTAATGTGACCGTTATAGGTTTAACGGAGTCACGTATTAAAACATTTTGGGCTCAGATGCGCTTTACTGGACGGGGTAGTGCTGCGAAAGTCATTGCTGATGAACAAGCTTTGTTTCAGTACCTGATTAAAAATCCAAACACTATCGGTTATGTTTTAGAAGGTACTCAATTACCACAAGAAATTAAGGTGTTGTACACCAGTTTGTAGTGTGGGCTAAAGCGTTAAAGACCCGTGTAAGTGTATTACAGGGCTTTATCGATGGGTTTTTTATGACATGATTAAGGTGACTTTAAAGCGTCCGGCGCATTGATCTGTTCTATTTTTGTATTGATCTCATTAACAATGGCTGGCAGTTCGCAAAGAGGCACAGGCTTAGCAAAGTAATATCCCTGAATTTGCTGACAACCCTTACTCGCCAAGTACTCAAATGCTTCTTTTGTTTCTACTCCTTCAGCACAAACCTGCAACCCTAAATTTTGTGCCAGACTAATAATACTATCCACAATCAACCTTTCTTGTTCTGACTGGAACATATTACGAATAAACTGCTGATCTATTTTTAAGGTACTTGCTGGTACTTGCGTAAGGTAACTTAATGAGGAGTAACCTGTGCCAAAGTCATCTAATGAGATGTCACAGCCTAAGGCTATTAGTTTGTTGAAAAAAGTAGAGGCTTTGTCAAAGTTTTCGATATAGGCTGACTCGGTGACCTCAAAATTAATTGATGAAGGGTCTAGCTTAGATTGTTTAAGTGCTTCTTCGATGTATTGAATACAATCTTTATTAGAAATGTCGAACGCTGATACATTAAAAGACGTCACCATATCTTTGTGCAATTTCTTATTAATAGTGTTTAACTCTTTAAACCCTTGGTTGATTACCCAGCGCGTAATATCGTTAATCTTGCCGCAATGCTCTGCAATAGGGATGAACTCAGCTGGAGATACCATGCCCTCGAAGCTACTGCGCCAGCGTAGAAGAGCCTCAAAGCCGATTACCCCGTGGATTGGTGAAACTTTGGGTTGGTAGTGCAGTTCAAATTCGTCATTAGCCAGAGCATAACTTAATTGATTAACAATAATTAACCGTCGGTGTTGATTGTTTTGCATCGAGCTTTCAAAGACCGCATAGTTACCTCGGCCAGTATTTTTCGCTCGATACATAGCTAGATCGGCATTCGCTAAAAGCTCTGATATTGAGACCTTGTTTCTATCACTAAAAGCAATACCAATACTTAAGCCAGAATTAAATTCCCAATGCTGAAGCTTAAATGATTGTTTGAAGCTTTGTAATATTCGATCCGCAATGACAATCGCTTCAATTTGTTGTTCAAGGTTGCTGACGACAATCACAAACTCATCGCCACCAAAGCGAGCAAGAATATCAATATCGCGAAGCTGCGCGCGAAGCCTAACTGCTGTTTGCTGTAATAATAAGTCCCCAACAGGGTGGCCGAGAGAGTCGTTAACCGTTTTAAAGTCATCTAGGTCAATAAATAGCACCGCGAGTTCAGTATTATTTCTGACATTGTGAGCAAGCTCTTGGCTTAAGAGCTCTTGGAATAGTTTACGGTTTGGTAGTTCGGTGAGTCCGTCATAATTGGCCATAAACTCTAATGACTGTTGCTGTTTTTTTAAGACTTTATCGCGTTGAGCACGTTGAATATTCTGCTGATTAATAGTGTGGAGCATGTTATTAAGGTTATAACCTAGCTGCGCTATTTCATCATCACCTTTAACTTGGTAGCGCAAATTATAATCTTTGGTCTCACTCACTGTATTGACTAGCGTTGATAGCTTTAAAAGTGGGCTGATGAATGCGGTTTGGGCCCAACGAGTTAACCATAACAAAATCAGTAGCAGACCGATAACCCAAGGAAGGATCTCGAATAAAAAGGCATCGACCCCTGCATTTATCACGCTGTTGTAGTCTAGCACTAGCACGAGGTGCCCAAGGGGGTATACACCTTCACCAATATTGGTGACTGATACGAGCTCACCCTTGGTTGCTGTTGTACCCGGAATCATTTCTTGTTTAGTATATTGTTTAGGCTGAACTTCAGGGCTTAGGAAAAGTTCTGTATTGACATACTGCGAGGTTAAATTGTGCTCATTATCGTAAACTTGCGCGAGCTTGATATTTTTGTAGCGCTCGAACTTGAGCAATAAAGTTGTGGCACCTAAATCATCAACGGGGAGCCGAGCCATGTGCTGTACTAGTTCTTGAGCTGAGTTGAAGCTTAACGCTTCTAAGTCTGAACGAGCATTATCTTGGTAGAGCTTGGCATATTGTTTTAATGTTAGCCCCATTAAAATGAGGGCGCAAAAAACTACAATGCTTGAAGTAAGCAATAATAACTTTTTGTTAAAGCTAAGCTTAAAAGCCATTAAACCCATCCATGGTGAATATTAGGGGGGGACAAGTAGATATCAGTATGGCATTAAACTAGTAGAAGTGGTAACTCTTCTTTTGGTTTATGTTGAATTATTTACCAACTCAGTGATCGTTCGATTACAAACTAATCAGTGCCTGTAATGTTTCAGGGGGTGGGAGTCTAAGTTCTCCCAAGAGGCCTGATTTATTTGTAATTAAAGACACGTCGAACAATATATCCAATTAGCATTAGCTAAGTGACTTTGTACTAAAAGTGAAGTGAATAGTCTGAAATTTATTTACTCAATATAAGTGATTATAACTAATGTACATATGGCTAATATACATTTGTGAGTAAATCATTTGTAATTAGCAGTCTAAAGAGACTTATGCAGTCTTTTTATTATTGATGGAATATGCGGTTGATGAAAAAACTTTTCTTGTTAGTTATTGCTCTCATTAGTATGCACACTTATGCAGATCAGCTGTCTAATGACTTCACTATTTCTGGTTTTGGGCGTGTTGTTGGTGGACAGCTCTTTAAAAATGATTACCAGTATAACGGGTATACAAATGAGTTTGATTTTGGTCAAGAGTCATTGTTTTCCGTGCAAATAGATGGAAAAATCACAGATAAAATATCTGCGACTGGACAGCTATTATTACATGCTTCTGACTCTCGCCGTTCAGGGGTTGAATGGGCCTATTTATCCTATCATCACAACGACAACCTTCATTTTAAGCTGGGCAAACTCCGTACCCCATTTTTTAACTACAGTGATGTTATGGACGTTGGCTTTGTATACCCTTGGATTAATCCGCCTAATCAAGTATACAGCGAATATGTCTTTTCAACTTTTGAGGGGGCAAATGTAACTTATAATGTGTCTCTGGGTGACAATAACTATTTTCTAGAGGGTTATTGGGGGCGATTTGATGATTCGGTTTTCGTTGAGGGCGAAGAGTTTAACCCTAAAGTTAAAAACCTGCGAGGCATGGTTTTCAATTTAGAACGTGACAACTTGTCATATCGTTTGTCTTACCATGTTGCACATGTTAATTCTTTTCAAAAAGGGATCGACGATTTATCCCAACAGTTAGCAGGCTTAGGTTTTGCCAAAAGTGCTAAGTCCTTAGTGTCGATTGGAAACGTCCATGCGGTTCAAGCGGGAGTCAGCTATCATAGTCTCGATTATTTTGCGCGTGCTGAGTGGATGAGGATTGACAGTGACTTGTTAATTTTTCCTGAAACACAGGGGTATTACGCTACTCTAGGTTATAACTTTACCCCTTTTGCCGTGCACTTTACGTTCGCTAATCATGACAGCTCATTCGGTGAGTCAGTGCAGGAGATACCTTTGGGCATAGCCCCCGAACTAAATATGCTCAGTGCCGTTTATAATAGTGTGTTTGACTACCTCAGTACTAGTGATGTGAAAAGTTATACCCTTGGATTAAGGTATGATATTCAGACTAATATTGCATTAAAAGCGGATATATCATGGCTTGAAGGCTGTTTACCAGAAGAGCATCGTTCCGTACAGCCTGCAGCTGACATGTACAATCAAGCGGCAATGTTACAGTTGGGGGTTGAATGGATATTCTAAGTACCCTCAAACGGCTGACTCTATTACCCGCTATTATGCTTGTTAGCATTGGTGTGAGTGCTAGTGTTTACGCGACTCATGATGATGTTGTTATTGTGGCGCATTATCAACAAGGCGAACTGAAACTCACTAAGTCAGAGATCAGCAATCTTTTTATGGGGGGGGTGTTAAAACATGGCTTAACCCCAGTGGCTTTACCTCCTGAAAATCTAACTCGGGTATTATTTAATACAAAAGTGATTGGACTTACCGAGTCCCGAATACAGTCATACTGGGCTCAAATGCGTTTTAGTGGACGGAAAAAACCACCTCAGGAGTTTAAAACTGAAGCAGAGCTCTTACAATATATTGAACAAACCCCAGGGACGATAGCTTATTTGTCGGCTAAAACAGAAATCCCTGAACAGTTAATCAAAGTTTACTCTACTGTGCAGTTTTAAACTTTATTAGCGCTTTTATTGCTGATTTTCATACATCTTTTATTTAAACCTATCTATATTTAGGTGACTAATCTTGTCGTAATATCGAGGTGCTTACATTCCTCTTATTAATAGCGACAATGTACTGATACCTGAATTTTACTTTTGGTGATATAAAGACTGACTTAGGCAGTTTGTTGGAGAGTTATGAAGAAAGTTACCTACATTATCACTTCTCTTGCCTTGTCACTTCTATTCTATAAGCCTGTATATGGGCAAGAAATTGATTCATTACTTGATTTCTCACTTGAGGATTTACTCAATGTGAAGGTTTCTGTCGCCTCAACGAGTCAAGAAATGGTGATTGAAACACCGGCCATAGTTTCTCGTTATAACCGAGTCGATTTAGAAAAAATGGGCGTCACTACGCTAAGGGAAATGTTTAACTTTATTCCCGGAGTTATTGTGCAAACTTCTCTAACTGGCTGGGCATCGGTGCAAATACGAGGTGTTGATGAAGCGTTTAATCAGAAAGTCTTATTTCTGTTAGACGGTGTTCCTTATCATCAACCTTCCCACTCTCTTATTCCGATGGAAGGCGTACCATGGGAATCTATTTCTCACGTCGAAGTGATTCGAGGTCCCGGTGCTGTATTTTATGGTTCGCAAGCATCCGGAGGTGTATTTAATGTGATCACAAGAAAAGATGAAGAGAGTAGCTCTGCATCTTTGAAGATCGGCTCAAATGCTTTATATGAAGGGAGTGCTTATTATCATAAAACACTCTCGAGTAAGTCGGCCATCTCGTTTGCGGCAGAATATCGAACGGAAGATGGTGAGAAAACCACTTATAACGAGTACTTCCCTGATATTGGGGTTGTATCAGATGATGTTGAGCGTTATTTGAAAAGACAATCTGGCTTATTACGCTTTAATAATGATGACTTTATCGTACAGCTTCATGCGTTTTCCGATACAACGGTTGGTATCAACGATGGATATACGGATAAAAATACATTGCAGCCGTTAACGCTAGATACTACTGGCCAATTAATTCATGTTCAAAATAGCTGGGAAACAGAGCGCAGCCGCTCGACGGTTTTTGCAGACTATAACCATTACACATTTGACTTACAGTTGAGCAATTTATTTGCTCCAGGTGTTCATGCGCTAGCCGCTAAAGATGGCAATGGAAGAGCTGATTATAGATTTCGCTATGGTGGGACTGTTGCGTACAACGTTAATGACTCACTCGATCTCGTGCTAGGGGCTGAACACGAAACCCGCTCTAATGATTTTTATCGTATTTATGCGCTAGCCGACCGAAAAAGCCCGTTGGTCACACTATTACCCAAGGGCAAAGTTAATGAGTTTTCAGCGTACGCGCAAGTTGACTATAGGTATCAAGATTGGCGTTTTTTACTCGGTGGCCGATTTACTGATAACGAAAAAAGTGGTCAAAAGACTACCCCTAGGGCTGGTGTTGTCTATAAAGTTGATGAGCATCAATCACTCAAAGCACTGTACTCAACAGGCTTTAATTCGCCAAATCCAACGCAAACGAATATTAGTTTACCGGGTGATGTTGTTGGTAATGAACAGCTAACTGCTGAAGTTGTAGAAACCTTTGATCTTGCTTATTCCTATTCAAAATCAAACCTATTGTTTGTCGCTAATGTGTATTCGTTAACGGCTAACGATTTTATTCAACGCAGATTTAGTGCAGAGCATAATGCTAATTCGTTTTTCAATGAAGGTGAATTTACGCGAACTGGAGCTGAAATTGATGTGCAAATGGCGAATCCAGACAACGTTTTTTTTGTTAATTTAGCCTATCAAAGAGAAGGTAATAAAGTTCATGTGGATGACAGGGCTGCAATTAACACCCCTAAATTAACCGTGAGCGTTGGTGCCAGTCAGGATATTTGGGACAACCACAGCATTGGGACTGATGTCTCTTACATTGGTGCACGCCATGATCTCGATGGCTATAGCGTGGTCAACGTTAACTACACGGCAAAATTTTCAGACATTGATCTGTTTGTTGTGGTACGCAATATCTTTGACCAAGCTATTTTAAACCCCAACATCTCAACGCAAGACAGCCCCCTAGTTGCTCAAGGAGAAGAGGGCGTAAATGCTCAGTTGGGGGTTAGGTTCCGTTTTTAGTGGTATGAGTGTTTATTCTATGTTTTGGATCTGCTCACGCATCTGCTCAATTAAAACTTTCAGTTCAACACTCGCTTGAGTTATTTCGTGGTTGATTGACTTTGAGGCTAAGGTGTTGGCTTCGCGGTTAAATTCTTGCATCATAAAATCGAGGCGTCGGCCACAGGCTCCGCCTTTTTTCATAATTTTTTGCGCTTCACTAACGTGGCTATCTAGGCGGTCGAGTTCTTCAGCGACATCGACTTTTTGGGCTAGCATGATCAGTTCTTGTTCGATGCGGTTATTATCGACTTCAATCTTAACGTCTTCAAATTTAGCCATTAAGCGTTCGCGCTGCCATACTAAAATATCAGGCATCTGTTCACGCACTTGCCCCACAAGCTTGCTGATAGCGGCTAATCGTGTGGTGATCATCGTTTTTAAGTTTTCGCCTTCACTAGCGCGTGCCTTGATAAAGTCGGAAAGTGTTTGATCAAATTGTGCTAATAACAGTTGATTAACCTCAGTCATGTCTTGTTCTGGCAGGGCGATAACACCTGGCCATTTCAGCACGTCCACAGGGTTTAAACTGCCTGTGCCTGCTTGCTCTAATACCCAGTTCGCTTGACTAATCACTTGACTCGCTAGCGCTTTATTAATTTGGAGTTCGTGGCTATTATCTTTTGTTTCAATGCGTAGGTTACATTCCAACTTGCCGCGCTGCAGGCGCTTTCGAAAGCGCTCGCGTAAGATAGGCTCTAATGAGCGTAGGTGGTCGGGTAGTCGAATATAAGTCTCAAGATAGCGCTGGTTGACAGAGCGGATCTCCCAACTGGCTTGACCCCAGTCGGTGGTGATATCTTGACGTGCAAACGCGGTCATACTATGAATCATGGTGTGTTCCTTTGAAATAAGTGCCAACGCATTAGCCCATAAAGGTTACGCGCTTAATTAAACCGTCAATCACTTCATAAGCGGCGACTACTTTGATGCTGCGGTCGACTTCACCAGAGGCTTGGCTTGATGACTCTGCGAGTTCATGATCGACGATGAAACGGTCATGAACAATACGCTTTAATGACGTTGCGCGAAGATAGGTTAAGCTTGAAAATTTGTTGCCGTATCGTTTAATCAACTCATCTTTTCCTTGGTAAACCAGCCCAGTAGAAAAAGAGTAAATCTCGACGTCATCATGATAGGTTGCCGCAAATGCAGTAATATCACGCGCGTTATAGGCGTCAAGCTGTTGATCAATAATAGCGCAAGCCGTTACTTCGATGTCGGTAGGCATTTCAAGTGTCCTGAATGAGTTATCAATTAGTGCCCTATGAATTAACAGTCGTCATTCTAGTTAACCCGCCGGCGATGGATAATGAGTATAACCCTGTTGTGATCTAATACCAATAATCAGTGCTAACAGGGTGTTCGCCATAGCTATCTAGCGGTGAGGGCTTTATAATAGCAGCCAATTAAGTTCCTATCTTTGACTGACATATCGAGTAAATGCCATGACAACAACAACCCTACGCCCAAGCGGTCGTACGAATGCGCAAGTAAGACCTGTTACTTTTACTAGAGACTATACTGAACATGCTGAAGGTTCTGTATTGGTTGAGTTTGGTGGCACTAAAGTGTTGTGTAACGCGACTGTTGAGACCGGTGTACCGCGCTTTTTAAAGGGCAAAGGTCAGGGCTGGATCACGGCTGAATACGGCATGTTACCGCGTTCTACACACTCGCGTATGCGCCGTGAAGCGAATATGGGTAAGCAAGGTGGTCGTACGCTAGAGATTCAGCGTTTAATCGCCCGTTCACTTCGCGCTGCAGTTGATTTAGAAAAGCTAGGTGAATTCACTATCACTATCGATTGTGATGTGATTCAAGCTGATGGTGGCACTCGCACCGCTTCGATCACTGGCGCTTGTGTCGCGTTAGTTGATGCATTGCGTTATATGCAAGAAAACAAGATGATTAAAACCGACCCGCTAAAATACATGATTGCAGCGATCTCCGTTGGTATTTATCAAGGCGTAGCGGTATGTGATTTAGATTACCCTGAAGATAGCGAAGCAGAAACAGACATGAATGTGGTGATGGCCGATAACGGTAAGATGATTGAAGTGCAGGGCACAGCTGAGGGTGAACCTTTTAGCCATCAAGAACTATTATCGATGCTTGAGCTAGCCGACAGCGGCATCAAAGATTTGTTTGAAAAACAATTAGACGTATTAAACGAAGTAACAACACAAGATTAGAGGTGACTATGAAACAGTATCAAATCGACTTTATTGAATTTGCATTAGAGCGCGGTGTATTAAAATTTGGTGAGTTCACCTTAAAATCGGGTCGTACCAGCCCTTATTTCTTTAATGCTGGCTTATTCAATACTGGTCGTGACTTAGCGCGTTTAGGCCGCTTTTATGCTGCTGCGTTAATGGACAGTGGCGTTGATTACGATTTATTATTTGGTCCTGCATACAAAGGAATTCCAATTGCTTCGGCAACGGCACTTCAGTTATGTGAACAGCACGATATCGATATGCCATACTGCTTTAACCGTAAAGAAAAGAAAACACACGGTGAAGGTGGCAGCTTAGTCGGTAGTGAACTTAACGGCAAAGTGATGCTTGTTGACGATGTGATCACGGCAGGAACCGCGATTCGTGAATCAATGGACATCATCAATGAAAACGGTGCTGATTTAGCAGGTGTGTTAATTGCGTTAGACCGTCAAGAGAAGGGTAAGGGCGAGTTATCAGCGATTCAAGAAATTGAACGAGATTACGGCGCAACAGTTATCTCTATCGTGACCCTAGGTGACTTAATCGGTTACTTAACTGAGAAAGGTGAGTTAGGCGATACATTAGAAGCCGTTACCGCTTACCGTGAGCAATACGGTATTTAATAATGCCCCTTGCTTCCCTGAATGTTTCATTTAGGGATTGACGACATAGACATAAAAGCCCCTGCTATGCTGTAGTAGGGGCTTTTTATTTATGGGCTATGCCAAAGCCGGTCGCCCTGAAAGTGTCTAATTCAGAGCCTCGCTTTAGGGTATGAAGAGAGATTCCGGCTAAAAGCCTGCCGGAAAGACGGTGTTAAGTAATCTTGTGCCTTTCGTCGCCCTGAAAGTGTCTAATTCAGAGCCTCGCTTTAGGGTATGAAGAGAGGTTCCGGCTAAAAGCCTGCCGGAAAGACGGTGTTAAGTAGTCTTGTGCCTTTCGTCGCCCTGAAAGTTTCTTATTCAGGGTCTCGTTTTAGGATATTAAGAGAGGTTCCGGCTAAAAGCATGCCGGAAAGACGGTGTTAAGTAGTCTTGTGCCTTTCGTCGCCCTGAAAGTTTCTTATTCAGGGTCTCGTTTTAGGATATTAAGAGAGATTTCGGCTAAAAACCTACCGGAAAGCCTACCTGAAAGGCTGAGCAGAGGCCTCGCGTTTGATAGCTAACCTAGCAACTTAGCAAACTGTTGCCATTGTTGTTCAAAGCCGTCAGTTGGCTTAACTTTAAAGCCACTGCGCACATATTGATTCACTCGCCCTTCGGCATAAGCTAATAGCATATTAGCTAACGCTGCTTCGTCAATATCAAAACTTTTTCCTTCACGTAGTTTTCGCTCACGTAGGATTTGCTTGAGGTGTGTTTCTAGCTTTTCGAATAATAAGCTAATGCGTTCACGTAAACGGTCATGCTCACCCAATAGAGCGTCCCCAGTTAGGATACGAGTGATGCCAGGGTTTTTCTCAGCAAATAATAAGACTAATTGAATTAAGTGGTGACAGCGTAATAGGGTGTTTTTCTCTTCGCTCGTAATAATGTTAACGCGTGACAAAATTGAGTCTTCAATGAACTCGATTAGCCCTTCAAACATTCGTGCTTTTGATGGGAAGTGGCGATAAAGCGCGGCTTCTGAGACCCCAACTTCAGCGGCTAATTTTGCTGTGGTAATACGGTTTCCCGGTATTTCAAGCATGTGGGCTAAAGATTGTAAAATTTGTTCACGACGGTTCGATTTTTTCGTTGCAGCCATGTGGCGAGTCATCCTACTAACTAAAATTTAATACGACTAAAATTAAAAACACTGATGAGCTAAGTGACCAACGTTTAGTGTTGAGTATTGTAATGCTTAAGAATTTCTAACACTAGCTGTTTTGCTAACATATCTTTGCTCGTGAGTGGTAAATCTAACTGACCGTTAGGCCAGTAAAGTGTTAACGCATTGTCATCACTATTAAAACCTTGTCCTGTAACGCTGACGTTGTTAGCAGCGATTAAATCAAGCTTCTTGCGTTGTAATTTGCCGCGAGCATAGGTTTCGACGTCTTGGGTTTCTGCAGCAAAACCAACACAAAATGGGCGTTGCTCAGTTAATGCTGCTACGTCGGCTAGAATGTCAGGGTTTTTGACCATGCTAACGACCATATCATCATCATTTTTCTTGATTTTTTGCTCGCATACTAATGCTGGGCGGTAGTCAGCGACGGCTGCACAGGCAATAAAAATATCATGCTGTGGGGCGTTGACTAATGTTTGTTGATGCATCTGCTCTGCACTAACTACATCAATACGATTTACGCTATGCGGAGTGGTTAGAGCGACTGGCCCGCTCACTAAAGTGACTTCACCGCCTAAAGCCTGCGCTGCTTTAGCAATAGCAAACCCCATTTTCCCTGAACTATGATTACTGATATAACGTACTGGGTCGATGGCTTCACGTGTTGGCCCAGCAGTAATTAATAACTTAAATGCTGGTGGCTTTGGTGTAAAGAAATTAAGTGTCTGTTCAACTACTTCTAGCGCTTCAATCATGCGCCCTTGACCGACATCGCCACAGGCTTGTTCGCCACTGGCAGGCCCCCAAATATGTACGCCTCGATTGGTTAAACGCGCAATATTTTCTTGCGTCACCGCTGCCGCATACATCTGTTGGTTCATTGCTGGCGCAATAGCAATAGGTGCCGCTGTTGCGATACATAGGGTGGTGAGCAAATCTCCGGCCAGACCTGCTGCAATCGCGGCAATAGTGTTTGATGAGGCTGGTGCAATAATGACTAAATCAGCCCATTTAGCTAACTCAATATGTCCCATCGCGGCCTCTGCTGCAGGGTCTAAAAGGCTGTCAGCAACCGGGTTGCCACTAACCGCTTGTAAGGTTAATGGCGTAATGAACTCTTTCGCACCCGCAGTCATCACAACGCGAACGTCTGCCCCTTGATCTTTTAAACGACGAACGATTTCAGGGCTTTTATAAGCGGCTATGCCCCCGGTGATACCAAGCACAATGTTTTTGTTTTGTAATGTTTGTTGAGCAGTCATTGATACAGGCTATTGAATAATTGTTTGGCCATAACATATCACGAAATTCATCCGTTTTTTATTTTTTGTTCCATAATAAAGGGCTAACCAAGGAGGGAGAGTATGTCAATTAAACACTGGCCTGAGGCACTACAGCCAAGAGAAAAGCTCATTACACAAGGTGCAAGTGCGTTATCTGATAGCGAACTACTAGCGATATTTTTACGCACGGGGGTTAAGGGCTATTCTGCGGTTGATATTGCCAATCGATTATTAGTTCAGTTTGGTAGTTTGGCTAAATTACTGGCGGCGACACAAGATGAATTTTGTCAACCGTTGGGGTTAGGGCCGGCTAAATATGTTCAGCTGCAAGCAGTGCTAGAAATGAGTAAGCGTTATTTTAAACAGCAACTCAGTGAGCCGATTGCCCTGACCAGCTCGGCTTTAACCGCCGATTATTTAACCATGCAATTACGAGAGTTGCCTTATGAAGCGTTCGTGGTGATTTATTTAGATAATCAACATCAGCTGATCGAATGTGAGGAATTATTTCGTGGCACGATCAATGCGGCGAGTGTTTATCCGCGTGAAGTGGTGCGGCAGGTGATTAAATATAACGCAGCTTCGGTTATTTTAAGTCATAATCACCCTTCGGGGATTGCAGAACCCAGCCAAGCAGATCGTCGAATTACTGAGCGAATTCAACAGGCGTTAGCGTTAATTGATGTCTCTGTTTTAGACCATTTTATCATTGGTAAAAAAACACCTTATTCTTTTGCTGATCATGGTCTACTTTAATTGGATCTTTTCTGGTAGAATTGCCGCGATTTTGAGAGCTATACCCTGTTTTTTGCTAAAAAAGTAAGAAAAGATGCCTCTTTATTGAACATTACTTGATCTGGTGTGTGTTGTACTGTATAACATGCGCCCTCATTTGTGCCTCGGGCGACGGCCAAACGAGGCACATAAAAAGCTCGAGCTTAGAAGATTATTTTGGAGGACAGACATGTCTAAAGTATGCCAAGTAACTGGTAAAAGACCAGCAACAGGTAACAACGTTTCTCATGCAAAAAACCACACACGTCGTCGTTTTTTGCCAAACCTTCACACTCACCGTTTTTGGGTTGAGAGTGAAAACCGTTTCGTTAAATTACGCTTAACTACAAAAGGTATGCGTATTATCGATAAGAAAGGTATTGACGCAGTATTAGCAGAAATGCGTACTCGTGGTGAAAAGGTTTAAGGAATTAGAAAATGCGCGATAAAATTAAATTAGTCTCAAGTGCTAGTAGTCATTTTTACACTACTGACAAAAACAAACGTACTATGCCTGAAAAGCTAGAACTAAAAAAATACGACCCAGTTGTTCGTAAGCACGTTATGTACAAAGAAGCTAAAATCAAGTAATTGATTATTCTTTACAGAATGTGATAAAAACCCAGCATTGCTGGGTTTTTTTATGCCTGCTATTAAATCAATGCTTGAGGAGTTTACTGTGGGTTTATCTAAACGAGGGTGGAATAATGTATTAATGTTTTCTTGCATGGCCATGATCATTATTTTTAACTTAATGGGTGATAAGTTGGTCGATAATGCCGAAGGCGACATTGTGCCCATTTTACCTGAGCAGAGTATGATCTTAACCCTTGAGTATCCAAATTATTCTATTGAGCGCCTAGGGCGCGGTTGGCGTGTTGCGCCGGCAAACCATTTAACTACCGAATTAACGGAACAAGTGATTAATACGTGGTTAGCGTTGCAAGGTGAAGTCACGTTAACTGACAGCGATGAGGCGGGCTATAGAGTTAAAGTGTGGCTAGCGGGTAGCACTGAGCCACAGCGTTTCTGGATTCAGCCACAAGCAGGGTTAATCACCGACGTACTAAACCAACAAAGCTGGCGTGTTGCCCCGAATCAATTAATGGCGCTAGAATCAATAACGCCAGAGAGTAAAATGTAATGCCTGAGTTACCCGAAGTTGAAGTCAGCCGTATGGGAGTCAGTGAACACCTGACGGGTAAAACTATCACAGATATTGTCGTGCGTACGCCTAAATTGCGTTGGGATATTCCACAACAACAATTGCAGTCGTTGATTGGGCAAACCATTTTACGTATCTCACGCCGCGCTAAATACTTGGTCATTGAAACGGCGATAGGTCATATCATTATCCATTTAGGCATGTCGGGCAGCTTGCGAGTTATTGCGGCCTCGACAGCGTTAAAAAAGCATGATCACGTTGATGTTTGCATTGGTGATAAAGTTTTACGCTTAAATGACCCTAGGCGCTTTGGTGCTGTGTTGTTTAGCGAACCTGATACCGAGCATAGTGTTTTTGCTAAACTCGGTCCTGAACCGCTTACAGACGCTTTTAATAGCGAACACTTAATGGTGATGTGCAATAAACGTAAAGCAGCCATTAAACAAGTGATTATGGATAATCCTGTGGTGGTGGGTGTGGGGAATATTTATGCTAATGAGTCGCTGTTTTTGACTGGCATTCATCCACAGACTCCAGCCAATCAAGTACCAGTCGAAAAGCTAATGGCGTTGGTGGTTGTTATAAAGCAAGTGCTGGCTGCTGCGATTAAGCAAGGCGGCACCACCCTCAAAGATTTCAGTCAAACCGATGGTAAGCCGGGCTATTTTGCTCAGTCGCTGTATGTTTATGGCCGTGGAGGGGAAAAATGTTTACGCTGCGAAACAGTGCTCGAAGAAGTGAAACTTGGGCAAAGAGCCAGTGTTTTTTGTCCAGTATGTCAGCCTAAACAATAATGGTAGTGTACTAGAACAAGAACGACTCCGGCTAAGAACATACCGGAGCGACGTGTTGGTGTTTATCAGATATCGTCGTCCTGAAAGTGTTTGATTCAGGACCTCGCTTTGGTTGAACAGCTAAATGGCGTGAGCCCATCTATTTAGTTGGCGTAATATTTAATTTTTGCTTTAAAACAGTCGAGCTTACATTCGGCGTGTAATCAAAGTAAATCATGTCACAAGTGACTGGAGGGTATTTACCTTTCCAGTCGGAGCCCACAGAGATGGCGTCAATATTGTATTGATCGACGATTTTCTGTTTGTTTTTGTCTATTTGTGGAATCACTTCATCGACGTATTTATTCGCTTCTAAAATTGAAATACGCTCTTCAAAAGGGATCACTGGTGGACGACCTTTTGATTTAATGATCAGCTCATCAGTTGAAACACCCACAATGAGATAATCGCATAGCTCTTTAGTTTTCTTTAAGATGTTTAAATGACCTTGATGGAAAATATCAAAGCAGCCGGAGGTGAATACGCGCGCGTATTTCTTATTCGTTTCATTGCTGGCTGGATTTAGCTGTGCAAAATCGGCTTTAAGTGTCGTTAACAACTCTTGTTGATACACCGGAGATAATGCTAAATCAGCGGCTAAATCCGGTGCGCCGGGCCAGTGGCTATCACTGAATTCGTCATCGCAAAATGCTACAGGAAACTCATAACGAGGGATCACGTGAAAATGAACAGCTGGATCAACCATCATTAACATCAAGTAATTAATCTTACAGAAGTCAAAACGCTTTTTTAATACAGCTTCGATGTCATTAATAATGAGCTTTTGCTCGCTAGCTGCTTCTGCTGAAATATCGGAGTAATGATGGACATCATCCTTACAAATCAGGATTAGAGATCCAAGGGTCGGTTGCCCCGGACGCAATAATACATGCCAGTGTTGATACGTTTTGATCAGGCTTTCGGGGTAACCAAATTTTTTTAATGTCGCTTGTGGCATATCGCGTACTCTATTAAGTGTTAATGGATTGATTTTAGATAAATACGTAACAAGCGTCTACAACATCGATTGATAAATGTTAATTTGGTGACTAAAATAGCTTTTTACCTGCGAGTTAGTGCTATGTTTGTCATTTTTGATACGGTTAATGTTTATTATTTACCGCAGTATTTACCTATCTGTGAACAATTAAGGCAGCAAGGACATCGAGTTAAGTTTGTTTGCTATAGTAACAAAAATAAAGCTGATGTTTTTGAACAACTATTCGCTCAGTTAGGTGTTGATTTCTCTTGGGTTGAAAATGAACAAGCAGCAGCGCAGTTGTATGTAGAGTTAAAGCCAGATTGGATATTTTTTGGTAACGCATTTTCATATCTTGATGATGTTCATCAATCTAGTAAAACAGCACAGTTAGGTCATGGCGTTGGTCCTAAGCCAAGTTATTACCATAAGTCGGTGACGCCGATGACGGTACGCTTTATGGAAGGTGCTATGCGCTTGGAAAAAATTCAAGCACTTTACCCTAATGACACTTTTGTTCAGGTCGGTTACTCTAAACTTGATCCAATGTATCAAGACACCGAAACTGGACTTGATTTTTCTGCATTAAATCTCGATCCGAACAAGCAAACCATTTTATACGCTCCAACGTTTAATCCAAGCTCGTTAGAATGCTTTCCTGATGATTGGCCGCGAGATTTTGCTAACTATAACGTGCTGATTAAGCCTCATACTTTTACCTATACTCGTGAACAATATAAAAAGCAGCGCGCTAAATTGGCAAAATGGTCTACTTACCCTAATGCTTATGTGGCGAGTGAGCAGGACTTATCTTTACTGCCTTTTATGAAGCATGCTGATATTTTACTGAGTGAAGCATCGAGTACGTTGTTTGAGTTTGCAGCGCTCGATAAACCAGTGATTGTGTGTAATTTCTTTAAGTTGAAGTGGTCTTATCGCGGTCCATTTCGTTATCGTTTTGAAAAACGCTTTGGTAAGGACAATGTGCTGTATCAGGACATTGGTTTGCACGTGCAAGGGTATAAAGAGTTGCTTAAGGCGATTCCGCAACAGTTGGCGCAACCCCAAGAGTATCAAGCTCAGCGTACGCAATACACTCATGATCATGTAGGGCCTACTGATGGCTTAGCCTCAAAGCGTATTGTGCAGTATATAGAGCAGCATTAAATTTTGTGAGTGAATACACCACTTAGCATTCACTCACTTAAAGAAAGCTTATGAGCGAGGAAATTTAGTTAACAGTTGCTGGGTGACAATCGCTGGCACAAACTCGTTAACGTTGCCTCCGTGCAAAGAAACTTCTTTTACAAGGGTAGATGAAATAAACGAGTTTTCTTCTGCTGGGGTTAAAAATACACTTTCTAGCTCGGGGTGCAGACGGCGATTCATATTGGCTAATTGGAATTCATACTCAAAGTCAGATACCGCACGTAAACCCCGAACTAAAAAATTGGCATTTTGCTCTTTAGCGAAATCGACTAATAAGCCAGAGAAGCCCACCACAATCACATTAGGTAAATGTGCCGTGACTTGCTTGGCGAGATCAACACGTTCTTCAAGATTAAACAAAGGCTTTTTACTCGGGCTATTGGCGACGCCGACAATCACTTGTTGAAACATTTTTGCAGCGCGTTCAATTAAATCGAGATGGCCGTTGGTCACAGGGTCAAATGTACCAGGGTAAATTGCAGTGTTGTTCATGACATACCTTTGAATAAAAAAATCTTTGCTCATATTATCAAGCTTATGCTCAATAATGTAGTTATAGCGACAAGTTGCTTATTTTGCTACCATAGCCGCGCAATTTTTAACTAGATGAATGATCGGAATTCCTAATGTTCAAACGCTGTCGCGCTTTGCTTTTTCCCCTGACCTTTCTGATGATGGCCCCTGTGGCGCACGCAGGAGTTTCACCGTATTTACCCCTTAAGCTTAATGCAACATTTGAGCTTGAAGTCGAGCGTCTCGTTAGTCTAACGGGTTATCCTGCATTAAAAAAACCTTATCATATTGCCACCATGGTGCAATACCTTGATCAGGTAAAAGAGAGCCACCCCCAACTGCACGCTCGTATTAATCGTTACATTAAACGTTACAAAAAACCTCATGGTATCACACACCTTGAAACTGAATTACGGGTTAGTAGCTCTACTGAAAAAACGTTACCAAACTCTCGTGGTCGCAGCACTGACAGTAGCTATTACGCTGAATTTAGTGGCTTTTGGCAGCCGAGCAAGTACTTTATCGCCAATATCGGCGGCGGTTATGATAAAAATGAAAAATTTTTACCGTTTGGCAATTACCTATCATTTGGTGTTGAAGAGTTTCAAGTTGATGTTGGCTATCGTGAGCATTGGCTATCGCCATTGCAAGATAGCTCTATGCTTCTATCGACTCAAGCGCTACCAATGCTTGGCGTTACTTTCTCTAATGTCACGCCATTAACCGACTGGGATATTATGTATGAGCTGGGCTTTGGCGAGCTAGCTGAAGTTGATGGCATTATGTTTGATGGTGAAGCAACCACGGGTAAGCCAGGGTTTTTAACCATGCATCTAAGCAGTAAATTCACTGACTGGTGGACATTTTCGGCAAGCCGTACCATGCAGTTTGGTGGCGGTGGCCGAGGAAAAGTTGGCTTAAGTGACATTTGGGATGCGATCATTGATCCAGTGAATAGTGATAACTGCGGTGGTAATACCGACCTTCAAGACTGTAATGAAGAGTTAGGTAATCAGCAAGCCGCATTGGCGAGCCGTTTTGACCTGTCATGGCAAAACAACCCCTATAGCATTATTGTTGAAATCGCTGGTGAAGACACTAATGACTATAAGGCTTATAAACTTGGGAATAAAACCTATACATTGGGTTTGTTTTTACCTTATCTATCGGAACGTGAGTCATTAAATATTACCGCGCAATATGCTGAAGATCGCTGGTATACCCACCACCTTTATAATCAGGGTTATAGCAATGAAGGTCATAAAATGGGCCATTGGTGGGGCGATGAAAAAATCAGTGATGACACAATTGGCGCGAAAATATTAGGGTTTAAATACACCCGCGACCTTGATATTGGTGGTCGTCTATCTGCTGAGTATAATACGATTGAAAATGTTAATTCAGAGGACGTCTCGCCAAACACCTATGAGCGTGGTCATTATCTGCAATTAGATTATCACTGGCAGTATTCAGGACAGTTCTTAGGACTTCACTTATATGCAGGCAAAGATGTTAATGGTGAAAGCTTTTCTAGCTTAGCTGTCTCGAGGCAGTGGTAGGCTTTAAGCCAGTCAATTGGGAAGTGTTAAATGATTAATAAAAATCCTGCACCACATTATTTATTTTTTATTGCGCAAAATTACTCGTTTGAGATTTTGCGCCCTTTACAACAGTTAATTACCGCTCAAGGTGGTCAAGTGCTGTGGTTTGTTTATGGTGATGAAGTGACGTTAAGTCACTTTAAGCCGTCAGAACGCTACACTACAGAGGCTAGAGAGGCCGTTAATTTTAATCCGACAGCCACATATGTTCCGGGTAACATTGTGCCGAGCTTTATTCCGGGGCTTAAAGTGCAAATATTTCACGGCTTGGAGTGGAAAAAGAAAGGTCACTTTGTTATTCGTGGTTGCTTTGACTTATATTGCCCGCATGGACCTGCCACCACAGGACGCTTTAAGGAACTTGCCAAGCAACACGGTTATTTTGATGTGGTTGAAACGGGTTGGCCTAAGCTTGATACTTTATTTAGTAGCGCTCCTTACCAATGGCCTGAGCAGACTGAAGCGCCTGTTATATTATTTGCACCAACGTTTTCACCCGCACTAACATCGGTACCTGCGTTGTATGATGAAATTGTACGCTTAGCTAAAAGCAAGCCATGGCAATGGGTGATTAAGTTTCATCCGAAGATGGATCCGCAGTGGGTGGCTAAATATAAAGCGTTAGCACTTGAAAACCTTCATGTCGTTGAAGATACAGATGTTGCGCATATCCTTCAAGCAGCGGATGTGATGGTCTCAGATACCTCATCAATTATTGGTGAGTTTGCTCTGTTAGGGAAACCTGCTGTGACACTTAATAACTCTCAGCCCGGTGATTACTTAATTGATATAAATGCGCCCGAAGGGTTAGAAGCGGCGATAGAGTTGGGATTAAGTCCGTCTACAGAGTTATCTCAGCATATTGTTGATTACGCGCAGGGATTACACCCGTATAACGATGGCAATTCAAGTCAACGTGTACTT
Organism: Alteromonadales bacterium alter-6D02; assembly: GCA_002835545.1. Lineage (GTDB taxonomy): Bacteria > Pseudomonadota > Gammaproteobacteria > Enterobacterales > Psychrobiaceae > Psychrobium. The sequence continues at coordinate 144,530 of PIZK01000008.1, forward strand.
GATGCGACACATCACATGCTTGAGCATGGGCGTGGTCATTTGAAGAAAAAGCCATTAAATATCTTTAGGAATTTAAAGATGCGGCGCAAGCTAGGTTACTGGTCTTAATCAAGTAGTACGAATAATAGAAAGGCCTGTGATCACAGGCCATTTTTAATGGCTATGCCCTAGTTAGCTGTTGCGATTCGTTAATCACGACTGATATTTGATGTGCTAAGACGAGTTGCTGAATAATCTAGTGCTTTCTCGAGCACACCAGTTACTTTTCTTTGCTTCGCCAAAGAAAAGTAACCAAAAGAAAGGCGACCCGTAATTTAATTGCTGATCTTTAAGTGAAAAGCTGTCTTAACGTTACCGATTTTGATGCGCATCCATGCGCCAAAATCTAAAAAATCGTCCCTGAATTTTTCTCCTAACAGCTCTCCCCTTAAAGGCAATTAATACCGGGGCATACCTCACGTTGAAGAGCAGTCTTTTATATTTAATATATTGAATTTAAAATGATAAAAATACCTATAACGAGCTAATTCGTACATAGCCTTTTTAATTAAGGATTGAGCTCTAGATGGTTTTTCCGATAGAAAATGACATCGCCGCTGGTATATTCACCAGAAAATACAGCCTTAAAAGGTTCTACTGCTTCTTCTAATGTCATGACATTATTATTGGCAATCGTTAGCCCGTCGCGTAGCTTGGTATCGATGGCACCGGGACATAAACAATACACTTCGTAACCATCGTTGTTTAAACAATGAGAAAAAGTCAGTACACCTGCCTTAGAGCAGCAGTATGATGACCAATCTTTATAGGAAGCGTATGCCGCCGTAGAGGCAACATTGATTATCTTAACCTTGGGGTTGGCAGCAATCGCAAAACGACAGGTGAGATAGCTACCAATCAGATTAACATTGATATCGTTGATCCACTGACTCGGCTCTGAATCGGCAATTAGCGACGAGTAAAGCGTCCCCGCGTTGTTTATCACCGCATCAAAGGATTTACCCTCAAAATACTGCTCGACACTGTTTGGATTAGTAACATCTAACTCGTCACGCCCAGGAGTAAAAACATCATATTGCGCCGACAGGCATTGCTTAAGTGCCTGTGATAAATCACCTTGGCCGCCAGTAATTAATAACTTAGGCTTCATTATTACTCTCTGGGTCCGGTATCGGGTGGTTATCACTTTTATCTAATAGTGCTTTATAATCATTAAATATTTGTTTTTTAAGGCCTGTCGAGCTGGCCCCTTTACCGTAAGGGAAGTAGAACACTTTGACGCCGTGTTCTTTGAGGTAGTCATACTTTCCTTTCCAGTCGTCACCAATTACGAAGATATCGATATTAAGATTCTGCACGGTTTCGACATGCTCAAGGGTATGTTGTGGAATCACTACATCGGGGTGTTTTAATCCCTCAACAATGGCAATTCGCTCCTCAAACGGTATGGCGGGTGGGTTCTTATATGAACACACCAGCTCATCGGTACTGACACCAACAATGAGCGTATCGCCTAAGCCGCGGCCATAGTTAATCATCTTAAGGTGGTTGCTATGGAATAAATCGAAGGTTCCAGATACATAAACAACAGAATTTGGCATGCAATGCTCCTTAGTAGGCTGCATTAAAAGATATGCAAAGTATTATGGTGTAAGTCTTTATTTAATACCAGTCAATACCGCGCCTTTAACTGCGTTTATAGCAACGGGTGCTCAAATCGTTGATCAGTGATTTTAGTTAAGCCTCGATCTAAAATGACGGTCTCAAACTTGTCTTTGACCATTTTAAAGGTGATGTCATTCATTAGTTTGTCACCTTTAGCGCGTACGCCCCATTTCACTAAGTTGATAGGTCGCTGTTGTTGGCTAATGATGTGCTGCTCGTAAACACTGACCACATATTGCTGCCATGAATAAGGGCCGGTACGACCCGGATTACTATGAGCATAGAGTCCAATCACTGGCGTGTCGACTGTCACAGCCATGTGCGCAGGTCCAGTGTCAGGAGCAATGACCAAGTCAGCATGTTTAAGCAGACCGAGTAATTGTTTTAATGAGCTCTTACCGACTAAATTCTCAGGACGCGCTTTGGCAAGCTGCTCAATCTCTTGTGCTAACTCAATTTCGAAGTCAGTGGGGCCACCACATAAGATAACTTGCCAGCCCCTTGCTTGAGCATGATCATTAATTGCTGCATAACCTTCACTATTCCAATTACGCTCGGCTTTACTTGCCGCAGCACAGATAATCAAGGTGCGTTTTTTAGGGTTAATGTGGTCAATGCCCCATTGCTCATCACTTTGTGGCAGTGGCATTTCCCAGCGAGGTTCGAGGTCAGTGACACCAGCGGTATGGGCAAACTCCATGAAACCATCTAAAACATGAGGGGCCTTTTGACCACGAATACGGCGATTGACGAACAACCATTGGCCTTCTTTGGCGCGCTTTTTATCAAAGCCAACTTTGAATTTTGCTTTAATACACCAGCTGGCTAAGCTTGCACGCAATGCCACTTGCATTTGCAATAGCACATCAAACTTACGCCCTTTAAATGCTTTGCGCAGATCTTTGTAGCCTTGTAAACCTGCTGTTTTATCAAAAATAACGAACTCAACGCCTGGTAACCCTTCAAGCAACATTGCTTCAACCTTGCCAATGACCCAAGTAATTTGGGCTTCAGGCCAGCGTCGTTGAATGGCTTGCACGGCGGCAACACTATTACAAACATCACCAATTGCTGAAAGGCGTAAAATACAAATGGATTGTGGCTGATCCCCTGGGTAACTCATGGCGTTAATTCTTTAGTGGCTGTCAATATCGCTCGATTCTAACACGAATAGAGACTGCAATTATATTGGCGCAAATGCTAGAATGCGTAAAAAATCATTGGAAGATCCCATTGCAACCTCAAATCACACAATTAAAAAATCGTTGGCTGATTAGCTCGCCACAACTTGATGTAACCCCGTCGTGGTTTGATGCCGTTTATTGGCAAGAGCAGGGAAAAATTTTAGGGCAATCTCACGGTCGCAATGTCACGTGGTTTGTGGGTGATGAGCAAGCGCCAATGGTGCTGCGCCATTATTATCGTGGTGGTTTAATCGGTAAGCTTATTAATGACGCTTATTTATTTTCTGGACTGAAGTCGAGCCGTGCTTATAAAGAGTTCACATTGTTACATCAGCTAGAACAACTTAATTTACCTGCGTGTCGTGCCATTGCTGCTCAAGTAGTGCGTAACGGTTTAGTCTATCGTGCTGACTTATTAATGAAAATGGTTGATGGTGGCCGAGACTTGGTCGCGATATTAACAGAAGCACCACTGCCTTGTGAGCAATGGCAAGCTATTGGTGAGACCATTGCCTTATTCCATCAACATAAGGTCTATCATGCGGATCTTAATGCGCATAATATCTTATTAGATGGTAACGATAAGCCGTGTTTGATTGACTTTGATCGCGGTGAAATTAAAGCCACCGCAGGTCAATGGTGTCAGGATAACCTTGACCGCTTATTACGCTCATTTAATAAAGAGAAAAATAAGCTCGACCGTTTTAACTTTACGTCGCAAAACTGGGATAGCCTGATGCGAGGTTATAATCGAGAGATTATCAATTAGGTTCGCGTTAGCTTTTTATCCACCCAGCTTAATAAACGCTCCAGTGTGCCTTGGTTTTCTTGTACTAAAGCTTTGGCATTTCTGCCCATGCAATCGAGCTGGTCTTGATCACTAAATAATTCTGTTAAGCGTTGGGTTAGTTCGTCACTATCACTGACTTGCTGCATCCCTTGAGCGGTGACCAAACGTTCGCTGATATCGCTAAAGTTATAAACATGAGGTCCCATTAGCACTGGAACACCTAAGGCTGCTGGTTCGAGTGGATTATGACCGCCACGCTCAATTAGGCTGCCCCCGATAAAGGCGACATCACTAACCCCGCAAAACAGCAATAACTCCCCCATGGTATCACCAACTACAACCTGTGTTGTCGCCAATGGCGCGATACCTTGGCTACGACGAACAAAGTCAAATCTTGTGTTTTGACAATGCTGCGCGACATCGTCAAAACGCTCAGGGTGCCTTGGCACTATAATCAATAATAAGTTGGGGAACTGGGTCAAAAGCTGCTGATGGCAAGCTAACAGTTGTTGGTCTTCAATCGGGTGAGTGCTACCAGCAAGCCAGACAGGTCGCTCACTGGCCCATTGTTGTTTAAGTTGTCGCTGTTGCTCGATTAGCTCGTCACTAATGGTTAAATCAAACTTGATGCTGCCACTTACTTTTAACTGTTCTGCTGGTAGGCCTAACTCGATAAAACGCTGACCATCACTGTCAAACTGGGCAGATACCTGATCAAGCTTATTGAGCATTTCTGCCATCAACGGCTTGGCTTTTTTAAGGTAGCCAGTGGCGGACTTTTGTGACATGCGCGCGTTTGCTAATAACGTCGGAATATGGCGCTTATCTAATTGATGAATGAGATTTGGCCATAGTTCTGTTTCCATGATAATGCACAACTCAGGTTTTAACTGTTCAAGAAAACGTGACATGCTGCCGGGTAAATCTAACGGCAAGTAACAATGCATAACTCGGTCACTAAACGCTTTTTTTACCGTTGCGCTGCCAGTGGGTGTACTGGTCGTTACCACGACCTGATAATCTGGGTAGCGTTTAATGATCTGATTGATTAATGGCGTAGCCGCGATGGTTTCGCCGACGGAAACGGAATGAATCAATATTGCTGGTTTAGTTGGCTTTAAGGGGGATAAGGCAAAGCGCTCGCCAATACGCCCACGGTAGTCGCTGCTCCGATATGCTCGATACGCCAAGTAACATAAAATAATCGGTGTCGCTAAGTAGATGAGTAGGGTATAAAAAAATCGATTCATTATTTTGCTTCGTCTCGCATAACAAGTTACATTGACTTCACCGAGTGGTAATAGCGCTCATAATACGTTGTTTCTTTCGAAATAGAAAAGATCCTAACAGTCGATTACGGTACGTATTGATAATAAGATAGTGAAAAACTACTAATGAAAACAAAAGATAAAATTATCCAAGGCAGCATTGAGCTTTTCAACTTGCAGGGTGAACGTAATGTCACCACCAATCATATTGCCGCTCATGTCGGGATCAGTCCAGGCAACTTATATTATCACTACCGTAATAAAGATGACATCATCCGTTCTATCTACAAATTGTATGAAAAAAACCTCGCACAAATGTTTCAGCCGCGCGACTCAAGTAGTGTGGGGATGGATGAAATGCTGTTTTACATCGATCGTGTATTCTACTCGATGTGGCAGTTCCGTTTCTTTTATGCCAACTTGCCGGATATTTTGGCTCGTGATGATGTATTACATCAGCGCTATCTCGAAGCACAAAAAGCACTGAATCAGCGTATGGTTGGTATTTTAAAAGAGATGCGTGGTCAAGGTTATACGACGATTGAAGATGAAATGATTGAAGATTTGGCGCACACTTTAAAACTGGTGGTGACTTTCTGGATCAGTTATCAACACACTCAAACTCAACAAGAAATTACTAAAGCAACTATCTCCGATGGCGTGCTTAAAGTGATTGGCATTTTTAAGGGCTATTTAACCCCATCAGGTCTAGAAGCCATCTCAAAAATAGAATCTGACTATAAAGAATCGGTTGAAGCTCAGAGCATCGGTACGCACTTGGATTAGATTTTCTAATTAATCGATATTGTTGTTGTTAATATATTAAGTATTTTCAGTTATTTGCGGGTGTAAGGATATCTTTACCTTGAGAAAATCTAATATTGCTCTCAAAAACATCATTTCTAGCTGCTTTAGCTGCTGATTCCAACTAAACTAGCAGGATATTTTGCAACAATTGTCCTAAAATTGAACAGTTGTTGTGCTACTTATTTTCTTTAAGGAGGCATTATGTCTACCGCATTTAATGATTTTTTTAATCAACAACTCACTCAAGTTAAAGCTGAAGGTTTATATAAAGAAGAGCGCCAATTGCTTTCGCCGCAACAGGCTGGTATTTCAGTTGCTGCGGGCGATGTAGTGAATTTTTGTGCTAATAACTACCTAGGTTTAGCTAACCATCCTGAGTTAGTTGAAGCGGCTAAGCAAGGCTTAGATAACAATGGTTTTGGTATGGCGTCAGTTCGCTTTATCTGTGGTACACAAGACATTCATAAGACCCTTGAAGACAAATTAAGCAACTTTTTAGGCATGGAAGACACCATTCTATACTCTTCATGTTTTGATGCGAATGCAGGCTTATTCGAAACCTTATTAGGCCCAGAAGATGCGATTATCTCTGATGCATTAAACCACGCATCAATCATCGACGGTGTTCGTTTATGTAAAGCAAAACGTTTCCGCTACGCTAATAACGATATGGCGGCATTAGAAGAGCAGTTAATCGCTGCAACAGAAGCTGGCGCACGCTTTAAATTAATCGCCACTGACGGTGTATTCTCAATGGACGGCGTTATCGCAAACCTTAAGGGTGTGTGTGATTTAGCGGACAAATATGATGCATTAGTGATGGTTGATGACTCTCACGCCGTTGGTTTTGTTGGCGAAGAAGGTCGTGGTACGCATGAATATTGTGAAGTGATGGATCGCGTTGACATTATCACGGGTACACTGGGTAAAGCACTAGGCGGTGCATCGGGTGGTTTCACTTCTGCTAGTAAAGAAGTCGTTGCGTGGTTACGTCAGCGTTCTCGTCCATACTTATTTTCAAACTCATTAGCTCCAGCGATTGTTAGCGCATCAATCAAAGTATTAGATATGCTGGCTGAAGGCCAAGAGCTTCGTGACCGTGTTAAATCAAACGCACAATACTTCCGCGAGCAAATGACAGCCGCTGGATTCACCCTCGCTGGTGCTGATCACGCGATTGTTCCTGTGATGCTTGGAGATGCAAAGCTAGCGTCTGATATGGCTAATTTGTTATTAGAGAAAGGCATCTATGTTATTGGTTTCTCATTCCCTGTAGTTCCTAAAGGGCAAGCACGTATTCGTACTCAAATGTCTGCGGCGCACACCAAAGAGCAACTAGACCGTGCCATTGCTGCCTTCATTGAGGTAGGTAAAGAGCTTAAGGTTATCTAATTATGAAAGCACTAAGTAAATTAAAAGCCGAAAAAGGCATTTGGATGGTTGATGTGCCAGAGCCTAAGCTTGGTCACAACGATCTATTAATTAAAATTCGTAAAACCGCAATTTGTGGTACTGATATGCATATTTATAACTGGGATGATTGGTCACAACGTACTATCCCAGTACCTATGGTTGTTGGCCATGAATATGTCGGTGAAGTGGTTGGTATCGGCCAAGAAGTGAAAGGCTTTGAGATTGGCGATCGTGTTTCTGGTGAAGGGCATATCACTTGTGGTCATTGTCGTAACTGTCGCGGTGGCCGTACGCATTTGTGCCGTAATACAACAGGTGTCGGGGTGAATCGTGAAGGCTCGTTCGCTGAGTTTTTAGTGATCCCAGCGTTTAACGCATTTAAACTACCTGATGATATTTCAGATGATTTAGCCGCTGTCTTTGACCCATTTGGTAATGCGGTTCACACGGCGTTATCGTTTGATTTAGTCGGTGAAGACATCTTAATTACTGGTGCTGGCCCTATTGGTATTATGGCCGCAGCAATTTGTAAGCATGTTGGTGCGCGTCATGTGGTGATCACTGATGTTAATCCATACCGCCTAGAACTCGCGAAAAAAATGGGCGCAACGCGTGCGGTTAATGTTGCTGAAGAAAACCTTGAAGATGTGATGAATGAGCTTGGCATGACCGAAGGGTTCGATGTTGGCATGGAAATGTCTGGTGTTCCAATGGCTTTTCAAAGCATGCTAGATAATATGAACCATGGCGGTCGTATTGCTATGCTAGGTATTCCACCATCAGATATGTCGATTGACTGGGATCAGGTGATCTTTAAAGGGTTGGTGATCAAGGGGATCTACGGCCGTGAGATGTTTGAAACCTGGTATAAGATGGCTAGTTTGATTCAATCGGGTCTTGATATCTCGCCAATTATCACTCATCACTTCCACATTGATGATTTCCAGCAAGGCTTTGATGCGATGGGGTCAGGTCAGTCTGGTAAAGTTATTTTAAACTGGGATTAGTGCCCACTCAGCGTCATTCCGGCAGTGTTTTAGCCGGAACCTCTCTTAACAAGGTAGCGAGATCCTGAATAAAACACTTTCAGGACGACAACTTGTTCGTCATTCCGGCAGTGTTTCAGCCGGAATCTTTCTTAACAATAAAGCGAGGTCCTGAATAAAACACTTTCAGGACGACAACTTGTTCGTCATTCCGGCAGTCTTTTAGCCGGAATCTTTCTTAACAATAAAGCGAGGTCCTGCATAAAATCCTTTCAGGACGACAACTTATTCGTCTTTTCGGCAGTGTTTCAGCCGGAATCTCTCTTAACAATAAAGCGAGGCCCTGAACAAAAAATTTCAGGGCGACGACTTTTACGTGCTTATAAAATTACAGACAGCTGTAAACCTACGCCCACTTCATTATCACCGGCTTTTTGTGCGGTTAAATCAAGCTTAACCACGTTAAATGGTGAGAAGCCAAGACCAACACTAACGAAATCGTCTTGCTCGCCTTCAAGGTCATGAGAGTAACCGAAACGTAGTTGCACCCAATCGAACCCGTTAAGCTCTAAGCCTGCGCGAACATATTGGCTATCAGGTTCTAGGCTTAAACCTTCTGGTGCATTTAAATCAATATCTGCTGCAACGGTTAGGAAATCATTTTGATAGGCTGCGCCTAACTTGTACTCAGGGCCGACAACATATAATGGACGGCGGTTATTGTGTTCAACGGCTAAGAACTCATTCTCGATTAAGTTGCTTGCGGTGAAACCAATCGTCACGTTTTTGTAAACTTCCATTGATAAACCAATATCGATATTGAACTGCTCATCAGTCGTCTTAAAGTTATTGGCGTCAAAATCGTCTTCATCAAAACTTTGTACACCAACAACGTAGTTAAACAGATCAACTTGTTGGAATTTTGGAGTGACACCCCAGTTAAACTTAGTGCCCTTGATTTCAGCTTCGCGGCCGTAAGAGAAGCCAATTTCACTAATCGCAGCGCCAACGACTTGTGCTTCAGAGTCTAGTTGGTCGAGCTCATCAGGTGTATTAGAATTGGCGATGGTATTTACATCGGATTCAGCAATATCAACGTTTACTAACAAGTCAAACTCAGTATTGAAGTGAAGCCCCATACCACCATAGCGGTTTGGTGAAGCAATTGCTGCGGCAATGTTACCTTCGATCAAAGCGATGCTATCTAGGCGCGCTAAATCGGTCGCTAGGCGTGCTCGCGCGCGGGTAAGCTCTTCTGGAGATGGGAAACTACCAAATTCAGCTTGTTCTAATAGATTGGATAAATGATCAAAGCTATCTTGAAAGTTATCAATGTTATCCAGTAACTCACCTTTGTCTTGTACTTGGAAATTAATGCTTGGCAACATAATGCCAAAGTCATCTTCCGCTTTGGCTTGCTTAGCGATTAGCGATGGGTTGCTCAGGGTCGCCGACAAATAATTTGATGAAGCAACTGACGTGCCGCCCATCGCATGAGAGCGGGTATCCGATGCAGCTAACACAGATGTAGCAACTAAACTAAGGCTTAAAGTAGTTAGAGGGAGTATTTTTTTTAACATAGCACCTTTCCATTATTTGGTGAGAGCGGTAAGAACTTTAATACTAGTTATGGTAACAGATAATTACAAATAGCCATATCCACCAATCGATGGAACTTTAGCTAACTGATGATTTTTTGATTTAACTTAAGATTCAATAGGGTGAGGAATAATGTAACTGGACTAATTAAACTGATAGCTGCGGATCACATCGAGGAACGGGTCACCAAACTTCTCTAATTTACGTTCGCCAACCCCGTTAATTCGTAGCAGCTCGAATGGCGTTTGTGGTTGTTGCTCGGCCATTTCTGCCAGCGAAGCATCGTTAAATACCACATACGGTGGAACACCTTGCTCATCTGCAATTTTCTTACGTAATTTACGTAGTTTGGCAAATAACACTTCATCGTAATCATAATCATCTTTACGAGAGCGATTGCTGGAGGTGCTCTTAGTGATGGCCTGTAATCGTGGTACGGCTAGTTCAATACGCTGTTCGCCTTTTAACGCTGCACGCGCGTCAGGGTTAAGAACTAATACTGAACTGCGGGTGATATCTTGGCGCAAATAACCGAGATGAATTAGCTGGCGGAAAATACTGAGCCAATACTCACTGCTATGCTCAACACCAATACCATAAGTACTTAGTTTATCGTGACCATACTCTAAAATACGTTGATTTTTAGAGCCGCGCAGTACATCAATGACATAACCGACACCAAAGCTTTGTTTAACACGATAGACACAGGAGAGGGCTTTTTGCGCGACCACGGTGCCATCGAAATGTTTCGGTGGGTCGAGGCAAATATCGCAGTTACCGCACTTTTCAGTACCGTATTCACCGAAATAATGGAGTAACACTTGGCGACGACAGGTCTGAGCTTCGGCGAATGCAGCCATCGCATTCAGCTTTTGATGCTCAACTTGTTGCTGGGCTTCGTTATTGCCTTGTTCGATTAAAAAACGTACCTTACCAATATCGCTAGGATCGAATAACATTACCGCTTCTGCGTTCATGCCATCACGTCCAGCGCGGCCCGTTTCTTGATAGTAGGACTCAATATTTTTAGGAATGTTATAGTGAATCACAAAGCGCACATCGGGTTTATCAATTCCCATCCCAAAAGCAACTGTGGCCACTACAATGTCGGTATCACCACGAATAAAACTTTCTTGCACGCTTTGTCGTTGGCTGTGCTCCATACCACCATGATATGCCAGAACTGAATAATTCTGTTGCTGAAGCTTCAGTGCCGTTTCTTCCACTTGCTTACGCGTAGTACAGTAGATAATCCCGGAGTTCTCCGGTTGAGTTTTTAAATATTGTAATAACTGAGTGAAAGGTTTGTATTTTTCATACAAGGTATAACGAATATTAGGCCGATCAAAACTCGCCTGATGATAAAACGGGTTGTTTAAATTCAAGCGCGATGAAATCTCTTGGCGTGTTGCATCATCAGCCGTTGCCGTTAATGCCATGATTGGCGGCTGGGGTAAAACGGACTTTATCTGGCCTAGACTTGCATATTCTGGCCTGAAATCATGACCCCATTGTGAAATACAATGCGCTTCATCAATCGCTATTAATGAAATGTGTAGCTGTTGAATGCGATCGAGAAAGCTTGGTAGCATCAGTCGCTCTGGCGCAACATAAATGAGTTTGAGTTCACCGTATTGCATCGCGTTAAGCACCGCGAGAGACTCTTCTCTAGTTTGGCTTGAGTTGAGGTAAGCCGCATTTATTCCATTGGCCTGTAGTGTATCGACCTGATCTTTCATCAACGAAATTAATGGCGACACAACAATGGTCAGCCCCGGCATTAATAATGCGGGGATTTGAAAGCATAATGACTTACCGCCGCCGGTTGGCATGATCACCAAACAGTCATTACCACTAACGGCATGATTGATTATATCAAGCTGTCCCGCACGAAACTCACTATAACCAAATACTTGGCTAAGTATTTGTTGTGGAGAAGATAATTGTGCAGAAGGTGAGGACACTGTAATCGCAACTTATTTTGAGTCTTAAATAATGTGTGTAGTGTAATGCACAGGGCAACAATTGTCTCATTAAAATGCTTGTTTAAATTGTTTGTATTGCTTTAGACTGAAGCTATTCATTTAACGAGGGACAATCATGGAACAAGTGCTTACTTCGACTCAAATTCGCCAAACAATCGCTGAAGTGTTCCAGCAAAACATGCCGTTCCATCAACTTATCGGCTTGAAAATCAACCACTATACTGCTGATAGTGTAGAGTTAAGTATTCAAATGAAACCCGAATTAGTGGGTAATCCTATCCATGGTATTTTGCATGGCGGTGTGACAGCGACCATTCTTGACGTCGCGGGTGGCATGATGGTATTCGCTCAGGTGATTGAGAACATGGAGCACATAACCGAGCAAACAGTCACTCAACGTTTGCAAAATCTAGGCACTATTGACCTGCGCATTGATTACCTCAGGCCGGGTCGTGGCCAAGAATTTATTGCAACCGCAACGGTGATTAGGGCGGGTAATAAAGTGGCTGTGGCGCGGATGGAACTACATAATGAACAAGGTGAGCATATCGCATTTGGCACAGGAACTTACCTCGTGGGCTAGTGCTCCAAACTTGAAGTACATTAGTAATATGTTATATTAATACCCTTGTTTTTCAAGTCTTAGAGCCTGTCATTATTTCCCGTTTAGCCGTCTGTGTCATTGCCATTTTTAGTTGCTTTATTAACGCGGCTAGAGCACAAACGATCAAGGTTGTCACAGAGCATCTGAGCCCATTTCAAATAGTAAAAAATAACGGTAATCTTGACGGTTACTCTGTGGATGTCATATCTCAATTGTTTGCGCTCACTCAAGACACGCCTCAAACACAGGTATTACCTTGGGCGCGCGCTTATAAAACGGCGCTCACTGAGCCCAATGTACTGATTTACTCATTAATTCGTAATAGAGAGCGCGAAGATAAGTTTCATTGGGTAGGGCAGTTAACTACTCAGCGTATTTATATTTGGGGGTTACGTTCAAAGTTTCCCCAGCCTTTCGACTCCATCGAGCAAGCAAAAGAGTATCGTATTAGTACCCCTCAAGCTTACACGACCGCTGCTTACTTAGAGCGTAATGATTTTAAGCATGTATATCTTACGGGGCAATACGAACAAAACATCGGCATGTTGCTTAAAGACAGAATTGACTTAATTATTTCCTCGCCTGTGGTATTACACGAGCTAGCAAAAAAGAAGTTAATCGATTCTTCACAACTGGTTCCATTGATTGAGGTGACAGAGCTAGAAAGTAATGTCTATGTTGCATTAAGCAAAGGCAGCGATTCGGCATTAGTCTCTCGCTACCAGAAGCAATTTGAGCGTCTTGTCACCTTGCCTATCTTTGAACAAATTAAAGCGAAATGGCAAGTCGATTAGTCGTTACTCGCCAATTTCTTGCTTGGCTTGAATAAAGCTAGCCACTAATGCGCTTAGGCCTTGGCCAACATCACTATTACCAGCGTCAATGCCTGCTGGGTGTTGAATTGGTGCACCTTCTGCTAAATGTAAGTAACAGCTTTGTTCGATGCTTGCCATGGCATGTACATAAAATTGTGCGTCGGCTAAATCAACCCCCGCGTTGGTATAGGCGCTGGCAGGCATAAAGGAAATGCTATCAACATCTAGCTCAACCCCAATTGGTTTATTGCCATCACTTAAATAACATTGCGCATCTTGCAGCGCTTGCGCCAGAGTCATCTCGCGGCGTACATAAATTTGTTGGTAACTAATAAATGGAAAGTGTTTACTATTTAAGCTGGCAATATTCGCTGCCGAGTTCTTTAACTCATGCATGCCTAACGAAAAATAACGGCCTAAATAGCCCTGCTCAGCGGCATAGTTAAAACCATTACCGCTATGACGGCCTTCCAGTGCTCTAAAGTCGGTGTGTGGGTCAAGGTTAATCGCGCTAATCGCAGTGCCCTTGGCTTGACTCGTTCCCTGTAAGATCGGAAAAGCGTTGTTATGACCGCCGCCGATAACGATAGGATATAAACCCTGCTCGACGATCGTTTTAATCACGGGTGCTAAGCGTTGATCTAACGTGCCGACATGTTGACGAATAGTGGCTAGATCATCATCGTTATTAAGCTCAAGCGACTTGCTTTGTTGCTGTAAATCATCACAGTGGATATGACCTAATAGGGCAATCTCATTAGCGCGGATAAAATCATTTTGCTGTAAGTTAACAAAGCGCGACAAGAAAGCAGCCCAGCCTTTATCAGCTCCACCGCGACCTAAATTAGCCCTAGGACCAATATCTTCCGGCACACCAAGTAATACAAAACGTATGCCTTTTTTGGCGAGCTTAGCTAAGCCGCCACTTAACTCACCTTGTGGTAGCAACTGCAGCTGCTCACCAACTTTGCACTCGCCAGGGCGGGTCGCTAAATACTGATTAAGGTAAGGTTGATCGGCAACAACAAGAGTTTTCATAAATAAATACTTCTAGACAATAAAACAATGGGGATGGGGAGTGATTATAAAGCAAGTTAGGCAAGTTTAATTGCCTAACTGATGATTAGTTTACGAGTAACTACTCAATATCAAGCGGTTCTGGCGAGAGGATAATGCCGGTAGAGTCAGCATAAACATGATCTTCAGGTAGGAAAGTCACGCCACCGAAGTTCACTGGAATGTCGGCATCACCATCATTACTATCACTGGCTAATACAGGAATCGAGGCTAACGCCTGAATGCCAATATCTAATTCATCGACTAAATCAACATCACGAATGCAGCCAAATACAATAATTCCTTCCCAGCCATTTTCGAGTGCAATTTCAGCGAGCTCAAAATCGACTAAGGCACGGCGTAGTGAACCGCCGCCATCAATCACCAGCACTTTACCTTCACCATTGCGCTGAAGCACATCTCGAACCTGTCCATTTGCCTCATGACATTTTACCGTGGTGACTTCACCACCAAATGAGTTAGTGCCGCCAAAATTGGCAAACATTGGCTCGACCACATCAACACTTTCTAGATAAATATCACATAGTTCAGATGTATTATATTGCATGCTATTCTCCGCTTGGGTATATGTTCAATACTAGACTAAGTATCGAATAAGTGAAGCATTATTTTCATTGATGTAGGGCACGTTTCTGCGCTTTAATTTGAGCTGTTACGCAATTTTCATCATCGTTAGTGTTACGACTCAGGTGCATTGGTTAGACTGGTTTTGATACTAATAATAATTAATGAACTAGAAGGTGGCAAGATGGATGAGATGAATGCGGTTGAGTGGTTTGGAATTTTCGCATCGGTGATCATAGCCTACTCCTTAACCCTTAAAGATTTAATGAAGCTACGGAGCTGGAATTTACTCGGTGCATCACTGTTATCAGTATATGGCGGTTTAATTGGTTCTATGCCGGTGCTATTACTGAATGCTTTTATCGCGTTAACGAATATCTATTACCTAGTACAAATGCGCAAGGCGAGCCGTGAGCCACAGGCTGAAGAGTAAAACGTCATCATATTAATATGACGATGTTGAGTATGTTGGAAAGCCAACTTGTCGCCCTGATAATGTGGAGTGCCTCACCTCGTCGTCCTGAAAGTGTTTAATTCAGGATCTCGCTTTCGTTGTTAAGGAGAGATTCCGGCAAACAACATGCAGGAACGACAACGATGTGGAGTGCCTCACCTTACCCTCGTCGTCCTGAAAGGGTTTAATTCAGGATCTCGCTTTTGTTGTTAAGGAGAGATTCCGGCTAACAACATGCCGGAACGACAATGATGTGGAGTACCTCACCTTACCCTCGTCGTCCTGAAAGTGTTTAATTCAGGATCTCGTTTTTGTTGTTTAAGGAGAGATTCCGGCTAACACCATGCCGGAACGACAATGATGTGAGGTGCCTCACCTTACCCTCGTCGTCCTGAAAGTGTTTAATTCAGGATCTCGCTTTTGTTGTTAAGGAGAGATTCCGGCTAACAGCATGCCGGAACGATAATGATGTGAGGTGCCTCACCTCGTCGTCCTGAAAGTGTTTAATTCAGGATCTCGTTTTTGTTGTTCAAGGAGAGATTCCGGCTAACAACATGCCGGAACGACAACGATGTGGAGTGCCTCACCTTGTCGTCCTGATGATGTGAGGTGCCTGACCTCGTCGTCCTGAAAGTGTTTAATTCAGGGTCTCGCTTTTGTTGTTAAGGAGAGATTCCGGCTAACAGCATGCCGGAACGACGGTGTAGGGCCTGCCTAAATGACGATGTGGGAGCTGTCGGAAAAACGTTGTTGTTCAATACAGCACTTGCGCGCTAATGGTATTGTTACGCCATTGTTGTGCGGCTTTAAAGCGCGCAAGGTAATCACACCACAAACTATCTTGCTCTTGGCATAACTTCAATAAGTAATGTGGCTCAAATATGCCGCTAAAATGTCCATCATCAAAGGTGATAGTGAGTCCGCCTTTAGGCAAGTGAGTCATCTTGTCAACTCTAACAAAGGCTTTATCTGTTACCAGTCGTGGTTGTTGGTGTCCATCAGGGACTTTACAAGCCATGGGTGAATAAATTCGTAATAGCTCAAATGAAATAAAGTGATTAGAGTTATCATCAAAGCAAACCTTTACAAGTGAAGAATCACAATGAAGTTGTGCATCAGTAATTGATATCATAGTTAGCGCCATTCCGTTGTTGTAATACCAATTGCATTAAATATTTGCCCACTTGTGCCAGTTAAAATAAGCTGGAACGGCGTTGCTTTCAATCCCAATAGTCAGCTATTAGTCAATCGAGCGCCTTTTCCCAAGGAACAACAAGACCACTCACTTAATGTATTTAGTATAAGAATGATAGAGCAATCATCAATAAAAAGGCAATAAAAAAGCAGGGCGAACCCTGCTTTTTATTATTATTTGTTAATGTAGCTGTAATTATAAAATGAAGCGGCTTAAGTCTTCATTCTCAATTAAATCACCTAAATACTTATCAACATAAGCAGCATCAATGCTAATGCTCTCACCACTGCGATCAGAAGCGTGGTATGAAATCTCTTCCATTAAACACTCTAATACCGTGTGTAGGCGACGTGCACCGATGTTCTCAGTACGCTCATTTACTTGCCACGCGGCTTCAGCAATGCGCTTAATGCCATCTTCGGTAAACTCAACGTTCACGCCTTCGGTGGCTAATAATGCTTTGTGTTGCTCAGTTAGCGATGCATTCGGCTCAGTTAAAATACGAATAAAGTCATCGCTTGAAAGCGCGCTTAATTCAACACGAATTGGTAAACGACCTTGTAGCTCAGGGATTAAATCCGATGGCTTGGCCACTTGGAAAGCACCTGAAGTAATAAACAAGATATGATCGGTTTTGATCATGCCGTGCTTGGTTGAAACTGTACAACCTTCGATTAATGGAAGTAAATCACGTTGCACGCCTTCACGTGATACGTCTGGACCTGACGCTTCACCGCGCTTACAAATCTTATCGATTTCATCGATAAATACGATGCCGTTCTGCTCAGCCATTTCAATAGCTTGGTCTTTCAAATCTTCTTGATTAACTAATTTAGCAGCTTCTTCTTCCTGCGCTAGTTTTAACGCATCTTTAATCTTTAACTTACGCTTTTTGCTTGGCGTGGTGTTCAGGTTTTGGAACATGCCTTGCAATTGATTGGTCATTTCTTCCATGCCCGGAGGAGCCATGATTTCAACACCCACTTGCGGTGAGGCAATGTCCATTTCGACTTCTTTATCATCAAGCTGGCCTTCACGTAATTTCTTACGGAATACTTGGCGCGTGCCACTATCTGTTTTGTTTGGCTCTTCGTCAAAACCGCCACGTGCTGGTGGTAATAAAGCATCTAAAATACGTTCTTCAGCGGCTTCTTCCGCGGCAAAGCGTACTTTACTCATTTGTTGTTCACGAGTGATTTTTAATGCCACATCAGCTAAATCACGAATGATTTGGTCAACTTCTTTACCAACATAACCTACTTCAGTGAACTTAGTCGCTTCAACTTTAATAAAAGGCGCATTAGCCAGTTTGGCTAAACGACGAGCGATTTCAGTTTTACCAACACCCGTTGGACCAATCATTAAGATATTTTTTGGCGTAACTTCTTGGCGCAGCTCATCGTTAAGCTGCATCCGACGCCAGCGGTTACGCAGTGCAATAGAAACAGCGCGTTTAGCATCGCTTTGACCAATAATGTGTGCATCTAATTCTGATACGATTTCTCTTGGAGTCATTTGTGACATAGGATTCTCTCTATTTACTCTCGTCGTTAGCGTCTAGTGTTTCAACGGTCTGATTACCATTAGTATAAACACAAATATCACCAGCGATGGTTAATGCGCGTGTTGCAATGTCATTGGCATCAAGGTCAGTATTCTCAAGTAGTGCCGTGGCTGCAGCTTGAGCAAAAGGTCCACCAGAACCAATCGCGATTAAATCATTTTCAGGCTGAATCACATCACCGTTCCCCGTGATTATTAACGATGCTTCTTTATCAGCAACCGCTAGTAAGGCTTCAAGCTTACGTAAGCCACGATCGGTACGCCAATCTTTAGCCAGCTCTACCGCCGCTTTAGTCAAATGACCTTGATACATTTCTAACTTAGCTTCAAAACGTTCAAATAAAGTAAATGCATCGGCGGTGCCGCCAGCAAATCCTGCTAATACTTTATTGTTGTACAGGCGACGTACTTTGCGTGCGTTGCCTTTCATTACAGTGTTACCTAGTGATACTTGACCGTCACCAGCAATAACAACTTTACCTTCACGGCGTACAGATACTATCGTAGTCATTATCTGTCCTCTTGATAATAAACGGTTGGGCTTATTGCCCCACCTAAAAATAAATGGCAAAACGATTGAACAATCGAGTCATCGTTTGCTTGGGTTAAAATAGAAATGGGGGTAGTGGGCGTTTTTTCAAGGGGATAAATAAAATTAAGCGCCTGTGAGCTTGTTAGAATGAATAACTGTCGTCGTCCTGAAAGTGTTTAATTCAGGATCTCGCTTTTGTTGTTGAATGAGAAATTCCGGCTAAAAGCATGCCGGAACGACGTTGGTGGAATTGCCTGAACGATGTTGCTAAGAGTGTTGGGAAGCTAATGTCGTCGTCCTGAAAGTGTTTAATTCAGGATCTCGCTTTTGTTGTTGAATGAGAGGTTCCGGCTAAAAGCATGCCGGAACGACGTTGTTGGACTTGCCAGAACGGTGTTGCTAAGAGTGTTGGGAAGCTAATGTCGTCATCCTGAAAGTGTTTAATTCAGGACCTCACTTTTGTTGTTGAATGAGAGGTTCCGGCTAAAAGACTGCCGGAACGACGTTAGTGGACATGTCGGAACAACGTTGGTGGACTTGCCAGAACGGTGTTGCTAAGAGTGTTGGGAAGCTAATGTCGTCGTCCTGAAAGTGTTTAATTCAGGATCTCGCTTTTGTTGTTGAATGAGAGGTTCCGGCTAAAAGACTGCCGGAACGACGTTGGTGGTATTTACTATTATCCCTGCCAGAAAAAGATCTTACAGTGATTGATGTCGGCGCGTTGCATTTTATGACGCACCGTTTCGGCTTGACGTTTACGATCAAACGGGCCGAGGTACACTTGATACCAAACATCTTTAGAGCCTTGCACCGCTTTAATAAACGACTCATGACCTTGGAATGCTATTCGCGCTTTTAACTCTTCAGCTTGTGCTCGTGAGCGGACGCTGGCACATTGCAGGCGATAAGGGCGAGTTGACTCTTGTTGTTCTGGCAGTTCAACGGCAACTTCTTTTTGATCGAGCTTCTCATACTGCCAGCCGCCACTAGGTGCTTGCGGTAATGGCTCTTGGCTTTGCTTCGGTGCCGGTTTTGGTTTCGCTGTAACGACAGGTGCAGGTTCAATGGCAACCGTTTCAGCACTACCATCAATTTTAATTAAGAAGTAACCGAACGCAGCACTGATGATCAATACCGCCGCCAGCATTACGAATAAACGTGGGCGTGGCGAAGGTTGCGCTTGAGCTGCTTTTTTAGTGCCCGATTTTTTACCTTGATTAGGCTTTTTCGGGCGGCCTTTCTTTGCGTGATCAGGCATTGATTACATACGCTCCAGCGTCTTGATGCCTAATAATGATAAGCCTTGTTGTAGCGTCTTAGCCGTTAATGCCGCTAATTTTAAGCGACTTTGTTTAACCGCTTCATCATCACCTACCAAGATAGGACAAGCTTCATAGAAGCTAGAGAATGAACCCGCTAACTCATAAAGGTAAGTACACATCACGTGCGGTAAACCTTTGGCTGCAACGTTACCTAGCGCATCGTTAAATTGCATTAACTTAGTGCCTAAGGCTTTTTCTTGCTCGGTATCTAGGCTGATTTCACCGCTGAGGTTATCAGCATCCACACCTGCTTTAGCAAAGATGCTCGCGACACGAGTGTAAGCATAAAGAATGTATGGTGCGGTGTTACCTTCAAAGCTCAACATGCTATCAAAACTAAAGGTGTAATCACTAGTACGGGCTTTAGATAAATCAGCGTATTTAACTGCAGAAATACCCACCACATCAGCAATGGCTTTTAATTCAGCTTCATCCATGTCTGGATTCTTCGACTTCACTAAATCAAAGGCACGTTGTTGTGCTTCTGATAACAAGTCAGCAAGTTTTGCTACTTCACCAGAACGGGTTTTAAATGGTTTGCCATCTTCACCCATCACCGTACCGAACGCCATGTGCTCAAGTGACATCTCTTCACGAGCAAACTTGGCTTTCTTCGCAAGGGCAAAGATTTGTTGGAAATGCAGGCTTTGGCGCGCATCAACAAAATATAGTACGCGATCAGCATTTAATACGTCATTACGGTAGCGTGTTGCCGCCATATCGGTAGTGGCATATAAGAAACCGCCGCCAGTTTTTTGAATAATGATTGGTAATGGCTCGTCGTTTTTACCTTTAAACTGCTCAAGGAAAACACATTGTGCGCCATCATTTTCTACTAACAAGCCTTGCTCTTTTAGTGATTCAACCACGCCCACTAAATCGTCGTTATAAGCACTTTCAGCCATCACGTCTTTACGAGTTAAGCTCACGCCTAAACGGTCGTACGTTTCCTGACAATGGCTTAAAGAAATATCGATAAATTGCTGCCATAAGGCTTTGCATTGCTCGTCGCCAGACTGTAATTTTACAACCATTTCACGGGCACGGGTCGAGAATGACTCATCTTCATCAAAACACTGTTTTGCTGCGCGGTAGAATTGCTCAAGGTTGTGCAATTCCATTGAAATCTCACCGCCTTGCTGTTGCAAGCGCTCCATGTAGGTCAGTAGCATACCAAACTGAGTACCCCAATCGCCGACATGGTTTTGGCGAATAACTTTGTGACCTAAAAACTCTAATGTGCGTACTACGCTATCGCCGATGATCGCAGAGCGCAGGTGACCCACGTGCATCTCTTTAGCAAGGTTTGGCGCACTGTAATCAACCACGATGGTTTGTGGTGTTTCAACTTGGCTCACATTTAAGTTAGCGTCTTGATAAGCGGCTTCCAGCTGGTCGGTTAAGGCGTTATCAGCAACGAAGAAGTTAATAAAGCCTGGGCCTGCGATTTCAGTTTTTGCAATCACGGCTGACTGTGGTAAATGCTGACAAATAAGCTGAGCTAATTCGCGTGGGTTTTTGCCTGCTGGCTTCGCAGTCATTAACGCTAGATTAGTGGCGAAATCGCCGTGAGATTTATCCTTAGTTCGGTCTACTTGAATGCGTGGAGCCGCTTCTGCTGGCAAAATATTTTCTTGCTTTAAAATTGCGACAGTTTGTTCAAGTAATTGTTGGATATTCTCTTTCATCAGGTTTTGCACCACTAGTGTTGTTTAAATCGTCGTTATCGCCTCAATTCGGCGACAATAAAGCCATAAGTCTATCGTAAATCAGCGCCTGCCTCTAGCGGCATTGGTAGCATATTTGCTAAAAAATTACATTTTATAGTTTTATTATTTTTATTGTGTCTTCTTGATTGATTGCTCTGATAATTTGATGTGCTATTTAAGTTCTGTGATCCATTTTGTGTTGACTCAAGCACACCAGTTACTTTTCTGTGCTTCGCCAAAGAAAAGTAACCAAAAGATTAAATCGTCTGGAACGATTTAAGACAGCTTAGCTGGTCCGTAGGACAAATAACAGGGGGGTTATTTGCAAAGGCGACCCGTAAGTTAGTTGCTTTTCTTTTAGTAGCCAGCTGTCTTAACGGAACCGATTTTTATACGCATCCCTGCGTAAAAATCTAAAAATTCGTCCCTGAATTTTTTTCCTAACAGCTGACTCCTAAAAGGCAACTAAAAACGGGAGATAGGTGGTAGCTACCAGTGATTGACTTTTAAAAATTTTCCCTTAAATGCCAGTGCGGCTCACTGACTAAAAAGTGTTGCGATTTGATAAGGCAAGCTTGAACAACAGGGATGTTGTTCCAGAGCCTCCATGGACGGATTGACGGCGACTTGGCATTCAAGTCGCGACACTTATCGACAGCATGACCTACACCATATCAATCGGGTCGACATCGATAGACCAGCGCACTAAGCGGCTGGCTTTGTGTTTATCGAGTTCGCCGATGAGGACGGTGAGAAATTTATGCAGCTGGCTGCGTTTGCTGGCTTCGAAGATCACCTGCCAGCGGAATTTTCCCGCGCGGCGTTCCATCGGTGAGGGCATTGGGCCGATTTGGCGCAGCGGGGATTCTTTGCTGACCAGTTGTTGCAAAATTAGCTGCGCGATATCCTGCAAGACTTGATTAAATACTGTGATGTGTTGTGGGTTGTGCGACTCGATACGTAGCAGCGCCATGTGCCAATAAGGGGGCAGTTGGGCAATTTTGCGCTCGGTTAACGCATCTTCACTAAACGATGAATACCCCTCGCTGTTGAGGCGTTGCAATAGTTGATGCTCGGGATGATGGGTTTGTAGCGCCACCTGACCGGGTTTACTGGCGCGGCCTGCACGGCCAGAGACTTGTAAATATAATTGAGCGAGTTTTTCACTGGCGCGAAAATCACCACTAAATAACGCACCATCAACATCGAGTAACGCCACCAAGGTCACATCGGGAAAGTGATGCCCTTTAGCCAACATTTGCGTGCCGATTAATACTTGGTAGTCGTTGTTGTTGATCCCCTCAAGCGATTCATCTAGCGAGCCTTTGCGCCTTGTACTATCACGATCAATACGCACACTTTTATACTGTGGAAACAATTCATTAACGGTTTGTTCGAGCTGTTCGGTGCCGACACCCGCGGTGACTAGTTGGGTGCTACCACAGCCGGGGCATTGAGTTGGAATACCGTGCTGATCGCCACAATGATGGCACTGAATATAGCGATAACGTTGATGCACGGTGTAATGGGCGTCACAGCGATGGCAATCACCCAGCCAACCACATTCATGACACAATAAAGCGGGGGCATAGCCACGACGATTTAAGAATAGCATCACTTGATTGCCGCGTGATAAGTGGTGCTCCATTAACTGAATTAACTGCGGTGATAAGCCACTTTGCAGCTGCACCCCTTTAATATCAATGATCTGATGGCTCGCTTCACTGGCATTGGCCGCGCGTTTGCTTAAGGTTAGCTGTTGATACTTACCGAGTTTCGCGTTGTGCAGCGTTTCAAAGCAGGGCGTCGCACTGCCTAGCACCAATGGAATTTGTTCAATATTGGCACGTACTACGGCTAAATCACGGGCGTTGTATCTAAAGGTGTCTTGTTGTTTTAGCGAACTATCATGCTCTTCATCAACAATGATCATACCGGGGCGTTTAAGCGGAGTAAAAATTGCCGAGCGGGTGCCAATGATTAACGCTGCTTGGCCTTGCTGTGCTTTAAGCCAACCGTCGAGGCGTTCTTTATCATTGAGCCCTGAATGTAAAAACACAATCGGCACATTAAAGCGGCTCTGAAAACGGTGTAGCGTCTGCGGCGTTAAGCCTATTTCTGGCACGATGATCAGCGCTTGCTTGCCCGCATTAATCACTTGCTCAATGGCTTGTAAATAGACCTCAGTTTTACCACTGCCAGTGATACCTAATAAGAGACTGGAGCTATATCCGCGCTCAATATTAATTGCCGCCACCGCAATCGCTTGTTCTTTATTAAGCACCAACCGATCATCATGGTTAATCTGTTCATCAGTCCAACTACAAGGCGCAGCTAGCGGTTTGGCCACTTGCTCGATAAGTGCTTTTTTCTCCACTGCTTTAATCGTCGCGCTGCTAATGTCTTGCTGTTTTAATTGCGCTGGGGTGTGCGGCCCTTGGTGTAGCAGACTAACTAACTGTTGTTGTTTTTTAGCGCGGGCTAAGCTGTCTGGCTCGGTAGACTGTCCCTGTTCAGTTAATTGCCACTGCAAGATGGGGGCTATGGTCGCTGCCTCGCCCTTGCGCAATAACGCTGGCATTGACTGGTGATAAATCTCACCTAAGGAATATAAATAATAATTACTCGCCCAGCCTAAGAGCTTATGAATTGTTATGGGCTGCAATGAATCATCATCGAGCACCTGCGTGAGCGCTTTTAATTTATCGCGGTTAACCTCTGACTCTTCGAGTAATCCGGTGACCATGGCAATTAACGTGCGTGAGCCAAAGGGCACTTCCACCCGCGCGCCAACACTGGGCAGCGCAAATTCGCTTGGGCATAAATAACTAAACTTTCTACGTAATGGCGTGGGGACCGCTACT
The DNA here is from genome assembly GCA_002835545.1 of Alteromonadales bacterium alter-6D02. GTDB lineage: Bacteria > Pseudomonadota > Gammaproteobacteria > Enterobacterales > Psychrobiaceae > Psychrobium. The sequence continues at coordinate 168,926 of PIZK01000008.1, forward strand.
TCAACAAGCGTGGTGTGGGTCATTGGTTTTCAATACTAACGAGGACTATATTAAAGGACAAGGGTTAGTGTAATCAGATTATATGTGAAATAGAAGCGGATTATTTATTCGATCGACTAGCATGATCAAAATCAATGCTATATAATTCGCGCCCTATTATTTTACAATCTTCGTATGGTGTCAGACTTCGGGTTTGATAGCGATGCGAACTAATTAGAGGTTTTTCTAATGCAACAAGGTATTCACCCAGAATACGCTGGAATCAAGGCATCTTGTTCTTGCGGTAACGTAATCAACGTTGGTTCAACAGTTGGTAAAGATTTAGCACTAGACGTATGTTCAGAGTGTCACCCGTTCTACACTGGTAAGCAAAAAGTTGCTGACGCTGGCGGCCGTGTTGACAAGTTCAAATCACGTTTTGGTTCACTTAAATCTAAGAAGTAATATTTCTTACGTTTTAAGTATAAAAAGCACTCTAAGGAGTGCTTTTTTTATGCCTGCAATTTAATACTGTCATTCCGGAAAATCAACCACACCGACATGGCCTTAAAACCCCGTCATTCCGGCAGTGTTTTAGCCGGAACTTCTAACGGCTTACCGAACCTTTAAGTTGTTCACTAAGCCAAGCCACTACGGCATGTTAACCACAAGTTGCTCAAGTCCACCCATGGCACGCTCGAAAACCGCATCCCTGTGGTTTAAGGCTTGTTAATAACATACCGTCATGGCTTTAAGTTGAGGTTTACTGGCGTTAATAATCCGTCATTCCGGCAGTCTTTTAGCCGGGATCTCTAACGGCTTACCGAACCTTTAAGTTGTTCACTAAGCCAAGCCACAACGGCATGTTAACCACAAGTTGCTCAAGCCCATCCATGGCACGCTCGAAAACCGCATCCCTGCGGTTTAACGCTTGCTAATAACATACCGTCATGGCTTTAAATTTGGGTTTACTAGCGTTAATAATCTGTCATTCCGGCACTTTTAGTTCTTGTTATCTCGCTTTGCTGCGACTAACATAACCAATATAAAGATCGATTAAGAGACCGAATTGATGACCTCTAGAATTTTAGCTGATGTTGCTGCCAGTATTACCGAATTAAAAGCTAACCCAATGAAAGTGGCAACAAGTGCTTGCGGCGAACCTGTTGCTGTATTAAACCGAAATGAGCCTGCATTTTATTGCGTACCTGCGCAAGCATACGAGATGATGATGGATAGACTTGAAGACCTTGAGTTACTTGCTCTTGCCAAGGAGCGCGAATCGGAAGAGAGTATTTCGGTAAACATTGATGACCTATAAACTCGAATTCAAAAAGAGTGCACTTAAAGAGTGGAATAAGCTTGGCTCCACCCTGCAACAGCAGTTTAAAAAGAAGTTAATTGAACGGCTAGCGGTGCCACATGTGCCAGTCTCAAAGCTCGCTGGTGCTGACAACATGTATAAGATTAAATTACGTCAATCTGGCTATCGTTTAGTGTACAAAGTTGAAGATGACATCGTTATTGTCACTGTGTTCGCCGTTGGCAAGCGGGAACGAGGCGATGTGTACCATAAAGCGATGAAACGCACTGAGTAGGCTTTTAGCCTTAATAATGTGACAAATCGTTATAACAATCAATCTTGCAGTCTTTTAGCAGGGATCTCGCTTTTGTTGCAACAGTAAAGCGAGGTCCTGAATAAAAGCGCTTCAGGACGACGAGTGGTGAGGTCATAAATGTTGTCTAACCACACTGTCACTCTTGCCACTACAACACCTATCATCCCGGCAGTGTTTTTGCCGGGATTTCTGTTAGGTTTCTACAGCGCTGCCAGCTCTTCCAAACTAATTGCCAAACGCGCACTACAGCCTGTATCGGCGGTTGACAGCGGATGCGAGAGGTCGAGCGATTATAGCGCCAATCATATTGGCGCCAGCCACCGCGTAAAATGCCATCAGGGTCGGGGGGTCGTGACTTGAATGGTTTTGCTGTGGGTTTTCTCGCATATAAATATAGGCATCATCGGCGAGCCATTCGCCTAAACTACCATTATCACCCAAAGCTAAATCGTGACGTTTTACTCTTACACATTGTTATTTCAGTAGTATTTAAATTTCTATAATGCCCTTAAAAAATCCTTTTTATTTCTTTGACGCGATGGGTTTTCTGAACTAGCTTGAGCTTATTGTCAGTGTGGAACCATCATTCTAAAGGATTTCTAGTAGACGAAGTCATAGGGACTAGAAAAAGGAAGCGGCTTGACTTTGTTCCTTTAAGGGAAATAGCTGCTATATCATTGCTAAAAGTAGCAAAATTAACTCGGTATAACCGAATAGGGAGAATAATATTATGCGTCAACTAACTATTGATGAAGTTAATCAAGTAAATGGAGGTGTATCACAAGAAGCTGCAATAGGTGGGAATTTGTCTATTGTGGCAATTGGTGCAGGAGTTGCTATAGCAGGTTCCGCACCAGTATGGTTTCCAGTTTTGATGATAGGAGTTAGTGTGTCGTTAACAGCCTCTTATGCTGCTAGCTTATGGCGAAATCGACATCGAGCTGTTAGCTCACGATAAATGCACTGCACTAAGAGCGAGGAAGTTCTTAGTGCTTTTTAATTGAATGGAGAAAAATCATGTCAAATAATATAAATGCATGGTCAAGCAAAGGAAAATTAACTAGGCAGCCTCAAAGGTTTTTCATTTCAGGTATATTGATCGGTATGGCGATTGGTATTCCATTGGGATTGATACTCGGTTGATGATATTTATTAATGTACTGCAATTGTGGTGTTAAAATTGATATGAGTCCATTACTGGAGTATGCTGGTGTTAAGGTGAAAATTGGGAGCCGAGTAATGAAAGAGCAAGCACAGGCTGTTTTAGAGCAGCAACCACAACAAGTGGCGCAAGTGGCTTTAGAGGTTTTTTTTAATATCATGAAAGCGTGGCGGGTTAAGGGTAAGGATCAAATTATCTTGCTGGGTAAACCTGCCGAATCGACTTTCTATAATTGGAAAAAAGGTAAAGCATCGACACTGTCGGTTGATACATTAGAACGGATTTCTTACATCATGGGGGTATATAAAGCGCTGGGCATTTTATTTCCTACTCGAGAGCAAGCTGATGCGTGGCTATCAAAGCCAAATCAAGCATTTAATGGTGAAACCGCTCTGTCTTTTATGCTCAAAGGCAGCATGATCCACCTCAGTGATATGCGCAGGTATCTTGATGCACAACGAGGTTAAAACTTGTTTACCCGATTGGGAACAATTATTCCGTTTAGTGCCTAGTCATTTTCCACCGATTGATTTATTCGAGCATGTCACTAAACCACAAGACTTAGAGATAGTGTTTGCTCTTGAATCTTTAACGAATGACCGATTGCGTGAGCAAGTGGGTGATTTGGCGCTGGTGCCTAAAGAAGAGCGCATTAGTGGTGCTGGTACGACTCCCATTATGGCGGCCTTTACTCACATCGGTATAGCAACGCGATTTACCGATGGTTTTGAATACGGCGTGTATTATGGTGCTAAAACTCTACAGACGGCATTTGCAGAGACCATTTATCACCGTGAACAGTTTTACAAGGCGACCAATGAGCCTGATACTGAAATGACGATGCGCTGTTATATTAATAAAGTTGCACTGCCCTTAGATGATGTTCGGGGGCAAGAATTCGATTTTTTGTATCAAGAGCATTACGAACCATCACAGCAATTTGCTAAAACACAACGCGCTAGTGGTAGTAATGGACTGATTTATCGCAGTGTGCGTGATGTCGGTGGTGAGTGTGTTGCCGCGTTTAAACCTAAAGCGGTGGCTATTCCGGTACAAGGTGGCCATTACAAATACCTTTGGAATGGTAAAAAGCAGAAAATTGAGCATGTCCTTGCAGTGAGTTTAGTTAAATAATCAAGCCACCTGCTCATGAGGTAGCTTGATTACGATAATACTCGCTGTTTTGTTTGCGAGCCTAAAACTTATAACTAAATTGCAGCGAGTACTGCGAGCCGGGATCTTTGGCGTAAACCTGTTGTCCTTGCTGTAGGTATTCGGCGGTTTCATCCAATAAGTTTTGCGCTTTAAGTTTGATTGCCATCGCGTCTGTTGGGAAGTAGCTATAACTTAAATCGAGGCTGTGGAATGGTTGCTCAACAACATCGTCGAGACCACCACGGCCGCCGTAGGCGATACGCTCGCCAAAGACGTTATAAACCAATGTGGCGCTATGGGCTTCACTTGGTGAGTCAAAGCTTAACTGCAAGTTAGTCACCCATTGTGAATGACCTGTCATGCGGCGTGTTTGATTAGTTGGGTCAATTTCGCCACTGCTGGCGATATTGATTTCAGAGTCACTCAGCGTCACGTTACCCGTAACAAAGAAATATTGCCACAGGCTTTCATCATCACCTAACACATCAAGGTGCTGGAGAAAGTCTGCTTCGATACCGTAAATGCTACCTGAGTCGGCGTTGTAGAATTTAAGCTGACGACCCGCTTCTGAGATACGTTGAATTGGTTCGATTGGCGCGTCGATGTCTTTGTAAAATGCACCGACACTAAAGCTGTTGCCTGCTTCACCATACCATTCCCAGCGCGCATCGAGATTGTAAATGTCAGAGCTTTCAAGTTGTGGATTACCGAAAAAGTCAAAGCCAGTGACTGGATCTTGGAAACGTACAGGTGAGACTTCACGTAAATCAGGGCGCACCACGGTTTTACTTAAACCTAAACGCCACTGGGTTTCATCGCTTTCAACCCAAGTGAGTGACAGGGAAGGGTACCAGTCATCTTGTTTGATGATGTAGTCGGTGATTTGATAACGACCACCTTCATCAGAAATATCACCGTCAGGATCGATAGGTAAAGTCACACGTCTAAAGTCTTCGTAACGCAAGCCTGCATAGATACGCCATTCGTCATCGATGTTTAAATCAACACTGACAAAGGCGGCATCAATGATTTCTGCTGCGACATAATCTTCGGTATCGGTTGAAGCGTCTTGTAACTCTAGTCCTAAACGGTCATTGGTAATGTTGTCATCACTAAAGATATCGCCAAAGGACTGCGCTAAGATGTTGCCATCGCTATCCGATGGACGCAGATCAACATCAAAACCTAGGCGGGTGGCATTGCTTTGACGAGTACGCTCAAAATATTGATAACCACCTTTCACGTTGACCATAGTGATATCAAACTCAAGCGGCAGAGTCAGTGACCAGCCGTAGTTGATGGTGTCATCATCTAATTGGCTATACACATATTTAGGGGCATCTTGCGTGTTAAGGTGACGGCTCGTGATGGCGTCGTTGTCATCAAGTAGCACATTGTAAGTGTAACCCAGTTCATTGGGCGCAGCGCGCGATGAGCTCGCATCTGAATATTGCCATGCTAGTTCAAGATCCCACCAATCGCTAAGGTAGTGCTGCCCTTTAATTTGATTGCTGATCAAGCTGCGTTCTTCGTAATTAACGCCATAGACTTGCAGCGCATTAGGTTCACCGAGGGTATCGACGGTTTCTTCGATTGAGATTGATACATCATCAGAGGTGTCGCGTAGATAGGTAGTGAAGGTTTCTATCTTGTGATCATCGTTTAATTCAAAACCTAAATTAAGCATCGCTGATAAACGCACGCTGGCGTCGGTGCCATTAACATTTTTTGAGTTTTCGATTTGGGCTTGTTGGTCGTCGCCGTCGAGCTCGACTTCTCGTTTGGTGTAGTTTTTCGCTTGTTTCTTGTATGAAGCGGCGGCTAGCACACCGAATACCGATTCATCACCTATATCCCAGTTACTGCCTACAGCAAGGTCAATATTAGCGCCTTGGTCGGTGTCTTCGCTGGTGATATCCATATCACGATAAATATCCAGAGCCAGTTCGCGATTAAGTTGCTGTGCCGCGGTAAAGTCAATGTTACCCGCCGAGCCAGTGACGATATCGATTGGGCTGATGCCGCCGTATTGATTGTAAGTTTGCTCGATGCTGCTTGGCAGGTCGCGCAAGCCATCATCTTTACCGCTGTTGTCGTTGCCGCCACGATAGCTTAGGGCGTCATTGCTATCATTGGTGTTATGCGCTGTGCCCACCGCAACCGAGAAGAAGGGTTCAAGGGGAATACTTTTAGTGCGGATATCAACATGACCACCACCAAAGGCGGCTGGCATATCAGCGGTGGCACTTTTTTGTACTGATAGCGACTCAATCACCGATGAAGGGAACATATCTAACGGCACCACGTTTCGGGTTGGGTCTGGTGATGGCACAATCGCGCCATTTAACGAGGTGCTTGAGTAACGTTCGCCTAAACCGCGCACATAAATAAATTTACCATCTTTAAGTGTGAGGCCAGTAACGCGGCGCAGCGCTGCGGCGGCGTCACTATCACCAGTGCGGGCCAGTTGCTCAATGCCCATGATGTCCGCCACGGCGATTTGTTCGCGTCGCTCTTCCATTGCCTCTGAAGCGGCACTATTAAGACGACCGATAATCGCGATGGACTCGATAGGAAAGTCTTCTTTTGCCTCGTCGATGTCTTTTTCTGTGGCGTGGGCTGGCAGCGCGGTTAATAGCGTTGCTGCACAGAGCGCTGAGGCGATAGCGTGGCTTAGTTTGTGTTGGCTAAAGTTTGGCTTACTTTTTCTAGACTGAATGTTGATAGGCTCAATGTTGCTAGAAGCAGCTGTGTGAGGATTAGTTTTCATACCTACATATCCTGTATGTGATTAAATACCCATTACACTATTTAACTAATACAATCGGCATTGAAAAGCCGCCTTGATGCGGCTTTAGAGTAAAGAGTGCTTGAGCGCTTTGTCAGTGATGAACACTAAGCAAAGCGCTCGGGATGGCAATTATTGTGGGATGAATACCCAGTTTTTGCGCCAGTCGTTTTGTGCGTCGAATGCACCGATAAAGTTAGTCGCTTCAAAGAATGAATCCGTGCTGCTCATGTCTTTACCTTGACCCAGTAACTTGGTTTCAGTGGCTAGTGGCATGCCGTTGTTGAGGCTAACGCTGGTGGTGGCGTTGCCCATTTGACCTGCAAACCATGTTGCTACGTCTACTGCATCGGCTGTGGCCGCGTTATCAGAGCTGTATTTAAATGGTTCGTTACAGTCAATCACTGAATGGCTAATGGATAAGTTACCGTTAGTCACGTTATCAACAAGGTCAGCATAAGTACCGTCAAGCTCTAGACACTCACCCGACTCTGTATCGCCTGTTGCACCTTTACGGCCTTGTACTAACACGTTGTTGAGTGATGCCGCAGTTGCAACGCGAAGTAAGATACCTTCACCTTTATCACCACTGGCATTGGCCGTGTCGACACCCGGTAAGATAGTTAGGTTAGAGATAACTGGTTGAGACATTGGCGTATCACCAGTACCTTTGTGGCTGTCGCCCTCGATACCACGGTTAGCGCTGCCGTCTTCATGCGTGATGTACACAAACTGTGCTTTACCTTGCCAGCCGTTAGTCCAATCAAGGCTGTCATCGAAGTTGTCGCTTAGGTAAACGTATTTCATGTTAACCGCGCCACCCCAGAACTCAACGCCATCGTCGCCGTTAGCATGTACTTGGATGTGATCCACTTGCGTACCACTGCCCACCGCTGCAAATGAGATACCGTTCATTTCTTGGGTATCATTCACTTTAAAGCCAGCGTATTTCACCACCACATAGCTTAGTTGACCGCTGCTATCGGTGTTGTCGTTACCGCCATAAGGTAAGTCGCCGACTTCAAAGGCAACGTCACAGTTACTCGCGTCATCACACTTATTCGTTAGACCGTTACCTAGGAGCACTAGACCGCCCCATTGACCGCGTTCACCGGTTGCGCCCGCGATAACATCTTGCTCTGATGTCATCACGATTGGGTGTGCTTCACTGCCTTTCGCCATAATTTTTGAACCACGGCTGACCGTGATGTAGCTATTATCCGTAGCAAAGATTTGTGCGCCCGCTTGAATACCTAATGTCGCTGAATTAGCGTTATCACCACCAACAACCACGGCGCCGCCGTCTAGTTTGTACATCACGTTGTCACCCGCGAGTAGCGTCATGTCTGAAGTGATGTTGCCTTCTAAGCGACAAACTAATGTAACATCGCTATCGTTGTATAAGCCCGGAGTGACCGTTTCAGTGGCTGTGCCCACAGGACAAGACGTTAATGTTGGTAATGCGCTTGGCGCTGGCGCGACATCGCCATGAATCGCTGTTGTCCAGTTTTCAGTCCAATCATTGCTGCCATCAAATGCACCAATGTATTGAGCATCTGTTAAGCGTGAATCCATGGTATTTAGGTCAGCGGCCCCGCCCGTTAATGCCACAGACGAGCTGTTTGGCATGTAACCGTTTAAGTCAGAGGCACCCGCTAGGTTACCGTCTTGACCTAGGAACCACGCTTCAACGTCTAGCGCCATAGTGCGGCCTTCTTCAGCATCCACTTTGGCGTTTTTAAAGGGTTCAACACAGTCAATCAGGCTGTTGTTAACCGTGAGGTTGCCATCTTGGGTGCTGATCACTGTGTTATCGTCGTTAATTTCTAGACATTCGCCAGAGTCAACATCGCCTTTAACTAATAGGTTATAAACGTTGGCACCAGTGCCTTTACGGAATAATACGCCTTCGGCATCGTCGCCACCGCTATTGCTGCCATTGGCTACTTCGATAGTGACATTGGCGAGGGCTGGTTTAGATTGTGGTGAGGCTGCGGCATCGCTGTTGCTATCTGCTTCGATACCACGGTTTGAACCGTTGTCTGCTTGGCGGATGTAAACGTGTTGCGCGCTACCCGTCCAACCGTTGGTCCAGTCGAGGCTGTCATCGAAGTTTTCAGTCAGCACTACGTTAGATATTGAAACATTACCGCCCCAAAATTCCACGCCGTCATCATTATTGAGGTGAACTTGGATGTGATCAACCGTCGTACCAGCACCAACGGCGGCAAAGCTAATCCCGTTCATTTCTTGGGTGTCGTTGATTTTAAAACCACCAAACTCAACACGCACATATTGTAATAAACCAGAGCTATCGTCGCTGTCGTTACCGCCATAGTTATGGTTGCCCACTTCAAATGATGCGTCACAAGCAGCTAAGTCAGGACAAGTATTTACTGGTGCGTTACCTAGTAATACTAAACCGCCCCATTGACCCGCTGCGCCAGGTTGACCTAGCGCGCTTTCTTTCGAGGTAAAAACGATTGGGCTAGTTGATGAACCTTGTGCAGTAATGGTTGAGTCACGGCTAACAACTAGGTAAGCATTGCTGCCACCGATAATTTTAGTGCCAGCGCGTACTTCTAAATCGACCGAATCTTGTTTGTCGCCACCGACGATAACCGCGCCGTCAAGTTCCCACACCACATCGTTGCCCAGCACAATTTTCTCATTGCTTTGACCGCCCGTGTCGCCGCTGCCAATGGTTGAAGCCGCTGTTGATGGAGCTAGCGACCCTGTTAAAGTCCAAACTTCTTTGCCATCAATTGACAGGCTAGTGTTACGTGTCGCGAAACCACTGTAGGCAACTTGCTGCGCACTTTGCGTTGGGGTAGTAGGTGTTGGCGTCGTTGGTGCCGGTGCTGCTTGTTGATCTTTGGTGTCGATATTGATGTCACCGCCACCACAACCCGCTAATGCCATTGCTGCTGCTAGTGCGCCCAATTTAAAAACGTGTTTCAAATCCATTGTTCTCTCCAGAGACTGCATAATTTTGTGCAAAAAGTTAATGTGTTTTGTTAGCGCAAGAAATTAGCGGATCAAGATGACAAAAAGACTGCACTTAGATGGCAGTGTGGTTGCAGTGTCATTACAGTTGTGTGACTGGCGGGGTAAATTCCTGTGTCTTCACTGTCTATCGAGATAAATATAGGTGAAAATTTTTTGACAATATAGCGAGCTTAATTACTTAAGTTACTGTGGTTGTGTAAAGCCTTTTTTGTTTTCTTATGAAATAACAGAGATCTTTGATATTGGTAATATATTAAAAATTAAGTATATTTGTGGCTGATGTTCATGAATATGTGAAATATTTGAGTATGAGAACTAGTAATAAATTTTTAATTATAGTGACAATAATTGTTTCTTTTGCATCTAATGCAAATGAGAGTCGCTGTGTAGAAAAAATGATTAATAATTATAATGAATATGCACATGTGATGAGTAATCTTAACGCTGGGGGGAACTATTTTAAGGCTGCGCAGCTAAGAGATTTAAATACCCTTTGGAAGCATGCTGAACAGTCTACATTCTACTCCAATGACCGAGCTGATGTGGTAACCCTCCCCTAAAATAA
>PIZK01000009.1 GCA_002835545.1 Alteromonadales bacterium alter-6D02
GCGATCTCTATGGCCTGTGTCATTATTTTCGTTCGTGCGGTTGAGTAACCGCCGGGAGCAACTCTGCCGTCATGCGTACTATCTTGGTGCTATCGTGGCTGTGGCGATTATTACTCCGTGATTGTTAGCGTTATCTCTAATTTGGCATTAGCCATACCTTCCTTTCGCTGTATCACCCCCACCGTCTTCCCGGCATGTTTTTAGCCGGGATCTCGCTTTGCTATCAAGGCAGTTTACAGGTCAAAACGAGATCCTGAATTAAACACCTTCAGGATGACAATATGTGGCAGTCCCGACACCGTCTTCCCGGCATGCTTTTAGCCGGGATCTCGCTTTGCTATCAAGGAACTTTACAGGCCAATAGGAGATCCTGAATTAACCACCTTCAGGATGACAATATGTGGCAGCCCCTACACCGTCTTCTCGGTGTGTTTTTAGCCGAGATCTCGCTTTGCTATCAAGGCAGTTTACAGGCCAAAACGAGATCCTGAATTAAACACTTTCAGGATGACAATCTGTAAATACCTTCAGGATGACAATATGTGGCAGCCCCGATACCGTCTTCCCGGTGTGTTTTTGGCCGGGATCTCGCTTTGCTATCAAGGCAGTTTACAGGCCAAAATGAGATCCTGAATTAAACACCTTCAGGATGACAGTGTTGGAAGCCCTGAGAAAATATTTCAGGGCGATAATTGGCAGTTAGCCATAGTCTGACAGGTCTTACTCAGCCAAAGCCTTTAATAATAACTCACTAATTTGGCTACCAGCGGCAAGCGTCTTTTCGCGATCGTTGCCACCATCTTCATTGGTGTTTAAAAACGGCGCAATTTCAACCATATCTGCACCGGTGATTTTAAAGTGCTTATTAAGCTCTGAAATAATCAGTAAGGCTTGCTCTGGGTTTAAGCCATCAGGCTCCGGTGTGCCTGTTGCTGCGGCAAAGTGCGCATCAAGGGCATCAATATCAAAGCTAACATATAGCTCTTCAATACCATTGGCTTTTAATTTAACAATGGTTTCATCGACAATTGCTTGCGCGCCGCGCTCATTAATTTCATGTGTCCAATATTGGTTAACACCAAAGCTGTCTTCCCAATGACCACGATCTTTACCACTTGAACGAATGCCGAATTGGAACGCCATATCACGTGATGGTAAATCATCGAGTATATGAGTGACCCAAGAGCCAAAACAAATATCAATACCCAAACGTTCAACTAACAAGTCTGTGTGAGCATCAAAGTGGATAAGTGCGGCTTTTTTGTTTTGTGCTTTTTTAGCACGTAAATAACTGCGCGCTAATGGGTAGCTTACTGAGTGATCGCCACCAATGGCAAATAAGCCTTTATCGGGGAAGTTGTGATAGAACTCGTCACAAAAATCTTCGGTAATTGATAAAGCACTGACCGGAAGGCTAGACTCAGGGTTATGATATAGCGCTTTACGACAGTTAGTAATCGTCGCTTCGTTTAAGTATTTATCGTGTAGTAAATGCGGAATAACACGAACGTCACCGACATCAAAATAATCGACATCATAATCATCACTTAACATAGTTTGACGTAAGAATAATGGGCCCCAATTGGCTCCACGTAAGATACCACCGCCAGTATCACTACAAACCCCTAATACTACCGGGCGAGTGTCTAATGGTAATTGGCTAACTTGTTCTGACCACGCCAGCTCAATATTGTCTGTATTGCCATAAAGACTTTTATGCAGAGACTCTTTGCGCTCTTTGGCGGTATTAACGGTAAAAACACCATTACCCGGTGGACATAAATACTGATTTATTTTCGCTGAAAAGTTTGACCAATCTGCCATGTTTACTCCGATGGTTCTAGATAATATAAAATCATTTTACGAGATGTCGGCACTATTACAAGCAAGTGAATGTTGGATGAAAGTTAGGTGATGCATGGCTATGCGTATAAGCGATTAACTATGCAGTGAAATAGGTTGCAAGGGGACAAAATAACGCCATTACTGCATAAACAGTAATGGCGATTATTTTTAACTTAAATTACGAATCAGCTCATTTGGTGGCAAATGGGTCAAATCCTTACAGGCTCTGGTGCCAATTGCGGCTACAAAGAGACTACCGATCACGGTAGCAAGCAACCAAAGACTTGGGTGAGGCTGCCACGGCATTTCAATGACAAATGTTTGAATTAAGAATAATGCTACCTCAGTGGTTAGTGCTGCTGTAAAGCCCGCTAGCGCACCACAAATTAGAAATTCAATCGCGATAGCTTGCTTTAATAATTGCTTACCAGCGCCTAGTGTCCTTAGAATGACTAGATCTTGATGGCGCTGCTGATAACTTGCTTGGATTTGTACCAACAGTACTAAAATACTCGCACACACCACCAATAACATTATATAAGACAGTGCGAGCGAAACCTGCTCGATAATCTCACGCAACTTCTTAATCAAGCGATCCACTTTAATCAGTGACAGGGTCGGATACTCAGTCAGTAATTCATTAAGCAATGGGTGCTGTTCAGTTGGCAAATGGAATGATGAGATATACGTTGACGGCATATCACCAAGTGCTGCACGATTAAATATTAAAAAGAAATTTGGTCGCATCGAGCGCCAATCGACTTTACGGATGCTAGTTACGGTTGCTGTGATTTGCTCCTCACCGATATTGGTCACCAAAACATCACCAAGTTTAATATCAAGACGAGCTGCGACTTCCTCTTCGATTGAGACCTCTGGCTCAAGTTGATCAATGCTCCACCATTCCCCTTGTTGAATTGGGTTTTGCTTAGGTAAAGTATCGCGCCACGTTAAGCTTAGCTCGCGGCCAAACCCACGACGACCAGAGCGTTTACGCTCATTATCTACGTTGCCTTCGCTGTCGTAACCACCGATAGTGTCTTCATTAATCGCAACTACTCGGCCACGAATAATCGGGTAGAGGTCGCTGGTTTCAACGTCGTATTTCGCCATTAATTCATTTATCGGCTCAACTTGATCAGGCATGACATTGCCAAGGAAATGATTGGCAGTGCCTTGTGGGATCTGATCTTGCCATTCATCAACTAGTTCATTACGTAGCAGCAAGATAATTAGCATTAACATGATCGCAGTAGCAATGCTGGCAATTTGCATGCTTGCTTGCGGTGCACGTTGATAGAGCGATGCGATGGCTAATTGCCATGGGCTGGCTGCACTAAACTTTTTACCGCGTGATAAACGAATTAACCCCATCGCGATAAAGCTTAATATCGCGGCAACTAACCCCGCAACACACAAGGTAATTAAGCTTAATGTTAAATCTTGGCTATAGATGAGTAATAAACTGAATATCGCACCGCCAAACACTAAGCCATTAAGCCACAATTTAAACTGGGTTGGCTGCATATCACGTTTAATCACGCGCATTACCGGTACTTTAAATAAACGCAGCATTGGGGTTAGTGAGAACATCGCAGCACAAATAACCCCGGTACTGACCGAGATAAGCAATGGCTTAAAGCTCAGTGCGGGCAGTTGCTCCGGTAAGCTTTGCGGCATGTAATAGGCAACGGCGGCGAAAGCGAGTTCTTGTAAGATATAACCAGCAATTAATCCAAGTATTACCCCAAGCGTTGCAATCGTGGCTAATTGAAAGGTGAATATTTTTCGGATCACGCTATCACTGGTGCCCAGCGTTTTTAACAGGGCGACGGCGTCGAGTTGATTTTGACTAAATCGTGCCGCTGTGACACTAATTGCAGTAGCTGCCAGAATAATCCCTAGCAGACTAGCCAATAATAAAAACTGGTTTGCACGCGCCAATGAGTTAGCTAAAGGAGACTTCTCGCCCTTAATATCTTCCCAGTTTTGGTTGGTTTTAAGTGATGGCTTTATCGATTGATAATAGGCGGCTAAATCAGACTCTTCACCACTAAACAAGTAGTTATAATACAAACGCGAGCCCGGCTGAATAATGTTGGTGGCCGGAACATCTTGCTGGTTGATAAATATTGTTGGCGATGAGTTAAAAATTGAAAATGATGCATCAGGCACTTCAGTGGTAATGCCGCTGACCGTAAAGGTCGCGTCACCGACATCAAGTTTATCACCAATACTCAGTTGGAGGCGGATTAACACTTCTGGCGCGACCCATACATTGCCTTGCTGTGGCGGGCCAACAATCACTTCACCTTGGGTGTCTAGCGGCGCGTTGATTAATGGTGTTCGCGATATTTTTAAGTCACCACGCAAAGGGTAAGGGCCTGAAACGGCTTTGGTGTAGGCGAGTAACATCTCATCGCCAGCAAAGACCATCGAATTAAAGCTAAGGTAATTGGCTTTATTTAATGAAAATTGCTCTGACGAATTTATTAATTTATCGTCAATGGGATGAGCTGATGACAATACTCGGTCGGCAGCTAAAAAGTTACTGCTTTTAACCACTAAGGCTTGGTTTAAACGTTCACCAAAGCCACTGAGTGAAAAAACCGAGGTCACTGCTAGCGCAATAGCGAGTAAGAATATGGTTAGCTCACCACGCTTGAGCTGTTGCTTTAATAATGACTTGGCTGGCTTAAACCACATGCGTCAGTTCCTCTTGCGAATTCGTGGTTTGCTGCTCGCTGATTGTGCCATCGCTCATGGTGATAATGCGTTGACAGTTTGCAGCCAGTTTCGGGTCGTGAGTCACAAGGACCAGCGTCGTGTGATGTTGCTCATTTAATTCAAACAATAAACGCTCGATACGGTGGCCATTATCGCCATCTAAATTTCCTGTTGGTTCATCGGCAAATAAAATTTTTGGCTGACAAATAAAGGCGCGAGCAATAGCAACACGTTGTTGTTCGCCGCCAGAGAGTTGATTAGGGTAATGATCGTCACGGTGATCCAGCCCCACTTTCTTTAGTAAAGCGAGGGCTTGTTGCTCAGCGTCTTTGTGGCCAGCGAGCTGCGCTGGCAGCATCACATTCTCTAGCGCGGTTAGCGCAGGCAATAGCAAGAAGGATTGAAAGATAAAGCCAACTTTTTCAGCGCGTAAATGGGTACGCTGCTCTTCATCTAATTCGTGCAGCGGGGCATTGTCGAGCCAAATCTCACCAAAGGTTGAACTATCTAAACCAGCGAGTAGTCCTAACAATGTTGATTTACCAGAGCCTGACGCGCCAACAATAGCAATTGATTGACCTTGCTTGACATTTAAGGAGATAGACTTGAGTATCTCCAGTTGCCCGTTATTGACTTCAACTCGTTTAATAAGATTTTTTACTATGATGATATCTTTTTGTTCTGCTACTTGTTCACTCATCCGTCGTGCCTTCTGTGTACTGTCTATCTTGCTTGTTACTATGTCGTCAGCGTTTGCCACTAACGTATTACTATTAGGTGATAGTCTCAGTGCTGGTTATGGAATGCAAGCCTCAGAAGGTTGGGCCTTTAAAGCGCAGAAACAGTTACAACAGCAATTCCCCCAGTTTAAGTTATTGAATTTTAGTGCAAGTGGAGAAACAACAGGCGGCGGAAAAGCGCGTCTAGCACGTCTTTTAAGCAAGAATGAAGTGGATGTGTTATGGATTGAGCTCGGGGGAAATGATGGCTTACGTGGCTACCCAATTAATACAATTCGTAACAATTTATCCCAGATGATCACCTTAGCTAAGGAGCAAGGCATTAAGGTGATTTTAACTGAAATTCATATCCCGCCAAGCATGGGCAAGCGCTATACCTCGATGTTCACCGGCTTATATGCAAAATTGGCCGAAAAGCATCAAGTAGAGCTGATGCCATTTTTTATTGAAGAGATAGCCCTCGACCCTAAACTGATGTTACCTGATGGTATTCATCCCAACAAAAAAGCACAGCCGATCATTGCCAGTCAGATCACTGAATATTTTACTGAATATTTACAACGCGCTGGCAGCTAGCCAGCGATTACTTAACATTGATAAGGGAGTTCAATGAGTCAACAATTAACCTCAAATAACCTACTTAAGCTCGCAGCTGGTTTAAGTGCGCTGGCGGCACTGTTACATTTAGGCTGTATTTATTTTGGCGCGAGCTGGTATCGACTTTTCGGTGCTGGAGAGCAAATGGCACTGATGGCAGAGCAGGGTAGCATTCAGCCAGCGATTATCACCAGTTTTATTGCCGTAGTGTTATTTATTTGGGCGCTTTATGCGATGTCTGGCGCGGGCGTAATTAAACGCTTGCCCTTGTTACGTCTAGGGTTATCTTTGATTACGTTGATTTATTTAGCTCGTGGCGTTGCAGGGTTCTTTTTTATTAATAATCCGATAGGGCGCAGTCCAGAGTTTTGGATATGGAGCTCGGTGATCTGTTTAAGCGTTGGTCTTGTTCACCTGATTGGTTTAAAAAAGCAGTGGCGGGTGATTTAATCATTAGGTTGTTGAATAAAAAAGCCCCTTCATTTGTTTAATGAAGGGGCTTTTTAGTATGCTCAATTCAATAAGAGGGATTAACGATAGAGCGGGTATTTCTCACATAACTGCTGCACTTTAGCCTGTACTTGCTGCTCGACCGCTGAATTATCATCTGGGTTCGCTACTAGGCCATCAAGGACATCGCCAATCCAATGACCGATAGCGACAAAGTCTTGATCGCTAAAGCCACGACTGGTGCCAGCGGGTGTGCCTAGGCGAATACCAGAAGTCACCATTGGTTTTTCTGGATCAAACGGAATACCGTTTTTGTTACAGGTGATCCCGGCGCGCTCTAAACTCTCTTCAGCGGCATTACCTTTAAGTCCTTTTGGACGAAGATCAACCAGCATTAAATGCGTATCTGTGCCGCCAGTGACAATATCGCAACCGCGTTCAATTAAGGTGCTTGCTAGGGCGCGAGCATTGGTGATCACCTGACCAATGTAGGCGTGAAATTCTGGCTCTAACACTTCACCCAAAGCAACGGCTTTCGCGGCAATTACATGCATTAGTGGACCACCTTGTAACCCCGGAAAAACCGCGGAATTGATTTTCTTCGCGATATCACTGTGGTTAGTCAAGATCATGCCGCCGCGAGGACCGCGCAATGTTTTGTGCGTTGTCGTTGTCACTATATCCGCATGTGGGAACGGGCTTGGGTGGTGACCACTGGCGACTAAGCCGGCGATATGGGCCATATCAACCATTAACAGAGCGCCGACTTCATCGGCAATCGCTCTAAAACGTGCGAAGTCAATTTGGCGTGGAATGGCCGAGCCGCCAGCAATAATTAGTTTCGGCTGGTGGGCTTTAGCTTGTTCGAGTACTTGGTCGTAGTCGATTTGCATGGTGTCTTTACACACACCATATTGCACGG
The DNA here is from genome assembly GCA_002835545.1 of Alteromonadales bacterium alter-6D02. Lineage (GTDB taxonomy): Bacteria > Pseudomonadota > Gammaproteobacteria > Enterobacterales > Psychrobiaceae > Psychrobium. The sequence continues at coordinate 7,282 of PIZK01000009.1, forward strand.
CATTAAACCACTTGCCTGATTGCGCTGGTTTTGCGCCATGGGTTAAATGACCCCCTGCATCAAGCGACATACCTAAGATGGTGTCACCCGGTTGTAATAGCGCGAGTGTCACTGCACCATTGGCTTGCGCACCAGAGTGTGGCTGAACGTTAACAAACTCACAGTTAAAGATTTGTTTCGCACGATCAATGGCTAGCTGTTCGACAAGGTCGACATGTTCACAGCCACCGTAGTAACGACGACCCGGATAGCCTTCGGCGTATTTATTGGTTAACGCACTACCTTGCGCTTCGATAACCGCCTTAGAGACAATGTTTTCTGAAGCGATTAATTCGATTTGTTGTTCTTGGCGTTTGGTTTCTAATTCAATCGCCATTTGGACCGCACCGTCAACAGCGGCTAAACCTGAGGCAAAAAAATGCTCTAATTCATAAGAACTGTAATTACTTTTCATCGTTTGTTCTCTTTTTAATGACTGAAGTGTTTTACTGGTTTTTCTCAACTATAGTACAAAAGTTTCCTATTGGAAACTTTTTCTCTTATTTGTGTGTTGTGGGTCTAATAGGTAACTTTTACCGTGGGTGTTTATGAATGGTGCTTTTTATGCAACAATTACCCTATTGGATAGTGTGAGTGCAGGTGAGCGAATAATGACAACAGATGTATACCCTTCAATGGTTGTAGCCGATAGTGATCAGCAAGAGCGTATTGTTGAGCCGATGCAATTAGGGAAACAAGTCAAAGCGATCCGCAAGAAAAATAAACTAACGCTTGAAGAAGCGGGTAAGCTCACTGGCTTAGCGCGTTCAACCTTATCTAAAATTGAAAATGAACAGATCTCACCAACCTTCGCCGTGATGCAAAAACTGGCGGCAGGTTTAAATATCGATATCCCACAGCTATTCACCAAACCTGACGTTGCCCAAGCTACTGGCCGCCGTGATGTCACCAAACTAGGCGAGGGCAAGCCCCACCTAACCTCGACTTACGAGCATGAGCTATTATCAACCCAGCTAAGTAACAAGAAAATGATGCCGTATCGCAGCCGTATTCACGCGCGTTCATTTGATGATTACGGCGACTGGGTACGCCACGAAGGGGAAGAGTTCTTACTTGTTCTTGAAGGGCAAGTTGAGATTTACACTGAGTTTTACGAGCCAACTAAACTCGATGTTGGCGATAGTGTTTATTATGATGCGACCATGGGACACGTGGTCATTTCAACCAGCCAAGACGACGCATTGATTTTATGGGTTACGGCGCGCTAACCCTTGCCTTCATCCTAGAAGTATCCCATACCTCGTCGTCCTGGCAGTGTTTTAGCCGGGACCTCTACAGCCTGTTACTCCCTTGGTCATCCTGACATGCTTTTAGTCAGGATCTCAAACAGCCTGTCTAACTTTCAAATTGGTCACGAATCAAAGCCCCAACGGCATGTTAACCGCAAGACGCTCAAGCCCATCCATGGGGCGCTCGAAAACCACATCCCTGCGGTTTAACGCTTGCTAATAACATACCGCTAGGGCTTTTCATTGAGGCTTACTGGCTTGAATATGAATATTTTAGTGCCAGCCCCAGAATCCCCGGAAGAGTTTAATTATATATAATAGATAGAATTGATTGAAAACTTTAATATTAGTGAATGTTAAATAAGAAAGGGTTACACTAAGGCATATTATAAAATGCAAGTGTTAAAAGGATTTACCATGGCTTTGGAGAATGATTATTACGGCTTACTGGGGCTAATACCTAGGCTTGATGGTGCTGTGTTACAACGAGCGTATGACCTAGCTAAACAAGTATGTGAAGCTGACACAATGAAGTCTTTCCCGAGAGCCGAGAGCCTAGATGAAGCATATGCTATTTTGAGTCAGAAAGAACCAAAAAAAGAATATGATAATAAGTTAGCGGCTAACCTTCAGGCGGTATGTAAATATAAAATTACTAGTGAAATAGATATTGAATACCTTGATAAACTCTCTGCCAGTCTAGATGATGAGTGGCTTGTAGCAACTAAATATAAGCCAGTATTATTATCACTAGAACAATCATTGGCAAAGTTTTCTCCGAGATTAGCATATACCTTTCGAGTTCAAACTCTAGTTAATCAATCATTCGAATCACCGGAACAAGTTGCTAAGGAGTTAAATAAACTTTTTCTCTGCTCATATTTTGGAACTAACACTACAGTTATTAAGTTTGCGAAGCAACTACTATTGGAAAAGCAAGAGGAAGCGTCTTTAGAGCTAAATAAAGTAATAATGGTAATGGGAGATAAATTACAACCACAGGTAATAATTGACCAGCTTGTTAAAGACTATGGTTTATCAATACCTGAGCAAATTAATAGTCCCGGGAGCGTAGAAGTGAAGCAGAGTGGGCGAAATAGTGTATCATTTAGCTCTCTAGACTCCTTGGTTTTTTATCTTTTTTTATCACTGATTGCCTTGATTTTTGGCCTATCTCTTTTGTTTACTCCACATCATGATGGGGTATTGCGTGATGTATTATTAACGCTAGTATCATTAATAGCCGGGGGAACCTTCGTTGCGCTAACTATTAAAATTAGGTCTGTTAATCGTGATTTAAAGAAACAACTAAAAACCAACGCAGATTCTAAGGCTAAAAGTGAACAAAACGAAGGTTGGTATAAAAGTTATATCGCGAGTTACTCAGATCATTATGTAGTTGGTTTTATCGCTCTTATAATGTTGATTGCAATTGTAACAAACAAGGCAGATGAAAAAACAAGGGTAACTCAGAAAAAAAACTGGTCAACCGTTGAGCAAGTTAAAGTGTGTAAAGTATATATTGGCAAGCTTTTTCATAAACAGCCAAGCATCATTACGCATTATAGAACAGATGGTAATAATGTGTATGTACGGTATGTAAGGTCACTGGATAATACAACGTGGAGCTATGTTTGTAATACCGAGGGTAACAAGATGGTTTGGGCTGGATATCTAAGTGATACGAAAAACTGGGGAAGGTGGCGTTTCGAAGATGAAATTACATTGAGTTACAATAACGAGCAACGGCTAGCTAGTTTTTTGATGGTAGATACTCAGCAGAAAGTTACTGTTCATTTATAAAAAAACATAAAATGGGACATATATGGACGCTCCCTTGCTGTCAAGGCATCAACCTGACTTTTGTGTCGCGCTAGCGGCACAAGTCACTGTTGCTTTTTATCGATTAATCGTTAATCACGACAAGAAAATAGGACAGGCACTACTTCAACACCAGAATGAATTATTGCTTGTCCCATAGTTATCTTTTAAAGGCAAAAACACAGAACGTTATGTATAAATTTGCTGGTTCAGCGGGAAAGAATATTGCTGCGACTGGAAAACTAGCTATAAAACCTAATGAGCCTTTTAAGACCGACTTTATTCTTGAAGTAAAGAAAGTCACTAAAATCTAATTACCATTGCAATAGATTGTTTAAGTGACCGAATGTTAAGTCACTTAATGCCACCCTTGAATCCATTTGTCATTATCTTTTAGCTCAGTCCAATCGATTTGATATTCATTTTTAGACAGGACGGCTTCTAATTTACATGATATGACAGAGCCATCTTCTTCAAACTCGACTTCTGATATCAAAAAATGTTTTTCCTTATTGTTAGGCTTTATTGCAGTCCATTTGCTATTGGGTAATTTGGCAGGGTTTATTTGGTTCATAATCACTCCGTACATAAAAGTGGTTGTTTATTCATTAAAGGCTACTTGTATGTACGAACTAAACAGATAAAAAGTTCAGTATAGTTAAATCAATCAGCAAATATTTAGAGCGCCGTAAAGCGGAAAATGAGGGAAAGTGGGACAGAAACTTTTTCTACACCCGAATGAATTAGTGCCTGCCCCATAGTTATCATTATTTCAGTTTAACTGCTGTGCCAAACACCATGATTTCAGATGAGCCATCCATAATAGCGCTGGTGGTAAAACGGATACCGACCACGGCATCAGCGCCTTTCTCGGTGGCACTTTGCACTAGTCGTTCTATAGCAAGATCGCGCGCTTCTGATAGCATTTCGGTGTAACCGCGAATTTCACCGCCGACAATACCCTTTAATCCTGCCATGATGTCTCGGCCAATGTGTTTTGATTGCACTACATTGCCAGTAACGACGCCAACAATGGCTGAAATTTCTTGGCCGGGAATAGTCTCTGTTGTTGAATAAATCATAGTATTTCCTTGAACGTTTGAAAGCTTCGTGTAGCTGCATCACTTGGTGATAGTGAGCTTGATATACGTTACATTTTTAATGTCGAACAGATAAAATGTTGTGACAGATTTTCTCATCGATAGTTAAGTTCGCCACTTCGTTTGATCGTGATTTAGCTTGCCAATATTGCATATCTCGCAGAGTATTTGCAAATTGTCTAAACAGAGTGCGAGCTCAGGGTATTTTGAACGTGGCTTGATATGATCAACATGAAGCACCGCGCCAGTCTCAGGTGTCGCACCGCAACAGGCGCATTTGTTTTGATATTGCTTAAATGCGCGATAACGCAGTTCTTTCCATTGCTGAGTTGAGTAAAAGTCCGCATCGTTTGCTTGCTTTTGTTCAAACGGCAGCTGAGAGTCATCGGTAAACTCTCTGGGTTCTAATGATGGAGAGTATAAGATGGCGAGCTTGAAGTGGTTACTTTTATTTTTTACTAGCCACTTCCATATAGCCCGCAGTGCACCTACCTCGGTCTTATAAGCCTTTCGACGGGTACTATTGCTTAACCGATAAGTCACATTAAACACACGATGCTTCCTTGTATTTGTATTAAGCACTAACGCTATTTTTGAGTGACTTTAATATTGCTTTAGCGGTTTGTAAACACATTAAGCGATACTGGCTAGATACTCTTGGGCACTAAAGTGACTCTTAAACGTAAAGGCATCTGGCGTGTCACTGTTGTTACGAAGGTACTCAAGCTTCTCAACACCTTCCTCTACAGTAGGAATATGGCCAACAGGAATCCACCATAATACATAGCTATCATCGGCAATTGGCTCGAACCATTCTTTTTTACGACGCATAAAGTCACGATGATGGGTGCGAAACATGAAGTTCTTTAGCGCATCCGCACAGCTCCACACTGACATGTTAATGATAATGCTAGGATCTGAGAACGCCTGAACATTGGTTGCGTCGCCACTGTCATCTTGTAAGCGCCAAATAAACCCTTCACTGGACTCAGCGATTTTATTGACAGGGTCTAGATTATCGACGAAGTCTTTAATCTCGGGCGCATCTAGCGCATATTTGGCTTTGGCGATGTTGAGCTGGGCGAGGTGCATAGAGATCCTTATTTAGTTAAAGAGTTTAATTGCTACACTTGGGTTTATCTTTAATTTCAGTTCGGTATCATAATGAAATTATTACAATATAAATATTCAACTAATGAATGTGTTAGTAGACGTTAAATTAATCTTACTGCGATGATTTTAGTTGAAGTGCCTAGAATCGTACTGGCGGTGTGACAATGGACTCATAGCTCATGCTCACTTTAGGAACTCGGGCGTGTGATTGCTTCCGGGCATGAGTAAGACTTAGCATCTTGCCTCACAAGTTTTGTCATTTCGATGTTAAATAAGCCAGCGAACTCCAGTGCTCTATTGGCTAAATTCATTTGCCCTTTACAGCTAATAACATCACCACCAGCATTAATGTAATGCCATTTTGAAAATAGAATCACACACTTGGTTGGTTTAAATTCAAAGTTTGGCCGACTAGGGCCCATTCCATCCATCACACCGTAAAAATATATATCATCTTTAGCATATTCTGAACGGGCAAGAGCCTGTGCTTTTGATGGATCCAATTGATTAACTTCACTTGTAAAATCACACTGTTCATTTAGTGATAATTCATTGGCAAGGTACTGCCTTAATTGCTGCTTTTGTGCTTGCCGTACAAGCGCATCATGTCCTTGTGCAACCACTTTTAAAGGCACGAATAGTGGGAATAGCAATGCGGTTAGAGTAATAACTTGCAGTAATGAGTTCATGTATAACTATGCTAGTTTGTGAAGTACAGAAGTAAAACCACTATAATGACAGTGATCAGAAATAAACAACGAAAATTCTTTGCTAAGGCAGCATTACTCTCTAAGGATTGCTGCTGATATTTGTTCTTAACGTATACTGCCTCTTCATCGGTTAAGCCTGCGCAATGCGGGCACTGATACACTGTTGAACTGTATTGCAGCTTGCATCTGTGGCATCTAGTGGATTGAAAACTATAAATTGGCATAGTGCTAATTTTTAAAGGGGTACTTTTCTGTTATAAAACTTGTCATTATTAACCAATAAGCTTTATCTGTTCTAGAGCATTAATTTCAACGTGTGTTTGATAATAATATTTTTCAGTTGCACGTCCGTTAGAAATAAATAGAATTTTAATGCGCTTGGCTTGACCGGTTACTTCAATCTTTTTATTAATAAAAAAAGAGTCCGGAGCTTCACCATATTGTTGGACGAACTCTGGGACTAACTGAGGTGCAATTGAAACACTGATTGACCGCCTATCACGATAATCAAGTTCTGTATTTAGATACACCTTACCTCTTACCACCCCCGATGCTTTGATCTTGAATTTAAATACACCCTTTATGCCTTGAGGTGCATGCTCTTCAGCTAATGCTATAATGTTCATGGTTTCCGTGATATTAAAGCTGCTAGGTGTTGAACTACAGGCTGTTAAGAATAGGCTTGATAGCAGGATTAAATATTTCAATGTGTGACTTCCTTATATGGGATTGAGACTTTAATTGTGCTTTTTGTTGAGTATGATAGCTAATTTTGCAGATAATGTGGCGATTACGATACCTAAAATAGATATAACAATAACGCTAGCTAGAGGCTGGAAAAGCAAAAGTAATAGTGAAATGGCAGCAAGCATTGCTAAAGAGTTTTCTTGTTCATGTCCTTGACTGTTTTTGGCTGAAATGAAACAGGGGATTGCTAATAGTAATAGCGTTGATAGTAAATCAACAATGACAACACTCGTTTGCTCCATAATTAACAGCTGATCTTCATAGGAGTATGCGCCTTGCGCACCGAAGAGGTCCGTAGCAATGTAACCTTTAAATAAAGACAATAATATCGACCTTAAAACACTTAAAGCCAATAATGCTGCAAACCCTAAAACAATTCCCTTTGCATTTATTTTCATAACGAATTAATTGAAAGCACCAATCGTGTGATTTAAGTCAGTAATATTAACAATTTAGACTGCTGATTCATATGGTTACTTAACCTTTATATTATCACGCCTGTTCTCAAAACAACCCCATCTGAATATCGGTGATCTGATTAAAAGTTAAATCAATGAACGGTAAGATACCATCAGCGACAGGTTCGAGTTGCTTATCGATGTAATGTTGATAATCGATTGGGCTGGTGGTGTAGTCGACTGGTTCGGGGCCATTGACGGTAATAACGTAACTAATCACCCCTTTGTTTTGATATTGCAGCGGTCTGCCTAGCTCGGCATTTTTTTCATCGGCAATGCGTGCGGCTTTGACCTGCGGCGGCACGTTTTTAACATAGTGAGCGAGGTTACGACGAAGGCGCTTGCTATAAATTAGCTTATCATCGAGCTCGCCTTGTTTAACTTTTTCTACGGTAGATAACACTAGTTCGCGTGGGTCTTGTTGGTCGAACACCAATCGATAAAGTTCATGCTGAAAATCTCGTGCCAGTTCAGTCCAGTCGGTTCGCACATTTTCTAATCCTTTAAAGATTAGCTCGGTTTTGTCTCCTTTTTGCAGCAGTCCGGCATAACGCTTTTTACTGCCCATGTCTGACCCACGAATTGTTGGCATTAAAAATCGTTGATAGAGGGTTTCAAACTCTAGTTCAAGTTGGCATTCTAGTTGATGCTCTTGGCGCAATAGTTCAACCCAACGCTGGTTTATATCTTGTGCTAACTCACGACCAATTTGATTGGCCTGTTCATTGGTGACGCCATCCCCCACAAGAACAAAGACTGAATCGGTATCGCCATAGATGACCTGATACTTCTCTTCAATCCACTGCGCTGTTTGTTGAATAATCTGATGACCGCGCATGGTAATTGAGCTTGCTAACCGCGTGTCGTAAAAACGACAGCCGCCAGAGCCTAACACGCCATAAAACGAGTTCATGATAATTTTAATTGCTTGGGATCGTGCACTGTCTTGATCCTTTTTTGCTTGATCGCGCTGTTGCCACAAATCGGTGATGATTTGTGGTAAAAAGTGCTGCTGCCGAGAGAACTTCGCTTTTTTAAAACCCTCAATGGCTTGTTCTGGGTGTTTTAAGCCTTCGATTAAGCCCATAGGATCGATTTTAAAAGTACGAATAATTGATGGATACAGGCTTTTAAAATCTAGCACTAATACGTTTTCATAAAGGCCCGGTTTGGAGTCCATGACATAGCCACCGGGGCTGGCAAGCCCACCGTCGGGTGGCAAGTTGGGCGCCACATAGCCTGCGCGGTGCAGCTTAGGTAAATAGAGGTTAGTAAAGGCAGCGACTGAGCCACCGACACGATCGAGTAATAGCCCAGTGAGTTTGCTGCGAAAGATTAAGTAATCAAGCAATTTGATGTGATTAAATATCTCGTTAACTAAGCGGCAATCTTCTAAGTTATAGGCCGCAAGCGCTGGCTTATCATGTCGAAAATTATGATTAATTTCCGCCATACGATTATGCACGTTTTCGCTTATTTTCCCGCGATTAAGTAGTGCGTTGGCGACAAAGTCGAGGCTAAAACTGGCAAAGTGATAGGTCGCGGATTTGAGGGCATCGATGCCGTCGACCACGACACGACCGGGAATACTAATATAGCCATTGTTATCAACATTCGACTCGCGCCAATGCACAAAACTATCACCACGACCAAGGCGCAGTTTTTTTCCGTGATATTGGGCGCGTTTGACTAGCAAGCGAAAATCAAAGTTAATTACGTTCCAACCGACGATGATGTCAGGGTCGGTGGCAGCAATCTCGCGCTCCAGCTGTTCTAACAACTGCGCTTCATCATCAACCCAATGCACATAATCATGTTCACATTCAACGGCGGGCCCAATCATAATAACTTTTTGGTAATCGTGATGGTTTAAATCAAGCCCAATTGAGTAAAGTTCACCGCGCTCTGAACACTCAATATCCAGTGATAAGGTGGTTAAGGTTGGGGTGTATTGTGAAGGCCTGATTTTTACCTGTTGGTAATTATCGTAGCCAAGGCGCGCTTGGTGCTGACCGCTAAATTCGATACCGCCGCAAATAAACCGCTCCATTAAGAAGCGCTGATCTAGCCTAAAATCATTTTCATATTGTTTGACCAAGCTTTGCTTTAATTGATATGCGGCGCTGCGGCTGTGGCTGATGCTATTAAAGTAAAGGGCAGTAACAGGTTGTTGTTCAAAGGTGGTTAAGGCTAATGGCTTGGCACGAAACTGAATTTGGTTGGAATGTAGCACCTTACTCGCTTGTTCAATGTCTTGCTGAGCAATGAAAAACACCGGTTGTTGCCCTTCAATAATCAGTTGTGCTGGCCCTTGTGGTGTTGCTAGCCACAGTTCTATTTGCGCTTTGCCTGCAATATCAACTGATTGTTGGGTAAGTAAAAAGCCGTGTTGTGAGGTGTTCATGAACAAAAAGAGCATTCGTGGTTAGTAAAGTGATAAAGACAATATACCATGGACAGCAGCAGTTCTTGAATTTAAGATAATTTATCTTCTTACGCTGATGAGTATTATGTATGTTGAACCTTCCTGACGAGTCAATTAGTCATCGTTTTGATGATGACAACCCTTTAGTTTGGCCGATTTTAAGTTTACTTAATAGTCAAGATGAACCATGGAAAGTACATCATCTAGTCACTGCATTACGTGAGCAAGCAATTTTGCCGGAGTTTGTAGGTGAACCTAATCAAGTACTGTTTAAGGCAAATTTCTTGGTGATGAATGCTTTATTTCAGTTGCAACAATTCGTGTTGCCTACACAGCGCCTTAGCGTGTCGTCATTACACATTGCTTTATCTGACGTTAAGGGGGATGAGCTGGCATTAGTGGGTGATGATAAAAACGCGCTGGCAGATTATTACCTTGATTGGCGTCACTTTGATGCTGAAGAAGATGAAATTACCGAGTTATTAACCAGCTTTTGGTTACGGTATCAGCAAGCGTTTGTGACAACAACGACAGGGTTAGCGCGCGATAAAGCCTTGGCTGTCTTTGAGTTAGATGCTGACACCGCCCCTCGGTTGATTTGCAAGCGTTGGCGAGAATTAGCGCTACGATGGCACCCAGACCGTGAGGGTGGTGATAGCGCTCAGTTTCGTCTAGTGTGCCAAGCGTGGCAGGTGTTAAAGCCTTAACCTGTACCTATTTAAGAATGCTGGTGCCAGCGCTTACCGTAACTTAAGTTTAGTAACACTAACCCCGGGGCCAGTAATAGCATTTGCACACTTAATAACACACTATCGCTAATATCGATTCGCTGCATTAAGCCCACTAATAATCCTGCCCCTGTCATTTGAAATAGCCCAAGTAGTGCCGCGGCAACTCCGGCTCTGTCGCCAAAAGGGGCGAGTGCTTTACCTGCGCTTGAGCCTAATACCAGCGCAAAGCCAACGGATGAGAAAAAGATCGGTAACATAAACGCCCAAGGCTGATTGAAGCCACTGAGCAATAACATGGCAAAACCGCCTAACACAAGGACGATTAAGCCTGTATTGAGCGCAAAGAAACTACCGAATTTATCCATGTAGCGTGGTGCGAGTAAACTGGCGGCAATATTTAGCACGGCATTAATACTAAACCAAAATGTGAATTGCTCCATGCTTAGCCCTAGCTGTGTAATTAAATAGACTGGCGCTGAGGTGACATAAGCTAAAATTACCGCCATGGCGAGCAGACATAAGGTAGCGTGGAATATGAAAGTGGGTTCGCGTAATACGCTAATGTATTGTTCACGATTGATAAGTTTTGCGTGGCTTACGGTATTGCTGGGTTTAGTTTCTTCAAAAAAACGTACAATAAAAAACAGCACGACCAAAGCAAATAGCGCCATAAAGCTAAAGTTGCTGCGCCAGCCAAATTGAATGGTGAGCCATGCACCAAGTAGCGGAGCCAGAGCAGGAATAAAACAAATTGCGCCATTGAGATAACTTATCATGCGGCCGCTGCGTTCTGGGCCAAAGCTATCTCTGACGGTGGCAAAGGCAGCAACTGATGTTGCACATGCGCCAATCCCTTGAATTAAGCGCGCGGCAAGTAGTAGTTCTATTTGTGCTGCCCACCATGCCAGTAGTGAACTTAAACCATAAATGATGATGCCTGCAATGGCGATGGGGCGGCGACCAAAACGATCCGCCAATGGTCCTGCGAGTAATTGACCGAGTCCCATTGCAATCATAAACCAAGTAATGGTGTCTTGGGCTTTGGCGTTGCTAATGGCAAACTCTTCGCTGATTAATGGCAATGCTGGAAGATAAATATCAATAGCCAATGGACTAAAGAGCACGAGTGTTATCATCAATGCTATTAAGGTCTTTGATACATTCATTTCTACACGGCGCTGCTGTTATCAGGAAAAGGGGCGCAAGTTTAGATCTTTTTTTGGTTGAGATAAACCGTTGGTTTTTGTTTTACTAAGCAAGTTAACATAAAAGTTTGCAGGCTGTTGTTGAGGTTGGAGGTTCTGAATAAACCACTTTCAGAATGACGTTGGTGGAGGTTCTGAATAAACCACTTTCAGGATGACGTTGGTGGAGGTCCTGAATAAAAGCGCTTCAGGACGACGATTATTTGTCTTCCCGGCATGCTTTTAGCCGGGATCTCGGTTTGTTGTTGGTTTTGGTGGAAGCTAGAAGCGAGCTCCTGAATAACCTACTTTCAGGATGACGATGGTGGAGGTTCTGAATAAACCACTTTCAGGATGACGTTGGTGGAGGTCCTGAATAAAAGCGCTTCAGGACGACGATTATTTGTCTTCCCGGCAGGCTTTTAGCCGGGATCTCTGTTTGTTGTTGGTTTTGGTGGAAGCTAGAAGCGAGATCCTGAATAACCTACTTTCAGCATGACGATGGTGGAGGTTCTGAATAAACCACTTTCAGGATGACGTTGGTGGAGGTCCTGAATAAAAGCGCTTCAGGACGACGATTATTTGTCTTCCCGGCAGGCTTTTAGCCGGGATCTCGGTTTGTTGTTGGTTTTGGTGGAAGCTAGAAGCGAGCTCCTGAATAACCTACTTTCAGCATGACGATGGTGGAGGTTCTGAATAAAAGCGCTTCAGGACGACGTTCACTTAGACTTCCCTGTAGGCTGTGTACATTAAGGCGCGAGAAGTTTTGATAATTTCTTTTGTACACTCCGGTCGCTATAGTCACGGCTGACAAGCGCTAATCCTTGTTGCCCGATGTGGCTATTTAGTTTGTGGTCTTTCATTAAAGAGATACAGCCCGCAGCAAACTGCTGTGGTGTATCTGCAATGACAATATCATGATTATGATTTACATCGATGCCTTCTGCGCCAATGGTGGTTGATACCACTGGACAGGCAAAGCTCATGGCTTCGAGGATTTTTATTCGCGTGCCGCCACCGAACTGAATTGGGCAAATGGCTAAGCTTGCTTGGTGGTAATAGTCACTGACACTATCAACACCTCCTTTGACTGATACATTGGCTAACTTATCAAGCTGTTGGACTTCAGGTGGGGGGGAGTAACCGACAATATCAACAGTAAAACTGCCATCGTATTGTTGTTCAATAAATGGCAGTACGTGTTGGCAAAAGTAAATAATTGCTAATTGATTTGGCTGAAAGCTCATGGTGCCAACAAATAAGATGTGTTGCATTGTTTCAGTTGTGGCGTTTGTGTTTTGTGTTGGTTTTTTATTTTTATCGGTAATGGCTACTGCATTTGGGATATAGTCGACTTGAGCGTAAGGCTGTCGTTGTTTTAGTTTTTGCTGATCAAGTTCTGAGCATACTAGTACTAAGTCTGCTTGCTTGAGTAGGGTGTTTTCGAATTCGCGCTGTTGTCTAATCGCTAATTTAGCTATTAAATTGGCTTCAATGCCTAGTTGCTTGCGATTAAGCTTTTGTTGGCGTGCCATGACGATGGACTCAATGTCATCGAAGTCGACCGTATGAAATGGCTGGCTGTTGTTTGTTCGATATTGTTGCCACAATAAACCGGATTGGAACTTAAAACTAAAAACCTGCTGCGGTGCTTGTTCGTTAATGAGCGCGATAAAGGCAAGATGAGAGTGCCCCGTGAGCTGGATAAAGGGCTTGTTGGCATGAAAAAGTTGCTGCCATAGTCTCCCTATGAGTTGCGCTCCCGGTAACGACGACGTGCTAGATAATGACGCTTGGCATTTGAGTATGTGAGTTGTTGCCAATGACGTGGGGATGTTAGCTACTTTGTCTTTTTCTAAACGTTGCCCCCAGTCTAAAATAATTAAATGAATATTAGATGATAATGTTTGTAAGCTTTGTAGGTGCTGCCAAGCGCGCTGCTCAGAGCCACGGCCAGAGGCTAATGGTATATGGGGGGTAATAAAAAAGACGGTTTGTTGAACTGGCTTATTTTTCTTTTTTGTTGTCTTTTCCATTGGCTATCCCTGCTGATTGGCGCTTTTTTTTAATGTGAATGAGAGCTTTTCGATTGCTTTCTCTAATAGTATTAAAATGAAACGTTCGACGGAATTGGGCTTGTTACACAGCTGCCAACAACCGAAATGGCAGATACAGTAAGCACTGGCACCAATAAGTACTTTGAGTAATAACAATAGTATGCTGCTTGGTTGGTTAAATAGCTCGATACCAGTGAGTGGTAGGGCGGTTAATACGACGACCATAACAAATGTAGAGATAATAGAGCGCCAGGCTAGGGTAAAGTGAGAAAACATACTCATAGCAAAGATTTTTGCTGACAGATGGAGGTTGATTGCGACCATCAAGAATGAAATCAATAATCTGCCGCAAAGGAGGCCGAGTAAGCCTCCATAAATGACTCCAGCAATTAATGCGACGGGTTGAATGACTGCAGCAATAAGTTGTCTTAAAAATAACGCCTTGGTTTTTGCGATAGATAATAATGCGCCTTCCAAACCGATGGTAAATATATGGGCAATGGATGATAGGGATACGATAGACAGTACAATACTAGCTAACGCCCACTCAGCCCCTAACACGACGTCAGTAAAATCACGACTCAGAATTGATAACCCGACACCAAGCGGCAAGCCTAAAGCAATTAAGACTTCTCGATTTTGAATATAAAGTGCTTTATGTCGTGCGGCATCGTCTTTAATTTTGGAAAGGGCGGGAAACAGGGTTTTATTTAGTGGCCAGATAATTTGCGTTACGATCATGCTGCCAATATCTTGACCGATATGATAAGCCCCCGTTGTGGCGGTGCCAAGCCAGCGGTTAATAATAAAGATATCAATACGTGAGGTTAGCTGGCTTAGTAAGTTAGAGCACATTAGCCAGATAGAAAAACTAAATAACTCTTGCCAGCGATGAGTGGAAATAAAGGGTCTAAATGGGTGGAGCTTATAACTTAAGATCAGCCCCACTATGGAACTTGTTAACATACCTATAATCAGTGCCCAATAAGATTGTAGATAAAAGGCCGCAGCGACAGTGGCCATGAAACTACAAAATTTCATGCTAATGGTAAAGGTAAATAAACGGTTGTACTCAAAGTCTTTGATAAAGTACATGATCCCGATATTATTAAATCCTTCGATGAGCGGGATCAGAGCTAAGACATAGATTATAGTCTGAACATCGGGGGAATCGAAAAAGAGTTCCGAGTGGTAAGCAAGTATGGCAAGCAGGCAAGCGATAATAACTCCCCTGATTGCATTGAGAGTCCACGCGGTACTTAATAGGGTTTTGTCGGGCTCTTTCTTTTGGATAAGAGCGTTATCGAAATGTAAATCTAACCCTTGGCTTAACACGCCATAGGCAGCTGCTGCTACGGCTACAATACCAAAATCATTCGGTGTTAGTAGTCGAGCAAGGATCGCAATATTAATAATGCCTAACGATCGCTCAATCGCTTTTATTAGCAGCATCCAAATACTGCCTTTTACCATCTTTTTTTTCAGCGTATCCACTAGGTAGGTTGCCTGTCAGCAATGCGCCAGTAAGCTTTTTTAAAGGCAATGATAAAGCGCTTGATCCGATAAGTGAGTTTAGGTGTGCCATTAATTGTTCGAACTACGTCACTATAATTATGATGGCCCCTTTGCTCTAACAGATCGGCTAAGCGTTCATTATAATATTCTACAGATAGGATATCTTTCATATTAACCAAGCGTAACTTATCAATGTCGATAGTGCTGTCAGGGAAACAGGTTGCGTGCTCTAGTTTTCCATAGGCGAGTAAGGCGAGCTTAGTTCTAACGCATTTTTCACAATAGCCACAATTGATATGTTCATTATCAATATGGTCTGTGTTGTAGCAGACCCTGATGGATGCCAAGGCTGTTTCATTTTGTGCAACTAAACCGACTTTTTGAGTTCGGTCTAGATGGTGACACTCGGTAAGAAAATCTTGATAAGAGCTACGGTAAAAACAATTAAGGCTAGGGTGTCCCCCCCATGAAGTGAGATATTCAGCGGCTAGATCTGAGGCTATTGCGCTGCTATTAATGCGATTGCCAAGCGCGTGTGCTAAACCTGATAGCAATGCAGCAAAATGCATTGTCTCGTAAAACTTACCATCAGGTTCTATGTCTCGAATGTTGGTATAGATGGGAATTAAGGTTAAATCGAGCTCTTGTGCTAGTTTGTCTTGCTCTGCGAGCGCGCGTTCAAATAGTCCTGAAGGGATCTCTCGATTGGGATCGCCAATGTCTAAACCAAATGCCAATAATGCATATTTATAGCGCATAGGGTGATCGGTACTAAAGGTTTGTGCATTGGTTAGTAGAGCCGAGATTGAGTCGATACCGCCTGAAAAGAAGCACGCAGGGGCTCGGTCATTATGTGTTAAGTCAGTGGGGAAGTAGCTAACGGCGGTGATAGTTGGCAGTCTATGGTCTTTAGTAAACCACCAGTGCTTTTGTAAACGCATCGCTGCTTCAAGGTTACTTTTCAAGTAAGGGCATAGGTTACCTTCAATATGAATACGATGTTCTGAATGTAATAATGCCGCAGGAAATGCCCCAAGTAGAAATGGCTCAAAACTGCACTGAAGCATATTCTCTCGCGATCGTGGTAGCGAGATATTCAACGTTAATGGGGGTTTATCATTGTTTTCAAAACACACCTCAGCGAGTAAGGTTGCATAGTCAGCGTTCTTTTCAATTCTACAGTCAGAAATGATCATTTATGTGCTCCTTCACGAGTGTGTTATTTAAATGGCTTTATATTTTCTGCTGATAACGCAACCACATGAGATTGGTTTTCTATGACACTCTCTTTGTGGTTGATAATTTGTTTTAGGGTCTGGGTTATATGTTGAGATAAAGCTCCGTGTTTGAGCAGCTTTGCAGGGTCAAATAGTAAGTTTTCAAGATTAAAATAATTAAATAACCCTTCAAACTTGCCTTGATAAGTAATTCCAATAGCTGGAACACCCTGTGCCAATGCGGCGATAGTTAAATGCATTCGACCTGAAATAACCAAATCAGTTTGGCTAGTGAGCGCTTTTAAGTCCCAAGCATGAAATGGTGGCGGTAATAATGTAGTTCGCTGGATGATCTCTTCGGGTAAATGATTAATGAGCTGCTTTAGAAAATCATAATCGCTTTGTTGCGGTCGCAAATCGTGGGGTAAAAAAACACAAGCGATTTCACTATTTTGTTTCATTAATTGCATCAACTCATCAGCATAAAGCTTGGCGATATCTTCAGGAACGTCTTGGGTGATGAGCTTATTAATGTTAAAAGCTATAACTTGTTTTCCACTGGATTTTTGTTTAGTTATCCAGTCTTGGCACGTAGCAGCGTTGGGCGTTTTTATTTGAGGTTGCATATTAAAGGCTAAATCTGCAACGAGCTGAGCGGGATGGTGAGTAAATAGTTTGAATCGTTCTAAAGATTTTTTATCTCGACATTTACAGCACACATCATTCGACAGCCGCTTTAGACTATTAATGGCTACGGGTGATGGGGACTGTGAAAAGCTAAAGCCTAAAATAGTGCATGGGACACTGGTTTCTGCGGCGATATTACAAAACTGAGTAATTTGAGCGACCAAATCGGTGGAGTACTTCCCATCCATGACGTCAGCGCCTAATACATAAAAATGCTCACATTGACGAAGCTTCCAGATAAACGCTAACGTAGACTGAGTATCCGCAGATGAAATCGTGATGGTGTTTAGTGGGGTGTCTGGTGTATCAAGGGGGTCCCAATGGGGCAGTATGGCTTGATACACATGTTGATCTCTTCCTTGTTTCTTTAATAAAGAAAGTAGTCCTGCTAATAACGCCTCATCTCCTAAGCTGCCAGCACTAGCTGGTGGCAGAATGAAAACTTTATTAGCTGTGGGGAAAAAATAACGGTAAGTTTTGATTAAATAAATGAAAAAGGTGATGCAAATTAATTTAATGCTTTCCATGTCACTGCTCTAACTCGAAAGGATATGTTAAGCATAGACGAAAAAGAATAGTTCGCAGGTTGGATTCAAGATAAGAGAGCAATTTGAGCATTGCTCTCTTAATAGTCTTGGGTTTATCGTAGGCGTTTTAGGCCTTGATCTAAGTCAGCAATAAGATCATCGACGTCTTCTAGACCTATATGAACACGAATAACCGCTCCCTGCTTAGGCCATGGCTTAGCTGTACGAAGGTAATCTAATCCATTAACTTTTAGGATTAAACTTTCGTAACCCCCCCAGCTAAAGCCCATCTTGAAATGAGTCATGCTATCTAAAAACTCGGTAATCGATTGGTTATCGCCTTCATTTAATACAAAAGAAAATAAACCATTTGAGCCGTTAAAGTCACGTTTGAAAAATTCATGTCCCGGGCACTCTTCAAATGCTGGGTGCAACACACGTTCAACACTTGGGTGCTCTTTCAGCCAGTGAGCGACTTTTAACGCATTTTGTTCGTGCTGTTTCATCCGTACGCCTAAGGTACGCAAACCGCGCAATGCTAGGTAGCAATCGTCAGCTGAAACACATTGACCTAGCAAATAGCTAGATTCACGAAGTGTCGGCCAATGAGCCTCATTAGCCGTAGCGGTACCAATCATCACATCAGAGTGACCGACGATGTATTTAGTTGCGGCTTGAATTGAAATGTCGACGCCATAATCAAAAGGTTTAAAGTTGATACCGCTACCCCAAGTGTTATCTAACATGACGGTAATGTCATGTTGATGAGCAATAGTCGATAACGTTGGTACATCCTGAACCTCCATGGTGTTAGACCCAGGTGACTCTAAAAACAGTACTTTTGTATTTGGCTTAATTAGCTCATTGATTCCCGCACCAATCATTGGATCGTAATAGGTCGTTTCAATGCCTAGTTTAGTCAGCATTTTATTACAGAAGTCACGCGTAGGCTCATAGGCCGTATCGACCATTAATAAGTGATCGCCTGCTTCTAAGAATGATAACAAAGCACTGGTTATTGCAGCCGTTCCACATGGGTATAGAGCACAGCCAACACCACCTTCGATCTCACACATTGCTTCACTTAGTGCAAAACTCGTCGAAGTACCACGGCGACCGTAAAATAATGTTTTATTTGCCCGGTTAGCGGTGGCGTGTTTCATTTCTTTGACTGTGTCAAAAACGATGGTAGAGGCACGTTGAACAGGAGGGTTCACAGAGCCCTGAGTCCATTCTTTTTTACGCCCTGCACTGACTATTTTGGTATCTTGCTTCATTACATTTTCCTATGAGACGTCTAGACTGCTATTAAACGCCATTATGTTAATTTTTGCACGAACTTCCTGTAATTATTTTTTGTTTTGAGATTAAGGCTTGTAATTCAGTTTAACTAGGACTAAGTTCGAGAAAGGTGCTCTTTTATTGAATAAAGTTATGTTAAAATCACCTGTTTTTTATTAACTCTTGGTAGTCACGTGACAACAGAAACTTTATTAGAACCGATTTTAAACTTTTTACAGTGTGAAACTCCTGATGAATGGATAACTGAAGCTAAAAAAGCTGAAAACCTACCTGTTTTACTGGTGGACCATTTAATGTGTGAGTTAAAAGCTGGTCAAACGGCAATGCTTTTAATTAGAAAGTACGCGGTTGATAAAGAAAGTGGTCAAGCGTTAATGAAGTGGTTTGAACCTTACGAAAAGTATGTTTATAAAAAACAAGGGACAATGGCGCAATTGACAAGTAATAGTCACTTGGCTAAAGAGATAAAACCAAGAGATGATTCACCATACGGACAAGAGTTAGTTGATAAAATGGTGTTGTTAATCAAAGAGGAGTTACACCACTTCTATCAAGTGTTAGAGATCATGGAAAACCGGGATATCCCTTACCAGAACATTCGAGCAGGACGCTATGCTAAAGGATTAATGAAGCATGTTAGAACATATGAACCATGTACATTAGTCGATAAGTTAATTATTGGAGCCTATATTGAAGCCCGATCTTGTGAGCGATTTGCGAAGTTGGCGCCTCATCTGGAACCAGATTTAAATAAGTTTTATATATCATTGTTGCGATCAGAAGCTAGGCATTACCAAGATTATTTAAAGTTAGCCCAGATGATTAGCGATGAAGATATTACCGAGCGTATTAAGCACTTCGGTTTAGTGGAGGCTGAGTTAATTAGCAGTAATGATGATGACTTTAAATTTCACAGTGGAAAACCGATACTAATATCATAATCTTAAATTTGGTTTACACACTATAATTAAGACTATGTATATCAAAGCACGTACTAATAAAGAGGCGGCTGTTTATGAATAGTTTTTTCGGGGATATATCAGTAAAGAGTAAATTAAACCTACTGTCAGGTGTTTTACTGGTTTTAATTGTAGTTATTTCTTTGTTTTCACTGATGCAACTAAAGTCAGTGAAATCCCACTTTATGCAATATAGCAAGTCAGCTGTACCGACCGAAGTTGGTACTTTAAAAATCAGCCGTGATACAAATTATGTCTCAAGGTTAACCCGCAGTATCATGCTGGGTGATGATTTTGATGCCAACATGACTAAGCTGACTCAGCGCAAGAATGCGATTGAAGGGCACTTCACTGCATTATCTAAAGATGCTCAGAGTATTAATGATGCTCAAGGCCGTTCGAGACTACTTAGCCTTACTGAAAAGTCGAAAACTTCAACATTAAAGTTCATTAATGAAAGTATTGTATTAATGCAATGGATAGGTGCTGATGCTGACGCCTCTAAGTTACAGCAAGCTTGGCAAAAGTATAAAAGTGAATTTTCACCATTAGCGGCTGCAGCGCGTAAAGATTTTTCTGCATTAAATGAACTTATCAACAGTGAAAAGAAGAGAATTTATAAAAGTTCGGCTGACACAGTTGAGTCATCTATTTCTGTTAGTATTAGCATATTAGTTGTTTCTGTGATCATTGGTGTTGTACTGAGTCAGTTGTTTTCAAAAAGTATTATTACACCGCTAACTGTTTTAAGAACGAGTATAGAGCGCATTGCTGCCAATTCTGATTTAACGGTGCGTACTGATATTTCAAATAAAGATGAGTTGGGTACAGTAAGCCAAGCATTTGACTCGCTAGTCGCACAGTTTCATCAAACATTAGAGCAAGTGGTTATTGCTGCGAATAACTTGAGTGAATCCTCAAGTGCATTGGCTGAGTCGAGTGCTAATACCAGTGATTATGTTAATAGCCAGCGCGCTGAAACAGAAATGGTGGCAACTGCGATGAATCAAATGGCGGTGACCGCAACTGATGTGGCTAAGAATGCGGCAGATACCGCTCAAGGTGCATTAAGTGCAAATGAACAAGCACAGCAAGGTCAGCAAGTAGTTCAAGCAACTGTGCAAAGTATTAATGAATTAGCAAAACAGATTGATGATGCGAGTGACTCAATCGATAAAGTATCATCAGACACCCAAGAAATTGGTCGCGTGTTAGATGTTATTGGTGGTATCGCTGAACAAACTAACTTATTGGCATTAAATGCCGCTATCGAGGCAGCTCGTGCTGGTGAACAAGGGCGAGGTTTTGCGGTCGTTGCTGATGAAGTTCGTTCGTTAGCGTCGAGAACGGAAAGCTCGATTCAAGAAATTCAACAAATGATCGAACGTTTACAAACTGGGGCAAATGAAGCGGTTAATGTTATGAACCTCAGCAAGAAGCAAGCGGAGCGAAGTGTATCCAATGCGAGTGAAGCGGGAGGAGCGTTGGATGGAATAACGTCTTCTGTCGCATCAATTAATGATATGGCTGCTCAAATTGCATGCGCTGCTGAAGAGCAAACCAGTGTAAATGAGGAGATTAATCGTAATATCACTAATATATCGACAATATCAGACTCAACGGCCGTTGAAGCTGATAATACGCATCAAGCGAGCCATAATCTAGCGTCGCTAGCAGTAGAGTTAGATCAACAAGTCTCTAAATTTAGAGTTTAAAAGCTCGTAATTTGACGTAAAGTCAGTTATAAATGCCGCCTAAATAGAGTAGTGGGTCTACTCTATTTTTATTTCTTCTGTGAACAACAATAAATTGAGTTTAAACGTGCCTAATGGATTCTAGTCATTTAGTAAATGAGATAAAGTCGCTCCCTTCATTGCCTCAAGCTTATCATAAATGTTCTCACCTTCTGGAGCAGGAGAGTACTGATTCAGCAGCCTTGGCTGAAGTGGTGAGTGCCGATCCGGCTATGACTCTGAGTGTATTAAAGCTAGTGAATAGCGCTTACTTTAATTTACCGCGTCGAATCGAACGTTTAGAGCATGCTATTTCCATTATCGGACGCGATAAATTTAAAGAACTGGTTTTAACGGCTGCACTTGTTGAGGCGGTGAGTAAGTTAGCTGGTGGGGAGGTCAAAATGGAAGTGTTTTGGCGTCACAGTATTTATACTGGCCTTATTGCTAAACGATTAGCGTTGCATTGTTACCTACCGAACAGTGAACGGTTATTCATATCGGGTTTGTTACATGATATAGGGCAATTGTTGTACTTTACAATTCAACCTACCAAGGCGCTAAAAGTTTCTGCTCTAGTGTTAAAGTATGGAATTGAAACCAATTTAGCTGAAAGTAAGGTGCTTGGTTATAACCATCAACAATTGGGGGCTAAGTTATGCCAAAGCTGGGAGCTTCCTGACTGGTTAACTCATACTGTTAGTCATCACCATCAACCTCAACAAAAGCAGCGCCATCAGCTAGAGTCGCAAATTATTTATTTAGCGAATATTATTGCAAGCTCTGTTTACCCGAGTTTGGTGACTTTAGGGCATGAAAAAAAAATTAAGCCAGCCTGTGTGATTGAGGATCCTGTCTGGCAGGCTTTAAATATCAAGCCTGAAGTTGCTAAGACGCTTGAACTTGAAGCAGAAGGGCAATTGAATGATATCTTAAAGTCTCTCATTCCCGACTTGCGTACCGTTGCCTGATTACTGTTATAATAGCCGCGTTATCAATTATAGGATGATTTCTTTGAATCAATTTTATCAAAAGTTACTTAAATGCTCGTTGGTCGCTATGACACTTTTTGTTTCTAGCGCATTTGCAAAAACAGAATTTTGTCCTTTACCTCAACCTCTGCCGTCTGAAAAAGAACAAGATGAGTTATTTGTTGAAGCGATGTTTGAGGCTGATTATATTTTTAAAGGTCGTTTGTTTACTTTCTATCATGAGCAGTGTGATGGAGAGATTTGTGCGTTTGATGGTTTGGTATTTAAAGTACTAGAAGAAGTTTATGGCCACTTGAATCTGTATGTTGAAACTGGTTGGAGTGAAGATTGTGAGCGCGTTTGGCTTCACCCACAGCAGTGGCGTCAAGATAAAGACGTGATGTTTTTTGAAATAGATAAAGAGTATTTACTGTTAGCGAATGATACACCGAAAGGAATTATGATTATTGGTTCCCGTGGCGGCGCAAAAGTGAAAGAATTGAAGATGCGCTATGAACTAGAGCGCATCGGTCGCAAATAATAAGGAAGGCTGGGCGGTTGATTCCCCAGCCTTTTTTATACTAGCCAACAACGCCTCGGTCAGCTAGTTCATTATATTCGTCTTGCAAGGCACGTTCTTCAGGACTTTCAGGAAGGGTTTGATTGCCTGAGTGCGCTTTATCTAAGCTTTTGCTTTTGTGCTTACGCATTTGGTTTTCTAATTTACTTAATAGCCCGTCAACCGCATGTTTTATATGGCGGTCTGCTGATGAGGTAGCGACAATGTCATTACCTGGAATATGAATTTGTGCTTCAGCAATAATTTTATGAGTGTCGTGCTTTTCTGTTGTAAAATTTACATTAACGCTTGTGATTTGATCACTGAATCGTTCTAGAGTGCGAATTGAGTCTTCAACGTAGGCTTGAATATCATCAGAAACTGTAACATGTTGACCACTAATATTTACTTTATACATAGAATTGTATTCCTTGTGTGATGAAAAAAATAAAGGTTTAAACTCCTGTTCCTTGATGTGACCATGACTATATATTTGCCAGTTTATTGCGGTGCTGTCAATAACTTTTTTATTTATATTCTGTAACGACTTTGAAATAAATATTCGTTTTATTTTTATATCATAGTATCAGCGTGTTGATGTATTATGGTGGCCATATTATGTGTGGTAATGACCTGGGGGCAAGGAAAAGCTGTGTTAATCATGAAGCAAATTGCTTGCGAGCATTGCGACCTGTTATTACAAGCGCCCAAGCTTAAGCAAGGAGAGTGTGCGATATGCCCTCGTTGCCATCATAAACTATCTCGGCTACGCCCAAGTGCCATTAATTGGCTATTCTCCTATATCATCACGGGTTTAATCCTGTTGGTGCTCTCGAACCTATTTAGTCTGATGACATTTAATTTGGCTGGCAACATCAGTGAAGTGACGTTATGGCAAAGTGCCAGCAAACTCTATTTTGAACAATATAAAGTGTTGTCATTGCTTGTTTATGTTTTTACTGTTGTTTTTCCAGGTGTGATTCTGTTGATGATATTATTATTTATCACGACGATTAAACTAGGAAAACAGCAATGGTATTTAGCGAGCTTACTGCGATTGATCTTTGCGTTAATTCCATGGGCAATGGCGGAAGTATTTTTAGTGGGAGCACTGGTTAGTTTAGTGAAGTTAGTGACTATCGCAAAAATTGAACTAGGTTATTCGTTTTGGGCTTATTGTTTATTTTGTATTTGCTATGTCAAAGTATTAAGTTTGGTCGATAAATATCAGTTTTGGTATTGGGTTGAGCGGTGTCATGATGACTAAATATAGCGAAGGCTCAGCAGCAAGCCAAGGGTTAGCAAACTGTCCAAGTTGTAATCTATTGTCCGATGCTTGCTTGGAACATTGTCCGCGGTGTCAGGCGCCATTGTCCTTACGCAAGCCATACAGCTTACAAGTTACTCTCTCCTTATTGATAACGGCATTGTTACTTTATATTCCTGCTAACTTTTTACCGATAATGGTGACTGAGAAGCTAGGCCAGATTGAGTATAATACCATTCTTGGTGGTATTATTGTGTTATGGAAAGAAGGGTCTCAGCCTATTGCTATTGTAGTATTTATTGCTAGTGTCCTTGTACCTATAATCAAGTTTATTATTCTATTTTCATTATGTTTTTCTATTTATTTTCCTCAGATGTTATCTGAGAATAGGCGAGTTAAATTGTATCGTTTGACTGAGTTTATTGGACGATGGTCAATGGTCGATATATTTGTAGTGGCTATTTTGGTGGCGCTAATTCAACTTGACCATTTATTGAATGTTCAGCCGGGCTTAGGTGCGGTTGCTTTTGCGGCCGTGGTTATTGTAACAATATTTGCTGCAAATGCATTTGACCCAAGAATCCTGTGGGATAATTTTAATCAACAAAAAGCGAAAAGACAGAACAAACCATGACATCAACAGAGTTAGATTCAGATTTACCTCAAGCGGAGATTAAAAGCCATTATCGTATTTCAAAGGTGTGGTTAATCCCTTTTGTTGCTTTTTCGATTGGTATTTGGATGGTCGTAGATAATTACTATAACCGTGGACCTGAAATTGTTATTACATTTGATAATGCCGAGGGTTTAGAGGCGGGAAAAACTCGAGTTAAAACATTGAATGTTGATATTGGGTTTGTTGATAAGGTTTTATTAAATAAAGATCGCCGTGGTGTATTAGTCCATGTCAGATTAGCACAGCAAGCCAAAAGCTTATTACATCAAAACTCTCAGTTTTGGGTCGTTAAACCCCGAATCGGCAAAGGGGGGATCTCTGGATTAAGCACCCTTACTTCGGGCTCTTATATTGAGTTTGTTCCAGGTGATAGTAGTGAAATGGGCGAAGAGTTTGTCGGGCTTGATCAAGCGCCTGTGACTGCGCAAGGTATCCCTGGAACGCGTATCAATTTAGTGAGCCAACAAGGTGACTCATTAAGTATTGGGGAGCCTGTGCTATACCGAGGATTTGAGGTAGGGCGAATTGAGCAATCTCAGTTTAATATTGCCGAGCGTTTGGTGCACTATCAGGTGTTTATTAAAGCGCCATATAATGAATTGTTAACTGAAAATACCTATTTTTGGAATGCTAGCGGTATCAACCTTAATGCCACTGCTGATGGTGTGAAGGTAAATGTCGGCTCTATTGAGACGATTATCAGTGGCGGTGTAGCGTTCGATGTGCCAACCGATTTACCTTTGGGTAATGCAATCGATCAAGCTAAAGATCATATCCTTTACCCGGATCAAAATAGTGTTTATGAGCGTAGACAGTATCAGGCTAAAGAATACGTTATTTTGTTTGAGGATTCGGTGCGTGGTTTAGAGGTGGGCGCACCACTTGAATATCGTGGTATTCGCGTGGGCACTGTCGCTGAAATCGTATCCTATTTAACTCCAGGTAATAGCTTTGGTAGTAATGAACGAAGAATACCTGTGGTAGTCAAGTTTGAACCGGCCCGTATTGGTATGCCAAATAGCAGTGATTCCGTTGATAAAATTAGTCAGTATGTAGAAATGTGGGCTAAACAAGGGCTAAAGGCGAGCCTTAAATCGGGAAGTTTATTAACGGGAAATTTATTCGTTGACCTTGATTATTACGAAGTCGATAAAAATTCTGATCTTGCTGATGAGTTTAATCAGTATCAAGTTATTCCTAGTATCTCGGGTTCACTGGCTCAAATTGAACAGAAAGTCTTTGGCATTTTAGAAAAGTTTGAAGCTATGCCGATTAATGTCACCATTGACAGTATTAACCAGATGCTCAGTAAAGCGACTGTGACGATGCAGGATTTGAATCAAGTGGTAGCCCAAGTGGAACTACTGCTTGCAAATCAGCAAACGCAGCAGATTCCACAACATATTAATCAAACCTTAGATGAGCTCAGCGACACCCTGAAAAGCTATAATGAACAAGCCCCCGTATATAGTGAAGTTGAAAAGAGCCTTCAGCAGTTCCAACAATTAATGCGCGAGATGCAGCCATTGATTAAAGAATTGAATAATAAACCCAATTCGTTAATTTTCGAAAATAGAGCACAAAGTGACCGTGAGCCTAAGGGGCAAAAGAATGATTAAACCATTGATTATATTAAGCCTAGGTATCTTGCTTTTAGGTTGCCAAACCCCACGAATGACGGTCAGTTATTATCAACTTGCACCGATGCTTAAGGAAGGGCAGCAGGTTGCACTTGATAAACCGCAATTATTGGTTGAGCCAGTACGCTTGGTCGATTACTTACAGCGACCAAACTTGTTGCTGAAACTGGAAAGCAATGAGTTGTTTGTAACGAAATATCAGGTCTGGGCTGAGCCATTAGCCGATGGTATTTCACGAACGATTGTTAATACCATCAATACCAACCAACAAAGCATTAGAGCTGATAGCAGTGTGTTTACCCGCTGTCGTAAAAAAGATCAGTGTGTATCTCTGGAACTGTTGGTCGAAAGTTTTTATCCGACTGAGCAAGCGACTGTTGAGTTTTCTGGTAAGTATCGTTTGATTAGAAACCGTCAGGTGATTCATCAGGAAGACTTTATGCTCAGTCGTACACTTGAGTTAGATGGCTATGTGCATTCCGTTGACCTATTAAGGGGCTTAGTGACCGAGCTGAGTACGAAAATTAGTCAACAAGTGTCACACCTCGAATAATGCCATGGTGAGTTAGTGTTGGTTTTGTGCTAGTATCGCGCCAAATTAGTAAAGTGGAAATATAAAGATTATGGCTATTGTCCGTTGGATCCTGGGTAGGATTATTTTATTGCTTGATTTCATCTTCTCCCCACGTGGTGTGAAGCGAGCGAATGAAGCTCAAGCTGTGGTAGATACACAAGCGCAAAAACTAGCATTATATCAATTTGCAGCCTGTCCTTTTTGTGTCAAAGTTCGTCGTCAAATGAAACGTTTATCGGTAAACGTTGAGCTTCGTGATGCTAAAAATGATCAAACTATTGCCGAAGAGTTATTAGCTTCGGGTGGCAAGAAAAAAGTACCTTGCTTACGAATTGAACATGATTCAGGTGAAGTTGAGTGGATGTATGAATCGTCAGACATTAATGCGTACCTGACAAAACGCTTTAGCCCGGAGTCTGTGTAATGCCGAGACTTAGAGGAGTAGTTCAGCTAGGTAAAGTCAATCAACTAGAAGTGGTTAAACAAGTTGATTTT
The DNA here is from genome assembly GCA_002835545.1 of Alteromonadales bacterium alter-6D02. GTDB lineage: Bacteria > Pseudomonadota > Gammaproteobacteria > Enterobacterales > Psychrobiaceae > Psychrobium. The sequence goes on from PIZK01000009.1 coordinate 35,039, forward strand.
GGTTATTACTTAGATGGCCAAGAGCTTGGTGAGATTTTATTACCGCACAGCTCTAGTGAGACGATTTTACAAGAAGGCGATATTGTGGATGCTTTCTTGTATAAAGATTCTGAAGATCGCTTGATTGCAACAACACGCACGCCATTAGCCCAAGTGGGTGAGGTGACAACATTAAAAGTCAGTGCTGTGACATCGATAGGTGCCTTCTTAGATTGGGGTCTTGAAAAAGAGCTGCTAGTTCCTTTTGCCGAGCAAGGCGAGCGCATGGTTGAAGGTCAGCAATACCTTGTCGTTGTTTATGTTGATGTGAGTAATCGCATCGTTGCATCATCGAAACTTGATAAACGTTTAGACCGTGAACCAGCGTTTTATAAGCCGCACCAAGCAGTAGATATCGTGATTTGTGACCATACAGATATTGGTTATAAAGCCGCGATCAATGGGGCTCATTGGGGCGTTTTATACCGTAACGAAGTATTTAAAGAGTTACGTGTTGGTTATAAAACCAAAGCATATATAAACCGTGTTCGTGATGATGGCAAAATTGATTTACTATTAGAAAAACCAGGTTATTCAAATAATGATGAACTGGCTAATAAAATTATTAAATTCTTGAAACAAAATCAAGGTTTTAGCCACATTAACGATAAGAGTTCGCCAGAAATTATTACCCGTATATTTGGTGTGAGTAAGAAGAAATTTAAGCAATCGTTAGGTAACTTGTTAAAACAAGGGCAAATTTCGATTGAGTCTGATGGTATTCGTTTAAAATAATCCCAGCAGCGTTCATTGCTTATTAGAAAAATAAAAGCGCTTACTTCTAGTGGAGTAAGCGCTTTTTTATTATTGCTGATCTTTGGTGTCAACAACTTCGGTGATGACTTTATCCACCAATTTGACTCGACCGCTTTTTACCAACGCTTGGCGAAGCACATACTCTATTTGTGCATTAGCACTTCGTAATTCATCGTCAGCCCAGCGTTGCATCGCAGCAAGAATATCTTCGTTGATCCTCAGCGGATATGCTTTACGTTTAGCCATTATTGCCTTCTTAGTCTATCATCTGCTTAATTATACAGTGATCCAGTATTTACAACAGGTTGTGTATTCTTATCTGAACATAATACGACTAATAGGTTACTGACCATGGCGGCTTTACGTTCTTCATCTAGCTCAACTAACTCTTTTTCACTTAAGCGATTTAGGGCTAGTTCAACCATGCCAACAGCGCCTTCTACAATACGTTCTCGTGCGGAAATTATTGCAGCTGCTTGCTGTCTTTGTAACATTGCACTCGCAATTTCAGGTGCATATGCTAAGTGGCTGATACGCGCTTCTATCACGTTAACACCGGCTTTTTCTAAGCGAGATTGAACTTCTCGTTGAAGTGCGTCCGCAACAACATTTGCGTGAGAGCGTAAAGAAATCTGATCATCGCCATCGTGTTGATCATAAGGGTAACTGGTGGCTAAGTTACGAAGAGCTGCTTCAGATTGGATGCTAACGAAGCTTTCATAATCATCGACTTCAAACAATGCTTCTGCACTATCAACCACTTCCCAAACGACTACCGATGCGATTTCAATTGGGTTACCTAAGTGATCATTCACTTTTAACTTATCACTTTCAAAGTTACGTACTCGAAGCGAAATTTTGCTCTTAATGTATAACGGGTTAGACCAACGCAAACCCGTTGTTTTATCTGTACCGCTATATTTACCAAACAATGTTTGAATACGTGCTTGTTTTGGCTGCACCATATAAAAACCGACACCAATAAAGATGCTAATTGGGATTAGTGCGATAGCAAATAATTTACTATCGCCATCAACGTTAATCATTATTGCTAAAAAGCTAATGAGATTAAGCAGTAGTAAAGCCACAATTGGGTAACCACTAATGCTCCAGCCTTTCTTTTCTGTTGTGTGTGTTGTCATAGAAACCTCATTGAGTTATTTACATAAAGTGATATCAAAGTGATATCACTTTATGTGTGCAATGAACTTTTTGCAAGTTTTATTCAACTTATTTTGCATTAAAGAAAAATGGCCTTTAGGAAATATTGTCTAGTTAAAGATAATAAGGTGGGTAGAGTTAGCCCGGCGATGAGCTAGTTAAAACTGGGAATAATTATCTAAGCTGATAGGGTAGAGCAATTAAGTTGCTAAAGACCATTGGCGATGCCAAGGCAGCACTTCTTTTGCTAGCATTGGTCTAGCTATAAAGTAGCCTTGACCATAATCACAACCAATTTCAGAAGCAAGTTGTAGTGCGCTGGAAGTTTCTAACCCCTCAGCAATTGTTCGTATTTTTAATTTTTCTGCCATCGATAGGCTAGTATTGAGTAACGATAATTGGCCAACTTGATCTTTATTATCAATAAAGCAACTTTTATCTAGCTTCAAGTAAGATAATGGTAATTTTTGCAGTCTATCAATGGTTGCGTGTAGCTCGCCAAAATCATCAAGGGCGATTTCAACGCCCCTAATGCTTAGGCGGTTAAGGTTCATTAGCTCTTGAGTTTGATCATCTGCTAACACGGTTTCGGTAACTTCTAAACACAACATATTAGCAGGCATATCATATTGTTCGATTAAATTGAGAATGAGGTCGGCAAACTCAGGCTGATCCAGTAGATTAGGTGATATATTCACAGCTAGCTTAATGTCTAGGCCGTACTGATGCCATTTTTTCCAATCAGAGAGAGACTTTTTTAATACACACATCGTGATATGTGAGATTAGTTCACTCTCTTCCGCAAGACCGATAAAGCGATCGGGCGAGATAATCCCAAGACTTGGGTGATTTAATCGGCACAGCGCTTCAAGGCCAATAAAAGTTTTTGAGGAAAGCTCAACTTGTGGTTGATAAAAAACTTCGATGTCATCATTTTTAAGTGCCCTAACAATTTCATAAGTTTTAAGACTTGAACCGGCAGGACGTTTTTTCCGTGATTGACCAATTTTCTTTATTATCTTTTTAAAGTCAGTCTCATGCATCGGCTTAACTAGTGTGCCAATATGATTAAGGTTGTATTTTTTAGTTAGAGCTTCTACTGACGAAATAATACGAGTAGAAATACCACTCATAATAACGATATAGCCGTTGTAGTTTAATTGGCTAATTTTTTCCAACAGCTGGATACCGTCAGTATTTGGCATATTGAGATCGAGAAAGATTAGATTGATTTGTTTAGTTTGACGTAGAATGTGCAGCGCTTCAGACGCACAGCTAGCTTCTTGTGTTTGAGAAATACCGTAGACTTCTTCGAGTACGGTGGATACGTATTTTAAGATCGCGTGACTATCATCTACGATTAATACATTTATCCAACTGACATCCTGTTTTGTCATTAGATCTTCCGTGGCCATCAATATATTTAATGTTGAGAGTAAGTAATGTATTAAGTGTAGTCTATAAAAAATATTGTTTAGTTTGTTATTCCATATTCTTTTTGTTTTACATCAAGGTTTACTTGGGAAGGGAAACGGTAGCTAAGCCCTGATTTAGCCCTAGCTACCGCCTAAAGTTATTTCATTGTGATGGTCGTATTGACCTCGCCAGCCACTTCATCTGGAGCAAACCAACGGCTCGATACCGTTTTAGTTTGAGTCCAGAATGCGATGGCTTGTTTACCGTTTGGACCTAAATCACCAAGCTTAGAGCCGCGTGAGCCAGTGAAACTAAAGTAAGCAACAGGTACAGGAATTGGAATATTAATACCTAATTGGCCTGCATCGGCTTCATTTTGAAAGCGCTGTGCGTAAAAACCTGAGTTGGTAAAAATTGATGCACCGTTACCATTTGGATTGTTATTAATAATTTCAACAGCTTGCTCGAAAGTATCTGCTTCTAAGATTAATAAAGCTGGACCAAAGATTTCCTGGCGATAAATATCCATGTCAGTGGTTACACCACTAAACATGGTTGGACCAACAAAGTTGCCTTGCTCATAACCGTCAACCACGCATTCTCGGCCATCAACCATTAAATTGGCCCCTTGCTTAACACCAGAGTCGATTAATTTTATAATTCGAGCTTTAGCCGCAGGAGTAATGACCGGGCCAAGGTCTGCACTTCGGTCAGTACCTGGTCCTACTTTCATTTCATGACTACGTGCTGCAATTTCATCAAGCCATTGTCTAGTCTTACCGACTAAAATAACTACGGAGTTGGCCATGCATCGTTGACCGGCCGCACCGTAGGCAGCACCAAGAATGTTATTGATAGCCTGCTCTTTGTCACAATCTGGCATGACGATACAGTGATTCTTTGCACCCATCATACATTGCGCTCGCTTATTGTGCTCACTGGCACGTTGATAAACTTGTGTCCCTACATGGGTTGAACCGATGAAAGAAACCGCTTTAATTAAAGGGTGTTCACATAAACGATTGGCGACATCTGGACCACCATGAACAACATTAAGTACTCCCGGGGGTACACCTGCTTCAAGAGCGAGTTCTGCAAGAAATAGTGAAGAGGTAGGATCTTGCTCTGATGGTTTTAAGACAAAGGTATTGCCTGTTGCGAGCGCCAGTGGAAACATAAAACATGGTAGCATCACCGGGAAGTTGAATGCGGTGATCCCTGCGCCGACACCGAGTGGCTTTTGCAGTGTATAAACATCAACATTACCTGCGACGTTATTTGCCATTTCGCCAAGTTGTAATGAGGTGATAGAGCAAGCATGCTCAACAACTTCTAGACCACGACCTACTTCACCTTCAGCGTCTGGTAACGTTTTACCATGCTCTAGAGTGATTAGTTCAGCAAGTGTTGCGGTATTTTCACGAATTAAGTGCTGTAGTTTTAGCATAATGCGCATACGCTGGCCCAAAGGAACTTTTTTCCATGTCTGAAAAGCTTGATGTGCATTCTCAATCGCATGGTCGACTTCATCGAGCGTTGCCATAGGGACTTGTGCAACAACTTCTTGTGTTGCTGGGTTTAATACATCAATCCAGTTTGAGCTGGTTGATTCCACTTTCTCACCATTGATAATCATTGGAACGCGGCGAATGGTCATAAAGAATCCTTTGCATGTTTATTGAGTGTTACTTGAGAATAATAGGAAGTGAATTTATTGACAAGCGACCTATATGCAAGCCATCCTTGCAAATATGCAAGGTTAATGTCAAGTTGAGATAAAATGAATTGGGATGACTTAAAAATTTTTTTAGAGGTGGCACGTACAGAAACGCTACAGAGTGCCTCTGGACGTCTTAAAATAGACTCTTCAACAGTTTCTAGGCGTATACATAAACTAGAGAAAGACTTAAAGACACAGCTATTCTCACGCGGAGCCGCGGGGCATAGTTTAACACCTCACGGTGAGAAATTATTTAACGCAGCCCTTGAAATAGAGCAAAAGACCGAGAGTGCCATGGAAATTTTGCAAGGGAAGAACCTGCAGCAAACTGGCGATGTTCGAGTCGGAACAACAGACGCTTTCGGCAATTTCTTTATTGCGGGTCAGCTAGCGAGTTTTTTTAAACAGTATCCCAATATTAACGTCGATTTATTACCTTTGCAGCGCTTTGTGAAGTTAACGCAGCATGAAGCTGATATTGCGATAACTATTGAAAAGCCAACGAACCCAGCATTAGTTGTTTCTAAACTGTGTGATTACCGGCTAAAGATGTATGCAAGTCGCGAATATTTAATCAAGCACCCTGCGATTAAGACGTTAGATGATTTAGATAATCACCCTCTCATTGGGTATGTCGATGATTTAATATTCAGTGATCAACTTTGTTATTTAGACCGCTTTTTAGCACATAAAAAACAGGGGCACAGACGGGCAACATTACGAAGTACCAGTGTTATTGCTCAAGCTAGTGCAGTGAAAAGTGGTGCAGGCTTGGCTATTTTGCCATGCTTTTTGGCTGATAGTTATGATAACTTAATTCCGATTTTAAATGATGAAATTGATATTGTTAGGCACTTTTGGATTGCGGCTTCCTCAGAACGGATGGCTCTATTAAGAGTTCAAACATTATGGCGTCATTTACAAGACATTACTGATGCCGCTCAGGCGCAATTATTGGGCAAGTCTTAATATTTACGGCATAATGAATATAGCGAGATAAATTAATGACGTTAATATTTTCTTTGGGTGTTAACGATAGGATTCCTCATGGATAAAGAACTCTTCGTAAAGTCAGCGGCGAATTTAAAAAAGGCCGTTCCGTTAATGCTTAAATATCAAGTGCCCACAACGCCGACTAATTATGCTTTGTGGTATACCTATGTTTCAAATGAGATCCCGGAACTTAATAGTGAACTTGACTTGATCATTGAAGGTCACAGCGTATGTCCACCCATTCAAGCTGAAACACTTTATCGTACATTTGTGGCTGATAAAGTAGAGTCTTCAACGTGGCAAATGCGTGAAAACATTGAAAAGATGATGTTGGCACTTAATCAATCTGTCAAAGATACTCATAAAGACACCGATAAGTTTCAAGACTCATTAGACAAAACTTTTTCTAACTTACATCGAGTCGAAGATGAGGGATGGTCAATCGAAGAAGTGATGGTCTTGATTCGTGAGTTAGAGGGAGACTCAAAAGCTATACGCCAGGCTACACAATTTTTTAGTGCAAGCTTGACGAAAGCTAACCAAGAAATTGATAAACTTAAACAAGAGTTGGAACAGAGTCAGAAACAAGCGCTCTATGATTCACTAACAGGTTTATTAAATCGTTTTTCGTTTGATACTGAATTGAGTTATTTATTAAATAAAAACAATGAAGGTTTGTGTTTGATCCTTGCTGATATTGATCATTTCAAGAAGTTTAATGATGATTATGGCCACCTACTGGGCGATCAAGTCTTAAAATCAGTTGGTCGACGTCTCTTAGATGCACAACGTGATGGTGCGTTAGCTTACCGCTTTGGTGGAGAAGAGTTTGCGATTTTAATCCCGAAATCAAGTTTACGAAAAGCACGGCAATATGCGGAAACATTACGTAAGTTGGTCGATAAATTGTCATTGCGTGATAAACGCAGCAATAAGCAAATCGATCATATTAATGCGTCTTTTGGTGTTGCTGAGTTCCAAAAGGGCGACACGTTGACAAGCTTTATTGCTAGAGCAGATGAGCACCTATACAAAGCTAAAGAGCTTGGGCGCAATCGAGTGATGCCAATGTAAAAGGCTGAGAAAACACAGCCTTTTATTCAGTTCAATCTCACGTGCTACGCTTTGATATTGATATTATTACCTAGGTTGGCGGTTGGTGCTGGCAAGTTACTAGCTGCGGGGCTTGCGGCAACGGCTGCATCGATTAACGCCAGCGCCATCTTACCTTCTTGTTCTTGATTGCCTTTCGCTAGCGCTGCTGTCAGTAGTTGTTCACCGCTGTTATTGTGTGCTGCTGTTACACTAGACATATCATTCTCCAAATTTCTTTCTATTATTGGTTAGCGGCCGTCTTTGATAAACCTTTAACCATTTTTATTAAATTGATACCAATTCCACTAATTACCTGATCATTTTTAGGGGGCTAAAAGAGTAATCGCTGCGTTATTTATTGCCGACATGGATGTCGGTACTTAGGTTCTGCTTGGAACGTAGAACCTGTGCTCTAATTCGTTTATCTTCGTTGCAAAGTTGTTCACTTAATTATCCCAGCTGTTATGATTTTTTATCTTTGCGTTGCCAGCGGTGAAACTTTTCGAGCCAAGGGTATAACTTGACTGGGCTGTTATTCTTTTTCCAATTTCCCGCAACATATTTATTAGCTTCGCTCATGGTGGGGTAAATATGGATAGTGCCTAACAGCTTGTTTAAGCCAATATTGTGCTTCATTGCACTGACATACTCAGCAATTATTTCACCTGCGTGTGTTGCAACTATCGTTACCCCTAAAATTTTATCGCTTTTAGGTGGAGTGAGTACTTCAATCCACCCTTTGGCGTTGTTATCGGTGATTGCCCGGTCGAGTTCACTAATCTCATAACGTGTTGCTTCAATAGCAATCCCTTGAGCATTCGCTTCTAGCTTATTGATGCCGACACGCGCGATTTCGGGATCGGTAAAGGTCGCCCATGGGATCACACGGTAATCCACTTTAAACGACTTAATGCTGCCAAATAAGGAATTAACAGCGCTATACCACGCCTGATGAGCTGCAACATGCGTGAACTGATATGGCCCAGTCACATCACCAACAGCGTATATATTGGGATAATTTGTTTGCAGATAATCATTAACGGCAATGGTTCTATTAGAACGTAACTCAACTCCTAATTGTTCTAAACCAAAACCAGTTGTGTTTGCGCTGCGCCCTAAAGCGATAAGTAACGAGTCGAAAGGTACAGTGACGTCTCCTGTTGGCGTCGTACAGTGCATTAGGTAACCCTGAGCTGTTTTAGTTATTTTATAACTTTGGTGCTCATTTAATACTGTAATTCCTTCATTGATAAATTGTTGCTTGATATATTCACTGACTTCTTTATCTTCTTTTGGCATTAAAAACAGGTTGCGCTGGATTAATGTTACTTGGCTTCCTAATCGAGCAAAGGCCTGACTTAGTTCACAGCCAATTGGCCCACCCCCTAAGACTAATAAACGCTTCGGACATTGTGTTAATTGCCATAAATTCTCTGAAGTCAGGTAGTTGACAAGGTCGAGCCCTTCAATCGAAGGAATAGCTGGTCGAGCGCCTGTCGCGATAATTACATTGTTGGCCGTTAAACGTTGGTTGTTAATTTCAACGGTCCACGGGTCGATGAGCTTTGCTTCTCCTTGAAGAACTTCAACACCGAGTTTAGTGTAGCGATCCACTGAATCATGAGGCTCGATAGCTTTAATTGCTTGATGGACCTTTGTCATTACTTTAGCGAAGTTAACCGTTGCTACTGAATCTTCAAAGCCTAAATTGCTAGATTCTTTTACGTCATGGGCAAATTTTGCTGCGCGAATAAGCGCTTTGGATGGCACACAACCAGTATTTAAACAGTCGCCACCCATGGCATGTTTTTCAATTAAGGTCACTTTTGCTTTAACAGCACTCGCTATATAAGCACTCACTAAACCGCCTGCACCTGCACCGATAACGATTAAATTACGGTCGAAAGTCTCAGGCTTTTTAAATTGTCGATAGCGTTTACGCTGCTCAACACGATTTAAAATTGATTTAACAATTAATGGAAAGAGACCTATCAAGGTCAATGTCAATAATATCGATGGTGATATTAGCCCTGATAAGCTTTCAAGTTGCGCTAGTTGGGTTCCTGCAAATACATATAAAACGGTCCCAGGTAACATACCTAACTGGCTAATGATAAAGTAACGCTTAATTGATAGCTGAGTTAGCCCCATAGTTAAGTTAACAATAAAAAATGGAAATAACGGGATAAGCCGCAGGCTTAATAGGTAATAACTTCCTTGCTTTTTCATGCCTTGGTTAATGACAGCAAGTTGTCGCATAAATTTACGTTCTAGGTAGTCTCTAAATATAAATCGTGAACCTAAAAAAGCGATTGTTGCACCGATCGTGCTGGCGAATGAGACGAAAAAAACACCCCAATAAATGCCAAATAATGAACCTGCCAATAATGTAAGCAAAGCGGCGCCGGGAAGGGATAACCCCGTGATGACAATATAGCTGATGAAGAATATCACGCTAAACAATATTGGCTGGTTCTGTAACTGTTGACCAAGCCATTGATAGTTTGATTGGACAAAGTTGAGAGAAATATATTGCGGACCATTAAAAGTAAAAAATAGCACCACAAGGAGGCTAAAAGTGGCAATTAATCCGATTTTCGATTTGTTCATATTTTACTCGGTCTAAGTGTGTTGACTATAAGACAGTGATAATAGGTAATAAATTTCAAAGGATATAATAACAAATTGAATTAAAAAGTAATTCTGTTATTTATCTCTCTTCGCTATAAACACGCCATTCATCTTGAGAATATTTTTCCTAATGACTTTCACAGTAACATCAAGCTGTTGAAAAACTATTCTCAAATAGTCGTGAAAGCACCTTGACGATAGTTGACCTAAACCCTAGAATTACTTTTTGTGGCAGAAAGTGTCACAAAGTGGATCTTAAGGATTAACTAGGGAACTTTATATCGTATGTTACGTGGCACGGCTGCTATCAACCTCGACGCAAAAGGTCGCTTTACGATGCCTACGGGCTATCGTGATTTAGTGACGGTGGAAGGTGAAAGTAAGTTAGTGGTTACAATCGATATAAGTCGCAGTTGTTTAATGCTTTATCCACTCGAACAGTGGCAAGTTATTGAACGCAAGCTGATGGGGCTTTCCGACTTTGATGCCGGAGAAGCTGCAATTAAACGCCTTATTTTAGGTAACGCGAATGATTGTGATATGGATAAAAACGGCCGAGTGTTATTACCGGCACCATTACGTCAACATGCGGGATTAGAAAAAAAATTAATGTTAATTGGTCACGTAAACAAATTTGAATTGTGGGATGAATCGCAGTGGCTCGCGCAACGAGAAGCTGACTTAGCGTTAGCTCGAGCAACGGATTTCAGTTCATCAACTCGCTTAAAGGAATTGGCTCTTTAAATTATGACTCAACAATTTTCTCATATCACAGTGCTATTAGATGAAGCACTTGAAGGGTTATCTTTGCAACCTGATGGCGTGTATATCGATGCTACTTTTGGCCGTGGTGGTCATTCTCGCAAGTTATTATCGCAACTGGGTGAAAATGGTCGTTTGTACGCTATCGACCGTGACCCAACAGCCATTGCTGTAGCAAAAGAATTAGAACAAGAAGATACTCGCTTTAAAATTATCCCTGGGCCATTTTCTGGTTTAGCTAATTATGTCGAGGAACTGGGGCTAACAGGACAAATCGACGGTGTGTTGATGGATCTCGGGGTGTCTTCACCGCAACTGGATGATGCTGAACGTGGTTTTAGCTTCATGCGAGAAGGGCCGTTAGACATGCGAATGGACCCTACGTCGGGTCGTAGTGCTGCCGAGTGGATTGCTCAAGCAGAAGTTGACGAATTAAGTTGGGTATTTAAAAATTTTGGTGAAGAAAACTGGGCGGTTCACATCGCCCGCGCCATTGTTAAAGACCGTGCTGAGACGCCTTTTGAAACAACTAAGCAGTTAGCTGATTTTATTGCACGTGTTGTACCTGTTAAAGATAAAAATAAGCATCCAGCTACTCGTGTATTTCAGGCGATTAGAATTTATATCAACAGTGAGCTTGAAGAAGTTGAGCAGGCATTATTGGCCTCTATTGATGTACTGAAATCAGGTGGTCGATTATCGGTTATTAGTTTCCATTCACTTGAGGATCGCATTGTTAAGCGTTTTATTCGTAAACAATCTAAAGGTGAAGAGGTGCCATTTGGCTTACCGGTTACCGAAGAGGAATTGAATAAGTCACGCACTTATAAAGCTATAGGTAAAGCGATTAAGCCCTCTAAAGCTGAAATAGAACAAAATCCACGTTCCCGAAGTTCGGTGTTAAGAATCGCTCAGCGATTATAGAGGATGCGATGAGCGAACCACGGCAAATAAATTTAAGCAAGGTGATATGGAGTGACTTAATGTCCCACTTCTGGCTAGTACTATTAGTACTAGCCGTCTTGTTTTCAGCCCTAGCCGTTGTTTATAGCGCTCATCAAAACAGAATGTTGATTGGCCACTGGGAAGAGCTTCATCAACAACGAGATCAATTAAAGCTTGAAGCTAGGCATCTATTGCTTGAAGAGATGGCGTTAGCTGAACATAGCAGGATTGAGCAACTAGCCATGGATAAGCTGGGTATGAATCGACCTAAAACTGAAAAAGAAATAGCGGTGCACTCACAATGAGTAAACAAGCGAAAGTAAATAAAAAACCAAAGGTTATAACCTGGCGACTTTACCTTGTCGTTGTGGTGATCATTGCTGTTTTTGTTGCTATTGCCTCTCGCGCTGCTTTCTTACAAGTGATTGAATCTGAAAATCTTAAAAATCAGGGTGACAGGCGCTCCGAGCGTACTATTGTGTCACAGTCGCATCGAGGCAACATTGTTGACCGACACGGTACGGCTTTGGCTGTGAGTGTGCCGGTTCAGATTGTATGGAGTGACCCTAAGATTGTTCATGAGAAAAATGGTTTGGTTGATAAAAGGCGTTGGCAGGCATTAGCTGATGTACTTGATCGTCCGGTGGAAAAGTTGTTATCTGCTGTTAAAAATCCTAACCGTCGTTTTGTTTACCTTAAAAGACAAGTGTCTCCTGCTCAGGCTGATTATATTAAACAATTGAAGATTCCCGGTATTTTTCTCAAGCCGTCATCGCGTCGCTACTATCCGACAGGTGAAATTACAGCTCATGTGGTCGGATACACAAATATCGACGATGAAGGAAAAAACGGCATCGAACGTAGCTTTGATGAGTGGCTCACAGGGGAGCCAACCAAGCGGAAAGTTCGTAAATCACGTGATGGAATGGTCGTTGAACGCCTTAGTACAGTGGAAGAGGGCGAGCATGCTAATGATGTGGTGATCAGTATCGATCAACGTATTCAAGCAATTGCTTATAAAGAGTTAAAAACGGCAACAGAATATCATCGCGCCACTTCGGGTTCAGTGGTGGTGCTGGATGTTAAAACGGGTGAAATACTGGCGATGGTTAACACTCCATCGTATAACCCAAATAATCGCCGCACCATGAACGCGTATAAATTACGTAATCGAGCCATCACTGATACCTTTGAACCGGGTTCGACGATCAAGCCGTTGGCGGCAATGACAGCGCTAGATTTTGGTGAATACAAAGTGGATTCTATGATCAATACTAGCCCTGGCTGGTATCGTCTTGGAGCAAATCGTATTCGTGACCCAAGAAATCTCGGTAAAGTCGATATAGCGACAATTATTGCAAAATCGTCTAACGTGGGTATCAGTAAACTTGCCTTGTCGGTCCCTAAAGAACAATTCTTAACTAGCTTCTATGCAATGGGTTTTGGCTCACATACAAACGTGACTTTGCCAGTGGAAAGTCCGGGAGTATTACGTGAGCGTCGCCGTTGGTCTGATTTTGAGCTAGCAACCTTATCTTTTGGCTATGGTATGGCAGTTACACCATTACAATTAGCGCGAGCTTATTCCGTGATTGCCAATGACGGGAAATTAAACCCTATTTCAATCTTAAAGCTTGATAAAGCGCCGCAAGGCGAGCAAGTGGTTTCGCCTGAAATCGCTCAAGCAATGTTACAAATGATGGAAGGGGTAACCAAAGCAGGTGGGACAGCGCTTAAGGCGCGTATTGGTGGTTATCGCGTCGCAGGTAAAACGGGCACCGCGCGTAAAGCCGTTGCTGGTGGTTATGGTGATGATTATGTTGTGTCTTTTGCCGGTATTGCACCGATAGATAATCCACGCTTAGTAACTATTGTGATTATTAATGAGCCCAAAGGTGATAAATATTATGGTGGTGATGTGGCAGCGCCTGTGTTCGCCAAGGTCACTACGGGTGCATTGCAGTTGCTTAATGTCGCACCAAGTAAAACCGTTACAGTACCAATGAAATTAGCAAGGTTAAGTAGCCCTGAACACAGAAGTATTGAAGGGAGACTTTATGAACAATAAATCATTAATTAATTTATTAGCGCTCGACACCGTAACAAACTATGCCGCAGAGCTTAATGGTATCAGTGTTAATGCGATTACTTTAGATTCGCGCCAAGTATCCGCTGGAAGCTTATTTGTCGCCCTTAATGGTGCACAAACTGACGGCCGCTTATATATTGATAAAGCAATAGATTTAGGAGCTAGTGCTGTCTTAAGTGAAGCTCAAAGTGATGATAACAAAGACGCTGAAATCATTAATATTAGCTACCGCGAGGGGATTGCGATAATTCATGTGACGCACTTAAGTCATCTATTATCAGAGATTGCTAGTCGCTTTTATGATCACCCTCAGCGTCAATTAAAGCTAATTGGGGTTACTGGAACCAATGGTAAAACGACTGTCACGCAATTGATTAGCCAGTGGTTAGAGTTATTGGGTCATAAACCTTATAGCATGGGCACATTAGGGAATGGCTTTAATGGCCACTTAGCTGATAGCCCGAATACGACACTAAACCCTATCGACTTAATCGCTCATTTGGCTAGCGCTCGAGATGGTGGTGCCGATTATGTGGTCATGGAAGTCTCTTCACATGGTTTAGAGCTTGGCCGTGTCAGTGCGCTACATTTTGATGCCACAGCATTTACCAATTTAACACAAGACCACCTAGATTTTCATGGTGACATGGCCAGTTATGCCAAAGCTAAGCAACAATTATTCTCGGCGAACTATACCGATAAAGCAGCGCTTAATGCCAATGAAACCATTGTAACTGAGTGGCTGGCACAGTGGGATAATGCGGTTGAACTGAGCTTGTTTAATCAAGGACAAACAGATCAAAGTAGTTACTTAGAAGCGACAAACGTGGTTTATTCTAATCACGGTATTAAAGCTGACATTCAATCGAGTTTTGGTCAAGGGCAATTAAATAGTCAATTATTAGGGGCGTTTAACCTTGATAATTTATTAACTGCGTTGAATGTTTTATGTTTGTTAGAGTTTTCGTTAGATAAGCTTTTAGTGATTGCTCCTAAGCTGTCGGCAGTTGCTGGGAGAATGGAGGTATTCCATCAAGCGAAATCACCAAGTGTCGTGGTTGATTATGCACACACACCAGACGCCTTAGAAAAAGCATTACTAGCTTTGCGCGTTCATTGCCAAGGTCAACTTGTTGTCGTGTTTGGTTGTGGAGGTGATCGCGATCAAACTAAGCGACCTTTGATGGCCAGGGCGGCAGAGCAGTATGCCGACAAGGTTTATATTACTCAAGATAACTCTCGCTCTGAATCCCCTGAAATTATTTTTTCTCATGTGTTGGCTGGCATTCAGCAACGCGATGCTATTGTCGTTGAATACGACCGAGTTAGGGCGGTATCACAAGCGGTTCATGCTGCTGGTAGTGAAGATATCGTACTACTTGCGGGTAAAGGGCATGAAGATTATCAGTTAATAAATGGCCAGCGCATCAGCTATGATGAGCGAGCGTTAGCTAATGAATTAGTAAAGGCATATATATGATCCCGGTTAAGCTATCGTACATAGCAGAAACATTAGGATGGCAACACTTTGGCGAGGATGTTGAGATCACGCAGGTGACTACCGACTCGCGCCAAGTTAAATCAGGCGATTGTTTTATTGCATTATATGGTGACAACTTTGATGCTCACCAGTTTATCGACCAAGTGGTCACTCAAGGCGCTGGTGCGCTCATTGTCAGTCAGCAACAACAGGTTGATGTGCCGCAATTAGTGGTTGAGGATACCCGTGTTGCACTGGGCCAATTAGCAAAACTTGTTTGTCAGCTAAGCAGTGCTAAGAAAATCGCAATTACTGGCAGTTGCGGTAAAACTACGGTTAAAGAGATGTTGTTTTCCATTTTAAGTTGCCGTGGCAAAGTGTTAGCGACTGCGGGAAACTTTAATAATGACATTGGTGCGCCTTTGACATTATTAAGACTTACAGGTGATGAACAATATGCAGTGATTGAATTAGGCGCTAATCACATCGGGGAAATAGATTACACCAGTAGTTTAGTTGAACCTGATGTCGCAATGATAACAAACATTGGTGCTGCCCACTTAGAAGGCTTTGGGGGTATTGAAGGCGTCGTGATTGCGAAGAGTGAAATTTATAATCATCTAGCGAGCGATGGCACGGCAATTTTTGATTTTTCTAGTGATTACGCCAAGGGCTGGCTATTAGCTAATCAACAGCGTAAAATCTCGCGCTTTTTAGGGGAAGAACCAGATGCGTCTCTTGAAGACGATGTGTTCTACCCAAGTGATGTTTTATTAGATACACAAGGAAAGGCTAGTTTTACTTTACATGCACTGGGGCAACAGCAACGGATTTCTTTAGCGTTACCTGGCATTCATAATGTGTCAAATGCACTGGCCTCGGCCGCTGCTGCGATAGCTGTAGGTGCTAGCTTAGCTGATATTGCTCTTGGGTTGGCTAATATGAGGGAAGTCGGTGGTCGATTAAATGTATTGAAGGTTAATCCATTATTGACCGTTATTGATGATACTTATAATGCTAATGCAACATCAATAACTGCTGCGATACAATTACTTGGTAGTTATCAAGGCTATCGCATCTTAGTGTTAGGTGAAATGGGAGAGTTAGGTGAGTATGCGGTTGCTTCTCATCAGTCATTAGGCCCAGTTATAGAGCAACATAATATCGATCTGTTGCTAACGTTTGGTGAGTTAAGCCAACACTACGGCACAGATTATAGTGGTGAACATCATCATTTTACAGATAAACAAGCGTTAGATAGCGCTGTTGCCGAAAAAATAAAACAACATAATAACGATAATATTACGCTTCTGGCTAAAGGGTCGAGAAGTACAAAAATGGAAAGTGTAGTGCAATTTATTTCAAGTCAATTTTCAGAAGGTGAGTGCTAATGTTAGTGTGGTTAGCTGAGTTTCTCACTCAATACATTTCTGGGTTTAATATATTCTCATATTTAACTTTTCGCAGCATTTTGGCAGCCTTAACCGCGTTAATGTTCTCGCTATGGGCAGGCCCTAAGCTTATTCGATATCTACAAAACATGCAGATTGGTCAAACAGTTCGCGATGATGGCCCTCAATCACACTTGAGTAAATCAGGTACCCCAACTATGGGCGGTATCCTTATTTTAGGTGCCATCGCATTAAGTACGCTACTGTGGGCAGATTTAAGTAACCATTACGTATTAATAGTGCTTTTTGTTTTGCTTGGTTTTGGTGCCGTTGGCTTTGTTGACGATTACCGTAAGGTGATCCGTAAAGATTCTGACGGCCTAATTGCGCGTTGGAAGTATTTCTGGCAATCAGCAATCGCTTTATTTGTGGCTTTCTTTTTGTATTTTAATACCTCACAACCCGAAGAAACCATGCTGGTTGTGCCGTTTTTTAAAGATGTGTTACCGCAATTAGGCTTGATGTATATCGCTTTAGTTTACTTCACCTTAGTGGGGGCGAGTAACGCGGTCAATCTCACCGATGGCTTAGATGGTTTAGCAATTGTACCAACAATTATGGTTGCTGGTGCACTAGGGTTAATTGCTTATATTACGGGTAATGTTAATTTCTCAGCTTACTTAAACCTACCTCATTTACCTCTAGCGAGTGAATTAACCGTATTTTGTTTAGCGATTTTCGGTGCAGGCTTAGGCTTTTTATGGTTTAACACGTACCCAGCACAAGTATTCATGGGCGATGTTGGTTCGTTAGCTTTAGGTGCTTGTTTAGGTATTGTGGCTGTATTAGTACGCCAGGAAATTTTATTAGTGATCATGGGTGGCGTCTTTGTAATGGAGACGTTATCAGTGATCTTGCAAGTGGGTAGTTATAAATTACGTGGTCAACGTATTTTCAGAATGGCCCCAATTCATCACCACTATGAGCTAAAAGGCTGGCCTGAACCACGTGTGATTGTACGCTTTTGGATTATCTCGTTAGTATTAGTGCTTGTCGGCTTAGCAACGCTGAAAATTAGGTAATTAAATGGAACTTAACGGACGTCAAATTAATAAAGTTGCAGTGATAGGTTTAGGCTTAACTGGGCGTTCGTGCGTAAATTTTTTACTTGGACAAGGTGTGTCGCCAACGTTAATTGATACCAGAGAGCAGCTTGATACCATTGAGCTTCAGCAGCAGTTCCCTGATCTTGACATTAAACTTGGGGCGTTGGAGCAGTGCGAGTTAACAAGTTTTGACTTACTATTAGTCAGTCCTGGCATCACCGTGCAGCAGGCTGTGTTTGAACACGCAATGGCGGCAGGTGTCTTAGTGTGGGGGGATGTCGAGCTATTTGCACACTTTGTTAAGGCTCCAGTAATTGGCATTACTGGTTCTAATGGTAAAACGACGGTAACGAGTCTACTGACTGAAATGGCAAATAATGCCGGAGTGAAGGCCGTTGCTATTGGTAATATTGGTGTGCCTGTACTTGATGTTGTTAATGATTCGTCAATTGAATTATTTGTTTTAGAATTATCAAGTTTTCAGTTAGAAACGACATACCAATTAGAACTTGCTGGTGCGACAGTACTTAACATCAGTGACGATCATATGGATAGATATGATGGCCTTGATGATTACGCTCAGGCAAAACAGCGTATTTATCATCATTGCGCTTGCGCTGTGGTTAACCGTGACGATCAACTAACTAAGACATCGCACCTGAACATAGTGTCATTTGGTGTGACTAAGCCTGCTTTGGATAATGAATATGGCATCGATGATAATGCTTTGTATCAAGGTGAAACTCGTCTGATTGGCTGCGATGAGCTGGCGATGATTGGTTTGCATAATCAGTTGAATGCACTGGCTGCGTTGGCACTTGGACAACAAGTTGGCTTAAACCGTTCTGCAATGCTTGATACCTTACGTCAATTTACTGGATTAGCCCATCGCTGTGAATTAGTGTCAAACAAGTTTGATGTACGCTGGCTCAACGACTCAAAAGCAACTAATGTCGGTGCGACACTTGCAGCATTAACGGGGTTAACCCAGTTAGATGGTCAGCTTATTGTTATCGCAGGTGGTGATACTAAAGGTGGTGATTTAACCCCATTAGTTGCCCCTTTTAATACTCAGGTTGATCATTTAATTGTCATTGGTCGTGATCGTCAGTTGTTTGTTGATTTATTCCCTAATGCATTAATTAGTGACAGTTTAGAACACGCTGTCGCTACAGCTAATGAATTAGCTAAGGCTGGAGATGTAGTGTTACTTTCTCCTGCAAGTGCCAGTATCGATATGTTTAAAAATTACATGGAGCGTGGGCAGCACTTTATTGATGCAGTGGAGGGGTTAGATGTCAGCTAAATCAATGAATTTATTCCCTGCCTCTTTTAGCGCAATTTGGACAGAGTTTAGAGCGAATAAAAAGCCTAAGCATACTGTGTTATATGATCGCTTTTTGTTTGTTTTGGCTATCACATTATTATTTATTGGCTTTATTATTGTTGCGTCAGCATCAATGCCTGAAGGCCAGCGCCTCACTGAAAACCCATTTCACTTTGTGCAACGCCATGTTGTCTACTTATTGGGTTGTACACTGATTATGATTTTTGGTCTGCAAATCCCAATCGAAAAGTGGCAACAATACAATGCACACATCTTAATTATCTCAATATTGGCATTAGTAGCGGTGTTAGTTGTGGGTAAAACCGTTAATGGTAGTACGCGCTGGTTATCAGCGGGCCCGATTAATATTCAAGTGTCTGAAATTGCTAAGCTGACATTCTTTTGTTACTTATCAAGTTATATTGTTCGTCGTCATACTGAAGTTACTGAGCGATCTAAGGGGTTTGTAAAACCATTAATCGTGTTTGGTATTCTTGCTGTATTGATCCTGTTACAGCCTGATTTAGGGACCATTGTTGTGATGTTTATAACGACAGTAGGCTTATTGTTTTTAGCAGGTGCGAAAATACGCGACTTTATTGGTTTGTTGATAACGGGCTCCCTTGCTGCTGTGGCTTTAGTTATTTACGAGCCGTATCGGATGGCTCGTGTCACTTCATTTTTAGACCCTTGGCAAGACCCTTTTGGTGATGGTTACCAGTTAACGCAATCTCTGATGGCGTTTGGTCGTGGTGATTGGTTTGGTCAAGGCTTGGGAAATTCAATTCAAAAATTAGAATACTTACCTGAAGCCCATACCGACTTTATTTTTGCGATTTGGGCTGAAGAGTTAGGATTATTTGGTGTAATTGCCCTTTTATTATTACAACTAACACTTGCTCTGAGGGCGTTGCATATTGGCGCACAAGCATTAAAGACGGAACATTTTTTCTCGGGTTATTTAGCTTTAGCTATTGGTATTTGGCTGAGCTTTCAAGCCGCCGTTAATACTGGTGCGGCGAGTGGTGTACTGCCAACCAAAGGACTTACGTTACCATTAGTTAGTTATGGTGGCAGTAGTTTGTGGGTCATGACCTTGGCCGTTGTTATTTTATTAAGAGTTGATCATGAACGGCGTTTAGCTTGTGTCCAAGCGACTCAGCGAGGGGTGAGCTAATGAGTAAACGATTGTTAGTGATGGCTGGTGGAACGGGTGGACATGTATTCCCTGGACTTGCTGTGGTGAACTTATTACGTGAACAAGGCTGGGAAATACACTGGCTTGGCTGTGCAACACGGATGGAAGCGCAACTGGTACCGCAACACAATATCGACATTTCGTTTATCGATGTTGAGGGGGTGCGAGGTAATGGTATTGTCCGCTTAATTAAAGCACCATTTAAGTTATTACGTTCGGTCTGGCAAGCTCGAGCGGTGATAAAGGAATATCAACCTGATGTAGTTTTAGGTATGGGTGGTTTTGCAAGTGGCCCGGGTGGAATAGCGGCTAAATTATGTCAATTACCGTTAGTGTTACATGAACAAAATGCCATTGCTGGTATGACAAACCGCTATTTAGCCAAAATGGCTGATGCGGTCATGGTTGCATTTGATGGCGCACTGGCTGAAGCGAGTCCGCATGTGGTTGGTAATCCTGTCCGCGCAGACATTATCAGTCTTGGTGCTCAGAGCAAGCAAGTTGATGTAGCTAAGTCACAATTTAATGTTTTAGTGGTGGGTGGCAGTCTAGGCGCGAAAGTGCTTAATGAAACAATGCCACAGGCATGCCAACATTTAAGCGAGTTGAACATTCATATTCGCCATCAAGCGGGTAAAGGAAATAGTCAAGTACTTAAAGATGCATATCAAGGTATTGAACATATTCAAGTAAGTGATTTCATCGATGACATGGCAGACGCATATCAATGGGCTGACCTTGTTGTGTGTCGGGCCGGTGCTCTTACCGTATCTGAAATTGCTGTGTTGGGATTGCCTGCGATCTTTGTACCCCTGCCATACGCTGTCGATGATCATCAAACTAAGAACGCCCAAGCATTAACACAAGTTGGGGCCGCTAAACTATTGCCCCAAAGCGAAATGACTGCTGAGTCATTGGCCCAGCAAATACAACAGATTTTATCACCTGAGCAGTTAATTTTGATGTCTCGGGCGAGCAAGGGCGTTGCTAAGCTCGATGCGACCGAACAGGTGGCTTTAATGTGTGCCAAGTTAGCGGGTGATGATTACCACGCATTGGCACAACGCTTAGAGAAGAATTTTAGATTAACCGAAGTTGAAAGAGTAGAGCAGTAATTAATGACTAAGATAACCAGTGAAAAGCTAACACAATTAAGAATGCGAGTGCCTGAAATGCGTCGTGTTAACCGTATCCACTTTATAGGTATTGGTGGCGCGGGTATGGGTGGCATTGCTGAAGTATTGGCTAATGAAGGCTATGTCATCACTGGTTCAGACCAATCGGTTAATCGAGTGACCGAGCGTTTAACTACGCTTGGCGCAACGGTATATTTAGGGCACAAAGGCGAGCAAGTTGAAGGCGCTAGCGTAGTTGTGGTTTCCACTGCAATTGATGAGTCAAACCCTGAAATCATTGCTGCAAAAGCGTTGCGAATTCCTATTGTGCAGCGTGCGCAAATGCTGGCTGAGTTGATGCGTTTTAGACATGGTGTTGCCGTTGCTGGTACACATGGAAAAACGACAACAACCAGTTTAATTGCGAGTATTTTTGCCCAAGCGGACCTTGACCCAACATATGTGATCGGTGGTTTATTAAATAGCTCTGGGACTAATGCCAAGTTGGGTTCAAGTAATTACTTAATCGCTGAAGCTGACGAAAGTGATGCCTCTTTCTTACACTTACAGCCGATGGTTTCTGTGGTTACTAACATTGAAGCGGATCATATGGACACCTATCAAGGTGATTTTAGTAAGCTTGAAGATACCTTTATCGAGTTTTTACATAATTTACCTTTTTACGGTTTAGCGGTAGTTTGTGTTGATGATCCTGTAGTTAGAGCGTTAATTCCGCGTATTGGGCGTCAAGTGATTACTTACGGCTTTAGTGATGATGCAGACATTCGTGCCTCGAATTTCTCGCAGCATGCCAATAGCTGTCAATTTACTTTACATTGTAAAGATGAAGCTCCGGTTGAAGTTAAGCTCAACCTACCGGGACGTCATAACGTTCTAAATTCATTAGCAGCGATCGCTGTGGCTCATGAAGACGGAATTAGCTTTGATGTTATCATTAATGCCCTAACACAATTTGAAGGCATAGGTCGTCGATTCGAACAGTTAGGCACGTTTGATAGTGGTAATGGTGAGGTGATGCTAGTTGATGATTATGGTCATCACCCAAGTGAAGTGCTAGCGACGATTAAAGCGGCACGTCAAGGGTGGCCAGATAAACGTTTAGTGATGATCTATCAACCACACCGCTACACGCGTACTCGCGATCTTTACGAGGACTTTGTTGAAGTACTATCACAAGTTGATGAGCTGCTTTTACTTGAAGTTTATAGTGCTGGTGAAGAACCGATTGTCGGTGCTGACAGCCGCGCATTATGTCGTAGTATTCGAGCGCAAAGTAATCTTGAGCCAATTTATGTCCCGGGTATTGATGTATTACCAGCTCGTTTAGCCCAATTGATGGCCAATGGAGACCTTGTAATGACTCAAGGGGCAGGCAACGTTGGTGTGTTGGCTAAAGAATTAGCTGGATTTGAATTAAATATTGAAAAAATGAATCAAGCAGGAATGAAGTAATGAGTGATTTTGGCAAAGTTGCAGTAATGTTTGGCGGCACCAGTGCTGAGCGTGATGTGTCGTTAATGTCAGGGCAAGCTGTATTAAAGAGCTTATTAGCTCAGGGCATAGATGCGCATGCTTTTGACCCTAAAGAACAGCAGTTGTCACAATTACAATGCCAAGGTTTTGATCGTGTCTTTAATGTTTTGCACGGCCGAGGTGGTGAAGATGGCACCATTCAAGGGGCGCTAGAACTTTTAAATATGCCTTACACAGGCTCTGGCGTATTAGGCGCTGCACTAGCAATGGATAAAATTAAGACTAAGCAAGTGTGGACAGCGTTAGGAATGCCAACGGCAAAGTTTGTGGTGGTAGATGCTGAACATCCTGTCACAGATTATCAAACCGTTCTAGATTCATTAGGCGGGACAGTGATGGTAAAGCCATCAAACGAAGGCTCAAGCATTGGTATGGCTAAGGTTTCTAGTGCGAAAGATTTAGAGCAAGCGATAACAGATGCTATTGAATTTGATAGTGAAGTATTGTTAGAACAGTGGATTGAAGGTGGTGAATACACGGTCGCTATTTTAGGTGAAAAAGCCTTACCTGCCATTCACATGACGACACCACATGACTTTTATGACTATCAAGCAAAATATCAATCTAATGACACGCAGTATCATTGCCCATGTGGTTTAGCACAGAGCGATGAACAGGAGTTGTTAAATATTGCACTTAAAGCCTTTAAAGCCGTTAATGCTCGAGGATGGGGGCGTGTCGACTTTATGCGTGATGAGCAAGGTCAATGGTATTTATTAGAGGTCAATACTGTGCCGGGAATGACTGAAACAAGTTTAGTACCAAAAGCAGCGAAGCAAGCAGGTTTGAATTTTGAGCAACTCGTTGTTGCGGTTTTGAGTCAAACTTTGGAAAAGTAATCAAGCGATGAAGTTAATGCTCAGTAATCTATATCAACGTGTCAAAAAAGCAGATCATGCTTTTTGGGCGGGTGTTATATTTTTCTGTTTAGTAATAGTACTAATTGGTTATATAAGCAGCCAAATGTACCAAAAGTTGATGAATGCGCAAGACATGCCGCTATCAACACTACAAATTACTGGCACTAGGCCGTATAGTAGCGACCTAGATGTACAGCAGGCATTAATGCCACTGAGTGAAAAGGAAAGCTTTTTCTCTGTAGAAATGACGGATGTTAAAGAAACAGTAGAATTAGTACCTTGGATAAAAGAAGCAACGGTTAGACGCCAGTGGCCTAATGGTTTGATCATTCATGTGACTGATCAGATGCCGGTAGCACATTGGAATGAACAGCATTTATTAAATATCGATGGGGATGTATTTTTAGCCCCTAAAGATAAAATTGAGCAAGTTTTGCCTCAGTTTTATGGCCCAGATAATGTGCCAAAAGATGTGTTGGTTGGTTACCGAGCATTATTGCCACTATTTTTGGCAGAAGGCTTAAAACTAAAAGAAATTCATTTAAGTGAGCGTGAGTCATGGTCGGTGATTTTAGCTGATGGCACCAAGTTAATCCTTGGCCGCGCAAATAAAGTCATAAGAAACGCGAGAGTTGAGCGTTTTTTAAAAGTATATAAACATGTGATTCCGCCAAGTAAAGCAATTAACTATGTTGATTTACGTTATGACACAGGATTTGCAGTAAATTGGAAAGATTTGCCAGGAGATAGGGCACAGAATGAGCAAAGCTAACGAAAGAGATTTAATAGTCGGCCTTGATATTGGCACGTCAAAAGTGGCGGTGATTATCGGCGAAATCTTAGCTGATGGAGAGTTAAGTATTGTTGGTCTTGGCACGCAACAATCAAAAGGCATGGAAAAAGCCGGAGTTAATGATCTCGATTCTGTGGTCAAAGCAGTGAAGCGCGCTTTAGGCGAGGCGGAGTTGATGGCTGATTGTCAGGTTACATCGGTTAATTTGAGTATTTCAGGTAAGCACATCGCTTGCCAGAATGAAAAAGGCATGGTGTCAATTAATGATGAAGAAGTAACTCAGTATGATGTAGATAATGTTATTCATACCGCTCGCTCAGTGAAAATTTCTGACGATCGTCGAATTCTTCATGTTATGCCAACAGAGTATGCAATTGATGTTCAAGAAGGGATTAAATCACCTATCGGGATGTCAGGTATGCGTATGGAAGCACAAGTTCATATGGTGACTTGTGCCAGCGACATGGCAAAGAACATTGAGAAGTGTGTTCAGCGTTGTGGTTTAACGGTCGATGAGTTAGTTTTTTCAGCTATAGCGTCGAGCTATTCAGTGCTGACCGACGATGAAAAAGCCTTAGGTGTCTGTTTGGTTGATATGGGTGGCGGCACCATGGATATTGCTGTTTATACCAATGGTTCACTGCGTCATAGTGCAGTGATTCCAGTCGCTGGATCACAAGTTACTTCCGATATTGCCAAAATATTTAGAACCCCATTGTCTCATGCTGAAGACATTAAAGTGCAACATGCTTGTGCCTTAAGTCAAATGGTTAGTCAAGAAGATAATATTGAAGTGCCGTCTGTAGGTGGACGCCCGACAAGAACAATGTCTCGTCACACCTTAGCGGAAGTTGTAGAGCCAAGGTATCAAGAATTATTTGAGTTAATTTTAGCTGAGTTAAAGAAGGCTGGATTTGATGAGCAAATTGCTGCAGGTATCGTCTTAACTGGCGGTACTGCAAAAATAGAAGGTGCTGTTGAGTTTGCTGAAGCGTGTTTTGGCATGCCAGTAAGACTTGCGACACCACGACCGGTCAAAGGGTTAAATGATTACGTGCAAGACCCAAGTTATGCCGCAGCGGTAGGTTTGCTGCAGTTTGGTAGCTTGATGCGACAGAATGCACGAAATGAACATGTAGAAAAAGGCGGTGTGAGTATTTTCCACCGAGTAAAAAACTGGATTAAAGGCGAACTCTAACTCAAGAAGTAGGGTTAGGTTTGCTCAAAAGCGTAGCGGAGAGAAATTATGTTTGAATTAATGTCAGAACATGCAGAAGAAGCGGTAATCAAGGTTATTGGTGTTGGCGGCGGTGGCGGTAACGCTATCGAACACATGGTGAGTAAAACAATTGAGGGTGTAGAGTTTATTGTGGCTAACACAGATGCTCAAGCACTTAGAAACTCATCAGCAGAAAGTACAATCCAAATTGGTAAAGGCACAACTAAAGGCCTTGGCGCTGGTGCTAACCCACAAGTGGGTCGTGAAGCGGCGATTGAAGATCGTGAAGCTATTATGGGCGCACTTGATGGTGCTGACATGGTATTTATTGCTGCCGGTATGGGTGGTGGTACAGGGACTGGTGCTGCACCAATCGTTGCTGAAGTAGCGAAAGAGATGGGCATCTTAACAGTTGCTGTAGTAACTAAACCATTTAACTTCGAAGGTAAGAAACGCCTAAACTATGCTGAGCAAGGAATTACTATGCTTAGCGAAAGTGTTGACTCTTTAATTACTATTCCAAACGATAAGTTATTAAAAGTGTTAGGTAAAGGTACTGGTTTATTACAAGCATTCGAAGAAGCTAACGATGTCTTATTCGGTGCGGTACAAGGTATTGCTGAACTAATTACTCGTACTGGTTTAATGAACGTGGATTTCGCTGATGTTCGAACGGTGATGGCTGAAATGGGTACCGCGATGATGGGTACTGGTATTGCGAAAGGTGAAGACCGTGCTGATGAAGCGGCTGAGCTGGCAATCTCTAGCCCACTACTTGAAGATATCGATCTTGCGGGCGCTCGCGGCATTCTTGTTAACATTACAGCCGGTATGGATATCAGTATCGATGAGTTTGAGACAGTAGGTAATGCTGTTAAAGGTTTCGCTTCTGAAAATGCTACTGTTGTTGTTGGTGCGGTAATCGACCCTGAAATGACCGATGAGTTACGTGTTACTGTTGTTGCCACGGGTATAGGATCTGAAGCTCAACCAGATATTAAATTAGTTAAGCCAGATGAAGTTGTGGTTAAGGCACAGCCTGTTCAACCTGAGATACCAGCTGAAGATGATTCAATGGCTGCCGCTGTAAACAGTCAGCCACAAGGTGCAAATAATGGATTAGAATATCTCGATATTCCAGCATTTTTGCGTAAACAGGCGGACTAGTTCTGGCAAATTAAGGTAGGATTCAGTTTACTCCTGCCATTTTTAAGATTGTTGTCGGCAAGATCACAATTGAGAGTTTAATACTTTTGCTCAATTGTGAGGTTAGACCATTTGTGCTAACATTCTTGCCGTTAGTGATATAAATGTTGAATGAGGTTGCTGATTTATGATTAAGCAAAGAACATTATGTAAAGAAATCAATGCTGTTGGCGTTGGTCTTCATTCGGGTAATAAAGTTAATCTAGTGATTAAGCCTGCGCCAGTAAATAGTGGAATAATTTACCGTCGTACCGACTTAACCCCTGCGGTTGATATCCCCGGTGATGGCATGCTAGTGCGTGAAACAACATTATGTACTTGTTTGATTGATGATGAAGGCAATAAAATCTCAACGGTAGAGCATATTTCAGCAGCGTTAGCGGCCTTTGGTATTGATAATGCTGTTATTGAAGTGGATGCTCCTGAAATTCCAATTATGGATGGCAGTGCTAGCCCGTTTGTATTTTTATTGCAATCTGCTGGTGTGCAAGAGCAAAACTCTCCTAAACGCTTTATTCGAATCAAGAAAAAGATTCGCATAGAAGATGGCGATAAATGGGCTGAGTTTATTCCGCATAACGGATTTAAAGTTGACTACGCTATCGACTTTGCCCACCCTGAAATTAGTAATACTAAGCAGCATTTGACCATGGATTTCTCTCAAGCATCATTTGTCCATGAAATATCACGTGCCAGAACATTTGGTTTCATGAGTGATATTGAGTTACTTCGTGCAAACAACCTAGCATTAGGTGGTAGCATGGAAAACGCTGTTGTTCTTGATGAATACCGTATTTTAAACCCTGATGGTTTACGAATTGATGACGAATTTGTGAAACATAAAGTACTCGATGCATTAGGTGATTTATACCTCGCAGGTAACAGCATTATCGGTGAATTCAGAGCGTTTAAAGCAGGGCATGCTATTAACAACATGCTAGTGCGTGAGATGTTAGCGCAACAGGATGCTTTTGAAATCGTCACTTATGAAGACGAAGCAGAGTCTCCAATCTGTTACGGTGAGACAGCCTTTGCATAGAGGTTGTTTATTGTTCTAACAATCAACTATTTATGACGCCTGGCCAACTTCGCCAGGCGTTGTAGTTTTTCGGCCAGCTCAGCGGGGGCATGTTCAGCGAGTGTGTTTAAGTGTTCGGCTGTTTGCGCTGAAATCTCACGGCTATTCGGTTTAGGGGCTGGTTTAGTAACAAACAGCTGCGGATTAACCTTGATTTCGATATTAGCTAAATTTGGAATCAACTGTTGGCGGATCTGTAATAAGAAGTGTTCTTTAAGTTGTAATAGCCGCGTAGACCATACGCCGGATGCGACTTCAATCACGAGAACACCTTGACGCAAATTGGCTACTCGACAGTAATTTTCACTGTCCGGTAATAAATGAGTTGTTAAAAACAAGTTAATTACTTGTAATTGGGATGCTTTCTGTTGTATTTTTGCTAACTTTCCTGACTTCGAAGTCATTAAATGGTGAATGGAATCTGGAGTATGGCGTTGATTCATAATGCACCAATATAGTGTGAACGAAAGAGAATAGATATGAGTGTAACAGGCAACAAACAAACAGAACAAGTAAAAGAGGCTAAAGCGTTAGCTCACGTTAATATTACGCGCTCGGGCCTTGCAGGCTTTGTATTATTACAATCGCTGCTATTAGCTGCATGCGGTTATTTTACGTATCATTTCTATGTGGGTCCATCGCTCCTTGCCAACAAAATTACAGAAAAATCTGTAGGTATTGCTGCTCAGCAGCAACAAGTGACCCAGTTAAAGCAAGATACTCAAGCACAACTAGCCGTATTAGCTCAGCGAATGGGTACATTAACCGCTCGAATGAATCGAATGGATGCACTTGGTGAACGGCTTGCCAAAACGGCAGACTACAGTGAGTTTGATTTTTCGCAACTGCCAGCCGTTGGTGGCCCTGAGCAATTTCATAAAATCAGTGAAGACTCTGAGCTTGCGGCGTTATTTAGCCAAATGGACGCCTTTTTAGATCACCTTGATACACAACAAGAGCAATTAGACTTGCTTGAGGTTGTGATGCTTAACCATGAAATCGATGATGACAGCCGTATTCAGGGTAAGCCAATTAAACGTGGTTGGATGTCGTCAATGTATGGGATGCGTAATGACCCTTTCAATGGCCGCCTAACAATGCACAAAGGCGTGGATTATGCGGGTAAAGATGGCGATGCTATTTTTGCGACGGGTGCTGGTGTTGTAAGTTGGGCTGGTGAACGTTCAGGCTACGGTTTACTCGTTGAAATCGACCATGGTGCTGGTTTGAAGACTCGCTATGGGCACGCTAAGTCAGTGGCAGTTAATATTGGGGATGTGGTTGCCAAAGGAGAGATTGTGGCTGAAATGGGGAACACAGGTCGTTCGACGGGTGCTCACGTTCATTATGAAGTGTTAAATCGCGATAAACAGGTCAATCCGCGTAAGTATATCTACCGATAAGCAAAAAAATTCACTTAATATTCTTAATAAGATAGCTTTAGGGCTATCTTATCTTTATCAAATCTATAATAATAAGCTCCGATTTTAGTCAATAATTTATATTTGCACACTGGTGCAATCACAAGAAATGGCCAATTAGATGTTAACAAAGATTTTTACTTCGATATTTGGCAGCAAAAATGATCGTACGTTAAAGAAACTACGTAAAGTTGTTGCCTTAGTTAATGAGTTAGAGAAAGAAATAGAAGCCCTTTCTGATGACGAACTTAAACAGAAAACTGCCTACTTTAGAGAGCAGCTTGAAGCGGGTCGTTCAATCGACGATATTCTTCCAGAAGCTTTTGCCGTTGTTCGCGAAGCGAGTAAGCGTGTATTTGAAATGCGTCACTTTGACGCTCAGCTTATCGGTGGCATGGTATTACAATCAGGCCGTATTGCTGAGATGCGTACTGGTGAAGGTAAAACCTTAACGGCGACATTGCCTGCCTACCTAAACGCTCTATCAGGTAAAGGTGTTCACGTGATTACCGTGAATGATTACCTAGCAACACGTGATGCCGATTGGAACCGTCCATTATTTGAATTCTTAGGAATGACTGTAGGTAATGCTATCTCCGGTCTATCTCATGAGCAGAAACAACACGCTTATGGTTGTGATATCACGTACGGTACTAACAATGAGTTTGGTTTCGATTACCTACGTGACAACATGGCGTTCTCGCCAAGTGAACGTGTGCAACGTCCATTACACTTTGCGATTATTGATGAGGTTGACTCGATTCTAATCGATGAAGCGCGTACACCATTAATTATTTCTGGTGCGGCAGAAGATAGTTCTGAGCTTTACCGTCAAATCGATGCGATTATCCCACAATTGCAAAAACAAGACGAAGAAGACACTGAAGAATACACTGGCGATGGCCACTACACGGTCGATGAAAAAGCCAAGCAAGTCCATTTAACTGAGACAGGTCAGATTTTTGTTGAGGAGTTATTACAACAAAATAATTTAATGGATGAGCATGACTCATTATTCTCAGCGGGTAATATTAGCTTATTACACCATGTGAATGCAGCGCTACGTGCTCATGTGTTGTTTGAGCGCGATGTTGATTACATTGTTAAAGATGGTGAGATCATTATCGTTGATGAGCATACAGGTCGTACGATGCCAGGTCGTCGTTGGTCTGAAGGTTTACATCAAGCAATTGAAGCACGCGAAAAAGTTGACATTCAAAACGAAAACCAGACACTTGCATCTATTACATTCCAAAATTACTTCCGTATTTATGAGAAGTTATCGGGAATGACGGGAACCGCGGACACTGAAGCATTTGAGTTCCAGCACATTTACGGTCTTGATACGGTGGTAATCCCAACAAACCGTCCAATGGTCCGTAATGACATGGCTGACTTGATTTACATGTCTACGCAAGAAAAGTATGAAGCGATTATTGCCGATATTAAAGAGTGTCAAGAACGAGGCCAACCGGCCCTTGTTGGTACTATTTCAATTGAGTCGTCTGAATATTTAGCACAGCTGCTAAAGAAAGAAAAAATTAAGCACAATGTACTTAATGCTAAGTTCCACCAAAAAGAAGCTGAGATTATTGCTTCTGCAGGTGAGATTGGCAGTGTCACTATCGCCACTAATATGGCCGGTCGTGGTACCGATATCATGTTAGGTGGTAACTGGCAAACTAAGGTTGATAAGCTAACCAACCCAACCCAAGAGCAAATCGATAATATTAAAGCCGATTGGCAGGTTCAACACGACAAAGTGTTAGCCGCAGGTGGTTTATATATTCTTGGTACTGAGCGTCATGAGTCACGTCGTATCGACAACCAGCTACGTGGTCGTGCGGGTCGTCAGGGTGACGCGGGTGCATCTCGCTTCTATCTATCGATGGAAGACAGCCTCATGCGTATCTTTGCTTCTGAGCGTATGACCGTGATGATGAAAAAGCTAGGTATGGAACATGGCGAAGCCATTGAACATCCATGGGTAAACCGCGCAATTGAAAATGCACAACGTAAAGTTGAAGGTCGTAACTTTGATATGCGTAAGCAATTGCTTGAGTATGATGATGTTGCCAATGATCAACGTAAAGTGATTTACGAGCAGCGTAATGAGCTAATGGATGAAGCTGATATTTCTGAAACAATCAACAACATCCGTAAAGATGTTGTTGATAATACAGTGACTCAATATATTCCGTTCCAATCATTGGAAGAGCAGTGGGATGTTGAAGGCCTGGAAGAGCGTTTACGCAACGACTTCCTAATCGATATGCCAATCGCAACGATGTTAAAAGAAGACGAAAGTCTGCATGAAGAAAACCTTCGTGAAAAGATCATCGAAACTGTTGAGCAATCGTACAAAGAAAAAGAAGAGGTTGTTGGTGCTGACGCATTACGTCAATTCGAAAAAGCAGTTATGCTGCAAACACTTGATGGTTTATGGAAAGAACACTTAGCAGCGATGGATCACCTTCGTCAAGGTATTCACTTACGTGGCTATGCGCAAAAGAATCCTAAGCAGGAATTTAAGCGTGAGTCGTTTGAGTTATTCCAAGACCTATTAGAGTCGCTAAAAACTGACGTGGTTGTATTGTTAAGTAAGATCCAAATTCAAGCACCTGAAGATGTGCAAGAAATGGAAGAGCAACGCCGACAAAGTGAAAATGTTGAGATGAATTATCAACATGATGATGCAAGTGCTCAGTCTGAACAAGAAGCTAAACCACAAGGCGCTGTAATGCGCGAGCATGACAAAGTGGGTCGTAACGAACCTTGTCCATGTGGCTCAGGTAAGAAATACAAACAGTGTCATGGCAAGCTAGTCTAAACTAACTTAGCTAATGACCGTAAAAGCCGTTAAAGTAATTTAACGGCTTTTTTATTACCCAATGGTTATGATGATGGAAAAAATATTAATAAGTGCGTGTTTATTAGGGCGCAAAGTACGTTATGACGGGCAAGTCATTACTGAGCCGGAACAGCTCATTATGCAATGGAAAACACAAGGGCGCGTTATTGCTGTATGTCCTGAGGTTGATGCTGGAATGGCTATTCCACGGCTCCCTGCTGAAATTATTGCAGGTGATAGTCAAGGCGTTATTGAGCAACGTAATCGTGTCATGGATAAACAAGGTGACGATGTTACCGATTATTTTATTAAAGGCGCGCATATCGCCTTATCATTGTGTCAACAATACGATATAAAAGTGGCAATTTTAACCGAGCGAAGCCCTTCTTGTGGCAGTAGTGAGGTTTATGATGGAGAATTTACCAATAAACTCATTGTTGGTCAGGGGGTTACAACAACATTATTACGCGCACATGGCGTTAAAGTGTTTAATCAACATCAGCTAAGACAAGCACACCAATATTTACTCTCTTTATAATCATTTAAGCAGAATACTTTGCTCCTTTTCTCATGAGCTCTTTTGGCGCAATTATTAATTTACTTGCGCACAATTGGTGCACGTTTACATTCCTATCGCTGAAACAAAAACAACTTTCACCATACAAACAGCGACTTATATTTTTGGTACGTCATTTGTAACTCTCTTCTTATCAACGGCATTCATCGGGTGCTGAATATTACTGAGAGGAACGTTTCAATGAAAATGATCAATGCCATTATCAAACCATTCAAACTAGATGATGTACGTATGGCGATTTCTGATATCGGGGTCGATGGTTTAACCGTATCTGAAATTAGAGGCTTTGGCCGTCAAAAAGGCCATACCGAACTTTATCGCGGCGCAGAGTATCAAGTGGACTTTTTACCGAAAGTAAAAATTGAGATTGCATGTCGTCAAGAGCAGGTAGAGCTAATTATTGAAGCCATAACGAATGCGGCTCATACGGGAAAGATTGGAGATGGAAAAATATTTGTCACCGATTTAGAGCAAACAGTACGTATTCGTACGGGTGAAACAGATTTAGAAGCACTTTAACTGTCGTTAAAGTTGAATTATCAAGGTTAAGGGGAACACTAATGGAAGAATTAGCGAAACTAGGTACTACGGTATCAGAGTTACGGTTTGCACTAGATACATTTTATTTTTTAATCTCGGGTGCATTGGTTATGTGGATGGCTGCAGGATTTGCCATGTTAGAAGCGGGTTTAGTTCGTTCTAAAAATACGACTGAAATACTTACCAAGAATATTTGTTTGTATGCAATCTCTTGTACTATGTTTTTATTGGTCGGCTATAACATTATGTACGTTGATAATGTTGAAGGTGGCTTAATCCCGAGCATTGCAGGGTTTATTGGTACACAGGCGGCAGATGCTGATCATGCGTTAGAATCTGACTTCTTTTTCCAAGTGGTCTTTGTTGCAACTGCAATGTCGATTGTGTCAGGGGCTGTTGCTGAGCGGATGAAGCTCTGGTCATTCTTATTATTTTCAGTGGTACTAACAGGCTTTATTTACCCAATGGAAGGTTACTGGACTTGGGGTGGTGGTTTCGTTTCAGAGCTAGGCTTCGTTGACTTTGCTGGTTCGGGTATTGTGCATATGGCTGGCGCAGCCGCGGCGGTTGCTGGTGTGTTATTACTGGGGGCGCGTAAAGGTAAATACGGTAAAAACGGTGAAGTAAACCCAATTCCAGGGTCAAACTTACCAATGGCAACCTTAGGTACATTTATCTTATGGATGGGGTGGTTTGGCTTTAACGGTGGTTCTCAGCTGATGGTATCAGATGCTGAAAATGCGAGTTCAGTGGCTAAAATCTTTGTAAACACTAACTCGGCGGCGGCCGTTGGCGCAATCAGTGCGTTATTAGTTTGTCGCTTCCTATGGGGTAAGGCTGATTTAACGATGATTTTAAATGGTGCGTTAGCCGGGTTAGTTGCTATCACCGCTGATCCGCTATCACCTTCGTTACCTGTTGCAGCATTAATTGGCTTATTAGCAGGTGGTTTAGTGGTGTTCTCTATTGTTGCATTAGATAAACTGAAATTTGATGACCCAGTGGGTGCGGTTTCAGTACATGGCATCGCTGGCTTATTTGGTCTATTACTCGTACCGTTTAGTAACGCTGATGCGACTTTTGTAGGGCAACTATCGGGTGCTGCGATAATCTTCGCATGGGTATTTTCAACGAGTTTTGTGGTGTGGTTTGCTCTTAAGAAAACTATTGGTATTCGCGTTACTGAAGAAGAAGAGTATTTAGGTATGGACATCGCAGATTGTGGTGTGGATGCTTACCCTGAGTTTGTGTCTCTTAAAGCTAATTAAGCTGTTTTTCGCTGCTCACTAGTAGAAGCTAGTTAAGGTGATTGCCACTTACAGGTTGTAAGTGGCTTTTTTTGTTCATGATAGAGTCATGTATTTCAATTAAAATCTCGCAGGGTGTTCAAAGTAACAAGTCGAGCACTCAGAGAAAAATGCATCAT
Source organism: Alteromonadales bacterium alter-6D02 (assembly GCA_002835545.1). Classification (GTDB taxonomy): domain Bacteria; phylum Pseudomonadota; class Gammaproteobacteria; order Enterobacterales; family Psychrobiaceae; genus Psychrobium. Next base: position 69,788 of record PIZK01000009.1, read on the forward strand.
GCGGCTTTAGTTGGTATGATGCGATTATAAAAACGATCAGCGCAGAGCAGTTTAGATGAAACATATTCATATTTTGGGAATTTGCGGCACCTTTATGGGTGGTATTGCTATTCTAGCCCGAGAGTTGGGCTTTAAAGTGACGGGCAGTGATGCCAATGTCTATCCGCCAATGAGTACTCAACTCGAAGAGAGTGGTATTGGGCTAATTGAAGGGTATGACCCGAGCCAATTAGACCCTGTTCCTGATTTAGTGGTTATCGGTAATGCGATGAGCCGTGGTAATCCCTGTGTCGAGCATGTCCTTGACCGTAATATTCCTTATACATCTGGACCGCAGTGGTTGCTTGAAAACCTATTAAAAGATCGCTGGGTTATTGCTTTATCTGGAACCCATGGCAAAACGACCACCGCCAGCATGGTGGCGTGGATTTTAGATCAGACAGGACAAGCGCCGGGCTTCTTAATTGGCGGTGTTCCGCAATGTCTCGGAGTCTCTGCGCGATTAGGTGATGCGCCATTTTTTGTGGTCGAAGCTGATGAATACGATAGCGCGTTTTTCGATAAGCGCTCTAAATTTGTGCACTACCGACCAAGAACATTAGTGGTGAATAACCTTGAGTATGATCATGCGGATATTTTCCCTGACTTAGCCGCTATTCAGCGTCAATTTCATCACTTATTACGTATGGTGCCAAGTAACGGTTTAGTGGTTACCCCACAAAACGATAAGGTCATTGACGAAGTACTTGAAATGGGGTGTTGGAGTGAACAGCAACAACTTGGCCCTAAAGCGGATTGGTCATTTAACTTATTAACCAGCGATGGTTCAAGTTTTGAAGTGTTATTTGAAGGGCAATCACAAGGTATCGTTAATTGGTCTGAGATCGGCAAACATAATGTTCACAATGGCTTAATGGCGATTGCAGCCGCCCGTCATATTGGCGTTAAGCCGCAAGCAGCGATAGCTGCATTAGCGACCTTTGTAAATGCTAAACGCCGCCTTGAGTATAAAGGGCAGGTTAATAATATTAGTGTTTATGATGACTTTGCTCATCACCCAACTGCGATACATACAACGCTTGAAGGCTTGCGTGCACGCGTGGGTCAAGAGCGTATCTTCGCCATTCTCGAACCACGTTCTAATACAATGAAACAAGGGGTTCATCAGAATACTTTGTTTAATTCAATGAGTGAGGCTGATGCAATTTTTATGTACCAACCTGATGATATTCATTGGGATATGCGGGCAATGGTTAATGGTACGTCGCCAGCGACGGTGATTGAAAACAACTTAGACATATTAATTGAACAAATTATTGCAAAAAGCCAGCCCGGAGATCACCTTTTAGTGATGAGTAACGGCGGTTTTGGTGGTATTCACCAAAAATTACTTGATGGCTTAGCAGTAACAGAGGAAACGGCGTGAACCAATTTAACCGACGTATAACTTTAGCGTTAACCGGTGCATCAGGTGCGCCTTATGGTTTACGATTATTACAACAATTGATTGCCGCAGATTCTCAAGTTTATCTATTACTATCAGATGCGGCAAAAATAGTATTGGCTACAGAAGCTGACTTTAGTTTGCCTGATTCATTAGAACAGGCACAACAAATGTTGACAGAGCACTTTTCAGCGGCTGACGAACAAATTAAATTGCTCGATCGTAGTGATTGGTTTTCGGCTCCTGCTTCTGGCTCTTCGTCGCCTAAGCAGATGATTATTTGTCCGTGTTCGATGGGGACGTTGTCTGCTATTCGTCATGGTGCGAGTAATAACTTAATTGAGCGTGCGGCTGATGTTATTTTAAAAGAGCGCGGTCAGTTGATTATCGCCTGGCGCGAAAGCCCATTATCGACCATTCACCTTGAAAATATGCACGCGTTGTCACAGATGGGCGTAACCATGATGCCCTTGGCACCGGGTTTTTATCACAAACCACAGAGTTTAGAAGAAATTATTGATTTCATGGTAGCTCGAATCCTTGACCACCTTGATATAGAGCAATCTTTGGTTTTACCATGGATGAATGGGCAGTGATCTAACTCACAGCTTACTGTTTCCTTAGTCGCCTTTTATCGTTGAACTCGCTAGGATGCGCACTTCATATTCCCAAAATAATGATGTGCGCCTTAAGGCCGTAGGAACAACTATGATGAAACATACGACAGAGGTAATGATCTCTGAGCAACAAATCACAGATAAAGTTGCCGAGATTGGTCAACGGATTGAACAACATTATCAAGACAGTGACAATTTACTATTAGTTGCTCTTCTACGTGGTTCAGTCGTATTTCTTGCAGACCTTTGCCGCCAAATCGATTTACCTTTGTCGCTCGACTTTATGACGGTTTCTAGTTATGGCTCTAGTATGGAAAGCACTAGAGACGTAAAAATCCTAAAAGACCTAACTGAAAATATTAAAGGTCGTGATGTGATTATCGTTGAAGATATTATTGATACAGGTAATACCTTGGCTAAGATCGTTGAGATCTTAAGTCTGCGCCAACCAAAATCATTAAAACTGTGTACTTTGCTTGATAAGCCTTCTCGTCGTGAAGTTGATGTGGACGTTGACTGGATTGGCTATAGTATCCCCGATGAGTTCGTCGTAGGTTATGGCATCGATTATGCGGAAAAATACCGTAACTTGCCGTATATCGCTAAAGTGATTCCTTTACAACCTTAAACTTTAGTTGTTTTACAAGCACGCTAGAAGCTCGAATTAGGCTGACGTAAAAAACTGATCTCCTCAGGTGTTGAGCGTCGGCCTAAGATACTATTGCGATGAGGGTAGCGACCAAACGCTTTGATAATCGCATAGTGCTGCATTTCAAACTCATAATTTTGCTCTAATCCGGGCTGGTTAAATAACTGGCAAGCTGTTTTGTGTATCGCTAATGACTCACTGTGCATAAAAGGTAGGTATAAAAAACAACGCTTGCTTATTGGCAGTTTAATATCCATGCCAAGATTAATTGCTTCTTGCGCTAAAGTCAGTGCCTGAGCGTCATAGGCAAATGATTGAGGTTGATCACGAAACATATTGCGAGAAAACTGATCTAAAATAATGATTTCAGCTAACCGCCCCTCAGGTTTGCGACGCCACTCACTAAGCTCACATTGAGCTGCTCTGTGATGAATGGTTTTAAATTGCTGGCTAATCAGTTGGTCTAATTTTGGATCTTTCACCCAATGTTGCTGCGGTTTGAGTTGATTGAACCAAAAATCAATGATGTCGTTATATTTCATTCAATCATTTCCTTATCTCGTCTTTTAAGGTTAGCAAAGGTCGTTTAATCTAGCCACTGAGCTTTGACAAAATTTAGTTTACAGTTGTTGCTACTTGGGCGCAGGTATATAATTTGGCTCTTGGCTGCTGTGCGGTGTTGAACAGCTCAAGTCTGAATAAACGGAGCAATATGAAAGCACTTACTATAAACGGCTTAACAAAGACTTACGCTGATGGGTTTGAAGCACTTAAAGGAATAAACCTTGAAGTGGCGCAAGGGGATTTCTACGCTCTGTTAGGGCCCAATGGTGCGGGTAAGTCCACCACCATTGGTATTATCTCTTCGCTAGTTAATAAGACCTCAGGCCATGTTGAAGTGTTTGGTTATGACATTGATAAAAACCTTACATTAGCCAAACAACACATTGGTTTAGTACCACAAGAGTTTAACTTTAACCAGTTTGAAACCGTCCTTCAGGTGGTGATGAATCAGGCTGGTTATTATGGTGTGGCAAAAGCCGAAGCCTTACTTAGAGCTGAAAAGTATTTAACCCAGCTAGAGCTGTGGGGAAAAAAAGATGTTAAATCACGAGAGCTTTCTGGTGGTATGAAGCGTCGTTTAATGATTGCCCGTGCTTTAATGCATCAACCGCAGCTACTTATTTTAGATGAGCCAACGGCAGGTGTTGATATTGAGCTACGTCGCTCGATGTGGGAATTTCTACAACAGCTTAACGAAAGTGAAGGGGTCACTATTATTCTGACCACTCATTACTTAGAAGAAGCCGAAATGCTGTGTCGTAATATCGGTATTATCGACCACGGGGTAATAGTGCAAGATACGACAATGAAGGCACTACTTAGCCAGCTTAATGTCGAAACTTTTATTTTAGATGTTACGGGTGATCTCCAGTCTCTCACACTCGATGAGGTTGAGTATCGCGTTATTGATGATCACACGCTTGAGGTGGATGTTGAGCGTGATAACGCGCTTAATACATTGTTTAGTCAATTAACCTCACAGCAAGTGCAGGTCATGAGTATGAGAAATAAAGCGAATCGCTTAGAAGAGTTATTTATTAACTTAGTTAACCAAAGCCGTTAAATGGCAACAACTAGGATTGACCGTGTCAGCAAATAATTTTATTGCCTTAAAAAGTTTAATCACTAAAGAAGTCAACCGTTTTACGCGGATATGGCTGCAAACGTTAGTGCCGCCGGCTATTACCATGAGTCTCTATTTTGTGATTTTTGGTAATCTGATTGGCTCACGCATTGGGGAAATGTCTGGGTTTAGTTATATGGAGTTTATCGTTCCCGGCTTGATTATGATGTCGGTGATCACCAACTCCTATTCCAATGTTGCATCATCGTTTTTTAGCTCCAAGTTTCAACGCAATGTCGAAGAGTTATTAGTTGCGCCAGTGCCGACATGGGTGATAATTGCAGGTTATGTTGGCGGCGGTGTCGCTCGCGGATTATCTGTAGGTATTATCGTCACCATTTTGTCATTATTTTTTGTTGATTTGCAGGTGTTTAACTTATTTGTTTTAGCGATTAGTGTGTTGCTAACCTCAATATTATTCGCGTTAGGCGGCTTGATTAATGCTATCTTGGCGAAAAGCTTTGATGATATAAGCATTATTCCCAACTTTGTCTTAACTCCGCTAACCTATCTGGGTGGCGTGTTCTATTCACTGACTCTGTTACCTGACTTTTGGCAAACTGTGTCAAAAGCGAACCCAATCGTATATATGATTAACACCTTCCGTTATGGTTTCTTAGGCGTTAGTGATATTCCATTAATTTATTCTTTCTCGATGATTTTCGTCTTTGTTGCTGCGCTATTTAGTGTCGCGTACTGGATGATCGATCGAGGCATTGGTTTACGTTCATAGAGCCCCATTATGTCATTCGCTAATTCACATCAAATTATTACCAATCAACAAGGGATTCACGAGCATCTTGTTGATGTGGTTGAAAAGCACCTGAAACATCCTTTTCAAAAGCCCTATCAAAGCCATTCACTAGAAGGCTTTAAACTGGTGGCAGCGGAAGTTGAAAAACAAGGTAAGCCAATTATTTTTGACTCATGCTGCGGAGTCGGTGACAGTACGGTTAATTTAGCTAAGCTGTATCCAGAACACTTTGTTATTGGCATGGATAAATCAGGTCATCGCCTCAATAAAAATGAAGCTTATGAGCAGCATGGTGTGGATAATTTTATGCTGCTGCGCACGGACTTAAACGATTTCTGGCGCTTGGCGCTTGAGGCTGAAATGTTGCCTGAAAAGCATTTCATTCTCTACCCTAACCCTTGGCCTAAATCCAAACACCTACAACGTCGTTGGCATGGTGCCGCAGTGTTTCCGGCATTGGTGGCATTAGGTGGTGAGTTAGAAATGCGTAGTAATTGGCGTTTATACCTTGATGAATTTGCGGCTGCTTTAGCCGTGGTTAATAAGCAGGCATCGGTGCATGAGTTTAATCCACAACCGACTATCACGCCGTTTGAGCGTAAATATCAGGCTAGCGGTCAGGCACTTTATCAACTGAAAGCCGCGTTGTAGTTTATAGAAACATGATGTCCTGAAGGGTGCGCCTTCAGGGCGATGTCTATTGGCCTGTTAAGCAGGTTTTTGATTAGGCTCTCATCTTACCTAAAAGAGAAGTAGAGAGTAAACTCTGCTAGCGAGATTATTCTTCCTCTCGTAGCTTCACTCATCTAACTACTTGCTTTATAAGTTTAAAATTTAGACTTACTATGCTACTTTGTGTTTCCTATTTTAACTTAAGATCGATAAGAGCAAAGGAATAATGAAAGGACTAATAAGAGGGATTTTGTGTGTCTGTGGTCTGGCTTTAAGCACTCCACCTATCGCCACCGCTGCTCAGGCTGAAAAGTCTCCAGCTCCTATTCAGGTAGTTAACTGTTTAGGTAACGATACCGCCTGTAACAGTGATGAAATAAAGCGAGACTATGCATTTAACGTAGCTAATGCTTATCTCAGGCAAGCGATGGTTGCTGAGCGCTTTGATTTATTCTTCTATTCTGAAGAGACTAAACAAGTTATTCATTATCTCTTTGAGGTGAGCAATTTTAAGCTGAGCGGAAACCATTTCCGAAGCAGAAGAACTTTCGAGTTAAGTTTACTATCAAATGATGCAGTAACAGGCGATTTAGCCCAAGCCGTTACTGAGCAAGTGATGGCATTTAACGCAAGAAACGAGCCTTATGCTGGTTACCCTGAAGGGGGGCTACGGGGGACGTTTGATTTGGATATTTTATGTGGGGCGAAGGCATCCATTCGTAGCCCTGAATTGGTGTTGATTCAATGCCAAAATGCGTTAAGAGAACGTGGTTTGTGGAACGCAATCACAGTGCAGCAACAAAGTGCTCAAGTAATAAGGAAACACCTAGATACCCAAAGCAGAGTTGAGGTTCATTCTCTACAGATTGAGCAGACAAAAAATGTTTCTGTGAAGAGAAAAGCGCTTGAAGTGAAAGCTTTTGCATTGAAAGGAGAGCTCAAACAGTCTAATACCGAAACAGAGACAAATTATCGGGTCACCAAGGTAGGATGGGGCGCCCCTTTGTTTCTTTCTGCGTCTGACGGTTATCGCTATACTGTTATTCCTGATGCTAATGGTGCATTAGAAATGGTACAGTTTATAGCTCCATCAAGGATAGATGTGCCTGTTGATAAGCAAGGGAACATTAATAGCGAAAAGTTTTTAGAGGGAATAGAACAAGGTCATCATAAGATTTCAATTGAAAGTAAAGAATTTATTGAAATTATGGCTGCTCGAACTGGGGTGGCGAAATGGTGGCAGTTAGCACAAATGATCGATGATAATTTTGTCTGCGACTATTGCTGGTTAAAAATAACAGATTAATCCTAAGGTTGTTTAAAGCCTCAGAGAAGCAGCTATTAACATAATAAAAAGCGCGATTAGATGAGTTCTAATCGCGCTTTTCATTTAGTGATTCATCGCTTTAGCTATTACTCTTGCAATAAAATTTGCGCAATAGTTTCGATACCTACACCCGTTGCGCCCGCCGACCATTTCGCCGTACCGCTGGTTTGGAAACAGGCTGCGATATCAAAGTGTAACCAACCTTTACCGTCGTTAGGGACGAAGTGAGCTAAGAAACCCGCTGCATTACTCGCGCCCGGTACGCCGCTTTTCGCCATGGTGGTGTTGGCCGTATCAGCATAAGGTGATGGACATTCCCACTTGTGGAACTCGTTCAGTGGTAACTGCCAGTTCAGTTCATTAACAGTGTGACCGTAACCAATCGCACGTTGGGCTAACTCATTATCAAAACCAAATACGGCATTGTACTGTGTACCAACGGCAGTCAGTGCGGCACCCGTTAATGTCGCTGCGTCGATAATTAATGGTGCACCTGTTTCGCCTGCAACCATTAAACCATCGGCTAATACTAGGCGGCCTTCTGCGTCGGTATTTAAGATCTCAACGGTTAGGCCATTTTTGTAGGTGAGGATGTCACCTAATTTGTATGCTGAGCCGTTAATTAAGTTTTCTGCACAACATAGGATAAGCTTAACGCGCTTGTTAAGCCCTTGGCTTATCGCTAAAGACAATGCTGCTGTTACTGTTGCTGAGCCGCCCATATCACATTTCATTGCCGCCATACCTGCGCCACTTTTGATGCTGTAACCACCACTGTCGAAGGTAATGCCTTTACCTACTAACGCGGCTGCTACAGGCGCATTAGTGTCGCCCGTTGGGTTGTAATCAAGTACTAGCATCGCTGGAACGCGGCTACTTGCACGGCCAACAGAATGAACACCAATCCAGCCTTGCTCAAGTAGCTCGTCACCTTTGATGACTTCATAGCTGACATGCTCAGGGGCAACACGGCTAATTTCAGCAATAGCGTGATTAATTAATGACTCAGGGTAAATATCCTGAGGCGCGCCATTGATCATAGCCACGGCCCAGTCGCGAGAAGCGCGCAGTGCATTTAAATTAGCGTGAGTATTACTGTCATCACCAGCCCACGTAAGCGTCGCTTCACCGCGAGCAATACTAAAGCCTTTAGCAAATGCCCATTGCATGTCTTGTGACCAATCATCACCCGTTAATGCAACATTATTAATGCCTTGAGTTTGTAGGCGACGAGCAGCGCGTTGAATAATTTCTAGTTGTTGTGCTTGCTCACCCGTTAAATGAATTTGCATGCCTTGACCATCACTGGTCAAGATAGCATTGTTACCCCACTTTGGGTCGGCGGCTTGGTGTGATAGGGCGATCGTTAATGTAGTGCTCATTATGATAATTCCTAAATTTGTCAAAAAGTAAGCTTCAGTAAAAAGCTTGATTGCAGACATAATACCTGATTGCAAAAATAAAACTATTCTCTCTAAGCTGTTGCGAAGATGATTTCTAATTGTAGCAATTATCTTTGTTGATATTTTGTTACTAATCGATTGTTAAATAGCGCATTATTTTTCACTTAGATAGACTATAGTAGGGTGTTTTGTAATTGCAGCATGTTAGCACCACAAAATTGACTTAATAACAGCTTGTTTGTATTAACACTAACGGGTTGCATAGATTTATAGGGATAGAGTAAACAGCTTATGACTACACCATTGTTTTCAAATCAGGTTATTGATAGTGCACAATTAGCTCAGTATCAACACCAGCAAGTGACGCCATTACAACCAACGCATATTAAAGCCAATGTCGTATTAAGACTGATCAGTACTGGTATTGTACTATTGTTGCTAGCGGTGGCCCGTTGGCAAACTATTAGTCCATTTTCCGCTGAGGCACAGGAAAATTTATCTATTGCTTTAATGGTTGTCGCTGCCCTTGCTCTGATGTTAAATATTTATGGCTACTTTGCTGATAAAGCCAAAGGTTATGTATTGCGAGAAAGTGATATCAGTTTTTACACAGGGGTCTTTTTTAAGAAAGTGGTTATTCAGCCGCTATTACGCTTACAGCATATTGAATTGAAGCGTGGCCCGATAGAACGTAAGTTAGACCTTGCTACAATTCAGGTGTTTAGTGCTGGTGGTGCCTTGCATACGTTTGAGCTTCCGGGTTTGTATCACCAAGATGCCTTAGCATTACGTCAATTTATTTTAGCGCATAAGGACGTATCCGCTCATGAATAAGTGGCAACGCGTCTCGTCAATTGCTTGGTTGCATTTTTTTGTAAAAAACTTAATGCTAATAGTCAATAATGCGATCTATTTAATCCCAATTATCTTCACCTCGTACGATAAAATCTTGGCGTACCCATTATGGGTGGCGGCAGGCGTTGCAGGCATTTTGAGCTTATTGTTATTGGTTGCTTTCTTGCAATATTACTTTTTTAAGTATCGCCTTAACGATCAGAACATTGAGATTCATGCCGGGGTTATCTTTAAAACGCATCTCGACTTACCTTTTACTCGTATCCAAAACGTTAAACTGATTTCTCCTGTCTATTTTAGACCGTTTGGTTACACCACTTTAGAGCTAGACACCGCAGGTTCAGCAAAAAATGAAGCAAATATTGTCGCGGTTGCTCGTGAGCTCGCCGAACAGTTAAAGGCGACCATTTTAAGCTACCAACAATCTCATCAAGCTGAGACTGAAGCTGAGTTAATGCAATCGGAGACTGAAAGCCTTGAGCAGGAGCAATTGCTAAATCAGCGTTCACTCAAAGATTTAGTGATTCATGGTATTACCAATAATCGAGTGTGGATTTTCTTAGCAATACTTGCGCCGATGGCTGAGACCATCATTGATAACGTTATCGATGTTGGTTTAAGTTTAGGGATAGATTTAGAAGAACTCTTTTTTGGGCCGGGTCACCCGTGGTGGGAGCTAACGCTTTATGTGGTGAGTACCATTATTCTTGCCTATATTATTGTGATGTTGCTATCGGTCATAGGTTCAATTATTGCGTTTTACGGTTATAAGCTGACACGTAAAGATGAAAACTACATTCAACGTAGCGGTTTATTGTCTCATCATGAAGTGGTCATGAAGTTGTCACGCTTACAGTTGATTATTCGCCAACAAGACTGGCTTGACGTATTGATTAAGCGAATTAATCTTAAATTTGAACAGCTCAATATGATCTCGCATGGTAAACAGGGAGGGCTGCGCAGCAAACTGATGGTGCCTTCTGTGACGCTAGAAGAGTGTAGTGAGTTAATCAATGAAGTATGGCCGCTGAGTAAACTTGAAACCATTGACTATAAGCCGATTAATAAACGCTTTATGTTTAAGTATATTGGCGTGATTATTGTGCCGTTTCACCTATTGGTTATTGGATTTTTCGCGTTTAATGAGCAATATGCACTTATCCCACTAGTCCTTGTTAGCGGTGCGTTAATGAGTTCTCTTGTTTGGGCTAGGTGGCGTCGTTGGGGATTTAACCGTGACGAGAACTATCTATATATCCGCAAAGGGCTGTTGGGTGTAGACTATTACTGTTTCCCAATTAATAAAATTCAACAGGTTAAGTTCAAACAAAGTGTTTTGCTGCGTCGCCATCAACTATGTTGTGTAACTTTTGTTACAGCGGCTTCCAGTTTAACTATTCCGTTTATTGACCAAGAGCTTGGTTGGGACTACTTAAGCCGCTCTCTTTATCAAGTTGAATCAAGCAAACAGAACTGGATGTAGTTTATGGAATTTGAACCCTCGTTAAAAAAGTCGACCTTAATTAAACGTTATAAGCGTTTCTTAGCGGATGTAGTGTTAGATGATGGCACTGAAACGACCCTCCATGTCGCTAATACTGGTGCGATGACGGGCTGTGCACAGCCGGGAGATTTAGTGTGGTATAGCACCTCGCCGAACCCTAAACGGAAATACCCGTTTAGCTGGGAATTAACGCAAACACAAGCTGGTGAATTTATCTGTGTTAATACCATTCGAGCCAACCAGTTAGCCGTAGAAGCTATTTCAGCGGATTTTATTGAACCTCTGACGGGATACTCGACTCTAAAAACAGAGGTAAAGTATGGTGATGAAAATTCTCGAATTGATGTTTTATTAAGTGACGATACGCGAAAAGATTGCTTTATTGAAATAAAAAGCGTTACTTTAGAAGTAGAACAGGGCAAGGGTTTTTTCCCCGATGCGGTCACTGTACGTGGTCAAAAGCATTTACGAGAATTAACACAAATTGCTCAGAGTGGACAGCGGGCTGTGTTGTTATTTATGGTGTTACATAGTGCGATAAAAACGGTGTCAGTGGCTGATTGGATTGATCCTGAATATGCTCGCTTATTAAAAATCGCACAAGATGAAGGTGTTGAAGTCATGGCGTGGGGCTGTGATATGTCGCCATCAGGAATTAAAGTCGCACGACAAATATCCGTTTAATTTTGATTAAGGGGGTTGAATTACGATAAACAGCCCCCATTTAATGGCAAAGATATTTTAGGTAATAAATTGCCAAAAAGAATTTTATTTGCTATAGATAGCGCCCCGTTTTTTTAAGGGACAAGAATGTAGCGAATGTTGGCTAGTACAGGAGAAACGAAATGCCTACAGAAAAAGCTAAAAAAATAGGTGTCATGGCGCTGGCTGGAGTAGAGCCTTATCAGGAAAAACCTGGTGAGGAATACATGAATGAAGATCAGTTAAATCACTTTAAAACTATTTTAGAAGCATGGCGCAACCAACTTCGTGAAGAAGTTGACCGTACCGTACATCATATGCAAGATGAGGCAGCAAACTTCCCAGATCCTGTGGATCGTGCTGCACAAGAGGAAGAGTTTGCATTAGAGCTTCGCACCCGAGATCGTGAGCGCAAACTAATTAAAAAAATTGAAAAGACGCTTGTATTGATTGAAGAAGACGACTTTGGCTTCTGTGATACTTGTGGTATCGAAATCGGTATTCGCCGTTTAGAAGCGCGTCCTACAGCCGATCAATGTATCGATTGTAAAACGCTATCTGAAATTAAAGAACGCCAAATGGCCGGTTAATTTCAAACGTCAGAAGGGGAGTATGCTCTCCTTCTGTCCTTTCCCTGTTTGTATGTCTTGTTCTCATCACACACCTTATCGTGGCCGCTTTGCGCCATCGCCCTCAGGTGATTTACACTTCGGTTCATTGGTTGCTGCATTAGGCAGTTATCTTGACGCGCGTGCGCATCAAGGTCAGTGGCTAGTCCGAATGGAAGATATCGATCCCCCGAGAGAAGTTGCAGGCGCAAGCGTGTCTATTTTAAATACGCTTGAGCAATTTGGCCTGTGCTGGGATGAACCTGTGGTGTATCAAAGTCAACGTCATGAGTTTTATCGAGATAGTTTGGCTAGCATCAGCGCTAACCATGCCTGTTATGGCTGTGATTGCACTCGTAAAATGATCATGCAGGGCGGTGGGTTATATCAAAGTCATTGTGTTGATAAAGCTGTAGAGTCGCTAGCGAACCCTCATTCGATTCGTTTTAATAATCAACAGGGGTTAGATCACTTTGATGATCGCTTGCATGGTCGTGTTACCGTGGCACAAGATTTTGCCCAAGAAGATTTTATTTTAAAGCGTAAAGATGGTTTATACGCTTATCAGCTGGTGGTCGTGCTTGATGATATTGATCAGAAGATCACGGATATCGTTAGAGGTAGTGATTTACTAGAAGTGACCACGCGTCAAATGACGTTATATCAGTATCTAGAGCAACCCTTTGCCCGATACCTACATTTACCACTCGCTGTGACTGACAATGGTTTAAAGCTGAGTAAACAAAATCATGCTAAGGCCTTAGATTTACAAAACAAGCGTGGCCTTTTAATTGACGCGCTATCTTTTCTAGGGCAAAAAGTTACACATGAATATCAGGACTTTACAATTGAACAGCTGTTAGAGTTTGCAGCAAAAAATTGGTCTCTTAAGACGATGAGTAAACAAGCTCAAATAATTAGCTATTGAGATAAAATATAAGCTTATCTTTTTGGTGCGGGTAGGGTATTATTGCCCGCTTAAATTTATGTATTTTTAATGGGGTGTGTTATTTTTTCTAAGGTTATAGGGCTATGCCGTAAAGTTATTGGTAGTAGTACGTCACCAGTTGATGAAGTTGCTGGTGCAACAACCAGTGGTTTAGCTGTCGAGACTATTCCTCGAGAACAACACGTTGTTTCACGTTCAAATATGAGCGTAAATGCAATAAAGGTCCTTAACCGCTTAAACCGCCATGGCTATAAAGCCTACTTAGTTGGTGGTGGCGTGCGTGATTTATTATTAGGTCACAGCCCAAAGGATTTTGATATTGCAACCAATGCCACCCCAGAGCAAATTAAAGAGCTATTTAAAAATTGTCGCTTAATCGGACGTCGTTTTCGTTTAGCTCATATTTTATTTGGCCGTGAAGTGATTGAAGTGGCAACCTTGCGTGGTCACCATCAAGAAACTGACGAAGGTAATTTATCGAAACAAAACGATAGTGGCATGTTATTACGCGATAACGTGTACGGTACTATCGATGAAGATGCTGAGCGTCGTGATTTTACAGTTAATGCGTTGTATTACGATATTGCCGATCATTCTATTATTGCCTATGGCGGTGGTATTAATGATTTAAATAATGGCACGTTACGCATGATTGGCGATCCTGCAACCCGTTATAAAGAAGATCCTGTGCGCATGTTGCGCGCGATTCGCTTTGCAACGAAGCTAAACATGACTATTAGTGAAGAAACGCGTGCGCCTATTAAGCCAATGTCGCACCTAATGAAGTCAATTCCTGCTGCGCGTCTATTTGAAGAATACCAAAAATTATTTTTATCAGGTAAAGCGCTCGACAACTATAAACTGTTAAACGAGTATCAGCTTTTCGAATCACTCTTCCCTATGTGTGCTGACTTGCTAGAAGACAACCAAGGCGGTAAAGAAGATAAGTTATTCCAGCTAGTTTGTGCCAATACCGATAAGCGTATTGCTAGTGAGCAACGTGTTACACCGGCGTTTATTATTGCTGCATTTTTATGGTACCCAATAGAAGTGCAAGCTCAGAGTGTGATGAATGAATCAGGCTTGAGTTATTACGATGCGATGATGGTTGCAATGAATGATGTGTGTGACGCTCAGTGTCGTAGTGTCTCTATTCCTAAACGCTTCTCGGCAATGGCTCGAGATATGTGGGGACTGCAATTACGCTTACCGCGCCGTAGTGGTGCAAAAGCATTTAAATTGCTAACTCACCCTAAATTCCGTGCTGGTTATGATTTATTGCTTATTCGCGGTGAGATCGAAGGCGGTGAAGTCGCTGAATTAGCACAATGGTGGACAACGTTCCAACACGCACCAGAAAAAGTGCAGCGTGATATGGTCCGTAAAGTCAGTGGCCCACGTCGTAAACGCCGCAGCCCTAAGAAAAAGACTCAGGACTAAATATGACCCGCTGTTATATTGGTGTCGGTAGTAACTTAGGGAACCCTGTAGCGAAAGCGCAAACAGGAATTGCCGCCGTTGCGGCACTGACTCAAGTTACACTTGTTGCGCAGTCGTCTCTGTACTCAAGCAAGCCGATGGGGCCGAGCGATCAGCCTGATTACGTTAATGCCGTTATCGCTATTGAAACAGATTTAAGCCCGCTAACATTGCTTGATGCATTGCAAACAATTGAATTAGAGCTTGGCCGTGAGCGAAAAGATGAGCGCTGGGGGCCACGCACTTTAGATTTAGATATCTTGTTGATTGAACAGCAGGTTATTGATAGTGAACGCTTAGTCGTTCCTCATTACGGGATGAAATCTCGTGAATTTGTATTATATCCATTGGCTGAAATAGCGCCTAAATTAGTATTGCCAGATGGTGATTCAATCAGTAAGTTGATAGCTACTTGCCCTAGAAACGGTTTGCAAGTACTTGAACAGTAAAATTGTCAGCTGAACGTATTTTCGAGTGAGGAAAGGATGAAAAAGAACATAACTAGCGCCAAGCTAATTCAAAAGAAAGCCGCCGGAGAAAAGATCTCTGCATTAACTGCATATGATGCAAGCTTTGCTGGCGTATTTAGTGAACAAGGCGTCGATGTGTTACTTGTCGGTGACTCACTTGGTATGGTGTTACAAGGCCATGATTCAACACTCCCCGTCACTGTCGACGATATCAGTTATCACACACGCTGTGTAAAAGCGGGTAATAAAGGCTCATTATTGATTGCCGATTTACCGTTTATGTCATACCCAACACCAGAGCAAACCTGGGCAAATGCGGGCAAGTTAATGCAAGCAGGTGCTAATATGGTTAAGCTTGAAGGTGGTAAATGGCTATTAGAAAGCATTGCTGGATTAACTGAGCGCGGTATCCCAGTATGTGCTCACCTTGGCTTAACACCTCAATCGGTTAATGTGTTCGGTGGCTATAAAGTCCAAGGTCGCGAGCAAAGCCAAGCTGACTTGATGGTTGAAGAAGCATTAGCATTAGAAGGGGCTGGCGCTCAATTGTTAGTGATTGAGTGTATTCCAAGTTCTTTAGCACGCCGTATCAGTCAAGCGTTAACTATTCCTGTGATTGGTATTGGTGCAGGTGTTGATTGTGATGGTCAAATCTTAGTAATGCATGACCTTTTAGGTATTTCTACTGGATATATTCCTAAGTTCTCTAAGAACTACATGACATTAACGGGTGATATTCATAAAGCGACGGCAGCGTATGTCGATGAAGTAGCAAACAGTGTGTTTCCGGGGCCAGAGCATAGCTTTGAATAGCCCAGCGCTGTAGAAAAGATAGAAAGAGATATTATGTTAGTTGTTGCACAAACAAACCAATTACGTGAACAAATAAAAGCATGGCAACGAGCTGGTGAAACCATTGCCTTTGTTCCGACGATGGGAAATTTGCATACTGGGCATCTTACCTTAGTGGAAGAAGCTAAGCAGCGTGCAACTAAAGTGGTAGTCAGCATTTTTGTTAATCCAATGCAGTTTGATAATAAAAATGATTTAACCAATTACCCTCGTACGCTAGAGCAAGACAGTGGCCAACTTATTGCGCATGGCGTGGATATGTTATTTACTCCGACACCCGATATCATGTACCCAAAAGGGCTTGATGCACAGACCTTTGTTGAAGTCCCAAACATTAGTAATATTTTCTGTGGTGAAAGTCGTCCCGGACACTTTCGCGGTGTTGCCACTATCGTTGCCAAGCTCTTTAACTTGGTGACTCCTGATGTTGCTTGTTTTGGCGTTAAGGATTACCAACAGCTTAGGGTAATCAAGTTAATGGTTGAAGACTTGTCAATGGATATTGATATTGTTGGTGTCGATACGGTGCGAGAAGAGAGCGGTTTAGCTAAAAGCTCGCGTAATGGTTACCTCAATCAACAACAGTTAACTGTTGCACCGTTACTGTATCAAGTCATGCAACAACTCGCTGCAGAAGTGAGTAACGGACAACGTATTGATATTGCAATTGCGAAAGCTACCGAAACACTAAATCAAAGTGACTTCACAACAGATTATATTCGTGTTCAACGGGCAGATAACCTCGGCGATGTGACGGATAATGACAGGGAGTTAGTGATCTTAGCGGCGGCAAACCTAGGACCTGCACGATTAATCGATAACTTAGTCTTTAAGCGGTAGGCATTATTGACACATTACGTCATAATAATATTATCAATATAAAAAGGAGCATTTAGCTCCTTTTTGTTTCATTAGGGATAATATAATCATGAATACATCTTTGTTAAATCGTGCACTGTGGGTATCTGGTGCAATTATGCTAACGGGTTGTGCCGCCGTGGAACAGCAGCTAAAGCAGCATGTTAAAGCGCCACAAGTAAACTTTAAAGCCATGGCTTTTGGTGACGTATCCAGCCAAGCGATTGGGTTTAAGCCAACTTTTACCGTAACAAATACAAACTTATTTTCGGTGCCTGTTAATTCGGCGAGCTATCAGCTAACTGTTAATGGCCAACCTATGGTCAATGGTAATACTGACACAATAGGCCAACTAGCACCTAATGCTCCAAAGGATGTCACGTTAGATATCAACTTAGCCAGTGAGTCGCTCTCGACATTACAACAAGCGCTGTTTAAAGATAAAAAGGTCGATTATCAAGTATCGGGTGATTTAAATATTATGGGACTGACTGTCCCGTTTTCACAATCATCTACCTTGTTTGTGCCTGAAGTGTCAGTGAGTAAAGTGAATGTGGTCAAGGCATCGATGAAAGAGGTTCAACTGATGGTGTCATTTGCCATTGATAATAAGAACGATTTTACTCTACCATTGCAAGATCTGAGCTACTCTGTATCGACGGCCGCTGCACCGTTAATTTCTGGTAACTTAGCAAATCAGAAGATAGGCCAAGGAGCTAATGTGATTGAGTTGCCATTAACACTTAAAACCAGCCAATTAGTTAGTAATGTATTAAGCTTGATGAAGAACCCGAATGTACCATTGACGGTTAAAATTGATAGCCCGATGTTTAACTATCAAAAGACAGAGCAGCTAAATCTAAGTAGCTTGTTTTAGAGGGGCCATCTATTTTTAGCCGAAGTCTTTCTGTCATCCCGGTAGTGTTTTTAGCCGGGATCTTTTGGTGTGGGCAACACTTTAAAGTGCGTAGATAGCGGCATGAGATTCCCGCCCAAAAGGTTGCGGGAATGATGGGTCTCTTCGTCGTACTGAAACTGTTATATTCAGGGGACACTTTAGCTGTCTGGTTTTACTCGTGCAATTAGGCGGGTAATTGGCTTAATGCAGCATAAAAATGACAACTTAAAGGGCATTAAATAAATTTCAGTTAAGCTTTGATGCTCTTGATTCTTTTTACTTATCCCAAAGCTAATCTTACTTGGTTCAGCGACTGTTGAGGCCAGCACATGACAACCAAACAGTTTATCCCAAATCGCTAATGCAGAACCAAAGTTACGATCAAAGTGCTTCACTTGATTGCTGTGGTGAATTTGATGCTGTGCTGGACTAATAAAAATATATTCTACCCAATTCCCCCAGCTAAGCCAAATATGCGAGTGGCGTAAATTCGAGCCCATGATGTTAAATAGAAATACAAAAGCATTCGCTCCTAGAATGTCTATCATCGCGAGAGTTGGGCCAAAAAGGTAATAAGATAGTCCAACCGCAATACCTTGCGTTAGTGCCATTCTAGAGCCGTAGAGTAAGCTTTCAACTGGGTGCGAGCGGTAGATAGTCATTGGCGTTAGTACTTTAGCGGAATGATGGACTTTATGAAACTCCCATAACGCAGGCACTTTATGTAACAAGTAATGGAGTAAAAAGCGGGTGAAGTCATCAAAGATAAATAAGATTATTGTAAATGACAGCATGATTGTAGTGGATGAAGCATCGATATAATCTCGATTACCAAAATACTGTTCTAGGCTACTGGAAAAGCTTATTGCTATCGGAGCCATAGTCACTAACACTGGGATAATAGCAAAGGCTTTTAAGAGTCTATTGACGATAAAAATAACATAATCATGCCTTGCCGATGGGTGTAACCAAATGTCTTTGTTAAACAGGTAATCGGTTAAGCGATGGCTATTGCTTATCGGTTGGCCCGATAATGAATGTTGTGGTTTTAATTTGATGAGCGCTAAGGTTAATACCAGCGAAGATAAAATATATAGCCAAAAGATTCGTTGGTTAGCATCGAGAAAATAAAGGCTTGATTGATATAATGTGGTTGTGAGTGTGTCGAGCAAGGAAGCCACCCTAAAAGAAAATAGCGAGTGTAAACTAGGTAGTCTAGTTTACACTCCTGTGGCTTAGAATGAAATCTTGTAGCCAATCATTACTTGACGAGGCTTGCTTGGGCGAGCGCCGTATGGGCGATGACTGATGATTTCAACGGTGTCGAAAATATTATCGACTTTAAAGTAGATGTCACCATCATCGCCATCACCAATTTGGTGACTAGCTGAGAAATCAACAACCGTCAGAGCTTCAGTCTTACTACCGACGTAAGAAAGATCATTACCCTCCCCAGCAGTTTCAATCATCTCTCCAACGTATTTAGTCAGTAATGATGCCTGCCAGCGATTCGCTGATAGACCAATGGTGAATGTCAGTTGATGTTCTGGCAGGTAAGGTACTTCATCACCAGCCTCTACCGTACCCCATAGTGGGAAGTCAGAAACAAAGTTTTCTTTAAACTCTGACTTGCTATAGGTGTAAACAGCATTAATTGGCATATCGATGCTATCGCTAAGAGCGAAAGTATGTGACGCCGTCGCCTCTAAACCGTAGATATCGACTTGCCCTGCATTATATTCTTCATCGATTACGGTACAGTTAGCTGACGCTGAGAAAGTACAGCTTTCTTTTAGATTACTAAAGTCGTTGAAGAACACAATCGCTTCAGCTTTGGTTTCACCATCGTTATAGCGCGTACCAATTTCATAGTTAATGCTTTCTTCGGCTTTAGTTTCAGGTTTTTGCATTGGGCTTGTTGGCACATAGCCTTTATTTACGCCAAATAAGAAACCGAGCTCATTGCTGGCCTTATAAAACGCACTAATACCAGGTAGCCAAATACGACTTTCTTTTTCTAGCCAGTCATTAGCGTCTTTGCTGTCTTGATAGCGTGCATCAATAAACTCACCACGGATACCAGCGGTTAATGTGAGATCGTCTAGTGTGACACTATCTTGGAAATACACTGAAACTGCAGTTGACTTTTCACTGTTAAAATCAGTTTCTGTTGGCGCATCCGTGGTACGTTTCACTAACTGGCCGCTGCGCATATCAAACACATCTGTGGTATGCATACGTTTGATTTCATCGACGTGATAGCGTAACCCGACTTCGATTTTATGCTCTACGCCAGCGAATGTTAACTGATGTGTTAAATCCGTTTGGATACCATGTGAGAAATATTCACGGGCATTATCACCAAGTACTAACGCTTGGTTATTACCTTCTGAATCGTTTTGACCCTTTAAGATCTCAAGGTATTCAGGATGAAGGCCTTGCTCAGGTTTTGCGATGATGCTATCAAGCTTAACGCTTGTATCGTTAAAACCATTAAGCTTGTTCCATGAGCGCTCGAAATCATTACGGTATGCGCGCGTTGTCACGGTAAAATCTTTACTTTGAATGAAATGAGTCAAGACTAGGTTGCTGTGAGTCCAATCCATTAAATCGTTTTGTGTTGCTGCGTAACGGCGATTAGAGTCAGCATTAAAATCTTCTTCGGTTAGGCCAAGATAGGTTTCGTGAGACACTTCTTCATCATAGCCCGCTTTAAACTCAACGAGTTGCTCCAGATCTTTGCTTGATAAATCGTAATTTAGTTTAAGCATGTACGAGCTTTTATCAAAGCCAGTTTCACCGCCAAAGTCGAGATTTTTAAAGCCATCGGCTTGAACATTAATCGCTTCAAACAAATAACCAAACTTATTATCCGTTGCGCCATAATAACCGTGTAGCTTTTGATAACCGTCAGCGCCGCCAGCGATATCAACACCGCCAGCTTTATCATATGGAATAGGGCGAGTGGTTAGGTTTAATGCACCAGCGACTGTATTTGGACCATATTTTATTGAAGCAGGACCTTTAAATACTTCTACTCCAGTTATGCGGCTTACCATTGGGAAATAGTAGGCAGCGGAAGCAGAGTAGGGTGCTGGAGCGATTAAAATACCATCTTCCATTAGCGCAATTTTTTTACTACGCTCAGGGGTTGCACCTCGAAAGCCAATGTTTGGGCGCAGACCATAACCGTCTTCTTGGCGAATGTTAACGCCGGGAACGTTAGCTAAGATGCGGTTAATATCATCGTATTCGAAGCGTTCTAACTCCGTTTCGTCAATAAAGGTGGCTGAGCCACCTTCAGTGCGAAGGCCGTCGCTGTGACCAATGATACGAATCTTTTCTACCAGCTTTTCATTGGCGGTTTTTTCTTGTGATACGCGTACTTTTTTCTCATCGTCGTCACTAGCCATTACTGGACTAACAATTAACGCAGAAACAATCGATGCAATAACAGTTTTTTTCATGATACTACCTATATTAATCGTTATCGCCAGCGGCGGTTTTTGGCAGTTTTAATGCCAGAGAATTAATGAAATCAACTTTTAATTGATCGGTGACGTCTTTAACATCCTGATGAGATTGTTCAGCTTTGCTAGGGTCGTCATTTAGGCTTTGCGCCAAGCTGACTTGGTAGCTTTCTAATGCTGCAATCGCCGCATTAGTATCGTTTAACATTTTCTCTGCTGTCGCGGTGTCATCAATATCAATTAAGTAATCATCAAAACCAATGGTATTGGCTGGATCGCTACCTTCGCCGTTAAAGAGTGCTCTAAAGGCTTTGAGGTTGCTGATCATGTTTTCAATAGAGTGGTCACTATATGGTGACTCGACACTTTCTGGACAAACACTGCCTACACCACCACAGTCATTACTCGTTAACCCTAATGGTGTTCCTAACTTAAGGTCTTTAGTAATTTTATCGAGGTAAAACATCGCATCGCTGATTGCGTTAACACCGTCATGCGCTGTGGCGTATTTATTATCAGCTTGGCCAGCTTGTTTTAACACGGCAGCATAACCATTGTTACCGCTCCACTGTTCCACTATCGTGGTTGCATTATTGTTAAGGTCGGTAGCCACTTCAACTGCGAAGTTACAACGTAATACACGGCGTTCGTGTTCTGTTTTATCTGGCCAGCTGGCTAAGATATCTTTAGTGCTGTTACAACTATGTTCTGTCGTTGGGGTAAATAATAAATATTCTAAAACATCTAAGCCACGGCGTGTTGCTGTTCGCTTAGTAATGTCGTATGGCGTGGAATTGACCGTACCTTGCTCAAAAAACATCACGTCTTGGTCGACGCCACAGCTGCTCACGGTTGGCCATGAATAGATGGTATTACGTAATGTTGCCGAGTTAGTGGTTAATGGACCAATTTGCATCACTTCAGCGTGTTGCCACTGGCTCATACTGTTACGCCAGCTAGTTTGCGCTGTTGCTAATGCATCATCAATAGGTTGACGTGCATCGTTTGTTTGAAAATTATTTTCTAATTGACAGTAATCGTGGATCGCTTGTTGTTGAGCTTGACTAAGTTGTTCAAATTTTTGGTAAGCCGGTGCGATGACGTTGTCAGCTAGATTAGCTAATAGTGCTGTTTGATTGAAGTCATCGTTTGGGTTGGTTGGTGGTGTTGGGTTAGTTGGGTTTTTATCACCGAAACCATCACCAGCAGTACTTGAGGTACTTTCACCACAGCCAGTCATTAATCCAGCTATCACTGTGCATAAAAGCAGTGGGCGAAAAGAAGAAACTTTACTCATCATTGATGCCTTAAAAAAGAAGTCAGAGAACGTAATAAATTTGCAGGGTATTTAACCACAAATGAGAAGGATTATCATTAGTTTTAGTAAAAAAAAGACAAGCACATTACTGAGCTTGTCTTTTCTAATCTTTTTATGATTTACATCAAACCAATGAGTGGTGGTTACCAGTCAGCAACGTTCTCTGCATCAAATTCATAAGCAGCTGCTAATAGCGCTCGAGCTTCTAACAACTCATCTTTATATGCAGGTACTTCAGCTGCAGTAAGGACTGGCTTCATACCAATTTTATCTTGAATCATTGCAAAGTCTTCGGCAGAAACAGGGCTTGATGGGTTAAATTGTAAGCTTAATGCGAAACCTTTTAACTCTGACCAGTGCTTAGCTAAATCGTTAAAGTCATCTGAAGTGTAACCGTCAGTGCCTAACTTCTCTAAATCAGCGATTGTATCGTTGACGTAGTGAACAGCTGTTGCTGCAATCGCTTTTTCCCAAGCCATAACCGCTTTTTGAGCTTCAGCTTTAAGTTCAGCAGCTTGTTCAGTTGTGAATTCACCACCAACCGCTTGAGCAATGATGTGACGACCTTTTAAGAAAGCATCAAACGCATCTTTAGTAAAGTCTGTTGGGTTTGGTTTGTCTGCTGTGTTGCGGTCACGTTTTGCTGCATTGGTTGAATGACCAAAGTTGTACTCAGACATTAAATCAATTTTGCCATCAGCATTGCTATCGTTAAATACTTGCCATTCTGGGCGACCGCCTTTTCCAGCAATTTCATCATCTGAGTATTCGTGATAGTTTCGAGCTGCACCGAAGTAACCGAAACCTTCATCAAACTGATGCTCTAATGCTGTGTATGGCTTAGAACCATCTTTATCGCCAGTAATGTTACCAGCTAACAAGCCTTTACCTTCGGTCGCGTCATCTAGGTAATCATCCGCTGCTTGTGAGAAGTTAACTGCACCCATGATGAACTTCTGTACTAGTTGACGACTATTAGTACCATCTTCGTTAACGTATAGTTTTGTGATCGTTTCACCGATAACATTTTCACGCGTTGAGCCAGCTTTAAATGTATCTAAGTTAGCCGCTAGTTGGTCAAATAATGCAATAACAACGCCATCAGGAGTCGCTGAGCCCTTAGCGTTCCAACCCACTAAGTCAGTATCCCAGTTCTTATCTTGCGTAGCCGAATCGCGGTTAGTGCCATCAAATGCACCGTCTTTACCAGCGATTTTGCCTTGTAGGTTTTTATGAGAACCACTTAAGCTTCCGTAAGTTGTTTGAACAGCTTCAGGTTCTGTTGTGAACTCTAACGTGTCATCAACACTTTCATTCCACTCATCTTTTGTACCAGCATAACGGCTCATCAGTTCAGCTTTTAATGCTGCGCCATCTTCAAATGTATCTAGTACAGTTGAGGTTGTTTCTAGTGTACCGATGAAGCTAAATAATTCTTTAATCAATACTTGGCGAGCGATTTGACCAGAGTAAGCAACACTTGATTCACCGTCAGCATTTAAGAAATCGTATGAATCTAACTCGTTAGTTACTGTTAGTACGATGCTATCGCTAAATGTGTTGTCTTTTTTATCAGTGACAGTGATTCTCACAGTCACTTCTTGCTCAGTTTCAAAATCGATTGATTGGTCAGCTTTTAACTTAAGAGAAGAACCTGAAATTTCAAAACGTGCATCGTCAACAGCGTAAGTGAATGACTCGTTAGAGTCTGCATCTGTTGCACTTAGTGTACCGACAGTTTGTGCTACTGCATTCTCAGTAATTTCAACTGCTGATAGTGATACAGCTGTTGGTGCAGTGTTTTTGTTGTCGCTGCTACCACCACAGGCACTTAGGCCCAGTGAAAGTAATACTGCTGATGCAATAGTAGTAAGTTTTGAATTGAACATGCTAACTTCCAGTTAAAGTAAATAATTGTGCAGTAGTTTACACGATGACTAATGATAATCAATATCATTACCGTATTTATTTAACGTTTTGTTGAACTTGAATAATGTTATTTTCGTTTTTTGTTTAAACTCAATGCTTTAGGTGTTTTTTACGTGAGGGCGGACTTGTTGGTGGAGTTTTGAGGTGATAGCTGGGGGCTATTTACACAGGTAATCTAGTTAAGATTGCCTGTGTAATTACACTTAATTTGTTACTTATCGAAACAAATTTCAATAACGGCATTACCATCAGGCGAAGTAAATGGGATCATTATTTTTGTACCGTCAGACATATGAGAAATGCTGTGGTTTTTGCCTGAAACAACAACAGGGGTTGCCATATCAAATTCGTAACCTTTGTTGCCTAGCAGGTTTTTTGCGCCACCTGTTACCATGTTGGTGATCTCACCAACCATATCGGTTACTTCTTCGTTAATTTCACTAGGGCTTTCACCCAGCATGCGGTGCATGATTTGTAATGCTAAAGATTCTTCAAAGGAAATCGAGAGTGACCCTTTGGTATTAGGGCCCACCATTCCGATGAGCCCGGAAACGTCACCGTGAGCGACTTCATTTTTCTTTAATGCGGGTTTTCCAGGTTTCAACGTAGTGCTGGCCATGGTGCTTAATACATTAAGCAAAGAGTCTAAAAAAGGATTAATAAAATCAACATTCATGTCTAACTAATTTCCTACAATGTTGTTAGTCTACTCGGCAATGATGGCAAAGCCCTCGTGCCTCAACTGTTTGTGTTTTGATTTGAAAGTCATTCAAACGTGCTTGGTCATTTAATGATTGCTGAATCTGTGGCGAATGAATTTCCTGTACTTCTTGGCACTTTTCACAAATGAACAGCTGTAATTGATGTGTATCTGAAAAATCATTACAGGCAATAAATGCATTTTGAGATTCAACTCGGTGAATAAAGTGCTGTTCTAATAAAAAATCTAAAGCGCGGTAAACGGTTGGTGGCTTTGCAGCGGTATCTGTCTCTTTTAATTTATCGAGTAAATCATAAGCACTGATAGCTCCGCCATGTTTAAGCATCAACTCTAAAACTTTTTTACGCGTTATTGTAAATCTAGCACCGCGTGTCTCGCACATTTGCTGAGCTTGCTCTAATAACGACTGTATATTTGCTTGCATTGAATTATTTTTTTATATTTGATTAATTTAACCATATCATGGCTTACATCATTTAGTAATAATTTAGGGCTTTAAAATAGTAATTTATTTTTTGATTGCCTCAATTATGTTCAGTCTCTTCTGGGCTTTAGAAATTATCATTCTTTATATTATAGTCTGTATTTATATTTTGTATGTTAAGTCGTAGCATCATAAAAAATCTGGATGATAATACTCTATTCGATTTCGCCCGTTACGTTTCGCTTGATATAGTGCTTGGTCTGCTTTTGCTATCAATTCATCAACTTTGTGGGCAAACGCCATATTGTCATGGTGCATTAACTCGAAATAACAGGCACCAATTGAGGCGGTAATTGTTGAATCAAGTAGATCGATACTTTGGATATTTGTCATTATTCGCTGGTAGACGCTTTGCTCTTGCCCTTCCTTAGTGTCTGGAAGCCACAATAAAAACTCTTCGCCGCCAAAACGGGCAATGAAATCGTAATCTCGTATCGACTGCTTTAGTTTCTTTGCAATACTAATGAGTATTTTGTCACCTACTTGGTGGCCATGTTTGTCGTTAATGTTTTTGAAAAAATCAATGTCAAGAATCATCAAATAGCCAGAGGAGCTGTGGCGAGACAAGCGGTTGATATCTTTTTTAAGGTGTTTGAACATACCACGGCGGTTTGCAATCCCAGTTAATGGGTCTGATAGCGCCTGTTTTTTTAATTTTGCATTCAGTGCTGTTAGTTTAGCTTCCTGTTTACGGCGGATTATTTCTACCTCAATCCATGACGCCATAAGTTGAATAACATCAAGGTCAAACTCATGAAACTTGCGCGGGTAAGGTTTGACACTTGAGAAATTAAGCGTGCCATAGAGCTCACCCTCAATGAATATTGGCACACCAATATATGATTCTAAACCAAATGCACTGTAGGCTGGATGTGTTGCGTAATGATCATTAATCGCAAAGTGCTCAACTGCAATAACACTTTTCTCACGGCAAGTAATTTCGCAATAAGTATTTTTGTACTCAAATTGATCGCCTGGAGCCATCTCGACTTCATCAGGTGTGACACATTGGATAACCGTGTATGTATCCCCCTTGATTCTAGATAAAATACCAATATCAAGGTTGAGCCGTTCAAGCCCCATATTTAGAAGCTCAATGACTTGTGCTTCAAAACCATCACTGTACTTGTTGGTAATTTGATAAAGTCGTCTAATAACGACCTCACTACTACTATTATGTGTCATATCAAATCCTTTAGTTTAAGCAGCTGAATGCAAAAACAGAGGCAATTACACTAGCGCTCTTCATGAATATTATAGTTTACATTACAGCCTTTTTTACATGCTGCCTATCAATCATGTCAATAACTTTAGCAATAATATATAACCAATACCGAATATAAAGATAAAGACGCCAAACGCCATCAGCCCGTTATTTTCACTGCTGCTAATTTCTCTCTCTGCTATTAAAGTGTATACAAACGGGGTGTTGGCTATTGCTTGAATATATTTATCACCGAGGTATTGATCCGTTAAATGGTAGTAAACGTGCGTTGCTTGCTCTGACGGAGCTTGCACTAGCGACGTTTGCTTTAATCCTGTTGGAGCTTTAGACATTGTATGTGAAGGCTGCGCTTGATAAGTATAGTAGGTTGTTGGGTATAGCAAAGAAAAGTACCCAAGCAAAAAAGAAAGTAAACCTACACCAATGATGGCTACAATGCCAAACCTAGCATAAAGACTCACCCCATGACTGGGCAAGGATGGGACGAGCGTTTTTTTATCGATGGCATAAGCAACGCAAATCTTGTCGATAACTTCGTCGGAAGGCTGGAATAGTCCATTTTCTAATTTTGATAAATAAGATTGCTGAATGTCAATTGCGGCAGCTGCTTCTTTTTGTGTCCACTGTTTATTTTGCCGTAAAGTTAATAATTGACTCGCAAAGTCCATGTCTTGATTTCCAGCATAAATTGATGAGTACAATTATGCATTAATTGGTATCACTTAAAAAAGAGGAAAAGTAAAATTCATCGCAATGAATATGATGAATTTATATGAATATCAGTTTGTTATATTGTTTGGTTCTTTTTTAGGTGATGTAATAGGCACTAGAAAAACACTATTAATGTAAGGAAGAATTATGTTGAGTAAAAAGTTAGTATCTTTGTTTTTGTTCTGTGCTAGTTGGTTGGCATGGCCAACATATGCGCAAGAGGTTATTTTCATTGAAGCTGAGATCTATGATGTGCCACAACGTTATAAAAGTAGTGAGCTTCCGATTCAACTTAAACATGCAACGCTAGATAGCGCTCCGCAACTAATGACAGCGTTAGGTCAGTCAGCTGTGATTGAGATTGGGTTAGAAAGCGAAGAAGGTCAAGCTATCGATATGATGAAAATGACGATAGAGACCAGTAAAAAGAACAATAACTTTGCCCTTGAGTTTAAATTATCACGTCAAGATGAGCAAAGCATCAGTCGTGTAGTCGATAATTCATTTGGTCAAACGCTGGTGCTATCTTCAACATTAAAAGGTACAGTCACCATTGCTAAAGTGAAAACGACAAAGTTCGACAATTTAGCGCTTGCTCAAGCTGCTCGCCAACAAAAAACTGAAAAATAATCGGTGAGGAGCAGCTTTACATTGTTTAGCTCTTCAACACATGCTTGATAAGTCGCTTCAGTGACGCCATGTGATGATACATGGGTGATTTCTTTAGTTAACGTTAATACTGCGCGCTCAGTATTATTGAATAATGGAGACTCTTGCCATGCCGCTAATGCACATAGTCGTTGTTCAGTTTCACCCTCTTTACGAGCATGAGTTGTGTGCTTACCTGAGTGGCAGCCGTCATTACACGAAGGGTCTAGCGGCGACATTTATGCTGTCTATCATGGCAGCAAATATCCTAAACCGGTGCTCCGAGCATTCATCGACTTTTTACTTGAAAAGGTAAAGAGTAACAGCCTACTTTAACGACTCAGCATCATAAGAGTGTGTTTGGTGAACAATTTGCTTACTTAATATTTAGATGAACGGGCGACTAAAGTCTAAGTTGGTTGTTTTAGGGACGGTTTGTTTGAAAAAAGCACAATGGCTATATGATGACTTATTAAGTATTCGTCGAAAGTCGCTTATTAGATTGATCAAACTGAGCTTCTACTTTAAATTGTAAGCTTGCACCGCGAGAGGGTAGTGCATGATTAATTAAATTTACACACCCACGTAGGAGTTTTTATGCCACATTTTGTGATCGATTGTTCATCCGCTATTTTAACAATGCACCCTGAAGAAGTAATAAATGAGCAAATACATCTTGTCGCAAACTCGGCGGGCTTATTTGATGAAAATGATATAAAAGTTAGGGTCAACCCATTTAGCACTTATATCGTGGGAAATCAAAAGCAAAACTTTATTCACGTCTTTGGCAATATCATGCAAGGTCGAACTACCGAACAAAAAGCTGATTTGTCACAACGTATGGTAAGTAAACTTGCTGAGCTATTTCCAGATGTTGACAATATATCTATGAATATTAATGACTTTGAAAAAGCCACTTATTGTAATAAGAAAATGCTATAAGTTATTATGCTCGTTCAAACTATGAAGGACGAAAAATCAAAAAATGGATGAATTGCTCGATAAATTAATCAACCAAGGGTTTAAAGCTAAGCAAACTAACAATCGGATTAAAGTTACTTTGGGTGGTTTAGCTAATCGTGTAAACATTTCTTATGATATTGCGACAAAACGCTTTGAATTACACACTAATGACCTAATTCATAGCCTATGTAGCGCATTGTTTTTATTGCTTGGTTTAAGTGCAGTGACTGATCATCAAGGCTTAAACTCTTTTTACGTTGTAATTGGCTCGTTGGGTTTTCTGATGGTGTTGTTGACTGAATTAAAAGTACGGAAATTATCCGATTACGTCGACTCATTAAATGGTGCCTCGCCATAATAGGGTTTGTTGGCAGAGCTCTAGCTTACCCATATATGCCCCCCAGTGGTGTTTAAACCTGAATCTGTGTCGTATTTAAGTTCTATCTCAACCTGAGGTCCTGAATAACACACTTTCAGGACGACGACATTCGGTTATTTCATTCGTGGTGAATTTACCCCTATATGTCTTCCCGGTAATGTTTAAGCCGGGATCTTTGTCTTGCTTAAGTGTTCTGTTTTATCTCACCGTGAGGCCCTCAATAACATACTTTAGGGGGATGCTGTAAACGCCGTTCAATGGCGGCCTATTACCTGTGAGTGAGAAAAATGTTATTCTAGCGACAATTTTTTATTGTTTGGGAATACGTTTTGAAACTTAAGCCGTCTTTGTATAAATACTTTCTATTTTCTATCATTATTTCGCTTATAGTGAGCTTTTTTTATCAATGGTTTGTCTATGATGAAATGATACCATTTCTGCTATTGTTAGTGCTGCCGCTGCTATTGAGCTGCTATCGCTATACTGATGGCTACTTTGCTAAAAATGCGTTAGGTAATTTGATAAAAAGAAACGATGACAAGCTTGATTTTTCACGCTTGCAGGCAATGCCTCTAGCTAAAGTTGTCCCTCAGCAATCGATAGCGGTTGAACGAATTTCAACGATCACGGCGAGTAATAATATGCTATCTATCATTCTAGATGGCAATGGTAATGGAGTTGATTTTTATATGATTGCTAGTAATGATGAGATCATTGAGCATCTTCGTTCATTGCTCAGCGAAACTGAGCTTGATGCGATCGAAATGAAATCTGTTTAGACGATTCATTGCTTGTAATTACCAAGCGTCACTCTGAATAACCGATTTTCAGGGGGACGGGCAATTAACACCCTGCATCGTCGTTCCGGCATGTTGTTAGCCGGAATCTCTCTTTTTAAAAGCAAAACAAGACCCTGAATAAAAGCATTTCAGGACGACAATATTTGGTTGCTTCAAACAACACCAATAAAAAATGCCGCTAGGTTTCCCTCGCGGCATTTTTGTTAATCAAGCGGTGATTCACCTGCCTATTTAGGCAAGATATCGTCCGCAGGTTGTGGGTTCTTAGGGAACGGTTTTGCCTTCAATGGCTTAATTGGTGACTTCTTCATTTGACCTTTTAGATACTTAATCGCTGTCTCTAATTGAGCATCTTTACCATTAAATGTTGCATGCGGTAAATTATCCACCTCAATTGTTGGCTCGACACCACTGCCTTCAACCACCCAGCGGCCGTCCATTGCATATTGTGGGAACTCAGCAACACGGGCCATACCGTTATCAGATAAACGGTTCATGCCACGAAGCCAAACGCCCGCACCAGCTGTTTTTTTACCAATGACTGGAGCAATATCAAGTGCCTTAATACCCGCCGTAAATGTTTCACCATCAGAGTAGGTGTATTGATCGGCTAACACGACGAGGTGACCACGGAAAGTTTGCTGCATATTCGTTGACGCTTCACCAATTGGCGCTTGCCAGAACATCCACGCACGACGTAATAACTTCTCAATGATCCAGCTATCAATATTACCGCCATTGTTACGACGAACATCGATAATTAAACCATGCTTGTTGTAGTTGGCATAAAACTCACGGGCAAAGCTTGCAATATCTTTTGCGATCATTGCTTCTAAGTGTAAATAGCCGATTTCTTTATGCGCTTTCTCAACTTTTATACGATTGTTATTCACCCAATCGTTATAACGTAGAGTTCTATCGGTTCTAGGTGATGTCGGTGTCACAATGGTTTGTACTGCTTTTCTGCCACGTTTTAGCGAGAGTAACACTTGCTTACCCGCTTGATTGCGTAATTGGTGGTTAAGATCGGCAACAGACTTAATTGTTATGCCATTAATTGCGGTAATGATATCGCCATTTCTTGCATCTACACCCGGACGTAATAATGGTGAGGCTTGACTAGGCAGCTCTTTATCAAATTGATAAATGTGTTCAATTAAGACACCACGGCGACCTTGAGTTAGTACCGCACCTAAGGTAGCCGTTCTAGCACTATTAGCATCTTTAGGAACATCACCACCACGTACTTGGGAGTGTAGAGCGTTAAGCTCACCCATCATCTGAGCAAAGATATCGTTTAGCTCGTGTCGATCGGTAATACGGTCTAACAGCGGTTGATACTTTTCTTTGGTTGCTTGCCAATCTAAGCCGCGCATGTCTTTATCAAAGAAAGAATCGCGATGCATAATCCAGGCGTCATGAAAAATTTGATTCCATTCATGGCGAGGGTTAATCAGCAACTGCCAATCTTTGGTGACAACTTTTGCGTCTGTTAAATCTGAAGGCATCTTGCCGCCGGCATCAACAATATAGAGCTTGCTGTTGTTACCACCCCTGAGTTTAACAAACATACGCTTGCCATCATCAGATAAGCTGTAATCGGCTACATTGTTAGCAAATTGAGTTAACTTAGGTGACGGTTTGATTTTAATTGACTGAAGCGTTGGCTTCGTCTTTGGTTCATTCACGCGGTCGGTTAGATAAAGGAACTTATCATTGACGCTTAAGCTGGCGTAGTTGCCTGATGGTACTGGTACTTGCCATAGGCGATCGGTTAACCCTTTCCAATCGACAGAGCTGTTCTTTTTAGCCTTTTTATCTTCTTTCTTATCTGACTTATCATTGTGTTTAACCATCAATTCATTGGCGGTTTGAAATGGGAAGCTGGCATCTTTCTTTAATGAATAAGCAAATACTTGGGTTCTGCGATCAAACGTAGTACCAAGGTTTCTATCACCCCACGGTGAGGTTGGACTGGCGGTAAATGAACGATCTGATAAGAAATAAATCCAGTTACCATCTGGGCTAAATGCCGGAGAGAATGAATTATATTTATCACTGGTTAGGGTCAGTGATTTGCTACTATCAATTGAAAAAAGTTCAACACGGCTGCGCTCATCCTTCTGATGACTGCGGGTTGTTGCTAATAATTTGCTATCAGCCGACCAAACCACGCGAGAGTATGGGTCGAGTCCAGCGCCCATACTCATGATTTTCTTATTTTTGCCTGTGTTGATATTTAGCAGCCATAGATCACCATTCATATCATCGTGAGCTAGCCACTGACCGTCTGGAGACAATGAAATGTCCCAACGGAAAATTGAACCGTTGTCGGTTAATTGTTTCGCGTTATCTGAGCCATCGGCAGCATATTTCCATAGCTCCATTTCACCACTGGTATCATTAATGGCGTAAACCCACTTACCGTCATGACTAAGAATGGCTTTACGCGTTCTTGATTCAGGTTGTGTGGCAATTTCAACTAAGCGTGAGTTATCAATGCTAGCGACAGCGACGCGTCCGCGAGCAGTGATCACCACTTTGTCGTCATCTGATGCTTGGCGTGTTGATGTCGCATATTTAAGTGGTTGGTTGAGCCAATGTTCACGTAAATTAGGTAAATCTGAGGTGAGTTCGATGGCTAAGGTGTCACTGTTAGCGGCGTTTAAGTCTAATAACTTAAGATCGGCGCCTAACTGATAAATGATCTTACCTTGATCTAATTTAGCCGAGCGTACTGGCCAGTCTTTATAACGAGTAACTTGGCGTTGCTGACTGCCATCAAGGTTCATAGACCAAATGTTATCGTTACCGCTTGCATCGCTAATAAAGTAAAGCGTGTCTTGGTAAACCATAGGTTGACGTACCGAGCCGATATGATCTGTAGTGAGCTTTTTCGCTTCTTTACTTGAACCCAAACGGTATGACCATAGCTCGCCCTTAGCCCCACCGCGATATACCTTGGCATTATCGGTTGAAACTTGTAAACCAAACTGTACGAAATAGATGTTCTTATTATCTTGGTCGATTGCGCCTTCAATAGCATCAGCTAGTGGGATGGTGCTGGCTACGAGATTTTCTGGGTCAACTTGGCGTAAAGTCCAGTTACCTTTGGGACCAACACGGTTGTTACTGCTATACAACACTTTATCGTCAGCGGTCCAGCCTTGCAGTTTAACTGCACTGTTTTCAAAACTAATACGCTTGGCAATACCACCATTGATGCCAATCACATAGACTTCTTTAGTGCCTTCATAGTTAGCAACAAACGCCACCTGACTGCCATCGTTTGAGATAGCTGCTTGCGTTTCTTCAGCAGGGTGGGTGGTTAAACGACGGGCTTGGCGCTGGTTCAGTTGGCTAACCCACAGGTCGCCTTCAGCGGTAAAAACTAAGGTGTCTTTATGAATATCTGGCGAGCGGTAATAACCGGTAGCTGCGGTCGCAGAGCCGCACAAGCCAAGAAATAATGAAAAAGCGAGTTTCAACTTCATTGTTTATTCCTACGTTATAATTATATGAATATTAACTTTATTTAATTTTTTAATATATTGGATACCATTTTGTCGACTTATCATATAGACATTCATTGTCGGAGTCGACCAAAGGCGAGTATGTGTTTAATAAACTAGCAAACAAGTACAGATGCGTTGGTGTCGCTGATAAACGGAGCGTAATCTTAGTGTTTCATCGAGAGGTTTTGGCCCTCATAAAAAGTTATTTATGGGTAATTTTCTAATTTTATTGGATTAGATAATCCTAAAATACAAAAATCAGTGCGCGTTAATAATTTAATCAAATTAACATTGGCGCAGGGGACATTTTCTCCTTTGCTTAGCAATCTAATTGATGAGGCAGCGCTAGGGCTGCATTTATCTAGGAGCATTTAGCTTATTGATTTTAATTGCTTAATAAATTAGATTACGCCTGTAAGAGAAACTATTGGAATTGTTGGTAGTTTCGATTGATATATTATTAAACAACTATTGATAGTGTCGAGACAAGGATGAGTCGATGAAAAAATTAGTGTTTCTAATTGTGCTGGCCGCAATTGGGCTTTATTACTATAACGGAGTTGATAGCAACCCTTCAGTTATTGAGCAGCCAGTTTATCTGGAGTCTCGGGTTTACTTCTCCGTACCGAACAGTTCCAGAGAGTTAGAGTTCGTTTTTATGGGCGAGATGGTCTCGCAAAGTGATTGCACAGAGCGAAGTGGTAATTATCCAAGCAAGCTACTCGAAAAATGTCCAGAATGCATCATCAAATCTTCAGAGTGTAAATCAGACATCCACAGTCAATACCAAAGCTTATTCGTCGATGAAGCCATGAGTACAACTTATCTAAGTTTAACCAAGGGTAATCGGTTTGAACGTAATGCTCGATTAGTCGTCTGGGGCTTAAGCGATAAAGAAGCTAAATTAGTTTGTCGTGACATGAAAACAAAAATACTAGCCAATTATGAAGGAACAGCTAGATGCATCTGATGGCAATTGCGTTAACGCCTGATTGCTCTAATAATTGTTTGTCGCAGCAGTGATAATCAACCATCGTGGGCGGCGGCAAAAGAGCTAGCGATTAAAAGCTATCGTTAAGTCGAGCAATTTGGGGTGTTAATCCGTCATAACTTGCTCTATTTTAGTTAGGTTGCTGTAGGCTTTATCCTAATTAAAAAAGCACGGAATAATTCACACACTTGCTCAAGTGAGCTATTTAAACGGTGGTCGCCGTCAATTAAATGCAAGGTGCATTGTGCTCTTTGGGCATATTGGATTGAGTGCGCCACTGGAATCACATCGTCAGCCCAGCCATGAATGATCTCAACAGGACATGGCGGTGTTAAATAAGTTTGCTGCTGATAATCTGGCATAAACAGCGCGGGAGCTAATAAAAACAATCCTTGTGGCTGGTGGCTAGCTGCACTAACCAATGAAACATAACCGCCCATACTTGAACCCACTAACACATAAGGCTCGTGTAGCTCTGTTAAGTAACTATTTAGCTTATCGACTCTTTGGTCTGGATCACTGAGCTGTGTATAGTCAATGCTATCAACAGTAAACCCCAATTCTTTTGCAATACTCGCTAACTGCGTTATTTTACTGCCCCAAGGGCCGCTTTCTTTGCCGTGTGAGAAGATGACTTTGATCATTGGAGTCCTTGATGTCAGGGAGTTGAAGAAAAGCTAACTGTCAGGGGATTATATAGTGGCAGTTATTTTCTTGGTATGGTTAATTTAAATATGATTACACTAGTTCTGTGCGGGCATCGCCTTTAGCGTTTATGGCTCGCGCTGTTCTTGACCCATTAAGTTGCAACGACTTCCTTCGGATGAATTCGAGCTTTATCCTTGGTTACGATTTACATAACTATTTTGAAATATAACTATCTTGAAATGTTTGGCTTATTTTTTAGCGAAAAACCATTAACCTAATTTAAGCATAAGACTTCCCAATCATGCTACGCAATGACTTTTTACCCGCACACAATCAAGGTTTTTGTAAGAGCTTAGCACTGCCGACACTTGGTTTTAAGGGCGTTTTTTAAGAAAACCACAGGTTAGATTGTAAATAAATGAAAAGTGAAATGTCCAAACTCTTTTTCTTGAGAGAATATTTACAAATAGCCATTTAGCTTATTGAGTTTCGTACTTTTCTAAATTAGATTAGCCAATCAATGCTTGTTTAATTGGCTTATTTTAACTCGATGATTAGACCGCTATTTGCCCAGATGGATTTGGAGTTTTTATGAAGTTTATATTTGTAGATGCTGAAAATGTTGGCTCAAAAGAAATTGAAAAAATTAATCCTACAATTTCAGATAAAGTGATGGTTTTTTCAAGAAGTGCAGCCGTAAAAGAGGTATGTGAAAGAAAGCTATTTTTATATCTATCTGGTTACCCTGTCGGATCAAATCAAGCTGATTTTTACATTATTGGTAATGCAGTCGGTTTAGTTGCTTCGTTATCAGAGTCGCAACGTGAAATGAGTCAGTTTGTTCTTTATTCGCGAGATAATTCACTAGTCACAGCATTTCGTTTTCAATGTCAGCTGCATAAAGTGAAATATTTAATTGCCCTTGAGCCAAAAGCCATCGTTCAGAAAAGTCAGCCCCCTGTGGTGAGTAAGATTGAAAAAAGTCTTGAACAAACTGTCTTATCACACTTCAATAGCGAAAACACGATTGAGTTCATTAGGAAAAAACTGAAGAGGTCTAAATCTGAGTTTACGGGGGTTATTAATAATCTAATTAAAGCCAAAAAGATTAAGCGGGTTTCTAAAAATAAGAAAACATGGGTTTGTACTTCGTCTAGGTAGGTCTTTAAAAGAGAACGTCGAGTTAAAGTTTGCTCTTATTAACTATTTGGGAAGTGACCAGCTTATGCCTCAGTTCATTGAAGTTGATATTATTATTCCTGCATTAGATGCGGCTATTCAACAGGTTGCTCTATTGAGTTTAGATAAAATAGGGTTAGATGTATCTGACTTTCCGTTTTGGCTTGCGATTATTGGCTTTCCACTCGCAGTCTTTGATACATGTACTAAGCATATTGCAACAGCACTTAACATTGTACTCCACAAAACCCATAGAAACTTACGGGAATTTACTGGCGTTTTGATCCCTGTGTTTTCTTCTATTTCCATATTCATTTTCATTATGTATGTCTCTTATCAACATGGGCTAATTTCGCGTCAAATTACACAAAATGAGCTTAGCCAAGTGTTGTATTATTTATTGTTATTTTTAATATTTATTGTTATCTGTTTAGTTATCGCTTCGTTATCACGACTAACAGGGCAAGGTAACTATGTTACAGGAGTCGGCTTTTTAATGGGAACGGCTTCAGTCTTTATTGAGGTTATACAAAAATATGGATTGATTGGGCAAATAAGCTGTGGTGTTGCCGTCGGTCTTACTTTTTGGCTTTGGGTCTATGGACGTAATTACAATATTAGGGCTGAGAAATTAGCGCAGGCAAAGGCTTTAACTACGGAGTCGCGAACATGTCGACGGAAACCTTTATCTGTACCCCAACGTTAGAACTATCGCATTTCGAACGCTTCAATGCTTGATTGGATTGGTATTACTTAGTACAGGCGTTTTTAATTCCTTAAGGCGTACTTTGGGCGTTCTTTTCTACTGGTTTTCCTGATGGTGTACCATTGATTGATCGTTGTTTATTTATTTCAATTCTCCCTTACTTCTCTTCGTGCAGTGTTCCCAGAACAAATAAAAGCAGATTATCTAACCTTTTAGTTATTTAGCTTGTTGATCTTATTAGTTTTATAAACGTAAGCGGTCAATTAACCCCACCTACCAATGCTAATGGGCTTTTAGAATAATAACCTCACTATTTATCCACTTGAGATTATTATGGCTAAACACAAAAAATCAGCACACTGTCA